>NZ_AHTH01000038.1 GCF_000245735.1 Alishewanella jeotgali KCTC 22429
TCTGAAGCACCTTCGGTATAACCTATCTGAAGTGCAATCTTTCGTGTTCAATTCTATCAAAGTGTTTTGGACTCATTTCTGAAATCAAAGGACAATTTTTACGTATTTCTTCACGATAGAGCATGTCAAAGACATTTTCAATTTCATCAATAGTATTCTGTTCTTGTGTTTTCCATTTACGTTGATAATAACTGTAAAGTGTTTTCAAAAAGAAGGCCTTTGGGGTTAGAACACGATCAACAGGCCATCTATTCTCTGCATGAAATCCAATATGGAAGTGAGCTGCCGGGTGGTACAACTTGCAATGTTGGTTAAGCGATAGATCATAACGAATAACAGGAATATCGCTTGTGAAATCAGCTTCAGACGTAAACTGCTCGTATTCAATATCAGTAATTTCCTCACTTTCAAGTAGTTTCAATATCTCCCTGCGCTCAGATAAATATTCTACAAATTGATAAGGATTTGGATAGTATACCAATCTCACGTCACTGTTTGCTTCAACTTCTGTAAATTGAAAAAAAGATCTATCCTCTAACATTAAATTAAATGACTGGAACGATACGATTGTATCGTAAACTTCCCTGTAAGATACAGCTCTGCGAGACATAAACTTCACTTCTGGAGGAGTAACCAAAGATACACAAGAGCCAGCTTGAAATAAAAGGCCAAACTTCTCTGCTAATGAAATTGTCTCTCTAATGTTTTGGTTAAAGCTCTGGCTCACCATATGAACCTGCTTCTTTAGTGGCTAACCCCAGCTCAAACTGTATTTGCTCCTTTGTATAACCCTGAGCCAACAATTCACCATAAGCTTCTTGAATTTGTATTATTTGCTGTGGTTTTTTATCATGATCTCTCTTTATTTTCTCAGTATCTGGAACCTTAAATTTCAAACTTGGACTATTTTTAAGGCTTTGCTCAATTTCAGAAAAAAAGCCGTCAACTCTACTTCCTATACCACTTACTTTCAACCAAGCCTTAGTTCTCGTAAACGCTGTGAAAATTTTGTTTCTACCACTACGCGTTTGACGCAAAGGAAATAAAGCATCTAAACCGATAGCGAAAACCTCTACAGATTCATTGCCTTTTGCTCTATGCACAGTTGTCAATGTGACCATATCCTCAAGCTTGAATGGTGGTGCTGCTGACGAGGCTGTTAGCAAGTTATTAGATCTGATGCCTTTAAATGAAAGTACTTTTGAAAGCATTGAGAAGTATGATTTAGCATTACGATCGTCCATTGATATAACCATAATATCATGCGGCTTAAGCCCCTGACTTATTGAGCTTTCAATATTGTCACCTATCCACATACATTCTTCATCGATACTTGCCGCTTTATATAGTTTAATTAGTTCATTGGGAGTTTGGTATTCATAAATAGATAATGGACTATTTTGACGATCTCGTGTTATGACAGTTTCAGATCCAACAGTTAAGTCATACCCCTCTTCCAAACGATATCCAACATCATTCCAATGATCTTCGTTTTCAAGTGTTTGAACAGGATAACTGCTATATAATCCAAATCCTAATGCATGTGCGGTAATCAACACTTCTAATGGATTTCTATAGCATTTATATAGGATTAAGTCATTGGTTTGACCAAATCCTAAGTTTTTCCTTAGTTTCTTCAGATCAATTTTTGCTTCATCATTCTCGTCACGACCAAATAATTCCTCAGGAGTTCTCTGATATACATTAAAAATTGATTGGAGCTCGTCATAGCCCCATATAATATTTTTAAATTTTGCCTCTGTGCCTTTTGATAGCTCATAACAAAGCTTAAAAAAACTATTTGGCAAGTCTTGAGCCTCATCAATTAGAATGTAGTCATACTTACTTTGAACTGGGCGCGACAGGACGTGCTTACACACTTCATTAAATGGATCTTGATCATTTAAGGCTTTTGCTTGCTGAAATGGCAAAGGGTTGATAGAGTTCTCTATACAAGCATTATAACAAACTCCATCAATAGATCTCCCTCCCCAAGCATGGTGGACATCTATCATCTCCCAGTTAGGTTCAGACCCAGCGAAGTGACGGTAGAATTTACCAATCATTTCAACAATTAGGCCATACAAACTTTTTGTATAAAATGTAAACAAAATTCTTTTGTTTGGATGTTGCAGATGAATGTGAGCAACCTTCATAGCAAGGACAACAGTCTTTCCGGAACCAGCAAGACCTCTTATTCTTTGCGGGCCATTAATTAGACTTATCGCTATTTTCCTTTGCTCAATGTCAAAATTAGCAATCTCATTTTCTAGCTTTATGAGAATGTTTAGTTTTGATGCTGGATCCTCTGAGATTTTACTTCGCTTAGTTGATTTACTAAGAGCTTTTGCACCTTCAATTATTGACCTAACTTCATTAAAGTGTTCATCAGTGATTGGATCAGTTAGCTCGATCTCGCATAGTTTATCTCTGATGGCTTGAAGCGAACTCAATACTTCGCTTTCACCTTCATAGTCATTACTTTGGCTGTTAAATAGAAAACTTTCTATACTAACCGCGAGCGTATTCTTGTTTATTCGAAGTAATTTACTTTTCTTAACTGCAGCTTCAATGAAATTGTAAACTTGGCTCAGATTTTCGTCATCAAGTTCAATAGAGGCAGAAGCGGTACTCGAAATTAATATAATTCCATGGTTTTTCGATAGAAGTGCAATCTTTGATTTTACAGAGTGGTCTTCATAGTCTTTGAAAACAGGAAAACCGTAATACAGTATTGCTTCTTGTATACGAAGGTCATCTTGGGTAGCTTCTAAGTAGCTAAGAATCTCGTTATCTATACCTTGAGGTTCAATTTCCGTTGCGATTATTTTTTCCAACTCAATATCCGTTCTAATGTAATTATTGCTCTAAAATGAGCATAACATTAACGTAAAAGTATTTGCAATTTTAGGGTAGTCAAGCTGAGGGATCCCCACAAATTGCTCCCCCATATTATCCACACTCTATCAGATCGTCCGGTGTCCAGCACCACTGAGCTATCCACTGCAAAATTTGCTTTAGCCCTTGCTGATAATATCGCCTACTTATATTAAGCTTTTGCTCTTTACAGAGCAGTATCCCAAGGGAACAAAGAGCGAGCACTCGTCTATGCTTAACGGTATTAGCCTGATAACGTCGTTGTAAGCCAGCCTTCTCACCCGCACTGCCAAGCAGGTAATGAAACCAGTTAGCCAGGGCTGCCAAGAGCAGTAAGATCTCCAAGCGTGATTTCTTGCGAGTACCATGTAGATCGCTACCTAACCCGTAACGGTGACTTTTTTGATCCCGGAAGCTTTCTTCTATCTGCATTCGGCAGCTATAGCATTTGGCAATTTTCTCGGCATATCCATGACTTTCTGGTAAAGAGGAAACTAATAGCCAAGGCTCTTTGTATTGCCTGTTTTTATCTCTTTTCAATAACTTGTAACCTTTTCCAACCAAAACAGCTTGTGTTTCATAGCTCTGAGATTGGGTGAGTAAGATGTTGCCGACATGCTTGGGCTTGGCTTTGGCCTTACGATAAAATTGGTTAACAGTGATAAACTCTTCCTGCTCTGCCACTTTCAGCTTCACATTCCCTCTGACTCTGGCGACATAATGCCAGCCGAATTCGCGTACTTGTTTTAACCAAGGCACTTTAAATCCGGCGTCTGTCACGATAATTGGCTTGCAGCCTTCTGGTAACATAGCTTTAAGTTGTTCTAAGAATGCCTGATGCAAACGGGGGCTGGTGTACTCTTCTTCAGCAGCGATTTTTTGCAACAACGTTAATGCTCTGCCGTCCGCAGCAATACTCGCTCGTAAAATAAAGTGACGCTTGGCGGTATCCGCATTACTCCAATCGACTAAAATCGTTGGATGGGAATGGGGGGTTACAACAGAAGCAGTCAACGCGGCATAAATCAATGGTAGCTCTCGTTGCAGATTGGCATTATTGAGTAATCTGTCGGCTCGCTTGATGCTGATTTTGTCTGAGGGCCCTGGCATAGCGCGACCAATTGCTGTAACGGTGCAACGAGCGTCTTTAGCAAGAGCAGTAACCGCATCTAACAAGACAGAAAATCTGGCTTTATGCATGGTTTTTGGGGTGACAAATCGGAGGAAATCAGCGAGCATAGTTTTAACATTCATGGCGAGCATCCGCGGTGTGGGATTTTTGGCGAATGATCAGATCGGGAACCGCCATGAATGTTCCCTAATCACCTAAATTTTTATTATAACTACAAAATTTCTGGGGATACCTCAGGTAGTCAAGATTAATTAGGAGCAGTCAGGCGCATCACGTCTTGTAAATTGGTTGAGCAGGCAGAGGGCTTAGCTATCTTAGAAAAAGTGGCCACCTACTTCGCGAAGAACGACCTTCGGGGTCAGACCTTCGGGGTCAGATACCAAGATGTCTTAAGTAGGGCAGTGGTACGGATCATATATTCCAGAAACCCACAGCAAAATGCTGGAACAGCTGTAAAACCTGACCTTCGGATACCGAGTAACCTTTCGATAGGCATATTGGCTGTTTGTGCCGGAGTTGTTGCTGTAGTGGGGCCTTATTGCAGTTGCTTAACCTGCGCAAAAGTATAAGTAGCGTACAATTTTAAACGCGATACCAGAGAAAATGGTTGGATAATCTACTATCGGCACTATCTTGAGCTCAGTATTAGATGAGTCAATTTATACGCTAAGGCGCTTCCTTAAAAAATCAAATAGCAGCCTTACTCTGGCGGATACTGGCCCACGTTGTGGCCGGTAGAGCGATAATGGCCAGGGCGTAGGTTCGTGGTGTTTAAGCAGCCTGACTAGCGCACCGAGTTTAATTTGCGGGGCCGCCAAAAAGTCGGCTACTTGAGCCAGTCCTAACCCGGCTGTTGCGGCGGCCAGCTCCTGCTCGGCATCGTTTACCAGATAGCGTACTTTGCGTGGTTGGTAGGTTGCGCCGTCTTTAAAAAACCAGATCCAGGGTTTACCCGTGGCGTTATCCAGCATACTCACTTGTTGATGCTGCGCCAAATCGTCTAGTGTCGCGGGCTGACCAAATTGCTTAAGGTAATTAGGGCTGGCAACCAGCCACAGGGCGACTTCTGATAACGGCACAGCGACAAAGCTCTGATCACGTAATAAACCAGCGCGAATACCTAAATCAATTTGTTCATCGACTACCGCACTGTGTTGATCGGATAAGCGCAAATCTAAACCGATATGTGGGTGTAGTTGCGCAAATTCTATTAATAACGGTGCCAGTATACTGCGCATGGCTGCAGGGGCTGCGAGCCTTATTTCGCCGCTAAGTTCATTGGAGGCGGCGCGTGGGCTGAGTAGCTGTTCTAACTGTGCCAGTTGTTGCCGACAGTCTTGATAAAACTGCTGCCCAAATTGCGTCAGCCTGATCTGGCGAGTGTTACGATGAAACAATAACTCACCGGTGAGTTGCTCTAATTGTTGCACGGCACGTGTTACGGCTTGCGGCGATATAGCCAATTTCGTGGCACTGTCTTTAAAGTGCCTGAGTTCTGCCGCGGTGCAAAAGATGCGTAATAGCGCTAATTTATCGCGCATTGATCATTCCTTTATCTGGAATTCTGAAGTGTATATTGTTCCATTTTTATGCGGATAGCACCAGCTTATACTGCATTTCATCCCATTAAATGATGACGAGGAAACAGCGTATGAGTCAGGCAAATGCAGTAGCAGGAAAAGTCGTATTAATTACCGGTGCCAGTAGTGGTTTGGGCGAAAGTACCGCTCGGTTATTGGCCAGCCTCGGTGCCAAACTGGTTGTAGTCGCGCGCCGGGCTGAACGGTTACAGCAATTGGTGGCAGAGATTACCGCCGCAGGTGGGGAAGCGGTGTATCAGGTTACCGATGTCACCAAAGCCAATGATTTGGAGGCAGCAGTAAACCTCGCCGTTAGCACTTACGGCCGGTTAGATGTGATGATCAACAACGCTGGTTTGATGGCAATAGCGCCGATGTCGGCACGCCGGGTGGCTGAATGGGATCAAATGATCGATATCAATATCAAGGGCGTGTTATACGGTATTGCGGCAGCGTTGCCGGTGTTTGAAAAACAAAACAGCGGCCATTTTATTACGATTTCATCGGTAGCTGGGGTGAAGGTGTTTAGTCCGGGTGGTACTGTGTACAGCGGCACTAAATTTGCGGTGCGCGCGATTAACGAGGGCTTGCGTCATGAAGTTGGCGCGGCTATCCGTACTACCACTATTTTACCCGGTGCGGTGGAGTCTGAGTTAAAGCACGGTAGCAAACATGCTGCCAGTGCTGAGTTTGTGCAGGCGTTTTATCAGCAGAATGAAATTCCGGCTGATTCGGTTGCCCGCGCTATCGCTTATGCTATTGAGCAACCCGCGAATGTCGACATTAATGAAATTGTACTACGCCCCACAGTGCAAGAATTCTAAGTAGGAGCAGAGACCTTCTTGGTCAGATACCTAGGTGTTCCCGAAGTGTTCGTGGAGCGGGGTGGGACTTAATTAGCCCCACCCCCTTTTCTTCAGAAAACCGTTAGCTTGCGAGGTAAAGTTTGCCAGAAGTTGTTACCATAGCCACAGGTAACAACTGTATTCAATGCTGGAGCTTGAAGATGGATTTAGACGACGCGCAAGACTGGGCCTGGTGTGACAGCCAGTTTGCGGCCATTGAAACTTACGTAAAAACCCAGCAAATCCCGCATGGTATGATTTGCGACTGGCCGGAATGGTATACCGCAGGGCTCCCGCATGAGTGTTTAATTTTCAAACACTCTGCTGCTGAAACCAGCTTTTAAGACATCTTCCAAATAATCCGTTTTCATCCAGGCACGTTTTTGTTTTGCGGGGATGCTGCCTTTCGATGGCTCTGCTCTTAGCATATTTAAAGACCATTGCCGTAGTATTGACCAGTTTTCCGCCGCGTGATTCTGATAAATCTGGCAAGCATCTTCTTTCATGCTGACATCCAGCACCCAATGTAGGCTATTTTCAACGGCCCAATGAGCTCTAACCGCCTCGGCTAACTGTACTTCGTTCAGCTTGGCTGAACTGATGTAGTAACGATAAGTGAGTTCCGATTTTTTTCCTTTTACTTCCCGGTAACTTAGATTCATTCCAACGGTTTGCAGACCAACCCATTTACTAAAGTTTCCCTTCAGTTCGCTGGCGTCTTTTACATGGTAACTTCTTGCTTCTATTCGGCCTCGGTTCTTTTCTATGACAATCCCATCAAGAGGGCGACTTCGTTGCCCGGCAAATAACGCTTCTACTGCGTTGTATAACGTTCCCTGGTTTGCCTTAAGCGCCAACAGATAATCCCCATTCCCCTCTATCACTTGCTCTGCTATCGCCGTTTGACATCCCATCGCATCTATTGAAACCAGGGCGCCTTCAATATCCAGCAATCGAATCAGCTCTGGGATGGCTGTGATTTCATTCGATTTTTCCACGGTCTTCAGCTGCCCCAACACCACTTTGTTCGCACAAGCAAAGGCGTTCACCATATGGATGGTCGATTTTCTGTCTTCTGGTGCATAAGAGCTACGTAGCGTTTTGCCATCTATGGCAATCACTTCTCCCTGCGTTAGCTTGTGCACCGCTTGCATCCAGTCGATAAAACATTGCCTGAATTGTTCCGGAGCAATTTTGGAAATAATACGCGCTATCGTGTCATCTACCGGGACGCCATCACTTAAAAAACCTTGTTTCTGAAACCACTCGTGATGACCTTTAGCATAATCATGGATCTCCGACCATCCCTCTGCGCCTGCAATCACGCCACATAAGGTCACGAATAAAACATCAGATAAAGGATAGGTAACTTTTGCAGACTGACGGTTGTCGATGATGGTGTCAAAGTGTGTAGTAAAGAGTTCAAGGTACATGGCATGCTCCCAAAAAAGGAGTATATGATCACAACTAGATCAGATCGTCAAACTGATCGTTTATTGTTTAAAAAACGTTCGCGATCTCGCCCTGTGGTATACCGCGCCTTATGTTGGGTTATGGGCAGTAGAAAACCCAGAGGATCCGGGGTTTGTTGGACACTGGATCCTGGCTGGCGATAGCACCGGCGCACAGCCCCAACCTGTGCCGTTTGACCATCTTAGCGCCACCGATTTACCCGAACCCTGTGATGCGATGGCCGCCTTTGCGCGTAAATGGACCACGCTTGCCGCAGCCGCCAATAAAGGTATAGCCTGGCAAGGCAGCCCGGAGCTTAGCGGCGATTTGGCCGCCAAGGCAAAACAACTTAGTCGTCAGGCGCAGTTGTTGGCGCTGTGGGCGGCTGATGATGAATTGTGGGATGTGGATTAACCTGACCTGTGACCGGCAGATACCGAAGCGCTGTATCGAGGATCCTATTTTGGCTATTCAAACAAATGCTGTGTGGCTGCCATTTGCTGGTGCAGTATGCGAAGGACGTGCAGCGGCCAGCCGCGAAAGTTTATATATTGTGCTTTTGTTTTACCTGGGCGGCGATCTGGCTAAGTGTTAAATCACTTGCTCCGCTTTGTTCGCCGGCCAAAACAGCCTGCCGTAGCGCGACCATTTGTTTTTCCTGACGCTCTAGTAACCTTAGCGCAGAGCGAACTACCTCGCTGGTGGAACCGTAACGACCTGTGGCAATCAATTCGCTAATAAAGTCGTCCAGTTGCGCGCCAATAGTCACACTGGTTGTTCTGGCCATTAGTAGCTCCTGTATGATTAATTAACACAAATTGTAGCATTCAGGCTTGCGCAGGCAAATTTATCAGCAGATCCTTGGGGTCAGATACCGAGGAGTCTGATTCAGTGTTTGCTGAACTCAATATACCAGCCACTGAGCAATGGCTTGGTAAAATGGATGTATGGCTCAGCGTTAGGCCCGTTGTAGAGTTCTGGCCGGTATTCTGCAAGTGTTGCGGGTTGGTAACTATAACCTAAGTTGGCACCATTTCCGCCAAAAGCGGTAGACCACTGCTCTATATATAATGAACATTCTGCTTCGCCCATTTGTTGAATAACGATATGGTCGCTGCCAATCTGTGATAGCAGTTGATCCATTCGGTTAAATTGGCTTAGCAAGGTCTCATCCACCTGTTGAGTACTGTCAATCTTATATAGCATCCATTTGAGGTTGAGCGCTTTTTTTAAAGTGCAGGCTGTTTCTGACAGGGCTTCAAAAATTGCTTGTTGCTGATAAAAACCTCGTTCCAGGTCTTCAAGCTCTGGGCGTTTAGCGCAAGCGGCAAGCACCATCAGGGTTAAGAAACTAATAAGAAAATAGCACTGACGGTTTAAATTCATATGGTTCTCCGCAGAAAAAGCTGGCGCTGTGGGCGGCTGATGATGAGTTGTGGGATTTGGATTAGTGTTAAATCGCTAATCTCCCACACCAGAATTACGATCACTATGCTGCAAGCGGTCAATCACTATTACTACCGCCAAGAGTTGCGCCGTCCACTCCGGTTTTAGGATCTGCACCGCATAGGTATCAGACCAGCTAAACCATTTTTTTGAAATACTGGCAATCAGCTGGCCCTGTTGGCGGATTTCGTATTCGTGTTGCCAGAAATTGCCGGTCATCTCTAATTGCCCGTACGGTGTTTCCACCACAAAGCGGCTTTTTAACAACGCCCAGAACCGCTTGCGCACCAGCCATTCGCTACCATCGTTATTAACAATCCGGCAGGCGGGTAACAGCGTCAGGTATTTGCGGCGGATCTTAAGTAGTGGCTGGGCGCTGGCATTAAACAGCGTTTGGCTGCTGCTAAAGCTAAAGACTTTACCTTTTACCAGATAGGCCGCACGGCCGCGCTCATCTTCAATGCTAAAGCTATCGCTTAGACTAAGCAGTTTTTGTTTAATCAGATATTTCATAGCGGTTGTCCTTGCCTTAGCTCGCTGGGGCCTTGCTCACCATTTTGCTGAAAGTATGTTAACTTATACATAAACCTGATGCGTGATTTTTAAGGTGTTTTTATGCAGCAAGCCGCTGTGCTTAATCGTTTAGTATCGCTGGCAGCCGCCAATCCTCAGATAGCGGCATTGTGGCTATACGGCTCGCGTGCGCGGGGCACTGCTGGTGACGCCAGTGACTACGATTTGGCGGTACTGTTTGCTGACTATCAAAACGATCCGGTTGAGCGTCGTTTGGCGCCGGAGTTACTGGCGTTGGATTGGCAAAGCGAGCTACCGGATATTCAATTATCTGTGCTTGATGTGCAGCAAGTGCCACTACCACTGGCTTTTACTGTAGTAAGCGACAATACCTTACTGTATTGCCGCGATGATTTTGCCCGGCTGGAGTTTGAACGCCGCACGCTGTCAAAGTGGGAAATTGATTATCTTTACCATAAGAGGCACTTTGGTTAAGTGCGCTGGTGCACGATTATCTAAATTTTAGCGTCGATGTATTGCAGCGGGTATTAGTGCAGCGGCAATTTTTACAGGTCTTTCAGTTTATTCAGCTCGCCAGTGCATCGTTACGATAACGGCTAACGCTGCGTAGGTTCTGCATTCTTAACCTGCCAATTGCCCCATACCGGGTTACCCTCTACCTTAAGCCCCAGCGCTCTTAACCAGTCGGCGGCCTGATGATTGGAGTTATAGTGCATGGTATAGGGCTTATCGCTGGGGATAAAACTAAGATGGCGCTCTGTGCTATAAAAAGGCGCGGTCTGACTATGTTGAAATTGTTGCTCCAGTGTTTCGATCAGGGCATCGACTTTGGCGGCTTCAAGCTGAAATTGCCAGCGCTGGCTAATACCAACGCCGATTTGTGCTTCGAGGTTTTCTCCGGTGCTGGCCGGGGCGATCTGTTGCCGGCCCAGTGCGCCTTTACTGTCCAGAAATAACGCCCGGCTGCCGCTGGCCAGGCTTTGCTCGTTCGCAACATACCAGGCCCAGTCACCAAAGGAATAACGCAGCCGGCTTTGATCGGCGGCGGTTAGCAGAATAGAGCTGTGGCGACCATGCAGCAGTAACTGCACTTCACGCGGCTCTGCCACCTGTGCCGGCAAGCTAATGGTGGCGCTGCAGCCGCTTACTAGCAGCAAGGGTAAGCAAATTAACAGTATCAACACTCTTGGTATCAAAACTTTCTGCATCAATGCTCTCCCCATAACTATTTTGTGCATAACCATTTTATGCATAACTACTTTGCGCATAACTATTTTGCACTTTGCTGGCCGCACCCTGGCTCCTTAGTCTTTAACTATAACGGCGACGATTTTTCTGGCCGTGGCTGACCGCGCTATGTCAGAGCGGCCTTTACATCATAATAGCGACTTTTGGCGCAGGCAGCGCGGATCTGCATCCGCTTAGATCGCGGCTTAAGGCGCTTGCGATTATTGCGCTAGGAATGAATATATACTTCATATATAATTCGTATATTGCGAGATGCAGGAGTCAGGAACTTGGGTATTGTAAAAATTGCTGATGAGCTACACGAAGAAATCCGTAAAGCCAGTGGCGCTATGTCGCGCTCGATTAATGCGCAGGCGGAGTTTTGGCTAAAAATGGGCATGCTGGCTGAGCTGCATCCGACCCTTAATTATCAGCAATTGGTGGTGATGTTGTTACAGCAGGCTGATGTGAAATGGGCGGGGGGCCTGGATGAGCGGCGTTCAGCTTAAAACGGCAGCCGAGCTGGCATTACAGCGCGAGGCTGGCCGGTTGTTGACCCAGGTGTTTGCGATGCTGGATACGGCGATCACGGCCGGAATTTCAACCCTGGAAATTAATGAACTGGCTGAGCGCTATATCGTCGACGAGTTACAAGCCCGCCCCGCCAGCAAAGGCCAGTATGGCTTTGCCTATGTGCTAAATACCTCGGTGAATGAGGTGGTGTGCCACGGCGTGCCGTCGGCCAGTCAACGCTTAAAAAACGGCGATATTATCAACGTCGATATTACGCTGGAAAAACATGGCTTTATTGCCGATTCCAGCAAGATGTATCTGATTGGCGAGGTGACACCGGCAGCCCGGCAGTTGGTGGCCGACTGTTATCAGGCGTTGTGGCTGGGTATTAAAGCGGTTAAGCCCGGTGCCCGGCTGGGCGATATTGGTTTTGCCATTGAGCAGTTTGCCTTAAGCCGCGGCTACAGCGTGGTGCGGGAATACTGTGGGCATGGCATTGGCCGTGAGATGCACGAAGCGCCGCAGGTGCTGCATTATGGTGCCGCCGGTAGCGGTATGCTGTTAAAGCCCGGCATGGTATTTACGATTGAGCCGATGCTTAATCAGGGCAGCGCCAAGGTGAAAACCAAAAAAGATGGCTGGACTGTGGTCACCCGCGATAAGAAATTATCGGCACAGTGGGAGCATACCGTGGCGGTAACAGAAAACGGGGTAGAGGTATTAACGCTGCGCCCGGAGGAACTGGCGCAGCAGTTAGCAACGGCTGGTTAGCGGTAAAAGGCTTCTACTGTGCCTTTTACGGTCAGTAATAATGGCTGGCCACGGCGATCCAGTGCCTTGGCGGAGGCGACCTTTACCCAGCCTTCGCTGATGCAATATTCTTCTACGTCAAAACGCTCTTTGCCGTTGAGCTTAATGCCTACTTCATGCTCAAAAATTGCCGCATCATAGAATTTGCTGCGTGGATTTACTGATAAACGGTCCGGTAAGGTCGGGCGGGTGCTGCTGTCGGTCATCTTGATTCTGCCATTAAAATTGCGATGCGGCATTGTAGGCAATGCCGGCAGCGCACTCAAGCCTATTTATCAGCCCGGATAAGCGCACTGGTGCCGGTAAAACGCCCGGGGGTTATGCGGTATAGCGCCGTCTTGGGCGCAGCCGCTGCCAGAGTAGTACCAGGCCGGTGAGGGTAAATAGCAAAGCTGCGGCCGCGCTGCTAATTAACAGCGGGTTATTAAAGTTACTGCGGTCGCGGTAATCCATAATATGCAGCATCCAGAAAAAGTCGAAGATGCGCCAGCCCTGGGTTCTGACCCGCTGCACTACGCCGGTTGCCGGATCCAGGTAAAAGGTGGTGTGGTCGGCATCGCTAAACTGTACCTGCCACAGCGGTGGTGTCAGATTTTTCACTTCTGCTGGCAGCTGCGATAGCAAATGGCTTTGTTGTAACTGGCCAGCGCCAAGATATTGGGCGGCTGCCAATTGCCGGATCTGCGGCTCGGTTAATGGTTCCAGCATGGCACCTGTGGCCGCGTGATAGCGATATAACTGTCCCTGATCTGCCACCAGATAGACGGGTATAGCGGCGAGTTGCTGCTCCTGCAGTATAAGTCGTTGGCTCAGCGTCAGGCCGGCACCGGCCTGATGTTTCGCCAACACAGCGGCGGGAGCCAGTGCAGCGCTTTGCCAGTCGCTGGCCAGGGTTTGGCGCAGATGTTCACCCCGCACCTGTTCAATCGGCATAATGGCCATCATCAGGCCGCTTAAAAACCAGCAGATAATCTGAATGACCAGGATTAGGCCCAGCCAGTTATGTAGCCAACGGCAAAGTTTAAGCATGCGGCATCCTGCGGCGCGAAAGAGGGCCTAGGGCGTTAAAATGTCTAGCGGCGCGGCATTTCGGCCAGCGGCAGCTCAAAGTCCTGGCTGCTGCCATCGGCGAAGTACAGCGAAACCCGGACGCTGTCGCCCAGGCGCAGCTCGACCTGAGGTTCGAATAGCATCAGATGCAAACCACCGGGTTGAAACACCAGGGTAGCACCGGGCTCGAGACTAATCGACTCGACTTCCACCATCCGCATCACGTCGTCCTGGCGGATATGTTGGTGCAATTCCACCCGGGCAAAGGCCGGGCTGCTGGCCTTAACCAGCTCCACTTCATGGCTGGCACTGTTTTCTGCGGTAAAGTAACCGGCGGTGACGGTTCTGCCCGGCATCGGCAGCCGTACTTCGCCCTGTTTTAATACTAAGGGTGCGGCGGCAACAAGGGGTGACGTGAAACCAAGCAGCAAGATCAAAGCGGGCAGAAAACGCATAACAGGTCCTTGATAGAGTAAGCCATATCCTGCCTACGGTAGCGATAAAGCGGCGCCCTGACAAGTGATGAGCCAGCGGGTGCGACAATATGTCGCACTGCTATTGCCTTCAGCCAATTGTCAGGGGCAGGCTGGATCTTGATCAGCAAAGCAGGCTACAGTCTGACTATGATTGTTGTCTGGCAGAGTTGTGCATGAAATCCTGGATTCTAAGTATCGTATTAGCGCTGGCGATTTTTTTTGGCCTAAGCTGGTATAAAGAGCGGCCATTATTAGCCAGCGGTACGCCCGCGCCAGCCTTTATTGCCATTGCGGCCGACGGCGCTTTGTTCCGTTCTGCTGAGCTGGAGGGGCAGCAAACCCTGTTATATTTTTTTGCGCCCTGGTGCGGCATCTGCCGCTTAAGTATGCCTAACCTGAAGTACCTGCAGGCCGATAACGACGGACTGGCCGTTTATGCCATTGCCTTACAGTATGATTCGGCAGAGCAGGTGGCAGACTTTGTCGCCGATCTGGATTTACAGGTGCCGGTATTGTTGGGTAATCAACAACTAGCGGTCGATTATCAGATCCAGGCATTTCCAACCTACTATGTGCTGGATGCTCAGGGGCAGGTCACGGCGAAATCCTTGGGCTACAGTACAGCGCTGGGATTGTGGTTGCGCAGTCGTTGATTCTTCAGCCGATTATTTGGCACTAAACTTCATTGCACCGAACGAACAGCAGCAGGAGTCGGGTAGGCCAGGTTAAAAAAATGTTCATTTTTATCGCTATTCAATTATTATCGACACGGTTCAGGATATAAAACTCAGAAAAGGGAGATGAGTATGAAAGCCCGTTGGTTATTCTTAGTAGCCGCTTTGTTGACAATAAATCCAGCAACAGCAGATTGGTGGCAGGCAACCACAGCTTACGAAGAAAAGAATTATGTTACCGCCAAACGACTATTTAATGCGCTTATTCCATTAGGTAATGAAGATGCCGCCTTTAATCTGGCGGCGATGAACTTTAATGGTGAGGGCGTTAACCCAAATAAAGTTATGGCGTTAGCCTATTTTATGTTAGCCGAGGAGTTGGGTAGACAAGATGCGGTTGACTTGCAAGCCTTATTACTCTCTCAGCTGGATGCGGAACAAATTGCCGACGCTAAGCGACAGCACGAACAATTAAGGCTAGATGTTAAGATTTGGCCAAAGGACCGGTATGACTCGATAGCTCATACAGATGCACCAACCGCAATTAAACGGCCTCTGCCAAAGTATCCCAAAGATGTGGCTAATACCCTGGGATATGTGCTGGTACGTATTCTTATTAGTGAGGATGGCTCAGTACAAGCGGCTGATGTCGTTGATACTTACCCAAAGAATACCTTTGAACGAAATACGCTGCGTGCTGTTAAACGTTGGCAATATGAGCCTTCAGATAAAAAACACGTAAAAATCGTTCATATGAATTTTACGGTGCCAAACCATTTGCTTAGCCGGGAAGTAGAGAAGCAAATTAAGCAAAATTTACTGTGGGAAGGCGCACTGATGGGCTCGCCTAATCATCAGTATTTGCTTGGTAGTATTTTGAATTTAAACCATATCCAGAGTGGCGTTCATCTTATTGTTCAAGAAAAGCAACCCGCACCAGCTGAGCTTAACTTAGATAGTTTTAAACATAATGATGGTGTTAGAGCTCGCATCGATGGTTTTGTTGGAACGGCTTTAGTGAGGGTTGCACCTGATGGTCGTATTCTTGAACAGGTTAAGGCTAATTTTGCACCGCAAAGTGAAGTGACTGATTTAGTGGGTTTAACCCTAAGTGGTGACATTCAAACTGAGCAGTATTTCTTGTCTAAGTTGCCTGGTATTGCCCGTAAAGCCGTTGACGTGAGGCCAGCAGTTGCGGTCCCCCGAGAATTGTCTGCTAATTATTGGTGGGATCAGGCTGCGAAAAATGGCAACCATGAGGCTCAACGCACTATAGCGGCTTACGACAGGCGTTGGGAAAGTTATTTGCTTGAGCAACAAGACCCTGTGGTTATGGCTTGGACCGGAACAAAAATGATTCTGGAAGGGGAGCGTGAGAAAGGGATGGCACTACTCGATGCTGCTATTGCCAAAAAATACGAGCCTGCAGCCGAGCTTAAGAAGCATTTAATGTAAAGTGGTCAAGTAAGCCATTAAGGCCGTTGCGCGGCCTTAATGGTTATAACTCTAATCTTTAACGATGCTGGTATCCGCAGCCTGATTACTTGATAAGTTTACAGCCTAAAACCGCTTTTTTTCCTTCAGCTTCAGCAACAAGATGCAGCTTTGACCTAGCCGAGAACGCTCCCATTTTCACCTCTTGCCAGACAAAATAATTGACCCCGGGCTCGGCGATTAATGTTAACTCGGCATCATTTTCTGTTTTTGAGACTATAGTATGTTCTCCAGGCTCAACTTCCCGCAATACATAAGATTTTGCCACCGTATCGCCGACAGACATGCCATTGAGTAATAGCGGCATTTTCACCGCTGCGCCCATGTTCTCATTACGGTAGATATAAATTTTTGCTTTGTTGGGTACTGTCGTGAACTGTTTTGCCTGATTGTCCAGATCGGCAGTTGCCATAGGTACGCTGGCGCAGCCAGTCATCATTGCCACTAAAGCAAGGGTCGCAGCCAACATAAATTTTTTGACCATAGTTATATCCTTAAAATATGCAGTTTTAGTTATCCCATTGTTACACGATTCGGCAGCTGAACAGTGGTGATTCAGCCCCGAAAAGAAAACATTAATAGCGTAGACATTGGCTGATACTTGTACAAATAGTCTGCAGAAAAATAGTCATGCTGTGGCTCAGGGGGATTCAATCTGGCGAATTTTTTGTACTTTTATCGTGCTTTTACTGTAGTTGGCGCTGGAAGCTTGCGGTGGTACCGGATACCACAAAGTAGCTTTGCCAGCTACTTAGCGGCAAAGTGTATTGCACGGTTTGCTCCCGATAGTGTATCCGGGTGCTGCCATCCGGCTGCCAGGAGAGCCGGATATGAACTGCTTCGCCGTTAGCAATGTGACTAGCAAGTTTCTGCTTCGTTGAATGCCCGCCAACACGATATTCAAGCATTAAAATATTTTGCTCGGTGCTATCTGGTTTTTGATGTAATGAGATCCTAAAGTTGACATCTTCAGGGTCGCCAATTTGTAGATAAGCATAAGGGAACCACCTCGGATCTAGCACCTTATGTGGCGTAATGGACATGGTAAAGCTGATTTCTGCTGGTACGGTTTCCAACATTAATGGATAGAGGCCATAATTGCCGGCAGCTGGGCTTAGAGTTAATAGTTCCGGTTGTATTTTGGCTGAGTGTTGCTGTAAATAGGCTGGTTGCGGCAACATGCTGTAGTCAGGTTGCTCACTAATTCGGTACATGGTGTGACGCTCTCCGTCATCTGCCAGATACACAAAAGTTTGCGGGTTGATGTCGACTATTCTGTTACAAAAATTAATTTCTTCAGGCGGGTAGGGGGTTTCAGTTAGTGGATTAAACAATTTGTAGGTCAGATTAAGGCAGGATAGTTGATCACGTTGCTGCCAGTCACCGGTTGCTATGTAAAATACGTCTTCAACGACACCGTAACCATAAACATCGCCATTTGGGAAATAGGAAATAAATCCCAGGCAAGACTGCCCACCATCATCAGATTCGCACCACTTTCCCAAACGCAGATCTGCTTGGGTGGCGGAAGCGCTCAGGCTTAACAATAACAACACAGAACACGCTGCTTTCATAATCGGATCCTTGATATAGCCAAGTGTTGCATCTCACGATAATAGTCTGTTACCCAGAATGCAAGGGGCAGTCTGTTGCCGATGTTACTGCTGGCGGGCTATCCCCCGTTGTGTAACGCTTAGTCGCCAAGTTTATGTTTTTACGATAACTTTATTGTTGATAATCTATGTTTGCTTTGTTACTTTGCCAGCTGTTGCTGCTGAAGAAGCGTGAAGGATTATGCGTTTACTGAGAATTATATTTAGTATGGTGTTAATGGCACCGATACTAACCCCTGCTGCCGTCAAGGATGTCTTACCGGTCTCTGCCTTCGCCAGTGATCCCTCTGCTGATTTGCTGACCTTGTCGCCCGATGGGACAAAAATTGCGATGTTACAGACTCTCAGTCATGAGGGGGCGCAGTTAGTTTTGGTGACATTAGTTAACTTAGTAAAAAATGAGCGTTCGTTCCTGATAAAGGCCGACACGCGTGATCTCTCAATCTATGAACTGACGTGGGCCAATAACAAGCACCTGCTGATGAAAGCGGCCTACGCAGGAGCCAGGAATGGTATTCCGGTTTCGGAAACCCGTTTGATGGTAATCGATGTCGGAACCGGTGAACACCATAATGTGGTTAGTGGAACTTTACAGCGCCGGCTGGAGCGGACACCACAGTTTCAATCCAATATTGTGGCCCTGATGCCCGACGATGAACAGCATATATTATTAGCGCTCGACGGCTTACATAGTGAACCTGGTGTCAGCATCGTAAAAATCAACCTCGAAACCAAACGCTTCAGCATGGTAGCGAATGGACGCCGAAATTTGGTGGATTGGCTGGTTGACCGGCAATACCAACCCAGAATTGCCATTTTTCGTGATGGCACTGAGTTTTGGATCGCCGAACGATTGAATGGTAGTAAATTCCGTGAACTTTGGCGCTTTGAGGCCTTTTCGGAGCAGCAAATTTGGCCGTTAGGTTTCGATCAAAACCCAAATTTACTTTATGTATCTGCCTATCATGATGGGCGTCTGGCTATTTTTAAAGTTGACTTAACAGACGCGAACTTAGCGATGACACTAATGGTAGCGAACGACAATTACGATGTTCCTGCAACGTTGGCATACTCCTGGCAAGATCAGCAAGTTATCTCGCTAGGCAATCAATATATCAGTGCCAAACATTCGGCTTTTCAGCGCGCGTTAGATCAAGCCTTACCGGATACTCATAACCGGATTATTAGCCGTAGCGGCGATCAAAACAGCTATATCGTGCTGGCCAGTAGCGAAACGGAAGCCGGGGTGTATTTACTTGGCAACAGGGCAGCTAACGAACTCGAGGTGTTATTACCTAAATACGCGCAACTTCAGCCAGAGTTAATGGTGGCAAAAAGTAGAATTGAATATAAAGCGCGTGACGGCCTAACGATTGAAGGCTTCCTGACAACCCCTAAAAGTTATACCGCTGGCCCCCTGCCGACGATTATCTTCCCGCATGGTGGTCCAATTTCTTTTGACAATGAGGGGTTTGATTATTGGACGCAGTTTTTTGCCAATCGCGGCTATGCCGTATTGCAAATGAATTTCCGTGGCTCAGCCGGGTATGGCTTTGACTTTATGCAGCTGGGATTACGAGGCTGGGGGCTACAAATGCAAGATGATGTTGAGGATGGCACTCAGTGGCTTATTGACCAGGGCATTGCCGACAAATCGCGGATCTGTATTGTCGGTGCCAGCTATGGTGGTTACGCGGCCTTGATGGGGGTTATCCGGTCACCAGGACGCTATAAATGTGCGATTAGCTTTGCTGGCGTAACAGATGTGGAAGCCTTGGTACGCAGTAGTCGGCATTACACCAATTTCGATATTGTTAAAAAACAAATTGGTGATGATTATCGTGAGTTGCGCCAGCGCTCACCGATAACGCACGCCCAGGCGATCGATATTCCAGTGTTATTGCTACACGGTGATCTTGATAGATCTGTGCCAGTTCAACAAAGTCGTGCCTTCAACCGAACACTAAGTCGAACCAACAAGCAGGTGCAATATATTGAGCTTGAGAAAGGTGATCACTACCTCAGTACGCAGAGTCACCGTTTATCAGCATTTAGTGCGATGGAAGACTTTTTGCAACAGCATTTGTCGGCCCCGGCGGCAGAGTAAAGGCCGGGCTGAATGAGGTAGTCTGGTAGCTTTGCGGTAGGGGTTTAGAGTAACAGCGGGCTTTAGTCAAATCGTTGTTAAAGCAAGATTAATTATCAGGATAGTAGCAATGGCAACTAATATTCGGTTCTATTTAAGCGCAGCCGTGGTGGTAGTGTTATTCATCGAAACGCTGTTTTTAGGAAACACGTTTTCGCTGCAGTGGCACAGTCCAAAATTAATGTATCAGGTGAGCGCTTATTTGGTGCCGATAAAGTTTTTGCTCATCTGTTTGGCACTGGGAGCACTTAGTGGTCTGATACTAACGGGATGGCGTCGGTATGGCCGGTATTTGCTATTAACCTTAGCCAGTTTAAATTTGTTACTGCTGAGCTTAGTTGGCGTTGGCTATCTGTTTGCCGGATTTGCTCCGCTGAGTCAGCAGTTTCGTTTGCAGGGTAACATTGCGGTCTATACGGCCGATCCGGGTGCCATGGGCCGCGCCTATCATTATTTTAGCTATTTCTGCCGTAATGATTACGGTTTCTATCGTTTAGAGCCGATTAGTCGTTTGGATTGGTTAGGCGAGTTTGACTTTAACGAACAGCAGGGCGAATTGGTAATTACCGCAGTGCGCCATGAACCACAAGAAATCCGGCTGCCACTAACTGACTTTAGCTGCCAATAGGTACGCTAAGCCGCTTGGTATAATGTTACTTGATTGCGCCCCATACGCTTAGCCTGGTATAGGGCCTCATCTGCCTGTTGTAATAAGGTTTTCCAGTTGTCCAAATGTTGGCTACTGGCGACACCAATGCTAACCGTTAAAAAGTAGGGCTGAGGCAGAAACAGCGGTGAGCTGTTTATTATTTGTCTTAGTCGGTCGGCAATGTGAATTGCTGTCTGGGCGTCGGTATCTGGTAAGCACAGCAAGAACTCTTCACCACCATAGCGAAACAACAAATCATAGTCACGGAGTTGTTGATCTGCGAGCTTGGCAATATGTTGCAGTGCGAGATCGCCTGCTGCGTGGCCAAAGTTATCGTTGATTTGCTTGAAATGGTCGGCATCCAGTAATAGAAAACTCAGCGTTTTTTGCTGACGTTGGCTGCGACTTAACTCGGCGCTAAGCCGGATATCCATGGTGCGGCGATTCAATAAACCGGTTAGCGCATCTCGCTCTGAAAGTTGTTGTAGCATCAGACGTTGTTGGCTGTGGCTTAGCAATATAATGCAGCAAAACACTAAAATGGCAAAAGCAGTCAGCGCGAAAAAACCAATATTGTGAACAAGTGGTGCTATGGAAGTTGAAACTAATTGCTGTTGTTCTAATGCCATATAAGCAGAACGACCGGCAAACTGTATGATGTTAAAACCAAAAGTTGCGATAAATGCCAGGTAAACTTTACCCAACTCGGCTTTTCTATGCGGCCAAAGCATATAGATACACCAGAAATTCAATAACAATACGATCGGAATATTCAGATAAAAACGATGATTGATATCGCTGCGGGCAAAGTCGGTAAGATTTAACAAAAAAAGCACGACAAATAACAGTAACAGGCCAAACCGCTTGCCAGGCTTTTGCAGATGGCGATGAATGCCTGCAGCTAGGGCGATATTAGCGCCAACGCTTAAACTATTTGAAAGTGCGGGCAGCAGCCAATAGGGTAGCGCAATGCCGCCATAATGAATGGCACTGATGCTGGCGTTTAATAGCATACAAATCCCGGCCAGCAAAAAATACCGCTGATAGCGAAACTGACGGTCGGCTTGTTCCTGAAATGCTAACACGCCAGTCGCGACCAGAGCGATAAAAGCATTGATAACAGTCAGGGTAAAGAGATCCATAACAGCTGGGTCCGGCAAAGAAAGGGCGCAGAATTTAGCACAAAAAAGCGCCAGCTGGCAATTTTATCCTATGCTGGTGCCTGGATAAACTTATCCCCTAACAGATTGGCACCGAGATGGCCGGTTTTTACATAGATCAATGCGCCTTCAGTTGTGGTAAAGGGGGTATGAGAACTGTACCTTGGGCTTCGTAACCAGCTACCTGTGGGATACTCAGCAAACTCGTCACGAAAAACGCCATCCAGCACCAGGATCTCCTCGCCACCGGGATGTGTGTGGCGGTTAAATTGGGTATTGGCGGCCCAGCGCACTAAGGCGGTGTTAACGCCGTTATGCTCATGCAAAGGCAGTACACTTAGCCCGGACACTAAACCGGGGAGCCAGTCCCCGCTATTGGTATCAATGACCAGCTTAGTGTGATCGTCAGCGGCAAATTGCCACAGTTTTACCAGCAGCAGACACCCCTGCTCAGAGTAGGGCTGGTGGTTACTGCCAGGCGGATTGCGCAGGTAGCTGCCAGCAGGATAGTGGCCGTGTTCATCTGAAAAGATGCCGTCCAGCACCAATATTTCTTCACCACCATCATGGCGGTGGCTGCTATAACCCGAGCCTGGTGCATAACGTACCAGGCTGGTGGCGCGTGCAACTTCGTCACCAGCACGGTCTAACATCACCCGGCTTACACCGGGCAGAGGGGATGGCACAAATTGTTGTTGGCCCGGCAACAGCACTACCCGGGCACTAAAATCGGCGTTAATCTGCATGCTTAACCGAAATGACAAAAGCAAAGTTTATTACCATCGGCATCCCTTACATAGGCACCGTAGAAGGTATTTGGAATGCGTTGACCCGGTGCACCATCGCAAGTGGCACCCAGCGCAATAGCTTTATGATACAGCTGATCAACCGCTGCTTTTGAGCCTGGTGCCAACGACACCATGTTGCCATTACCCGGCGCTGCGGCTTGCTGATTGAACGGAATACAGACCGCCAGCATGGGTTCTTTCATGCTCTTACCAAAAAAAGTGATCCGATCCATATTTAACAAGGTTTTGGCGCCAAGTTCGCCCAGTAAATCACCATAAAACTTGCGGGCTGCAGCAATATCACTGACACCTAAGGTTACATAACTAATCATCGTTTTCTCCGTTCATGGTTCTGGGGTAGTATGGGCACTGAGTGATAACAGTGCACGGCGTAAGTATACGAACGAAAGCGGCGCCTGGTGTTGTTGTTTTAGAAAAAAATTAAGGATGCGCTACGCATGCATAGTCATATTACCCGGTTGTATCAACTGGCCGCCAAACCCAGCCGCCGCATTATCGGCTTAATGAGTGGGACTTCGTTAGATGGGCTGGATATTGCGCTGTGCTTAATTAGTGGTAGCGGCCAGCATACCAGCGTCACCGTCGAGCAGTTTATCACCGTGCCTTATCAGGATGAATTTCGCAGCCGGGTGCAGGCGGTATTTGCCAAACGGCAGGTTGATTTACAGCAATTAACGCTATTACATCCGTGGATTGCCCTGCAGCATGCGGCTATGATCAATCAGGCGTTACGCGACTGGCAGGTGCCGGCATCAGAGGTGGACCTGATCGCCAGCCATGGGCAGACCGTGTATCACTGTCCGTTACGGCAGCATCAGGATCCGGCGTGGGGCAATGCCACCTTGCAACTGGGAGATGGTGATCACCTGGCGGTGCATACCGGCATTATGACCGTCAGTGATTTCCGGCAAAAACATATTGCGGCTGGCGGCGAAGGCGCACCTCTGGCGGCCTATGGTGATTATTTACTCTTTGGCTCCGCTCAGGAAAACCGTATTTTGCTGAATATCGGTGGTATTGCTAATCTTACCTATTTGCCGGTAGATGCCGATCTGAACAAGGTGTTTAGTACGGATCTCGGCCCGGGTAATACCATGATGGATGCCTATGTCCGGCAGTACTATCCGGCCCTGCAATATGATGCCGATGCCAGGATCGCCGCTAGCGGTAAGGTGGCGCCGGCATTATTGGCGGCGTTACTGCAGCATCCGTTTTTCAGCCTGAGTTTGCCCAAAACCACCGGGCCTGAGGTGTTTAATTTGCAATACTTGCAGCAGGCGCAGCAACAAAGCGGTTGCACCGCTCTAAGCCCGGCAGATGTGCTGGCCACGTTAAACTGCTTTAGTGCGACAGCCATTGTGCGTTTAGTGCAGCAGCTAACGATAGCAGCACAGCCTACTGTTATTTACGCCAGTGGCGGTGGTATCCATAACCCGCTGTTAATGCAGCAAATTCAGCAGCAACTGCCACAGTTCTCGCTGCGAACTACCGCTGAGCTGGCGATTTTGCCGGATGCCAAAGAAGCCGTATTATTTGCCTTGCTGGCGAATGAATGCGTTGCCGGAAGCTCTGACACCTTTACCGCGACCAGTCGTGCTATGCCGGCGGTTACTATGGGTAAGATCAGCTTTGCTGATTAGGGCGTCTTTGCTTTAAAAAACAACGGTAGCCTTTGCTACCGTTGTCACTTGCTTGCCTGGTACTGACTTAAGTTACGGATTGTAACTGACTGTCAGGGTCACACCGCTGAAACTGCTGTAAGCGCGGATACTAACGTGCCAAACGTCTGCTGCCGGATTGTTAAAGTTACAGCTTTCATTGTTCCCTTGCAGATACGGCCGGCAATCGTAAGTCGTGGTAGTCGGTCTGGCTCCGCGACGAACATAGAGATCGGCATCGCCGGTGCCACCGGAAATACTGGCGGTCAGAGTTTTCATGCCAGCAGGGACTGTCACGGTATAATGCAGCCAGTTGTTGGTAGTAGCCGACAGGTTGGACACAGTGCCACCACCGCCGGTGCCACCTGAGCCCTGAGCAGCTTGCACTGCGGCATTGGCATCAACAATGCCGGTACCACAGCCACTGCAGGTTGCCGGGAAGCTACGGGCAGTATTTTTCAGGATGGTCTCAATTTCATCCGGGGTGGCAGAGGGTTTCACCTGCTTAATCAGCGCAGCAACACCGGCCACGTGTGGCGCCGCCATAGAGGTACCCTGACTGTAGCCGTAGCTGTCATTGCCCGGCGTAGTGCTGCCAGAATTATAAGTAGACAGCACGCCATTCGGGTCATTTGCTGAGGTCATCTGGCCACCCGGTGCTGCGACATCAACGCTGGTACCGGTATTAGAGTAGCTGGCGCGACCGCCCTGACGGTTGGTTGCGGCGACGTTAACCACGCCGGCACAGTTACCCGGGTTAAAGTTATTGGCATTTGAGTTGCTGTTACCAGCGGCGACAACAACGACAGCACCACGGCTGCGGGCCTGGTTAATCGCATTCTGCGTGGTAGTAGAACAGCTACCTGAGCCACCCAGACTCATATTGATGACACTGGCTGGATTCGCATTAGCCGGTACGCCCGATACGGTGCCACCGGCTGCCCAGATGATACCGTCAGCGATATCAGAGGTATAACCACCGCACTTACCTAATACCCGCACCGGTACAATCTTGGCGTTATAAGCAACCCCGGCAACCCCGGTGTTATTGTTGGTAACAGCGGCAATGGTGCCGGCTACGTGTGTACCATGCCAGCTTGAGGCGCGGAAGGAGGTCGGTTGACCGCCGCCACACTCGCCGGCATTGGTCCAGTCTCCCGGATCGCGGGCATCGTTATCGCGGCCGCCGCCATCATTAGCGATAAAAGTATCGGAGATCATATCGTAGCCAGGCAGAATATTGGCATTCAGATCGGCATGTGGCCGGTAGCCGGTATCCAGTACCGCTACAACTACGCCCTGACCTGTGGCTCTGTCCCAGGCTGCCGGGGCTCGGATACCACCGGTATTCTCATAGTAATGCCATTGGTTGGCATACTGGGTATCGTTGGGTGTCAGGGCTGCTTGTAGCAGCACATCCTCTTCGACTAATTCTACTTCATCATCTGCTGCCAGCTGACTAAGCAGTGCCGCTGTTTCCTTGGCTGACAGGCGACGGTCGGCGCTAAATACCGCATGGCGTTCTAACGCGGTTTCCCGCACAAACTTAACTGACTTGCCGGCACGCTGACTAAAACGCTCGGCTTTGGCCTGCATCCGCTCAGCCCGGCGCTGTTGAGCGACGGCAGCCGGCAGACTGCGTGTCAGGTTATCGGTCTGGCTTTCTTTATACTTAACAATAACCCGGGTAACCGGGCCATCCTGATATTGGTTGTTATCGTCGGCATAAGCGGCATTGGCCAGCAGTGCTGCAGGCACACATAGCAACGCAAACGCATTTAGTTTGAAATATTTCTTCGGCATAGTATTACCTTGTTTCTTGTTATGAGTTCCCTGGAAGGATGACCGCATGCTGTAACACCACAGCAACATCAATAATAAGTTTTAAGGCAAAAAGCCGGTGGCTGTAAATCAACAAAATCTGACCAAGAGGCTGTTATATTTGCGAATTCAGGAACAGCGTTTCTGAAAAAGGGGTTTATTACAGTTTCAGAAAGTAAGTGGATGACGTGCAATGTAGGATTAACAAGGCGTGTGCCAAAATTTTTACAATCCCTTCATATAACCAAAAGTTATATCTTATTTCGAATGCATTTGAATAATATCTAGCCGATAGAGCTCATCGCAGAGATGAACTAATCTATTCGGGTTAGCTCCGTTGTGCGGTCCAGGTTAACCCCGTACTCAAGCTACTCTTGAGTACGGGCAATTGCACTAGTCTTTTGAGATTTCCAACCGGCCACTAACCGTATTGATCTCTATATTACCTGTTCCTTGACCACTGCTGAATTGTAGGTTGCTGGCCGGACCATATTTGGCTCTGCTGGGTTGATCGGCGGTTAGGCTGTTCTTAATACCGCCACCGGCCGTTGTTTTTAGACTTACTTTGGCATCAAGCGCGGTGGGAAATTTGAGTTCAAATTTACCGCTGACAGAGGAGCCTTTAATGCGAGGGGCGGACTGATTTTTTAGCTCCAGTTCGACATTACCATTCACGGTAGAGATTTCAATTTGTTGCGTGCCATCTAACGCCAGTGAGACTTCGCCATTCACCACTGTTAGCATCAAGTCTTGTGGTTGACTGTTGAGTTGAAGCTTGCCATTAACTGATTCGACATTTAACCGGCCACTTGCACCTTGATCAGTAATTTTGCCATTTACTGTTTTCAATTTGACGTGGCCACTTAACGTCTGACTCTGAATGTCGCCATTTACACTCGTTAGCTCAACGCTGTTACTCAGAGCACTGGCATTAATACTGCCGTTAACGGTACTAAGTGAGGTACCGCCGCTAATATTGGTCGCTTTGACATCAACATTCACGCCTTTAAAGGATACGGAGCTCCCCACCGGTAATTCGATAATAAGCTCTGACCCCTGGGCTTTTTCTTGATGTTGCTCCCGTAACTGCCGGGGCATCTGCACGATAAAGCCGGTAAAGCCGCCCTTGGAATCGAGGGTAAAGCCTTCTGCTTTTTCATCCAGTTTACCGGACACCCGGAACTGGTTGCTATTGGTGCCACGGATCTCAACCTTGCCGCGCATTACCTCCAGGCTGATCTGCTCATTCGGGCTGACGGTGCGGACTTCGTTAATACTTTGCCGGCTGTCGGCCAGGCTTAGACTACTGGCAAGCAGTAAACAAAGGCTGGCGCCGAGTTGTATCAGTTTCATGGTGTTCTCCTTTAGTAAGATGTCGAGGCCAACCAGTCAACATAAGACAGCTGTTGTTGATAGAGTGAGGCCAGTTTGTGTTGCAGACCGGGATCGTCCGGGTAAAAATTCAGTGCCACTTTCACCTGATTGATGGCTTGCTGCCACAGCTGCAGCTGCCATTGCCAGTCGCCAAAGGCCGGATTGACCTGTTGCAGCTCTGCCAGTTGTTGGCTTAGCGCCTGTTGCCATTGCTGTTCCTGCTGCTGCCAGGCCAGCACAGGCTCGGTGCGGTCTGGCCACTGCCAGCTAAAGAGCAGCATCAGCAGTACCGACGCGGCTATTGCCAGTTTGCCGAAGTGACGCGACTGTTGCCTAGGTGCAAGCCGGGCAGCTATTTCTGGCCACAGATCCCGTTCGGGTTGCCGCTCACGTGGCAGAGTGGTGAGCAAATCATCGAGTTGCTTAGTGCTCATTCAGATACTCCTGCAATAAGTGCCGGGCGCGGTGGTAGTGGGCTTTACTGCTGCCTTCGGCAATATTCAGTAAGGTGGCGATCTCCTGATGGGGATAACCCTCCAATGCGTACAACACAAAAACGGCTCTGGCCTGGGCTGGTAAACGTTGAATCGCACTTTCCAATAGCTGTTGCTGTTCACCTTGTTCGGCGGGGCAATAACCGAGCTCCGGCAGCGACTCGCCGTCTTCGAGCCGTAAGCCTTTATCCTTGCGCCAGAGATCGATACTGGTTCCGACGGCCAGGCGGTGTAGCCAACTGCTAAAGGCACTCTCGCCCCGAAAGCCAGGCAATTGTTGCCAGACCCTTAAAAAGGTCTCCTGCACCGCCTCTTCCGCCCGGGCGCGGTTTGCCAGCAAACGCCAGGCGATCGCATAAACCCGGCCAACACCCTGCTGGTAGAGTTGGGCGAAGGCGCTTTGATCACCTTGCTGGGCTCGTTGTAATAACGTTTGTTCTGTTGCAGGCATGCCTGATACTAATTATGGGTTTCTTGCTTAGTCGTCCACCTTATGGCAAAGGTTTAGTGGCTGCAAAAAATATCTGTTACTGGACAGCCTCCAATGTTTCACCATACTTGAAGAAATACTGCTGCTAAGGTGGCTTTGATGTCAGTGCTGAATGCGTCAGAAATTGTCCCTATTTTGTCCGGTGGTGGTACCCGTCTGAGTTGCCATATCGGCATTCTGCAAGCCCTGAATGAGCTGAACCTGAGTTACCGGCATTTAGTTGGCGTATCGGGTGGCAGTATCGTGGCGGCTTTTTATGCGGCCGGCTGGCCGTTAAAGCGGATTGAACAGTTGGCATTGGATACAGACTTTCGTTACTTCAAAGGGATCTCGCTTACTACCTTATTACGCACCGGCGGCCTCTGTAATGGTAACCGCTTTGAACAGTGGCTGGATGCACTTTTAGAGCAGCGTACCTTTGCCGATCTTGAGCTGGATTTGCATGTGCTGGCAACGGATATCAGTGGCGGTGGGCCGGTGATTTTTAACCGCCAGTTGACGCCGGAGGTCAGAGTATCGGCCGCAATCCGCTATTCGATGTCGATCCCGTTGTTTTTCTCGTTTAAAAGTTATCGCGACAAGGTGCTGACTGATGGCGTGATCCTGTCTGAGGATGCGCTGCACCGCGATTGGTCGGGGCAGGGGCTGCCACTGGTTTGCTTCCGGCTGAAAAGTGAATCTGAAACCCGGCCTATCCGCACCAGCCGCTACCTGCCGGTCGTGTCTTATATGCAGATGCTGATCCAAACCTTTATGAATGCCGTGTCACGTGAATATGTCCATGCCGAATACTGGCACAATACAGTGGTGGTAAATACCGGTGAAGTATCAGCGGTGAACTTTGAATTGACGGTGGCACAGAAGCAATTGCTGTATCTGCAGGGCTATAAAACGGCACTGGATATAGTACCACGTAAATTACCGCAGCTGTTTCTGCCGGTGGCACCGGTTGGTTTGTCACCCAAACTGGCCTGACTTGGAGATTGTGAGGTTGGCTGTTAGCATGCAGCTTTTGCAACCAGGGAGCTGCTGATGCATAAAACCGAGTTTAAAGTCCGCGATTACGAATGCGATATGCAGGGCATAGTGAATAATGCCGTCTATTTTAATTATCTGGAGCATGCCAGGCATGAGTTTTTAGCCAGCCGGCAGATTGATTTTGCCGCCTTGGCCAAAGCCGAGGTCAATTTGGTAGTGGTGCGTGCCGAACTGGATTACAAGGCATCGTTGACCAGTGGCGATCAGTTTTATATCACTACTCAGTATCAGCCGGTGTCGCGCTTACGCTTTGGTTTTAAGCAACAAGTGTGGCGCAGTCGCGATCAGAAGCTGATGCTGGATGCCTTTATTACCGGTACCGCCGTCAATGCAAGCGGCAAGCCGTTTTTACCGTCAGAGTTGCAACTATTGTTGGACTAAAGCCACAAATAAAGCAGGCTGCCTGCTGGCAGCCTGCGGGTCGCCATCTTAGCTCTGTTGCTGGCGCTTTTGCTTTTTCAGCCGGCGTTTTTCTTTGATGTCATGCTTTGGCTGCTTTTTGCTGGTTTCTTTGCTCATGGTAAATCCTTAAACAGATGACACCCCTGCTCTGAGGTCGCAGCAATCTACAGACGGTAGGTGCGGTGATATCAAAACCTTTAGCTGCGACTGTTAATGACTGCATGGCACTATCCTCCCGGGTTTTAACCTCAATCGGTTTGCTTGACTCTCAGAATGTCGCCGACGATAAATGTTAAAGTGCGGCGAAATACTTTTACCTGCACCAGGTCACCACAGGTTTTGCCCAGTAGCGCCTGCCCGAGTGGCGACCAAATCGACAGCGGGTTATCGTCTGTGCTGGCAGTGTGCTCTGTGCTGAGTGTTACCCAACAACTTTCGCCTTCTGGTAGCGCGATCAGTTGTATTGAATGGCCGGGGGCGGCGCTAAGCTGACCTTTATCACCGCGTGGCACCTGAGGTGTACCCAGTGTCCGCAACAGGGTGGTTGGTTTACGTGCTTTGTGCAGCGGGAACCAGCTGGCACTGAGTAAATAGCGTTCCAGGCGCGATAGCGGAAAATTCTTCAGGGTGGCACGACCTGTCATCGGGCTCTCCATAGATCAAATTTGTTGGCGAATAAGGGTATGGGCTAACAAGCTGGTATTGGATCCGGGCGCGACAGCGCGCACCCGGCTTAAAGCTGGAAGGCGGTACTAAAACTCTTTAAAGATGACCGGATGGGCCTGAACAAGACGATACTCCGTTAAATTAAAGTACAGTACAGCTGGCAGAGTGCCAGCTTGCGCATACCATAGCAGAGTAGCCAGTAAAAGCAACCACCAGTCCTGACCAAGCGTCTGAGCGCCATCACTGACGCTTGCTACTATTATTTTTGTAATAAAATTACAGTTTGTATTGCTTTGTTTAGCGCGCTGCATATCCATTCTTTCTGGGCTGAAGTGCCCTATGCCTTTGATTTAAATGCATTGTGCCTGTTTGCCTTTGTTGCTTTTACGTCAGGTGGTCGGATAAGTTAAATTTTCTAACCTGTTCGTTTAGTTCTTCTCGTTTGTCAGAAATAGCGTGATCTTGTAATTTTATTACGTGCCACTAAGCAGGCACTTAAATCAATTTTGCAGGAGAGACCAGACATGACTTTTTCAACGCGTAAATTATTAGCCGGTTTGGCGGTAGTAATGTTGTCGTCAAGTCCATTGCTCGCTTCTGCGGCGGGTAATGCGTACCAGATGGGATTGCCGGAAGAAGCACCGGGCGCCGAGTTAATTAAAGCCGGGCAGTTTAAAGCGGGGATCGAACAGGCGGTGAGCCCCCGTCAGGCCGATACGGACCCGTTCTTCCGCCAGTTAAGCCTGTGTGTCGCGTACAGCCGCACTGCTGACTTCGCATCAGCCGAGGCAGCCTGTACTGACGCCGTGCAGCGTGCCGGTACCTTGCAGGCCGTGCCGCGCTCCGCTAAACGCGAGATGCGGGCACTGGCACTGAATAACAGAGCCGTAATGAACCTGATGGCCGGTGATAAAGTGGCTGCGCTGCAGGATCTGATGCTGGCGGTTAAGCTGGACAATTCAGAGCTGACGGTGGCAAATCTGCAACGCCTGACCATGAGCATCAACGGTATTGCGTCAACGCAGGTTGCGCAGCAGGCTGCGGAATAAAGTCTGTAGTAATAACCGATTTAGCAATCAGGCTCCTGCGGGAGCCTGAATTATTTTGGGAGTTGAACCGGGCGGGTTGACTCTGGTGCGGCTTGCCGGAACACCTCTGCCAGAGCAGCAAGTGCGCTGGCAGGGGCCTGATTAGGCCGGTGTAGCAAATACATCGGGCGCCATAAGCCAGCAGTACCCAGGGTTTTGCTAACCAACAGGCCTTGACTGGCAAAGGGTTCCGCCATCCAGCGCGGCAGGGCAGCAATGCCCTGGCCCGCTGCGACCAATTGCACAATTTGGCTGCCTTGGGCGACGGCTTTGAGTTGACCTTTAAAGCTGAGATCCGGCATAAAACAGCGGAATAAGTCCTGCCGCTCAGCTGGGATCGGGTAGCTTAGGATCACCTCGTGCTGCAGCAGCGCCGGTGTAATCTGCTCTGCCTGAGCCAACGGATGATCCGGGCTCACCAACAACACTAACTCCAGCTCAAATAACGGATAAAGCTGCAACTTGTCGGCATGGCGCAGATCGGTGGTTAGCACAATATCCAGCTCGCCAGTTAATAAACTGGTGACAGCATCATGCTCAATTTCATGGCTGAGGGTGATGGTCAGTGCCGGATTCTGCTGGCGATACAGACGCAGTGCCGGCAGGATCCAGTGAAAACAGGCATGACACTCCACACTTAATACTAAAGTGGCGTTTGCGTCGCCAGGCTGCTGTAACTGTCTGAGAGTGTGTGTCACATCAGGCAGCACCCGCTGTGCCAATTCCAGCAACGCCTGGCCGCTAGCCGTAAACTGTAGCGGCTGACTTTTACGCTGAAATAACCTTTGCCCAAGCCGTTGCTCTAACTGACCCAGCTGATGGGAGAGGGCGGATTGGGTAACACAGAGTTCCAGCGCCGCCGCCTGTAAACTACCGGTTTTTGCCAGTGTTGTTAGTGTTTTCAGGTGTTTAAGTTCAAGCATTCAGGGTTAGGCCAGATCTCACGACAAGCAGATGCACACAGCTTAACCCCGGAGTAAGACGCCGGCAACCGCAGCAGGTTGCCGGAGCAGCTTAAAGTTGAAAGGGTTGACCATCTTTGGCGGTAAAGCTTTTTTCCGCCCGGCTGCGGCAGCTGATCTGCCGGCCACTGATCAGGCTAAACCAATTGCAGTCCGGCGTGGTGGTTTGCAGCTGAATATCGTCAATGCCAGCCGGATCCTGACTACCCTGTAGCCCGCGCCGGTTCAGAATCAATTCAACATGGCGCTCTTCATTCTGCAGCAACAGCGCTTCCGGTGATTCGCGGTGACCAATCAGGGCAATAAATTGTGCCGGTTCTTTTAAACCGCTGGTACTGCCATCATGGAAAAACGCCAGTAGTTGCTGGTAGTACACCACATAGCTGGCGACATCTTTATGCGAACCCCGGGCCAGTGGGAAGGTTTTGTCCAGAAAACCTTTTGAGTAATCCATGACCTGGCGCACATGCTGTTGGTTCAGCTCGGTGATCAATTGGATTTGCTGCTGGATATGCAGCTCCTGCTGCAGTGGGTTAGCTAAAGTTGTCATCTTGTGTTCCTCATCGGGTAGGGTCGGTATTTTGCCTCTGATAAGGCTTAGTTTTGGCACTAGCTTTTGCTATTGCTTGAAATCTAGTCTAGATTAGTTTTAAGCATAATTTCACAATAAAAATTTTACAGTGTGAATTTTACAAAATGAAAATCAACAAAAGCCTGCTGCGTAAGTCCCATTTTCTGGGCACTAAAATAAGAAATTTGCGTAAACGCAATAACTTAACTATTGAAGATCTGTCGACCCGCTGTGTGCGGCTGAATCCGGAAGCGGCGCCCTCGGTGTCTTATTTATCGATGATTGAGCGCGGTAAGCGGGTGCCGGCCGTCGAAATGTTGGAAGTCATTGCGCAGGTGTTTCAAAAAGAGCTGGACTGGTTTTTGGATGGCGAAGCGGAGGAGCAGGATCTGGTGCTACCGAAGCAAAGCAAGGGTGGCTTAAATGGTATGCCGTTGGAGCCAGGCTTTTTGTTTAGCGGCGATATCCTGCAAATTGCGATCCCAGAGTTGTTGTCGCAAACCGGCACCAGTGGCCGGCAGTTTGCTCAGCTATTAATTCGCGCCCATCAGGAGCATCATCAGAATCATTTTCCTGAGTTGGAGCGGGCAGCCGAGGAGGTTGGTTTAAAGCGGTTGCCGCTATCGGTTGACGAATTGCTGGCCATCGTCAAACAACTGGGACTGAGTATTCACTGGTTTGATGAAGCGCCGCGCGAGTTAATCGACGAATTGGGCGTCCGCTCGAATAATATTCAAACCTCGTTTTTTGTGCCACCGCAGAGTTTGCATTTGCACCGCGTCTTGCAGCAATGGCCAACCCGCCTGAAATATGAATTGGCGGTACATATCGGCCATGCAGTACTGCATAACAAAGACGGCGTGAAAAGCTCCATGGCAGTCGGCGGGGCGCATGACGATGTGTTCGCTGACAGCAGTAGCATGGCACCGCAGGACATTTTGCATGCCTGGCGCGACTTTGAGTCGAGCTTTTTTGCCGGTGCGCTGCTGTGCCCGAAACAGCCATTCCGGCAGTTGCTGGAGCGGCGTGGCTACGAAATTGCCAGTCACTTGCAGGCTGAAGTGTCGGCTTCGGTGGCGATGCGGCGGATGACGGCAGTATCACCCTATCCGCACTGGCACTATTTTGATGCGTACAGCCCCGGTAAATTAAAGGCAGTGTATCGCGGTAATGGTATCCCGCTGCCCTGGGGCAATATGCGACAAGTCCAGGACCCGTGCCAACACTGGGCGGTATTCCGGATGTTTGAGGTAAAAGAATCGGGCAGTGCGGCGCAACTATCTTTACTGGATGTGCAGGGACAACCGAGAATTTATTGCTGTGAGTCGACCAAGGTCAAAGATTTGGCCGGTAATGACCATGTATTATGTGCTGGTATTGATTTGAATCCGGCTTTGGCGGCTCAGGGGCTGGATGCTGATGCGCTGGCGCAGGAGATGAAGGCACGTTGTATCAGTTACGGTGGCGCTGCTACTGTGCCGCAAAATATTCAAACCACCTTGAAGCGGGTGGCCAATATTCTGAATATCAACTGGGTTAGCCGTAGCATGAATAAACCCGCACAACTGATTTGCGCCCGGGGCGGCAGCTGCCCGCGCTCGCCCAGTTGTTATCAATGCGAGGTTGCCACTTAACACAGCGCGTAGGAGATATGATGACCGAGAAAGTCCAGGCTGAGACGACAGCAGAGGATCCGCAAACTGAACGGGTGACACAAAGGCTTAGCGCCAGTCAGCAGGCCAAGGCAGTGGCGCTTGAAGACATTATTGCCGCCCGTGCGGCTGGCGATTTGCACCAGTTATCCGAGCATTTACTGGCGATGTTGGAAGGCTTGTCACCGGATGATCTGACACAACTGAGTAAGGCGTTACTTAAGGGCGAATCGGCGCAGTCAGAAAAACGCCGTCTGAAAGCCGACCAGCAATTGGCCGCTGACTGGCGCAGTGGCGGCTATCCTTACCAAAACCGCTTAAGTCGCAAAAGCTACGAACAACAGAAATATCAGCTGCAAGTCGAACTGTTAAAGTTACAGCACTGGGTTAAAGCCAGCGGCCAGCGCCTGGTGATCCTGTTTGAGGGGCGGGATGCGGCAGGCAAAGGCGGTACCATCAAGCGCTTTATGGAGCATCTGAATCCGCGTGGCGCCCGTGTGGTCGCGCTCGAGAAACCGACCACGGTTGAGCAGGGGCAGTGGTATTTTCAGCGTTATGTGGCACAGCTACCCACCCGGGGGGAAATCGTGTTATTTGACCGCTCCTGGTACAACAGAGCGGGTGTTGAGCGGGTAATGGGTTTTTGCAGTGATGAGGAGTATCAGGAATTTATGCTGCAAGCGCCAGACTTTGAGCGCCAACTGGTGCGTAGCGGCATTCATCTGATTAAGCTCTGGTTTTCCGTCAGTCGCGACGAGCAGCGGCGCCGCTTTACCGAGCGAGAAGCCCATCCGTTAAAGCAGTGGAAGTTAAGCCCCATCGATCTGGCATCGCTGGATAAATGGGATCACTATACTCAGGCCAAAGAAGCGATGTTTGCTGCAACGGATACCAGCTATGCGCCCTGGACGGTGATTAAATCCGATTGTAAAAAACGTGCCCGCCTTAATGCGATGCGTTACGTGTTGCAGCGCCTGCCATACGAGAACAAAGATGCGGCGGCGATAGGGCTCCCCGATCCGCTGTTGGTGGGGCGGGCTAATGTCATTTTTGAGCAGGGCGAACATGGTTTTGCGTTGGAAAGCAGCAGTTAAGGCCTTTCTCATACTTTGTTACAACTTTATGCCTGGCACAAATTGGCAAGGCCAGACAGAGGGCGTAAGATGAGATGTTCACTCTTTTTTCCCGCGTATAACAGGATATAACAATGAAAAAAATCACCTTAGTGGCCAGTGCGGTAGCCCTGGCTCTTGGCCTGAGTGCCTGTGGTAAGCAAAATGCCCCCGAGCAAAGTGCGGCGGCCAAACCTGCAGTTACCCAGCAACAGGCTGCCCTGGTATCAGGTATTGATACCCAGTACTTTGACTCAAGCGTGGCCTTTGGTCAGGATTTTTTCCTGGCGGTAAATGGCAAATGGCTGGCTGAAACTGAAATTCCTGCTGACAAAGCCACCTATGGCTCTTTCCATATTCTGGCTGACCAATCGCAGCAGGCGGTAAAAGCCATTATTGAAGAAGTCTCTGCCCGGACTGATTTAGCCGCCGGTTCGGACGAACAAAAGCTGGGACACTTCTATAACAGCTTTATGGACCAGTCTGTTATCGAAGAGCTGGGTTTAAGCCCGCTGCAGCCGCAGCTGGATGCGATTAAAGCGCTAAGTGACAAGGCACAGCTACCCGCAATATTTGCCCGCTTACAACGTGATGGCATTGCGATTCCATTTAGCTGGTTTGTTAATAACGATGCGAAAAACTCTACCCAGTATGCGGTGTATTTAAATCAGGGTGGCCTGGGGTTACCAGATCGCGATTACTACTTTAAAGATGATGAAGCCTCACTGAAAATTATCAGTGAATATAAAGCCTATCTGAGCGATATGTTCGCGCTGGCAGGCCATAGCGATGCGGCTGCCGCAGCGGAGCGGGTGTATCAGCTGGAAAAAGCGCTGGCAGAACATCACTGGACCCGTCTCGATAGCCGTAATGCCGATAAGACCTACAATAAACTCAGCAGCACAGAGCTGAATAATAGCCTGGGCGCCTTTGATTGGGCTGCCTATGCTGAGGGCGTAAAGCTGGCTCAGGTCAGCGATATTATTGTGCGTCAGCCAAGTTATTTTGCTGGCTTAGGCCAGGTGATTGCCGGCAGCGATCTGCAAAGCTGGCAGGACTACCTGACCATTAAAACCGTTAATAGCTACGCCGATAAGCTGAACAGTGCCTTTGCTGACCGTCGTTTTGCGTTCTATGGCACCACCTTAAGCGGTATCCAGGAGCAACAACCACGTTGGAAGCGCGCTGTCGATGCTGCCGATCAGGTGCTGGGCGAGCTGACGGGTAAGCTGTATGTCGAGCGTCATTTCAGTCCGGCGGCGAAAGCACGGATGGAAGAGTTGGTCGCTAACCTGATTAAAGCCTATGAGGTGTCGATCAAAGAGCTGGAGTGGATGAGCGAAGACACCAAGGTCGCGGCTTTGGAAAAACTGAGCAAATTTACGCCGAAAATTGGTTATCCGAACAAGTGGAAAGATTACTCCGCGCTGGAGATCAAAGCCAATGATCTGGTCGGTAACTTTATCCGTGCCAGTCACTGGGGCTATGATGAGATGGTGAGCAAGTTGGGCAAGCCAATCGATAAAGACGAATGGTTTATGACACCGCAAACGGTCAACGCTTACTACAACCCGGTGAATAACGAAATCGTGTTCCCGGCCGCCATTTTGCAGCCACCGTTCTTTAATATGGCAGCCGATGATGCCGTAAACTACGGCGGTATCGGTGCAGTAATTGGCCATGAAATCGGCCATGGCTTTGACGATCAGGGTGCTAAATACGACGGTGACGGTAACCTGCGTAACTGGTGGACCGAGCAGGATAAAGCTCAGTTCCAGGCCCGCGGTGCCAAGCTGATTGGTCAGTATAATCGCTTTGAGCCGCTGCCGGGTGTTAATGTGAACGGTGCAGTGGCACTGGGTGAGAATATCGGTGACCTCGGCGGTATGACGGTAGCCCTGAAAGCCTATCAGTTATCACTAAATGGTCAGCAAGCACCGGTGATGGATGGCTTTACCGGTGAACAACGCTTCTTTATCAGCTGGGCCCAAATCTGGCGCACCAAGTTCCGTGAAGAAGCGCTGCGTCGCCAGTTGAGCACAGGCCCGCACTCGCCAGCCCATTATCGGGTAATTGGTGTGCTGCCAAATATGCCGGAGTTTTATACCGCCTTTGATATTAAAGAAGGTGATGCGATGTATTTACCGGTCGAGCAGCGCGTTAAGATCTGGTAATCCATAGCGCGCTGTCACTATAATCAAGCCGTGGTTACCTTGTTTGGAAATCGCAAGGTGCCACGGCTTTTTGCTGCCTTGGTCAGACCACTATAAATTAAAATTACCTGCCTGACGCTTTGTATTCAGCAAATTTATAACCATTATAAGTGTGTGTGCATTAGTGTTAATATGCTTTTGCTCTGATCTTTCTTATAATTGAGCCCATTCATTCACCGGAATGACGTTGCAGTGACCAGACTGCAAGCAACGACCAAGAGGACATAACTGTGTTACAAGAATATCGTGAACACGTGGCGGAACGCGCCGCCCAGGGTATCCCGGCTAAGCCCTTAAATGCTGAGCAAGTTGCTGCCTTAGTTGAATTATTAAAGAACCCGCCAAAAGGCGAGGAAGAAGTTATTTTAGATTTGCTGGTCAACCGGGTACCACCTGGTGTTGACGAAGCCGCTTATGTTAAAGCCGGCTTCCTGGCTGCTGTCGCCAAAGGCGAAGCCAAAAGTCCACTAATCAGCGCCGAGCGTGCCGTTGAGCTGTTGGGTACCATGATGGGTGGTTACAATATTGAGCCACTGATCAGCCTGCTGGATGATGCCAAGCTGGCGCCAGTTGCCGCCAAAGCCCTGTCACATACCTTACTGATTTTCGATGCTTTCCACGATGTCACTGAAAAAGCTGAAGCGGGTAATCAGTATGCCAAGCAAGTACTGCAAAGCTGGGCTGACGCCGAATGGTTTGAAGCCAAGCCAGAGCTGGCGAAGAAAATTACCGTTACCGTGTTTAAAGTTGCCGGTGAAACCAACACCGACGATTTATCACCAGCACCGGATGCTTGGTCACGCCCGGACATCCCACTGCATGCGTTAGCCATGCTAAAAAACAGCCGCGAAGGTATCGAACCGGATCAGCCTGGTACTGTTGGCCCGATCAAGCAGCTGGAAAAACTGAAAGAAAAAGGTTTCCCACTGGCTTATGTCGGTGACGTAGTGGGTACCGGTTCATCACGTAAATCAGCGACGAACTCAGTGCTGTGGTTTATGGGTGACGATATTCCATACGTACCGAACAAGCGCGGTGGCGGCTTTGTGTTAGGCGGCAAGATTGCGCCGATTTTCTTCAATACCATGGAAGACTCAGGTGCACTGCCAATTGAAGTTGATGTCAGCAAGCTCGAGATGGGCGATGTGATCGACATTCTGCCGTACGAAGGCAAAATCGTGCGTCATGGTAGCGGCGAAGTGCTGGCTGAATTTAGCCTGGCAACTGACGTGTTAATTGATGAAGTGCGTGCCGGTGGCCGTATTCCACTGATTATCGGCCGTGGTTTAACTGACCGTGCCCGGGAGTTCTTAGGTTTAGCTGCTTCTGATAAATTCCGTCGCCCACAAGCCAAAGCAGACTCAGGCAAAGGCTTTACGCTGGCACAGAAAATGGTGGGTAAGGCGTGTGGCGTGAAAGGTGTGCGTCCTGGTACTTACTGTGAGCCGAAGATGACGACAGTGGGTTCGCAAGACACCACTGGTCCCATGACCCGTGACGAGTTAAAAGACTTAGCCTGTTTAGGTTTCTCTGCCGATCTGACGATGCAGTCGTTCTGTCACACTGCCGCTTATCCGAAGCCGGTCGACGTTGATACGCATCATACTCTGCCAGACTTTATTATGAACCGTGGCGGTGTCTCACTGCGTCCGGGCGATGGTATTATCCACAGCTGGTTAAACCGTATGTTGCTGCCAGATACCGTGGGTACCGGTGGTGACTCACATACCCGTTTCCCAATTGGTATTTCATTCCCGGCTGGTTCTGGTTTAGTGGCGTTTGCCGCAGCAACTGGTGTGATGCCACTGGATATGCCTGAGTCGGTACTGGTGCGCTTTAAAGGTGAAATGCAGCCTGGTATTACGCTGCGCGACTTAGTGCACGCCATTCCTTATGTTGCCATTCAGAAAGGTTTGCTGACTGTTGATAAGAAAGGTAAGAAAAACATCTTCTCTGGCCGCATTCTGGAAATCGAAGGTTTACCGAATCTGACCGTAGAGCAGGCGTTTGAATTATCTGATGCCTCTGCGGAGCGTTCAGCAGCCGGTTGTACCATCAAGCTGTCAAAAGAGTCGATTGCCGAATATCTGGAATCGAATATCGTGATGCTGAAGTGGATGATCGCGGAAGGTTACGGTGATGTGCGTACTATCGAGCGCCGGATCAATGCGATGCAGGCCTGGCTGAAAGATCCACAGCTGATGGAAGCCGATGCCGATGCCGAATACACTGAAGTGATCGAAATCGATCTGGCCGACATTAAAGAGCCGGTGCTGTGTGCACCAAATGATCCGGATGATGCCCGTTTACTGTCTGAAGTTGCCGGCGACAAGATTGATGAAGTGTTTATCGGTTCTTGTATGACTAACATTGGCCACTTCCGTGCTGCCGGTAAGTTACTGGATAAGTTCAAAGGCCAGTTACCAACCCGGTTATGGATCGCGCCACCGACTAAGATGGACCAGGCCCAGCTGACCGAAGAAGGTTACTACGGTATTTATGGCAAAGTGGGTGCCCGCACCGAGATGCCAGGCTGTTCACTCTGTATGGGTAACCAGGCACGCGTAGCTGAGAAGTCAACGGTGGTGTCTACTTCTACCCGTAACTTCCCGAACCGTTTAGGTCAAGGTGCTAACGTATATCTGGCGTCTGCTGAGCTGGCTGCGGTATCTTCAATTATCGGAAGATTACCGACAGTGGCAGAATATATGGAATATGCGAAACAAATCGATGCTACGGCAGCCGATACCTATCGCTACCTGAACTTCCATAAGATGCCGCAGTACACCAAAAAAGCGGATAATGTAATTATCCAGCAAGCGGTGTAAGCACTTAGTAACGACTAACAACGCCTGCCTTGTGCAGGCGTTGTTATTTCTGCAGCCGCAATAAAGCAAACAGTTGGCAAAGATGGAATACGACTTTATCTATGATCGCGACAGCCGGCGCTACCGGCTTAAACTCGCCACTGAACAAGCGGCGCTGCAGCAATTTCTGCTGGATGAGTTTGCGCACCGCGCCAGTGCTTACCAGCCACTGCTAAGCCAGCTACAGGCACTCAAGCCTTATCAGGACTGGCAGTATCAGGGGCGTGAATTTAGCTTACTGGTGCAGCAGCAGGAAGTGCGGGTTTGCCATAATAGTCTGTTGGCAACGGAGAGCGGTGAGTTGGCCGTACAATCACTGCCGGAGGAGCTGGACGACGATTTACAGCTGGATGAAAGCGGGCTTTGCAGCGAATGCGGGCTGGCAGACTTGTTACTGTTGCTACAAGCCTGGCAGGAATTTCTGCCGGCATAAGCAGCTACATAACGTCATGCCGATACGATGCTTTTCAGATCGCTGATACGGGTACTGGCTTGCACTCTGGCAGGGAAAAACGCACTAAACTGGTGCGTTTTTTTTCGCCAACTGTAAGCCATAAAGCTTAAGTGTATGTTTTATATCAAATAAAAATCTTGGCACAAGGTTTTCTTATCTTTTTAAGCGAACAGCATAATTAGTCGATAAGGAAAACCATCATGAAGCTTGTATGTGCCATCATCAAGCCGTTCAAACTGGATGATGTCCGGGAAGCAATTGCGGACATCGGGGTAGAAGGTTTAACGGTTACTGAAGTAAAGGGTTTTGGCCGCCAGAAAGGCCACACCGAGCTCTATCGCGGAGCCGAGTATCAGGTTGATTTCCTGCCAAAAGTAAAACTGGAAATTGCTACCCAGGACGATCAGGTAGAACGCTTACTGGAAGCGATCCAGAAAGCGGCTTATACCGGCCGGATTGGCGACGGCAAGATCTTTGTCTATGACCTGGAGCAGGCGGTACGGATCCGTACCGGCGAAACTGACGCAGAAGCGATTTAAGGAGCCTTGCCATGCAAGAACAAATTTATCATTTACAGTTTGCAATGGACACCTTCTACTTCCTGATCTGTGGGGTGCTGGTGATGTGGATGGCGGCAGGCTTTTCGATGCTGGAAGCCGGTCTGGTGCGGGCCAAGAATACCACCGAGATTCTGACCAAGAATATCGCGCTGTACTCGATTGCCTGCATTATGTATTTAATCTGTGGCTACTACTTTATGTACGATGGCGGCATTTTCCTGCAAGGTATTGCTGAAATTGACGTTGATGCCACTTTAGCCTCCTTTGCGGAGCAAAATGAGTTTACCGGTGATGCTGTCTATTCCGGTGCGTCAGACTTTTTCTTCCAGGTCGTTTTCGTGGCAACTGCCATGTCGATTGTCTCTGGTGCCGTGGCCGAGCGGATGAAGTTGTGGGCCTTTTTAGCCTTTGCCGTGGTCATGACCGGTTTTATCTATCCGATGCAAGGTAGCTGGACCTGGGGTGGCAAAGAAGTATTTGGCTTATATAACTTAGGCGATTTAGGTTTCTCGGACTTTGCCGGCTCAGGCATAGTACATATGGCGGGTGCCGCTGCTGCGTTAGCCGGGGTGTTACTGTTAGGTGCCCGGAAAGGTAAATACAGTAAAGATGGTAAAATTAATGCGATTCCAGGCGCTAATATGCCATTGGCGGCGCTGGGTACGCTGATCCTGTGGATGGGCTGGTTTGGCTTTAACGGTGGTTCAGTATTAAAACTGGGTGATATTGCCAATGCGCACAGTGTCGCCGTGGTGTTTCTGAATACTAACGCTGCTGCCGCCTCGGGTGTGGTCGCCGCCCTGATTACCTCGGTGATCCTGTTCCGTAAAGCTGACCTGACCATGGCGCTAAACGGCGCCCTGGCGGGATTGGTGGCGATTACTGCTGAACCTTCGACGCCGACACCATTACAAGCCGCGATCTTCGGTGCGATAGCCGGTGTGTTAGTGGTCGCCTCTATTCTGGCGCTGGATAAAATTAAAATCGATGACCCTGTTGGTGCGATTTCTGTGCACGGCGTAGTCGGCTTATATGGTTTGTTATTAGTGCCCATCACTAATGCTGATAGCAGCTTTAGTGGCCAGATCATAGGTGCCCTGACCATCTTCGGTTGGGTATTTGCCACCAGTCTATTGGTGTGGTTCGTACTGAAGTTAGTCATCGGCATCCGGGTTAGCGAAGAAGCCGAATACGAGGGTGTTGACAGTTCAGAGTGTGGTATTGAGGCCTATCCTGAATTCGTCGCCTCGGTAAAGTAAGCAGCCCGCAGCGTGCAGGTGGCACGTTGCGGGAGCCTGTGGCTGAGCCTGTGTTAGCACCGCTAACCGGGAGCACCCACTAGACTTGTCCCACCTAAACACGTCTATCCTTGTCCTTTGTCTGAATTTGACGCCCCGTGGTGAAAACCGCGGGGTTTTTTTATCTGTCAGCGGAACTGTTGCGCCAGGCACGGGTGTGCAAAGGCAGGAGAAAATAAGGCGGCCAGAAAGGTAGCTGGTATTAGCTGAAAAAAATATTAGCGTGTATTTGGGGTAAAAAAGCTGGGGCGAAAAAAGTGAGGTAGTATAAAGGAAGCGGGCCGCAAACTGCGCGGCCACTGATTCCTGATGCATCCATTGCAACCTCGATCCCTGAGGCAAATCCTGTTCGTCCTGATGGCATCCCGCCTGAGCATCCTGCAACTGACATCCGGTCAGTATCCTGAGTTCCGGTAGTGGGCACTCCGGTGCCCGCTAGTGCATCCTGCCGTCATCAACGATGACTTATCCTATGATGGTAACGGCTATCCTTACTACCATCTGCCTGGCCGCAGCCTGCGACCCGGGATCAATATTGCCATCCAAGGCTGTCCATCAAAGCTCTTTCATCCTGCCGAGCCTTCTTCATCCTGAAGGTGTCCTGTTTCTTCCTTGTGCATCCTGCCTGTTCGGTGCTTCCGGCACCTGTTGCGCATTAAAGCGCTCGACTCCTGTCGGGCATCCTGCCAGCTAACTTCCTGTCAGCTATCATTCCGTCGATGTAAGTATTATGCACCTTTGCCGCAGCTTTTGGGGGCATGTAAGACAATTCGTACCTTAGTCATAAAGTTGTAAGATAGTGGTTAATTTGAATAAGTTATTTAAATACAGGTGCTTAATTGATTCTGTCCCTAAGGTGGTGGCTTAAAATAGCGTTTTGGCTGCGTCTTTTGTGAGATATATCTCACAAACTTTCGGGGGATTAAGCTTAGACTGATTTAGGGTATACTAGGGGCAAGGATATTAAACAGACCGGAACTCTTACACTGGCATGGCGCGGGAACAATTAGGCATTTGTGCCGAAGCAAATTTACATGCGAGCTATTTGCTGTGTAACGTCCTGGACGGGCAGGAAGCCATTTTGCGGCAAAAGCTGCTGCGCATTCCACAAATGTTGCAACGCTTGGCCGAACATTTTTCGGAGTCGATGCTAACCGGTCTGGTGGCTATCAGTAGTCATTATTGGGATAGCCTTTATCCCTGGCAACGCCCGGCAGGCTTGCAGGCCTTTCCGGTACTACCTTCAGAGCATCTGGCAGTGAGCTGCAGTATGGCTGATTTACTGATCCAGGTCAGATCGGATCGCTTGGATGTAAACTATATTGCGCTACAACAGATCCAGCAGCTGTTGCTGGCGAATATTGAAGTGTCTGAGCAACTCTCCGGCTTCCGTTATTTGGATGGCAGGCAACTTACCGGTTTTCCGGATGCGCCGCAGAATCCCCGCGGTATAAAACGGCGTCAGGCTGCTTTGGTGCCGGCTGTCGATTCCCCCATGTTCGCTGGCGGTAGTTATTTGCATTTTTATCGCGCCAACCTGGACCTGAAACACTGGCAGCAACTGACCGTAGCGCAACAGGAAGAGATTCTGGGCTTTGCGAAAACCGATGGCAAGCCGCTACCGGCTGAGCGACTGCTGCCTAACAGCCATCTGCAGTGCAGTCTGGCTGGCGGGTTAGCACCGCTCCCTCTGCTGCAACAAAATATGCCTTTTGCGCAGGGCAATAGTCAGGGCCTGTTGGTGCTGAACTTTAGTCATCAGGCCGAGCGCTTTGCACAGCAATGGCATTACCGCTTAGGCTTAAATGAAGGGCGATATTACGACAGCCTGCTGGATTTCTACCGCATCGATTTGGCCGCGGCCTTTTTTGTTCCTGCTCTGGGCTTTCTGGAGGCTGCCGCTAATGGCAGCCTTGGTACATCCTCAGACCTTTTCGAATAACTCCGTCACTTTTTGCAAAGTAAAGTCGATATTTTTCACGCTAATCGGCGCAATAAAAATCGTATCGTCACCCGCGATGGTCCCCAATACGCCTTCCGCTTTACCAACTGAATCCAGCAAGCGGGCAATCAGTTGCGCCGCACCCGGGCTGGTACGGATAATAATCATCACATCGTTGTGCTCGATATCCAGCACCAACTGCCGTAGCGGGCTTTTGGTGGTAGGTACCCCCAGCTCCGGTGGCAGGGTGTAGACCATTTCCTGTCTGGCATTACGGGTGCGTACCGCACCGTATTTGCTCAGCATACGGGAGACTTTGGACTGGCTAACGTTATCAAACCCTTCTTTTTTCAGCGCATCGACAATTTCGCCCTGAGAACCAAAACTTTCCGTTTTCAATAAGGCTTTAAATGCATGGATCAGCGCTTCCTGGCGGTTTTGTTTTGTCATAGTTTGAGTTTCCGCATTATTCTTTTCCCGGATACTAACAAAAATCGCGCAACAATGCAGTTGGTACAGTAAAATAGCCTTTACGCTATTTAGATGCTTTGGCATCGGCTGAACTGCCGAAATTGTTTAGACTTTAGGCGTAAGATATTTGTATTTTCGCCGCCATTTCAGTATTGTTGGCGCGGTTATTCTGAACTGTAAAATTGGAGAGAATCATGAAAGTTGCCGTATTAGGTGCAGCCGGTGGTATCGGTCAGGCACTGTCTTTATTACTGAAATTAGATTTACCTGCCGGCACAGACTTAGCCTTATATGATCTGGCTCCAGTAACACCGGGCGTGGCAGTTGATTTAAGCCATATCCCAACCGCAGTAAAAGTAACGGGTTTTGGTAAAGAAGACCTGAGCAAGGCGCTCCTTGGTGCTGATATCGTGATGATCCCTGCTGGTATGCCGCGCAAGCCAGGTATGGACCGCTCTGATTTATTCAATATCAACGCCGGTGTGGTAAAAACTCTGGCCGAAGCCATTGTTGAAAATTGCCCGAAAGCGCTGGTGGGTATTATCACTAACCCGGTCAATACCACTGTTGCTATCGCTGCTGACGTGTTCAAAAAAGCCGGTACTTACGATCCGCGTCGCCTGTTCGGTGTGACGACGCTGGATGTGATCCGTGCTGAAACCTTCGTTGCCGAATTAAAAGGCAAAAGCCCTGTTGATGTGGCCGTGCCTGTTATCGGTGGTCACAGTGGCACCACTATTCTGCCATTATTATCGCAAGTGGCTGATGTCAGTTTCTCGGATGAGGAAGTGAAATCTTTAACGCACCGTATTCAGAACGCCGGTACTGAAGTGGTTGAAGCTAAGGCGGGTGGCGGATCGGCTACGCTGTCTATGGGTCAGGCAGCTGCCCGTTTCTGTTTGTCACTGGTTAAAGGTTTACAAGGTAAAACGGTTACTGAATACGCTTATGTAGAAGGTAACGGTGAATATGCCCGTTTCTTCGCTCAGCCAATCGTACTGGGTAAAAACGGTGTCGAGCACCTGCTGCCAATCGGCGAGCTGAGTGCTTTTGAACAAAAAGCCATGACCGATATGTTAGGCACCCTGAAAGCGGATATTACGCTGGGTGAAGAGTTCGTTAAGAACAATTAAGCCTGGTCGTCGCTATAACAATAAAGGCGCCGTTGGCGCCTTTCAGACTGCTGACAAAGTCCTGGACGCCGATCCAGGACTTTGATCTAATAAGGTTAGTTGATTTGAAGGCTAACCATCATGCTCAAAACTCCCTCTCCTCAACAATATCAGTTAGAAATGGTCACGCTCGAAGAGCTGGTACCGAAGAACCATTTGGTTCGCAAGGTCGATGCCGCCATTGATTTCGAGTTCATTCGTGCTGAAGTCGAACATCTCTACTGCAAAGATAATGGCCGTCCGCCGATTGACCCTGTCCGTTTGTTTAAGATGATGATCCTCGGCTATCTGTTTGGCATTCCCAGTGAGCGTCGTCTGGTACAGGAAATTCAGGTTAATGTGGCTTATCGCTGGTTTTTGCGGATGGGATTAACCGAGAAAGTGCCTGATGCCTCCACGCTGAGCCAGAATCGTATTCGTCGTTTTAACGGCACGGATGTGTTTCAGCGTATCTTCGACCGGATAGTTGAACAGGCGTATGAGCAGCGTCTGATTGGTGGTCACACGCTTTACACTGACAGCACACATTTAAAAGCCAATGCCAATAAGCGCAAGGCGGTGAACAAAGAGGTGGCGGTCAGTGCATCGGCGTATATCGCTGAGCTCAACAAGGCGGTTGAAGAGGACCGGTTAGCCCATGGCAAAGCGCCACTGAAGCAAGATGACTCGAAGGAGCCCGAAACCAAAAATCAAAAGGTCAGCACAACCGACCCTGACAGTGGCTTTATGACGCGGGAAGGCAAACCACAGGGCTTCTTCTACCTTGACCATCGCACCGTGGATGGCCGCCACGGCATCATCACGGATACCTTCGTGACGCCGGGGAATGTGCATGATAGCCAGCCCTATCTGGCCAGATTAGACCGTCAGCTTGAGCGCTTTAAGTTTAGTCCGATAGCCGTTGGTTTGGATGCGGGCTACTTTACTGCACCGCTTTGCCATTTAATCCGGGAGCGGCAAATTGCACCGGTTATTGCCTACCGTCGTCCCAATGTCACCGCTAATCCGATTAAGAAGAAGCAATTTACCTACGATAAAACAACCGATACCTATCGTTGCCCCCAAGGTGAAATCCTGACTTACAGCACGACAGACCGTCAGGGCTACCGGCATTATCAATCTAACCCTAAAGTGTGTCAGGATTGCCCGCTACGTCAGGACTGCACGAAGAACAAGCAGTATAAGAAAACGATAACCCGGCATGTCTGGGAAGAGGATAAAGAGCATGTGAGTGGTTTGCGGCTGCTGTCGTGGGGTAAGAAGATTTACAACCGACGAAAAGAGACGGTTGAACGCAGCTTCGCAGACGCAAAACAGCATCATGGCCATCGCTATGCACGGTTCCGTGGTCTGGCGAAAGTGCAGATGCAGTGTTTACTGGCGGCGGTAGCGCAAAACATCAAGAAAATGGCCTTGCTGGCCTTTTTATCGCTTTTTTAT
>NZ_AHTH01000037.1 GCF_000245735.1 Alishewanella jeotgali KCTC 22429
TACACTTTTGTTTTCCGCTGCTTTAAGCGTTAGGCTCGTAAAGTCAAAGAGAGGAGTTTCCATGGCAACGAAGTGCCCTTTCTGTGGTAGCGACATCTTGCCACAGGCAACCGTTTGCAGAGGTTGTAATGCCCAGTATGGGTATAATTTCGGCAACGAAAAAATTGGAGAATTAGGCCCCGCGCTTCGATCTGTAGTTATTATGCTTGGAATTTTCGCAGCATCAATGCTTGGGCTACTGCTAATAGACTTGGACTCAAGCACATTCGCAACAGTGTTTGTGCTATTCGGCATCGCGGGAGTCTTAATTGGGCTATTTGGAGCTTACTCGTTTCTCGTTCTCATAATGGCATTGATGAGAGGGAGAAAATGGTGGCGATAAAAATCAATGATTTTTTCTATTACGTCTAACAAACAAAAGCAGGCGGAACGAAAATGCCTAACCAAGCGCTGTTGTCGCCGCTATCGCGGCAGGGACGGCTTACGCTGTGTTCCAGCCGCCCCAAAGCTTGTCGTTAGGCTATCAGTGTGAATAGACAGTTCGACGAAAACATTAAAGCCTTTGTTGCTAAATCTTCTATTCCTCAATTAGCGGTTGGAGTTTGGCACAATGGTGAATCGTATTACGCCAACTACGGTCATGAATCACAAGCATGCGTTGATGTTTTTGAAATAGGCTCTGTCGGGAAAACCTTTACAGCGACATTACTTGCTGTTTTGGTCGATAAAGGACTAGTCAGTTTAAATGACAACGTTAATAAGTTTAAGCCTGAACTACCATTTGCAAAAGATGTGACCTTGTTGCAGCTTGCCACCCATACATCAGGGCTGCCAAGCGATCCTTTTACAGGTTTTGTATTACATGCTAAAAAAGCCGTTCAAAATTTTAGCCACTCGGATTACTGCAATTTTTTGAATGGGCTTAATAAGCCTTTGAAGAGCGGCAAGTTTAACTATTCAAATATTGGTATGGCACTGCTTGGTAATCTTTTGGCTGATCATGTGGGGAGCACTTACGAAGAGGCAGTAAAAACCTATATTCTCGATCCTCTTGGTATGAGCGATACGCATGTCTCGAATACAGTTTATGACGAGCATCGTTTAGCTATTGGGCACGGTGGTGATGGTAAAGCAGTAGCTCATTTTAAATGGGACAGTATGGAACCTGCGGGGCTTTGGCGTTCGACAACCAAGGATATGATTGTTTTTTTAAAAGCACATTTGGGTTACTCCGGTGAACAATGGAAGAACCTATTGGCTAAAACAACTGTGGCGGCAATTAATGATCCAAAATGTGATCATGTAGGACTGGCCTGGATGCTTGCCTGCGGTGACGTGGTCGGGGATTATGCCTGGCACAATGGGCAAACATTGGGGCAAAAATCTATGGCGGTTTGTTGCCCAAATCAAGATACAGCAATAGTAATGCTATCTAACAAAGCTCCAAGGCTTTGGCACAATTTTTTTAGCAGTTATAGCATTGAGCAGTTATCGTTTGAAATGTTAAAAGAATTAATAGGTGGCAAAGAGCATGAAGAAAAAGCCTAACAAAGTGCGGCATTCGTGTCCTTCGGCCACTGCGACGCTCACAAGTTCGCGCGCATGCGCACGGCGTTCTGCTAACACCTAAAAGCGGACTTTACAGCCTTAAAGTTGGAATGTCTGCAATTGGCACAAAGCCGAGATCCGACGAAGTGGTACTTTCCGTGAAATTTGTGGTGCGATTAATTTGCAACACGTGGTAAGGAGCGGTTGCAATGTGGTGGTAAATTAAGTGCAATTAATCAGCTTAACATACTTTTTGCGAGCGTAACCGAGTATGCTGCCAAGGGTTCGAATATTTGAAACAGTCAACACAACGTTTAAATTCACTTGAACTACGCCGGAATGTCGACCGGCAAGGACAAAACGCTGATCGCTGCGCAAATAGAGATATTCAAAGCTGTGTGCAAGTGTAGGAAAAAGTTTTTATAAAAGTTAGCGCTGTTTAGCTAAGCTAAGTAGTCGCTGGCTATATCTTTGCATACCTTCAAATATCGGTTCGGCTATAAAACTAGGAAAACCAGCGGGCAATTCACCAGCAACCTTATTAATCAAATCTGCAGTCATGCTTCCCATTTCATGTAGTATCCGCTCCATGCTCGATAATGGAAAACCGACTTCACCAGCGGTGTTAAAAAAGTGTTCAGGGCCGATCAACCGGCATTCTGTTTCTCTGCCTTTGGAGCCCTTTAATGACATTGCCAAACGCAAGTCTTTTTCATGTAGACCTTTTTTAGAGATTGCAGGGAAGGCGGACAAGATATCGTATAGCGGGGTTAGCCGGTATTGATCTTGCCGTTCAAGAAAAATGGAGAAATTCTTAGCGTGACCATCTGTTGCACCCAGCAGCCAGAATAAAACCTGGGTGCGCATAAAGGTTTCCCGGTCATGTATGGGGTTCGCAGCACCAAGTAACTCTTGCATGATAATGGAAATGCTGGGACCGCCGTCTACTTCATATTTTCTAGCGGGGGAGGTGCCGCTAACCTGGCAGAAATCCTCTTGTGGTAGTCGCATGATCCAACTGTTATCAGGCGCCATCTTGCGATCAAAGCGCTCAACCGCCAACGCCTTAATGCCGTCCGGCATTATCATCTGACAGTTTGCCGTTTCAAAGCCGTAGGCTTTGGCGATTTTAAGACATAGATACTCATTCTCAACACTGTGTGTCATATCAATCACACGATCATGTGAGCGTATTTCGCCTATTGGCAGCTTAATAATATGCGTCGTGGGTGTCGCATTATGTGGTAGGCACCAATGGCCTTGATGAAATAATAGTGCCGTTTTTTCCTGAGCACCGGCCAGTGAAATACGAAAATCTTGAGTATCGTCCAGCATGCCTAATGGTTTTTTTGCCTGATAGCCATTTAATATCTTTGCAAGTTCAGTATCTGTTAGCGCACTCGCCTCAATCCGCTTTATGGTAGGCGCAGCTGCACCTGATGGAACCAGCTGTATTGCACCGACACAATCCCTTCCAACCTGGCTAAGGATATCAAAAGGCTCGGTTGAATTGGCTTTAAAACGTGCCACCATTCGCTCGCGAATTTCGCGAGAGTCGGGCAGTAAGTTATCAAAAAAGTTATAGACTTGCGGTCCTGTATAACGTTCTGGTCGAAGTGTTAAGGAAAGCGATAAGCTTCGACGTCCTGGCGAGCTTAGCCAATCAGTATCGTAAGTGAAAATATTCGCTCCTCGTCTATCGCGCTGGTATTCACCAACCCTGATCCCATTCATGTAAATATCAAGCGTGTCCATTTACCAGCCCTCCTGCCATTTATTTTCGTCTGGCTGTAAGGATGTTTCGCGGGGCGAGATATCCAGCTGAAGTTGCAATGCGGCAAGGATTTTGAAAAATGTGGCTAACTTACAGGATTCAGGTTTGTTCTCAAAATCAGAAATCGTCGCCACCCGGAGACCGACCAGCTGAGCGATCTCTGCTTGCGTAACACCATGCTTTTTGCGATATGCTTTTATCAGTGTGCTAAGTTGTTCTGGACGGGTAATCTGCATCAAACACACTCCACCTTGTTAGATGTAATTTGTTATGAGTGTATACGCCTTACCGTAATTATTGTCAATATACGCTAGGGCGTAATTTAAATTGGTATACGCTAAGGCGCAATAAAAGATGTTGAGTTTGGTGCTTCATGGCTGGAGCATTTCTGGTATTTTTAGCTGTTCAAATGCCAAAAGTTATCTAAAAAGTGTCGAAAAAATTCGACATAAAAACTCAGATTTTTTTTCGGTTTTAAAAAATTTTGTCGTAGGCCTCCTGAGGAAAAGGTCAAACTTTTGGTACCTAAAAGTGACTAAAAATGTGACTAATTGGGTTTAAATGGTAGTGTTTTTGGGTTAATCTAGGTGTCGATCTTTATATAAGCATCTGATATATATAAAATATTGTGATTTGGTGAGATAGGTTTCTGCGCTCCGGAGGCAGAGGTCTCAGGTTCGAATCCTGACGGGTGCGCCAAACGTCAAAACCGCCATAGGGCGGTTTTTTCGTTTGTGGACCTTGTCGGATGAGAGCCTGTCGTTCGACAAAACGGCAGGAAAGCCGTTTTGGACGTTGCGTAGCAACGCCCGCAGGGCGAGGTACAGGATGTACCGAGTCAATCCTGACGGGTGCGCCAAAACAAACAACCAACCGCCATTTGGCGGTTTTTTGTTTTGTGGTACTCGCAGATTTGAACCTTCTTCGACACCAATTTGCCTGGAGCAAATTGGAACAGCGCAAGCTGGCCCCTCTGGGGCGAGTATCAGGATGATACGAGTGAATCCTGACGGGTGCGCTATATAAATCAAACGCTTACGTGAAAGCTAAGTGGTTTTTTTGTGCCTTGTGACCATCTGGTGACCATTCAGTTTTCATGAAACAAACTTAACCAGGTTTTTTGATCTCTGCTTGTTTTAATATGTCTAAAACTTAGTAGGCAAAATAAGCTAATATTTCATCCTAAGACTTAGCGGGGCAACTCTGGTTAAGTAAAGTTGCTCTAATGCTTCTGGAATTGTCATTTCTTCATTCTCTCTCAGATATCGTTCAACTTGCTTATGAACAAAGACGATACGTTGTTTTTGCCTGCGGTATTTTTCCATCTAGTGAGATCCTTAAATTTAACGTCTGATTTCGTAAGGTAGCTAAACTCTGAAGGTATACGTCAGCTATAAATTTACTAATTATTGATGCAAATATTGATGCGGTAATTGTGGTAAGCTTTTATAGGACACTGAAATTAAGAGTTTTAAAGAAATATGCCTAGCTCAGCTATTGATGCAATTGTTGATTTTTTACGGCGTGAACCTGCAAGTTCAAGCGAAATCGCCAGCTTTTGTGGTTGCGATCGCTCAACGGTGACACGTCATCTGAAGCGACTTGAAAAGCAACTCGTTACGACAGGCCGTGCCCGCTCTACACGTTATTATTTACGCAAGGGAACAGGCGCTGAGTTACCACTTTATCGAGTCACTGAGGCTGGCCAAGCAGAGCTTTTTGGCACTATGGTCGCAGTGATGCCGCGAGGCTACATTGTAAATACACATCATCACGCCGAGTTTTGTTACTACGATGATTTACCTTGGTGGATGCAAGATTTAAGACCTCAGGGGTTTCTCGGCCGAAATCTCGCCAAGGCGCTTTTCAGAAGAGAGATTGTTGACACTGAAGATATTACTTACTGGAAAGATCAGGATATTTTTAACGCGTTATTGCATGCCAAAGGTGATACACCGGGAAACTTACTGATCGGGACCTTAAGTTATCAGGAATGGCTACAGCATGAACCGATAGCAAGATCTGAAGGTGATTTTGTGATGCTGGCAGAGCATGCCATGTCAGGAGAAGTAGTGGGTTCTTCTGCCGGTGGCGAGCAACCTAAGTTTTGCGCTTTTGTTGATGGTAAACACCGTCTGGTTAAGTTCACTGAACCGGTTATCAACGCGAACAGTCAGCGCTGGGCTGATTTATTGGTGGCAGAGCATCTTGCTTTAAACACCTTAGCGAATGATGGCATTCCAGCAACCTGTTCTAAAATTGTCAGGCGTGAACAACGCACATTTTTAAGTTGTGCGCGTTTTGACCGAATAGGCGAGATCGGACGCAAAGGTCTGGTCTCCTTGCGTATGGTAGAGATGCAATTTGTCGGCAAGCCAGCGGAGTGGCCAGTGATAGCGATGCATTTGCAGCAGGATAGACATATCACTGCTGAAGAGGCAGATACAATCTCCGTGATTTGGTGTTTCGGCCGTTTGATTGCGAATACAGATATGCATACCGGTAACTTATCTTTTTTCTACTCAGCAGAGGGGGGGCTTACTCTGGCACCTGTATACGATATGTTACCTATGGCCTTTGCGCCTTTACGCAGTGGCGCTATGGCATCTCACCATAACTTAACCATTAACGCGATTGCTCAAGGCAAACACTGGCGACAAGCTTATATCCTGGCTGAGCGGTTTTGGAATGACTTAGCCAATCATGTTGAAATATCCCCAGATTTCAGGCGTGTCGCCGAATCGATGCGACTTGAACTTAAGGCTATAAAGCGTTTGGTGGATAGGATGGCATGATTAACATAATGGACGCGAACCGGCCAAAATAGTTGACGCCGAACACTCCCATTTGCCATAGCGCGACAATTTCTATAAGCCAGTAGCGCATTAATAGCGACCAGCGCACCGGCCAGCCGCTGCTAACAAAACCGCCATTGCATCTAGGCTATTGCGCCCGCAACAGCTGCAGTAATTGCTCGGTGCTTAAACGTGCTGCCATATCGCCACCTTCTAACAACGAATCGGCGAGCTCGCGTTTTTGCTGGTGCAATGCCAAGATTTTTTGCTCGATGGTGTTTTCAGTTACCAGTCGGTAAATGGTTACCGGCCGGGTTTGGCCAATACGATGCGCACGATCTGATGCCTGATCTTCTACTGCCGGGTTCCACCAGGGATCAAGATGGATTACATAATCCGCTGCTGTCAGGTTTAAGCCGGAACCTCCCGCTTTTAAACTAATCAAAAACACCTCGCCATCACCTTGTTGAAAGGCGCTGACGCGCTTTTGGCGTTCGGCAACGGGTGTGCTGCCATCCAGATATTGATAGCGGATCTGTTGCTGTTCCAGATACTGCCGCACCAGTGCCAGATGATCAACAAACTGGCTAAATACCAGCACTTTATGCTGGTTATCCAGAATTTCTGTTAAGGTTTCTGCAAATACCTGGAGCTTACTGCTGCTTAACTTATATTCTGGCACGACCAGGCTGGGGTTACAGCAAAAACGGCGTAACTTCATAATTTCAGCCAGCACCTGAATGGCCTGGCCGCTTTCGGCATTAGCCAGTTGCTCTATTGCTTGTTGACGCAGCGCTTCATATAAATGGCGCTCATCGTCGCTTAGCTCTACCGCCAGGGTGATTTCGGTACGTGAGGGTAATTCGGTTAATACCTGCGTTTTGGTGCGGCGCAGCACAAAGGGACTAAGCAGTTTCTTTAATAGGGCGCGGGTTTCAGTGTTACCCTTTTCAATTGGTGTAGCGAAGCGTTGGTTAAATTGTTCCTTAGTGCCCAGCAAACCGGGATTTAAGAAATTAAATAAGCTCCACAATTCGCCAAGATGGTTTTCAATTGGTGTACCGCTAAGTGCCAGTCGAAAATCAGCGTTAAGCGCCATCGCAGCTTTCGCTCGTTTAGTACTATCGTTTTTAATGGCCTGGGCTTCATCCAGTACCAGGGTGCGCCACTGCACCGCAGTAAATTGTTCAGTGTTATTTTGCAGCATGCCATAGCTACAGATCACCAGATCAAAGGGGCCAACAGCAGAGAGATCACGGTTTTCATAGAACCAGTGGATTTTTAAAGTTGGCGCAAAACGAGCCGCCTCGGTTTGCCAGTTATTAGCGACCGATACCGGTGCCACAACTAAGGCCGGGCCTTCTGCTGCGCGTTGTAGTAATAGTGCCAGAGTTTGCAGGGTTTTGCCGAGCCCCATATCATCCGCCAGGCAGGCGCCAACGCCCCAATGTGCTAATTTAGTTAACCACTGAAACCCCTGTAATTGATAATCACGAAGCTCTGCCTGCAAGGTGTTTGGTAACTCAGGCTGCAATTTCTCCATCTGCTGTAGTCGCTTGAGTTGGCTTTGCCAGGCTTTGTTGCTGCTTAGCTGTTGCGCGCCTTCTGCAAACTCGGCGACGAAAGGCGCCGTTAGGCTATTTAGCTGTAACTTGTCTTGTTTGCCTGGGTTTGCCAGTGCGGCTAAATCTTTTAACTGTTTATGAAATGCGGCACTCAGTGCCAGATAATGTTTATCTGTTAGGGGAATGAAACGGTTATGACTTTGCTGCAGCAACTCCAGCAATGTTTTAAGTGATAGCACCTTATCCTGATCTAAGGCTAACTCGCCATCCAGTTCCAGCCATTGACCTTGCTGACGAATGTTTAGCCGGAAATCGCGCGTTTCAACCTTATTCGTGATCTTAAAGGGTTCGCCTTCAGGCCAGACCAGGCTAAAGTGCTCCGCAGGCAGATCCTGTAGCTCGCTTAATAGTTCCAAGCAGTGTTCTGGCTCGGGGATTAGCCATTGGCTGCCATCAAATTCGCTTTGTTGCAGGCTGGGGCAGGTTAAATTCAGCGTCGCCAGATGCTGCTGCTCTGCTTTCAAACTGCGTTCTGTTTGCACCGGCTCGCCAGCCTGCTCGCCTACCAGTAAGGCATTGCCTTTGCCGGGGCTAAAAAAGGCGCTACCATCTAGTGGTTGCACTAGCGGCTGTAACCGCAGCCCATCCTGGTAACGCGATAAGTAAAGTTGCAAAGTCGAGTTCGGTGCTATGGTTTTTAACGCGCTTGGTAGGCTAATGGCGTCGGCTTGCACCGGGATGCTGGGCGCTAATTTACTCACCGTGGCCAGCAATAGTTCTTTGCCTGCAGCAGGCACAGTTAATCCGGGGCCAATAATTTGCATTATCTGCATAATCTGCGGGCTAAAGTCGTAAACCAGTATTTTATTCGGCCCAGCCAGCTGCCAATTTTGGTCGCTGTATGCTGCCTCTTCCGGTTCCAGGCTAAGCTGGTACTGTTGCTGATGTTGTTTTACTTGCAGGTAAAAGGTACCTGCTTCAACCTGAATGGGGGTATCAGGTTTCCCCTCCCAAAATACCAGTGGGTGCCCCACTAACTGGCGCAGCGCTTTTTCAGTATCAATTTCATAATTTAGCCCGCCATAGTAGCCCTGATACATCGGCTCAATACAGGCGATAACTTTTTTATCCGCTGCAGTAACAAAGGGTAAGTTGTCATCTTCCTGAGCTAAACGCTTTAGCGCGACGGCGCGGCCAGCCGACCATTGTCCTTTAGCATTACGTTTTTGTTCGCGCGGCTCGATGCGAGTGTAAAAATCATTAGCCTGCACAAACCAGCATAAGCGGCTACTTTGGTTATCAGGCGAGGTGTTTTTTGTGGTTTGGGTGAGCAAATTTAACGCATTAAGCGCGCGCTGCCATTGTGCTTCTTTTTGTATTAACTGACAAAGGGGCCGCAGTTGCCGTTGTTGGTGCCAGTCTGGCCATAAGCGGTTTTGCCCATAGGCAGCCGCAATGATGGCATCCAGCTCGGCGGCAACCCAGCTATAGCCGCGGGCCTGATATAGCTCCCGCATTCTGAGTAACTTAGGCTCAATAATCTCCGTCAGCGCATCCTGCCAAAACAACGCCAAAATATAGAACAGGCCATCTAAACCAAACGGGATCATATCGGGGTCCCAGTCATGGTGATAGTGATTGGCGGTAGTTTGTTCTAACTCATCAACCAGGCGCAGCCATTGTTGGTAGCACAGACCATCGTTTAATTGCAGGCCGGTTTTTACTTGCGCTTTTAAGCGTTTTTGACTCTCCGGGGTAGCGCAGCCTAGGTACGCCAGCATTGCAAACCAGCCGTCAAGATGCCGGAACTGAAGTTTACGTTTACCGGAATGTTTTTTAAGTTGCTTCTCCAGGTTTCCTAACTCACTAGCGGCCTCGGTGGTTTTGCCTTTTAACACCAGCATAGCGCTATGCAGAAAGCCTGAGTATTGTTCAATGTCTGGGGCTTTGGCTTGGAGCTGGTCGGTGAGTAGCAGATACCAATGATAGAGTTGTGCCACATCGCTATCATGCGGCACGCGCTTTAGATACGCCTCGGTTGCACGGTATAAATGCGGACAATCGGGTAAACGATAGAGCGCCGTCAGCATACTATGTAGTATGACAGAGTGCTGTATTTCCAGTGGCATAGCGTTAAAGAAGGTGCTGCCATCTGCCGGATCGGCCATAAAGCTCAACGGATAAACACCACCGTCAGGTTCGGTAGCAAAATAGCCACTGTTATAGTCCAATAGGCTTGGGAAGTCACCTTGGAGCATCGCAAGCCACATTTGGCGGCGGTAATAGCTACGTTGCTGTTTAACATAATAGCTGCGGTTATTGCGGCTTAGCCAGTCACGGGCTTGACGCAGCCAAGGGTTGCGCTGGCTATTCTGCTGGATGTATTCAAATATACTAAATAACGGTGCCAGATTATTTTGGGTGTTTAACTGATACCCTGCGCCAGCCGGCTGTTCAATCCAGCCTTGGGCTTTCAGGTTTTGTATGGCTAATTTAATGTCAGCAAAGGTAAGTGCTTTACCACTATCCCCTCTGGCTCCGGTTAGCCGGATAATATCTAGCCATTTGCTTTGTGCCATTGGTTCTTGTAACAGAGCCATCATTATGAGTAGCGCGCGTTCTAATTCAGGTAGTGAAGCAACAGCAGTGCGTTCCATAAATTTTGGGATTATAAGCAGTTAATAATTGGACAATTTTAGCATGATAGACTTGCATGGTCTTTAACCATATTCAGCAAACGATTTACCCATCAGTGATATGCAAATCAGGGCAAACTACAGAACTTACTACTATTACTTGGTGTTAGATGACGGACTTTATTGTTGATAACAGCAGCGACTTTGCCGAGCAGGCGAAACAAAAAATTGCCGAGTTTAATGCTCAGCATTGGGATGCCAGCCAGCGTCAGGCTTTAGGTTTAAAGCAGTTTAATGCGCATGGCGAAGTGGTGGCCATGCTGGCCGGGCGGACCTTTGGCAACTGGTTTTACCTGGAATCCTTCTGGTTGCAGGAAAGCGAGCGCGGTAAGGGCCTGGGCAGCGCTATGCTGGCTGAAGCAGAAGCGATTGCCAGACATCGCGGCTGCCGTTTTGTGTTATTAGATACCCTGGAGTTTCAGGCAAAACCCTTTTATCAGCGCCATGATTATCGGGTGGTGTGGGTACAGCAGGATTACCCCTTTGCCGGTGGTGCCAAGTATTTTATGACCAAGATCTTGTGAAATTGGTACCGCACTTTGCGTTATAAATCCCGGTACTTACTATGTACTATTACTCTCTTCTGCGGGCTTAGTACCAGTGTCGCTGCTACGGCATAGAGACTACCTTGTGGATTGTAGCGATCCCCTTGTTCGAATCTGAATATCACCTGCCAGGTTTTGCGCTCTGCGCCGTCATTCTTAAGCGGAACGCCTTCACTATTGGTAACAATAAACCAACTTACCGGTGCCGGCGGCATACGCTGCCCCGGACCTGCATCGTTTTCCCAGGTGCCGCTGCCGTCACTATTGAGTTGCACGCAACCTGCATTTTTGGAAGGACCACTCTGACCACCTTCGCACAAAAGTTTATCCATAAACTCCGCCGGGAAATCTGCAGTAGGTCCTTTGTGCGCCGTTACTGCGGCACCCCGATATTCCATCGTCTCCAACTGAGAGGCTGCTACTGGAAGGACCATAAAGCTGAAAGCAAGTATCAGTGATGTGAATAAATTTAAAACCGGATTATGTCGAAACACAGAATAACTCCTGTATGAGATGGGCGAGCTGAACTTGAGCATAGCTTAGGATTGGATAATCGCCAGCGCGTGCTCGCCAATTAAAGGAATAAACTCGTATCGTTTGAAGCTATGACTAAGAAAATAAAACCTCATACCATTAAGCCCCGGCCGTGCTATTAAAATAATCAATACAGTGTTTATAAAATGCCTGTACCAGCCTTGGCATTGGGGCATAGGCGGAATAGATAAAGCCATACTGATGCTCAATTACCGGCTCCAGCGGAATCAGTAAGATCTGGTCATCGGTATATTGCTGAGCCAGCACCTGATTCAGGATGGCGACACCCAGGCCACGTTTTACATAGGCACAAGCTGTTGCCACACTATGGGTTTCCAGCCGGATCTGCGGTTGTACCTGAGCGGCTTTAAACATTAGATCGATCTTTTGCCGCGTTGGCCGACCTTGTCCAAGCATAATCAAAGGGGTGTTAAGCAGCTCATTGACGCCGATCACTGTCTTGCCGGCCAGAGCAAAACTGGCCGGTACCGCGCACACCATCGGGCTGCGCAGAATGGGCACACTGATTAAGCCAGGATGGTTTTCCGGTAATTGGATAAAGCCACAATCAATAGAGCGCTGCGCCACCAAATCTCTGGCAACTTGCGGATTATGCGAGTCAATGCTGACCGATACCCGCGGATACTTCTCAATAAAGCTGGCGACGGCATTCACCAAAGGGCCGGAATTAAAGCTTGCCGGTGCAACTACCGTTAGAGAGCCGGTTTCTGTTTTATGAAGATTACGGGCCAGCTCCAGAAAACGCGCGCTATTGCTAAGTAACAGATCGATTTCCGGGGTTAGGTGTTTCGCTTCTTCAGTGGCAATCAGCCGGCTGTGCTCACGGTAAAACAACTGAAAACCAACCAATTCTTCCAGGCTAGCCAGTAACCGGCTGATCCCAGGTTGGGTCAGGCCAAGTTGTTTAGCTGCAGCGGTAGCGGAGCCAGTTTGCATAATGGCCTGAAATGCCTGCAGGCTTCGCAGATTCAAATGCGCTATTTGCATGACGTTTTGTTATGGGTTGATAACAGTAAATCATAATATTGCATAGCTTTGGCGGCTTTGCTAGCTTTTTGGTTAAACAATAACCCATACATAAAAAGCAACGGGGATAACTATGCAGCACAAACCGCTTTACCCAATCTCAATGCTCAGTTTGGCGATCAGTACCGCCTTACTGATGAACAGTGCACACCTCAGGGCGCAGGATGCGGCAGCAACTGAACAGGCGCAGCAAAAAGCTGTAGAAGTGATCTCGGTAACCGGCTCGCGAATTTTACGCCGTGGCGAAACCGAAGGTAGCCCTATTCAAACTATTGAACGCTCAGAAATGGATATCAAGGGTGCGATGTCGATCGGCGAGATCCTGCAGCAGTTGCCGAGCGTCGGTGCCAGTTTAAATGACAATGGTTCAGCGGGTACCAGCCATGGTACGGCCAGTATCAACCTTAGAAATCTTGGGGAAAACCGCTCCTTAATTCTGGTAAACGGTAACCGCTGGGTTAATGGTGCCGGTAGTCGGGGATTCAGAGATTTTGTCGACTTAAACACCATCCCCTATGCCATTATTGAGCGGGTTGAGGTGTTGCAGGACGGTGCTACGGCTATTTATGGTGCCGATGCCATTGCCGGTGTGGTGAATATTCATACCGTGAAAGACTATGACGGTGCTCAGCTTAAAGCCTATGCCGGACAAACATCGAAGCAGGATCGTGAAACCGTTAATCTTGATCTGAAACTCGGCCGTGATTGGGGTAAGCATAACCTGTTTTTTGCTGCCAGTTATTCTGACCAAAAGCCGATCCTGACTCAGGACCGGGCCCTGACGGCTATTCCGTTAAATGGCTTATCACTGGGTACTGCCGAAGGGCTATTCCGGGAAGCTAACCTGGCACAGGTAATGAATTTCCCGATCCCGGCTCAGGGCATTACCCGTGCGCCGGGCTCAGATGGTAATAATCTGGCAAGCTGGCGCCCGGCAACCACCAATGATCGGTTTAACCGTTACCACGATAATTACGTGGTTGGGCCAAATGAGCGGTTAAGCCTGTATGGACAGGCACTGTTCCAGTTACCCGATACTGCGGTATTTCAGGATACCCGGTTGCGGGTCGAGCTGTTACATAACAAACGTGAGTCTGACCAACAGTTTTCGGCGGTTATTCCTACGGTAACAGGTGCCCGTGGCTTTGTGATTGTAAATGATCCCAGAGTGAACCCCTTCGGTGTCGAATTCTCCGGTAATGACTTCTCGCTGAATAACTTCTTTGTTGATAACGGCTTGCGCCGTAACATTCAGGAAGTCAAAACCAGTCGTGCCGGACTGGGAATTGAAGGCTTTTTACCGGGAGACTGGCGCTGGGATATGTTTGCCTCGGTGGCAAAGAACGAGGGCACCTTTACCTCCGCTAACCAGTTACATCTGGATAAACTGGCGTTGGGTATGCGGGCCTGCGGTACGGCCGGTTTAACCGCAGATGTCAGCGATTTATTGGCTGGTTGTGTACCGGTAAATATGTTTAACCCTCTTACCGCTGATATGGTGCGATACATTAATTTCACGGGTGAAGATCGTAACCAAACTCAGCAGCAACACCTGCGCTTTAACCTGACCAATGCCGTGGCCGAGCTACCGGCCGGCGATCTGTTACTGGCTACCGGTGCGGAATACCGCAAAGAAAAGGGTACCGACACCCCGGATAGCGTCATTAATGCGGCACCGCGCGTGAATCGTTATCAAACCACCTCCTCTGCGCCACGCACCGGCACTGTCGGTGAGTATGATTTATCTGAGGCCTATCTGGAGCTGAATATTCCACTGTTGGCGACACAGCCACTAGCTGAATATCTGGAACTCAATCTGGCCAGCCGTTACTCCAATTACAGTACCTTTGGTAACACCACTAACAGCAAGGTAGGGTTGCTCTACCGGCCGGTAAGTGATCTGATGTTAAGAGCTACCTGGGCTGAAGGCTTCCGTGCGCCTTCTGTTCTGGAGCTGTATGAAGGGGAACGCGCATCCTTTGCCCCGGTCAATGACCCTTGTGCGGCAAACAGCAGTTTGCCTGGTTGTGCCGGTGTGCCCGCCTCTTACACCCAAACCGATGCCAATGTACCAATCACCATTGGTGGCAATAATCAGCTAACCCCTGAAACATCCGAGAATATTTCAACCGGCTTGGTTTACACCCCAGCCCGGCTGTCAGGATTCAGCCTGACCATGGATTGGTACAATATCAAAATTGATAACACCATCAGCACCTTTGGTACTCAGAACCTGATCGACCTGTGTGCATTTACCGGGCGTAATTGTAATGTGATTAGCCGTGCCGGATCGGGTGAGATCCTGAATGTGGTAGATGGGCCGGTTAACCTGAACCGCACTGAGGTGTCGGGTATTGATACCGTAATCCGTTACAACCTGGATACCGCCATCGGCCGCTGGGATTTTAGTACCAGTGTCTCGAAGTTAAATAAGTTTGCTGAATCTTCAACCCTGGCAGACGGCTCTGAGTTAACCACCGACAAAAAAGGCTTTGCCGGAGTACGGGAGGCCTATCCTAAATGGCGCGGTAACTTTACCACCCAATGGCGCAAAGATAATCTGAGCGCGGCCTATAACCTGCGTTATATCGGTGATACCACGGAAACCTTCGCGAATCAGCCAAGAAGTATCGGTTCTATGGTGTATCACAACCTCTCTGCCGGTTATAAATTTGAGCAAGGACTGTCACTACGTGCAGGGATTAATAATCTGTTTGATAAACAGCCTCCAACCTCGCTGGTAAACGTCAATATTAACTTTGATCAGCAAACCTACAATGCGGTGGGCCGTTTCTACTATTTACAGCTGACCTACGACTTTTAACCGCGCCGGGGCACCCAAAGGGTGTCCGGTATTGGATGTATTATGAGAACAGAGTTAACACAAGGCTATAAGTTATTTTTGCCTGCCGGCAACCTTATGCCGCTGATTTTCGACTCGCCGCACAGCGGTATGGAATTTCCGGCCGATTTCCGGTGTTTAGCGTCTGACGTACAGTTACGTTCAGGCTGGGATGCCTTTGTTGATGAGTTGTGGCAGCCTGCCCATTTGGCAGGCGCGACCTTGATCGCCGCCAGAGCGTCACGAATGTATATTGATCTGAACCGGGCTGTGGATGATATCGATCCTGAGCTGCTTTCTGGCGATTGGCCCGGCGAGTTAAAGCCTACCACCTACAGTAAAAGAGGGATGGGTTTGTTACGTCGCTTTGCCTTACCCGGCGTGCCGATGTATGAGCAGAAACTCGCTGTTAGCGAGGTGCAGCAGCGTATCGCACAGTATTATCTGCCTTATCATCATTGTCTGTCTGAGCAAATTAGAGCCTTGCATCAGAAGTTTGGCGCGGTATGGCATATTGATTGTCACTCGATGAAATCGCAGGGTAACGCCATGAATATCGATCAGGGGCAGGCCAGAGCCGATATCGTGATCGGCGATAAGGACGGGCAATCTGCTGAACCGGGTTTCACCAGCCTGATTGTGCAGTTTTTTCAGGATAGGGGGTATAGTGTCAGTGTAAATTATCCCTATAAAGGGGGCTATCTAACCGAGTGTTTCGCCGCCCCCGCGCAGCAGATCCACAGTGTGCAAATTGAGATCAACCGGGCGCTCTATATGAATGAGCAAACATTCATGAAACATCAGGGTTTTAACAAGCTACAACATGATTTGCAGCAATTGGTGGCCGCAATCCGTACTTATATTACCCAGCGCTTGCCAGCACTGGCCGACGAGGTGAATTAATGTCAGATAAAGCCAAGGTTTCCGCTACGGTTGAGCCCGCTGTCAGTATCGCTGTACCGCAGCGTTCCGGGGCAAACCCGATAGTGGTGTTGCTGTTTATTTTACTCGTTGCCGCCGGCCTCACCTATTTACTCGACTCGGGTAGTTATCAAAGAACTGATGGTTTGGTGGTTGCGGGTAGTTATCAGGTAATAGAAAAAGACCGTTCTCTGAGCAATCTGTTTGGTTCGGTTACCCAGGCGCCTGCAGGTGAGGCCAGACCCGTGGGGGTAATTGATGTGCTGCAAGCGATACCCGCAGGTTTGCAGCGGGGAGCCGGGCTGATCTTTATGGTGCTGATTATTGGCGGCATGTTCGGCATTCTGAATAAATCAGGTGCAGTCGATGCCGGGCTTGAGCGGCTAATCAGTGCGGTAAAGGGCAATGTCTACGGTCTGGTGATCTTTCTGATGACCATGTTTGCGTTGGGTAGCACCTTTTTAGGCCTGGCTTCGGAGTATTTACTGATTATTCCGCTGATGGTTGAGCTGGCACGCCGGCTGGGTATGTCAAATCTGATCGGTTTGGCCATTCTGACCATTGCCGTAAAAGTCGGTTACCTATCCTCTATTACCAACCCCTTACCACTTACTATTGCACAGCCGCTTCTCGGTTTACCTATCTTCAGCGGTGCCGGGATGAGAACTTTGTTTTTCGCTGTTTTCTTAGTGTTTGGTATTGCTTACATGCTGTGGGTGATTAAGAAAACCGGGTTTAAAAAGCAGCTGGAGATCAGTTTTGATAGCCGAAAACTCAGTTTGCGCCATCTGGTATTGTTGTTGATCATGCTGGTTGGGATCGCCGGTTTGGTCTATGCCTCCAATACCTGGCAATGGAAAAATCAGCAGCTGTCTGCCTATTATATCGGTATGAGTATCTTGCTGGCCTGTTGTAGCGGGTTGGGAGCCAGTGGCGCTGCCGATGCCTTTGTCTCAGGGATGAAGAAAATCCTGCTGGCCAGTATCCTGATTGGTGTTGCTTTTGCTATTGCCATCACGCTGGAAAACGGCAAGGTCCTTGATGCGGTAGTGCATGGTCTGGTCAGTATCATCGGAGAGGATAACTCCTATCTGGCTGTTTTGGGAATGTTTGTGTCTCAGTTACTGCTGGATGTGATGATCCCCTCCACCTCTGGTCAGGCGGCGGTCAGTATGCCGATCCTGGGGCCTATAGGTCAGCTGTCCGGCGTGGGGGCACAAACCACAGTGCTGACATTTCTGTTCGGTAATGGCATAACCAATATGATTACTCCAACCTCCGGTACCTTGCTGGCCTATTTGGCTACTGCTCAGGTGAGCTGGACCGACTGGGCCAGATTTATTCTGCCGCTAGTGCTGATTTTTATCGTGTTGGCCTGCCTGATGTTATTTTTTGCGGTATATGTCGGTTTTTAGTTACCCGGTGCTGCACCGCACTGCCGGGGACTGACTCCGGCAGTGCGTTGGGCTAAGTAGTTGCTGTCAGTATGGCGCTACCTCGCTACAAAATTCAGCACCGTCGCATTAATGCAGTAGCGCGGCTGACCATTGGGGCCATCGTTAAATACATGCCCGAGGTGAATGCCGGAGACCGCGGCCAATACCTCGGTTCTTACCATGCCATGGCTATAGTCGGGGCGGGTGGTGACGGCGCCGGCGACCGGCCGGGTAAACGACAGCCAACCGGTGCCGGAATTAAAGCGATCTTTGGTATCAAACAGTGCGGCACCGCTTAGCGCATCAACAAAGACCCCATCCGGTGTATTGCGAAATTGCTCATACTGCTGACAAAACGGCCGGTCGGTACCGCTTTGAAACGCCACCCGGTAAGCTTCGCTTTGTTCGCCCAGGCTAAAGTGGCCCAGCACCCGGTAAAAATCGCTGGCAGGCAGATAGCCCTGAATAGCAAACACTTCTTTACCCTGCTCCAGAAAATATAAGGTCGGTGTGGCAACGCTGGGCGTGCTAAGCTGCAGCCCCTGTAACTGAGAAGATTGTCGCAGATGCAGCGGCACTGGTCCCTGATAATGCTTAACTACATCGGCTTTAAACTTATCGCAGTAAGGGCAGTCGGGTGAGTCCAGCATCAGGATCTGCTTGCCCTGTAGCAGGGCACTATTGTCCATCGCCAGCTGTGCCGGTGCGCTATCCGGGTTAAAGCGCACGCCAGTGGCATGATCCGGGCAATAGCCATTCGGGTTTTTCGCCAGATAGTCCTGATGAAACGCTTCAGCGGGGAAAAACTCGGGCAAGGGCAGAATTTGCGTTTGAATAGCGCCAAAACCTGCTGCGGTCAGTAACGGCTGGTAGCTTGCGGTTACCGCCCGGGCAACGGCGGCTTGTTGTTCATCCTGATAAAAAATTACCGAGCGGTACTGAGTGCCGACATCATTACCCTGGCGATTACTTTGCGTCGGGTCATGCATTTCATAAAACTGTTGTAGCAATTGCTGCAGACTTACCTGCTGCGGCTGAAAGTGAATTTGTACCACTTCGGCATGATTATTGGGGTTAAATTTGTGCCGTTGTTGGGTGATTTCCCGATACAGCGGCCGCACGCCCTTACCGCCGGCATAGCCGGCTATGACGTCTGTTACGCCCGGTGTGGCTTCAAAGCGTTTCTCAACACCCCAGAAACAACCGGCGCCGACCACCAGCGTGGCAGTTTGCGGCTCAGAGATTGCACTAAAGGCCTTAGTGTTGGCAACGACTGCCACGCTGACACTCAGAGCGACTATCAGTGTCAGGCCCCGCCAGAACCCGAGGTTTATACCAAGCTGCCGATTCATCTTACCCCCCAGATCGCAAATGCCAGCGGCGTGCTGTTGCTTACGTACTAACCGGGCATTGGGACCACCACGTTAAGTGTAGCGGGTACGGGGCGATAGCTGCCGGCTTTGTTGCGACTAACTGATCGCTTTCGCCAGCGGAGCGTATTAGGGCGTGTTGACGTTTGCTGCTTAGATTTTGTTCGCACTGTCGGCACTTTGATCGCGAAACGAGGAGCGCAGTTTAGTCATTCTAAATAAGTGACGAGTGCCAAAGAGCAAAGTGTCGCCAGTGCGAACCCTTCGGGCAGCGTTTGGCTGGCGTTTCTACTGCGTTATCGCTTGTTCATGTAGAATAACTACACATCACAAGCTCTGCCTTGTATAAACACCAGCCAAACAGCTGCAAAAACAAGCAGCAAACGTTAATACGCCCGAAGCTGTTGGCCAGTTGCGCCCTAATGTCTAACCAAAAGAAGTCATGCTTATGCGATATGTTATTTTTGCTGCCGCTGCGGGGGCCGTAGTGGCTGCGGCCATTTATGCCGTGAGTTTTAGCGGCCGCGCCCCGGTTAGTGCCCAGGATTTTGTCAATTTACAGCAAGGTTCTCGGCTGCAGGCCGGTTTCCGACGCGCTCATGCCAAGGGCTTTTGTATCAGCGGTGAGTTTCAGTCTTCGGGGGCTTTGGCTGCCTATTCCAGTGCCCAGGTGCTGCAAAGTGGCAGTTATCCTTTTATTGGCCGCATCTCGATTGCCGGTAATAATCCATCTGCCCCCGATCTGAAAGCACCGGTCCGCAGTCTGGCGCTAACTATTCTGCCCGATAGCCCGCAGCAGTGGCGCACGGCAATGAATACGCCGCCGGTATTAGCGGTCGCGACCCCCGAGAAGTTTTATCAGCAGCTGTTGGCCATTCAAAACAGCACAGTGCCGGAGTTTTTTGCCGCCCACCCGGAAGCCCAAAACTTTATTAACTGGCGTAACAGCTATCAGCCCAGCCAGAGCTTTGCTACCGAGCGCTATCACAGTATTAATGCTTTTTATCTGATTAATGCCCAGGGACAGCAACAAGCGGTGCGCTGGGCGGCACTGCCGCTAACGGATGACGTTGGACAAATTACTGATGCAGAAGCCACAGATGCGCTACAGCAGGAGTTTTTGAGCCGGCTGCAGCAAGGGCCGGTGCGCTTTGATTTACAGTTTACCCTGGCCACCGCCAACGACAATCCGGCTGATGCCACTATTCCCTGGCCGGACACTAACCCGCAACTAATCGCCGGTACTATCGTGATTGAGCAAGCCAGTTTGCAGGACGCTGGCGCTTGTAATGCGATTAACTTCGATCCCTTGGTACTGCCGGCGGGTTTTGCGCCTTCAGACGATCCGATTTTACGCGCCCGTGCCGCAGCCTATGCCGAGTCGCACCGCCGCCGTGCCCGCGAAGTGTTAATGCAGCAAGTTACCGGAGGTGCCAATGAATAAGCCAGCAGTTTATCCCCTGGCGATGCGGGTAATGCATTGGTTAATGGCGGCTTTAGTGCTGAGCCTGGTGTTCGCCGGTTTAACCATGGTTAAGTCGCTGGGCCCCTGGCAGCAGCAATTGCTGGCCTGGCATAAAGCCATGGGCTTACTGGCCATGTTGGCGATATTAGTGCGACTTTATCTCCGCTTGCGTAGTGACACACCAAAGTTGCCAGATAGTGTGCCGAAAATGCAGCAAATTGCAGCGAAACTCACGCAGCTTGGCTTTTATATATTGTTAGTTGTGATGCCGTTGTCCGGTTATTTAATGCAAAATGCCGCTGGTCGCCCGCTGGAGCTGTTTGGATTGCCGCTGCCATCCTTGCTCAATACCGATTTAGCGCTCTATGGCCTGTTTCGCGAGATTCATGGCTGGGCGGCGCTGTTGTTAGTGCTGCTGATTGTGGTGCACATTATTGCCGCGCTCTATCACGGCCTGATCAAGCGGGATGGGGTGTTTAGCAGTATGCTGCGTCGTTAGTCGGGCGGATAAAAAAGGCCTTTACCGCAGTAAAGGCCTAAACCACACAGGGAGGGATTAGAAACGGTAGCTGACGCTAAAGTCGATCGTGCGCGGCATAATATAGCGGCCATTCGGCGAAGCCGGATTCCGCGGATCCCCTTCGGTAATACCTGCTTTATCAGTCAGGTTGGCCACTGCCAGTTGCGCCGTCAGGTTGTCAGTGACCTCCAGCTGCAACCCAAGATCGAGCTTGGTATAGCCTGCAAGGGTGACGGTATTGCCATTATCACCATAGCGATCTGAGACACTGGATACAGTACCGTACAGGGTGGCGAACATATCCGCTACCTCGAAGCCGTAGCTTGGCGTTAGCCGCAGCTGCCATTTCGGCTGGCGGATCGCCTGATTGCCGACCACCAGCGGATCCGGGTGATTGGTAATTTCCGTATCCTGAATAGTCGCATTCAGGTTCAGCATAAAGCCATTGTCGGCAATATAGTTGGCATCAATCTCAATACCTAATGCCTCAGTGGTAAGCACTTCGGCCGGCGCGCCGGGCCGGGTAACAAACAATTCACCCTCGACTTCGTTGTAAAAGCCGGTTAGGTACAGGCTATGATTACGCTCGGCCCATTTGTAACCCAGTTCGTACTGAGTCACTTCTTTAATTAACTTGTCACCGGCGGTAAAGGCATCAAAATTATCACGAAAATCGTCAAAATGCGGCATCTTGTTGCCCTGATTGACGCGGGCAAACACCCCCATATTCGGCTGCCACATATAGTTAGCACCCACAGTCCAGGCGGTTTTGCTTTCATCGTAATCAACGGCTTTGCTGACCCGACCGGTTAACCCCTCGTCCACGGTATAGGCAACCTGATGATTTTCACGGCGTGCGCCGGCATCCAGGCGTAACTGTTCGGTCAGTTGATATTCCACTGCAGCATACAGGGCGCGTGTGGTGCCATCACCGGTGGCATCAATATCATAGTTCCAGCTACAACTGTCCTGCAGGTCATTACACGCCAGACCACTTAAGCGCTCACCACCTTTTTGCAGCACATGCCAGGCCTGATTTCCGATAGACCACCAGTCTTTTACCGAGTAGCGGGTTTGGTATAAGCCAAGAGTATAGACGGCGTTGTCGGTGCGTTGGCTTAGTGCCAGGTCATTAGTAAAGGCATTGATATCTTTTAATACTACCCAGCGGCCAATTTGCTGCACAAAGGTGTCATCGCTATAGCTGTTACCGGTGGCGGCGCCGGTCACCACCTCATTGGCGCCCCGGATATCACCCAGCCGCACGGCACCACCTTCCGGTACCAGACCAAAGGTGTTGGCCTGACCATCAATATGGCTAAACCGATAGACGAGGCGCCAGCTGTCGGTCAGATCCAGATCGACACTGCCGCCACTGATACCGCCGTTCCAACCGCGGCCATCGCCAAAGTCAAAGCTGGCGGTTTCGCCGCTGGCGCCATAAGCGATAGTGGCCTGGCGGTTTAACGGGCCAATTTGGGTAAAGGTATTATCGATGCCATCGATATTGAGCGGTACCGGTAAATGCCAGACCCCATGGTCGTCAGTTTGGCGGGTATAGAAATTAATGCTGCCGTTATCCAGTTCTTTGGTCAGGTTAATCGTAAACTGATGGCCTTTCTCCGAGGTAAAACCGGTTTCGCGTGGTCCTTCCGACTGATTAATATAGCCACCGGCCATAAAGTACAGCCGATCAGCCAGTTTACCGCTTAATACCGCGTCAATGCGTTGTTGACCGTAATCGCTGGTACTGTATTTCACTAAACCTTCGGTTTGGTCACTGCCTTCTTTTAACACAAAGTTGGTGGTCAGGCCGGGCTGGCCGTGGCTGATCACCGGGTTGGCGCCGCCGCGTAAGGCTTCCATAAAGTGGATGGTTTCATCGAGGCGGAAAATCGACGAGTTTTCCAGAAACGACAGCGTCGAAGGCGGATAAATTACAGCGCCATTCAGTTGAATACTGAGGAAGGGGGCATCACCGGTGCTGGGGAAGCCCCGGACGAAGACGTTAGCGCCCGCCACGCCGCCAGAGCTTTCAGACCAGACGCCCGGCACCACGGTAAATAACTCGGCAGTGCTTTTGGGGGCCAGTTTGGTAATGTTTTCTGCGGACACACTGGTAATGGCATAGCTTTGATCAACCCGTAAGCCCGACATGCCGCTGGCCTTACCGGTGACAACAATCTGCTCAATCTGGCTGTTTTCAGTGGTGTTTTCTGTCTGTTCAGTGCTGTTAGTCTGGGCCGCAGCCGGCAGACTAAAGGCTAAAATGATGGCACTGGTGATCTTATTAAGCGGTAACCTCATGCGATGTCTCCAAGTCTATCCTGTTGATAAGTTGCCGGCGGTTTTTTGAACATTATTTGCCGTACGCGCTAACATTAGGACAGTTTGCAATCGATTGCAATAGGACTTTTGTGCTTTTTGCATACGATTGCAGAAAATTTTTCGCCGAATTTTTCTTCTCAGCTGTCTGCCGGGGTCGCGAGCATTGCAGCCAGAGATCTGATCGGGCATTATGCGGTGAGTACGGCTAACAAAACGAACAGGTATGTTGTGGTAAAAGAGTGTGCAAAAGTGCTGACGCTGGCGGATATTGCCAGGTTAGCTGGTGTTTCAGAGTCAACAGCGTCGCGGGCGTTACGGGATAACCCGGTGATCAATGCCGCTACCCGGGAAAAGGTGCAGCAAATTGCCGCTGCCCATCAGTTTAAAGTGAATGCTACCGCCCGCAGCCTGCGCACGCAAAAAAGCCATACCATAGCGGTGATTATCCTGTTTGATGCCAAAACCCAGCAAAGCATTACCGACCCATTTTTGCTGGATATTCTGGGCGTGATTGCCGATGAGTTAACCCGTCAGGGTTACGATATGTTGCTTAGCACCAGCAAGACCACCGACAAAGACTGGCGCAGTTACTACTTTGATTCAAAACGGGCTGATGGCCTGATTGTGATTGGACAGGGCGAGCACGATGAACGGGTGCAACAGCTGGCAGAAGCGGGTGTACCCTTTGTGGTGTGGGGCGCGGCGAACGGTGATGAGACCTTTCCGGTAATTGGCAGCGATAACCGTCAGGGGGCGCGGCTGGCAGTTGAGCACTTGCTGCATCAGGGCTGTCAGCGGGTGGCCTTTCTCGGCGATATCCGGCATACCGAGATTGAAATGCGGTATCTCGGTTATCAGGATGCATTGGCGCAAGCCGGCTTGCCGGTCGAGCCGGCCTTACAGCTGAACACCGACTTTACTGCTCAGGATGCCTATCTGAAAACCCAGCAAGTGCTGTTTCAGCAATTGCCAACACTGGATGCGATCTTCGCCGCCAGTGATGCGATTGCCATGGGTGCGATGAAGGCGCTGCTGGAGCACGGCGTGCAGGTGCCGCAACAGCTGGCGCTGGTTGGTTTTGACGATATAGCGATGTCTGCCTACTGCACTCCTTCGTTAAGTACTGTGAAGCAAGATACCCAGGCCGGCGGTAAGTTACTGGTCAGCGCCTTATTGCAGCGTATTCAGGGCGCGGCGGTGCCGTCAGCTCAGCTGCCGGTGCGCTTGTTGTGTCGGCAGTCGAGTTTACGGCAGTTATAATCCGCGCTTACAGTGTCAGCAGTAGCTCAGCGTCCAATGCCTGCAGTGTTGGGAAAACCATTAGCGCTTCGCGTAGCTGCTCTGGCTGGCCGATACCGATAGCGCGCATCCCGGCACGGTTAATCGCCGTCACGCCAGCGGCGGCATCTTCAACCCCGAGGCAATGCTCCGGTGCAATCTGCAGCAGCGCCGCTGCCTGCAAAAAGATCTCCGGATCCGGTTTGCTATGTTTAACTGTGGCGGCATCGGCAATGGCATCAAATTCCCCGGCAATGCCCAGCCGCTGCAACACAAAGGCTGCATTTTTACTGGCCGAAGCCAGGCCCAGTTTAATACCGCTTTGTTTCAGCCGGGCGAACAACTCGCGCACCCCCGGAAATAAATCCGCTGCCGTCATGCCGGCAATTAGCTGCAGATAATGTGCATTTTTACGTGCCATTAAACGTTCTTCTTCGGCCGCAGGCAGTGTCAGGCCGCCTTTTTGTAAGATCAGTCGCAGTGAGCCCAGCCGGTCCACACCTTTCAGGTGCTCGTTATCCTGCTCGGTAAAGGCTATTCCCAGAGAGTGCGCCAGTGCCTGCCAGGCCTGAAAATGATAGTGGGCGGTGTCGGTCAGCACGCCATCTAAATCAAAAATAACCGCCTGAATCATAAGTGAGCTCCCGTTGTCAGCGTAACAGGTTTACCATGGAGATAAAGCGTCAGCGGCTCGCCTCTTAATAGCTCGCACCGGGCTTCTGTGGCCGTGACGGTAATGCGCAGTAAGCGCTGCTGATACTGCAAATGAAAGCGCAATTGCCCCAGTTGCGGTGGCAGCTTGGGCGCCAGATACAGGCCGTCAGCTCTTACCCGCACGCCGGCAAAACCCTGCACCAGGCTTAACCAGCTGCCGGCCATACAGGCGATATGTACACCCACTTCGGTATTGCCATGGTGGTTATCCAAATCCATCCGTGCTGAGTCGCCAAAGAAGTGCTGCGCCCGGGTAATATCGCCGGTTTCCGCAAAGGCGATACTGTGAATACAGGCCGACAAACTGGAGTCATGCGTCGTCAGAGGCTCGTAGTACGCCAGATCACGGGCTTTCTGTGCCGGGCTGATCTGATCATCCAGCAGCACATTCGCCAGCACGGTATCGGCTTGTTTCAGTACCTGATGCCGGTAAATCACCAGCGGATGGAAGTGCAGCAACAGCGGGTACTTTTCCGCCGGCGTGTTGGCAAAATCCCAGCGCTGCTTTTGCAAAAAGCTATCATCCTGCGCATGGATTTGCAGCTCACTGTCGTAGGGCAGGTACATCTGACTGGCGGCTTGTTGCCACTTGGCCAGTTCTTCGCTACTCACGCCCAGGCGGTTTGCCCAGGTGGGTTCTGCCGTCAGCAATTCACAGCAGAAGCTCAGCTGCAGCTTTACCATGGCATTGGTGTAGTAGTTGTTGTTAACGATAGCGGTGTATTCATCCGGGCCGGTAACCTGATGGATCTCAAAGCGACCGCCGGCACGCGGATTAAAAAAGCCCAGCTCCAGCCACAGCCGGCTGGTTTCCACCAGCATTTCCATCCCCATACTGGCCATAAAATCGCGATCGCCACTGGCCAGGTAATAGCTACGGATCGCATAGGCGATGGCAGCATTAATATGGTATTGCGCGGTACCTGCCGGAAAGTAAGCGGAGCACTCCTCGCCACCTATGGTGCGCCACGGATAGAGCGCGCCACGTTGATGTGACATCTGCCGTGCCCGCGCTCTGGCGGCCGGTAGCTGGCTATAGCGATGCGCCAGTAACTGTCTGGCCAGCCCGGGTTGCAGCAGGCTCATCACCGGGATCACATAGACCTCGGTGTCCCAGAAATAGTGACCATCATAACCCGGCCCGGTCAGGCCCTTGGCCGCGATATTACTCTGGCCGTTACGGCCGGCAGATTGCGCCAGGCTAAACAGGTTAAAGCGGATCCCTTGTTGCAGCGCCAGATCGCCGGCAATTTCCAGATCCGCGCCCTGCCAGAACTGTTGCCACCATTGCTGCTGTTCGGTCAGTAAGGTGTTAAAGCCGGCAGTGGCGGCATCCTGTAACGTCTGCTGTGCCTGCTGGCATAACTGTGCGGTATCGGCACCGGCTGCGGCGTGTTGGTAGACCACCAGCTTGTGTACGCTCAGCGGCTTACCTTGCTCCAGGTGTAGCTGATATTCCTGCTGTAAGTAGTTATCTGCGGTTATCGCTGGCGGCAGAGATGGTGTTGCCGCCGGTAATTGGTCCTGCCAGCAGGCGACTACCCAACTGTCACTGCCTTTGGCCTGATGCAACATCTGGCCCCCCTGAGGTAATAACGCTTGTTGCCGCAGGCTCAGGCTATCAGCAATCGACATCACGCCAACGCGCGGATCGTCGGCTTTATGATAACCGGCGTAAGCCGCATCCAGGGCACTACTCAGTGTTACCGGGCCGCTAAAATTCAGGGCAGTCAGGGTCAGTTCGATAACCAGTAGCTGTGGTCTTTGCTGGGAAATAAAACGCCGGCTCTGCAGCTGCAGTTGTTTACCGCTCTGGCTTTGCCAGATCCAGTTGCGATGCAGTACGCCGCTTTGCATGTCCAGTTGCCGCTGATGAGATAGCGCCCCCCCGATGTTGACGCTTTGCTGGTCCACACTTACGCACAGTACCTTACCATTAGCTACCTGCAGCATCTTATGATTGTGTTTGGCGAAGGCATAGGCGCTTTCGCCATAGACAATAGGCTCACTGCTGTAGACGCCATTCAGGTAGGTGCCCTCACAGTGCGGCACGCCGGCCGGTGCGCCTTCTTCAAAACTGCCGCGGGTACCCAGATAACCATTGCCCAGACTAAGCAGGGTTTCTTTAAGCATATAGTCCGCAGGCCGGTAGTCGTTATCCGGCAGTTGCCAGGCGGCCAGGGCCAATACAGTTTCGGATGGGGGTTGCGCTTGGGTTGTCATCACATCACCTGTTTGTTTGCACGCGTCTTACCGTTTCGGGCACTATACAATGAAGATTTATTTAATTGCAATCGATTGCAAAGATAAACTTAAGCGGTGTATAGTGCAAGCGCAATGCTTAAAAAAACCGCAGTACAGACAGGGCTGCGCACAGCGTTTATAACGATAAGAGCAAATAACTATGGCCATATTCCGGATCAAACTCAGTTTAATCCTGACCTATTTTGTGTTCGCTATCCTGCTGAACAGTGTTGGTACTGTGATCCTGCAGGTGATTCACAGCTACCAAATCAGCAAAGAAGCCGCCAGTGTGCTGGAGGGCTTTAAAGATATCCCGATAGCAGTAGTGTCTTTTCTGATCGCGGCCTGGTTACCCCGGCTCGGCTATAAAAATGCGATGCTGATAGGCGTGGCGCTGTTATTCGCCGGTTGTCTGGCAATGCCGCTACTGCCATCCTTTCTGACTACTAAGCTGTTGTTTTTATTGGTAGGCGCCGGCTTTGCGCTGGTAAAGGTTTCGGTTTATGCCAGCATAGGTGTGGTGACCAGCAATCAGGCACAGCATGCGTCTTTGCTCAATACCATAGAGGGCTGCTTTATGCTGGGCGTGCTTAGCGGCTACTGGATCTTTGCTTATTTTATGGATCCGCTGCAGCCCGCGTCTGCCGGTTGGTTAGAGGTGTACTGGTGGCTGGCGGCGTTAGCGGCAATTAATCTGCTATTGCTGTTAAGTACTCCGTTTCCACGTCTGGTATTGCCGTCGGTAACGCATGCCGCAGAAGATTTTTTCGACATGCTGAGGCTGGTTTACCGGCCGCTGGTGTTTGTGTTTGTGATGTCGGCATTTTTGTATGTGTTGATGGAGCAGGGGATCGGCAGCTGGTTGCCGACTTTTAATAATCAGGTACTGGGCTTGCCGAATCAGTTGAGTGTGCAGCTAACCAGCATCTTTGCCGCCAGTCTGGCGCTGGGGCGTCTGCTGGCCGGTCAGTTACTGAAAACGCTGAACTGGTATGGTTTGTTAAATGGCTGCCTGATAGGCATGGCAGTACTGATTTTACTGACGCTGCCGCTGACCAAAAATGTGGTATTGGCAGCGGAACTCAATTTGCTGAACGCGCCGCTGGCAGCCTATCTGTTTCCGCTGATTGGGTTATTTATGGCGCCGGTGTATCCGGTGATTAACTCGGTTATTCTCAGTGCCTTACCGCAAACCAAACATGCCGCCATGACCGGCCTTATCGTGGTGTTTTCGGCATTGGGCGGCACTACCGGCTCCATTATCACCGGCTTTACTTTCGCCCGCTTTAGCGGTCAGACTGCTTTTTATCTGACCTTGCTACCGTTATCGTTGCTGGCACTGAGTCTGTACTGGTTAAGGCGGCTACGTCAGCACACACCCGTCAGCTAGTGTTGTGATACCGGTGATAGGGGCGGGATAATCAGGGCGTCATTTAAAGCATGACGCCCTTGTTTGTTACTATACAGCGGTATCAAAAGCCGCCGTTAAAGCTCGGATGCAGATTGTTCTGGTTGTGATTGCTGCCACTTTCCCAGTCCTGCCCACTACCACCGGTGGGGCCTTTGCGGGTTTTCCACTCGAAGTTACCTTGCGCCGGAATAGTGACTTCCCAGACGTTGCCACTGGTCCAGGTACCCTCAATGCCGCCACCCCAGTTGGTCAGATCCGGGCTGCTGCCGGTGAAAAATAACGAGAAACCATAACCAACATCTTTGGTCATCCGCAACGTAATAGTGCCTGGTTGATTGGCCGCTGGCGCCTGAGGCACCCAAACCGACCAGCCATTCCCTTCACTGATATTAACCGGGAAATTGGCAAAGCCCTGTGCATTAGTGGTGATGGTGCCGCTGATATTGCCGGTGTAATCGTAAAAGGTGGTGTTGGGTTGACGGCTGTTGATCCAAAACGATTGTTGCACACCCCAGTTACGACCCGATATCAGCATGACTAAACCGGTGCCAGGCACATTGCTTAGCCCTTCACGTACATAAGCATACACGGCCTCGGTATTGCCAGAATATTCATGGCCAGGGCCATAGGCAAAGTAACGGCGGGCTTCAATCAGCTTATCCAGCGTCGGAGCCATTCCAAACTCATCGTAATCGCGGGCAAAGACAGTCGGCACACCATGTTCACGTAGCATGATGTAGGCGTAGGCCTGGTTCTTATAGCTGATCACCTGTGGCATACCATAAGGATTGCCGGCACGGCTGGTATCATGGTTATCGACAAAGGTTACCGCCCGGTCTCGGTGCCGGCTATTTACCAGGCCTCCCCACCAGCGCATATCTTTGCTACCACTACTTAAGGCCACAAAGTCTTCGCGTAGTTTAAAGTCAAAGGCACGTAAATGCGGCGTATTGACGGCGTCCAGATAGCCATTGATATCACTGACCCAGGCTTCTGCGACAAAGAATATATCGTCGCTGGTCGCCCACTGCACATGATTGATCCAATCGCGGGTAAAATCAGTGTCGACATGGGCAATCGCATCCATCCGAAAGCCACTAAAGCCCACATTGTTGATGATCCACTCACCCCAGGCTTTCATTTCCTGCTGCACTTCAAAGCGGTTGTAGTCAACATCTTCGCCCATCAGATAAGGAAAATGGAACGTATTGCCCCACCATTTGCCGGGATATAACTGGTTGTCCGAGCCATTAAAAGCCGTCCAGTTCCAGTCGAAGTCGTGCCACAGATAGCCCCAATTTTGCTGGGTATAGTGTGCCTGGCGACCTTGTAAGTGATACCCGGTCCAGGCCAGGCCAAAGCCGGGAATATTCTCTTGCACATCGGCGCCCATCCGGTGATTAAACACCACATCAAAATAGGCCTGTATTCCCAGTTGATCGAGGGCACTTAGTGCCTGCTGCAACTGTGCGCGGCTACCATAGCGGGTCGCGATGGTTCCTTTTTGGTTAAATTCTCCCAGATCCCAGAAATCGTAAACATCGTAGCCAACGCTGTTGGTGCCATTCATGCCTTTAGCCGCAGGAGGCAACCAGATCGAGGTGATGCCGCGTTCTGCCAAGGGCGCGGCCATAGTGGGTAAATTGGCCCAGAGGCCCGGATAGGCGTCCCAGTAAAACGCCTGATACATGGTATTGTTTACCTGTTGCGGCGGGATCTGCGGTAACGGATTGGCCTGCAGGCTAAGGCAAAAGCTGAGTGCCGTTACGGCAATAATGCTGTGGCGCAAGCGCTGCCAAATGGAGGTTTTCGCTGTATTTTGCATGGTTTTACCTGAAAATAAAAAGTTTTATTTCCGGCCTGTCGTTGTACTACCCGGCTTCATGCCTTGCCGTCCCACGACTTTGTCCTTGTTGTAACTCCCCGCGCTTCCAAGCGCCACCAGCTGTACCTAACAGGCCTCACGATCTTTGCACTAAAAGTTTGCACAAAGCCCTACTGTTATGGCCAAGTTGGTGCAGGTGAACAAGATGAATACGTATGCAACGACTAATTAACGAAAAATTTGCTCTGTTTTAGGGAAACAGGGGGGCATACGGATCGCTTCCTTAGCTCTGCGCAGATCAAGGCAAATCGCAATCCGGTTAATGGCCGGGCGGCGTTCAGAGCGCCCGGCGTGTCGGACACTAGGCCCACATCACTGCGATGGCGGCCAGTACTATCAGCGCCAGGCCGCCGTGATCGGTTCTTTGCAGCTTTTCTTTAAAGAAAAAGGCGGAGATCAGCAGCATAAACAACACTTCGACCTGGCCCAGTGTTTTTACCAACGCGACTGATTCCAGGCTCATGGCGGTAAACCAGCCGATTGAGCCGATGCAACTACTGATACTGATCAACAGGGTCAGCCGCGGACGTCGCCACAGAGCAAGTAAGGTGCTGCGCTCCCGCCACAGCAGGTAGCTGAGTAAGATTAGGGTTTGCAGTAAAATCACGACCAACAGCACCCAGGCTGCACCGTGTGGGAAAGGTAGCCCCAGCGCCAAACTGGCTTGCCGCACCCAAAGCGAGGTTAGCGCAAAGCTTAAGCCACTGCTGATGCCAAGTAATAATACCGGCCACGATAGCTGTCGCCAGCTGGCGCCGCTTAGCAAGAATACGGCTACCGCACCCAGTAGTACCCCGACCCAACCCAGCAAACTTAACGATTCACTAAAAAAGGCGACTCCCAGTATCGCAGCCAGTATGGCTTCACTTTTCGCCAATCCGGCGCCAATGGCGTAGTTGCGCAACTTAAACAGTTTGACCATTAAGGCGGTGGCAATAATTTGCGCAACAGCGGCACCGACAATAAAAAAAACAAAGCGGTGGTTGAAGGTAGGCAAGGCCACGGGTTGCCATTGATAAAGACCCGCCAGATACAACGCTGCCAGTGGCGAAGCCCAGATAAAGCGAGCCAGCGTCACGCCAGCAACACTGACGTCTTTACTCAACTGTTTTTGAAAAGCATTGCGCCAGGCCTGCATAAAGGCTGCCAGCAAGGTAAAGGGGATCCAAAGCACTGCAATTACTCATAAGACGTCAAGATGGCTATGCTAACCGATGTTGCACTAACACAGAAGAGAGCGGTCTAACTTTGCATCAGCAACGTATCTGGTTGTAAGGGTCATTTGCCATAGCCACGCCAAAGGAGGCTGAAATGTTTATTCTGTTAACAGCCTTGTGCTGTACCGCAGTACTGTATGCGCTTTATCAGGCGCTGGGTAGCTTTTGGGCTGAGCGGCATGCCTACCAACATGCCCGCCGCCATGCTCATAAAACCCTGCATGATCAGGTATTGCGTCAGGCATTGCAGGAAGCGGATGCTGCCGGATTAGGCGGGGCCTTTCGTGCCTATGTCAGTGGCGTGATGGTAGTGACCGGCCAGGTCAGATTACAGGTTGGCCAGCTACTGTGGATCTTTGAGCAACTGGAGCAGGGTAAACGCTTTGACCCGGCGCAACCGGTACCCCGTTTTACCAAAGTCTGACGCTGCTGGGGACATGACCAGTCCAGCGTTTAAAGGCTCGCCGGAAGTTATGCTCGTCGGAATAACCTAATTCGCTGGCCAGTTGCCGGTTGGATAACCGGCTTTGCAACAGCAGTAAGTTGGCCAGATCACAACGTAAATCATCGGCCAGGGCGGCAAAATGGGTGTCTTGTTGTTGCAACAGGCGCTTCAGGCTACTGCTGCTTAGCCCCAGATAACTGGCAAGCTGCTCCAGACTGGCTTGTTGCGGCAGTGCCCGATACAGCTGGCGCTGGATCAGCTCCAATAAACCACGTTGCGGTGGCAAACGGCTGTTTAACTGATAGCAGGCGCGGCTCAGATCCCGGAATCCGGCAGCCTGGCGCGTAATAAAAGGCTGATACCAGAGACTAAGCGGAATATGCAGCGCATCCAGCGGCTGACTAAAGCGCGCCGGGCAGGGCCAGTGACTATTAAAATGCGCCAAATGCGCAGGCGCGGTTTGCTTTAACTGAATATTCAATTCGTCGGCGCGCTGCGTGCCCAGCTGCACCAAACGGACTAAGAATGCCATCGCCAGTTTGATAATAAAGGCTTGCTGTGCGCCCAATTGCACTGCGGGCTTGAGCACTATACTCAGGTGGCTGTCGGTTTTGCGCAGCAACACAAAGATCCCCGGCAACAATTGGTGCCGGAAATAATAAAGCTGGCGCAGGCTGGTCGCCAGGTTTGCCGCCAGCGGCAAGCTTTGACAGAGCGAGCTGTGCTTATTGTGTAACAGGCTATCGGCCAGAATAAAGGGCAGTTCCGGGCTGGCTAGCTGCTGGCTGCGTGCAACTAGCGTTAGCCAGTCGCGATGATGGCAGCGGCTCTCGGCCAGGCTTAAATCCTGCTCAAATATCTGGGTGCCGTGTAACAGTTTGTGCAGGTTGGCACCACGGCGCTGCGCTAATTGCAGCAGATCGGTAACACCATGCCGCAGTAGCAGGTTTTTGTCGCTGAGGTTAAAGGCGCCCGGCAGCAAGGTATTAGTCCGGCTGTAGCTGATAAGCCTGGCTTTTACGCTTTACCGCCAGTAGCTGTTGTTCGGCGCGGGCCAGCACAGTCGCCGCTTCCGCATGATTGACCTGCTGGCTGGTGATGGATAAGCTTAACTGCTGCTCGCTGCTGTCAAGCAAGGTCAGTTGTTGCTGCAGGTGCTGCGCCATAATATCGGCCTCGCGCTGGCGGGTATTGACCAGTAGCACAACAAAGCGATCACCGGCATAGCGGCACAGCACGTCAGAGCTGCGTAATTGGCTACTGAGTAATTCAGCCAGCTGCACCAGGTACTGATCGCCGGCGGCCATGCCGTGCTGGCGGTTAAAGGCGCTAAATTGATCAATCCCCAGCATCAGCAAACTGAGTGGCTGCTGTTGTTCGCGGTGCAGTTCAATTTCGCGCTTTAGCACCGCATACAGGTAATCCAGACCATACAGCTGAGTCAGAGGATCCAGCAAGCGGTGGTCACGCAAAAACAGCTCCCGCCCTTGCAGTTGCCGGTTAATTATTCGCTGTTCGCGATGCCAGCCCACTAAACCATAGGTTAGCGCCAGCATGCCAAGAGGCGCAGGTAGTGACTCCAGCCAGCTCATAGTACGCAAATGTGCCGGGTAGCGTAAAAATTCATCCAGTAAATCAAGGGTAAAGGAACAGACCAGCAGCAGGCTGCCATAGTACAGCCACTCGGTAATATGGCCGGCGGGTCTGCTGGTAACAATCAGGGTCAGCCAGCACAAGGCCACCAGTAACACGATGCCTTCGCCCAGAATATCCAGCCAGTCGATACTGGCCCAGGGTTTTACTTCGCCCAGCTGAAAAGCCAGAACAAGGGCTGCCTGCAGCAGTAGCAAAGTAAGCGCAATTTTATACCGGTGTTGTCGCCACATAGAGAGATCCGCTATTTCAGGTACAGCCGCAGCTGCCCGCTTGATAACGGGTATTTTGTGGCAAGCAGATGACACTGCCATGACAGTAAAGAGACGGCACTATTTTAGTCTGAGCTAAAATGACCCGGGTCAGGGGAGCTCAATCTAGCGGCAATTTGTCGTTTTTTTGTCATATCCGCTTAGCACACTTGAGCGCTGAATTTGTTGCCTCAGGAAAAACACTAAGATGAAAGCTTTACTTCAACCTGGATTTAACCCGCGCTTTAAACGCAGTTCCCTGATGCTGGCTATTGCGGCGGCTGGCATCTTCAGCGGCGCCGTGCAGGCGCAGGGCGCCGATGTACCGCTAACGGTTTCCGTTGTGCAACTGGATAGCCCGGCTATTCGCGGTCAGCTCAGTGATGATCGTAACGTGCTGCTGCAAGGGGCTATTATCCGCCTGGTCGGCACCAACCGCGAAACTACCACTGATCGGCAGGGCCGCTTCCGCTTTGATAACTTAGCCGCCGGTACCTATCAGTTGGAGGTGAGTTATCTTGGTTATGCGGTAAAACAGGTAGATGTGTTGGTGACAGCGGAGCAGGGCGCTGCCCTGACGTTACGTTTCGCCAACAACCAGGTTGAAGTATTAAATATTGTTGGTAGCCGTGATGCACAGTCACGGGCGCTGAATATCCAGCGCGCCTCCGATAACCTGAAATCGGTGGTGTCGTCAGACTATCTGGGCCGCTTCCCGGATGATAACGTGGCCGAAGCGATGCAGCGCTTAGTTGGCGCCTCCATTCAGCGTGACCAGGGCGAAGGTAAGTATGTTAACGTGCGCGGTGCGCCGCTGGAATTTGCCAACGTCTCAATTGATGGCGTGCAGGTGCCTTCGCCGGATAGCAGCACTCGGGCCGTTGATTTGGACACCATACCGTCAGACATTATCTCCTTGTTAGAGCTGACCAAGGCCATTACCCCGGATATGGACGCCGATGCCATCGCCGGTAATATCAATATCGTGACCCAGGGTGCTTTGGATAGCAAAGGCCGTATTTTACGCGGCAAGGTATCCGGTGGCCGTAATGAAAAAGGCAATGGCGATGCCTATAAACTGAACCTGACCTATGGCGATAAGTTTAACGGTAACGAAAAGGCCGGTTTTTTATTCTCCGGTCAGCATAGCGAAACCAACCGGGTCACTGATAACGTTGAGCATACCTGGATGCAGCTGGATAGCGGCGCCTATGTGCCTCAGGTTACTGAATTTAAAGATTACGAATTAAAACGCATCCGCTCTGGCTTAAGTGGTCGCTTTGATTTGCGGGTAGATGATAATAAGCACTTTTACTTAAGCCATAATTACTCACGGTTTGAAGATAATGAATTCCGCGATACCTTGACTATCGAGTGGGAACGTCATACCGCTGGCTCAAACCAGCAGCAAGGTGTGGCCGGACGCGCCACCTTTGATAAAGAGTTACGGCACCGTACCTTTGTTAACCGGATCAATACCTCGGTAGTGGGCGGTCGTATCGATATGGATACCTTTAGTACTGATTTTCAGGTCTCACACTCTTCTGCCAAGCAAAGCTATCCAAACCGTGATTACTTAATTTACCGCGAGCGCAGCCGGCCGCGGGTCGCTTATGATTTTAGCAACCCCGACTTACCGACCTTTCAGGTATTAAATAGTGCCGGTGAGGTGGTGCGCACCGACTTTAACTTTGCGCCTGCTGATATGAACTGGCGTCGTTATGAGCGTCGTACCGGTGGTGCCGAAGAAACTGAGCAGGCTGCCGCACTGAATTTTACCCTACCAGGACAGTGGCGCAGTGCTTATTCGGAGCTGAAGTTTGGCGCTAAAGCGCGGCTAAAAGAAAAAGAGAATGACGAAAACCGCTTCCGTAACTCGGTAGGCCGTAATGCGCCTACCTTCGCCGAGGCGATTATCGATAAGCAATCGCGGCCTTTCGATGGTTTTTATAATAATGGCCCGAAACTACGCCGTGATTTTGTGTCGATTTATCGTGATATCTTTGAAAATGCCGACTTCCTGGATCGCGGTGCTGCGTCGGTTACCGGCGATTACAAAGCGAAAGAAGATATCTATGCGGCCTATGCCCAGAATAAACTGGATTGGGACAATACCACTGTGCTGTTTGGCGCCAGGGTGGAGCAAACCAAAAATAGCGGTGATGCCTTCGAGTACGATTTGGATACCGACACCGCGACGTTGCAACAAGCCAGTAAGAGCTACACCAAGTTCTTCCCCAGTGCCCATTTACGGCACGAGCTGGACAGCGGCCTGATTATTAAGGCGGCCTATAGCACCGGTATTCGCCGGCCGAACTTTGCCGATTTAGTGCCCTACTTTATTATTGAAGATCGCGAATCGGGTCGTGGTACTGTCGATATCGGCAATATTGAGTTAAAGCCAACCTATGCACATAACCTGGATCTGACCGGTGAGTACTATATGCCACCAGTAGGGATGATTTCTGCCGGGGTGTTCTACAAGAAGTTATCAGATCCTATTTTTAAAGCGCGTAGCCAGTTCGTCGGTGGCGACTTTGACGGCTTTAATATGGTGCGGCCAGAAAATGGTGACAGCGGTTACCTCTATGGTCTGGAACTGAACTGGCAGCAAACGCTGGACTTCCTGCCAGGTGCCTTAAGTGGCCTGGGCTTTATTGCCAACTATACCCATACCAAGTCGCAAGCGGATCTGCCGTTTGGGATTGGTAAAACCGAGTTAAATGGTACCAGCCGCCATACGGTAAATCTGGCCTTGCAATACGATATTGAAAAGTTTAGTAGCCAGTTAGCCTATAACTACCGCTCTGAATATATCGACGCCTTTGATACCGCTAATCCGGATCTGAACCTGTACTGGGATGGCCGTGGCACCCTGGACTTTAGCGCCAGTTATAAGTTAACCAAGCAGCTGTCGCTGTTTGTCGAGGCCACTAACCTGACCGACAGCAAAGCCATCCGCTATCAGGGCGAGCGCGGCCGGGTGTATGAACATGAGCAATTTGGCCGCGCCTGGCAGCTGGGTGTCAGCGGCAAGTTCTAACCTTTTTGCTAATCGGCTGTTGCAGGTGTCGCCGTCTGGCGGCCCTGCTGTTCGGAGTTTCTATGAAGTTAACCCTATTCAGCTGCGCTATGCTGCTGGTCAGCACCTCGCTGCTGGCTACAACCGAAATGGGCGCGCAGGCCAAACACTATACGATGGTGCCGGAGCAGCTTAGCCGCTATCAGGCGAGCGTTTTTCCGGATCGGATTATCCTGATCCCAACAACACAACCGGCGCATAGCCAAACCGTAAATTGGCGCACCAACACCGGCTTACTGAAGCCAGAGGCGGAAATTGCACTGGCGCAAAGCGGTCCGGGCTTTGTTTGGCAAAGTAGCCGGGTGGCAGCGACTAGCCAGAGCATTCAAACCGAGAATGGTCTGGCGCTGCAACATAGTGTGACTTTTAGCGATCTTAAAGCAGATACCCAATATGTGTATCGGGTAAAAGGGGCCGGTACCTGGAGTGAATGGCTGCAATTTCGTACCGCAACAGCGGGCTTTGCACCCTTTTCCTTTATCTATTTTGGTGATGCGCAAAACCACAATAAGTCTCAGGTATCGCGGGTAATGCGCGAAGCGCTGTTAACCCGGCCAAGAGCCAAACTGATGCTGCATGCCGGCGATTTGGTCAGTAGCCGTGAGGGCAACCACGACAACGAGTGGGGCGAGTGGTTTGATGCTCTGGGCTGGGCTGGTGCCATGCTGAACCAGTTTATTACGCCGGGTAATCACGAATATGTTGAGGACGAGCAGGAGCAGCATCATCTGGTGCCGCAGTTCGCGGCCCAGTTTAACGGGCTGCGCAATGGTCCGGCACCGCTGCAGGAAACGGTGTATTACACCGACTATCAGGGCGTGCGCTTTATCTCGCTTAATTCAATGGCGGCGCTGCAGGACGAGGCCATGGCAAAGTTACAGGCACAGTGGTTAAAACAGGTGCTTGGCAACAACCCGGCGCGCTGGACAGTGGTCACTTACCATCATCCGATGTTCTCGGTATCCCAGGGCCGCGATAACCCGCTCCTGCGCCAGCACTGGCAGCCGGTACTGGATCAATTTTCGGTTGATCTGGTGCTGCAGGGCCATGACCATACCTATGGCCGCGTTAGTCAGCAGGCAAGCAATGGTCAGTTGAGCGGAGCGGTGTATATCGTTTCGGTGGCCGGCCCGAAAATGTATCTGAGTAGCGACACATCACGCCAGCACATGCAGCGCCTGGCGGAAGATACACAGCTGTTCCAACTGATTGATATCACCGAAAACGAGCTGAAATATCAGGCGTTAACCGTGACCGGTGAGCTGTACGATGGTTTTGTGATCCAGAAACAGGGCAAGCAGCGCACCTTAAAAGAAGCCGCTAACCTGCCGGCAACCCGGCTCTGTGGAACACCAACAGAGTTAAGAGTGCGGGCTAACCGCTGCTGGAACAGTACCGAATTTAATTTACCGGCACTGCCGTTTAATCTTTAAGTGATGAGAGTGCTATGCAAAAAACGCTTTTAACGTTAAGTCTGACCTGGCTATTAACAGCCTGCCAGCCCGTGCAGCAAGCGGCTACACCAACTGGTGAGCAAGCTACCACGACGCCGGTCGCGGAAAGGTTTTTACTGACCAGTAAAACGCCCTACCAGCCGCAGCAAGACTGGCATAGTTACAGTGCTGCGCCAGCGGGCTTTACTGCGGTAGGCCTGCAACATGTGGCGCGCCATGGCTCGCGCTTTTTATCCAGTAAAGGCGACGATATCTTAATGCTTGAGCTACTGGCGCTGGCCGCCGCTGAGCAGGGCTTAACTGCACGTGGTGAGCAGTTGGCAGAGCTGGTGCAGCGGCTGCATCAGGCGCATCAGCCAGATAAGTATGGTGAAATCTCTGCTTTAGGTGTGCAGGAGCAGCAACAAATGGCCCAGCGTTTACTGGCAAGGTTGCCGGGGTTATTTGAGCAGGCCATCGCGCAGCAGCTGCGGATCGAAGTGCTACATTCGGGCCGTGAGCGTGCCGACCAAAGTGGCGATGCCTTTGTAGCAGGATTAACGGCGGAGCTGCCGGCACTTGTACCCTTGCTTGATGCTGCCAGAGCGGATGAAGCTACGCTGTATTTTTACAAAGCCGAGGGCAGTGAAGATTTTGAGCGTTACCGCGAAAGCGATCCGCGGCTAATGCGGGTGATGAAACAACTGGAAGCTGACCCAGCGCGGCAAGATGCCGCCCTGGCGATGTTGTCCAGACTGTTTAGCCCGGCATTTCTTAGTCGCCTGCAGCAGGGTGAGATTGAGCTGACCCTGCCGGACGATGATGACGCTATTCGTAATCCGCTGGATGCGGCCAATGTACTGTTTAGCCTGTACAGCATTGCCAGTAATCTAACGCTGGAAGGTCCGTTTGATTTTGCTGATATCTTGCTGGACGAGCATCTGTTGCCGCTGGCTGAGCTGGATGATGCGGATTCTTTCTATGGCCGTGGCCCGGCGTTTGCCGGCGATGATATTACCTATCGCTTAGCCGGGCGTTTAGTTGCCGATATGCTGGATAAAGCCGAGCAGCCAAACGGCTACGTGGCCAGTATCCGTTTTACTCATGCCCAGGTGTTAATGCCACTGGCGGCCTTTCTTGGCATAGCCGGCGCCAGTGAGCCGCTACCGGAAAACGTGCTTTATCGCTACCAGAATAGCCCCTGGCGCAGTGGACGGGTCGCACCGATGTCTGCCAATGTACAGTGGGAAGTCTATCGCAATGCTGAGGGGCTAACCCTGATCCGGATGTTACATCACGAACAGGAAACCGCCTTTGCCGCACACTGCCAGCCTGTTGCCGGTAGCCGATATTTTTACAGCAGCAGCGAGCTGCGCCGCTGCTTACTGTTTTAACCCTTTTTCATGGAACTGCCACTGAGGTGTCACAAAAAGGTCATGGGGCAGGGGTAAGATAAGCAGAGTAGTGGTTACCTCTACTTCCTTCCTGGATGTTTACCCAAGTGGTTTTGGTTGGGGGCAAAAGCCCCCAACATTTTTGGGATCAAGCGAAATCCTGGCGGGAGCTAAAGCGTTCCGGCTGGCTACTCAGTTCCTGAATGATCTGCGTAATTTCTTCATCTTCCAGTAACACTTCCTGTAAATGCGATGCAATTTGCTGCGGGTCGCAGCCAGCTTCCTTCAATTTAAAGGCAAAGTTTTTATGTACTGTCAGTACGAATGGCGAGGTCATATGGCACCTGTTGGGTTAGCTTGGGAGTCATAATTTGGTCAAAAAATGCGCTAACGTCTAATGAAAAAATCCCGCACTTTGTGCAAAAATTAAACGGAAAAAGCATTGCATAAAATGCAGCTGGCGCAGTGCTGCGCTACGCCAATCTGGCTGCCTATGTTATTTCCAAGCCGTGAGGGCGCTCCGGTGCGGTATTTGGTCAGCGCTCGCCATTCCGGCAGCGACAACAAGGGTTAGTGACGATGTACGCTTGCCGGATAAGCGCCACGTTCCGGCATCACGCCCTTACCCATTCTGATCTGCAGCACCACCTCGACCTCATTACGCTTATCCAGGCCGATACCGGCTTCATATTGTGGTCGATGAACAGTACGGGTGCGACAGCCCAGCAATGAACAGTCGCGCACCGTATCCTGCTGATAGCTAACGCCAAGCTGGCTGCTGTTATCGCGTTGCCGCTCCCGCAGCGTTTCCTGCTCAACCACGAGGTACCAGTCGAACCCCTGCTCTGCAGTAAGTTCGGCAGCGCGCTGCATCGCATAAGCTTTGGCCCGCTCGCGATCTTCACCACGGCTTTTAAAGCTGACCCGGTAAAAATTATCGGCTATGCGCTGTTCGGCATAGCCGAAACCGCCGTTTAGTGCAGGCCGGTAATCCGGTTTGCTGCTACAGGCGGCGAGCAATAACACCGCCAGTAACAGCCCAGGTTTTGCTAAAGAGGACACTTTACTCATCATCACCTCCGAAACATGCTTAGTGTTGTGATTTTAAATATCGCTGTTCAGCCGTCGCATCTAATGCCTGCCCCGCCATTAATTGGTCCAGCATCGGATCCAGCAGCATGGCGGCGCTGGCGGTGTGATAGCCGCCCGCCTGACGGTGCTGTGCCACCGTGATACTGGCCTGTTGCTGCCAGCCGTTTGTGGTACGACAGGCGATGGTTTCGGTAAGCTGCGTTGCACTCTGCAGGCTGACGTAGCGGCAAAACTCTCCGCTGTGATTAATAAAACTCAGTTGCGGCGTTAACTGCTGATCCTGCACCTGCACCTGACGGCCACTTGGCGTGCTATCGAGTGCTACCGCCAGTTGTGCGGCGAAGCTATTGCCACTGTCGGGGAGCCACTGTGCTACGCCATAGCCGGCAAGCAGTGCCACACAAGCGACGGCAGCGGCGTGACGTTGTAGCTGTTGACTGGCGCGGCGCCACCACGGAAAGGGGATCACTTCTGCCGTTTCAGGCGTTGTTGCGCCGTGCAGCAGTGCGGTGATCGCCTCAGGAATAGGCGTTTGCTCAATTTGTCTGGCATGTTGCTGCACCAGCACATCCACCATGGCCAGGCTGGCGAGGCGATCCACTAAGCTTTCATCTTCCAGCAACTGCTGACGCACCAGGGCCATCTCAGCTTCGGATAGGCTGGCATCCAGAAAGCCAGATAACAGTTCATCGGTTAATTGCATGTCAGCCCCCCGGGTAATTTTAACTTGTTGGCGATGGCAAGCCGCGCTCTGGCCAGCCGGCTCATAATAGTCCCAGCCGGAATCGCCAGAACTGAGGCCGCTTCCTGATAGCTCATCCCTTCCACCGCCACCAGCGATAAAACTTCACGCTGCTCGGGCGGTAGCGTATCCAGGGCCTTACCAACCTGAGTCAGCTGAATATCATTTAATAGCTGCGCTTCGCCATCGGTTTCGGTCAGGGTTTCATACTCTATCTGTGGCTGGGCCGTCTGCCTTACGCGCCGGGCGCGGTATTCATCTATCCATAAATTACGGCAAATCCGAAAGGCCCACTGTGCCGCTGGCACACCATCGGGTGTCGGGTGGTCCAGCAAACGGACCAGAGTGTTTTGGGTTAAATCATCGGCATCAGCGCGGCTGCCCGTTAGCGAATAGGCAAAGCGGCGTAAGGCCGGGAGTAGTAATTGTAAGTCAGCTTTGGTCATAAGCGCTCTCCTTTTACCGGGATAACGGCTGAGGTTGACCTTTTATTCCAGCAGCAGGGAATTTTTTTTGACACCAGCCGTTAGCATGATACAAGTTATGCAAGTTAAAGAGGTGTGTTGATGAAAAAAACCTTAGTCGCAGCACTGTTTCTGGCCGGTTTGCCTGCTGTCAGCCCAGGGCAGGTAGTGCGCCCCCCTGAGCTGCCGCCGCCTCTGGTTGATACCTTAAAGCAACCCACCGCCGAGTTGTTGCGGCAAACTGAGCAACTGCAACAACAGCTTGCCGAGCAGCGCTTGCGCGAGCAATTGGCCACGCTGGCGACCTTGCCCGACCCACTGCAGCTACCGGCGGTACAGGACATCCTGACCCTAAGCGGTGAACCACTCTGGCGCGAAGTTGAAGTGGAGCAGGGCTTTCGTGCCATAGAACGCGAGTGGCTATTGTTACTAACCGCAGACGAGTGGCAGGCTTTGCTGCAGCGCTGGCCTGAGCTGGCCGGTTATCTGCAGCGACAACAGCCTTTACCTGCTTTGCAGCTAACGTTAGTGACATTAAAGGTGCCAGCAGCCCTTGATTCGGCGTCTGCATTAGCGCAGCAATTTAGTGCCGAGCTACTGCGTTACAGTGGGCGTAATCATTTGTACCAGCCGCAGCAGCAAGCCAGCACCGCAGCGCCGCAGGCCGCGGCTCAGAGTAAGGCCAGCATGTGCAATTGGCCGGTCAGCCTGGGAATGGTCGATACCGATATTAATACTGAGTTGCCTGCGCTGGCCGTGCAAAGCGGGCACTTTAATCTGGTGGCGCGGCGCTTTTTACCTGAACAGCTGGCAGCCAGTTATGCCCATGGTACGGCGGTGGCCAGTTTGCTGGCGGCGCGCGACCCGGCGATCACGCCGTTATTACCGCAATTAACTTTGTACAGTGCCGCGGCTTTTTATGCCAGCAATGCGGTGCAGCAATCCGCCAGTTTAGAGCACTTACTGACGGCACTGGACTGGCTGGCGAGTCAGCCGCTGCAGGTGATTAACCTCAGTCTGACCGGACCTGATAACCCGGTGCTGGCGTTACTGATCCAACAATTACAGGCCCGCGGACTAAGTTTGGTGGCGGCTGCCGGCAATGGCGGCCCTGCGGCAACCCCTTTATATCCGGCGGCCTATCCGGGAGTGATTGCAGTAACCGCAGTGGCACCGGATATGACTCCCTATCGTTGGGCTAATCAGGGCGACTATATCGATTTCGCCGCCGTCGGGGTAAGAGTAGCAGCACTGACCGCCAATGGTCAGGTGCAGCCACAAAGTGGGACCTCTTTGGCAGCACCCGTCGTCAGTGCTGCGGTGGCTTGCTGGCGGGCCGCACAGCCGCAATTAACGCATCAGCAGGTGTATCAGTTACTGATGCAGCAGGCCCGCGACCTTGGCGAGCCGGGTAAAGATCCGGTAACGGGGCACGGGGTGATCGAACCGCCGCTAGAAACTCAGTTGTAGCGACAGTGAGCCGCGACTTTCGGTGTAATCTGCGCTATCGAGGATGGACTGAAAATCACCGAACTCCAGTTTGCTAATCAGGGCAAAGTGCTCTGACAGCCCCAGTTGCCATTGCAGATCCAGCTGACGTTGCAAGTCGTTACGGGCAGCTGCAGTATTGGCCACACTATGGCTCTGATACTGGCGCCGGGCGACACGGGCGCCAAACTGCAGTTGCTGCGGCAAGGTCCAGGCGGTAAAGCGGGTCGACATTTTCAGTTGCACGGCCGGTGCCTGGTAGCGGAACTCAGTGGCATCGGCGGCCTCCCAATCGTAACGCAGGCCCAGGCTGATAAAGCGCTGACCATCAGCACTAAACCAGAAACTGTCGGCACTAAGGCTACGTGTTTGGGCATCACGGCCATTGATGTTATCGAAACGCTTTTGGCCAAGTGTTAGTGCCGGGCGCAGATACCAGGTATCACTGGCACTGTGCATCGCGTAGACACTGCTTTGGGTTAAGGTTAAAAAGGGAGCAGACGCCAAGCGTGCATCGGCATGGTACAGGTTGATGCCTAAGCTGGTGGCACCCAATTGATACTGGCTGTCTAAAAAGGCCAGCTGCAATCTGAGATTATAGTCGTCCGCATTTTGATACTGTTTATCCTGCAGCGAATAGCCAGCAAACACTTGTAGCTTATCAGTGGCTTGCCAGCTGGCATTGACATCGGCTTCCAGCAAACGGGCATTATCGGAGCGGCCACTGGCCTGGTTTAATTCACTGACATTGACGTTAGATTGATATTCTAACCCCGCCCGCACCTTACCGGAAAAACCCCAGGCCGGTGCGGCGGACTCTGTAGTTTGTGCCGCCAGCGCCGGGGTAAGCAGCAGGCTCAGCAGGGCGGTAGCGGGCAAAGTATGGCGAAAGCATAACATGGGAATACTCCTGCAAAAGCGAGCCCTGCAGCGGGCAGGGCCCGGTGCATATTACAGACCGGTGGTCAGCCGCAGGCTGTTCCGAACGCTGTTCGAGACTTCAGCGTTAACAGCCTGATTGACGTTTTGCAGCACTTCAGCGCTGGCAGCTTGCTGCACCAACTGGTTGGCTGAACCCTGAACCTGCTGTTGCACTGCCTGGCTGACATTCGCAGTAACGGCCCCGGCCGTTTGTTGAGCGGCCTCTGCACTGCCTGACGCCAAACCTTGCACCTGAGAGCTCACCGTCAGCGCATTGGCAACGGTGCTGGCCGCATCAATACTGGCTACCGCCTCGGTTACCGTGGCAGTGGGTAGCTCAGGCAGAGCCGGCTGTGTCATAGCTTTGTCTGCCAGCAGGTCGGTTAAGCCCAGTGCCAGCTCACCTTCACTTTCAGTGTTGGTGTCGGTTGCTGCATCGGCGTTACCGGCAATGGTAGTAGGTACTGCAACGGTTTCTTCATCTGCTGGCTCGGAGTCAGCACCAGGCAGGGTATTGGGTGTGCTGACCGAAGCAGTGGCAGAGGCCTGGGTATTGCTACTTTGGCTAGCTTGCGCATTGGCAGAACCGCTTTGCGCCTGGCCAGCAGATGCAGACATCGCGGTTTGAGCCGATGTTTGAGTGCTGACACTCAGGCTAACATCCGCCAGCGCCAGGGTAGAAAAACAGGCTAAAGCAATTAATGATGGTTTAAATACTGTTTTCATGATCGTTTCCTCTTTTTGTCACACTGACACCGAGGTAACGGATCAAAACACTATTTTATTCCCGTTTTTTTGAAACTTATCCAGACATCTCAGGCAGTGGCATAAGGCATAACTGCCACTGCTCGGGATGAAAGACAATCCTGCTTAACGCAGGGCGCCGGCGTGTGCGGCGCCGCGGAATACGGCGTTGATATACAGCAGGTGCATACCATCGACGTAAGCGCGGAAGTTTGGCTCCTGGGTAAAGGCAATCACCTGGCCACGGCCGTGCGACTGCACCATCACCAGCGGTTTATGCGCTATTTGCTGGCGGTTTTCTTCCCACACAAAGCCACCGGCCAGAAGATCTTTAGGGGCGGCGAAATTAACCACATTGCGGCCATCGTTAATCCGCAGCGGCTGGTAAATATGGTTGCCAACATAGAGGCTGCGTACCTGTTCGGCGATACCGGCGGTTAGCCAATGGTTTTGATCAACCACAGCATTGGCAATAAAGCCCGGCACCCAGTCCGGATCGGCCTGATACGGCTTTAACATCTGCTCGAACTCACGGTATTCCGCCAACACCCGGCCTGGCACTCTTGCTTCGCTGGCAGGTTTATCCTGCTCACTAACCTGATACTCGCGCTTGCTGCTTAGCAGTGGCTTATCGCCTTCCAGCAAATAGCTGGTGGCATTGCCAAGGGTGATCAGTACACCACCACGCTGCACAAACTGGCGTAAATTCTCGCTGCCGACACTCCCCAGTGCCTGCTGATAACTGCCAGCACCTGTCGCCGGTAGAATCAGCACCTGATAACGGCTTAGATCGGCACTGCGTAGCTGCGCCGGGCGAATTGCCGTGACCGGATAACCGATACCACGCTCCAGTACAAAGCGGGCACTGCCGGCACTGAGCGGATTCGTCGGCTCATCCCACAGCATCGCGACATTAATCTTTGGCACAGCCGGCACATTAAAGGAGCCAAAGTTCGGCCCCTCCGTTACCCAGCTGTTATCCAGCCCCTGTACCCTGGCGCCGCTTTGCTGTGCCAGTTGTTGTACCTTGGTGGTTAAGTCAGCCGGATTATCGGCACGGCTTAATACCAGGGTGCCGGCCGGGTAACGCTGACCATTCTGATGCGTAAAGGGCAGATCACTGCTGCGTAGCATTAACCCCTGTTGCAGTGCTGCGCTTAAAAAGCGCGCCGCCGCCATATCGCCCCAAGGCACGACAAAGCCGTAGCGTGCATCCGGGTTACTAACGCTACCGGCGATCAGGGTATCCGGGCCCACCACAGTGGTATTAACCCGCGGTGCCTGATTACAGCGCTGCATTTCCAGGTTATACATCAATGGTAACGACCAGGCGGTAACATCGTAAATCTGATCCGGCAGGTTATTGGCGCGGCGCTGCTCCTGTTTCTCTAAAAAGGCTTTATCCATCGGCACCGTATCATCGAGCAGGGTGCGCATTAAATGGTAGCTCGGCTGATTGGTGCGAATAAGATAACTGCCCGCCTGATAGTCTTTGCCACAGGCACGAAACGCCTGCTGCGCCTGCTCTACTTTAATGCCATGCTGGGTTAGCACGCCCATCAGTTTCTGATGGCCGGCCAGATCGCGCTCGGCAGCAAAGATAAAGCTACGCAGGCCATCTTTTTCGCCCTGTGCCGCCGCAGTTTTGCGGTACTGATAAAAGTTTTGCAGTAAGGTACTGGCCTGCTGGCTGGCGGTTTCCAGCGTGGCTTTAAAGGCGACAAAATTACGCTGAATACCATCGGCAAATGTCAGGATCTGGCCATCCTGCATCCGGTAATGATGGCCGCGTGCTGAGGCCATCTCATAAGTCATCGATACGCTGCCGTAATACAGCGGCCAGCTGGCGCCATAGCCGGGGTAAAAGGCATCGAAAATCTCGCGGGTAAAGTAGTGATAGCCCAGCTCGTCAAACCATTTGGCATTATTCTGGCCCACCTTACTCAGCACCTGGCGCTGGCTGGTCTGAATATGCGGGTTGTAGGGCTCGGCCTCAGGGCTAAAGTAATATCCCATATCGCCGCCCATTTCATGCGAGTCGACAAACAGCAGCGGATACATTTGCTGCAGTGCTTTCACGCGGCTGGCGGTTTCCGGTTGGGTTAACGAAATCCAGTCGCGGTTCATATCAAACAGGTAATGGTTGGTACGGCCATTGGGCCAGGGCTCGTTGTGCTCGGCCGACAACCGATCCGGCGAATGCTCCAGGCCTACTGTGGCATAGTAACGGCTTACAAAACGGTGATGGCCATCCGGGTTTTGCAGCGGGTCGATATAGACCAGGGTGTTGCTTAATATTTGCTGGGTCAGGGCGCTTTGGTCAGCCAGTAAATGATAAGCCAGCGCCATAGCGGCATCGGCCGGGCTAATTTCGTTGCCGTGCAGGCTACCGGCAATCCAGACACTGGCCGGCAGGCTGGCGATCAGCTGTTTGGCTTCTGGCTCACTCAGACTTGCAGGCGCTGCAAGTTTACGCATCCCGGCTTCAATTTTGGCCAGCTGGCTGATATTGCTGCTACTGCCAATTACCGCATAAAATAGTGGCCGGCCCTGCCAGCTTTTGCCATAGTGCACCAGCTTAACCTTCTGCGGATAACGGCTGGCCAGTTGCTCAAAAAAGCGGGATATCGCCGCCGGCTCTGAAATGCGCTCACCAAATTGATGGCCCAGTAATTCCGGCACCGGGCTGATATCCGGCCGGTAATCACTTTGTGGAAAGTACGGCACCGGCTGGGCGGTGCTTATGTCAGCAGCTGAGGCAACACAAGTTAAGGCTGCCAAACTGGCAGTAAGCAAGCTGGTATAAAATAAGCGCATAGGTTCCCGCGAAGTTATCGTGTTTTTTGCTTACCTTAGGCGCAGCAGGGCAGCGGCACAAGAGGCCGCACTGTGGATTGCGACCAGTGGCTGCTGTAAACGGTTAGCAGGTTGTACGGGGTATTAGTGCACTCAGTCGTTAGTTAAGTGTGGTATCAGACTCTCCAGCTCAGCACGCTGTCTTGGCAAAACAGCGAGCTCCAAACCTAATAATTTAAAGTAACTGCGTAAATTATCTAAGCGAGGATTGCCATTATCATTCTCAATGTCACTTACAACTTGCCGGCTAAGTCCGGTAAGCTTACAAACCTGAGTTTGTGACATTTTTAAACCTTGACTCCGCAGTGTTTTGGCAAGCTCGCCTAGCGTAATAGTTCCGGCAAGCATTTGTTTCAATAGAGTGTTTTTTAATGCAAATCTGTCGGCATTACTGGCGTTGTCTCCTTTGGTCGTACTCATTTTAACAATCCCCACTTGTTTAATCGTTGTTCTAGATGTGTAAACCCCATCACAGGCATTTTCAAAATGCTATCTGGAACACCCCTTGCAGCCAAACGGGCTGGCAAGTCTACTAATTGATCGGCGAGTTGGCGTAATGCCTGCTTAAAACCGTCAGGATCGCCGTAGCACTCCAGACGCTCGCATAATTCGAGCCAGGCGATATCACCTGCTTTCTCGATTTGATTGCTCCAATTCGTGGTGCGTACCACAATCTCTGGATCGGCTTTCATAGGTGCAAAGTCGTATATCCAGATAATGTAGATCAGGCTCGTTATCAGACTGCAAGGGGTCGATCCAAACTTCACGCCGCTGGTTAAGCCTCACGAGTAGTTTGGGAGCAGCTCCACCAGCACCGGTTGCGCCACCCGAAACGGCACCTCGTTGGCGTGCATAGGTTAAAAAGTCATGATCACGTTCAACAACGGCGGCTTGCTCAAAGCGCAAATCAGCTAATTGCTCAGACAACGCCGTTATTGATTCTTTCAAGCGTAAATTACCAACGGGGGCGATAGTACCTGATTTTAACAACTCAAGATCCTGTTGAGCGCTGGACGCTTGTTGCAAATTTAACAGATCTAACCAGAGTTTCCGGGCATAGCCCATCGGCATAATATCTTCAAATATCGCCGGCCAACTTTTGAAAGCATGGATATCCATAGGGTTAACAGGGTAAAGTGCTGAAAAGCTTCGTGCCCCGGCTTCATCAAAGTACAAGGCAGCGTAGTCGAACAGAGGCTGTAATGTTACACGACCTAGCCGACCAGCTTCCGGTTTGTCCAGGCTGATATGATAGGCATCATGCCAATGGCCATCGTTAAATGCTTGTAAGGTAAGTTGCATAGAAAATCCTTACCAGTTGGAGGTGGTGTCTAATATAGCCGACAAAAACTGGATTTGTGTAGGTTTTTGTCTGAAATATTAGTCAAAAACCCAAGGTTTTTCTAATTTTGTCTAGCAAGTTAGTCATTGAGTGAGTGTAAACGTAAGTACACCGGAACTTGTCACACCACTATTACTCCAAGTTGCTACTAACGTCAGTAAACGGAGCAAACCTATGTTAAAGGTAAAACCGATGGAAAAAATCTTACAAAGCAGCCGTATTCTGGTGCTACTGACGATAGTGGTTTGTGCTGCCGCCGCTTGCTTGCTGTATCTGAGCAGTGTGGTGATTGTGTATAACATTATTTGGGAAACCCTAAGCCAACTGCCCGATACCGCCGATTTAGGCAAAAGGTTGGCAGTAAAAATGCTGAAAGTACTGGATATCTTACTGATCGCATTAACCTTTCAGATTATTGCCACCGGCCTGTACCGGCTGTTTCTGGGCGATGTGGACAATCTCGACAAAGGCTTACTCAAAGCCATGGATATCAAAAACTTCCATGATCTAAAAATTACCTTGATGCAGGTCGCCAGCGTCATTATGGTGATTCTGTTTCTGGAACAAGCAGTAGAAGTCGGCGCTACGCTGGAAACCCTGTACTTTGGCCTGGCCATCGCCGTAGTGGTGCTGGCCAGTGTATTTGCGGCAAAGCAGATGCGGCATTCTTAATGTGAGCCGGTAAATTTTCCGACAAAGATTGCACTGACTGGGCGTAGCTGCTACAAAGACCTAAAGTAGCAGCGACAACAACGGCTTAGCTATCCTCAATGAGCAAAACTATCGATATTTATCATCAGCAAGCTGAGCTTTTTGCCGCCCAGTATGATGCGCTAAGTTTTGAACAGGTGCATCAGAGTTGGCAAACTTACTGGCCGAAAGAACAATTGGTGCTCGATATCGGTGCCGGCAGTGGCCGAGATGCATTCTGGCTGGCCGCGCAAGGCAATCAGGTTATCGCCGTGGAGCCGGCAGAGGATCTGCGCCGGCTGGGGCAGTTAAAAACCAGTGCCGCGCTGGCTCCCAAAGTGCAATGGCTCTCTGATAGTTTGCCGGAGCTGAAAGCGACCTATCAGCTCAATCTGCGTTTTAATACTATTTTGCTGAGCGCAGTCTGGATGCATATCAGTCCGTCAGAGCGGCAGCGCACCTTTCGAAAAATAGCCAACTTATTGGCCCCTGGCGGCCACTTTGTTCTCAGCTTGCGCTATGGCGACTTTAGCGATCATCGGGCTGCTTATCCGGTTTCGGTAGATGAAATCAATGAGCTGGCCAGCAAATTTGGTTTAGTGCTTAAACATCTCTCCGCGCGAACTGCCGATGCCGGCGGTCGGGTTGATGTTGCATGGCAGACGCTGGTACTGACGCTACCGGATGACGGTAGTGGCAGCCTGAGTAAAGTGCGGCACATTGTAGTTAACGACAACAAATCCTCGACTTACAAGCTGGCGCTATTACGTACCCTGGTGCGGATCGCCGAGGCGCATCCTGGCGCCGTTATTGACCGGCAAGATGGGCAGGTAGGCATTGCACTGGGTTTAGTTGCCTTATATTGGATCCGCTTGTTTAAGCGTCTGGTCGATAGCGATATGCAGCAGAACGCTGATCCGGCGAAAGGCTTAGGTTTCGTAAAGCCGGATGGCTGGGGCAAGCTTGCCAAACTCACCGCTGATGATTTCGCGATCGGTAACTTTTATACCGGTGAGGAAGCTCAGGCGCTGCAACAACTGTTTTCGGATACGCTCAGCACCATAAAGGCGGGGCCTGTTACCTATATCTGGCAGGGCGAGAAGAGTAATACGCTATTCCGGATGGAGCGCCATAAAGTAGCAAAACTCAGCCATCTATTGATTGATCGCGATTTCCTGGCAAGTTTCGGCTGCTTTGTTTTAAGCGAGGATCTCTGGAATTGCTTCCGCCAGTACGGCTGCTGGATTGAGCCGTTACTGGTTCAGCAATGGATTGCCGAGATGCAAAAGTATCAACGTAATGCTGAGCGACAAATCTCTCTCGAAAGCTATCATAACCAGCTGCGTTGGCTGGATCAGCAGCATGATACTCGACTGGTGCGGCAGAAAGTTGCAGGACTGCGTAGCAGCGGTGCTCAGGTATGTAGTGTCTGGAGTGGGACGCCACTCTACAGTTTTGATATTGACCACTGTGTACCCTTTAGCTATTGGCCAAATAATGATCTGTGGAATTTGCTGCCGGCCAGTCAGGCCGAAAATCGCAAAAAGCGCGACCGGCTACCGAGTCAAAGCCGGATGCAGCATTGCGCCAACCATATTCAGGATTGGTGGCGGCAAGCCTGGCAAACCGATGCGGAACAACAACGTTTTTTTATCGAGGCAGGGCTTTCCCTGCCAAATATCAGCCCGGGTTGTCGGGATTTCGCCGAAGTGCTGTATGCGATGCAACTACAAATGGTCGGTATTAAACAACGGCTGCAAGTCGCTGAATGGTAAGCCGCCATATCCTGATCTGGCACAAGCTTAGCGCGACAAAAATACTGGCACTGCCATAGCAGCAGGAGTAGATTAAACTCGATATCGTTTTTGGTGAGTTTTTATGACCGCATCCAAAGCAGTAACCGAAGCCCAGCCTGCCAGTACTTCGAAAACCACTACCACTAGGTGAGCAGGTGGAACAGAGACAAGCGCTATACCGGGTGTATGCGGCTTACCCCACCGAGTTAGCCTTTGCCCGCCAGGCTTGTCAGCGCAGCCTGGGTTACCGGATTGGCGCCCCTGAGTTGCTGCTGCCACTGCAGTTGGAGTATTAAAGTATGTCGGTATTTGTATTATGCGCACCGGACGAGGTGCAGGCAGCGAACCGTTTAGCCGACGCCGCCGGTTTACCGTTAATCAGTTATCAGCTGCATCATTTTCCCGATGCCGAGTTAAAACTTACCCTGCCGCTTGCTGAAGCCGTACCCCGTGAGCTGGTGCTGTACCGAAGCCTGGATAAGCCTAACGATAAACTGGTGGAGCTGCTGCTGATCGCCCGTCATGCCCGGTTACAGGGCGTGCAGAAAATCTGGCTGGTGGCACCTTATCTGGCCTATATGCGGCAGGATATTGCTTTTAATCCGGGTGAAATTGTCAGCCAGAAAATTATCGGCCAGTTTTTAGCCGAGCTGTTTGATGGCGTTATTACTGTCGATCCGCATCTGCACCGTATCAGCGAATTAAGCGAAGCCATTCCACAAGGTGCGGCGATAGCACTCAGTGGTGCGCCGCGTTTGGCCGAGCTGATTGCCAGCAAACATAGTCGGCCGCTGTTAATTGGCCCCGATGCCGAAGCCCTGCAATGGGTGGCGCTGGCGGCTGAGCACATTCATTGTGATTATGCAGTCTGTAACAAGGTGCGGCATGGTGATACGCAGGTTGATATTGCCTTACCCGATATCAGGGTGCAGGGTCGCAATGTGGTGCTAATGGACGATGTCGCCAGCTCCGGCCGTACCCTGGCGGGCGCCTGTAGCAAGTTATTAGCTGCTGGTGCTGCCTCAGTCGATGTGGCCGTTACCCATGCACTCTTTGCCGGCGATGCGCTCGAGGTGATTAAGGCCGCCGGTGTCGGCGAAGTCTGGAGTACCGATTGTATCGCCCATGCCAGCAATGCTATTAGTATGGCGCCGCTGCTGGCAGCAGAACTGAACAAGCTACTTACCCGCTGATCCGATATGGCTTAATGCCGGAATAGAAAAAATGAGTATATTGAGTTACTTCCAGCAACAACGTCTGACTTTACAAAGTGGCACAGCCTTGCCAGCGGCGCAGTCTTTACTGCAGTTAGCCGGGCAGGGTGAGCTTGAGGTGACGCTCAATCCCAAGCCTGATGCCGCTGCCCTGCTGGCGGCGATAGCGCAGGCTTATCAGGATGGCTATGAGCAGCAGGCGTCAACCGAGTTTGAACTACAAGGTATTGCTTTTGCTGGCAGTGGCGATCCTTTGTTGGCTCTGGAGCTGCTATCACAAGTATTACCGGCTTTTAAAGCACAGCGCCATGGCGTGCCGGTTACGCTGGTGACTTATGGCCTGGTGCCGGCTGCAGAGGCAGAGCAGCTATGCCAGCAGTTAGTGGCGCTGGAGGTCGAGCGGCTGGAAATCTATTTGCCGGCCGCGAATCCACCGGCCTATCAACAGGCGGTACAGCCACAGCAATACGGCTTTGCCGAAGTGTGTCAGTTTATCCATACTGCAGCCGAAGCGGGATTACAGGTAAGCTGCTTTGCCTATGCCCCGGTAAAACAGGCCAGTGAAATCCGCGCGCTGGCCAGAGAGCTTGGTGCCAGGGAGTTTGTGGTATTGCAGGCTGATAGCTAAAAAGATACTGCTTTTTGGCCAGGCGCTGAGACAGAAATGGGCTGGAGCCAGCATTATTGTTCATCATTTGCTTAAGTATCATTTTTTTAGATTGATTCAATCGTTTTTAATTATTTTGTCCTTTTTTTCACTTCAACTAGGCTTTACACACTGAGACCCAAGGCGGTGCCGGTATAGGCTGCCGGCTGGGTGTTGACCAGTTTTAATACTTATCAGGTGTTGAACTTGCGCCGGTTTTGGCGCTGTGTAATCCAGAGGTGACAAAAATGCAAAGTAAAAAAGGTCCTATTTTATCGGCTCTCACCCTCGCGGTAACCCTGGCAATGAGTTCAGGTGCTGTCATGGCGAAAGGCAATATGACTGACAACCAGTTCTGGTGGCCAGAGCAATTAAACTTAGCCCCACTGCGCCAACACAGTATTGAGAATAACCCTTACGGCCCCGGCTATAACTATGCCGAACAGTTTAAAACTCTTGATCTGGCAGCAGTTAAAGCAGATATTGAAACTCTGCTAAAAACTTCGCAGGATTGGTGGCCGGCCGACTGGGGACACTACGGTCCCTTTATGATCCGGATGGCGTGGCATAGCGCCGGCGTATACCGGATTTTCGACGGTCGTGGCGGTGCCAACGGTGGTCAGCAACGTTTCGAGCCGTTAAACAGCTGGCCGGATAACGCCAACCTCGACAAAGCCCGTCGTCTGCTGTGGCCAATTAAGCAAAAATACGGCAGCAAAATTTCCTGGGCTGACCTGATGGTATTAACCGGTAACGTGGCGCTGGAATCTATGGGCTTTAAAACCTTTGGTTTTGCCGGTGGCCGTACTGACGACTGGGAAGCAGAAATTGTAAACTGGGGTTCAGAGAAAGAGTGGCTCGACAGCAAACGCTACAACGAAAAAGGCGAGCTGGCAAAGCCAATGGGCGCAACCGAGATGGGCTTAATTTATGTTAACCCGGAAGGTCCGAATGGCGTGCCGGATCCGCTGGCCTCAGCGAAAGAAATTCGCGAAACCTTCGGCCGCATGGCAATGAACGATGAAGAAACGGTAGCGTTAATTGCCGGTGGTCACACCTTTGGTAAGGCACACGGTGCCCACAAGCCGTCTGAGTGTACCGGTAAAGAGCCGGCTGCTGCAGATATTGAAGAGCAGGGTTTAGGCTGGACCAGTAAGTGCGGTAAAGGCCATTCTGAAGACACGGTGACCAGTGGTTTAGAAGGTGCCTGGTCTGCTAACCCAACTGCCTGGACTACGCAATTTCTGGATAACCTGTTTGCGTTTGACTGGGTACAAACTAAGAGCCCGGCCGGTGCGATTCAGTGGATCCCGGCTAACGGTCAGGCTGCAAACTTAGTACCGGATGCACATATCCCAGGTAAACGTCATGCACCTATTATGTTTACCAGCGATATCGCGCTGAAAGAAGATCCAATTTACCGTGAAATTGCGCTGCGCTTTAAAGAAGATCCGAAGCAGTTTGAACTGGCCTTTGCTAAAGCTTGGTTTAAATTAACCCACCGTGATATGGGACCAATGAGCCGCTATTTGGGTGCTGAAGTGCCAAAAGAAGTGTTGATTTGGCAAGATCCGATCCCAGCGGTAGATCACAAGCTGATTGAAAGCCGTGATATTAATGCTCTGAAAGGCAAGCTGCTGTCATCTGGTTTAACGGTGCAGCAACTGGTGAAAACCGCCTGGGCATCAGCTGCCAGCTTCCGTGGTACAGATATGCGTGGTGGTGCTAACGGTGCCCGTTTACGTTTAGAGCCGCAAAAAGACTGGGCCGCCAATGATCCGCAAGAGCTGGCACAAGTGTTAGCTGTGCTGGAGAAAGTACAAACTGACTTTAACAAAACCTTACGTGGTGGCAAGAAAGTCTCTCTGGCCGACGTGATCGTGTTAGGTGGTGCTGCTGCGATTGAGAAAGCGGCGAAAGACGCCGGCTTTAATGTTACCGTGCCCTTTACTCCGGGTCGTACCGATGCAACTCAGGCACAAACTGATGCTGAATCTTTCGCCGTGCTGGAGCCAAAAGCAGATGGTTTCCGTAACTACTATAGCAGCGATGCCATGTATTCACCGGCCGAAGCGCTGGTTGACCGTGCCAACATGCTGACCCTGACAGTACCGGAAATGACCGTTCTGGTAGGTGGTTTACGGGTGCTGGATGTCAACAGCGGCGGCAGCAAGCACGGGGTGTTCACGGATAAACCAGGCCAGTTGACTAACGATTTCTTCGTTAACTTGCTGGATATGTCTACCCGCTGGGCGAAAGCTGAGCAGGAAGGCTTATACGACGGTTTTGACCGCAAGAGTGGTCAGCGTAAGTACACGGCTACGCCGGTTGATCTGGTGTTCGGTTCTCACGCTGAACTGCGTGCCGTAGCCGAGGTGTATGCGGCGAACGATGGTAAAGAGAAGTTTGTTCGCGACTTCGTGGCCGCCTGGAACAAGGTGATGACCTTAGATCGCTTTGATCTGAAGAAGTAAGTTTTAGTTAATAACCAAGCCCCGCCAGTCGGGGCTTTTTTACGGTTAAATCTTTAATACAAAGGTATTGCGGCCGGCCTTTTTGGCGGCATATAAGGCCTCGTCTGCCCGTTTTAACAGCTGCATTGGCGTTTCGCCTTTTTGTTTAACACAGCAACCCAAACTGATGGTCACGTTGACGGTTTTCTCCGCACCGCTGCTGCCGCGGGCTTTTTTCCCGCTGCTGCTGTCTTTGGGTCTGTTATCGTTACGGATCACCAGAGGGTACTCGGCAACTGCCAGCCTTACTTCTTCCAGTTTTTCTTCCAGCAGCGCTTTTTTATTATGGCCAAATACCAGCGTAAATTCTTCACCGCCATAGCGGTAGGCGGTTAGACCTTTTACCTTGCCCAGAATAGATCCGAGTAATTTCAGTACCTGATCGCCGACATCATGGCCATAGGTATCGTTAAACTTCTTAAAGTGGTCGACATCCAGCATACAAACTGCACTGTTTCGTCCCAGGCGGTTAAGGTGTGCCATCAGGGCGCGACGCTGCGGCAGTTGAGTCAGTTCATCAATATAGGCCAGATGTAACATCTGAAACGCCAGTGCCAGCAGGATCGCCAGACAGGCGGCGACCAGTGGCCAGTTTGCCAGAGCGGTACTTGCCGGTAAGGCCAGGTCTAATACCAGCGCCAGAAAGATCGCAAACTCGCCCCAATATGCTGCCTTGCGCGGTTTAAGGTTAATGGCAATCAACCAAAGGCCAGCGAGAATACTAAAGCACCAGCCGTGTAACCAGGTCAGACTGCTGCCGCTAACAGGCGCTTGCAGTACGACGGCGGGTAAGTCCGCCCGCTGCAGTGCTGCAGCTAATGGCAAATACTGACCAAGCATTAATAACAAAGGTCCGGCCAGCAGCAAGGCCAGCCCGGATGGTTTTAGCGGTGAAGGTTTGGGGATCAGGGCGAGAAGCAACATCAGTAGCGCACAGAGCAAGGGTAATAGTGGCAACTCGCTGGTAGCTGCTGTGTTTTGCGTGAGCCATAAATAAGTGGCTAACAGAGCCAGCCAGTAAAACCATTCAGTTTGCCGCATCAGCAGGCTAAGCAGGCCAATGCTGGCCAGAGCGATATAACCGGTTTGTGGAAAAGGCAGTAGGCTAAATAGCGCCAGGTCGGGAAAGGCAATTTGTGCCAACAGGAGCAAAAGCAGTGGAGACAGAATAATTAGCGGCAAGGCAACCTCTATTTGGGGAATGTCTGACCGGACAGGCATGGCGTTGATGCCAATTTATATCGTCTGATCTTCGTTAACTGCAATAAGTATTCTGCCAATTATCTTAACAGCCTGCATCCTGATTACCATAGCGCTTCTTAATAACCCTATATCTAAAGTGGGTATTGACGGCCTCCACTGAACACTATATAACCACATTATAAGCATGGTTATGTGTCAAAAATAAAAACAACAGCAGGACGCCGCATGAAAGAAAACCTACCCGTTACCGGACGTGAGCAACCGGTTCCCGCCGATGCGAATATTCTTTCTACCACTGATCTACACGGTAAAATTAAATATGTTAATCAATGCTTTATTGAGATAAGTGGCTTTGATAAAGCAGAGCTGATTGGCCAGAATCATCATATTGTCCGGCATCCTTCGATGCCTGCTGCCGTATTTCGCCAATTCTGGCAGCGGATAAAAAGCGGTCAGCCCTGGATGGGGATAGTAAAAAACCGCTGTAAGAATGGTGACCATTACTGGGTGGATGCCTATGTTACACCCATTTGTCAGGCGGGGCAGGTTAACGAATATCAATCAGTACGTCGCCAGGCAAAACCGGAACACATTCAGCGTGCTGAGCAGGTTTATCAGGCACTGATTCAGGGTAAAACTCTCAGACAGTTAAAGACGGCGATGCCGCTGCGGTGGCAACTGTTACTGCTGTGCAGTATGCCAGTGCTGGTGGGGATTGCCGTAGCTACCCTGCTAAGCGGGTCACAGGCCAGTCTGATTTACCCGTTATTGGGGCTGTTGCTCTCGACCATGCTTTGCTGGCAATGGCTAAAGCCGTTACAGGCGTTAAGCGAGCAAAGCCGTCGCATCACTGACGATGCGGTTGCCCGCTATATTTATACTGGCCGGAATGATGAGCTTGGGCAACTGCAATTGGCGCTGCGCTGCCTGGAAGCTGAAACCGCCGGCGTGGTGGGCCGGGTAGCCGATTCGGCGACTGCGCTGGCTGCAGGGATTGGGCAGTTAACCCGTTCGGTGAATGGCTCCAGGCAGGAAATTCAAGCCCAGTTTGCCGAAACAGAGCAAGTTGCCAGTGCCATTCATCAGTTGTCGGCCAGTGTGCAGGAAGTGGCTGACAGTGCCCGTTCGTCGTCCGATGCGGCCGATAACGCCTTGCGCCAGGCTCAGCACAGCAAAGCCGTGACCGCGCAGAGTATGGCGGCAGCAACAGGCTTACAACAGCAGCTTAGTCAGAGTGAACAGTTGGTACAGGCGGTTGCAGCCAGTAGTACTGATATCAGCCAGATCCTGGAATTGATCCGCAGTATTGCGGAACAAACCAATCTGCTGGCGTTAAATGCAGCGATTGAAGCCGCCCGGGCCGGTGCCGCCGGACGCGGTTTTGCGGTAGTGGCCGACGAAGTAAGATTGCTGGCCAGTCGTACTCAGGGAGCAACCAGCGACATTCAATCAAAAATTTCGCGTTTGCAACAGGTTACAGCAGAGGCGGTTATCGCTCTTGGGCAAAGCCAGCAAGGTGCGGTCAGTTGCGCTGAACTTAGCCATAGTACGGCCCAGCAGCTGGAACAAATACTGGGGTCCATTCATAACATTACCGCACAAAACCAGCAAATTGCTGCTGCAGTCGAACAACAATGTTATGTCGCAGATACCATCAGTAAGAATGTTACCAGTATCCGCGATCTGGCCAGTCGTAGCCTGAGCAATGCTGAACATACGGCTAATGCCAGCGACGAAATGCATGGGGTGACGCAGGGCTTTGACGCCTTAACCCGGCAATTCTGGTCCCGGCAGCGCAGTACTTAAGGAACTGTTATGCTGGTATATAACACCCAGGATCTGCAGCAGTTGTTGAACTTGTTCTCGGAAAATGTGCCGGGGTTTTTCTTTCAGCTGGAACGGCAACCAAACGGCTGTTTTTGTTTGAGGCTAGTATCAGATAGCGCAGCCCAATCGCTGGGCATGGCACTGACCGAGATCCGGCAGAATGCGGCTCTGGCGTTAGCCAGGGTACATCCGGACGATCTGGAGGATTTACGCGACACCATCCTCCACTCAGCACAGCATCTTAGCCCCTGGAGTTTGCAATTCCGCTATCAGCATCCCGCAGGTGACTACCGTTGGTTTGAGGGCCACGCGACGCCACGCCAGCTAAGCGACGGCAGTTTGGTCTGGCACGGCTACGTTAATGATATCAGTACCATCCGGCTGCATGAGCAGGCGTTGGCCGAATACGCGATGCAGCATCGGGAAATTGTCGATAATATCCTGGACGCGATCATTACTATTGATCAAGGTGGGCTGATTGAAACCTTTAACAACGCCGCTATCCGTATTTTTGGTTACCAGCCGGTAGAAGTGATCGGCAAGAACGTTTCGATGCTGATGCCGGAACCCTATCGCAGTGCTCATGACCAGTATATTGACGCTTATCAGCGTACCGGTGAAGCGAAGATCATTGGCCAAAGCCGGGAGACCAAAGGCCGGCGTAAAGATGGCCGCTTATTTAATATGGAGCTGCGGATCAGCCGGATTGAACGGGTTGATAGCTACAAATTTATTGGTATGGTCCGCGATCTGTCTGAGCGCAAAAGGACAGAGGTGTTAATTGAAAAGCTGGCCTTCTATGATCCGCTGACCCAGCTGCCAAATCGCCGGCTGTTAAAACAGCGGTTGGCGGATATCCTGAAGCAACGCCAACCAGGCGAGGAGCTGGGTGCCTTGCTGTATATTGACCTGGATAACTTTAAGCACCTGAATGACTCCCTGGGCCATAGTACCGGCGATCAGTTACTACGCCAGGTCGCTAGTCGTTTACTGCAGAGTGTACGTCAGCATGATACCGTCGCCCGATTAGGTGGCGATGAGTTTATTATCCTGCTGCAGAATTTATCACCGCTAAAGCAGGTGGCGCTGCAGCAAGCCGAGTTGGTAGCAGAAAAGGTACGCAGTACGCTGAATACCCCCTTCACCCTGGAACAGCTCAGTTATGTCAGTAGCCCCAGCATAGGGATTACGCTGTTTTCTGATGATAACCACAGTATTGATGAATTGTTGCAGCAAGCAGATCTGGCGATGTATCAGGCCAAGGCCGCCGGTAAAAACAGCATTAAGCAGTTTGATGTCTCGATGCAGGTAAAAGCCTCGGAGCGCACCCGACTGGAAAGTGAGCTGCGCGAAGCGATTAACCGCCAGCAGCTGCAGTTGTACTATCAGGGATTACACGACGCTGCGGGGCAGTTGTTGGGTGCTGAAGTCTTACTACGCTGGTTTCATCCGGAGCTTGGCAACGTCAGTCCGGCACGCTTTATTCCGATCGCAGAAGAAAGCGGCCTGATTTTTGAAATCGGCAGTTGGGTGATCGAGCAAGCCTGTCAGCAGCTGAGTCGTTGGCAGGCACAGCAGTTGGTGCCGGGACTGAAGCTGTCAATTAATATCAGTGCCCGGCAATTTCATCAGGATAATTTCTTACCCAAAGTGATGCATATTCTCGATCGTTACAGTGTCGCCCGTGACCGGCTGCAATTTGAGTTAACCGAGAGCATTTTGGTATCCCGGGTTGATGAGGTGATCAGCAAAATGCAGGCGCTCAAGCAGTACGGTATTGCCTTTGCGCTGGATGATTTTGGTACTGGCTATTCTTCGTTAAGCTATCTGAAGCGCCTACCATTGGAGCAACTGAAAATAGATCGCAGCTTTGTGGCAGATATTCTGCACGATCCCAATGACGCTGCCATTGCCAGCACCGTGATAGCGCTCTCTGCTGCCTTGGGACTGGGGGTGATTGCCGAAGGTGTCGAAACTGCGGCGCAGCGGGATGCGCTGGCGGCGTTGGGCTGTTATCATTACCAGGGATTCTATTTCAGCCGGCCAGTGCCGGGCGGAGACTTTGTTGCATTACACCGGCACACCGTTACGCATTAAGTTGTTCTGGCTCATGCTGAGCCTCGGGTTGTTACATGGCTGTGCGATGGTCTCGGTGTCGGATATGGATAGCCGTGATTACCTGAAACAGCGCCGTGGTGATGTGCTGACCACCGGCGATCTCAGCCTGTACGCGGGCACTGTGCTGCAAATACTGGGGCAGGATGAGCGCAGTTGCCGGCGCCAGGCCGCGCAATGCGCAGAGATGTTGACGACCGCCATTGGCCTGACGACTGAGCAGCGCCTGTCGACCATGGCCGAGCTGTGGTTGTATGAAGCTATTAATGGTGTACGACCACCGCGGCAGGATCCGCAGGCGGAAATCGATGCCTACCTGATGAGCGCCCGCTACGCTTATGCCTATCTGTTTTATTCCGGTGTTGCTCCCTACCGGCGCCTGTTTGCCGACCGTCAGACTCAGGTGCGGGACTACTACAATTTTGCTACGCAACAGGCTGCGACCCTGCTATTCGCCGGGCGCGAACGTGACTGGCTGCAAGACCCGCAACAACAATTTCGCACTACCAACTGGCAGGTACAGGCGCAGCTGCAACATCAGCGCTTCCGGCGTCAGGCTTTACCAGAGCGGTTGGTGGCAACCAGTAGTCTGTCATTTAAAGGCTTACGCAATCAGTATCGCCGCGATGGTTTAGGCGCCGAAATGGTAGCCGATACCAAGGTGGGGCGGGATTGGCGTACTGAGCAGGGGTTTGCCGAATTACCGGTACCGGTGGTAACGGCGTTATTGAGTTTTGGTGGCGGTACCCTGCAGGAGGTGCTAGTGACTAAGGAAGCCACCTTGCATTTGCTGGATCCGCTGCAACAAAAAGAGCTCTATGTGGCCGGGAATCTGGTGCCGCTGGCGGCGAATTTTACCGCCGGTTATGGCTTATGGCTGGCACGCTCCGATTTTGCCCGCCAGGCATTCTGGAACCTGATGGGTGCCAGCGATGCCCTGGCCGAGCCGCAATTATTTTTGCTGCAGCCCTTTGACCCCAACCGGAAAATTATTCTGTTGCTGCATGGTATTGCCAGTAGCCCGGAGGCCTGGGTTAACACCGCGAACGAAGTGCTGGGGGATGAAGCGCTGCGCGAGCGCTATCAGTTATGGCAACTCTATTATCCAACTAACCTGCCGTTGTTGTTAAATGTAAAGAGTCTGCATGCCCGCATTGTTAGCACCTTGCAACACTTTGATCCGGAGGGAAAGACTGCCGCCGCTTCGGAGATGGTGATTATCGGCCACAGTATGGGCGGTGTGCTGGCGCGATTGCTGGTGTCGGACTCCGGCGATCATATCCTGCAATCAATAAGTCAGCAGCGGCATCTGGACTCGCGGCGACAGCAGCTGTTCTTTCAGCGCTTCCAGGAAGATCTGACCTTTAGCGCTTTACCTGGGGTGAGCCGGGCGATCTTTATTGCTGCACCACACCGGGGCACTACTGTGGCCGACTACCGGCTCGCCCGTTGGTTAGCTGGCTTGATAACCTTGCCGGTCACCGTGTTGGAACGTTTTGCTCAGGCCGCTGAGCTGCTGGCTGATCCGGATAATCAGGAACAGCAGCGCGCGGTGCGCTTTACCAGTATCGAAAACCTCAGTGAAAAAGACCTTTTTATCCGGGCGGCGGCTAAGCTGCCAATTAATCCGGCAGTACGTTATCACTCCATTATCGGTGTCGAGCAGCCAAATTTACCGCTGGAGCAACAAAGTGATGGTGTGGTGCCTTATCTTAGTGCCAGTCTGGCTGGTGCCGAGTCAGAAATGGTGATCCGTTCCGGCCACAGTGTGCAGGAAACCTCGGCGGCGATTCTGGAGATCCGCCGTATTCTGTACCAGCATTTAACAGAGCTGCCTGACTAAACTCAGGCAGCCAGTGTCTGGGGCTTACTGACAGCTACCACAGCAGTGCTGATCACCATGGCCGGGGCGCTTGGGCTCAACAAACAAAATTTCGTTCTCCAGTAAAATATGCTGCATTAAATCCTCTTTCAGTTCGCGCAGCCCCAGATAGAGTGCGGTCCAGGTGTTGCAGGCACCGGGATGCAGTTGCTGGCCAAAACTCAGTTCGTCCAGTTTTCGCAGTGCCTCACCATGCTCCTGATGCTCTTCCAGCATCACACTGATGGGCCCATAGGGATAAACACCGCGCACCAGCATCGGAAACAGGATTTGCTCCTCTTTCAGCATATGGCTTTCCAGCTCCTGCTGCATCTCGGCCAGATGATTGGCCAGGCCATGCGGGCAATGCGGGCTGTCGCTGTGTACCGTTTCTACCCGCCGGGCCAGGCGAATCAGCTCCGGCAATTGTTCGCGATGGCGTTGATGGAAGCGGTTTAGTACATACTCGGCCAGCTTGGCAGTGGGTTCGCTATGCCAATCTACAGCAGGCTGCGGTTGTCGTTGTAATTTTTCCAGAGCGGCCAGTACCTCCTGTTGGTTTAAACCACGTTTGGCGATAGCGGCGCCCAGGCTTTGCTGACCGCCACAGCAAAAATCCAGTTTAAACTGATGAAAGACGGCAGTGGCACCGGCGATACGGGTGGCTAATTGGCCTAAGGGTTGTTCAAGTAGCATGATGTTCTCCTGAGTAAACAAAGGTTTGCCCTAAGCGGGCGTTAGCCCTGTACAGCAAGGCAAATGCCAGAACTACCACCTTTGATTTATATCTGTTTTTTTTGACCGATGGTAAATTAAACCCAGAAAAATTCGGGTGCTTTTCACCCTGTGGGTAAAATTAACCATGCTTGATGCCGTGTTATTTGCTGATCTGGTCACCGAGTTGCCCTCTGCTGTGCGCTTACAGCGGCTGGTCAATACACTGCGCAGCCATTTTGGCTGTGGTGCTGTGGCATTGTTGCAGTTACAGCAGGCGCAGTTAAAGCCAGTAGCGGTGCAGGGACTGCTACGGGAAACCCTGGGCCGGCGTTTTCAGGTGGCGCAGCATCCACGTTTGGCGGCGATCTTAGCCAGCCGCCAACCCGTACGTTTTCCGCCGGGCAGTGAATTACCCGATCCCTATGATGGCTTGCTGGCTGAGCAACCAGGAGCCGTGGTGCCGGTGCATGATTGTATGGGAGTATCGTTATATGTGGAGGGGCGCTGCTGGGGCGTATTAACACTGGATGCCCTGTCGCCGGCTAACTTTGATGCCCTAGCGGTGTTGCAGTTACAACAATTAAGCTTGCTGGTAGAAGCCGCTATTCGTATTACCGAACTGGAGCAGGCGAACCGGGCGCTGCGGCAGGGTGGCTTGCCTACTGTCGGCACCAGTACAACTGCAGCGCAACAGTATGAAATTATTGGTCAAAGCCCGGCGCTGCAGCAGATTTTACAGGAGCTGGATGTGGTAGCCGGCTCGGAGCTACCGGTGCTGCTGCTGGGAGAAACCGGGGTCGGCAAGGAGCTGTTCGCCCGGCAACTACATCGTCGCTCCGGCCGCGCCGAGCGCCCCATGATCTATGTTAACTGTGCAGCCTTACCGGAAAGTCTGGCAGAAAGTGAGCTATTCGGGCATAGCAAGGGCGCGTTTTCCGGCGCGTTAAGCGAGCGTGCCGGCCGCTTTGAGGCAGCAGATGGTGGTACCCTGTTTTTGGATGAAGTCGGGGAGCTAGCATTATCCGTGCAGGCAAAGCTGCTCAGAGTGCTGCAGAACGGTGAAATTCAGCGTTTAGGCTCGGATAAGCTGCGGCGGGTGAATGTACGGCTGGTTGCCGCGACCAATCGCGATTTACAGCAGCAGGTGAAACAGGGTGAATTTCGTGCTGATCTCTACCACCGTTTATCAGTGTATCCGATCCCGATACCGCCGCTGCGGGAGCGCAGCGAAGATCTACCCTTATTAGCCGGGCATTTTCTGGAGCAGAACCGCAGCCGTCTTGGGCTACGTAGCTTAAGGCTGGCACCAGCGGCAGAGCTGGCTTTACTGGGTTATCACTGGCCGGGGAATATCCGCGAGCTGGAGCATGTGATTAGCCGCGCGGCAATCAAGGCGCTAAGTCAGGGCGCCCAGCGCTCTGACATCGTGATCCTGCAGCCAGAATTGCTCGATTTGCCCGGTAGTCAGCCGCAAGCACCGGCGCTTGAACACATTGAGCTGCCGGTACAGGGGTTAAAGCAGGCAGTAAATCAGTTTCAGCAACAGCTGATCCGGCAGGCATTGCAGCAGCACCAACAATGTTGGTCGAAAGCAGCCCGCGCCCTGCAACTGGATGCCAGTAATTTGCATAAGCTGGCGCAGCGTTTAGGGCTGAAATGACGATGTTAAAAGCTACTGCATATCGTTTGTTAGCCTTATTTAGCCTGTCGCTGGGGATCCTGGGTATTCCTTTACCGGGTTTACCCACTGTACCCTTTGTTTTACTGTCAGCCTGGGCTGCCGGCAAAGGCTGGCCAGAGTTTGAACGGTGGTTATTACTGCATCCGCGCTTTGGCCCGCCAATCCGGCAATGGCGGCAGCATGGTGCCGTATCGCGGCGGGCGAAATGGTTGGCATCCTTTATGATGCTGGCCAGTGTAGCGCTGTTATGGTTTTCTGCTGCCCCAGTGTTACTAAAAATCAGCTTACCCGTTGCGCTGCTGTTGGTCGCTATTTGGCTTTGGCGCCGTCCACAGCCACAGGAGATTACTTATGAGTGAGATACTGAGCCCGCTGCAGGCGCTGCGTTATAGCAGGCAACTGATGTTACCGGCGCTGGATTTTCGTGGTCAGGAAGCCTTACTGGCCAGTAAGGTGTTATTGGTTGGTATGGGCGGGCTTGGTTGTGCTGCGGCGCCTTATCTGGTGGCTAGCGGTGTCGGGGCGCTGACGCTGGTTGATAATGATGTGATTGACCGCAGCAATCTGCAGCGCCAGATCCTGTATCGCGAGCAGGATATTGGCCAGCCTAAAGTCCTTACGGCAGTACAGCAACTGACACAGCTAAATAGCGAGATCCAGCTCAGTGCGATCCAGCAGCAGCTGGATCACACTGCGCTGGCGCAACTGGTACCGCAATTTACACTGGTACTGGACTGCACCGATAATCTGCTGACCCGTAATGCCATTAACAGCGCCTGTGTGCAAGCCGGCATACCGTTGGTGTCAGCCGCCGCTATCCGCTTTGAGGGGCAGTTACTGAGTTTACGGAATCAACCGGGCGATCCCTGCTACCAATGTTTAAGCCGCTTCTTTGGTGAACAGCAGCTAAGCTGCATGGAAGCGGGCATTCTGTCGCCGGTTGTCGGCGTGCTGGGCGTGATGCAAGCACTTGCCGCGGTGAAGATCCTGGCCGCAGTGGGTGAACCCGAGTATCACCAGTTAAAGTTGTTTGATGCGCTAAGTGGTCAGTGGCAGCAGTTCCAATTGCCTGCCGATCCAAAGTGCCCGGTATGTTGCAGTAGGAAATAGTACTGAGCTTGTGGGTTGTGTTGCTCCGTTGCGGTATTGTCAGTGTTTGGTATCTGGTACCCGGAACCGAACCTTAGCGCCAGCAGCTTCATTACCGGGAGTTTTGCCAAGTTGTGGCAGGATATCGCAGTGCACCTTTTGCAATAACTTATAGGCATCGGCCAGATCGCAATTTTCGTGATCGCGCTTTTTATAACCCAGGCTGGTCAGCTCGAGATGCCAGGTTGGCACTACCTCAACCGTGGCCAGGGTTTGTTTAACACAATTAAGCGGGCAACCATCCACTGCCAGGATCGGCCGACCAGACTGTGCAACCTTTAGCAACTGTTTGACTCTACCGCCAACGCCGGCGATACAGGACATCTCGGCCAGACCTTCCCGATCGAGGACTACAGCTAAATCATTGGCCAGCTGCGCCACATTAGAGCAGCCGGAGCAGGCATAAACCAGCGGTTTCGTTTCGTAATCGTGACTCATAACGGCTTCCTGAAACTGACGATATGTTCAGTTTAGAAGCCTGCTAGCCACCCAGCTTGATGTAAATCAAAACGCCGGCAGCTTTACCCCATCAGGGGTAAGGGGTTAACCCGGCCGCCCATCTGCCCTAGGCGTGGTTAACACCGGAAAATACACCAGCACATAGCAGCCATAAGCCAGCACCCAGCTGCCAATCCCCAGCCATAACAAACTAAAGGTATGCTCCGGTAACCACCAGATCAGCAGGGTCCGGCTAATGCCGGCAATAGCAACCAGTAAAAAGGCCCAGCCCATAATGTGTTTCGGCTGCAGCAAGCGACCACTGTGGCCAAGCGAAACCCGCGCCATCATCGATAGGATCATCGAGCCCATGGCGCCGGCAGTCAGTGCATGTAGCGCAATGCTCTGGCTGACCGCAAAGCCGGCATAGCGTAGCGCAAACAAGGCCAGGCCCAGAGGAATAAACCAATAGGCCAGATGCAGTGACCACAGCAGCGGCACCCGTAGCGTGAGCCAGATTTTCCAGCGGGCGCAGCGGATGGCGGTTAGCAAAGCACTCAGGGCAAAGAGAGCACTTAGCGAACTGGCGGGTAGCAGAGGCACTAAACTAAAAAAGTGCAGCATAAAAATCAGCCATAGACTGGCCAGTGCCGCCCGATCCAGCCAGGGCCAGGCCTCGACCTTAGTGGTTTTAGTGCCATTGGCAGTAAACATCGGGAGCACCCGGCCGCCGACAATTGCCATCAGCAGGGTAACAAGCCAGATTGCATTCAGGCTACCCAGCTGCTGTAAATCGTAGCGCTTAAGATAAAGCCCGAGATACATCATCAGGTTACAGGCGGTTAGCAGCAGTAACACCGGCACAAAAAACAAATTGCGGTATTGTTGTACCGCCAGTAGCGGCTTCGCCAGTAACCAGGCGGCTAGTGGTAAAAAGCTCAGATCCACCAGGGCGACCAGCCACAGGGGCAGCGCCTCGCCAAAGAGCAGCAGCAGACGGGCGGCCAACCAGAGCAGTGTTAGCAATAACAGCGTCGGGCCATGCGGTGCGCGTAGTGAGGTCCAATTTTGCACCGCGGTTAATAAAAAGCCGATGACAATGGCACAGGCAAAGCCAAAGATCATTTCATGGCTATGCCAGAATAATACCTGACCGACAGGTTGCAGCTGCAGCTGGCCGCCCAAGATCAGCCCCCACAACAGCATAGCGATAGCGCTAAAGGTGGCACCGAATAAAAACAGCGGTCGGAATGCCTGGCGCAATAGCGGCAACAGCTTTTGCTCGGTCGCCAGATCGGTAATTTGCATCATTCGTCGTCATCCAATAAAAAATTATTACTACGGGCATCCTGCAGACGCTGTTGATATTGCGCTGCCTGATTGGCGAAAAACATGGTGATCATGCACAGCGCCAGCACGCCATACAGAATCATAAAGCAGCCGGTGACAATACCCAGTGCATCCTGCGCCAGGCCAAAGAGCACCGGCAGGGTACAACCGCCCAGACCGCCAATGGCGGCAACAAAGCCACCGACTGCGCCCATATGCTTAGGGTAGTAATCGTGAATCACTTTATACACGCTGGCGCGGCCAAAACCCTGAGCGACGCCAATGACAAAGATCAGGGCCGTAAACCACCAGACATTAACGGAGATCTCCAGTTGGACATCTTTTTCCAGGCCATGAATAATCAGGGTAGTGGGGGGGTAACTCAGAAAGAACAAGCACACCAGGCAGACCCAGAACACACTCCAGTTTACGGCCCGGCCACCATAGCGATCGGCAAACCAGCCACCTAATGCCCTGACCATACTGGAGGTCGCGACAAAAAACAGCGTAAAGGCCATTGCCTGCTGGGCGTTCATCGCATAGGCCTGCATATAGTATTGTGGTAACCACAGCAACAGGGCTAAAAAGCCACCAAATACAAAGTAGTAATACAGTGAAAAGCGCCAGACCCGGGCATCTCTGACTAACTGACGCAGAGTCAGTGGTCTGGCGGTGGGGCCTGCAGTTTTTGGCGAGGGCGGTGACAACAACCAGAATAATACCAGCAATAAAGCCAGCCCAACGGCATACACAGGCCCAACCCACTGCCAGCCCCACCAGGCGACAATAATGGGTACCAAAATAAAGGTGATGGCGACGCCGGCATTGCCTACGCCAAACAGACCCATCGCCAGGCCTTGCTGGCGCGAGGCAAACCAGTCGGTCACATAGCGGATGCCGAAGGTAAAGGAAACGCCACTTAAACCAAACCAGAGGCCGGTGGTCAGATAACCATAAAAGCTGCTTACCAGTGGCAGCAATGCCAGCGCCGGAATGCAGCTGAACATTAACCCCAGCCACAGCAGTCGGGCATTATAGCGATCGGCCAGCAATCCCAATGGAATACGTAGTAGCGCCCCGCTAAAAATGGGGGCTGCCAGTAAAATACCGTATTCAGTGGCGCTCAGGGCCAGTTGTTGTTGGATATCCAACCCCATCACCGCGTATAGCGTCCACACCGAAAAGCAGCCGGCAAAAGCCAAGGTAGCCAGTAGCAGCGCCCGGCCCGCCAGAGGATGGGTTGCCTGCATGCGTTACTCCCCAAATAAGCGCCTGTACCAGGCGCAAGACTCACTGGGCCTAGCATAGCGAAAAGCTTAGCGGCCTGCCCGGCCAAAAAGCAGTACCCCCTAAGTTCTGCGGCTAAGGCTGCGGCAAGGCGGGCTACCTCGTAGGGGGTAGTGGTGGCGTTGGGCTTGGCTTTTGGCGCTAAATTGCTGGCTACTCCAAAGGAGGTAGCGGCCCTTATTGCAGGCCCGGCGCGGGCTGGCGGCTGTTGTGCCAGATCAATTTTTCCGGCCTAAAAACCCCTAGACTTGTACTGGAATATCATTCTATGACTCTTTCAGGAGGTCTGTATGGCTGGCGCAGCGTCTGCGGCAGGGCAAAGCAGTAAACTCAATCTGCTTAATTTTGCTGAACAAAAAATAAAAATGTTACACCTGACCTGGTTTGCGTTCTTTCTTACCTTTGTGATTTGGTTTGCTCATGCGCCCTTACTGATGCATATCAAAGAAGCGCTGGCGTTAACCGATGCCCAGATCCGGGCTTTGCTGATATTAAACGTGGCATTGACCATTCCGGCGCGCATCGTAGTGGGAATGATGGTGGATAAATATGGCCCGCGTATTATGTATTCGGTGTTGTTATTTATCTCGGCCTTGCTCTGTATCGGCTTTGCTTTTGCCAATACCTATGATGCCCTGGCCTTATTCCGCTTTTTACTGGGCTTTGTCGGCGCAGGCTTTGTGGTAGGGATCCGGCTGGTTGGTGAGTGGTTTCCGCATAACCAGGTGGGTACCGCTGAAGGTATCTACGGTGGCTGGGGTAATTTTGGCTCGGCGGCAGCTGCGATGACGCTGCCAACAGTGGCGCTGATGTTCGGTGGTGAAAATGGCTGGCGCTATGCGATTGCCTCAGTTGGGGTGATCAGTGCGGTCTATTCACTGATTTTCTATAAATTTGCCCGTAATACACCCAAAGGCTCGACTTATTTTAAACCGAAAAAAACCGGTGCCATGGTAGTTACCAGCTGGGGCGCATTGTGGGCCCTGATTCTGATGAATATCCCAATGCACCTGGCACTGGGGATCCTGGCCTGGCGTTTATCACCGGCAGGGGTGAATTTGTTCTCGGAAACTGCCATGTACGGCATCTGGGGCGCGCTGGTGGTGTTGTTTATCTTCCAGACGCAACAAACCTGGAAAATCAACGCCGAACATTTACGCGAAGGTGTGCCGGAGCATGACAAATATAGCTTTAAGCAGGTCGGGATCTTAAATATTGCTTACTTTGCGACCTTTGGCTCTGAGCTGGCGGTGGTATCGATGCTGCCACTGTATTTCCTGGAAACCTTCGAGGGGATGACGGCGGTAAAAGCGGGTTTGCTAGCGTCTGCGTTCGCCTTTATGAATCTGGTGTCGCGGCCAATGGGAGGCTGGTTCTCTGATAAATTTGGCCGGCGTAAGAGTATGGTGATCCTGATTGGTGGTCTGGCTGCCGGCTATTTCCTGATGGGCTTGATGGACAGCCACTGGTGGATCCCGTTGGCCGTATTAGCGGTAATGGCCTGCTCCTTCTTTGTGCAAGCCGGCGAAGGCGCGGTGTTTGCGATAGTGCCACTGATCAAGCGCAGTATGACCGGCCAGATCGCCGGGATGGCAGGTGCTTACGGTAATGTGGGGGCTGTGGTGTACCTGACCGTACTAAGTTATGTCGATTTTAGTACCTTCTTCTATGTGATTGCCGCCTCAGCATTGATTGGCCTGGTAGCGGTGATGTTCCTCGACGATCCTAAGGGACATATTGTCGAGGTGGCGGAAGATGGTACAGTACATAGAATTAATGTCGGTTAGATAAGGGCGTGCCGCTGTGGCAGAGTTAGCACTGCAATTACAATATGGCGCTCAGACTGCGGCCGGCGTAAAAGCGGCCAATGAGGATGCGGTTGCCTGTCAGTTGCCTGACTCTGCCTACTTATTGCAACATAAGGGTGCCTGTTTTGTGCTGGCCGATGGCGTCAGTACCGCTGAAGCTGGCGCTCAGGCCAGTAAACTGGCTACCGAGCGTTTTTGTCAGGAATATCCGCAAACTCCGGATAGTTGGTCGGTGGCCTACAGTGCCGAGCAGTTACTGGCCACCATCAACAATCAGCTGTATCAATTCAGTCATAAGTTTGCTCATGAACAAAAAGGCTATTTATGTACCTTTAGTGCTTTGGTGCTGAAGTCGCGCACTGCGCATTTCTTCCATATCGGTGACAGCCGTATCTATCTGTTGCGTAACGCCAGTTTGCAGCAGCTGACGCAGGATCATATTACGGTATTGTCGGAGCAGCGGCAGTTTTTAGGCCGGGCACTGGGCATGGATGCCAAGGTCGCAGCGCAGCAAGGTGCATTGGCGTTGCAAGCAGGTGATCGTTTTTTACTAACCTCGGATGGCATTCACGACTTTTTAAGCGAGGCCGAATTAACTCAGCTGCTGACGACAGTAACGGATCCGGAGCAATGCAGCCGGCAGTTACTGGAGCAGGCATTAGCGCATGGCAGCGATGATAATGTCAGCGCGATAGTGGTGGATGTGGCGCAGTTACCTGAGCAGAGCCTGGATGATTTAAGCTCCGAGCTGACCCGGTTACCCTTCCCGCCGGCGTTAAGCCCGGGTATGAAGCTGGATGGTTATCGGGTAGTGCGAGAGCTCTATGCCAGTAGCCGCAGCCACCTGTATCTGGTGGAAGATGAAGCCACCGCAGAGCAGCTGGTGCTTAAGAGCCCATCGCAGAATTATGCCGATGATGTACTTTATATCGATCGTTTTATCCGCGAAGAGTGGATTGGCCTGCGGATCCAGTCGCCGCGCGTAGTCAAGGTGATCCGACAAAGCCGGCCACGGACCTTTCTGTACTATTTGATGGAGCATTTGCAGGGCCAGAGTTTAGAGCACTGGCTGGCAGAGCAGCCACAGCCGCTTAAACCCGCGTTGGCAATTAAACTGGTGAAACAGATAGCCGAAGGCCTGCAGGCGTTTCACCGCATGGGCGCCATTCATCAGGACCTGAAACCCGGCAATATTATGCGTCTGGCCGATGGCAGCCTGAAATTGGTGGATTTTGGTTCAGTGTTTGTTGCCGGTCTGGCGGAAATCTACAGCCCACTGCACCACGAAGGCGCTTTGGGCACCGCGACCTATTCCGATCCACACTATCTGCTGGGACATAATTCTGGCGTGCAGGGGGATGTGTATGCTTTGGCGACGATTGCCTATGAACTGTTTAGTGGCGGTCATTTACCCTATGGCCCGGCGGTAGAAGAATGCCGGGTGGCGAGCGACTATGACCGGCTGCGCTATCGCAGTGCCAGTCAGTTTAACCCGCTGATCCCGACCTGGTTTGACCGGGCCCTGCAAAAGGGAGTGAGTTTGGATCTGAGTTACCGCTATCAGAGTATCAGCCAGTTACTGACCGATTTGCAGCAACCCAACCCGGCGTTTTTGCATGAAGAGGTCAAACAGCAGAATAAATCCAATCCACTGCTATTCTGGCAACTGTTGTCCGGTTTCTGGTTTATTACCCTGTTATTGGTGATCTGGTTGTTTCTGCTACGCCGTTAGCTTGCTTTTTCGCGGTTGCAGGGGTATAACTGGCTAAATTCTGAAAAGTCCGACGGCGTTAGCCGGCGGGCTTTTTTCTTTTTTTACTTGGGAGTGTCATATGTCAGCTACACCTATCGTCGTTTCCAGTTTAGATATGGATCGGATTGAAGCCTTACTTGAGAAGATGCCCCGGCTGACGCCGGAGCTGGAAAAGCTGGAGTCAGAGTTGGATCGGGCTAGTGTGGTTGAACCTACCGCATTACCTGCGAATGTGGTCAGTATGAACTCGACGGTGCGCTTTAAGTTTGCCGGCGATAACAAGGTGTTTGAGAAAACCCTGGTTTATCCGCATGACCTGAAAAACGATGAGCAAATTTCGATTTTTGCCCCGGTTGGCAGTGCTCTGCTCGGGTTAGCGGTGGGTCAAGCACTGGAATGGCCGATGCCACATGGCCAAAGCCGCACCGTTGAAATTCTTGACGTGCTATATCAACCAGAACGCGCCGGCGAATACCAGCGTTAACCGCTAGGCCTGCAGCGACTCTGCGCTTCGGCTCCGGTAGTCTTGCCTAACGGAGTCGAAGCCTGGGGTAGAGGCTGGCACTAACTTTTGGGTCTAAAGGCCTGCATCACTGCTTCGTTACACTGCAGATAAGGGCCGTCCATCAGATCGATGCAGTAAGGCACCGCCGGGAACACCGCATCCAGACACTGGCGGATTGCCTTGGGTTTGCCCGGTAAGTTAATAATCAGGCAACTGCCACGTAAGCCAGCGGTTTGCCGTGACAAAATAGCGGTTGGCACATACTTTAACGACTCCTGACGCATCAGCTCACCAAAGCCCGGCATCAACCTGTCACAGACGGCCTCAGTGGCTTCTGGCGTGACATCGCGCTTAGCTGGCCCGGTACCGCCGGTGGTGACAATTAAACAGCAACCTTGTTGCTCGGCCAGTTCTATCAGGGTTTGTTCAATCAGAGGTTGCTCATCCGGGATCAAACGGTACTCGGCGTGCCAGTCGCTGCTTAGATACTCTGTTAAGGTATCGATTATCGCCTTGCCGGATAAATCTTCATATATACCGGCACTGGCGCGGTCGCTTACCGTAACAATGCCAATTTTTGCCTGTTGCTGCGTCATCTGCGCTCCGGATTAAAATTCAACATTCAACATTCAACATTCAACATTCAACATTCAACACTTAACCTCACCCCGTCGCCATCCCTGCCAGCTTTAGCCAATAACCATTACTGTCGGTATCACTCAGTTGTTGTGGCGCGGCGCCATGCTGGTTCGCCTTAAATCTATTCAACCAGGCAAAGGTCCCCTCGGGCTCAGGGCTTAACCGTACTACATCAACCAACCCCTGCATAGCCGGTAGCTGATTAATCAGGTTATACCGATAGCCAGATTGGGTTTGAATACCGTTTAGCACAAAAACCTGGGTACCGTCCTGGCTATGCACAGTGCGCCCCTGCGGATATTTAATGCAACAGAGCTCGCACTGATCTTTAGCGCGATTCTCAGAGCGGGCGGTAAAGCAGCGACCGCTCCAGGCCAGTGGTAAATGGCCAAAGGCAAACACCTCGGTTTGAAAGCAATCGCGGATATCCTGAATAATGCCCTCGTTTAACACCTGTTGTAGCCAGTCGCCGGATAGTTCAACCGGCATTACCCAGCGTAATAAACCCATACCTACTAAGCGGCGCAGGCTATGCTGGTTATAGCAGTTAATGGCTGCGCCGGCGACAAAGGGCAGACCCTGTTCGTACAGCATAGCAATAGCGCCAACATCATTAGCTTCCAGCATAAAGTCGCCGTTATCGACGTACTTGCGCAGCTCGCGCAGTTCAGACGGTGACTCCAACAGCGTCATGCCAGATAAACACACCTGTTTGCCGGCTTCGCGCAGCATATGCGCCAGCTTAAGATAGTCTTCCAGTTTTAGCTCGCGTCTTTTGCTGCAAACGGTTTCGCCCAGATAAACAATATCCACGGCTGAGTCGGCGGCCTGGCGGTAAAACTCCAGCATCTGTGCTTTGGGCCAGAAATACAGTACCGGGCCAAGTGAGAATTGCATAGGTTATTTCCATTTCCGATGATAGGCACCGAGGGTGGTTTGGTTGCCCTCGGCCAGATTATTCAGCACCTGCTGCCAGTGTTGTTGCACCAGAAAATGCGCTGGATCCTGCATTACCGCATCAATAGCCGCCCGCCAAACCTGGGTGATCTGGGTAACATAAGCCGGGCTGCGCTGCCGGCCTTCAATTTTCAGTGAGCTAATGCCCTCGGCATAGAGCTGTGGCAGTAAATCCAGGGTGTTCAGGCTGGTTGGCTCTTCCAGCACATGGTAGGTATCGGCATCGACTCTGAAACGTCCTTTACAGAGGGTCGGGTAGCCGGCGGTTTCATCCGCGGCGAAGCGGTCAATCAATACTTCATTTAAGCGCGACTCCAGTACGCCGTCTTGCTCTTGCCAGCGAACAAAGGCCGCCGGTGAGCAGGCGCCGGCGGTATTCGGTGACTGCCCGGTTAAGTAAGAACTCAGATAGCAACGCCCCTCAGCCATAATGCATAAGCTGCCAAAGGCAAAGACTTCCAAATCGATATCACAGCTGCGGGCCAGCGCGCGCACCTGTTGCATCGAAAGCACCCGTGGTAACACCACCCGGCGGATATTAAATTGCCGGTAAAACTCAATGGCGGCGGCGTTGGTGGCCGAAGCCTGCACCGACAGATGTAATTCAACCTGCGGATAGCGTTCAGCGGCATAGGCCAGCACTGCCATATCGGCAAGAATCAGTACATCGGTGCCAGCCCGTACTGCACTGTCGACCGCCTGCTGCCAGCGCGACCAACCCGCGGGGTGAGCAAAGGTATTAATGGCCACATGCAATTTACGCCCCGCCTGATGCACATAGCGGGCAACCTCAGTCAGTTGCGACTCAGTAAAGTTTAAGCCGGCAAAGTGCCGGGCATTGGTGTCATCTTTTAAGCCGACATAGATCGCATCGGCCCCCTGACTAATTGCTGCTTTGACTGCCGGCATACTGCCAGCCGGACAGAGTAACTCCATATCAGCCTCATTACTGTGGCCCTGCCTGCTGTACCCCGGAAAGGCTATAGGCAGCGCCGTAGAACTATGCTTTTATTATAGGGAATTTAGCTGCTGGGTTGCTTCTATATGTTTGATATTAAAAGGGTTAGTCATAAATTGGTAGCGTTGCTACCTACTTTGGCGCAGCGGGTGCAACAGCTGACGCCCAAGCGTGTGCAGCAGCAGGGCTTAACGCTGCTGCTAAATAAGTTTTTTCAGCCAGAGCTAACTGCCGGCAGTCTGGATTTTCTGGCACAGCGATACTTAGTGTTACAGGTAAGCGACTGGCAACTGAACTTTGCCATAACGTTAAAAAACAACAAATTACAGGTTGAACTGGCATCTGTGCAGCAGGATCTGCTGATTAAAGCCAGCAGTCAGGATTTTCTGGATCTGATCTGCGGCAAAGTCGATCCGGATACCTTATTTTTCCGGCGTCGCCTCAGTATGTTAGGGGATACCGAGCTGGGACTGTACTGCAAGAATCTGCTCGATACTATTGAGTTAAGCCGCTTGCCGCCGCCCCTGCCGGCCTTACTACTGGGCTGGCAAAGTCTGCTGGCAACGGCAGAGGTTGCGGCAGATCAAACTGCCGCTGTGCGTGGCAGCCTATAATTGCCCTGAGTTTTCCGGAGACAGCAGATGCAAAGCATACAGTGGGACGCGGCGTTAATCGCCAAATACAATATTAACGGGCCGCGTTATACCTCTTATCCAACCGCGCTGGCGCTTAATACCGCCTTTCCGCAGGCGGCGTTATTTCAGGCGCTGGCCAGCAGTGGCTCAGAGTTAAGCCTGTATCTGCATATCCCGTTCTGCCATAAGCTGTGTTACTACTGCGGCTGCAATAAAGTGATTACCCGTCATCAACATAAAGCCGATGCCTATCTCGATGCCCTGGCGGCAGAAATGGCACTCTATAGCCCGCATCTGCAGCAGAAAGTGATTAATCAGCTGCATCTGGGCGGTGGTACCCCGACCTTTTTAACCGAAGCGCAGCTCAGTCGCTTAATGGCTTTGTTGCGTCAGCACTTTACGATTTTGCCGGCTGCCGAAATCAGTATTGAAATTGACCCACGCAGTTGCAGCGACGACAAGCTGCGGCATTTAAAACAACTGGGCTTTAATCGGGTTAGCTTTGGGGTGCAGGATCTGGATGAAAAGGTCCAGATCGCGATTAACCGGGTGCAGGACACTGAGCTGATCCGACATCAGGTGGCATTATGTCGCGAGCTGGGGTTTAGTTCTGTCAATCTGGATCTGATCTATGGTTTACCCTATCAGCAACCGGCCAGCTTTGCCGAGACGGTCGCTGAAATTATCCGGCTTAACCCGGATCGAATTTCATTATTTAGCTATGCCCATTTACCGGAGCGCTTCGCCGCGCAGCGCAAAATTCCGGTTAGCAGTTTGCCGGATGCGCCAGCCAAGCTGGCATTGATGCAGCTGGCGATTACGCAACTGGTGGCAGCCGGTTATCAGTTTATCGGTATGGATCACTTCGCTAAGCCGGATGATGCGCTGGCCAAAGCCCAGCAAGCCGGCAAATTACAGCGTAACTTTCAGGGCTATACCACGGCAGGGCAGGATGCGTTGCTCGGTCTGGGCGTATCCAGTATCAGCCAGGTAAACGGCGTGCTGTGGCAAAATAGCAAAGACTTGCCGGCCTATTATGCCGCGATAAACCAGCTGCAGCTGGCGGTTGAGCGCGGCTTTGTATTATCGGCAGATGATCGGCTACGCGCGGCGCTAATTAGCCAGTTAATCTGCCATTTTGAGCTGGATATTGCCGCCTTTAGCCAGCAGTGGCAGTTGCAGAGCTTCTGGCAGTACTTTGACAGTGCGCTGAGCTTACTGCAGCCCTTTATGGAAGATGGCCTGGTGGAGATCTACGCCGAACGGATCCGGGTTACGGACGCCGGCCGGCTCTGGGTGCGCAGTATCTGTGCCTGTTTTGATGCCTATCTGCAGCAAGGGCAGCAAAGGTACTCGAAAGTTGTATAATACTTTTTTACTACATGCCTGTTGCTAAGATATTGTTTAATAAAGCATAATTCTTTCGCATTCAAAGCTTTCCCATTCCGGAATCTTCGCCTGCAACATAATGCAGTCTGTGCCGGCATAAACCCTGTTTCGGGTATATACTTGTTATCAAGGATAGCTGCCTGGCGCAGCATTATGATCTGACATCATTGGTCGAATCATCCCGAACAAGGATAGACACTTTAATATGCTACTAAAAAACTTTAACGTCCTGGTACTCGATGACGTTATTCTGATGTGCGACTTTTTATATGGCGTGGCCAACAAAGTGCCGGGCTGCAAAGCTTTTAAAGCGTTGGATGCCAAAACCGCCAGCGAGATCCTTGAACACGAAACCATCGATTTATTAATCACTGATATCGAGTTGAGAGGCCCCAGTGGCCTGGACTTGTTGTCCAGAGTGCGCGCTGGGGTTTTTAGTGCCACAGCGCATGATATTCCGATTATTGTGTTCTCTGGCAATGCCTACCGGGAACTGATTCAGCAATGTATTCTGTTTGACGTCAACGATTTTCTGGCTAAGCCGGTTTCGGCGGTGCAGCTAAGTAAAAAAATTCAGCATCATTTACAGCATGAAAAGCTAATCCAGCCAGCCACCCATTATGCTGAAATGAAACAACGACTGGAGGCGCCGAAAGAGCCTAATGATGAAGAAGGCCAGCATCGATTCCGGGTGGCAATAGTGCGGGAGCTGGAGCAAAAAGCCGAGCAAGAAGAGCAAGAGCTGGATGAGCAGGGTAATAAAGTCGAGAAACGCGATTTTTTACATTGGCCCGATGATGCGACTACCGGCTATTTCCAATTGGATCGGCGTTTAAAGAACTTAGCCTATAACCTGAGTTGTTTTCATAATGTGTTTATCAATAACTGCAAAACGGTTGCCATTGATGCTGAACGTAAGCGCGCCTGCGCCGCTGCAGACTATTTAATCCATATTGCTAAAACAATGCAGCAGCGCGAACAACGTCCGGAGTTCTGGAGTATGTTACAGCAGCGGCTACAGAAGCTGCAGGCGTTGATGGCGGAGCTGGCAGAAGTGAATGTAAAGCATCATAAGCAGGTGCTGGCATTACTAAAGAAGCTGGCCTATTGGTGGATGCAAACCTGTAACCGACCGTTAATCAACAGAACGGAAACGGAAGATGAGTCCAGTTTGCACTGAACATCCCATTCTGGATTTGACGGTGCTGATCGAGATGTACGGTGATGACAGCAGGGAGACTATTCACAATGCCCTTAGCGGTTTTATGCAGTCTGCACCGAAGTATATCAATACTATTCTTGATGCCAGTGCTAACCAGCAGTTGGCGGCACTGGCCAGCGCCGCACACAGCGTAAAAAGTATCGCAGCATTAATTGGCGCCAATCAGCTAGCTGAAATGTGCCGACAATTAGAAGAGTCGGCCAGGATGGCTGAGTGGCAAAGATTAGCTTCAATACTGCAAACCTTGCCTGAAAGTTGGTTACGGCTACAACAGCAGCTTGGAGAACAGTTACAGCAGTTGGAGAGAAGCGATGGCTAAGGTGCTACTTGTTGATGATGAACCACTGCTGCTTGACGCCTATCAACGGATGTTGCGGCAGACAGCTTTTGACTGTCAGACTCTCAGTGATAGCACCCAGGTGCTAGATTACCTAAACCAACATCAGGTGCAGATTGTCGTTGTTGATCAACTGATGCCGGGTTTGCAAGGCAGTGATTTATTGCGCCTGTTGGCGAAAGAACACCCAGCGATTAAGCGCGTATTAATCAGTGGCAACCTTAACTTGGTGGAACCGGTTGCCAAGGCGGCAGCCCACAGCTTGCTGGAAAAACCCTGTAGTAAGGCAGTATTACTCTCAACATTGCAGGCGTTAATGGAGCAAGCATGAGAGGATTAATGCAACACCGATCTGCCCGCTTTTTTGGCCCCATGCTGGGTTACAGCTTATTTTATGCTAGTACTGCTGTCTTATTGTTAAGCGTTTTGACGGCTATTCTAGATCAGTTAATTTATGCTGATGCTGACAACTACACAGTGATTTTACCTTTTTCGTCACTGCTGCTGTTTTCTTATTTGGTATTATTGTTAGTGGCGGTTATTACCAAAAAACGGCAACTCGTTGCGGTGTTTTGGCTACTGTTATTGGGGTATCTGCTGAGTCAGGCTCTGGTTGAGGATGCAGTACAGCGGCTGGAAATTCCCCCTTTGCAATGCTTGGCCTGGGGTTTGTTACTTCTGGGCTGGTTGGATTGGCTGGGTAAACAACAACGCTGGAGCCGATACCTGGCGCTGCTGTGCCACACGTTAGTGCTAATACTGACAGTTGCTGTGCTCTGGGAAGACACGGGTACCTTGTTTGGTTATGCCTTTGGTGTTTCTCCCTCCGTTGCGATGAACTCGGCTATTTTATTACTCTTTGCTGCTATTGCAGGTTTATGTGTGCGCTTTAGTGGCCGTTTCCGCTGGCGAGAGCTGCGCACAAATCCAGGCAGTTGGTTGGCGCTACTATTAGCCAGTTTCGCGGTCTTGCTCTGGTTGAACTTTATGCATCAGCTTAGCCAGGTAAAAAAACAGGTTATTGAGAGCACTCTGTCGGCGTTTCATCAACAACTGAATCAAGTTTTCAACGAGCAGCAAGGTTTGATATATCGGTTAGCTGACCGCCTGACTAGTTCTGAAACGCCCTATAGTGCCAAACAACTCGATCTAGAGTTAAATAGTTATTTAAGAGACTTTGCCTATCTTGATTATCTGGCGATCATTAACAACAACAACGAATTACAATTGTCAGTTAGTGATAGCACAGAGGACCGGCACTGGTTTGATCAATATCTACAGGTCGCCAAGCCGTCAGTAGCCGCCACCATGCCAGGCAGCCGTCGGCCAGAAATTAGCTTTTATTACGACGGTCAGGTTGACCATACTTTTGTGCGAGCACTGCTGCCACAGCCCAATGCCTCAGAGCTACGTGAAGTGGTTGCCAGCCTGAATTTTCGTGACGTAATTAACAAATTATTACCGGTTATGGTTGCCCCGGGCTATGCGGTGCAAGTGGCTTATCAGGATTTGCCCGAACCCTTAGTCGATCAACGTCAGGTAGGGCGGTCATATTTTTTACTGGGCGAATATCCGGTGATCTTGTTTGGTGACTTAGAGTGGCAATTGCGACTTCATCGCGACTTGGATAGTGAGCTGGACTTTGTGCGGCAGATTGCTGAGGTCGTACTGTTGGCCGGTTGGCTCGTGGTGGTATTAGCTTTGCTTAGCCAACAATATCAGCGCTTGTTACAACGCCAGCAAAGCCGCTTATTAATGTCAAACCGCCGCACTCAGCATAGCCTTGGCATCCAACGCCGTTTGCAGTTGCAGCATCAACAAATTATGGATAACTCCGGCGATATTCTCTGTATGGTTGATCAACAAGGCCACTTTCTGGAGTTAAGCCGATCCTGTGAGTGGGTCCTAGGTTATACAGCCACTGAGCTAATCGGCCGTGCTTTTATGGATTTTGTGCATCCGGATGACCATGTGATTACTGAGCAGGAAGCCAGCAATATTATGAGGGGGCAGCATACCCAATATTTTCGTAATCGTTATCTGCGTAAAGATGGCAAAATTGTCTATCTGATGTGGTCGGCTCGTTATGTACCAAGCTTCGGTATTATGTATGCGGTAGCGCGTGATGTCACCGTGTTGGTGAAAGCAGAGCAGTTGCAGCAAGCACAGCAGCAGGTGTTGCGGTTAATTTCAAGCGAACAACCGCTAGCGGAGATTGTTAGGCAGATTTGCTTGTTGGCGGAACGACAAAATTCGGCTTTCCGAACCAGCCTAATGCTAAAGCTAGGCGACCACCTGGAGTTACTGGCTGCGCCCTCATTTAGCGAGGCCTTCCGTCAGGCTTTTGCCAGGCTGCCGGTAGCCGATAATCTTGGTTCCTGCGGTACCGCGGCTTTTCAAAAGAGTCTGGTGATCGTTGAAAATATCGCTACAGATCCCAAGTGGCAATCGGTCGCATCCGTGGCACTGGCGGAGCAAGTGCAAGCCTGCTGGGCGCTGCCGATGGTTTCGCTACAGGACGAGGTACTTGGCACCTTTGCCGTCTATTGTACGGAAGCCAGAGCACCGTCTAGTGAGGAGTTAGAATTGATTCTTAGCTGCAGCCGTTTTGCGGCGATGGCGATTGAGCGCGCCCAGCAGAAGCGGCTACTGACTGAGAGCGAGCAGCGTTTTCGCTCGTTATATCAATATAACCCTGATCCGGTCTATGTACTGAACGAGAGCGGTTATTTTAGCCAAATCAATGCTGCAGGCTGCCGGTTGCTGGAGTGGACTGAATCTGAGCTGTTGCAAATGCATTTTAGTCGGGTGATTTTACCGGAACAGTTGCCGCAAGTGGCTGGCTATTTTGCGCAGGCGTTGGCTGGTGAAGCGGTAAGCTTTGAAGCCGGTATTCTGAATCATAGTGGCCAGCAGCTGGAGTTACAGATCACCATAGTACCAACGCTGATTGACGGCCGGATTACCGGGGTAATTGGCATGGCCAAGGACGTAACGCAACGACTGCAAACCGAAAAGCAATTACGGTTATATAAACGTGCGGTTGATGCCAGCTCCAGCGGGGTAGTGATTGCTGATATCACCTGGCCGGATATGCCGGTAACCTATGTGAATTATGCCTTTGAGCGCCTAACCGGCTATAGTAGTGATGAAGTAATAGGTCATAATTGTAAATTCTTACAAGGTACTGAACGTGATGAATTAGCCATCCAGCAAATCCGCAATGCGATAGCTGAGCGGCAGGAATGCAGTGTAGTATTAAAAAATTACCGCAAGGACGGCAGTATTTTTTGGAATAACCTGTTCCTGGCGCCAGTACCGGATGAGCAAGGCGTTATTACCCACTATATTGGTATTCAGACCGATATTACTGCACAAAAAAATTATGAGCAGGAACTCGCCTATAACGCCTCTTACGATTTACTGACTGGTCTGCCCAACCGCAGTCTGCTGAAGGATCGTCTAACCCAAAGCTGTAAAATCAGCACCCGGTATCAGGAAAAAGTGGCGGTACTCTTTATTGATTTGGATGGTTTTAAACTGATTAACGACAGCAAGGGCCATGCCGTCGGCGATGAGGTGTTACGGCAAATCAGTCGCCGGATCAAGGCAGAACTGCGTGCCGGTGATACCTTGGCGCGTTTGGGCGGCGATGAGTTTGTGTTGATGGTGCCAGATCTAAAAGATAACACTGCTCTGGATAAAATCGCGCAGCATTTTTTAGGTGTAATAGCGCGGCCAATTCTGATCGACAACTATGAACTGCAAGTTACCGCCAGTATTGGTATCAGCCTGACCGATAATGCCTTTGACGAACCTATGCAGCTGGTGCAACAGGCCGACTTAGCGATGTATCAGGCTAAATTACAAGGCCGCAATAACTATCAATGGTATCAGGCGGAAATGGAAACCAGCCTGAATAAACGCCTGAATTTACGTGCCATGCTGAAAAAGGCGGTCGCGAATCAGGAGTTTGTACTGTATTACCAGCCACAGGTGGAGGCGGGCAGCGGCCGTTTAATTGGTTTAGAAGCCCTGCTGCGCTGGCCACACCCAGAGCATGGCATGATAGGCCCGGATGAGTTTATTCCGGTAGCCGAAGAAACCGGGTTAATTGTCGATATCGGGCAGTGGGTAATTGAACAGGCCGCAGCCTTTAACGCCTCATTACAACAGCGTGGTATTGCGCATCTGGTGATGGCAGTGAATCTGTCGTCACTGCAATTCCAGCGCCCTGGCTTTGTTGAACAGCTGCAGCAGACTCTGCAACAGCAGCAGTTGGCACCGCGCTGGTTTGAGCTGGAGTTAACCGAGTCTTTGTTGCTACAAAATATCGAACAGGTCGTAACCAAGCTACAGCAACTAAAGAAACTGGCGGTAAGTATTGCCATTGACGACTTTGGTACCGGCTATTCCAGCCTCAGTTATCTAAAACGTCTGCCGATTAATAAGGTCAAAATTGACCGCAGCTTTATTCGCGAGCTAGTAACAGATCAGCGCGATGCCGCCATCAGCCGCGCCATCATTGCAATGGCGCATCAGCTCGGGGTCAGAGTAGTAGCAGAAGGCGTTGAAACCGAAGCCCAGGCCAGCTTCCTGGCCAAAAGTTTATGTGACGAGTTACAAGGTTACTACTTTGCCCGGCCAATGCCGGGAGCGCAGCTGGAACAGTTTTTAACGCGCTATGCACCGGTGAGCCAAAATACTGCTTTGGGACAACAAACCTTACTGCTGGTCGATGACGAAGAAAATATTTTGCACTCGCTAAAACGGCTGTTACGCAAAGAGCCCTATCTGGTACTCAGTTGCAGCAGTGCCGCAGAAGCGCTCGAATTGCTGGCGCTGCATCAGGTACAGGTAATTATTTCGGATCAGCGGATGCCCGAGATGGATGGTACCGAGTTTTTAAGCCGGGTAAAGGAGATGTATCCAGATACGATACGGATAGTGCTGTCTGGCTACACCGATTTACGTTCGGTTACCGAAGCAATTAACCGCGGGGCGATCTATAAGTTTATGACCAAACCCTGGCAGGATGACGAGTTAAAAACGGAGATTGCTGCGGCGTTTCGTCGTTATCGCGAGCAGCATCTGCAGAGTGCAGGCGAGTAACGGAGCAAGCAAAGTGGCAGAGCAGGATATCACTGTATTAAAACAGCAGCTGGCTGAGCTTACCGAGCAATTGGTGCGCTCAGAAAAGCTGGCTTCAATTGGCCAACTGGCGGCAGGGGTAGCGCATGAAATTAATAATCCAATCGGCTATGTGGCCTCCAACCTGTCGGTACTAAAGGAGTATACCAACGGTCTGACTCTTCTGGTGCAGCGCTTAAGTGCTCTGTTGCCGCCGGCGCAAAGTCAGTTGCTAAAAAGTCAGTTTGATTTCGACTATATCTGTGAAGATTTGCCAAAGCTATTGCAGCAATCTGAACAGGGGTTGCAGCGGGTAATTGAAATTATCCGCGATTTAAAAGACTTTTCGCATATCGATCAGGCCGAATTTGTAATGGCCGATCTGCACCAGGGGATCCAGAGTACCCTGAATATCGTTGCCAATGAAATCAAATATAAGGCTGAAGTGGTGAGGCAGTTTGCCGAATTGCCACTGGTGTCTTGTATTCCATCACAGCTAAATCAGGTATTGCTTAATCTACTGGTAAATGCCGCTCAGGCAATTGTTGAGCGTGGCATTATTACCATCAGTACCGGCTGCGACGCGCAGTGGGTGTGGTTTAGTGTTGCCGATACCGGACCCGGGATAGCGACTGAGCAATTGGAGCAAATTTTTCAGCCTTTCTATACGACTAAGCCTAAAGATCAGGGGACTGGCCTCGGCTTAGCGTTATCGCGCAGTATTGTGGAAAAACACAAAGGACTATTAGAGGTGCAGAGTACGCCCGGCGTTGGTAGTTGCTTTACGGTTAAGATTCCGCGCAGCATAGCGAGTGCATGAACGGCTATTTACTCTGTAGCGTGCGCCAGCCGGCCAAAGGCCGACCGCAGCGTTGAGCTATTCCCTAATACAGTGCCACCAGGTCGCCATTTCTATCAAATGTCAGAAAATCGGCAATCATACCGCCCTGAATTTTCTGCATCATCATTTGTAATGGCTGTACGGCCTCGTCGCTATTCGGCGGAAAGCCGCCACGGCCACCCAAGGCCGAGACAAAGGCAATATCCCAGTCGATGCCGGTGTGAGTCGATTCTGCTACCAATTGCTGAAAGGCGCTAACCTCTTCTGGTAATTTATCGACACAGAGTACCGGCGCCAGAGCGCCGCCCTGACCCTGCTCAAAGTTTTGTTTTTGGCTATCGGTATAGCCATTAGGCAGTTCAGCCTTAGCAAACACAAATAACAGCCGTTGTGGCTCGGGTTGCATTGCCGCGGCCTGCAGTAAGTCCTGATATGACTGAATATTCATGCTGTTGGCTCCAAGCGGATGATCTGGTCGCTATGCTAACAACAGTGGGGCGGTAGCGCTATCCGGCAAAGGAGGGGGCGCTTTACCCCTAATGGGGTAGCCTACTTTGCCTTGGTCGGCCTTGGGTAGATTCCACCTATAATGCCGTGGTGCTTTTAACCTCCGAGGCAGTTATGCAACATTTTATCCGCAATCTAACCCTAAGCCGTAAGCTAATTTTGCTGCTGAGTTTACCGGTTATCCTATTATTGTGGCTGGTAGCGATGCAACTGAATGACAGTTTGCAAGAGGTCCGTGTTGCGACTCGGGTTGGCATAGCTATTGAGGCTAGCGTGGTAATGGGCGAGCTAATTGGCGCGCTGCAGGCTGAGCGTGGCGCCAGTGGTGTGGTGATTAATAGCCAGGGGCAGCGTTTTACTGATCGGCTACGGCAATTACGGCAAAGTAGTGACCAGCAGCTGGCGCGCTTCCAGCAGTATCGGCAACCAGAGGTTCAGCAGCTGCAGCAGCGTTTTGGTGAACTTAGCGCCTTGCGACAGCAGGTAGACAGTTTTGCTCTGACCGCAAACCAGTCAGCCGAGCGCTATACCGCTTTAATTCGCGCTTTGATGGATTTTAACCAGCAATTGGAAGCCAACCTGAGCCATTTGGCGATGGCGCGGCAGCTAAATGTGTTGAATCAGTTTATCGAAATGAAAGAGCGAGCCGGGCGTGAGCGCGCCATTTTGGGGCTGGCCTTTAGCCGCGATAGCTTTACCCCGGAATTATTGACCCGTTTTACCAATAATCTGGGTGCCTTTCATGCCTTTGAAGAAAATTTTCTGAAAGCTTTGTCTGACAGCCAATTACAGCGTTTGCAGAGTTTACAAAATGATGCAAGCTTTGCCGAGGTAAGCCGCTTACAGCAACTGGCCTTTACGGTACCGCTGGGTGACAGCTTAGGTATGGATGACGGCGCCTGGTTTGATTTATCGACGCGGCGCATTAACCAGATGGCCACTTTTGAACGTGAACTCAGTGCGGATATTGCCAACCAGGCCGCTGTATTAGCGCAGCAGGCCCGCCGCAGCTTATTTGGTTTGGCTACCATTATCGGCTTGGCGCTGACAGCGGTGTGTTGGTTGGCGTTAATGCTTAGCCGCAATATCCGCGCGGCGGTGACCGAGATTGCGCGGGTGATGACGGCATTAGCAGCGCGTGACCTGACACAGCGCTGCCATTATAGTGGCAGCGATGAGTTCGGTGAGATCAGTCACCATACCAATCAACTGGCAGATGAACTGCACGGGGTGGTGCAGGAAATCGGCTCGGCTACGGCACAGGTCGCCACTGCGGCCGAACAATGCTCGGCTGTGACCTTACAAACCAGTCAAGGCGTGCAGCTGCAACAGCGGGATACTGAGTTGGTTGCCACTGCCATGCATGAAATGAGCGCGACGGTGAGAGATGTGGCCAGTAGTACCGCTGAGGCGGCTACCTTATCAGAGCAAGTACGGCACAGCGCCGCTGCCGGGCAGCAGAAACTGCAGCAAACCATCAAACTGATCGAACAATTGGCGGCGCAGGTAACTGCGACCTCGGTTGTGATCGGGCAGGTTGCTCAGGACAGCTGCGCTATCACTTCAGTGTTGGACGTGATCCGCGGTATTGCCGAGCAAACCAACTTGTTAGCTTTGAATGCTGCGATCGAAGCGGCGCGCGCCGGTGAGCAGGGCCGGGGCTTTGCGGTGGTTGCCGATGAGGTGCGCACCTTGGCACAGCGTACGGCAAAATCTACTGGCGATATTCAGCGCATGATCGAGGGGTTGCAACAGGGCTCGAATAAAGCTTCAGCTGCGATGCAGCAGAGCCTGCAGCAGGCAGAAGCCGGCACTGCTAACGTCAATGAAACCGGCCGAATATTGCGGGAAGTTTTAGCTGGGATTAGTGGCATTAACGATAAGAATACGCAAATTGCCTCGGCGGCAGAGCAGCAAACCACAGTAGCGGAGCAGATTAACCAAAAGGTATTGAATATCAGCGATGTTGCGGTACAAACCAGTGCCGGTGCAGAGCAAACTGCACTTACCAGCCGTGAGTTAGCCAGATTGGCCGAACAACTGGAAAAAATGATTGGTCGCTTTAAGACGGCTTAGTGCACCTTAAAAGCAGGGTTTGGCGTCGTGCCGACAAACCCTGAACTATGCTAAGGCATAGGCTTAATCGCCCTGGGCGAAGTCCAGCTGATATGGCTGCTGGCGCGCTTCGATGGTAATGTTTTTGCTGGTAATAAAGACAATATCATCGGCGGCTTCAGGTTGATCGTCCAGATCGCAGGTGATGGCAACGGTGTAGCTACCAGCTTCAACAAAGCCGATACTGTAGTGGTAGCGGGTCTCGTCATTTTTAAAGAACACCGCTGTGCTGGCGTAAGGTTGGTACAGCTTGTTGCCACCGTTATCAGACAGATCGGCTAACGGCCGGCTGGCACCGTCATACAGATAGACGGCGGCAACCGCGGCTCTGTCATCTGCCGGATTTACCGGACACTGATTGTCCAGCAGGAAGCTTTCTGCCACATCACCTTGTAAATGACCAACCTGGCTGTTATCGACTAAGCGCAGGCCGGTGGGTTTTAATAAGTAATTCTGATTGATTGGTGTGCTAACGCCGGCAGGATTGGCGTCAACCAGCGCTTTACGCAAATCAAACTCCAGCGTGTAATTAAAATTGCCACCGGCTGAGAGCACCGGACCATTTAACCGCAACTGGTTCGATGGCACACTTAGTGAGCGACGGCTGCCATCTAATCGCTCGACATAGCTGCCTTCAGCAATATCCAGCCGCAACTGGCCGTACTGACCAGCTGGCACAACCGCAGAGCGGATCAAGGCTTCAGAATTGGCACCTTGCAGGGTAAGTAAATCGATACCTCGGGTATTAGGGATCACGGCGCCGGAGGCGGTGCGGCATAAATCATTAGCTTCTGAGGTAAACTGACTTGAACCTAGGGTAAAACGTTGTGGTTGTAAACCATTACCAACCAATTCAATCCCCGAGAAACAGACCACGACCTTGGCAGCTTCGGTAACAGGGGCATCACTAACACCAAAACTAAAGACGGCAGTTTGGGCGCTAACCTGAACATCCTCACTGCCACCGCACGCGGTAAGACCTGCCAGGCTAAGCAGAGCAATAGGTAATAGAGGTTTCACTGACATCATTTATACTCCATGGAAATTAGACTTCTCACAGCGTTAAACGCTGTAAACTCATTTTTATTCCCACTCTTTTAGCGTTTTTTTGCTTTTTTTCTGTGAGCTTTTCGATAAGCTAGCAACAAATGGCTTAAAGGAGCCTGAATGCTAAGATTTTTTCCTTTGTTCTGGCTGCTAGCAGGGTTGCCTGTTGTTGCTGATGATAAGCTGGCATTGGGCGGTTCGGCCGAAGTGGGTATCAGCTATACCGATGGTCTGCTGGTTCCAGAGCTGGATACCTGGCTCAAAGCGGCAGACCAGGCCAGTTTTTGGTCATTGGATGCTTACGCAACACTTAAGGCGACAGATAAGATCACGTTTGATGGTGGAGTAAGTCACTATCGGGAGTCTTACCAAGACTATCAGCAGTATGATATTTCTCTGCAACGTTATTATGCGGATATGCAATACCAATTGTCAGCTGGTGCTCTGGGCTGGCAGGTACAGCGCGCTGAGTTTACCCTTGGTGATGTCTCCTTTTTACAGCAAAATAGTTTCGGCTTTTCCTACAGTCATTTGTTTTCTCGTCAATATTTCTTATATCTGAATCTGCTACAATCAAGTAAATCGTTTACGACCTTATCCGAACGTGACAGCAAGGTGCGTCAGGCAGGTGCCGAGCTTTTTTATTTACCGGCTTCGCGTTGGGGGATGGTTTCTTTATCTTTACTGGCAGGCCAGGAAGACACAGCAGATAATTTTTACCGTAACCATACAGCAGCTATTGGTGTTAATTATCGTCGTTATTACTCATTATTAGGGCTTGCCGGACAACTGGATAGCGGCGTTAAGTTACAGCACAAAAACTTTCCGCACTATCTGTTGCAGAATATTCAGTTGCAGGATATCAAACGTCGTGATCGTTTTACTGAACTGTTTAGCCATCTTTCAGTAAAGCTAAATCCTTACCTGTCATCAAAATTGTCGGTCAGTTATCTGGATCAGACTTCAACTTTGGATGATTTTGACTATCAGGAGTTTAGCGTTAAACTGTCTGCGAAACTAACCTTCTGAAGCGGGTATCAACAGCGGATACTCAGAGCGCTGAGCCTTGTGGTTCAGAGCTTGCATTCGTAATGCTGCTTTAATTGCCGGCATACTTAATCCTGCGGTATTGTTTAGACAAGCTACAAAGCCCGCAACGATAGGTGATGCAAAAGAGGTGCCTGTGACTGCCTGCCAGCCGCCGTTGGCGGAAGCCGCAAATAAGTTCACACCGGGAGCGGCAAAATCGATATGCTCCCCCCTTACAGCCCAGCGGTACAGTTGATACGTTTTGTCTATGGCCGTTACTGCAATGACTTCTGGATAAGCCGCAGGATATCTGATTGGTGCGCCAGGGCCATCATTACCTACTGCGGCTACCATCACAATATTGGCGCGGTCTAGTGCTCGCACGGCTTGTTGCAGGATGGGATTATCCGGACCACTCAGGCTCATATTAATGACGCTGACCCGTTCTTCAGCTAACCAATTTAACCCCTGAACCAAAGATAATAATGTCGATTGTGCTTGCAAATTAGCCGAATTGAAAAACACATTTGCCGAGTAAAGCTGTGCATTGGGCACGAGAGGCTCATGCTGGGGGCTGCGACCAATCAGTATCGAGGCGATGGCAGTAGCATGTTGCATATCGGCACTAAAACGGCCATCGTGAAAAGGACGTTGGGTGATAGCCGCTTTACCATCAAAAGCCGGGTGAGAGTTTTGGATTGCAGAGTCTACTAAACCGATTTTCATCGCATCCTGGCAAAGTGGTTGCTTGAAGCGCCAGGTTTCTGCCGCAAGTTCTGGCTGTTTTGTTGTTTGCGCCTGAAACAAGAAGTTACGACTTGCTTTGGTGATTAAATCTGCTGGCAGCAATGATGCCAGAGCATTGAGGTTATCAAGGTGCGATGGTAAGCGCAGTGTCAGGATCTGGGTATCTAACAAGGATAACGCTTGTTGGTCGGTAATGTACTGCTGCCATTGCGCTGAGTGAGCCTGTGCCTGTGCCAGTTCATTATTGGTGAGCAGCAATAGCCATTCGCTTTTAATCGCTGGCAAGTTCTGGTACAGCGCTAATTCGATTTCGGAAAGATAGGCTTCGTTGATTAAGTGAGCTGGGCGTTCGGACGCTATTTGCACCCGTTCTGCCGCTGCCTTGAGCTGTTGCTCTGCTATTGCCAGGCCGCGGCTTGCTGCCGTGTGATTGCGCTCAGTGGCTCGCTCGACCTGACTTAGGGCTCTGTCAAGTTGCCGCTCGACTTGGCGTTCTGTCGCTGGATTGGTGGGCCTCTCGGGGCGTTCCGGACGGGCCGGAGGGCTGACCTGCGCACTGAGTTCAGCACAAAATAGCAACAAAATAATCAGGATTGGCATTGCGGTTTGTCGTCAGTCATGGGTTATTTGCTATAAACGTGATTATAGAAAAAATATTCCATGGACGGTGGAATAAAAACGTGTCCCGGACGTTTCATCTACTAAAAGAGGCCAAATGTATTGCAAGCCACAGAACTTAAGCAGTTGATGCAAATGTTGCGACGTTATTGTTATAGCCTGACCGGGGGCGTGGCGGCAGACATTGATGATTTGGTGCAACAGACACTGGAAGTGGTGTTCAGTAAAGCCGTGCCGTCAGAGGTGAAGTTGAGTACCTGGGCTTATAAGGTCTGTACCAATTTATGGATAGATCAATATCGCAGACAAAAGCGTGAACAGCTTTCCGAGGTGATGCCCGATAGTTTGGTTGATCCAGCAAACGAAGAGCAGGCGATGCAAGATAAATTGTTGCTAAATCAAGTGAAAATTGCCATGCAGCAACTCACTGCCGAGCATCGGCAAGTTTTGGCGCTGGTTACGTTAAATGGGATGTCTTATCAGGAAGTGGCTGAGATACTGGATATTCCGGTTGGCACAGTGATGAGCCGTTTGGCCAGAGCCCGTAACCAATTAACACAACTTCTTTTGTTAGCCCAGCAGGGAAACCGCCATGAATATCAGTGATGAAACCTTATCGGCATTTCTGGATCAGCAGCTGCCACCCTTAGAGCAAGCCAGAATTATTCAACAGCTGGTCGTTGATGTTGCTTTGCAGCAAAGGGTAGGACAGTTGCACGCGCAGCAGATGGCTTTAGTGTTGCTAAGTACGGAAATAGATCGTGAAACATCGGTTGATACCCAGATAAGTGAACCGCTGTTGCCCAAATCCAGAACAACAACCCAGCGCGTGCCAGGTCCGGGTTATGGCTGGTTGTCATTGGCCGCCAGTGTCGCGATGCTTGCAGGCATTGCCATCGGGACCTTGGGAACGCCACAAAAAACTGAGGGGGCCGAAACCATATGGCCTGCAGTAAACCATTATCTGGCCGAACAACCTGGTGGACACTATAGCCTCACAGATGCGGAGTTGTTTCTACATTTTAGTTTTAAAGATAGTCAGCAACGCTATTGTCGCGTGTACGATGTAGTGCAAAAGCATTGGTCCAGAAATCAAATTGCCTGTCATACAGGTGACCAGTGGCAACTCGTGTTCTCTGCTGGTCAGAAAGTGGATCCGACAGTTGCCTATCAGGCGGCATCCGGCAGAGAGATACTGGATAAGATAATCAATCAGCTAATGTTGGGCGAACCCCTTTCTGCAGTCGAGGAACTGCAGCGTATTAATGACGGTTGGCGATAGTTATGCTATCTATCTGATGCATTAACTCCGGGGAAGCGGCTCCAGGATCTTGTTACGCACCAAATTACGATGCACGCTTTGGCATAGCTTGCCAAAGCGGCGCAATTCATCAAACTTAGGGATGCGGCCTTGTTTTAGCGCGCTTTCCCAAAAGCAGAGTTCAGAATCGACCAGTTCCAGCATTTTCTTTGGACAGCCCTGACAATCACTATTGGTAATGCCGCAAACATAGGTTGCCGGTTCGTAGAGCGGCAGGGTGGCTTTGACTTCGCTAATCAGCTGCTGCATGGCGGTTTGCAGCTTGGGTTTGTTACTCATTTCGCCTCCGCTGGGACTGATAACGCAGTTTACGGCGGGTATGGCCTGCGCGCTATGCCTCCACAGTGGTAGCTAAACTAAGAAAAAGGGGGCCAGCACGCCCCCAAACCACCTTCGCTTAATTGCGCAAGGGGCCAGGAACGCCTTAACCGGTTTTCTGTAAGCGGGTACTGGCCTGGCGGTGATAATGCCGCAGGCTATGTTCTTGCCGGCGGCCGGCGCTAAAGGCGGAGATACGTTTTAGATAGCCAATGACCCGGGTGCCGTAATCGATATCCTGACTACCACATTGGGCACAGCGGCACAGCGTGCGCTTATCAATGGCGTCACACTGATTACAGATAGTGATTTTGACGTTAACACAAAAATAATTACAGCCGGTATGAGCAGCAATATTCAGCAGTTGCAGATAGCCCTGCAGATCCAGCTTTTCTTCCAGGTTCAGGTGCAGCGCTGAGCCACCATCCAGATAATCTAATAGCTGACGGCCATGTAGTTGAAACTTGTCCAGCGTATTGCTTTGCTCGTCTTCTACCACGTAAAAATAGGAGTTATAGCAATCACGCGGCACAACATAGCCATCTTCACGATCCCACTTGGCGTTCTTTACCCCCAGATTTTCCGCTGGCACAAACTCGGTATTAAACAGATAACCGTATTCGGCTTTTGCCGCCTTATTAGCCTCAAAAATCACTTTTAGCTGTTGCTGCACAAAGTTGATATAGGCGGCATTATTGCTAGCGCTTAGGCCCTGGGATTCGGCGGCTTCAACCATGCCGTTAATGCCAATGGTCAGAAATTGTTTATCCAGGCTGATAAAGCCGGCATCGTATACGGTGAGTAAGCCGGCCGTTTTATACTCTTCCAGGAGTTTGCGGTAGGCTACCTGATATTTATGGATTTTGCTGACCTCTGTTGCTAAATCACGGCCATCCTGGAGCAGCCGGTTCATATTGAGAGTAATCACATTAATGGAGCCGGTCGCTACTCCGCCAGCGCCTAACGAATAAGAAAAGGTATTATCGCTGATTTCACTACGCAGCCGGCAGCAGCTTGCCAGTGAGTCGGCGTTATCAGACTGATAAATAAAGAACGAGTTACCGGCTGCCATTTCGCGGGCGATGTCGATCGCGAACAGCTGATCTTTGCAGCGGCCGTTCTCTGTCAGCATGGCAACGGTGACCACCGGGAAGGTGAGGATAGTTTTCTCGCGCTCCTGATTAAACCAGCTTAGGAAAAATTGCTGTAACGCTGACACCGAAGACCATTCTGGTTTTACAAAGTCCGGAAACGCAAAGTTGCCAAACATGCTGGCAAAATAGTGCTGGTCATACACTGAGATATTCCAGAATACACTCTGATAACCGCGTGCTGCTGCCGGCTGGTTTAGTGCATACACCACATGCTGCAGATGGTTTTCGATTTGTTTGCGATGGGTCTGCAGATAGTTGTCGCCATAATCTTTGCGTGCGAAGTAGTCGAAGTAGGTCAGAAACTCGACTGTGGCCACGGCCCCGGCAAACTGGCTGGAAACTGCGAATACAAAGTTAACAAAGCAGCCGCAAAAGGACTCCAGATGTTTCGGAGCCTGCGACTCGCCCCCCAGTTTCGTCAGACCATCGCGTAAGAACGGATACATGGTAACCGACACACAATAGGGCTTCAGGCTGGTTTCGTCATGCACATAAATTTCATGTTGCTCAATTTGGCGCAGATACTCCTTCGCCAGCTTAGCATCAAATAATTCGCGGATCTTATTGCTGACCAGAGCGCGATTAACCTGAATAAACTGATCTTTCATCAGCTCAGCCTCCAGGGTCGCAATATTTTTCTGGGTGACATTGGCATTGGCATCCAGTTTCGAACCATCGGCAGCATTAGGTGCCAGTAAATATTGCTCAATAAAACTCAGTTTCTTTTGTAGTTGTTCGGTGTTAAGCGCCGCCATAGCCATTCCCTCTTGCATTGTGTTAGTTGCGTTGTTGAAAGTGCGAATTCAGACACTGGCCTGTTCGCAAATCGATAAATCTTTGATTGGTGGTTGGGCTTTGCAAACCGCCGCGCGCGGCAAACCAGCGCCCGGTTTTCACAAAAGTCAGCTCACTGCGGATGGATGGGCTTAGCTCAGCCAGTTCCAGCCCGGTATAGAGGCAGCGTTTTAAGCCTGCGGTTTTACTCAGCGTCAGCAGTTTTAGTAATGCTGGCGCTGCCCATTCGCCGCCTAAAAACAGCACACAGCTAATCAACCCCTGATAATCCTGCAAACGTTGCTGAAAATGCTCCGGGCTAAGGGGGTGTCCTTGTTTGGGATCCCAGCTATCGGCGCTATGGCAACCTTTACAGCCCAGCTGGCAGCCACTGAAGGTGTATGCCAGCGACACTTCGCCGGGTACTTCTTGCCAGACAACTTGTTCAGCGGTGTAATACAGCATAAAACCCTCTATCTTGTGTTGGTATTGTTAATTATCACTAGATATTGTGGTTTAGCTTAGATGCTTAGCGCGGTGAAAGGTTGATCCAGATCAAATTTTGCTAACTGTAACCGCCAGGCTGGCTTGCCAGGTCGCGTCATTACAGCAGTTGTTACCCCATCGGTGGTACAGGGGAAATTGCTTCAGCGTCGGTTAAGGCCGGTGGGCCACAATCAACAGGTGTTTAGCCAGAAATGGAGCCTGCTATGAAAACAGGTATCAATAAAAGCTTGGTAATTGCCACCCTATTAACCTTAACGGCCTGGCCGCTGAGTGCGCATCAGCAGCGCTATGATCCGGTCGAGCAGGTGGCACAGGATGTGGTCGCCTTTACGCTGCAACGGGCGGCAGACGAGTTGTTAAGGGTGGCGCGGATTGATCCGGTGTACCAGGGTTATAGCCGGCATTATGAAATCCGGCATGCCCCACCACGTCTTGACGATCGTACCCGTCAGCAACTACGTCGTTTAGCGGCTGAGCATCAGCGTAAACTGGCCAGTTATGAGCGTGAGCTGGATCGGGAGCTGGACAAACTGGCCCGTGAATACCGGCACGATACCCGCAAAGGGAAAGGCCGGCCACATCATAAAGAGCGGGAGAAATTTCAGCGCAAGGTGGATCGGGCTTACGACAAATTTGCGGTAAAAGTGGAACGCGAGCATGACCGCTTTGATCGCCAGCGCGATCGCATTCTGCGCGATGCCTATGCATATCTACCCAGACGCTAATTAACGGTTTGCACTTAAACCAGGCCGTATTCCGGTAAGAAAAAACCGCCAGCTGAACACCAGTGGCGGCGCGGAGAGACCAGCACGGATGCTGGTTGTGGAGCCAGGAATGCCTGTTACTGCATCAGTGGTGAGTCAGATAACTGGAAGTCATAGCCATCAATGTTGGCCTGAACGATCAGTTGATGAATGTACTGGGCAATGGCTTTACGCCTTACCTTTTCATTTAAGTAATCGGCAATTTTTTGCTTAACGGCGCTATAAGGCAGGGGTTGACCTGGTACCTTACGCATCACTTCGACCACATGCACCCCATACCGACTTTCGACGCCCTGCGGCATTAAACCGGGTTCAGCACTAAAAATCTGCCGCTCAAACTCCGGCACGGTCTGACCACGACTGATTTGTCCAAGACTGCCGCCAGTTTCTTGCGACGGGCAGGCCGAGTAGGTGCGGGCGGCCTCGACAAAGGGTGTGCCTTGGTGCAACTGTTGGATCAGTATCTCCGATAGGGTTTTAGCTTCAACCCGGGCAGCATCATCTTCCGGCGCCGCGGCCAACAGGATATGCCGTACCTCTAACAGCGGTGAGCTGGTAAAGCGTTGCGGATTCAGTTTGTAATACTGCTCACATTCGGCATCTGTGGCCGTGGGGATCACCACCTCGTGCGCCAGTAACGCATCCAGATAGTTATTTTCGGTAACCACATTATTTTCGGTGCTGATTTCCAGCCCCAGCGCGGTCGCACGCTGGCGCAGCAGTTCGCCAATCACCAGCGACTCGGCGGCTTTTAACATCGCCGTACGTTTGCTGTCTGCCGGATGGTACTGCATTTCCGCCATAATGGCGGCTTCGCTAATTGGGATGTTATTTACTTGAATCATATTAACCTCGGAAGCCAAATACTGTTGGCGAACTTAACCTCAGTCTGAAACGAGGTGGTCAGCGCGCAGTACACTTTGGCCGGGGACGTCTTTCGCATGGATGCGAAAGGGGAGCCTACAGGGATGTATTTACGGCGTGCCCCGGCAAAGTTGTACGGAGTGCTTACCACCGGATGAATGGTCGCAAGCACTGCCGCAAACACGATTAAACCATCCCACCTTTACCGCACAAACCGCTGCCGCACTATCTGGTGCTGCCGGCGCATATACTGTACCGGCACACTTAACATATGCACTAAGCGGCTGAACGGGAATACTACAAACAAGCTTAAGCCAAGGAACACATGCAGCTTAAAGATCCAATGCACGCTGCTAATTGACTCTGCCGCGGCAACGGAATTAAAGGTGACAGTGTTTTGTGCCCAAGCCATTAATTTCAGCATTTCAGTACCGTCCAAATGCCCCATCGAGACAAAGATAGACAGTAAGCCCAGAATCAATTGTGCGTACAGTAACAGCAGGATAGCGATATCCATTGGATTGCTGGTGGCACGAATACGCGGGTTAAACAGCCGGCGTTTGATCAGAATGGTCAGGCCGTAGAAGCAGATTAAACCAAAGATGCCGCCGGCAACGATCGCAATCATCTGCTTCATGGAGCTGGTAATACCGAACAAATACCAGAGTTCTTTTGGTAGCAGCAGGCCGGCAAAGTGGCCTAAAAAGATCCCCAGAATACCGATATGAAACGCAATACTACCTTTGCGCAGTTGCTTGCTTTCCAACAGCTGAGATGAACTGGTTTTCCAGGTATATTGTTCGCGGTCATAACGGATCCAGCTACCCAGAACCATAATCGCGATCGCGATGTAGGGATAAATCCCAAAGGCAAACAAATTTAAGTGTGCCATTTTAATGCTCCTTAAGCGCGCTTCACGGCGGCTTCATGAAATAGTTCTTGTGCCAGGGCGTCGGTTTGCAATAAATCGGTGCTCAGTGGTACAAATTGATCGCGCCGTTGGGATTCACTCGGTTTATTGCCGGTGCCGCAGGCGCTGTTGGATTGCTCTGCACTCATAAAGGTCACCATTTCCTCTTCCCAGACTTTATCCAGTGCCTTGGGCGTGTCATCGCGTTTCTCAGTGGCGATTTGCGCTTTAATATCGGCTAAATCGACCTCAGCAGCGGACAACCGCAGCAGACTTTGGAATAAGGCGGCATAGTTGGATTCACGCTGCTCCAGCCGGCAGGTCAGTACGGCCAGAATCGGTGCAATTTCTTCCAGACCAAGTTGCGCATTGTCAGCCCCCTGAGTGGATAAAAATTCCAGATACAGCGGCAGATAGTCTGGTAGCTCTTTTACGCCAATATCCAGACCCGCCTCTTTGTACTGCGCCTGTAAGTCGACCATTGCCTGCCCACGGGCACGGGATTCACCATGCACATGCTCGAAGATCAGCAAGGACAGCGAGCGACCACGTTCAAACAAACCGTCGTATTCAGATTGCCAATCCATTAAATCAGCGCTGCAGCGCTGCTTGATAAAGGAACTCAGGCTGAGTTTATTGCTTTGCGGTAAGTCACTGGCCGCTACCACGGCCAGTAATTCGTCCTGCGCTGCCAACAGCTCAGGTTTGGGGTAATCCAGCAGCAATGAAATTAACTGTAAAATTTGCATAAAACCCTCTTAATCCTTCAGCTCAACCGGAATCACCTGGCGTACACCCTTGGCCTTAGTGCCAAACAGGTTGACGTCGTTATTACCATCGCCACAGCCGTTACCAAAGGTAAAGCCACAGCTGGATTTCAGGTCATAGGCGTTTTCGGCATAGGCACGGTGACTGGTTGGAATGACGAAGCGATCTTCATAATTGGCCAGTGCCATGTAGCGGTACATTTCTTCAACCTGCACGGCATTCAGGCCCACTTGCTTTAGCACGTCCAAATCTTCAACACCATCAACCTGTTGCGAACGTTTAAAGGCGCGCATCGCAATCATCCGCTCTAAGGCTCGAACGACGGGCGCTTCGTCACCAGCGGTCAGCATATTGGCCAGGTAACGCAACGGAATACGCAGCGACTTCAGATCCGGAATTTCGCCATTCATGCCGACATGACCGGCCTGTACCGCACTTTGAATGGGTGACAGTGGCGGCACATACCAAACCATTGGCAGGGTGCGGTATTCCGGGTGCAGTGGCAGCGCCACTTTCCAGTCCATCGCCATCATATACACCGGTGAGCGCTGGGCTGCTTTAATCCAGTTATCGTTGATACCTTCGGCCCGGGCCGCGGCAATCACTGCCGGATCGTGCGGGTCGAGGAAGATATCCAGCTGTGCCTGATATAAATCTTTTTCATTCGCCACACTGGCGGCTGATTCAATGCGGTCGGCATCGTACAGCAGTACGCCTAAGTAACGGATGCGGCCGACACAGGTTTCTGAACAGGTGGTCGGCTGACCGGCTTCAATCCGCGGGAAGCAGAACGTACATTTTTCTGACTTGCCGGACTTCCAGTTGTAGTAGATTTTTTTGTACGGACAGGCCGAGACACACATCCGCCAGCCGCGGCATTTGTCCTGATCGATCAGCACGATACCGTCTTCTTCGCGTTTGTAGATGGCACCAGACGGGCAGGCCGCGACGCACGCCGGATTTAAACAATGCTCACACAACCGGGGTAAGTACATCATAAAGGTCTTTTCAAACTGACCGTAGATGTCTTTTTGTACCACTTCATTGAAGTTACTGTCTTTTTTCCGCTTTTCGAACTCAGTACCGAGAATTTCTTCCCAGTTTGGACCCCATTCGATTTTCTCCATGCGCTGGCCGCTAATCAGTGAACGCGGGCGGGCCACCGGCTGGTGCTTGGTATCGCCAACATTGTGTAAATGCTGGTAATCAAAGTCGAACGGCTCGTAGTAATCGTCAATTTCCGGTAAGTCCGGGTTGGCGAAAATATTTGCCAGAATACGGCGCTTGCCACCGATTTTCAGTTGCAGCTTGCCGTTTTCCCGCACCCAGCCGCCATTCCATTTTTGCTGGTTTTCCCACTCTTTCGGAAAGCCGATACCAGGCTTGGTCTCGACGTTGTTAAACCAGGCATATTCGACCCCTTCACGCGAGGTCCAGACGTTTTTGCAGGTGATGGAGCAAGTGTGGCAACCTATGCACTTGTCTAAATTCAGCACCATGCCAATTTGGGCTCTGACTTTCATCTTACTTACTCCAACCTTATTTAGTGTCTAACCAATCAACGTTCTGCATCTTGCGCACAATGACAAACTCGTCCCGGTTACAGCCAACGGTACCGTAGTAGTTAAAACCGTAAGCTTGCTGGGCATAACCGCCAATCATATGGGTCGGCTTCATTACGGCCCGGGTGACTGAGTTATGGATACCACCACGGGTACCGGTTAACTCGCTGCCGGGCACGTTCACAATCCGTTCCTGGGCGTGGTACATCATGCTCATACCTTCCGGTACCCGCTGTGACACCACGGCACGGGCCGCAATAGCGCCGTTGACGTTAAAGATTTCGATCCAGTCGTTATCTTCAATACCGGCGGCTTTGGCATCAATTTCACTGAGCCAGACAATGGGCCCGCCACGCGATAAGGTCAGCATTAACAGGTTGTCAGAGTAAGTACTGTGAATCCCCCACTTCTGATGTGGCGTGATCCAGTTCAGCACAATTTCTTTGTTACCATTCGACTTCTTGTTCAGCACCGGCTGCACTGTTTTCAGGTTAATCGGCGGCTTGTAGCTACACAGCTGCTCACCGAAGTCGCGCATCCACTCATGGTCCTGATAGAACTGCTGACGGCCGGTAATGGTGCGCCAAGGGATCAGTTCATGCACGTTGGTATAGCCAGCGTTGTAAGACACATGCTCATCTTCCAGCCCTGACCAGGTGGGTGAGCTGATGATCTTGCGTGGCTGGGCCACGATGTCATGGAAGCGGATTTTCTCTTCTTCCTTTTTGGTCGCCAGATGGGTATGGTCGCGGCCGGTGATTTTACTCAGTGCGCCCCAGGCTTTTACCGCCACGTGGCCGTTGGTTTCCGGTGCCAGCGTCAGGATCATTTCTGCGGCATCGATAGCGCTATCGATTTTCGCCATACCTTTATTCACGCCGTCAGCGGTATGTACCCGGTTCAGCTTACGCAGAAACTCCACTTCATCCTTGGTATCCCAGCTAATGCCTTTACCGCCGTTACCGATTTTCTCCAGCAGTGGACCCACTGAAGTAAAGCGGGCATAGGTATTAGGGTAGTCGCGTTCTACAATATTAATGTGTGGCATAGTGATGCCCGGAATGGCCTCACATTCCCCTTTCCACCAGGCTTTTACGCCATAAGGCTGTGCCAGCTCGGCAGGCGTATCGTGGTGCATCGGTGTGGTTACAACATCGGTTTCCACGCCTAAGTGACCAACGGCAGCTTTAGAGAACGCCTGAGCGATGCCTTTAAAGATTTCCCAGTCACTGCGGGCTTCCCACACCGGATCAATGGCCGCGGTTAACGGGTGAATAAAAGGATGCATATCCGAGGTATTCATATCGTCTTTTTCATACCAGGTGGCGGTAGGCAGTACGATGTCGGAATACAGACAGGTGGTAGACATGCGGAAATCCAGCGTCACCCACAGATCGACCTTACCTTCAGCCGGCTGATCGGTCCATTCCACATCTTCCGGCTTTTTACCGCCAAAACCGCCTAAATCTTTGCCAAGCAGGCCGTGTTTGGTGCCCAGTAAGTGCCGCAGCATATATTCATGGCCTTTACCGCTGGAACCCAGCAGGTTAGAGCGCCAGATAAACATATTGCGTGGGAAGTTTTGTGGGTTTTCCGGTTGCTCACAGGCAAATTTAATATTGCGCGAGGTTAATTGCTCCACCACATAGTCTTTCAGCTCTTTGCCGGCAGCTTTGGCTGCGGCCGCCAGTTTTAGCGGATTCGTGCCCAGCTGTGGTGCTGACGGTAACCAGCCCATGCGTTCGGCGCGGCTGTTATAGTCGACAATACTGCCAGACCATTTGTCTTTATTGGCCAGTGGCGAAATGACTTCCGTCATATCCAGCTTTTCGTAACGCCATTGGCTGGAATGATTGTAGAAGAACGAGGTACCGTTCATATGGCGTGGTGGCCGTTGCCAATCCAGCGCAAAGGCCAGTGGGGTCCAGCCGGTTTGTGGCCGTAGTTTTTCCTGACCGACATAGTGCGCCCAGCCGCCGCCACTTTGACCGATACAGCCACACATCATCAGCATATTGATCAGGCCACGGTAGTTCATATCCATGTGGTACCAGTGGTTCAGCGCGGCGCCGACGATGACCATGGAGCGGCCTCGGGTTTTATCGGCATTACGGGCAAACTCACGCGCGACCCGAATCACATCATCCGGCTTCACGCCGGTAATAGCTTCTTGCCAGCCCGGGGTGTAAGGCACGTTATCGGTATAGGATTTCGCCCGGCTTTCATCACCAATACCATTATCCACACCATATTGCGCCAGCATCAGGTCAAATACGGTAGCGACCAGCGCGGTACCGCCACTGGCCAGTTCGACGCGTTTAGCAGGAATTTTGCGCATTTGTACATCAGCATGATCGGTATGCTGGAAGTATTGGTACTCGTGTGGTGCACCACCAAAATACGGGAAGCCAACATCCACCAGCTCGTCGCGGTTGTCTTTTAAACTCAGCTGCAGCTCCAGCTCACCGTCTTTGTCTTTTTGCTCCAGGTTCCATTTGCCGGCCTGGCCCCAACGATAACCAATGGCACCATTCGGGCTGGTCAGGCGACCATCTTTGTTAACAGCAATGGTTTTCCAATCCGGGTTATTGTCTTCACCCAGGTTATTCACCAGATCGGCCGCGCGCAGGAAGCGGCCGGTGGTTAGCACCCCGTTTTGCTCCTCTAACATTACCAACATCGGCATATCGGTAGTACGACGCACGTAGTCAGTAAAGTAAGCACTCGGATTATCAACGTGGAATTCTTTTAAAATCACATGGCCAAAGGCCATGGCCAGGGCAGCATCGGTACCCTGACGCGGTGCTAACCAGGTATCACCAAACTTAGAGGCTTCTGAGTAGTCCGAGGTAATGACACAGGTCTTAGTACCTTTGTAACGGACTTCGGTCAGGAAGTGTGCGTCCGGGGTGCGGGTTTGCGGCACGTTTGAGCCCCAAACAATAATGTAATTCGAGTTATACCAGTCGGCGGATTCTGGTACGTCGGTTTGCTCGCCCCAAATTTGCGGTGAGGCTGGGGGTAAGTCGCAGTACCAGTCGTAAAAGCTTAAACAGTTACCGCCAATCAGTGACAGGTAACGGGCACCAGCGGCGTAGGACACCATCGACATTGCTGGGATCGGCGAGAAACCGGTTACCCGATCCGGGCCATAGGTTTTAGTGGTGTAAACGTTAGACGCGGCAATCAGCTCGTTGACTTCATCCCAGCTGGCACGGACAAAGCCGCCCAAACCGCGGCGTTCTTTGTAGCTTTTGGCTTTTAGCGGATCGCTGACGATTGATTCCCAGGCTTTCACCGGATCTTTATGCTGCACCCGGGCTTCACGCCACAGCTTCATCAGTTGCTGCCGCACTTTCGGATATTTCAGCCGGTTGGCACTGTAGATATACCAGGAATAGCTGGCGCCACGCGGACAGCCACGGGGTTCATGGTTTGGCAGATCCGGACGGGTACGCGGATAGTCGGTTTGCTGGGTTTCCCAGGTGACCAGGCCGTCTTTGACATAGATTTTCCAACTACAAGAGCCGGTACAGTTTACACCGTGCGTGGAACGTACCACCTTATCGTGCTGCCAGCGTTGCCGGTAGCCTTGCTCCCAGGTCCGGTCCTCATTGGTGGTCACCCCGTGGCCATTGGCGAAGGGGGTTTTGCGGGTTTTAAAAAACCGCAGTTTATCTAACAGATGACTCATACTTGACTCCTGGTCCTGTCCTGCATGAACAGAGGTTTTTGCTTTTTCAGTAAGCACACTATAGAAACTACCACTCAATTCTGCTTGATTCAGATCAAGGTTGCCATGCTGCTAAATTGCTGAAAATTAAGAAAAATACCCCAAAGGTGGTAGTGCGCTAATTGGCTAAATGCTTGAAAATGCAGGCCTTGGCTGCAGGCGTCTACTCACTTTGTCTGAAGGTGTACTCTGGCTGGGGAAAAGGGGGTAGCCCAAGTATCCCCGTAGATTTGGCAAGCGGATTTTTCTGCAGGAAAGGCGCTGGCGGGTTAAGCTTAGAACAGACAGTAGTGGGAGTTTCAGATGCGCACCTTTTCAATTGTTACCCGGATCAATATCGCTCTGGCCTGTATCGTGACGTTGGCGTTATCAACGATGATGGTGTCGTATTGGTTGTCGGATAAGGCTGACAGCGATGCGCATGCAGTTAATGTTGCCGGCTCGCTGCGGATGCAAAGCTATCGCCTGGCCTGGTTAACGCTGCAACAGGACGTCACTAAACTGCAAAGAGCCAATGAGCAATTTGCCAGCAGTTGGCAGCATCCGGTTTTTCAGCGTTTTTTGCATCAGCCAGACATTCTGCAAAAATACCAGAGTGCTTTTCAGCATTGGCAACAGTTGGCGCCTGCGCTGGAGTCTGGCGCCGTCCCTCCAGCCGAATTGGAAGCCGGCCTGGCCGAGCAGGTCAGATTGTTGGATGAGCTGGTGCTGGTGATCCAGCAGGATGCAGAGCAAAAGGTTAAGGCGTTTCGCTCGGTGCAGGTTATTGCGGTGATGGCCACCATCTTGCTGTCGATCATCGTCATGTATTGGCTGAAGGTGATGGTGGAGGAGCCGTTAAAAGAGTTGATCCGCGGTGCCCGGCGTATTGCGCAGGGCGACTTTACTCACCGTATCACGCCGCAGCATCAGGATGAGCTCGGGATGTTGGCTACCAGCTTTAATAAGATGAATACGGCCATTGGTTATATGTACGGCAATCTGGAAAAGCGGGTGGAAGAGCAAACGGCAGAGCTGACCCAAACCAATACGACCCTGAAATTTCTATATAACACCGCGCAGCGGATCAGCGAACATACCTCAGAGTATCAGGACTTTTCCGAGATCATCAGCCAACTGCGCAGTATTACCGGCCTGGCAGATATCGAGCTCTGTCTGTTTACTGAGCAAGGAAATCAACCTTACCTGCAAATTCATGCCGACAGCCTGGCGGATCCCTGTGCGGCTGAAAACTGTGGCGACTGTTTAACTGAGACATTGAGCCGGCAGCAGTGTCAGGTGCACAACTTTGTGTTGCAGCGGGAGAGACATAAATATGGCGTTCTGGTCGTGCGGCTGAACGCCTCAGAGAAGATGTTGTTATGGCAACAACAGCTGGTGATGGCCATTGCCGATCAACTGGCTTTGGCGCTGAGTTTAAAATCAGAAGAAGAGCAGGTGCGGCGGTTAGCGCTGATGCAGGAGCGTACGGTCATAGCGCGCGAGTTACATGATTCACTGGCGCAGGCCTTGTCCTATCTGAAAATTCAGGTGACCCGGCTCAATAAAGCCATTAACAAGGATGACCGTCTGGTGATGCAGGATGTGTCAGCAGAGCTGAAAAGTGGCCTCGACGCCGCTTACCGGCAGTTACGGGAGCTGTTAACCACTTTCCGTCTGAAAGTCGATGGTGCTGGTTTGCTCAGTGCACTGCAGACCACCGTCAGCCAGTTAAGCGAACAGTCGGGCTTACAGATCCGGTTGGATTATCAGCTGGCGAATGTGCCGCTGGCGCCGCATGAAGAAATTCATTTACTGCAGATTATCCGCGAAGCCAGCCAGAATGCGGTGCACCACAGTCAGGGGCAGAACCTGACCATTAGCCTGCAGCAGGATGGGCAAAAGTATATTTTACTGGCGGTGGAGGATGACGGTGTCGGGATCCCGGATAAAGCCGAAAAACTTAATCATTATGGTTTAGCCATTATTCAGGAACGAAGCAAACATCTGGCCGGGGAGATCAGTATCCGACGCCGGCCAGAGGGCGGCACTGGGGTATACTTCCGCTTCTTACCGGAATACCTGCAGCAACCGAAAACAGCCTGAAAAAAAGCGCAGCCCTGTTGAGGGCTGCGCCTTGCATGCTCGCAGACAAGCTTAAGGGTTATAAAACTCGCCACTTTTCCGCAGGTAGAAGAACCAGTTTAGTACCAGACACAGCGCATAGAAGATGGCAAAGCCAAGCATCGCGTATTCCGGGGTTGCAGCTTTGATCTGCTCACCAAATACCTGTGGAATATAGAAGGCACCGTAGGCGGCGACGGCAGAGGTCCAGCCCAGCACCGGCCCGGCTTGTTCTTTTGGAAACACCACAGCAATGGTTTTAAAGGTTGACGCATTACCAATGCCGCTGGCGGCAAACAATAGCAGGAAAATCAGGAAGAACGGCATAAAGTACTGCTCTGGTGTTGCCGATTGATAAGCCTGCTGCATAAAGAAGGCGGCACCTAAGGCTGCCAGTACCATCACCACGGCACAGATCTGGGTAACCAGAGCACCACCTAAACGATCTGAGATCCAACCACCCACTGGCCGGATTAAGGCGCCGATAAAGGGGGCGATCCAGGCATAGGTCAGGGCGCTGGGACCATTCGGATTTGGAGTGTTGTGGGTCATCACGCCATCTACCATCAGGTGGCTGTAGCCAAAGATCACCTGGATCGACAACGGCAGCGCGGCGGCAAAACCGATAAAGGAACCAAAGGTCATGACATACAGAATGCTCATGACCCAGGTGTGCTTATTATTGAAAATCTTATACTGCCGGTCCAGACTGGCACGGATGGCGCCCGGCAATACTTTCAGCGCCAGTACTGTGGCCATTGGCACCAGCACTAATACCAGTTCTTTCGGAATACTAAAGCCGGAGCCATTGGCACTGGCCGGTAGAATCAGCCATAAACCAATTACCGAGGCGATCAAGCCAATGCCATACATCGCCAGCTGAATGGAGAAGGAACCGACGGCGCTCGGTAGCTTAGGTGTTACCTCTTCAGTATTGATGTTATTCATGCCAAACCAGATGGCAAAGGCCAGCGGGATTAACAGCAATAGCCATAAGAAACCGCCATTCTGGATCCAGGTTTCACTTCCAGCCGGGATACTCCCAATCAGGGTACCACTGGCCTTTTGCAGGATCATCGGCTCACCGCCACCGACCAGGGTAAAGGCACCAAAGGTCATAAATAGCGGGATCAGGATCTGCATGGTGGTGACACCAAAGTTACCCAGGCCGGCATTCATGCCCAGCGCTAAACCTTGCTGTTTTTTCGGGAAGAAGAAGCTGATATTCGACATTGAAGCGGCAAAGTTACCACCACCGATGCCGGATAATAAGGCCATCAACTGAAACACCCAGAACGGTGTATTGGGATCCTGTAATGCGATGCCGGTGCCAAACGCTGGGATCATCAATAAGCTGGTGGTAAGGAAAATGGTATAGCGCCCACCACAGAGCCGGACAAAGAAGCTGGCCGGAATGCGCAAGGTCGCGCCACTTAAGCCAGCGATTGCTGCCAGGGTAAAGAGCTCCGAGGCGGAATACGGAAACCCAAGATTTAGCATCTGAACACTAATGATGCTCCACATCATCCAGACCGCGAACCCACAGAGCAGGCTGGGTATAGAGATCCATAGATTGCGGGTAGCGATGCCACGCCCGCTTTGTTGCCAGAAGTTTTCATCTTCCGGTTGCCACCTTTTTAAATCTGACATCAGTTAACTCCTGTTTTTCGGCAGAGTGCTTACTGTTGCAAGTGTGATTGGCGACGGCGACTGACACAATGTGCCTAAGGAGTTAGCCAGGCAGCTGTGCCAGCTTAATGGGGGTACCTCAAAAGTGGTAGTGCGGTGGAAATCAATACAGTTATCTGATTAAAAACAATAATATAGACAGAGTTTTGCCAGGGGCTACTCCACTAGTACCAACCTTGGCTACAGGTGGTAGCCGCCATTAGTATGATGTACATCAAAGTATCAAGCCGTTGGATCTAGGCTAATATGGGTAGAGCCGCAGGGCCGGCAGTCAGGAGCTAGTTATGTCAGAGCAAATTTCCAGCGTAATGCTGGTTGATGATCACCCTTTATTACGCAAAGGCTTAAAGCAGTTGCTGGCGTTAGAAGACGAATTAGAGGTGATAGCGGAAGCCAGTAATGGTCAGGATGCAATTAAACTGGCGGCAGAACTGGATCCGGACCTGATTATTCTTGATCTGAATATGCAGGGTATGGATGGGCTGGAAACCTTAAAACGGATGCGTGATGAAGGCGTGACGTCCCGCATCGTGATGCTGACGGTATCGGATGCCGATGAAGATATTGTCAAAGCCATCAGTAATGGCGCCGATGGCTATTTGTTAAAAGATACCGATCCGGAAGTGTTACTGGATCAAATTAAAAAAGCGCTGGACGGCAAAATGGTGTTAAGTGAAGCCATTACCCAGGTGCTGGCCACTGCCTTGCGCCGGCCGCAGGCAAAAACGCCGGCTGAGCTAAACAGTTTAACCAACCGCGAATATGAAATTTTGCATCTGATTGCCAAAGGAATGAGCAATAAAGTGATTGCCCGCGAACTGAATATCTCTGATGGTACCGTAAAGGTACATGTTAAACATCTGCTGAAAAAGCTGGGCTTACGCTCACGGGTTGAGGCCGCCGTCTGGATGGTTAACCAGCAGGGCGGCAAGCTATGACAGCGAGCCTTTTGCTGCCGGTGGCGGATGCCCTGGCGCAGATGTTGGCACAGGTCAGCCCCGTCAGTGAGATTGAGCAGGTGCCACTGGCGCAGGCGCTGGACCGGGTACTGGCAGAGCCGGTGCTGGCCAGTTTTGATGTGCCGGGCTACGACAACTCAGCGATGGATGGCTATGCGGTGCGGGCGGCTGAGGTCAAAGCCGGGCAAGCGTTAACACTGCAAGGTTCGGCGCTGGCTGGCCATGCCTTTGCTGCTGCGTTAGCGCCACAAAGCTGCGTGCGGATTATGACCGGTGCCGTACTGCCGGCGGGTGCCGATACGGTCATTATGCAGGAGCAGGTACGGCTGCAAGATGGCAAAGTTATCGCAGATTTTGTGCCGAAAGTGGGTGAAAATGTACGGAAAGCTGGCGAAGATCTAAAAAATGGGCAGCAGGTGCTCAGTGCTGGTTGCCGGTTAACCGCGCCACAATTAGGCCTATTGGCGTCGCTGGGTATTGCTAATGTGGCGGTCAGGCGTAAGCTTAAGATTGCCATCTTCTCCACAGGTGATGAACTGGTATTACCGGGACAGCCGTTACCGGAAGGTCATATCTATGACAGCAACCGGGTAGTATTGCGCGCCATGCTGCAACGCCTTGGGGTCGAGGTGTTGGATCTGGGCTTATTGCCGGATCAGCCAGCAGCAATTCGTTCTGCGTTTCAAAGCGCGATGCGCGATGCCGATGTGCTGATTACCAGTGCCGGCGTCTCGGTTGGCGATGCCGACTATACGCGGCAAATGCTGTCTGAACTGGGCCAGGTGAATTTCTGGAAAGTGGCGATTAAACCCGGCAAACCTTTTGCCTTTGGTAAATTGGAAAACTGTTGGTTTTTTGGTTTGCCCGGTAATCCGGTGGCGGCTGTGGTGACGCTGGATCAACTGGTTCAGCCGGTGCTGCTAAAGCTGGCCGGTGCTGCCGTCTCGCCAGCCAACCAACTCACAGCAGTGACGACTGTTACCTTAAAAAAACAGCCAGGTCGCGCGGATTATCAGCGTGGTTACTATTGGGCCACTGCCGAGGGGCTGTTCGTAAAAACCTTGGGTAGCCAAAGCTCAGGTATGCTGAGCTCCATCGCCAATGCCAATTGCTATATCGTGCTGCCGCAAGACAGCGGCAGTGTTGCCAGCGGTGAAGCCGTAACCATTCAGCCCTTTGGTCAGTTGTTACAGTAGATCCAATCTGGCATTAGTGCACAGCTGCGCTAAGCTTTAAAGCGTTTTAGTCAGTAAGCCGTTTTAGTGGCGTCGCCGCTGTTTAATCCAGTTAATCCAGTGCGACGGCTTTAATCTGCGCAAAGAGTGCTTGGCCAGGCGTTAAGGCCAGCCGCTGTGCCGATTGCCGGGTTAGCAGCGCTTGTAGCGGCTGATCCGCCACCTCAAGCTGCACTAGAACTTCTGCCGGGTGCGCAGCAGCCTGAATAGCGATGATCCTGACGGCCAGCTGATTAGTGACCGAGCTGTCTGCCAGTGGCTTAAGGCTTAAGGCGACATCGCGTGCCAGGATCCGCAGCCGGTAACTGCCGTTCGCAGTCGGCGAGCTAACAGGCGCAGGCACTTGCAGTAATTGGCCACCCACAATGAGCTGTAGCATAAAGTGCTGACAGCTCTGATAGACTGCCGTTAATACCGACATGGCACCACAGGCGGCGAACTCCGGCTGCAGCAGTTGCTGTGCCAGCGGGCCACGGCTGATTACCCGCCCATCCTGCAGTAACAGCAAGTGATCGGCCAGTTTTACCACATCTTCTAATTGATGACTTACCAGTAGCATCGGCATCTTCAGCTCACGGGCCACTTTTTGTAAAAAAGGTAAAATTTCCTGCCGGCTTTGCTGGTCCAGCGACGCCAGCGGTTCATCCAACAGCAGCAGCTGCGGCTGGCTGAGTAAGGCCCGCCCCAATGCTACCCGCTGCCGCTGGCCGCCGGAGAGTTGGCCTGGCGCTTGCGTCAGCAATGGGTCTAATTCCAGTAAGTCGATAACATCAGCCGGCTGCAGCTGAACCAGCAGGCGGTTGGCTCGCCGCTGATAGCCAAACAGCAGGTTTTGCTGCACATTTAAATGCGGCAGCAAACTGCTTTCCTGAAACACCATGCCAATGCGCCTTTGATGCACTGGCATAAAGGTGTCTGCGGTTTGCCAGGGCTGCTCAGCAAAATGGATCCGGGCTGTCGGGTGGCGATCCAGGCCGGCGATAGCGCGCAGCAGCGTGGTTTTACCGCAGCCGGAGCGGCCAAATAGCGCAGTGACGCCTTGCAGCGGGATTTGCTCGTTAAGTTGCAGCCTAAAGTTCTGCTGCTGCACCAGCAAATCGACAGTCAGCACACCCGCATCTTGCCTGCTTGCCGCCTTGGCAGGCGCGGCGGAGGCAGGGGAACACCAGCGGCTTGGCCAGAACGACATCATAGGCTGACCTCGCGTTCCAGACGGCGGTTCAGGCCATAGACAATAAACAGCACCATAAAGGCGGTGACTAACAGACCGAGTGATAACTGATGAGCCTGGCTGTAGTTCATCGCTTCGGTATGATCGTAAATTAACACCGATAACACCTGGGTTTCACCGGGAATACTGCCACCGAGCATCAGGATCACGCCAAATTCGCCCAGCGTATGAGCAAAGGTCAGGGTCGCAGCAACGACAAAGCCGCCGCGGCAAAGTGGCAGTACCACATTAAAAAACTGATCCCATTGATTGGCACCCAGAGTCGCGGCAACCTCCAGTGGTCGTTGTCCCATGCGGCGAAACGCTTCCAACAGCGGCTGCACTGTAAAAGGTAGGGAGTAAATCACTGAGCCGATTAGGATACCGCTAAAACTAAAGGCCAGATGGCGCAGCCCCAGAGCTTCCAGCGTGCTGCCGATAGCGCCGTGCGGCCCCAGTAATAGCAATAGATAAAAACCCAGTACCGTTGGTGGCAGCACCAACGGCAAGGCAACCAGAGCCTGAATAGCCGTGCGCCAGCGGCTTTGTGCCTGCGCCAGCCAGAACGCCAGCGGTGTGCCGATAAGCAGTAAGATCAGCGTGGTATAAAAACACAGTTTCAGGGTGACCTGAATGGCTAGCCAGTCCTCTGGCGCCAGGTTAAGCATCGCCGGGCTCCACTGCAGTACTAAGCCCGGGTTGTTCAAAACCATATTGCTGCAGAATAGCCAGGACCGCGGCACTTTGCATAAAGGCGACAAAGTGCCAGGCACTGGCTTTGGCCTCGCCTTTACGGGTGATGGTGTAAGCCTGGGTCAGGGGTTGATGCAACTCTGCCGGGATCAGCTGATAGCCGTGCCGGGCCAGCTCGGGAAATTTCGCCAGCGATAAGGCAATAATGGCGATCTCTGCGCCGCCGCTCTGTGCCAGCTGCGCGGTTTGCGCAATATTTTCGCCATAAACTAATTTGGGTTGCAGCGTCTGCCAGACGCCGGCGGCGATTAATGCCTCCTGGGCACGCTGACCGTAAGGGGCATGACTGGGCTGGGCAATCGCCAATCGGCGTAGCGCTAGTTGTGGCAGCTCGGTTAAGCTAATGCCGCTCATATTCTGGCGTGGACTCCACAGCACAATCCGCCCCTGGGCATAAAGTTGCGGCGCCAGTACGGCCAGCCCTTCCTGATACAATTGCTGCGGAAACTGGATATCGGCAGAGAAGAACACATCATAGGGTGCGCCATGGCGGATCTGGGTGGTCATCTTGCCACTGGAGCCATAAATCACCCGGATCTCTGTCTGTGGCTGTTGTTGGCGATACAGGCTTAAGATCTCGTCCAGTGCATAACGCAGATCGGAGGCGGCGGCTATGGTCAGCCGTTCGCTGGCATAAAGTGGCAAGGCGAAACCCAAACAAAGCAAGCACAGGACTCTTAGCATCGGCTACTCCCAACGCTGTAATGCGACGTGATCGCTGACTTTCGCCGCAACCCAGTATTCGCCGTTGGACGTGTGTTCTTTTTTCCAGAACGGTGCGCGGTTTTTCAGGTAATCCATAATAAATTCGGCTGCCGCAAAGCCGGCAGCCCGATGCGCACTGGCGACGCCGACAAACACGATTTGCTCGTTGGGCAACAGGGTGCCTACCCGATGGATAATGGTGACTGTGCCCAGTTGCCAGCGCTGCTGCGCCTCTGTTGCGATCTGGATTAACGCCTGCTCGGTCATGCCCGGATAATGTTCCAGCGTCATGCGTAGTAGCTGTGTCTCAGTCAGCTCCCGCACCAGGCCACTAAAGGTGACGACGGCGCCGCAGCGGGCTTCCTGCCGCAGCAGCTCGTATTCGCTGGCAACCGAAAAGTCCTGTTGTTGTACCTGTATTCGCAGCGTCATGCTAGCCTCCGGTCACCGGCGGAAAGAATGCCAGTTCATCGCCGGCAGCAACCGGATGCGATAACGTTACCAGTTGTTGATTCACTGCACAGAGCAGCTCAGCGTCTGCCAGGTGTTGCTGCCAAAGTGCGGATTGACCGGCCAGCCTGTCCAGCACCTGGCGCGCTGTGAGTACCTGCCCCTGCAGATCCAGGCTGGTATTGGCGCAAGCCAAACGTTCACGCAGGGCGGCAAAAAATAAAATTTTAAGCATCGGTGCTCTCCCATGCAGATTGGTACTGCTGTAACTCAGGTTGATATTGGTAGTGACCGGATTTACCCCCGGTTTTTTCCAGCAAGCGCAAATCACCAATGGTCATTGTTTTATCTACCGCTTTACACATATCGTAAATCGTCAGGGCGGCGACACTGGCGGCGGTCAGGGCTTCCATCTCGACCCCAGTACTGCCGCTAAGCTGACAGCTGGCTTCGATACGGATCTGACCGGCGGCCGCATCCAGCTGAAAATCGACACTGACTTTGCTTAACAGCAGCGGATGACAGAGCGGGATCAGGTCGCTGGTTTTTTTTGCCGCCATAATGCCAGCAATGCGGGCAGTGGCCAGCACATCGCCTTTTTTTAGCAGTGCCTGTTCAATCAGTCGGATTACCTCGGGGCGGGTTTGCACCAGGGCGCCGGCTCGGGCCAGGCGTTGGCTGTCGGCTTTAGTGCTAATATCAACCATGGCCGCCGCACCTTGTGGATCGAGATGGGTTAGGGTATTCATGCGCCGGTCTCCGCAGTAGTACAGCCGCAGGCCGGACTATTTTTCAGGTGAGGAATAAAATTACAGGGGCCGGTATGGCCATCCAGCTGTGGCAAAATCAGTTGTTGCATCGCCAGGGTGCAGGCGGAACCTGAACCCGGCATCGCGAACACTAAGGTGCCATTGGCCAGCCCAGCCAAAGCACCGGATTGCATCGCCGCTGAGCCGAGTTGCTGCCAGGATAATTGCCGAAACAGCTCGCCAAAGCCCGGTACCGTTTGATCCAATAACGGTGTGACAGCAGCAACGGTGCAATTATCGGCGGCATAGCCGGTACCACCATTGATCAGGACAACCTGCACCTCGGTACTGGCGATCCAGCGGCTTAGCAGCGCCCTGAGCTGATAACGGTTATTCGGTAGCAGCGCGCGCTCAGCCAGTTGATGACCGGCCTGGGTTAGCAACTGGCATAGCAGCTCACCACTGCTGTCATTTGCTGCGGTACGGCTGTCGGAGACGGTCAATACCGCCAGTTGTAGCGGATAAAATTGTCGCGCAATTTTAGTCATGGCATGGTTCCTCCAAAATGGCAGCCTGCTGTAGTGTGCTCAGGCACTGCTGCCATTCTGCCGGGGTATTGGTATTGAATAGTTCAGCGTCGGGCGCCGGGCGCACTGTGCAGCGCAGTTTTGCCAGCAGGGCCTTAACTGAGCGTTCACCGGCATCCAATTGTTGTTCGATCAGGTGCGCCAGCTTGGGGTCTGGTCGCAGTGCCAGTGGCAGTGGCCAATCGCGAAAACAGACCGCTTGTTCGTTGTCACCGGGCACTAATAGTTGCAGGCTGCCGGCGCTCAGCAGCGGTAAATCAATCGGCAGTACCAGCAACACCGGCTCAGTACAATAGCGCAGTGCAGCCGCGATACCGGCCAGTGGCCCCTGACCAGGCCTGAGATCCTGAATATAAGTAGTGCCGGGCTGATTGCGACTAAGCAGAATCTGGCTGGCGCCGGCTTGCTTCGCCAGTTGCTGCATATGTTGCAGCAAGCTTAGCTTACCCAGGCGCAGTTCGGCTTTATCCTGTCCCATCCGACGGGATTGGCCACCAGCTAAAATCAGGGCGCTAAATGACATTGGTTACTCCAGCATGCTGTTGTAGACAAGACTGCGTCTTAGCCGCCAATTTGCGCTAAATGCCGGGTGCTGCCACTGTGCTGCTGTTGCAGTTGATGGCTCTCAGCTTTACCGGTTAGCGCTTGCTGCAGAAAGCGCTCCAAGGGTGCACTGTGCTCACTTTGTAGCAAGCTGCGTAGATCCTGATAGCTGTCGGTAAACAGACAGAGATACAGCTGCCCTTTGCTGGAAACCCGCAGGCGATTGCAATCGGCACAGAAATCTTTGCTGTAGGGCATAATCAGGCCGATGCGGCCCTGATAGTGCGGATGGGCGTATTCCAATGCCGGGCCATCACTGATGCCTTTTGGCAATAACTGCCAGCCTTGGGTTTCCAACTGCTGCTGAATACTGGCGCCACTTAAATGCTGACGCTGATAGAAGCTGAGGTTGTCGTTGGTGCGCATCAGCTCAATAAAGCGCAGCGACAAGTCCTGCTGTTTTACAAAGCTAAGAAAATCCGGCAACGCCAGCGCATTATGCTGCTTTAACAGCACCGTATTGATTTTGACTTGCTTAATGCCAACGGCTTTGGCTGTGGCGACACCGGCCAGGATGTCGGCCAGTTTGTCCTGCCCTGTGACCAGATGAAAGGTCGCCGCGTCCAGGCTATCGACACTGACATTAACCGCATCCAGCCCTGCGGCTTGCCAGGCAGCGGCATCACGCTGTAAGCGATAGCCATTAGTCGTCAGGGCGACTTTTTCGATGCCGGGTACTGCCTTACAGGTGGCGATAATTTCCGTTAAATCTTTACGCAGCGAAGGTTCACCACCGGTGATCCGGACTTTGCGGGTGCCGAGGCGGGCAAAGGAAGTGACCAAGCGGCGGATTTCCGGCAGCGTCAGCTCGCCGGCCCGGGAGTCACAGTCAGTGCCATCGGGCAGGCAGTAAGTGCAGCGAAAGTTACAGCTTTCGGTTACGGAGAGCCGTAAATAGGTAAAACGGCGCTGATACGCATCAATAAGCATACTAATGACACCTTTCCAGGTTGGGAGGTGAGGCCGTTTCCCGCCACACCCGGTGGTATTATTACCACGGCACACCGTTCATACCTGCAGGCAGGGTTAGAGCCGGTAGCTTCGGCGTTGTGTAGTAAGCTTAAAGTAATGAAGCAGCTTTTGTTATTGCCATGAAGGAGCGTTTGGCTACCCCTTAAGGGGTAGGCGGTCAGTATTCAGCCGTAGTGTTACGCTTTGCCAAGAATAGCGTTAGCTCCGCAGCCGGCACCGCCGGCGATACCAGAAAACCCTGACCCGTGTCGCAGCCGGCCGCCATCAGAAAGTCGCGCTGTGCCTGCTGCTCGATACCCTCGGCAATAACTTCTAAGCCCAGTGCCTTGGCCATGGCGATAATGGCCAGGGTGATCTGACTATCACTCTCACTTTGCGGTAAATCGCGGATAAAGCTGCGGTCAATTTTTAGCGCATCCAATGGCAGGCGACGCAGATAAGATAGTGAAGAGTAACCGGTACCAAAGTCGTCAATTGATAAGCGTAAACCCAGCGCCTTAAGTTCCGTCAGTACACTTAAGGTATAGTCAGCGTGCTCCGGGATTAAACAGCTTTCGGTTAGCTCCAGCTCCAGCAAGGAAGCATCGATATCAGTTTGCTGCAAAATCGCCCGTAGCCGGGGCAGAAAATCGGCTTCCGCCAGCTGTAATGCCGAAATATTGACTGCCACCGGCAGCGCCCGCTCACCCCAGCGCCTCAGTTGATGGCAAACCTGACGTAACACCTGTTCGCCCAACTGGTGAATGAGCCCAAGCTTTTCCGCCAGCGGAATAAACAGTGCCGGTGAAATCATCCCCAGCTCCGCATCTTGCCAGCGCACCAGCGCTTCCAGACCGATAATATCGCCGCTCTGTAACGCAAATTTGGGCTGATAATAGACCTGCAGCAGTTGCTGACGCAGTGCCAGGCGTAGCGCTTGCTCCAGCTTTAGTTCCTCTTCATTTTGTAAGCCGCTACTGGCCTGATAAAAACTAAACTGATTGCGGCCGGCACTTTTCGCCTGATACATGGCGACATCGGCATGTTTGACTAACAACTCGGCATTGTGGCCATCTTTCGGATAGACACTGATGCCGATACTGGTGGTTAAAAAGAACTCCTGCTCCAATAGCTTTGCCGGCCGTTCGAATTGCGAAATCAGCCGCTGCGCCAGGTTTTCCAGTGATTTCACACAACTGACTTCCGGGATCAGAATGGTAAATTCATCGCCGCCAATACGGGCCACAGATTCGCCCTCACGCACTGTCGCCTGTAAGCGCTTTGCGACTTCTTTTAATGCCTGATCGCCGGCCAGATGCCCCAGCGTATCGTTAATCCGTTTAAACAAGTCTAAATCAAGAAACATCACCGCCAGCGTGTGCTTATGGCGATGGGCATTGGCCAGTGCCAGTTGCAGCCGATCGAAAAACATCCGCCGGTTTGCCAGCCCGGTTAGCTCATCCATATAGGCCAGTTGATGGATTTTCTCTTCCTGCTGTTTACGCTCGGTAATATCACTAAAAATAGACGCATACTGGGTAATCCGGCCATCTTCAGCGCGGATGGCAGTAATGCTTAGCCATTGCGGGTAGAGTTCACCGTTTTTGCGTTTATTCCAGATTTCACCCTGCCAGTGGCCTTGTTCGAGTAGGGTTTGCCACATCCGGCGGTAAAAATCCGCGGTATGTAAACCGGAGCTGAGCAGACGCGGGGTTTGGCCAACGGCCTCTTCCTGACTATAGCCGGTCAGTTTAGTAAAGCTGGGATTCACCGACTGAATAAAGCCGTGTTGATCGGTAATCATAATGCCGTCCATCGACGCATCAATCACTTTATGTGCCAGCCGTAAATAGTCGGCCGAAGTACGTAGTGCATTATCGCGGTCACGTAATGCCGTTTTCAGCTGCTCAATATAGGCATATTCAACGTTGCGCAGAATGGCACTAAAAGACAGTAAACCACAAATATTGTCATCTTTGGTGACGCCAAGATGACGAATGCCATGCTCGGTCAACTGCTCTACCGCTTGTAGCAGCGTCAATTCCGGCGCTACCGTTAGTAGTGGTCGGCTGGCCAGCTCGCCTATTGATGACACGTCACAGTTCTCTGCCAGTAAACGCACCAGATCGCGTTCAGTGACCAGCCCGTAATCATCAGCTCCAAAGCAGATAATGGCGGCGTCAGCGCGGTGATGGCGCATTTCCGCCACCGCTTCAGCCAAAGGCAAGGCGGCAGCCAAATGCAGCGGTGCCTTGTCAACACAGCTGCCAACGTCCCGAAAGCGCAGATAAAATTCAATTTTTTGCTGGCGGATAATATCGCTTTGCGTCAGTAACCCTATCGGCCGTTGTTGTGGATCCACTACCAGCAAGCGGCGGATATTATGATTCAGCATTAAACTGGCTGCACCGCTAACCCGGGTCAAACCACTGGCACTGATCACCGGTGATGACATCACTGAGCCAACCTTGATCTCTGACGGTTTACTGTCGGCAAAGTCCAGTTTACGGGTGTCAGCTTCTGACCAGATGCCAGTGATCTGACCTTGCTCTTCTACCAAAATACAGCTGACACCATGACTGCGCATTAGCTTTGCGGCTTGTTGCAGGCTGGTTTGTGGCGGGCAGGTTAGCAAGGGCTTTTTAATCAGCTCAGCGATGATCGGCTCGGCGTCGGTATTTTCAGTACCTAATAACAGCTCAGACATAGAATGCTCAATGTAGCGGTAAGATGGTAGCTAGTATAAAAGTATCAGCTGGAGGGGTATTGATCTGGAACAAGGCTGCTTAAGAAGTGAGCGCATAGGTTGGACCGACCAGTATATGAAGAAAGTGTGATTTAGTCAGCTGGTGAAGCTTGCGCTGGATCAATGCAAGGCACAAATAGCCGGTTAAAATCGGCGCCCCAGATCTTGATTGAGACCCAACCTATGTTTAAACCCGAACTGTTATCCCCTGCCGGTAGCTTAAAAGCGATGCGACTGGCCTTTGCTTATGGTGCCGATGCCGTCTATGCCGGCCAGCCGCGCTATAGTTTGCGGGTGCGCAATAATGAGTTTGACTTAGCGGCGCTGGAAACCGGGATCAACGAAGCCCATGCCTTGGGTAAGCGCTTTTATGTGGTCGTCAATATCGCACCGCATAACAGTAAGTTGACCACCTTTATCCGCGACATGCAGCCGGTGGTGGCGTTAAAGCCGGATGCACTGATTGTGTCTGATCCTGGTGTGATTTATTTGTTGCGGCAGCATTTCCCGGAGCAGCCATTACATCTATCGGTGCAGGCCAATACTGTTAACTGGGCGGCGGTTAAATTCTGGCAAACGCAGGGGGTGGAGCGGGTGATTCTGTCACGCGAATTATCTGTCGAGGAAATTGCTGAAATCCGCCGTGAAGTGCCGGAAATGGAGCTGGAGGTTTTTGTGCACGGCGCGCTCTGTATGGCCTATTCCGGGCGGTGTTTATTATCGGGTTATATCAATAAGCGCGATCCGAATCAGGGCACCTGCACTAATTCCTGCCGCTGGCCCTATCAGGTGCATGCTGCTGTGGAAGATGAAGTAGGGCAATTTAAGCCGATCAGTACCCCGGCACTGCTGGAAGAGCAGGGACGGCCGGGAGAGCTGATGACCATCGACGAAGATCTGCATGGCACCTATATTCTGAATTCAAAAGACTTACGGGCGGTTGAGCATGTGCCGGCGTTAACCGCCATGGGCGTGCATTCCCTGAAAATTGAGGGCCGCACTAAGTCACCTTACTATGTTGCCCGTACTGCTCAGGTGTATCGCAAGGCGATTGATGATGCCGTTGCTGGCAAAGCTTTTGATAGCAAGCTGTTAAGTGAATTGGAAGGCATGGCTAATCGTGGTTTTACGGAGGGCTTTTTACGTCGCCATAAGCCGCAGGAGACGCAAAATTATGATACCAGTCACAGTGTGGGTGAGCAGTTACTGGTTGGCGAGTTTATCGCTGAGCAGGATAGCGAAGGCTTTGCGTTACTGGAGGTAAAAAACCAGTTTGCGGTTGGCGATCAGCTGATTTTAATGACGCCACGGGGTAATCAGCCGTTCCGACTTGAAGCATTGCGTAATCAGCAGGATCAGGATCTGCTGCTGGCGCCCGGTGCCTGTTATCAGCTAAAGGTAAAGCTGCCGGCACAGGTTCTATTGCAGCATGCGATGTTGCTAAAACAGCTACCCGTTGCCAGTGCGGCAGCAGCCGGTTTAGCAACAGAGATTGTGTAAGATGACAGCCGTTATTGAGGTAAGTTGTATCAATTGTGATATGTGTGTGCCAGAGTGCCCAAATGAAGCCATTAGCATGGGACCGCTGCATTACCAGGTGGATCCGGCACGCTGCACTGAGTGTATTGGCTTTTATGAAAAGCCGACCTGCATTGAGGTCTGTCCGATTGATTGTATTGAATTAATTGACCCCAGCTGACGCTTGCTTTACGGCATCTGGCCATCTAAGATGGAGTCACCTTGTGCTCGCCGTTAGATAAGATGATGCCATCCCCACTCAGTACGGAGGAAACGTTCCGGCAACTCGCTGATGTGCTGACGCAGAGCGGTTACCCGGATTTTTTACCCACCTTGGTACAACGTATCGCCCACCTGCTTGATGTTGAATTTTGTCTGATTGCTGATACGACACTCAATGCCGCCGAAGCGACGACCGTTGCCTTATGGGGCAACGGACAATTACTGGACAATATCAGTTACCCGCTTAAAGGGACGCCCTGCGAAACCGTGCCAGAGCGGGAGCCCTGTTTGTATCAGCAGGGCGTATGTCAGGCGTTTCCGGATGATAGGTTGCTGGTGGACCTGGGGGTTGAGAGTTACCTTGGCATGCCTATTCTGAATACCAGTGGTCAGAAGCTGGGTATCTTAAGCATTATGGCGGCCAAGGCTTTGCCGCGGCCGGATATCAGCCGTGAGGTATTGCGTATCGCTGCAGCTCAGGTCGGTGCCGAGCTGGAGCGCAGCCAGAGTGAGCGCTTTATCCGCAAACTTACCTATCGCGATGCGGTCACCCAGTTGCCAAATCGTGCGCATTTGCTGGAAAAGTTGCAAAACTGGCCGAGAGTCGATGGCAACAGAGCCGGTTTGGGCGTAGCGCTGATTGATATCAGCCGCTTTAAAGAATTAAACGATCTCTTTAGTTTTAAAGTGGGCGATGAAATCCTGGCTGCTGCCGCCAAGCGGATGCGCGATGATTTACCAGAGAGCTGCTACCTGGCGCGCTATTCTGCCGACCAGTTTGCGCTATTAAGCCCGGTGTATTCGGTCCGTGAGCTGGAGCAATTATGCCGGCAGGTACAAAAGCTGTTTATGTGGCCCTTTCATTGTGCCGGCAGAGATTTTGCGCTGAATGTGAATCTGGGCTGTGCCCTGGTCACTGCCGAAGAGCTGAATGGTCCGGAATTACTGCGTTTTGCCAGTATTGCGCTGGCCGAGGCAAAAAGTAGTGGTAGTGGCCTAAAGGTGTTCGAGCCGTCAATGAGCCAGGCGCTTAGCGAACGGCAAAAGGTATTAGAAAAGTTTATGCTGGCGCTACGCAGTGGCAAGCTCAGTTTAAACTATCAACCACAACTGGATCTGGCGAGCGGCCAGTTATCGGGTGCGGAAGCACTCTGTCGCTGGCATGATGACGAATGGGGTTGGGTCAGTCCAGATACCTTTATCCCGCTGGCCGAAGAGCGTGGCCTGATGCCGGAGTTGGGAAATTGGGTAATGCAAACTGCCTGTCGGCAACTGAATCTGTGGCAGCAAAAAGGTTATCGTTTGCCGGGCCGGTTATCGGTCAATGTCTCGGCCCGCCAGCTCGATAATGAGCAATTAGTAAGTGACTTTGCAGTCTGTAGCAGCGGTATTGCGCCCACCCAGATTGAACTGGAAGTGACAGAATCGTTGATTATGCGTAATCCGGAGCAGTCACTGCGGCAAATGGCCGAGCTGGAAGCGATGGGTTTTAGCTGGGCCATTGATGATTTTGGTACTGGCTACTCTTCGCTGGCTTATCTGACCCGTTTTCGCGCCTCTACGCTAAAGATTGATCGCGCCTTTATCAATAATATCCCCGGTGATCACCATCATAATATGGTGGTAAAAACCATTCTGGCGATGGCGAAAAGTCTGGATATGCTAACCATTGCCGAAGGGGTGGAAACGGCAGAGCAGGCGGCTTATCTGTTGCAACTCGGCTGTGCCCGCGCGCAGGGCTACCATTTTGGTAAACCGGTACCGGCCGATGAGTTTGCTGAGCGATGGTTAAAGCCTCTTGCTGCAAAGACCACTGCTTAACGCCTTACCGAAGCTAAGTTATTTTCAAAGCGCACTACTCTGGCTACAAAGCTGCTGCAGTACCGGCAAGGCCGGATGGGCGTTGTCACTGCGATAGGCCAGGGCAATGGTGCGCTCCAGCTGCAGGCCGGCAATGGGTTTTAACGCCACATCACTACGCTGCAGTAAGCTGTCAAAATCCGGTACCAGCGCACAGCCCACCCCGGCCGATACCAGGCCCAGCGCATACTCTATGGTTTGAATATCAGCGCGCAGAGCCGGCTGAATATTGCGCCGGCTTAGCTGCGGATACAGTAAATCCCAGGCATCACAGGGCGTGCGTTTAATCAGTGGCAGGTCCTGAAAATCGTCCAGCGTCAGCTGCGATTGCAGGCTGAGCGGCCAGGCCGGTGGCAATGCCAATAAATAGCGGTCGCGCCAGATCGGTTGTAATACCTCCCCCCCTTGTTGCTGCGCCGGGGTAATAATCCGCGCGTCGCAAGGCGCATCCGGCTCGACCAGGTGCAGCTCCAGCCCCGGTACCTGCTGGCTAAATTCACGCAGCAGCGCACTCATCCGCTCGACGCCTAAGGCGCGAATTAAACCAAGGCGAAAGCGTACCTTCGCGGCCGGGGCCTGAAACGAGGCTTTTAGCGAGGCCAGCTGCGCCAGTAATTTACCGGCATGGCCATACAGCTTATCGCCTTCCTCTGTTGGCGTAACCCCTTTGGGCAGGCGCAGAAATAAACTCACTCCCAGCTCCTGCTCTAACTGCAACAGGGCCGCCGATAACGAGGGTTGGGCGACACAGCATTGGCGCGCTGCAGCGCTGATACTGCGCTGCTCATAGACCGCAACAAAGTATTTGAGTTGGCGAATATCCATAGTTAAAAGCTATAGCATCTACAGAATTAATATATTTTAACTTTATATCAGGCCGCAGTAGAGTGAGCAACAGAGTAAGACGTTTTGGCGTTAACTGTCGGTTATTACAGCGAATGTCAGGCGTTTCCCATGACATAATGAGGTGTAAGATGGCGCGTCCACAATTTGACTGGCAAGATCCGTTTCAATTTTCCCAACTGTTAACCGAAGAGGAGCGGCTGATCCGTGATACCGCCCATCAGTATTGTCAGGAGCGTTTACAAACCCGGGTGTTAATGGCCAACCGCGAAGAGCATTTTCACCGTGAAATTATGAATGAGCTCGGCGAACTGGGTTTGCTTGGCGCGACCTTACCGGAAAAATATGGCTGCTCAGCTGTTAACTACGTCAGCTATGGCCTGGTCGCGCGCGAAGTGGAGCGGGTTGATAGCGGTTATCGCAGCGCCATGAGTGTGCAATCCTCGCTGGTGATGCATCCGATCCATGAATACGGTACCGAAGCGCAGCGCATGAAATATCTGCCCAGGCTGGCGACAGGTGAGTGGGTAGGCTGCTTTGGTTTAACCGAACCGGATGCCGGCTCCGATCCGGCCAGTATGCGCACTACCGCCAAACGGATTGACGGCGGTTATCTGCTTAACGGCAGCAAGATGTGGATCACCAATAGCCCGATCGCCGATGTGTTTGTGGTTTGGGCTAAGCTGGACGGTGAAATTCGCGGCTTTGTGCTGGAAAAAGGCATGGCCGGTTTGTCGGCACCAAAAATTGAAGGCAAGTTCTCACTGCGCGCCTCCATTACCGGTGAAATTGTGATGGATAATGTCGCCGTGCCGGAAGACGCCTTACTACCTAATGTCAGTGGCCTGAAGGGCCCCTTTGGCTGTTTGAACAAAGCCCGTTACGGCATTGCCTGGGGGGCACTGGGTGCGGCGGAGTTCTGCTGGCATGCGGCGCGGCAATATACGCTGGATCGGATCCAGTTTGGTCGGCCACTGGCGCAAACCCAACTGGTACAAAAGAAACTGGCCGATATGCAAACCGAGATTAGTATTGGCTTACTGGCCTGCTTACAGGCCGGCCGCTTAATGGATGCCGGTTTGCTGCCACCCGAGACCATTTCGCTGATTAAACGTAATTCCTGTGGTAAGGCATTGGAGATTGCCCGCATCGCCCGCGATATGCACGGCGGTAATGGTATTGCCGATGAATACCATGTTATTCGCCATGTGATGAACCTCGAGGCGGTGAATACCTACGAAGGTACCCATGATGTGCATGCGCTGATCCTGGGCCGCGCCCAGACCGGCTTGCAAGCCTTTAGCTAAGCCGGAGGCCAGCATGACCGAAGCCTTGCACCCCTGGTTGCAGGGGTTTTTGGCGCGCATCGAACAAGGCGCCTTACCCACACCACACTGGCCGGACAGCCTGAGCGATAGCGATCTGTACCGGCTGTGGCACAGCCAGCTTTGTAGCCGGCTGCTGGATTTACAGTCGCGCTTACTGCAAGCCAAAGGCCAGAGTTTTTATACCATTGGCAGTGCTGGCCATGAGGCTAATGCTGCGGTGGCCGCTGCGCTGCGCCTGAGCGATCCGGCATTTTTACATTACCGTAGCGGCGCCTTTTTTATTGAGCGTAGCAAGCAGCTACCCGGCAGTACACCGCTGTATGATATGTTGTTGTCGTTTTGTGCTTCCAGTGAAGACCCGATCTCCGGCGGCCGGCATAAGGTGCTGGGTAGCCTGGCACTGAATATTCCGCCGCAAACCAGTACCATTGCTTCGCAATTACCGAAAGCGGTCGGCACGGCTTTTGCCATTGATCTTAGTAAGCGGCTTGGCCAGCCCGGAAACTGGCCGGAAGATGCGATAGTGGTCTGTAGCTTTGGTGATGCTTCGGCCAACCACTCGACGGCACAGGGCGCCATTAACTCAGCCTGTTGGGCGGCCTATCAGCATGTGCCGCTGCCGATTTTGCTGGTCTGTGAAGACAATGGCCTGGGGATTTCCACCCCGACACCGCAAGGCTGGATCGAACAAAGCCTGGCTGAGCGGCCAGAGCTGCGCTACTTTGCTGCTGATGGCAGTGATTTAGCCGAGACACTGCGCGTTGCCAAGGCGGCCGCGCACTATGTCCGCAGCAAACGCGCACCGGCACTGCTGCATTTATCGACGGTGCGCTTATTTGGTCATGCCGGCGCCGATGCGGAAGTGGCCTATCGCAGCAAACAGCAAATTGACAGCGAGCTGGAGCAGGACCCGTTATTAGCCAGCAGCGGCATGCTACTCAGTCGTGGTATCTTATCGCAGGCCGCGCTGTTACAAAGTGTGCAGCAGCTGGCGGCGCAAATTGCCCGCGTGGCTGCTGTGGCCAGTAGCAGACCCAAACTGACCAGCGCTGCCGCCGTAATGGCCTCGATTGCGCCGAGTTATCCCGCTTTACCGACACCGCCATTGCCGCTGCCAGCTGTGCGACAGGCGTTGTTTGCCTATGATCAGCATAACCTGGGTAAAGGCCAGCATCTAGCCAAGCTGTTAAACTGGGCGCTGCACGATCTCTTTGCGCAATATCCACAAACCCTGCTATTTGGCGAAGATGTCGGCAAAAAAGGCGGCGTTTATGGCGTATCGCAGCATTTGGTCCATGCTTTTGGCGCCAACAGAGTGATTAATACCTTGCTCGATGAGCAAAGTATTCTCGGGCTGGCGATTGGACTGGCGCAGCAGGGCTTTTTGCCTATTCCGGAAATTCAGTTTCTGGCCTATGTGCATAATGCCGAGGATCAGATCCGTGGTGAAGCGGCAACGCTGCCGTTTTTCTCCAATGGCCAGTACCATAATGCGATGGTGATCCGTATAGCGGGTCTGGCCTATCAGCGCGGCTTTGGTGGCCACTTTCACAATGATAATTCCTTTGCGGTGTTTCGCGATATTCCGGGCATTATTCTGCTCTGTCCGTCTAACGGTGCTGATGCAGTGCTGCTGTTACGTCAGGCAGTTGAGCTGGCCTACCAGCAAAAGCGGTTGGTGATCCTGCTCGAGCCGATCGCGCTCTATATGACGCGGGATCTGTTACACCCTGGCGATGGCTTATGGCTTTGCCAATACCCAGAGCCAGATCAGCCGTTGCCTGCGCTCGGCGAGCCGGCAGTCTATGGTGAGGGGGAGCAGCTGGCGGTAATTAGCTATGCCAATGGTTATTACTTAAGTCGCCAGGCGTTAGCGGAATTACCGCAGCAGGCAGCGGACATCCGTTTACTTGACCTGCGCTGTCTGGTGCCGCTGCATATCGATGCCATTATTCAGGCGCTGGGCCCTTGTCGCAAAATTCTACTGGTGGATGAATGCCGGCGTCGCGGTTCACTCAGCGAAGAGCTGTTTACACTACTACATGAAGCGCGGCCCAGGCTGTATCAGATCCAGCGTATTACCGCTGAAGACAGTTTTATTCCACTGGGGGCAGCCGCCTATCAGGTACTGCCATCGAAAGCGCAAATCAGCAGTGCCATGCAGCAGTTACTGACTGCGGAGGTGTTAGTATGAGTGGTAAAAAAACCGCTGTCGTCGTTTGCCCCGGTCGTGGCAGCTATAACCGCACTGAGCTGGGCTATCTCAAGCGGGTCGCAACCGACAGTAGCTGGCTTAAGCAATTTGATGCGGTGCGAGAGCAGCTCGGGTTAAGCACGGTAACGGCACTGGATCAGGCGCCGGCCTTTAGTAGTCGCGAGCATTTAAAAGCCGAGAATGCGGCAGCGTTGATTTATAGCTGTGGTATCGCTGATTTTGCGGCCATTGATCGCGAACAGCTGGAGATCGTGGCGGTAACCGGCAATTCGATGGGTTGGTATACTGCGCTCGGCTGTGCCGGTGTCTGGCAGGGTGACAGTCAGATGCAGCTGGTCACCGGTATGGCGCAGCTGACGGCCGAGGCGGCCGGGGCGCAGTTTATCTATCCGCTGGTTAATAGCGACTGGCAGCCCGATGCCGCAAAGCAACGCGCTGTAGCAGAGCAGCTATGGCAACATCAGGGTGCGCTCTTTATGTCGATTGTGTATGGCGGTTACGCAGTGCTGGCCGGCACACAGCAGGCGGTGCAGGCCGCGATGCAGGCACTGCCGCCCTGTGATGAGCGTTTTCCGCTATTGTTACCCGGTCATGCCGCCTTTCATAGCCCCCTGATGCAACCGGCCTCAGATCAGGCGATGAGTCGCTTTGCCGAGCAACTGTTTCACCCACCGCAACTCCCGCTAATTGATGGCCGCGGCCAGATTTGGCCGGCTGGTTTAGCCCAGGCCGCGGCACTAAAAGCCTATACTCTTGGCGATCAGGTCTGTCAGACCTATCACTTTAGTAAGGCTATCGAAGTAGCAGTAAAAGAGTTTGCGCCGGATCACCTGATCTTACTCGGCCCTGGCAGCAGCCTTGGTGGCGCCGTCGCACAAAGTCTGATTGCTGTTAACTGGCACAACTGGCAAAGCAAAGCCGACTTTAGTCAGGCGCAGCAAGCAGAATCTCCCTTTGTGCTCAGTATGGGGCTACCGGAGCAGCGCAAGCTGCTTTGCTAATCTCAAAGAAATCTGCGACTATCTGTTCGGTTAAATATGGCCAGTGTCTGAGGAGCTCACTCCTGACACTGGCGACAATTAGTATTGCTCACGGAGGGCAGAATGAGTGACAAAATGGAAGCACGACAGCTTGGCGGTTGGCTAATTTTGGTTGGAATTGGCATTGTTGTCAGCCCATTTAAAATTAGTCTGTTAATCTATAATACCTATCCTGAACTCTTTAATGTCGATATTTGGCGGACACTGACTAGCCCAGAGAGTGCTCATTACAACCCGTTTTGGGCGCCGTTTATTTTTACCGAACTGGCCATTAACTGTAGTTTAGTGTTGGGGTGGCTGGTGATTGGCTATAAATTCTTTCTGCGACGCCAGGGGTTTCCGAAATGGTATATCGGTATTGCTTTGTTTACGTTGGTTTTTATTTTTCTTGATGCCTTAGCGCTAAAACTAATTTTGCCAGATGAGCCGCTGTTTAATAAAAATACCGGCACGGAGTTTATTCGTTCGTTAATCATGGTTCTGATTTGGGTGCCTTATATGCTGTTCTCGACCCGGGTTAAAGCCACCTTCGTTCGCTAATATCGTAAGCCGCACTGCGTTGTCTTCACTTGCCGGTCAAAAATGTCCGGCAGGACGGCTGCCGTTTGTCCTGAATCTCGGAGTGTTAAACGCAGCTCAAATTTTCTGCGCTTGAAAACATACAAACTTGTATGTATATTGTTGAGCAAACCAGGGCAGGTAAAACCTACCATTGATTAATTCTTCCATCTGCAAGGGCAAGCATGCGGCAATTTCAAGTTATTCTGCGCAACAGCAGCGTTTTCGCGATCCTAATTGGCCTGTTAACTGGTTGCAGTGAACCGGCTCCGCAAGCGCTAACCGCTCCCGGGTTACCGGAGGTTGGGGTCTATCAGGTTCAATCGCAGTCATTAACGCAAGTCACGGAATTACCCGGCCGTACCACCGACTTCCGCCAGGCAGAAATCCGGCCGCAGGTCAGCGGTATTTTGCAAAAACGGCATTTTACTGAAGGCCAGCAGGTGGCTGCCGGTGAATTGTTATATCAGATTGATCCGGCGCCTTATCAGGCGGCACTTGCCACCGCAGAGGCCAATTTAAGCCGGGCGCAGGCAGCCGCAACCAATGCTGAGCAGCGTCTGAAACGGTTACAGGGGCTGCTCGCTTCGCAAGTGGTCAGTCAGCAGGATGTCGATGATGCGCGCGCCACCTTATTGCAAGCTGCGGCCGAAGTGCAAGCCGCAACAGCGCAGCGGCAGGTGGCACAGATTAACCTGAACTACACCCGCATTACTGCGCCTATTGCTGGTCAAATTGGCCGCTCGCTGGTCACCGAGGGCGCGCTGTTAACTGCAAATCAGAGCGAAGTATTAGCTACTATCCGACAACTTGAGCCTATCTACGTTGATTTAACGCAATCAAGCAGTGAATTGCTGCAATTGCGGCGACAAATTCAGCATGACGGGCAGCAGATGGTCAGCGTAAGCCTGGAGCTGGAAGATGGTAGTCAATATCCGGCACAGGGCGAGTTGCAGTTCTCCGAAGCCAGTGTCGACCCCAGCAGCGGTATGGTGACCTTAAGGGCGGTATTCCCCAATCCGGATGGGCTGCTATTACCCGGCATGTTTGTCCGCGCCAGTCTGGCACAGGCCGGGCAGACGAATGCGGTACTGGTACCGCAAGCGGCAGTAAAGCGTTTGCCTAAGGGCGCGACTCAGGTATTAGTGGTGAATACTCAGCAACAGGTTGAAGCCCGACAAGTTACCCTTGGTCGCAGCTATCGGCAGTACTGGGTCGTGCAGGAAGGGCTGGCCGCCGGTGAGCAGGTGATTGTCGCCGGCTTACAAAAAGTACAGCCGGGTGCTCAGGTGAAAGCGGTAGTGGTGCAGGAGTAACCGATGGCAAATTTCTTTATCAGCCGGCCGATCTTTGCCTGGGTTATCGCCATTGTAATTATGCTGGGTGGTGCCTTATCAATAATGCAGCTGCCAGTGGAGCAGTATCCACGGATCGCGCCACCGGCGGTAACCATTTCCGCCAGCTATCCGGGCGCGTCAGCGCAAACCGCGGAAGATGCGGTAACTCAGGTGATCGAGCAGGCGATGACCGGCCTGGATAACCTGATGTATATGTCGGCGCAAAGTGATTCGTCCGGCAATATCAGTTTAACCCTGACTTTTGAAACTGGCACTAACGCCGATATTGCGCAGGTCCAGGTACAGAACAAGCTACAGCAGGCGATTCCGTTATTGCCGCAGGAAGTGCAGCAACAAGGGGTGCGGGTAGCCAAGTCCAACGGCGCTTTTCTGATGGTGGTGGCCTTTATCTCGGCCGATGGTAGTCTGAACCGCGATGATATAGCTGACTATGTGGTCGCTAACGTACGCGATCCGCTCAGCCGAACCCCCGGCGTCGGTAATGTCACAGTATTTGGTAGTCAGTATGCGATGCGGATCTGGCTGGATGCCGCTAAGTTAAACCAGTTCAATCTGACGCCGGCTGATGTTACGGCGGCGGTTAGGGTGCAAAATAATCAGGTCACCGCCGGCCAGTTAGGCGGCGCACCGGCTTTAGCTGGCCAGCAGTTTAATGCGCCTATTCTGGCACAAACCCGCTTAACCTCGGCCGAGGAATTTGCCAATATTCTGCTGCGGGTTAATGCCGACGGTTCCACCGTAAAATTGGGTGATGTAGCCCGGGTTGAGCTCGGCGGGGAAAACTACTCCATTATGAGCCGCTTTAACGGTCAGGAAGCGACCGGTATTGCGATTGAGTTAGCGACTGGTGCTAATGCTCTGGATACCGCAGCGGCAGTGCGGCAGCGGTTGGAAGAGTTAAAACCTTACTTTCCGGCCGGTTTGGTCACAGAAATTCCATATGATACGACGCCCTTTGTCGAGATTTCGATTAAATCAGTGGTACAAACCCTGATCGAAGCCGTGATCCTGGTATTCCTGGTGATGTATCTGTTCTTGCAGAATTTCCGCGCGACCCTGATCCCAACCCTGGCAGTGCCGGTGGTGTTACTCGGCACCTTTGGCGTGATGGCCGCCTTTGGCTTTTCGATTAATACCCTGACCATGTTTGGTATGGTGTTGGCCATCGGCTTGCTGGTTGATGATGCAATCGTGGTGGTGGAAAACGTTGAGCGGGTAATGACTGAAGAAGGTTTGCCACCGGAAGAAGCAACCCGTAAATCGATGGGGCAGATCACCGGCGCATTGATTGGCATTGGTCTGGTATTGTCGGCAGTTTTCGTGCCGATGGCGTTCTTTGGTGGCGCCACCGGCGCTATCTATAAGCAGTTCTCCATTACCATAGTGACGGCAATGGCGCTGTCGGTACTAGTAGCGTTGATCTTTACCCCGGCGCTGTGCGCGACCATGCTCAAAGCCGGCCATTTACCACCCAGTAAGGGGTTCTTCGGTTGGTTTAACCGCAACTTTGAACGCAGTAACAAAGGCTATCAGCGCGGCGTGGCTGGCATGTTACAGCGGCCCGGTCGCTCGATGCTGGTATATGGCGCCATTGTGGCCATTATGGCGGTAATGTTTATACGCTTACCTACCTCCTTCTTGCCGGAGGAAGATCAGGGCATTTTTCTTAGCATAGTGCAGTTACCTACAGGTGCCAGCCTGGAGCGCACCGAGGCGGTAATGGACAAAATCAGCCAACACTATCAGCAGGATCCGGCCGTTATTTCTGCCTTTACCGTCAGCGGCTTTAGTTTCGCCGGCCGGGGGCAGAACGTTGGTTTAGCCTTCGTACGGTTAAAAGACTGGTCAGAACGTGGGCCGGAAGATAGTGTGCAGGCAGTAATAGGGCGAGCCTACGGTTTTTTCAGCACCATTAAAGAGGCGCAGGTGTTTGCCTTTAACTTACCACCGATCTCAGAGTTAGGGCGGGCGACCGGTTTTAACCTGTACCTGCAGGACCGTGGTGGCCTTGGCCATGAAGCGCTGCTTAATGCCCGTAATCAGTTATTGGGCATGGCGGCAAAAGAGCCGACGTTAATGCAGGTGCGGCCAAATGGTATGGAAGATGCGGCCCAGTTACAAATTGACGTGGATCAGCTAAAAGCTCAGGCGTTGGGTGTATCGCTAAGTGAAATCAACCAAACGCTGGCTATTGGCTGGGGCTCGGCCTATATCAATGATTTCGTCGACCGCGGCCGGGTGAAAAAGGTCTATGTACAGGCCGATCCGGAATTCCGGATGACGCCGGAAGATCTGAACAAATGGTATGTCCGCAATAAGCAGGGCCAGATGGTGAACTTCAGCTCCTTTGCCAGCAGCCGTTGGGAGTATGGTCCGCAGCGTCTGGAACGCTATAACGGGGTCAGCGCCATGGAAATTCAGGGTGAGCCGGCGCCTGGCGTCAGCTCAGGCGATGCGATGGCGACCATGGCGCAACTGGTGCGGCAACTGCCGGCCGGTATCGACTTTGAATGGACTGCAACCTCGTATCAGGAAAAGCTGTCTGGTTCGCAGGCACCGGCCTTATATGCGCTGTCGATCCTGGTGGTCTTCCTCTGTCTGGCGGCGCTGTATGAGAGTTGGTCGGTGCCTTTCGCCGTTGTTCTGGTGGTACCGCTGGGGATTTTCGGTGCGCTCTGTGCCGCCTATTTGCGTGGTCTGGGCAATGATGTCTATTTTCAGGTCGGGTTATTAACCACTATGGGGCTGGCCTCGAAAAACGCCATTCTGATTGTCGAGTTTGCCCGCGAGCTGCAGCAACAGGGCCGTGAACTAAAAGCCGCCATTATCGAAGCTGTCCGCTTACGCTTAAGGCCCATTATTATGACGTCAATGGCGTTCTCATTAGGGGTACTGCCGTTGGTGATCAGTAGTGGCGCCGGCTCTGCCAGTCGCAATGCGATTGGTACCGGTGTACTCGGCGGTATGATCTCTGCGACTGTGTTGGCGGTGTTTCTGGTGCCGATATTTTACTACGTGGTGATGCGCTTCTTTGCGGCTAAGCCGCGTCTCGCGTAAAGCGTGTCACGACTTAAAGGTTTGTACCTTTGCCAGTCTGTTTAGCGGGAAGGATTCCCAGCTTTCAGACTGGCTTTTTTATGCCGTTTAGCATCAGATCGATAAAGGCCGCAGCCTGCTTCAGATCGCAGAAATCGGGTTTCAGCAGATATTTACGGATCAGACCACCCAGATAGGCATGAATGGCACAGGCCGCCAGATCAGGATCGACATCGGCTTGCAACATGCCAGCACTCCGGGCACGTTGTAAGGCGCGGCTGATAATGGCATTGGCTGTTTTGTCCAGCTCCTCCTGGCGCGACACCGCGGGATTTAGCTCATCAATATATTCACAGCGTAAGAATACGATCGATAAGACCCGGAAGTGTCGTTCACTGCTGCTGATCAACGTTAACGATTGGATCAGAAAATCGCGCAGTTGTGCCAGCGGATCGCCCTGCTGCAGCATATCGAGCTGGCCGAGCATTTGCTGAAAGGGCAGCCGGATCCGCTCCAGCATAGCGCTGAACAGTGCTGATTTATTCTCAAAATGCCAGTAAATAGCACCGCGGGTAACGCCGGCAGCGGCGGCAATTTTTTCCAGCGTGGTACGGGATACGCCATGCTGAAAAAACAACTGTTCAGCCGCATCCAGAATCAGTTCGCGGGTGGCTTCGGCTTCAGCTTTGGTTTTACGGGCCATAGACAGGACTTCTTGACTTTTTAACAACGGCCCCGGCAGTGTAGCACGTTGTCGTGGCGGACACTAATACCGGGGCGCGGCACAGCTTAGATCATCATCCAGCCGGTCAGGGTAAAGGCGAGCAGGGCCAGCAGACCACAAAACAGCGCATAAGGCAGCTGGGTTTTTACATGCTCCAGCAGATCACAGCCGGCAGCAACCGAGCTGACTGCGGTACTGTCGGAGATTGGCGAGCAGTGGTCGCCGAAAATGCCGCCGCTTAAAATGGCCGCTAATACCAACTGGGGTGGTAACTCCAGCAGAGTTACCATTGGCATACCAATGGGTACCAGGATCGCAAAGGTCCCCCAGCTGGTGCCGGTAGTGACGGAGATCAGTGAACCGGCCAGGAACAGCAATGCCGGGATCAGAAAATGCGGCACACTCTGATCAACCATGCCAGCAATCACGGCGCCGGTGCCCAGCATCTTTAAACTGGTACCCAGCGCCATCGACAGCAGTACTATGGTAACCACAGGTAATAGCTCTGAGATGCCTTTAAAACCGATATTCACCAACTGCTGGTGCTGAAAGCGCCGGCTAAACAGCATCATGCTATATGCCACCAGACACGCCAGCACAGTTGCATACAGCACCGATTTGGAACCTGAACCCTGCACCAGATTACCGTTACCGGTTAGCAGCATAAAGGCGACCATCGAAAACACCAGTGTTAATAACGGCACCAACATATAGGACGGGTGACTGGCGGGGGTGTCAATTTCGGTATGATCGGCCAGCCGGTTTTGCTGCTGCTCAGCGCGGCGCAGTGGGCCATACACCTTACCGCTAATAATGGTGTACAGCACCACTGCCAGCGTAAACAGCGCATAGAAGTTCAGTGGAATAGTGCCCAGCAGTACAGACACAGCCGGCACCGATAATTCATAGGTGCTAAGCAGTCCCAGCACATAGGCGCCCCAGCCATTGAGCAAAATAATGATACAAATTGGCGAGCTGGTACTGTCGATAATATAAGCCAGCCGGGCCCGGCTCATGCCAAATTTATCAAACAGGCCACGGGTACTGATCCCCTTGGTCAGCGAGCTTAAATTCGATTCAATAAAGGTAAAGAAGCTGATGCCAAAGGTCAGCAAACCGGCCTGGCGTCCGGTGCGGGCTACCCCTTTGCGGATCAACAGCTCCACCGTCGCCGTTACCCCACCGGAATAGCGTAAATAGGCCAGTAAGCCGCCGACCAGTAACGAGAACATCAGAATACGGGCATTACCGGCATCCGCCGTAACCTCGACAATCCGCTCCAGAGTCTGGATACTGCCGTTTAACAGTAAACTGGCGCCCAGTCCCTGGCCCTGCTGGATAAAGATCAGCAATTCGGCAGTACAAAGCGACAACAACAGCGCCAGGATCACTTCCTTGCGCCACAACACCACGGCAATAGCGACGATTGCCGGTAACAGGGTAAGCCAGTCTGACACGAAATCCTCCGTTGGCGGGGTCGGTCTGCCTTATTTGCCGGGGTACTGAGCCGATAGTGGGGTAGGGTACCCTGGCGCTGACAGTTTCTTTTGTTAAGATTTTATACAGGGGAAACGACGGCGCTGCAAGGCTTGTCTGTCAGACATTTGGTGCTGCCAGGTTATTGTCTTTACAACCTTTTGTATTTGTGCCTGAATAAGTATTGCAGCGGCAAGGGGTTTATTATGAATAAATGGTTACTGATCTTACTCTGGGTGGCTGGCATGACGATGGCACAGGCAACGACACTTGAACATTATCAACCTTACCTGCAACCGGGCTTCGATAAGCCCAGATTGCAACTGGCTGATATTGAACCTTTAATTAAGCAGTATGCCAGTGATCCGGCAGTAACGGTGACCGAGCTGGGCCGCTCGGTAGAAAACCGGCCAATCTATTTACTTAAGCTCGGGCAAGGCAAAAAACGCGTGCTGGCCTGGTCGCAGATGCATGGCGATGAACATACCGCAACCGCTGCCTTATTTGATTTATTGCGCTATACGCTAGCACCAGAGCAACAGGCCTGGCGCGAGCAGTGGTTTTCCGAAATCACCCTGTATCTGGTGCCCATGCTGAACCCTGATGGTGCTGCCCGGAACAGCCGGGTCAATGCCCAGGGCATAGATATTAACCGTGATGCGCTGGCGCTACAGAGTCCGGAAGGCCGCCTGCTGATGCAGCTGGCGCGGCAAATCCAGCCAGATTATGGCTTTAACTTGCATGATCAGAACCGCTTTCATGCCGCCGGTGAGGCTCCGAACCCGGCAACCATTTCACTGCTGGCACCTGCCTATAACGCAGCACGCGACATTAACGACAGCCGCCGGCGTGCGATGCAGCTGATTGCGCATATCAAACCCTGGTTGGATACTCAGATCCCGGATCATCTGGGCCGCTATAACGATACCTGGTCGCCGCGCTCCTTTGGCGATACCTTTGCCGGTATGGGCATCAGTACGGTGTTAGTCGAGGCCGGAGGCCATCGTGCCGACGATAATCGCCAGGTGGCACGGCGGCTGAATTTCCAGTTGTATGTGGCCTGGTTAAATGCGATTGCCAGCGGCAGTTATCGTGCGGCCCCACTCAGTGATTATGAAGCGATCCCCTTTAACCGCAGTGGTGGCTTAAAAGATTTGATCCTGAAAAATCTGCAGGTCCGGGTTGCGGACACTGACGCGGTGCTGGATATCGGCGTGAATTTTCATACCGAAGGCGATAGCTATGCCCGGATCCATGAGCTGGGCGATCTGAGTGGCTATGGCGCCTACCATCTGTTCGACGTGACGGGGCTGCGTTATCAGCAAGGCCGTGCCTATCCGCTGAGCGAGCCGTTACTGTTGGACGATCAGCGTTATCAGCAGCTACTACGGCAAGGTTATACCCACTTTAGTGGCGACGCCAAATTGCTGCAGCGACAAACCCGGTTACCGGTACTGGTTAATCCGCTGCGGCCAACGCAAAGTGCGCCACAGTTGCGGCAAGGTGCGACCTTTTTACTACTGAATAGCCAGGGTGAGGTGGTTCAGGTACTGTTAAACGGCCAGCTGCTACACTTAGCCAACCTGGAATTAAAGAATCCTCTGGGGACCTAGCCAAAAAAGGAACTTACTATGCGCAAACCATACCTGTATTTACCACTGTTACTTGCCAGCAGCCTGGTACTTCTGACGGCCTGTTCACCTGAGCCGGCCAACACCGCTCCGCAACCGGGAGCCGGCAGCATGCAACTGAGCAGTAATAGCCGTGACTCGCTGGACTGGGCCGGCAGCTATCAGGGGATCTTACCCTGCGCCAGTTGTGAAGGGATTAAAACCACGCTGACGCTAAGCGCCGATGGTCAATTCCAGCTGCAAAGTATTTATCTTGGTGAAGAGCCGGATAATGAATTTAACGAAACGGGGCGTTTTAGCTGGGATACCAGTGGCGGCAAAATCCGGCTGGAGAGCGAAAGTCAGGAAAATCGCTGGTTTCGGGTGGAAGAAAATGCGGTGCGGCAGCTGGATCAGCAGGGTGAGCTGATTACTGGCGACCTGGCCGAGCATTATCGTTTGGCTAAGGTCGCGACAGAGGTGGCAGCGGTGACGGCCGGTGAAGCCGTGCAGCCAGATTTGCTTGACCGCGATTGGCAACTGACGGAGCTGCAGGGTCAGGCAGTGGCTGCTGATAGTGGTGCCTTTATCCATTTTGCGGCCGATGGCAAAGTCTGGGGCCGTTCTGGCTGTAACCGCTTTAGTGGCAGCTGGCAGGGTTCAGCCTATCGGATCCAGCTGGGGCAGCTTGCCGGCACCATGATGGCCTGTGCCGAAGATAAAATGGCACTGGAGCAGGCGTTTTTAGCGCAGCTGGCGCTGGCAGATAATTATACGCTGGCAAATGGCGAGCTGAGCCTGAACAAGGCCCGGATGGCACCGCTGGCGCGCTTTAGCGTAACAGCGGCGGCGGATTAATCATTCTGGATAGAGTAAATACGGTTGGCGTTGCAGCCTGAACTGCTGCAACGCACTTTGCCAGCTATCGCGGATCTGTGGCTCACTGTCACCACGTTCAATTTGTAACCGCAACTGATCGGTGCCGGCCAACTTATCCATAAAGTCCGGTGCCGTGAACATCACTTTGGCGTGACTGGCAAACAGCTGCTGCCAGCGCATCAGATAGCTCAGCGTTAAGCCGTCTGTGCTGACCTGACGCAGATCTTCACCATAGACTTTTTTATCTTTTAACGGCGGATTTAATGCTGCACCCGGCGTGCTGACCGGGACAAAGCTAAATTCGTCGCTGGCAAACTGATCATAACCCAGCACCTGAAACGGGAAGGGGGTACCGCGCCCGACCGACAGGGCTGTGGCTTCAAAAAAGCCCAGTGAAGGGTAGAGCCGGACCGCCTGGGCATTGGGTAGATTCGGGCTGGGTGGGATTGGTAATTCGTATGGCAGATCGCGCTGATAATTGGCATTTGGGATCACCGTTAACTGCAGCTTTTCCGCATTGGCGATCCACTGCTCGCCTTTGATCATCAGTGCCAGCTCGCCAACCGTCATGCCATGTAACAGCGGGATCGGGTGCATGCCAACAAAGGACTGAAATTTTAAATCCAGCACCGGGCCGTCCAGATAAGCACCATTCGGGTTTGGCCGGTCCAGGATCAGCATCGCAACCCCGGCAGCGGCGGCAGCCTCCATCATATAGTGCATTGAGCTGATGTAGGTGTAATAGCGCACCCCGACATCCTGAATATCAAAGATCACCAGGTCCAGTTGCTGCAGTAAACTCAGATCCGGTTTTTTACTGGCGCCATACATCGACCAGATCGGCAGGCCGGTGCGGGGATCGCGGCTATCACCGACACGGGCGCCGGCGTCGTAATCGCCGCGAAAACCATGTTCAGGTGCAAAGATGCCGACCACCTGCACTTGTTGCTGTAACAGGAAATCGACCAGATGCTGTTCGCCGACTCTGGAGGTTTGATTAACCAGTAAGCCCACTTTTTTACCGGCCAGCAGCGGCAAATAGCGCTCCGGTTGCTCGGCACCGGTGCGAATGGCTGCACTGTCAGCCAGCGCCGGCTGGCCACTACATAGCACTAACCATAACAGGACCAATAGCAGCTGTTTCATTGCAGCGCCTCCAGAGCTTTACGCACAAAACCTCCCTCTGCCAGCAGTTGTGCCCGACAGGCCTCGACCGGCTGGCCGCTGAGTAAATGCAATATCGCCAGCTTAGCACTCTGTTCACAACGCGCCAGTGCCTGCTCGGCAGTTGGCTGATCGCAGTCGGTGGCCTGCATCACAATGCGCACGGCGCGCGCCACCAGTTTTTGATTACTGGCGTGCAGATCAACCATCAAATTCTGATAGACCTTGCCGCTTAACACCATAGCAGCGGTGCTGAGCATATTTAAAATCATTTTCTGGGCGCTGCCGGCTTTCATCCGGGTAGAGCCGGTCACCACTTCCGGGCCGACTTCGGCACAGATCGCGATATCAGCGGCAGCCAGAATAGGCGCACCGGCATTGCAGCTGATGGCAACGGTTACCGCACCACAGCGGCGGGCGTAGGCCAGGCCGCCCATCACATAAGGTGTGCGGCCACTGGCTGCGATACCAACCAGAATATCCTGCGGCTGAAAGCTGATCTGCTGCAGATCCTGCTCCGCCAGTTGCGGATTATCTTCGGCACCTTCGACCGCTTTATAAATGGCATTGGCGCCACCGGCGATCAGGCCAATGACCTGGGAGTCTGGCACGCTGTAGGTCGGCGGACATTCAACGGCATCCAGAATGCCGAGCCGGCCGCTGGTGCCGGCCCCCAGATAAATCAACCGGCCACCTTTGGCAAAGGCCTGCACTATCTGTTCTACCGCCTGAGCGATCTGCGGTAGTGCCGGTGTAATGCTGTTGGCTACTTGTTGATCCGCCTGATTAATCAGTTGAACCAGCTGCAGGCTACTGAGCTGATCCAGGTTCCGACTTGCGGCATTGCGGGCTTCTGTGCTCATTGTGGCTAATTGGGCAAGCAAGGTACTGGTACTCATCAGGCCTCCGAAGGTGCAGTTGCTAAGGCTTGTGCCAGCACCAGGCCGCCGGTCAGGGCATCGCCGCTGGCGGCGTGTAACCGCTGTTGTAATAAGGGTGACAGCTGCGCCGTGCAGGCGGTTGCCAGCCCGCCCAGCAACACCAGGGGCAAGTCCTGGCCAGCCAGGCAACATAATGCCAGCTGATTAATGGCATCGGCCTGACGGGCCTGCAGGCGTTGGGCTGCCGGCTCACTGGCATATTGGTATACCAGCGGCGCCAGGGCAGCAAAGTCACTGGCCGTCGCTTGTTTCAGCCAGGGCAGCAGGCTGGCAGCATCTTTGCCGCAGCGCGCGGCTACTGCCGAGAACAGCGGAGTGAACGGCTTTTGCCAATCCAGTTGCCATAACAGTTCCCGCACCAATTCCCGGCCCAGCCAGGCGCCGCCGCCTTCGTCACCGATATTAAAACCCCAGCCACCTACCTGCAGTTCAGTGCCATCGGCTTCTAAGCGCATCGCCACTGAACCGGTACCGATAGCGACCACCGCTACAGGCTTGCCCTGATTAGCGCCATACAATGAGGTACGGGCATCGGTGGTGAGCTGCCATCTGGCAAAGGGTAAGGCCAGTTGTTGACTAAAGGCTTTATGCAGTGCCGGATTGCCGGCACCGGCCAGACCAATTACCGCCGTGATCGCGGCCGGGCTGATGCCGGCCTGACGACACAGATCCTGCACCAGTGAGCGCACATTTATCAGCGCTTGTTGTAAATCATTGGTCAACTGAGCCGGGCCACTGACGGCTTGCCAGCGTTGACCACTAACTACAGCTTGCAGCACACCGGCTGTTTTGGTACCACCGCCATCGATGGCCAGAAGATACGACATACAGATTCCTCTTAACGGGAGGTTGTCAGCGCATCCGCCGCCACTTTGGCGGGCGAACCACTGACACAAACTAAAAAGGCGACCAGACTACCGAGGCAGAGTTGCCAGGTAAAGCCGAGATCCAGCGCAGCCAGCGTTGGGCTGATTTGCTGCAACACATAAGGTTGTAGCAACAAGGTCACGCCAAAGCCGGTTAGCAGCGCCGCAGTTACCGAACGGCTATTGCCGCGACGGGTAAAGAGCGCAGTAAAGAACACGCCAAGTAAACCGCTGTAGGAAAACACCATCACGCTTAACGCAAAGGCCAGCAGCGGCATATCGGAATATTGCTGCCAGTAGTAACACAGCACCGCCATCAGCGACAGCGCCAGGGCGGTGAGCAACATTGCCAGCTGCCCGGCCCGCACCAGATGCCGCTCACTGCCAGCGCTTTGCTGTGCAACGCCCGTACTTTGCCGTTTGCGCCACCAGGGGGCATAAAGATCCGCCACCAGTACCGAGGCCATGGAGTTTAAGCCCGAGGTAATGGTCGACAGTGCTGCCGCTATCACGCCCACTACGACCAGACCGCGCAGGCCGGAGGGCAGTTCGTTCAGCACATAGTACATAAAGACCGTAACCTTCTCGCCCTGAAAGCTGTCGGCTAACAGGGCGCTGCCCTGATGCAGATCGGCGCGCTGATAAAAGATATACAGCAAAAAGCCAATTAAGATAAAGACCAGCATCACCGGGATCACCAGCAAGGCGGAAGAGAGCAGCGCCTTAGCACCTTGCTGCGGGGTTTTGCAGGTTAGCACCCGCTGCGTCATATCCTGATCCAGACCAAAGGCGGCAATATTCAGCAGCACAAAGCCGGTCAGTGCCGACCAGATATTAAAGACGCCACTACTGCTAAAATCGACCGAAAAATCCAACAGCAATAATTTCGAACCGTCCTGCTCCAGCGGATGACGCAGGGCCTCCAGTAATACCGGCCAGGGCAGGCTTAAACTGCTGTACAGATATACCAGCACCACCAGCGCAGCAGTAACATAGACCAAACATTGCAGCGCATCGGTATAGATCACCGAGCGGATACCACCCGCCATGGTACACAGCAGGCCAATGCCAGCCAGCAGCGCCACCGAGATCATTACACCACTGGCGTCGATATGGTTAAATAGCAGCATAGAGACCGCCAGCGCCGCCATAAATAAGCGGGCACCGCTGGCAAAGACCCGGCCGAATAAGTACATCTGACCGGCATGACTTTTGGCACTGGCACTAAAGCGCTGTTCCAGCAATTCATAGACGGTAGTGACTTTCAGGGCGTAATAGCGCGGGATCAGAAAGCGCATCACAAAGAACGCTGCCAGCACGGCGCCGATATTCGAGGCCAGATAACTCAGGTTGCCGCGAAAGCCCAGATCCGGGCCGCCCAGAAAGGTCGCGGCAGATTGTGAGGTCGCCAGCACTGAAATGGCCACCAGGGCGGCAGGCATGGTGTTGGCACCCAGAAAGTAATCGCTGCTATTTTGCGCCCGCTTTTGATTAACCCACCAGGCAAGCAGGGCGAGCACAAAAAAATAGCTGCAAAAGACCAGCCAATCTACTAAGGTGAGCTGCATAAGCGGCAAGTCCGTGGTTTTACCGGGCCCCGTCGGCTGAGGGGCAGTTTTTTAAGCAGCAGTAAAGCATAACTGCTAAGCGATGAACAGTGTAAACTATTCGTGTTTGCGAAAAATTCATGAATAAATTATGTTGGACGGCGTTCAACTTTCTACACAGGGAGCATAACTGTGGCGGTAGTAAGCAAAGCTGGCTTAGGTAAATGGCTGGGGAGTGTAATGATGATCTGTAGTCTTGGCGCCAGTAGTCTGACAGAGGCCGCTGCCAAACAAAAAACGCCGCCAGTGCGGCAGATGCTGGGCCAGAAATTAATGCTGGATCTGCGTTATTATTGCGAGCAGCCGGTGGCGCCCGGAGCCTGTCGCACCCCGCTAACCCAGTTACCGCCAGCGCTGGCAGAGTTGATTACGCAACATCATATCGGCGGGGTGATCCTGTTTGCTGAGAATCTGCAGGATCCGGAGCAAATCGTTAAACTGAATCTGGAATTACAGCAGGCTGCCGCCAAAGCCGGCGTTTTGCCGTTATTTATTGGGATTGATCAGGAAGGGGGCCGGGTAGCCCGCTTACCACGGCAACAATCCACCTCCTTTAGCGGCAATATGGCAATAGGCGCAACCTTTGCCCAGCACGGCAACCGCTTTGCCACTGAGGTGGGGCAAATCCTAGCCACAGAATTGCTGAGCCTGGGCATTAACGTTAACTTTGCGCCCACTGTTGATGTCAACGTGAATCCACAGAACCCGGTAATTAATGTGCGCTCCTTTGGTGAAGAGCCGCATAAGGTCGCGGTACTGGGCAGCGCCATGACCAAAGCCATGCAGCAAAAAGGCTTGCTGGTATCACTGAAACATTTCCCCGGCCACGGCGATACCCATGTTGATAGTCATCTCGGTTTGCCGCGGGTCGATCACAGTAAAGAGCAGATCGCCCGCGTCGACTTACTGCCTTTTGCCCAGATTATCAAAGAAGCTGCGCCGGCGATGATTATGACCGCGCATATTCAGTTCCCGGCGCTGGATAGCAGTACCTTTAGCAGCAAAAACGGCGAACAGATGGTCAAGCCGGCAACCTTGTCGCGCAGCATCCTGACCGGCGTACTGCGCGAACAGCTGAATTATCAGGGCCTGATTGTGACCGATGCACTGGATATGGCCGGGATCAGCCATTTCTTTACTGTGCCACAGGCGGTGATTGAAACCTTCGCTGCCGGGGCGGATATTGCCCTGATGCCGGTAAAGCTGCAAAGCCCGGCGGAGCTGGCCAATCTGGCGGCGTTACTGGACGAGCTGGAGGCGGCGGTACAAAGCGGCAAGTTGTCGCAGCGCGAACTGTACGCCTCCTATCAGCGGATAGTGGCCGCCAAGCAGCCGCTGCAAAGCCAGGCCAGGCCGGATGCCCGTTTGGCCCGCACTGTGTTGGCTAATCCGTTACACCGGGCCAGTGAACTGGCATTGGCGCGGGCCGCCGTGACCGTGGTGAAAGGCGAATCCAGCCTGCCGCTGAATTTAACCAACAAAACCACAGTGCTGCTGATGCCGGATCTGAGCAAGGGCACCTTGCTGAAAAATTACCTTAAGCAGCTCGCTCCCAATGCCGGTAACATTGAGCTGATTAGTCTGCAACGACTAAATTTGGATCAGGCGAAGCAGCAAATTGCCGCCGCCGATCAGGTGATTGCCGGTTTTATCTCGCCAATGCAATCTTTAGCAGAAATTGGTGGTATGGATGATTTATCCGGCATTCGCAATCTGGGCGAGGCTTATCAACAACAGCAGCAGTATTTTTTACAACTGCTGCAGTACGGTGCGGCGCTGAAGAAACCGCAAACCTTTGTCAGTCTGCGCTCGCCTTATGAGATCAGCCTGTATGCTCCCTATGCAGAGCGGACACTGGCAACCTACGCCTATCACGGCTGGCAGGATGAAAAAGGTAACTGGGTTAGCCCGGTGTATCAGGCATTAGCCGAGGTGTTATTAGGTCAGAGTAAAGCAACCGGCCGCTTACCGGTGACGCTGGTGACGCAACCGGAAAACTGAGATGCTATTGCAACACTGTCAGCAGATCTTAGCCAAACAACCGGCCAACCGCATGCTGGCGCTGGATGCGCTGCGCGGGCTGGCGATCCTGGCGATGATACTGGTGAATAATCCGGGCAGCTGGCAGTATGTCTACCCGCCGTTATTACATGCCGAGTGGCATGGTTGGACGCCCACCGATCTGATTTTCCCGGCTTTTCTGGTGATGGTGGGGATGGCAATCCCTTACAGCCTGGCAGGCCGGCAGCTGCTACCCAAAGCGGAGCAGATCCGCCAGGGCGCCATCCGGGCACTAAAGCTGTATCTGTTGGGGCTGTTTCTGGTGCTGTTTTACTATAATTTCCGTGACCCCAATTACAGCTATCTGCAACAGAAACTGCTGACAGTGCGCTGGTCCGGTGTATTACAACGCATTGGTATTGTCTATTTTTGTACATTATTGATTGTGCTGTACAGCGGGACCCGCGGCCGCATTCTGTGGTTAAGCGGGTTATGCCTGTTATATTTTTTGCTGATGCAGTTTGTGCCCTACCGCGATAACTACGGCCATACCTTTGTTGGTTTGTGGGAACATGGTAATAATCTGGCGGCCTGGCTTGATCATCAGCTGCTGGGGCCAAATCATGTGTATTTTCGTAGCGCCACGCCCTTTGCCTTCGATCCTGAGGGCATTCTGAGCACCCTGCCGGCGATTGCCAGCTGTTTAAGCGGGGTATTAATGGCGCAGCTGCTGCAGAGTAAGGCGGAGCTGGCATTTAAGCTGCGGGTGCTGTTGCTATCCGGTCTGGCGGCGGTTTGGATCGCCGAGCTGGCGCATCCGGCCTTGCCGATTAACAAGATGCTGTGGACACCGACCTTTGTGCTGCTAAGTAGCGGTTTCACTGCGGTAATCCTGGCGCTGTTTCTGTGGTTAACGGAAATGAAGCGCTACCGGCTCTGGACGGCGCCGCTGTTGGTATTTGGCGTAAATGCCATTTTATTCTTTATGTTGGCCGGGGTGGCGGCGCGGGTGTTATCGATGGTGCCGGTTGCTGGCACCACGCTGGGAAACTGGCTGTACCGCAGTGCTTTCCAGCCACTGTTTGGTGACTATAACGGCTCGTTAGCCTACGCCATCTGCTTTTTGCTGTTGTCTTATATCGGTATGCTTTACTGCTATCGTCGCGGCTGGATTTTTAAGGTGTAGCAGCTAACTGAATAAGGCCAGCCGGCTTAAAAACTGCTGGCCGTGTTGCGACATCAGCCATAACAGTAACAGGCAGTTACCCAGTACCACTAACCAGAATTCCCGCTGAAATAACGCTTTACTGCGCTTATGCGCCAGTTTTTTCTGCGCCACCAGAGCGCCGGGCCAGCCGCCAATCAGACTAAACATTTGCAGACTTTCTTCCGGCAGGCGTTGGGTTTGCCGGGCCACAGCGGCATTTTTATCGGCCTGATACAACCAGTAGGTAAAGAGGCTGGCTTCCAGATATAAGATAGGTAACAGGTAGGGCAGGGTACCGAATAGCAGCGCAATAATCACCAGCATCAAAAAGGCGGCGCGAAAATACAGTGCCACATCCTGGGTATAATCCAAATCAACGCTGCTAAGCCGTGGTAAAGGGTGTTGCCGGGCCGCCGGGTTGGCGCTTAGGATCTTCAGCTGAGTGGCAATAGGCCGGCCCTGTTTATCGGTGCCAATACTAAACTGCAGCTCATCACCTTCAGCCGGGCGGCTTTTACTGTCGGTAAAATCCCGGATATGAAAAAACAGCTTCTGCTCAGTTTGCTGACACAGCAAAAAGCCGAAGCCCTTTTTATCCTGCCAGAATACGACCTTACCCGTCAGCTGCATCTGCTACACTCCCGGTGCACCCAAGGTTTAAGTGTAGCAGAGCGTTGGTACATATTTAGCCTCTTTGCTGTAAGCGCATCGATAAATCGATGGCCTGGACATGCTTGGTCAGGGCGCCACTGGAGATAAAATCGACGCCGGTCGCCGCCAGTTCACTAAGCCGCTCACTGGTAATATTGCCCGATACTTCCAGCTTAGCCCGGCCCTGATTTAGCAGCACCGCCTGACGGATCTCCGGCGTAGCGAAATTATCCAGCATAATAATATCGGCGCCGGCAGTCAGCGCCTGTTTCAGCTCGTCCAGGTTTTCCACTTCCACCTCGACCGGCTTGCCGGGAAAGTTATGCCGCGCCTGCTGCACTGCCTGAATGATTGAGCCGGCCGCTGCGATATGATTTTCTTTAATTAAAAAGGCGTCAAACAGGCCAAAGCGATGATTCAGGCCACCGCCACAGCTAACGGCATATTTCTGGGCAAAGCGTAAGCCGGGTAGGGTTTTACGGGTATCCAGCAGCCGGGTGTTGCTGCCTTCCAGGTAGCGCACATAATGGGCAGTGGTGGTGGCCGTACCGCTTAGCAGTTGCAGAAAATTCAGCGCGGTACGCTCACCGGTGAGCAGCGCTCTTGCCGGTCCTTGCAGGGTACAGATCACACTATTTGCACTTAAGCGGTCACCGTCAGTGGCGTGCCACTGAATGCTGACCTGATTACCCAGCTGCAGAAAGACTTCATTAACAAAGCCGCTGCCGCACAGCACACAGTCTTCGCGGGTAATAATGGTTGCCACCGCCTGCTGGCTGGCCGGGATCAGAGAAGCGGTAATATCGCCAAGTTCAGCGTTTTGCTGGCCAAGATCTTCAGCCAGGGCAGCCGCAACAGCGCGGCGCAGCTCATCGGCTAACAAAGGATGCTGAAAAGGGGTAACAGGGTTACTCATGGTTTAGGTCACTATCCGGTTTAGAAAAGGGTATACAACGCCGAAGCTGAATGCGACTTGAACAATCTGACTTGAGCAATGCGACGCGGCTACAAACGTTGGATCAGCGTTAACTGATTTCCTTGCTGGCGAAATTCTAACTGTTTTAGGGCACTCATACCTAACAAAATCTCAGTGCCGCCTAAATTTGGCACTATGCTGGCCGGTACCTGATACAGCACAATATCGCCCAGCTGCAGCTCGGCGATTTCACTGCGCCAGGCGTTACTGATGCCATTGGCAGTGGCGACCCGAATTTGCTGGCCCTTTTGCATACCGAGTAAGGCCGCACTGCGCTCTGAGACCGCGACTGTGGTGGCGCCGGTATCCAGTAAAAACTCGGCGCGCTGACCGTTAATCAGCGCTACGCCGAGATAATGGCCGGCCCGATTGCGGGTTAGCTGGGTAATAATTTCGCCATTACCGCGGCTGCTTTGCAGTTGCTGATTCGGGTTTTGCTGCTTGCCCAGATAATCCTGAAAGAACCAGAACAGCACGACAACCAGCACTATCCAGGCCAGGATATGAAAGATCCGACCAAAGGAAGAACTGACTTCAGGTGCTTGCATAAAAGATCCCCAGCATCGACAATAGGCCTACAGTGTACTAAGACCAGAGCGCTACGGCAAAATTCCCGATGATTGCAGCCAAGCCACCGCTGATCCTTCGCCCCAGCGCGCATTTTGATGAGCGCCCTGACCCCACCGATATCAGTTTACTGGTGATCCACAATATCAGTTTACCCGCCGGTGAATTTGCTGCCCGCCCGGAGCAGAGTTATGTCGACGCGCTATTTTGCGGCCAGCTGGATTGCAGCGCGCATCCGAGTTTTAGTGACTTAGCCAACCTTAGAGTCGCAGCGCATTGTGTGATCTGGCGCGATGGTCAGATCTTCCAATATGTGCCGTTTGAAAAACGCGCCTGGCATGCCGGTGTCAGCCAGTTTGCCGGTCGCGAACGCTGTAATGACTTTTCGATCGGTATTGAGTTAGAGGGCACCGACAATATACCCTATACTGAACAACAATATAGCAGCTTGCTTCAGCTAAGCCGTTATTTGTTGGCGCAGTACCCTGCCATCACCGCGGAGCGGATTGTTGGCCATTGCGATATCGCGCCCGGTCGCAAAACTGACCCCGGCCCGGCTTTTGATTGGGCCCGCTATAAAACGGCGCTAAAGGAGAACAAGGCATGACCCTGATAAGTATGTTACTGGCATTAATTATTGAGCGACTGGCGGTGCGTAGTGACGCCTGGCAAGCCCGCCCTTATTGTCAGGCCTATCTGAAACTGACCGCTGGTTCCGGCCTGAAACAACTGGCTGAGCATCAATATGGCCGTTACCTGTGGATCCTGCTGCCCGGCCTGCTGGTGGCCGTATTACTGCATCTGCTGGATAACCGCTTGCTGACATTAGTAGTGAACACACTGGTACTGCTGGTGGGGATTGGTTGCTGGCATTACCGGCAGTTGTATAAACAGTATTTAAATGCGCAGGAACGCGGCGATGCCGAGGCGGCGCACCTGGCCATGCAGCAGATCAGCCAGGATAGCCGCAGCACGGTAGACAGCAGTCAGGGGCTAACCCTGGTTTGGTTAAACTTCCGCTATTATGCCGCTGTGGTGTTCTGGTTCTTAATTCTGGGCGCCTTTGGGGTCATTACCTATGCCTTGCTCCGGCATCTGAATGAACAAACCGCAACCGAACAAGCGGCAGCGGCTAAGGTGGTAGACGAGCATAGCGATCCGCTGGCAGAAAGTGAAACTGCTGCGGGCTACAGTGCGGATTACAGCCAAGCTGACTACAGCACTGCCGATGACATTAGCGATGACATTAGTGCTGAGAACAGTGGCGCCGATAACAGTGCTGAGCCGGTCACTATGGAAGCTGCCATCGACAGCGATACCGAGAGCCTGAGTGCTGAGCCAGTGTCAGCACCCGCCGCCCGGGATGCACTTAACTGCATGCTGCATTGGGCGGACTGGTTCCCGGCACGGTTATTTGGTTTGGGTTTTGCGCTGGTGGGGCATTTCTCCCGCGCCTCGAATGCCTTGCTCGGTTACTTTTTGGATTTTACCGCCAGCAACGAACAGGTGGTAAAGGATGTGGCGCGTGCCGCTGAACCCTTACCGGAAGAAGTTGTTAACGGTATTGAAGATACCAGCAGCATGGTACAACTGGCCAAACGCAATATGCTGTTCTTCCTGGCCTTTACCGCGATCTTAACGCTGAGCGGCTGGCTCGGTTAATTTGGCGGGTTTACTGTAGCTCCTCAGTGTTATCTCTTGCTTAAGGCGCCGTTTGGCGCCTTTTTTATGGTGCGCCGGGCATGGCGCGCAGCGCCTTGACCGGCGCTATCTGCTGACTGTGGTGGTTAGCAGGTGACTTGGAGGTGAAAGTCCTCTACACACCCGGCAAGGGGAAGTGTTAGCTGAACGGCAAGGGTGCCTATCGTGAGGTAGGATCTGAAGGAAGCTGAAAGCAAAATGCTGGCCTGACGAACAGGAAGCGGTTTAGGCGTTGTAGCAGGGTAAGGTGGCCATTATCACTAAAGCCCAATACTTGCATGGAATGCTGCAACGTAAAGCCGACAGGCATAAGCAGGAAGGTCGCGCGAATTACCCCGGGAGGTCTGATGGTCTGCCAAAGTGCTACTAACATCGGAAGGTGTTGGGATGGGCCATCAGAAGTCAGCCGAGGCCGTAGTAGTGCTGAAACCAACAGCATGAAGGGCTGAACATGTTTAACCGCGATTAGGACATTGGACCTCGATGCTGATTGATGATGCACAAGCGCAGGAAACTGCGGCCATGAATAGCAGATGCGAACAGAATTCGCCGACGCGGCATTATGGTGCTGAAATTAACACGGCGGCCAATGGGCGAACGAAAGCGGAAGTACCGCTGACGATGGAAGCGGTGATAACCCGAGATAACCTGATGCTGGCGTATCAGCGAGTGGTGGAAAACAAGGGTGCAGCAGGGGTTGATAACCTGAGTGTATCGGCATTAAAGCCATGGCTGAAAGCACACTGGCCAAGTGTCAGAGAAGCACTGATAACGGGTAGCTATCTGCCACGGAGGATACGCAAAGTCGATATTCCCAAGCCAAATGGCGGGATAAGGACACTGGGTATACCGACCGTAGTGGACAGACTCATCCAGCAAGCGATAGCGCAAGTGCTCACGCCTCACGTTGAGCCCGGCTTCTCACACTCCAGTTATGGCTTCAGAGCAAACCGCAATGCATGGCAAGCTGTGCGCCAAGCGCAGCAGTACATCCATAGCGGCAAACGCTGGGTTGTGGATATGGATTTAGAGAAGTTCTTTGACCGGGTAGACCACGACATCCTGATGTCGAGGTTAGCCCGAATCATCAAAGATGACCGGTTACTCAAACTCATCCGCCGATATCTGGAAGCAGAAATGGTAGATGAGCAGGGTGTGTTAAAACGTGATAAGGGTATGCCACAAGGCGGACCGCTGTCACCACTGTTATCAAATATCCTGCTGGACGAACTGGACAAGGAGCTTGAACGGCGCGGACATAGCTTCTGCCGCTATGCGGATGACTGCAACATCTATGTCAGTAGTCAAAAGGCAGGCGAGCAGGTGCTTTGCAGCATCGGTGAATTCTTAGAGAAAACATTGAAGCTGCAGGTGAATGAGCAGAAAAGTGCAGTCGCCAGGCCCTGGGAGCGCAAGTTCCTGGGATATAGCTTCACCAAGCACCAGGTCGTGCGACTGAAAATTGCGCCAAGCAGTGTAGACAGGCTGAAAGATAAAATCCGAAGTCTGACGACAGGAAACGGCTCAAAGTCAGTGGCAAAGGTTATCAGTGAATTAACACCGGTGCTGCGAGGATGGATAAGCTACTTCCGCCTGACCGAAGTCAAAGGCGTGCTTGAGGAGCTGGATGGTTGGATACGGCGCAAACTACGTTGCTTGTTATGGCGACAATGGAAGCGACCTTACACCCGAGCCAGAAAGCTAATGAAAGCGGGTCTTGATGAAGTCAGGGCGTGGGCGTCAGCTTGTAATCAACGCGGAGCGTGGTGGAACTCGGGGGCCAGCCACATGAATCAGGCATATAAGAAAAGTCTGTTCCAGAAAGCTGGACTAGTATCACTGCTGGATTGCCACCGGCAGTTCCAGTGTTAACATGAACCGCCGTATGCGGAACCGCACGTACGGTGGTGTGAGAGGACGGCGGGAGTGATCCCGCCTCCTACTCGATGCCGCTGGCGTAAAGAACTGCATTGGTTAGCAGCAGTCAGTAGATAAGTATTCATTATAATTGGTCAGACCAATTTATTTCAGTATTGAAACATTCGCCATTTCCTGAGTAATTACTCTAACAAAATCGCGCTTGCCAGCCCCGAAAAATTCTGCTTTATTTACAAGCTGTGCAGAAAATGCTAGCCTGCTGCCCAACTTTTTAAAATTGGTAAGACCAATTTACCGGGCACGAAATTGCAGCTAGCCTGGCGAGCAAATAAAGGATCTCTGCCACCCATTATGGCTGATTTAAAAATTAAGCCTGCCAAATTATCCGACCAGATAGTGGCGCAGCTGGAACATTTACTACTGGAGGGCAGCTTTAAGCCTGGCCAGAAGCTACCTTCAGAGCGCGAGCTGGCTGAGCGCTTTGCGGTATCGCGTCCATCGCTGCGTGAAGCTATCCAAAAGCTGGAAGCCAAGGGCTTAGTCAACCGGCGCCAGGGTGGTGGTACTTACGTTTGCGACAATATGGTCAAGCAGCTGACTGATCCGCTGTTTATGCTGCTGGCGCAATATCCGGACTCGCAGTTCGACTTTCTGGAATTTCGCCACGCCTTGGAAGGTATTTGCGCCTATTACGCGGCGCTTCGCGGCACTGAAGCCGATCATAAAAAGATTAAAGCCTCGTATGAGGATATCTGCCTGCAGCAGCAGTTGCAGGACAGTGATGCCGAAGCCAAAGCCGTGACCCAGTTTTATCTGGCGGTGGCGGAGGCGTCACACAATATCGTGTTGTTACATCTGGTCAGAAGCCTGACGCCGCTGACCGAACAGAATATCCGCTTAAACTTAGCCGCCTTGCAACAGCGTGACGGCTACGCCGACAAATTAAATGAGCATCGGCGCCGGTTAATGCAGGCGGTAATTAGCAGGGAGCCCGAATTGGCCCGTCAGGCCAGTAACGGGCATTTAGCTTATATAGAAGAAGCTTTGCTGGAAGTGAGCAAAGAGCGCTCCCGTATTGAGCGCTCGTTGCGACGGTCGCAGCAGGCATAATTATTTTTGCAGCACGCCTCGGCGTGATTAACCAAAGGAAACCTCGATATGTCTGAAGTCAGTAAGGTTGACATCGACGCTCTGGAAACCAAAGAGTGGCTGGAAGCGTTGGAGTCGGTGGCGCGTACCGAAGGGGTAGAGCGGGCGCAGTTTTTGCTGGAGCAGGTACTGGAGCAGGCCCGGCTGGAAGGCGTCGATATGCCGACCGGTGTCACCACCAACTACATCAATACCATTCCACCGCAACAAGAGCCGGCCTATCCGGGCGATGTGAACCTGGAGCGGCGTATTCGCTCGGTGATCCGCTGGAACGCCATAATGATCGTGCTGCGTGGCTCGAAAAAAGATCTGGAACTGGGTGGCCATATGGCGTCGTTCCAGTCTTCTGCTGCCTTCTATGAAACTTGCTTTAACCACTTCTTCCGCGCGCCGAACGAAAAAGACGGCGGCGATCTGGTGTACTATCAGGGTCATATTTCACCGGGTATCTATGCCCGTGCCTTTGTTGAAGGCCGTTTAACTGCAGAGCAACTGGATAACTTCCGTCAGGAAGTGGATGGCAAGGGCCTGTCGAGCTACCCGCACCCGAAACTGATGCCGGAATTCTGGCAATTCCCGACCGTATCGATGGGTTTAGGCCCAATTACCGCCATTTATCAGGCGCGTTTCTTAAAGTACTTAAATGGTCGTGGTTTAAAAGACACCAGCGCGCAGCGCGTTTATGCCTTCCTCGGTGACGGTGAGATGGACGAGCCGGAATCACGCGGCGCCATTTCGTTTGCTGCCCGTGAAAAACTGGGCAACCTGTGCTTCCTGGTCAACTGTAACCTGCAGCGCCTGGATGGCCCGGTAATGGGTAACGGTAAGATTATCCAGGAGCTGGAAGGGTTATTCCGCGGCGCCGGCTGGAACGTGATCAAAGTGGTGTGGGGCCGTGGTTGGGACAAGCTGCTGGCCAAGGATACTACCGGTAAGTTACTGCAGCTGATGAATGAAACAGTAGACGGTGACTACCAGACGTATAAAGCCAAAGATGGCGCCTATGTACGCGAGCATTTCTTTGGCCGTTACCCGGAAACGGCGGCACTGGTTGCCGACATGACTGACGAAGAGATCTTCGCCTTAAAACGCGGCGGTCATGAACCATCTAAGCTGTATGCGGCCTTTAAAGCAGCCCAGGCCTGTACCGATAAGCCAACGGTTATTCTGGCGAAAACCGTTAAAGGTTACGGTATGGGTGATGCCGCCGAAGGTAAAAACATTGCGCACCAGGTCAAGAAAATGGACCTGACGCATGTTAAACAGCTGCGTACCCGCCTGGGTTTAGAAGACTATATCAGCGAAGAGCAGGTTGCCGATTTACCTTATATCAAGCTGCCGGAAGGCTCGCCGGAACTACAATACCTGCACGATCGCCGTAAAGCCTTACATGGCTATACGCCGGTGCGGTTACCGAAGTTCAGCGAAACCCTGACGCTGCCAGAGCTGTCGGCCTTTGATTCGCTGCTGGAAGAGCAAAAGCGCGAAATTTCCACTACACTGGCTTATGTGCGGGCACTGAATATCCTGCTAAAAGATCAGCATATTGGTCAGCGCATCGTGCCGATTATTGCCGACGAAGCCCGTACCTTTGGTATGGAAGGCTTATTCCGTCAGATCGGTATCTATAACCCGCATGGTCAGAACTATACGCCGGAAGACCGCTCGGTGGTGTCTTACTACAAAGAAGATACCGCGGGTCAGGTACTGCAAGAGGGTATTAACGAACTGGGTGCCATGTCGTCCTGGGTAGCGGCGGCAACGTCTTACAGCACCAATGATCTGCCGATGATCCCGTTCTATATCTACTATTCGATGTTCGGCTTCCAGCGGGTTGGCGATATGGCCTGGCTGGCCGGTGATCAGCAGGCGCGTGGTTTCCTGTTAGGTGCCACTGCCGGTCGTACTACGCTAAACGGTGAAGGCTTACAGCACGAAGATGGTCATAGCCATATTCTGGCCGGCACAGTTCCGAACTGTATTTCTTATGATCCGACCTATGCTTACGAGCTGGCGGTAATTCTGCAAGACGGTATCCGTCGTATGTATGGTCCGGAGCAGGAAAATATCTATTACTACATTACCGTAATGAACGAAAGCTACCATCATCCGGCGATGCCAAAAGGCGCCGAAGAGGGTATCCGCAAGGGTATCTACAAGCTGGAGTCGTACAACGGTGGTCGCGGTAAGGTGCAGTTACTGGGCTCAGGTACCATCCTGAACGAAGTGCGTAAAGCGGCCGACATTCTGAGTAAAGACTACGATGTCGCTTCAGATGTGTACTCTGTGACTTCCTTTAACGAGCTGGCGCGGGATGGTCAGGATTGCGAGCGTTTCAATATGCTGCATCCGGAAGCGGCCGAGAAGGTGCCATTTGTGGCGCAGGTGCTGAACAAAGCGCCGGCGATTGCCGCCACCGACTATATGAAAAACTACGCCGAACAGATCCGTGCCTTTATCCCGGCCAATAGCTACAAGGTACTGGGTACCGACGGTTATGGTCGCTCGGATAGCCGCGAAAACCTGCGTCGCCATTTTGAAGTTAACGCCGGCTATATCGTGGTAGCAGCGCTAAACGAACTGGCGAAGCAAGGTGAGCTGAAAAAAGCGGTCGTGGCCGAAGCGATTAAGAAATTTGGCATTGACGCCGACAAAACCAACCCGCTGTACGCATAAGAGGATTTGTCATGACGATTGAAATTAAAGTACCAGATATTGGTACCGATGAAGTAGAAGTGACCGAGATCCTGGTAAAGGTGGGTGACGTTGTTGCTGCCGACCAGTCGCTGTTAAGCGTAGAAGGTGACAAGGCTTCAATGGAAGTACCCGCTGCCGTGGCCGGCACAGTGCAGGAAATTAAGGTTAAGGTAGGCGATAAAGTTAAAACCGGTAGCCTGATTATGGTCTTTGCTGGTGCCGAAGCTAAAACCGAAGCCAAGGCTGCGCCAGCGCCAGCGCCAGCCGCCCCGGCACCCGCAGCAGCGGCCAGCGCCGAGGCAAAAAGTGCAGAAGTAAAAGAAGTGCAGGTTCCGGATATCGGTGGCGATGAAGTGGAAGTCACCGAGATTATGGTTAAGGTTGGCGATAGCGTCACGGCCGATCAGTCATTGCTCAGCGTCGAAGGTGACAAGGCCTCGATGGAAGTGCCAGCGCCGTTCGCCGGTGTGGTCAAAGAAATCAAAGTACAGGCTGGCAGTAAGGTGAAAACCGGCAGCCTGATTATGCTGTTTGAAGTTGCCGGCAGCGGCAAAGCGCCGGCCGCTGCGGCTCCAGCCAGTGCTCCGGCTGCGGCTGCGCCGGCTGCGGCCAGCACAGAGCAAAAAGACGTTAAGGTACCGGATATCGGTGGTGACGAAGTCGAAGTCACCGAAATTATGGTCAAGGTTGGCGATACCGTTGCGGCCGATCAGTCACTGCTTAGCGTTGAGGGCGACAAGGCCTCGATGGAAGTGCCAGCACCGTTCGCCGGTGTGGTAAAAGAAATTAAGGTACAAACCGGTAGCAAGGTGAAAACCGGCAGCCTGATTATGGTGTTCGAAGTAGCCGGTGCCGCCAAAGCGGCCGCGCCTGCTGCTGCCAGTGCAGCTGCTACCACTGCTAGCGCGCCAACGGCTAGCGCCAGCCCAGCTGCTGCGCCGGCAACAACGGCAGCGGCTGATGGCTTTGTGGCTAACAGTGCCTATGCTCATGCTTCGCCGGTGATCCGCCGCTTAGCGCGCGAGTTTGGCATTAACCTGGCCAAGGTAACAGGTACTGGCCGTAAAGGCCGCGTCGTGAAAGAAGACGTGCAGAACTACGTGAAGCAGTTAGTGAAGCAGGTAGAAAGCGGTGCTGCACCGGCTGCTGCCGCAACCTCTGCCGGCGGTAACAATATGGGCTTTGACTTACTGGCCTGGCCAAAAGTCGATTTTGCCAAGTTTGGTGCCGTAGAAGAGAAACCGCTGTCGCGGATCCAGAAAATCTCTGGTGCTAACCTGCATCGCAACTGGGTACGCATTCCGCATGTCACCCAGTTTGACGAAGCCGATATCACTGGCCTGGAAGACTTCCGCAAAGAGCAGAATGCGCTGGCGGATAAGAAAAAGATGGGCGTTAAATACACCCCGCTGGTCTTTATTATGAAAGCGGTGGCCAAGGCGCTGGAAGAGTTCCCAACCTTTAACAGCTCTTTATCAGAAGATGGCGCCAGCCTGATCCTGAAAAAGTATGTGCATTTAGGCATTGCCGTTGATACGCCAAATGGCCTGGTGGTGCCGGTGGTACGGGATGTTAACAAAAAAGGCATTATCGAATTATCCCGCGAGCTGCAGGACATTTCGGTGAAGGCGCGCGAAGGTAAACTGACGGCCAGCGATATGCAGGGCGGCTGTTTTACTATCTCCAGCCTGGGTGGCATTGGCGGTACCGCCTTTACCCCTATCGTTAACGCGCCGGAAGTGGCCATTTTGGGTGTCTCTAAATCCGACATCAAACCAAAATGGAATGGCAAAGAGTTTGAGCCTAAGCTGATGCTGCCGTTATCGGTATCCTACGACCATAGGGTAATTGACGGTGCTCTGGCGGCGCGCTTTACTGCCACCTTAGCCAGTTATCTGGCCGATATCCGGCAAATTATTATGTAAAAAAGCCATTACGCCACGAAAAGTGGCGTAATTTTCACTCAGCCATGCAATCTATGGTTACAGAGCGGCGGCTCTGATGTTAAAATTCCGCCAATTTTTTCGCCTGACAGCCCTTGCCCTACACTTGGCTGTTGGAAAAATTTACTGATGATAAAAGGTAAAATGATGAGCAACGAAATCAAAACCCAAGTGGTAGTGCTGGGCGCAGGCCCTGGCGGTTACTCTGCAGCCTTCCGTGCCGCAGACTTAGGCTTAGAAGTAACACTGGTTGAAGCACGCAGCACCTTAGGTGGCGTGTGCTTAAACGTGGGTTGTATCCCATCTAAAGCACTGCTGCACGTTGCAAAAGTGATTGACGATGCCAAAGAAATGGCCTCACACGGCGTGACGTTTGGCGCACCGGAAATTGATTTAGATAAAATCCGTGCCTGGAAAGACAAGGTAATTGGTCAGCTGACCAACGGCCTGAGTGGCATGGCGAAAATGCGTAAAGTGAAGGTGGTTAACGGCTACGGTAAATTTACCGGCGCGAACACCTTACAGGTTGGCGATACCACTATTACTTTTGAACATGCAATTATTGCTGCCGGTTCAGAGCCAGTGGCGCTGCCATTTATTCCAAAAGATGACCGCGTAATCGACTCTACCGGCGCGCTGGAATTAAAAGATATCCCAGGCGAAATGCTGGTATTAGGTGGCGGTATTATCGGTCTGGAAATGGGTACGGTATACCGTGCGCTGGGCTCTAAAGTCTCAGTAGTAGAATTTGCGGATCAGTTAGTCCCCGCCGCTGATGCCGATATCGTTAAAGCCTACACCAAGTACAACAGCAAAAACTTCAACATTATGCTGTCGACCAAGGTAACAGCAGTAGAAGCCAAGAAAGATGGTTTATATGTGACCTTTGAAGGCAAAAACGCCCCGGCTAACCCGGTACGTTACGACAAGATCTTAGTTGCGGTTGGCCGTAAGCCAAACGGTAACCTGTTAGACGCGGCTAAAGCCGGTGTTAATGTCGATGAGCGTGGCTTTATCAATGTTGATAAGCAACTGCGCACCAACGTACCGCATATCTATGCTATCGGTGACGTGATCGGTCAGCCAATGTTAGCGCACAAAGCGGTACACGAAGGCCATGTAGCGGCTGAAGTGATCTCTGGCTTAAAGCACTTCTTCGATCCACGCTGCATTCCATCAGTCGCCTATACCGATCCGGAAATGGCTTGGGTAGGTGTCACCGAGAAAGAAGCAAAAGAGAAAGGCATCGCAGTAGAAACTGCCACCTTCCCATGGGCCGCCTCTGGCCGCGCCATTGCTTCAGCCCGCACTGAAGGCTTCACTAAGTTAATCTTCGACAAAGAAACCCACCGTATCCTGGGTGGCGCCATTGTCGGTATCAACGCCGGTGAAATGCTGGGCGAGATCTGCTTAGCTGTAGAAATGGGTGCCGACGCCGAAGATATCGCGTTAACCATCCACGCTCACCCAACGCTAAACGAGTCTATCGGCTTAGCGGCAGAGATCTACGAAGGTTCTATCACCGACCTGCCAAATCCAAAAGCGAAGAAGAAGTAATTTTTCTAAGTTTTAGCTAAAACAAAGGCCGCGAATGCGGCCTTTGTTGTATCTGATCCGTACCAATAATTTTGGACACCTTGCTAAGTGAGTACAATAGTTTAACGAGGTGAATAATGTTAACAAAGAAACTCCGCAAAAACATACCGCTGAATTTAAAGCTGAAGCCCTCAAACTGGCAGACAAGATTGGTGTTGCCGCGACAGCTAGAGAACTAAACAGCACAAATCTCAGTTATACAACTGGCGCACTGCCGCAGAGAAAAGCCTACCACCAGTGAATGAGAGTTGGAGCTTTCTGCTGAAGTTATGCGTCTGAAGC
>NZ_AHTH01000036.1 GCF_000245735.1 Alishewanella jeotgali KCTC 22429
ATAGCTCAGTGGTGCTGGACACCGGACGATCTGATAGAGTGTGGATAATATGGGGGAGCAATTTGTGGGGATCCCTCAGGCAACTTACTCAAAACGTGTATCGAGATTGATAGTTTACTCACAAAACGCAACTAAGAATTAGTAATTAAAGCCGGGGTAGGGTATTTGTTAGTCGCAGCTACCCTAGCTTGCATGACCCCATGCGGGATAGAGATAAACCCATTTTGTAAGTTCTATTACTGGCAAATCGATTCACAGGGGAAACATTAAGATGACCAAGCCATCCATTAAAAATGAGCAGGAATATGCCGCGGCATTAGAAGCATGCTTGAAGCTGAACCAGGCACGGCTGAAGGTGATAAATTTGATAACTTGGCAGAGATGATCGAAGAATATGATGATATTCATCACAAACTCAACGAGTAATAAGGTGCCAATTTGATCTGTGAATCTTCACTAAGTGCCAAAAGCGGACATTTTTTACCATTCATTCGACGCTTAGTTACTGTGTTTATATCCAATATAGTGATAGTGCTACCAGTGCTTTGATAGACGGATGAACCCGTACTTGTCGGCCGAATTTAACATCAATTATATCTATAAGCTGTTGTAAGCCTTAAGATAAAGGAGTACTGTTCTTTATAAAAAATTTACAAAAGCAGGTTGATCCATGCTTAATTACGGGTCGACCTGCCGAATAATTGTTAAATTCCACGGGAAGATTTCGTGCAACAAGATACTGAGAAATATCGACAGATTTTTGAAAGCATGTCTCCTGAGGAAGTAGAGGAGATGAATCGCCTCAATAACGAGGAACATCAAAGACAAGTCCAAGCCTTCAAGGCCGGATACGAAAAAGGAATTTGCTATTTATGCGGCAAGCCTTTCAAGACTATAAGCAAGGATAATCCCTGCTTGCATTGGCTCTTGAGACAATGCAAGTTCGAGAAAAAGGACTTTCCGAAAGTATATGAGAAATACGGCTACGGAAACATAGCTGCATTCGTTCGATGGTGTGCGAATCAAGAGAAATTGCTTTCAAATATTAACGATTTAGATGACGAAAGGTCGGAACGGAAGGTTTTATCCTACACAGTGAAGTGGAAAAATATTGAATGGACATTTGACTGCTCTAAAAATGATTTCGACGGGCACCAAGGAACCTCGATAAACTACCCACATTACCATTTCCAAATGCGGATTGATGGGCGGCAGTTTATAAACTTTAATGACTTTCATGTTCCTTTTACTGACTACGATTTGTTTGTCCTGAAAAATAGTATTGAGCAATCTGATTGGTTCAAACAGGACTTTGGAGCGATCGGCTCCGGAATGCAAAAAGCCGTAAGCGTCGACTTAAATGATATTCTTGAGCATACAACTCGGTCAGACAACGAAGATGAAGCGGTTTATCACTTTTCGACAATGATTGATGCAAGGGATAATCCGATCTCTGGTGAAGAGATCTATGAGATGCAACAAGAAGCAGAGAGAACTGGTAAGTCTTTTGCCTATATTGCTCAAAAAAGGCTAAAAGATCGCGCGAAAGTACAAACAGTAGTGAGTCCTGCTGACTCTATTCCAGATATAGCATCTAGGACGGAGCACAAGCGCAGGTGAAATTTAACCAAGCCAAGCACTGCGACGTTATGCAATCAAGGAAAAATTGTGATCTTTGATGATTATTTCTTGGTAATTCCAGTTTATCGATTGCCTGAGAGTGAGTATTTTTCGAAAATGAATGATGACTTTGAGAGACTAATCTCAAAATCATGGGATGCAAGCTTCCGGCATAGCAATCCGAGTTTGGTGGAGAATTGGAGAAAAAGTCACCGCTCGTCATATGGTGGTGATTGGGAATTCAATGAGGTTATTGGGTACATTAAACTTTTCTTCATGGGAAGCCAGGTTCGAGGTGAATACTGGAGTACTGAGCCACGAAGAAAAGTAAAAACAAGAAAGAAGCAGTTCGAATTCAAGGCACATAAGCTAGTCGCTGAATGCGAGATTTGGGATAAAACAAATGATGGTGTTTTAGCAGCTATTGAAGATTATTTGTCTCGCTGTAAAAAGAAATTAAAAGGCCGCCATATTGACTTGCGAGAATTTGAATCACTTAAAGCACATATTGATTGGTTGTCAGTTCATAAAACCAAAAATACATTTGCATAACTTAATCATCCGTCATTTCACTCTGAAGTCGCCCCCACAAAGGCTTTAATTGTTTCCGGATTGCCTGCGACTGCATAATTTTTGCGGCACGATAGCCGTAGGTAACGAAATTTCGATTGCTGAGGTGTGAATAACGTTCATAAAGCTTGTGTTTAAATAATCTGGTAACTTCCTTACCGGCAATAATTTCCTTGAAGTTAGCCTTGCGCTGAGTTTTTTTAGCCAGGCGAACGCCTGATTTCATTCGGCCCGAAAATTTTGCCAAAGCTGCTGAGCGAATTAATTAGTGCTGCCCATCAAAAATAAAACCAAGGTACTGTAACGGTTTATTTGATTGCATCACGGAACCAGACGGCCAGAAATCACGGACCTCAGTTTTTTTAGGGTTAATATCTAGTTTTACTTTGGCAATTTCAGCGATTACAGCCTTCTCTACTAAGTCTTTATAAGCCGTCGGGACAATAAATAACATGTCATCACAGTATCTGTAGTAACAGCCATTGTACTGATCAGAGATATTCTTAGCTGCAACATCAAACGTCAACATATAAATATTCGATAAAAGAGCGCTAATAGGAGAACCTTGTGGTACTCCCTTTGAATCTGTATTTACCTGAATTAACTTATTTGCACGAATAACGCGACGGAACACTTCTGGACATATTTTAAATCGACCATTTTTTGGATTGTTCTTCGCTATTTTTAATAGCTCATATACCGTATCACGGCATACTTTCGAAAAGCGGGTAATTGAGCGAAATACATTGAAATGATCATTTGGCAGCTTGTCGGCCCCTAAAAGGTAACACCAATGCTCTTTTAATATTTGATGATCTAAATTGTCGAAAAAACCTGTTATATCAAGTGCTATGGCGCTGCATGATCTACGCTTTTTCACTTCCTCAAAAGCGTCATTAGCAAAATCGATATTATTCTTACCCAGAGTTCGGAATGCAATTACATTCTTATCTAAACCTCTTTCCTGCAGAGCGACCTCATATCTAGCAGACAATACTCTGGAGTAATATGAATAAATATGGGAATCAAGATGGCTAGCATAAGCTATAGGGCGTTGTTTTATTCTCTTTTCAACTTCACCGTGGCTGTTCTTAACAACCTTGAAGCTTTCGATGGTGTAATGTAACAAGGGGAAAAAGGCATGTGTGGCAACACGCTTGGTATTTGTAACTATTGCCGTTGCCTTCTTTAAACCGATTGGTGCATCAAAATGGATATAGCCACGCATTCGATACCAATCATGTTTTTTTACCATCAGCTAATCCTTGCTGCTAAGTGCAAAACCTGGAAAGGTAAGGGATTGTGGCCTTCCAATTCCCGATCCAGGCTTAACAAACGTATTTTATTACGCATTCACAGCGCTAGACGCTGGGCCACAAATGTCAGGTATGATGTATAATATCATAGTGTCAGGAGTGTTCGACGTGAGTCTATTAACCGTCTGCTGTAGCTTCAAGAAGCGCCTGTTCCAGTTCATGGTTCAGGTAGCCCTTGACAGCTTGTGATACACCTTAGCCCCTCAAGAGCTAAGCAAATTCATATTATTACCTTATTTAGTAACATTCAAGAACAAATAAGCTCCACTCTATAGTTTCGTTGGAATTAGGCTCGAGATGTCTGCTATTCGCTCAAAGTGAAGATCGTCTTTGTGCCAAAATGCAGAAATTTCGCTTTTCATGTACCAAAGTTCGCTTATACGTGTTATCAGAACTCTCGTACAGCAAACTGGCAAAAGAACTAAACGTTGTTGCAAAGTAAAATTTCGCACACGGGAAGAAAAAGCTAAGTTGCGGGCGATGCCAACGGTGTCGGAGCTCTTTTACCAATTCTATTTACCGCAAGCTAAAAGTCCAAAAAGACCCAGCAGCGTAATGAGTAACGTCTTGTTGACCACTGTCGCAGTATCCTCGGCTTACGTTATGACGAGCTGACGGTTAATCATGTGATGAAGCTGCAAATGGGTATTGCCTCACACAAAGAAAGGGAAGAGGGATATCAGCCTGCTACCGTTAACCGTGTGATTGCCGTTAACGTCCGCTACACGCCCTGAGCGTATATCGTCGTTCTTCCGTTAGCGGGATTGGTTGAACGATAAAAAAGGGTCAACAGTCAATATTAGTTGGTCACTGCTATCCACTTTACTCAACACGAAATCTCTTACCAAGTATATCCCTTCTGGAGTCATTAATTTTCTGTTTATTGTTCCATGATGGATTCGTTGCTGCTCCCTCATTTAGATCTTTTCCAGTTTTGTGGCGTCAAAAAAATTCTGTGTTGTGCTGGGCATGTTTGTGATGCAACATGCGGAGGAAAACAGCAATATGCCCACATTCTTGCCAAACGTACATATTTAAACGATTGAAATATATAGAATAAATTCCCTCCCCCCCGAGATATATGTCTTTTTCTGTATAAAAATTTTTATACACAGACAGCCCAAAAAAAGGGTTTCTGTGTAAATGACCCGCCGAAAATCTGGGTTAGTCTATGCGTAGTTATTTGCAGGAGCTGCTCATCGTGAACGCTATAGCACTCAAGAAGATTAATTTTGCTGTTACACGCAACTCGCATGCAATTAAAGAGCTTCAGGTTGCATTAAATCTTGTTCAATATTTATTTGATTCAAATAAAGAAAATTATTTATTGGAAAAAATCTCTGGAAGCAATGTTTTAAAAAGCGGCGGAAAACTTTATGCATATGAAAATTATGTACTACTAAAAGCTGTAGCGTGCTTGCAACCTGAACGTGAAATAAATTTCAATATTCAATCCTTAAAAAAACGTGAATCTCTTCATGAAAAAATCATTGCAAGAGCCTATTTGGACTGTTTTTCCGTTTTTGATTTTAAAACAGTTTTTTTAATTGAGGACTTACTGAGAAAAGAAGTTGGAATTCAGGGCTTTATAAGTGCCGGTGCAATTTCAAAAATAGTTAGAATGCACCGAAGCGCAATTTATAAAAATAAGAGTTGTGAAATTAAACCTAGCGAAAATTTAAAATTAGATTTGAGCTCAGAGCTTTCCCATATCCCTAAGAGGACGATGTCGAAATGAAAGAAATTTATGAGCACTTTAACATACCTTTAGATTTTAAAATTGAGTCAATTTCGGATCGGCTACTTGTTTTTATTAAATATCTTTTAATAATTGAAAATCCACAGGAGTACTTGAAAAGACTGTATGAGACTTGGGTTTTAAAATTAAATGATGTAGCTTCAAGTGATGAAAATTACGTTACTCGAAAGGAGTTATTTACGTATCTTAAAAAATTCCCATTTATTTCAACGCTTCTTTTGATCAGAGTACCTGGTAATGACATTTTGGAGGACTGCGAGCCAAATCGCCAAATCGCAATATTAGCTCATGTATTTAATTGTCGGGGAAATGCTGATTACAGCGCTTATCTTGATTTTTATAAAGTTTTCATTGAGCGACCTAAATCTACAATCCTCTCTGTAAGAGAAATTTTATCCTTATCAAGTTTGGGTCTCAAAAAATATTTTGAAAATGCAAAAGAATCTAATGTTTTTGATTATGAATTAATAGTTCAATATCTTAATCATCCTTTCAAGAGGCTGGATTGTGATAAGAAAAGTGTCATTTCAAATGACTATGTTATATCGGAAGTGATTGATGAATATGATGGTTTTAAAGTTTCAGCAGTCAATGTTTCAAATTTCGACGAATCTGAGGGAGGATCCTTTTTAAAACTCGAGACTGAAATTCCATTAACTACTACTCAGCAAAAAAACAAATTTAATAAACAAAAATCAGGTATGCAACGTGCATTCTACAATGTCGAGTTATGTGTTTTTTCGAGCATAAAGTACGCGTTGCCTGATGAAGTTTCGCTGCTTTTTGATGTTCTATGCCCGCATTTAAAAACAGGTGAGTACTCAAAAATTTCTATTGATACAGGGAAGAAATTGATTGTTTTATTTTTGAGTTTCTTTGGTTTAAAAAATCCACTTTCTATTGTTTTGCGAAACCTGTCATCTAAAAAAGATTTTTTGCCTGATGAGAACGAAATATATGTGGAATATTCTTTTGTGGGCAACGTGAAATCAACGTTGTGCCGGTTGAGTTTGCCTGCAAATTTCTTAAAAACCAATCCCCCTGCTGTTTGTGACGATAGAATTCATTATCAAACAGTTGATCGTATTTCATTTGAGTTGCCTCATCCTCTGACACTAATGTTTCATATTGTGCTTCATAGTATTGGACCTGATAAACGGAGAGCGCATGCGCTAAATGTAGCGTTTGATATGACAGAGCAAAAATATAAAAAATGGCTCAGGACTGGTCTTAAAAATTCGGGCTTAAGTAGAAAATCGATCACCATACGTGCAATTCATTCTGCTTTTTTAGCATTCAGTCGTGAAACTGTGCCCGAAAGCATGATGCGATATTTGTCTGGTCAACCCGCGATTCAACAACACTATGTGTGTTTTACTGCAGCCGAATTTTCAGGCCACGTGCTAAAAATCTGGCGGAGATTTTGTAGTGCATTACGAATTCACATTAAAGACCAAACAGCAGATAGCAATAGCATTTCTGTCTCCGGAGATGAGATTTATAACCATGTCGGTTCTAAAATCACAATTCGTACCGATGTTTACGATGCGTTTTTTAATGATTTCTCAAAGAAAATTGGCGGTCTCAGTCCTGTTGGCGTGCTTAACAACGCTGCGCTGTACATTCATATGCGCATCGCGAGCACGTCTGGACTGCGACCTGTCAATGAACCCTATCCTAATTTAGCTCATACAGATTTAGCGCACGGCATTTTTACTGTTGCAGACAAAAGGGTACATTCGCAAGAGGAGCGCAGGCTAATTGTGTTAGCACCCTCCGCTGCCTCACTATTAGCATGTTGGCGTCGCGCGGCGGAAGCATTTTCAAAGAGAGTGCCTCTTTCTCCTCCTGCTAATTGCCTAATGTTCTGGCAAAACGGCTGGATTTCACTAAAACGCGCTGTGATAAATGAACAATTAGAGCTCATCACAAATGAGCAGCTCTCAGCGTATTCAATGCGACACACAGCCGCGACTGGTCATATTTTTCTCAGCTCTAATTTCAATCAGCGCAAATTAGACATGCTTCTGAATCATTCGCGCGCGGGAGTGAGTGTTTGGTCACGTTTTGCCATGGCTGCACCAGCGCAATTGATAGCGATGCAGCAACAGGCAATTGCATTATATGACAGTAAATATGCTGAACAGGATCGCATGATAATCAATGCCTTGACGAGGATTTTATAACCTATGAATCTGAGCGATCTACTCATAGCCGCGTTCGAAAAAGATGCTTTTTTGCATAAAAATTACGTGGACTTTGCCATCCATGTGATTGAGTCAACTCGATTATTCAGGAATGTACCGGTTGCCCCCAATTTGTTGAGTCAATCTGCTTCGAGGGTTTACGAATATGCACATTCAAATATTGAGATAACAGTGCTACAAAAATCGCTCTCAGCGTTATTTGAATATTACGCAGGGGCACAGAAAAATATCATCCCACCGCCAATACTGTTACCGGTTGAGGCGCCCGAACAGTTCTGGAATGAAACTCTGCCGGGTGTCAATTTATGCAACACTCTCATTGCTGCGGCATATCAAGGTGCTAAAAACGTCGATGAGGATGTCAGACTTATTTCTTTGTTAATCCTACTCGCCAGGCATTCGGGCATAGAAAATTTGCAGTCGATTAGAGCACTCATCTCAACACATTCCAATTATATTATTTTGGATTCTGAAATATGTATTTCAAAAGCGGATGAAAAATTATTTTTTCTCGATGGTATTTGCCTATTTTTAATCAAAAAAATTTGTGAGCTGCGACAGCACGCAACGTCTGATAAGGATCTGAAGAAGCTGTTTAGAAAATGGTCAGATCATCTTGATTTTAGGTCAGATTTCGATTTCAACCACGCGTTAATGGCCGTTAACCTGATGACAAAACCCATTTTTTCACGGACGCTCGGCCAATTGGATCACGAGCTCAGTCTGCCCTCCTACATCTTTGCTCTAACGCAGATTCATCAAGCCGATGAACTTGATACACAACTGAAAACGAGGAAAGGCCGACTGAAAAAATTTGATATTGACGGACTTCTGCCATCGCCGTCAGAAATGGCTTTCGAACATTACGGTTATTTTTGCTCAGATTTTGATAAAGAGGCGTTTGACGTGCTAAGTCTGACCCTAAATCGATTTCGAGCAGAGTCTACCAGAGAGCGGCACCAAGGGTCTGCATTTAAGTCAGCCTCCGTTAAACTTTATCAGTTGTTAGAGATGTCACGAACGCGCTGTAGCGCCATCACGTTTTTTTCTATTCATTACTGCGTAAAAATTTTTATTCACGGTACACCGTGGAAAGATCGGCTTCGAATTTCAACTGTACTTGAGTACTCATCGCGCATTCAGAATTTTATTAATAATTGTTTTTGTGACGACAATCTCATTGCTCATGCACAAGAAAATCAAGGCGTGCTCAATGATTTAACTGATTATGTAGCAGACGCGATCATTGGGATCACCTCCCCCAGTATTCAAAATACCATTTTGATTTTTCTTCAATTTCTGTATACCCACACCGCAGTAAAATTTTTTGATGAGACACGTCTTGAATATCGCGGGGCGGGTGCAATGCACGTGCGTTCGCATTACCTCGCTCCAGAAATCTTTGAGCACATCCTTGAAAACGTAGCAGAAAATTCAATTGAATCAATTTTTTCACATACTCTCTGGTTTCTAAGGCTTTGCTATTACCTGGGTCTGAGAAATTCAGAAGCTGAAGGGCTAAAAATCATCGACATTTCAGATAGATGTATTTACGTTTCAAATGATGAATTGCGTAAATCCGGAGCAGGCTATCGCCGGGTATTTTTGTCATATATACCCCCCAGTTTGCACAATTCATTTAAAGCATTTTGCAAACGGCGCATCGATGAAGGGGGCGAGTTTTTATTTGAGCCCAGATTTATTAATTACTATCTGGATTCTGTCATGAAGGCTCTGAAAGCGGCCTCAGGTATAGATGATTTAGTGGTGCATTCGTTAAGACATTGTGCAGCAAATAACCAGCTGTGGATGTTATTCATCGCCGCGTTTTATCGATCTGATTTGATAACTAAATATTCATTTCTGAATCATGAGTTATTTTCAGAGTCGGCGCTAAAAAATATCAGAGAAGATTTCAGACGTGCTGGCCGAGAATTATCAATCATTACACCCATATTTGAAATTGTTTCAACATCATTGGGACACTGCTCCCCAGCTATTACCGCTGCAAGTTATTGGCATACATTAGGTCTGCTTGAGTTTGAAATAAATCCCATACGAGCATTTAATCCGGATGAGGAGTTTATCTCTGCGATATACGGAAATAACTACAAGTACGATTTTATTCACTCAAATTTAAAGAACGGGTCAGTCCCATTTAAAAATTTAATTCATGGTTTTACGAATTGTAAAAAAGTGGGCAAGAAGAGCACTAAGCTACATTGCGCTGTCAATACTAAGAAGCACGTCACCTTCCTGACGTTTATAGATGAAGTGTTTGCCTTCATCGAATCGCCTGATAAGTGCGCAGGCGAATTAAAAAGTTTTCTGCAAAAAAATCTGCCCAGTTCCAAAAATCAGGAGATTAGCCAATATAAACGCACATGTTTTCTGAAATGTGCGGAAATGGCGAATGAGATAACGGTCAATTCCAATGTGCGCAATGCATTTAAAGCAACGCAGCGAATGATCGAGGCTGACCGCATAACGGATGTCAGAACACTGCGGCATTTTCTGAAGGTCTTGAGTTTGACCTGTCCCTACCAATTTAAATTAATATTTTTTCATCATTCTGATGGGCAATTGCCTTTGCCGTGGCAAGAAGCAATTAATTATTACAGATTCAGTGAACTAATTAATTTAGAAGTCGGAGAAGCCAATTTTTTATCTCTCAAATTTTTAAAATCAAGTAGTGAAAAAGTTCTTGCATTCAAAGCGGTGGTTAAATTTTTTAATCTGTATCTTGAGTTGATAGCCGGTGGTTCCAATGAATAAAATATATGTGACAGGTTTTTTATTAAATGTTCTGGTTAAAGCTCTGTGTGGTACCACAGGAAAGGCAAATTGCTTTTTTGGACGAAACACTGAGCTGTTAATGTATACAAAACATGGTAGCGATATTCTCACTGTCAAGTCTCGATCAGATATGGGGCCCGGGAAAGTTTTCTGTAATTTACCCTGTGTTAAAGTTCCTGATTTTGAATCGAATTTTACAATTAGTATCGAATCGCTGAGGATTGGTTTAGATAAAATTGGGAATCGGGATGCATACAATGTTAGTGGCTGTTTTGAATTTGACTCAGACGGTAATATCAATTTTTTTTCAGCGATTAATAACCAGTTTTTTAATGACGAGAAATTATTCGATGATGTGAGAGGGCATTCCCCCTACAAAATTAATGTCGATGAATATGCATCATCTATAGAATATGTATCCGGAGAATTTGCCGTAGGCGATTTTAAATTTCCAGTGCATGGTGAACTGGTCACGAAATTAGAGCAAGTGTATGCGATTGCAAAGCTGGTCAATAAATCTTCGAAGCCAGTTATTTTATTTCATTTTTCTTCGAAGGGTCTGACATTGAGATTGCAATCTTTCGCGGTCAACGCGTCTGTAAAGTTGCTTGAAAGAGATTTTGAAAAAGATGAGCTCAGGGCAGTGAGTATAGATTCATTTCAATGCCTAAAAGACGTACTTGCAGGTTTTAAAACAGCATCTAGCCATAATTGCTTTGTACTGGTGACTGAGAACTGGTTTGCAATTGAATATTCTCGCTTTTATGTTCAAATTCCGCTGATATGTTTGTCTGAGATTTATTTAGATAAGGGGCAGCAAACTTTTTCAGGCGGTGAAGTGGAATTTTGCAATCGAGGTCTGATGCAATTTATTGGAGAATTGAAAATCTCAAAGGCATTATCAGATGAGTTTGCAAAACTGCATTTTAAAGATAATGTTTTACACGGATTTTCTGTCACAGAAATAAACTCATCTAAAGATCTCATCAATGCCCAGAATCATGTTGATGTTGATAGTGCGCCTTTTGTAGTGCGCCGCGATATTTTCGAAAAAGGACTGCAATTGTTTGGCCCAAAAACGATTTTAGTTGCAGGTTTAGAAAGGGAGTCTGAAGTTCTGAAATTTTCGTCACGTTCAGCGGATTGCTATCTAATTATTAAAAAAATTCAGACCGATGAGGAAGACTGGTAACGGAACGACCAGTCTGAACTAGTTCAGAGCTTGCTGCTGAAGTTGCGCGTTTGAAGCGTCAATTGGCTGAGCAGGCAGAGGATTTGGCCATCTTAAAAAAGGCGGCCACCTACTTCGCGAAGAACCAAAAGTAGCCCGGTTTGAGTGATGATCCAATGGTTAGAATGAACTCAGATCATAAAATAGTACACTTTAGCAACTTGGACAGACAACTTATCTGCAGTCGGCAAGATTGTCTTTTTTATTTGTTCAATAATCCTTGCGAAAGTGCCTCTGGCAATCCAAGAGCCTGACCAAAGTGTAAGATATTTTGTTTTCTTAACTCTCCAAAATGAGCTGCCGTTCCCATTTATTGTTAATGGCACTTAATTTACCACCACAGTACAAAGGTTCCTTACTACGTGTTGCAAATTAATCGCACCATCACTCCATGGATAGTCCCAGTTCGTCGGATAGTGGCTTTGTGCCAATAGCAGAAATTCACTGAGATTCGATTAAATCGGAGCTTTTCACTGAAAGCGGACATTGCGGCGACCGAATATACCGAGGCTCTCGAAATTTTCGTGAAGTTCTCGCCTTGCCAACTCGTAAAAAAGAAATTTTGAAGACACCCAAGCATTTTCAAATGTGATGAACTGGAATTTCTATCCATGCTTAGCTGCCAACAGAATGATTAGCTGAACAGGTAGACAAAGTTTGATAACATAAGCCCATATTTACCAAAACAGGATGGATACCCCCGATGTAGTTCACTGTGTTCTCACTTACTATCAATAAAAGCTCAGGTGCTTTTTGTGGTTGCGCCCTGCTTTTGTTTATGAGGCTTCGCTCGTGAGTCGCAGTTGTTGCAGCTGGTTGGTTTTTCAGATCACTTGGTGATCTGCTGTTTTGGAAATGAATATGTTGAATTCCCTTCGGCAGCATTGGCTGTCTAATGTCCGTGCGGATGTGTTATCCGCAATCGTTGTCGCACTCGCCCTTATTCCAGAGGCTATTGCCTTTTCGATTATTGCCGGGGTAGACCCAAAAGTTGGTTTATACGCCTCCTTTGCCATTGCCGTGATCACGGCGTTTGCCGGTGGCCGTCCGGCGATGATTTCTGCGGCGACCGGCGCGATGGCGCTGTTGATGATCACCTTGGTCAAAGAGCATGGTTTGCAGTATTTATTGGCTGCCACGCTGCTCTGTGGCGTGCTGCAAATTCTGTTTGGTGTGCTGAAACTGGGTGAGCTGATGCGTTTTGTATCGCGCTCGGTCGTGACGGGGTTTGTCAATGCACTGGCTATTTTGATTTTTCTGGCGCAGCTCCCAGAGCTGACCAATGTCACTTGGCTTGTTTATGCAATGACTGCTGCCGGTTTAGGCATTATTTACCTGTTGCCGCTGGTAACCAAAGCTGTGCCATCACCGCTGGTGTGTATTTTGGTGCTCACCGGTATCGCACTGTATTTTGGCATTGATGTGCGCACTGTGTCCGATATGGGCGAGCTGCCTGATAGCCTGCCCGTGTTTTTATGGCCAGAAGTGCCGCTGACTTTTGAAACCCTGCAAATTATCTTCCCTTATTCGCTGGCGTTGGCACTGGTCGGTCTGCTCGAATCACTGATGACCGCCACAATTGTTGATGATTTAACCGATACCAACAGTAATAAAAACCGTGAGTGTGTTGGGCAAGGCATTGCCAACATTGGCTCAGGTTTAATCGGTGGCATGGCCGGTTGCGCCATGATTGGCCAGTCGATGATTAACGTCAAATCTGGTGGTCGCACCCGTTTGTCGACGCTGTTGGCCGGTGTGTTGTTGTTGTGTTTTGCCGTATTCTTAGGTGATTGGGTCGGCCATATTCCGATGGCGGCGCTGGTTGCCGTGATGATTATGGTTTCTATTAGCACGTTCAACTGGCAGTCGGTCAAAGACATGCGGACCAATCCGAAAAGCTCCAGCATTGTGATGCTTTCGACGGTCGCAGTGGTAGTGTACAGCCACAATCTGGCGCTGGGTGTGTTTGTGGGCGTATTAATGAGTGCGCTGTTTTTTGCCAATAAAATTGGCCAGTTGCTGGCCATTGAGGCTGCTGTAACCGCCGATGGACAATGCCGTATTTACACTGTCACCGGCCAGGTGTTTTTCACTTCTGCTGAACCCTTTGTGCAAAGCTTTGATTTCGGTGAAACCTTGCCCAAGGTGCGGATTGATTTAACCCACGCTCATTTTTGGGACATCACCGCGGTCAGTTCACTGGATAAAGTCGTCTTGAAACTGCGCCGCCAAGGCATTGAAGTCGAGGTAATTGGGCTAAACGAAGCAAGCGCCACCTTGGTGGATAAATTTGCTATTCACAACAAACCGGATGCGATTGAACGACTGATACATTAACTGATGCATCATAGATAGTGCCGTGTGTAACCCATCCTGCTTCGGATTAACGTAGCAGGATGGTATCCTGCACAGTGCCACCCTGATGCACGCCGCCTACATTGCTTTGGGCCGTCGATTAGATTGTCTTGATATTCCTGTTCTAAATCGCAACAGCAAAACGGCACCTTGACTTCACTTTGCTTGTTTCATAAACAGTCCGAAAGTCTCTCTTAAAGCACATTGCTTGGAATGTAGTGACACATTGAATTAGACCATCTAATTAGAGATAACACTCAGGGCTCTCGAAAAATCGAATGTCTGCAATTAAGGCAAAGCGGACATTTATTTTTTGAAAATCGGCTGTTCTAAAGTCCAAATTTCCTCATAACTGACTGTCGGGTTGGATTGGAACCTCTCGGCTCAACTGTCAGATCAGATATGAGCCACTACAGCCGGTACGGTCGCGAGGAGGTATTGCAACGCCTGAACTACTGAATTGAGCTCATCCACATCCTGCTGGACGAAATGATTATTGATAGAGCGCTCCATCATCCAGCCAAAGGTGAGGAGAACAGCGGTTATCACAGCGCCAATGGAGACGGTGAGTCTAACGACCAGAGATGGCGGGCGTCTTTTCATGGGCTAGCCTGGCTGTGTCACGTCAAGCATATAACCCATGCCGCGTACGGTATGAATCAGCTTTGGTTCAAAATCATCATCGATCTTCGCGCGCAGCCGCCGGATAGCAACATCGATGACATTGGTGTCACTGTCAAAATTCATGTCCCACACCTGGGAAGCGATCAATGAGCGTGGTAACACTTCTCCTTGGCGCCGCACAAGGAGTTCAAGTAGGGTGAACTCCTTGTTGGTCAAGTTGATACTCACGCCATGTCGCTGTGCGCGACGGCGAGGTATATCCAGCATCAGGTCAGCCACCTGGAGTTGATCCTGAAAAACCGGCGCAGCACCGCGCCGTAACAATGTACGTACTCGTGCCAGCAGCTCCGAAAAGGCAAAAGGCTTGACCAGATAGTCGTCCGCTCCCAATTCCAGACCCTTGACCCGGTCTTCTACACTGTCCCTTGCGGTGAGAAATAACACAGGCGTGATGGAACTGGCCTCTCTCAATGACTGCATAATTCGCCAGCCATCCACATCAGGCAGCATTACATCAAGGACAATCAAGTTATACGAGCCGGTAATCGCCAGGTGGTGACCATCGAGCCCGGTCCGGGCGAGATCTACCACAAAGCCGGATTCCATGAAGCCCTGCCGGATATAATCCCCAGTTTTTACTTCATCTTCTACGATGAGAATCTTCATCGTTCCACTCCGCTCTACAGTTCAGGCCAAGGAAGCCAGTCCATTTCATTGTCGTCAATATCAATTTTATAGTCTGAAATCTGCCCACAACATGACCAGAAAATGACAAATATGTAATGTTGGTGGCCGGAAGCTAGGTTATATCGGTGAGAAAAGCGTTGTTCGCATAACATGACTAAAATGTAATGCTTGCGGGAGCAGCCTGGTCATCTTTAACTAATAAGTTTATGGTATCATGATTCATGTAATCTCCTCCTTTAAGAAGCCGCAAAAAACGCGGCGCAAACTGCCTGCTTATTTGAAAAGGTGCTTATCCATGGGTCACGATAATTCTGAGTCTCATTGTCATCACCATACACCCTCCCACACGGGCTCAGGGCTTACAGACCCGGTCTGCGGCATGGGTGTAACGGCAGACTCTGCCCAGCATGTTGAGCATGCGGGTAAAACTTACTACTTCTGCAGCACCAAATGCATGAATAGATTCCAGCATGACCCTGAGAAGTTTCTTTCACCAACCCCGCCACCTCCCTCGGAAGCGGTCAAAGGCACAATTTATACGTGCCCGATGCATCCGGAAATACGTCAGGACAACCCCGGAACCTGCCCTAAATGCGGCATGGCACTTGAACCCCTGATGCCCAGTCTGGAAGATGACAATCCCGAGCTGGACGATTTTTCCAGGCGATTCTGGTGGACATTGCCTTTTACCGTCATTGTCACGGTGCTTGCCATGTTTGGGCCACAGCTTGGCTGGTTCGAGATGGCGACGCAAACGTGGATAGAGCTTGTACTGTCGCTTCCCGTGGTGCTGTGGGCCGGACAGCCGTTCTTCGTACGGGGTTGGCAATCAGTGGTCAACCGCAGTCCCAACATGTGGACGCTCATCGGCTTGGGTACCGGTGCCGCCTTCGTCTACAGCTCGCTGGCAACCGTAGCTCCCGGTATATTTCCGGAAACATTCATGTCCATGGGGCGTGTGGCGGTTTATTTCGAAGCCGCAGTGGTGATCATTTCCCTTACGCTGTTTGGTCAGGTGCTGGAGCTTCGCGCGCGTTCCCAGACATCCGCTGCCGTCCGGTCATTGCTCGGTCTGGCGCCCAAGACGGCCCGCCGTATCAATGCAGACGGAACAGAAGAAGATGTACCGCTGACGCATGTGCATGAAGGTGATCGTTTACGCGTACGTCCCGGTGAGAAAGTTCCTGTCGATGGCATTGTTGAAGAGGGTGCAAGTTCTCTCGATGAATCCATGTTGACTGGTGAATCGTTACCCATCAGCAAGCGCCCGGGTGACAAGGTCATAGGGGCAACGATGAACACCTCTGGTGCACTTGTGATCCGGGCGGAGAAAGTCGGCTCGGCCACTGTGTTGTCACAAATTGTCCAGTTGGTGGCTCAGGCCCAACGCTCTCGGGCGCCGATGCAACGGATGGCTGATTTGGTGGCGGGTTACTTTGTCATGGCGGTGGTAGCCATCGCCATCCTCACCTTGGTCGTGTGGGGCATGTTCGGCCCGCAGCCAAGCTGGGTCTATGGCCTGATCAATGCGGTCGCTGTTCTGATCATCGCTTGCCCTTGTGCGTTGGGGCTCGCAACGCCCATGTCAGTCATGGTTGCTACCGGACGAGGCGCAACCCAGGGTGTTCTGTTTCGTGATGCAGCAGCAATAGAAAATCTGCGCAAAGTCGATACGCTCATCGTAGACAAGACCGGCACCTTGACAGAAGGCCGACCCGCATTCGATCAGGCTGTTTCCGCTGGCGAGTTGGACGCCGATGAAATCTTGCGCCTGGCTGCCAGCCTCGATCAAGGCAGCGAGCATCCTTTGGCTGACGCTATTGTCAGCGCTGCGCGCGAACGTAATTTGGTGCTCAGCCCAGTGGACGACTTTGACTCGGGTAGCGGCATAGGCGTACGGGGCAAGGTTGAAGGCAAAATACTGCTGTTGGGCAACACTGCGTTCATGCAGCAGGATAACGTCAATGTTGATGGCCTGGCTGCCACCGCTGAGGGATGGAGGATAAAGGGTGCGAGTGTGATGTACCTGGCGGTTGACGGCACACTGGTCGGCCTACTCGCCGTTTCCGACCCCATCAAACAGAGCACCCCTGAAGCGGTACAGGCGCTCAAGGCCGCGGGAATCAGGGTCATCATGGCTACTGGTGACGGTATTTCAACGGCAAAAGCGGTCGCCGAACAACTAGGCATAGACGAAGTTCATGGCGAAGTGAAACCGGCCGACAAGCTGAATCTGGTTGATAAGCTTCAATCAGAAGGTTGCATCGTTGCGATGGCGGGCGACGGCATCAACGATGCCCCGGCACTGGCCAAGGCGAATGTCGGTATCGCTATGGGAACCGGGACGGACGTAGCGATGAACAGTGCGCAAATCACCTTGGTAAAAGGAGACCTGCGGGGTATCTCGATTGCCCGGGACCTGTCAAACAAGACTGTTCTCAATATGAAGCAGAACCTTGGTTTTGCGTTCATTTATAATGCGTTAGGCGTTCCACTGGCTGCTGGCGTCCTGTACCCGTTTGCCGGGTTGCTTCTATCACCCATGTTTGCAGCCCTGGCGATGAGTCTGAGTTCAGCGTCCGTTGTATTCAACTCGCTGCGGCTTCGTGGTTCGGTTTAAGCTGGATACGTCGAGGGGGTAGCGGAAAATGGCGAGTCTCTACTCGCCATTTTTCTTCGGTTTTTCGGGTAAAGGGATTAAATGGTTGATCTTACCTTTGCATGAGAGTGAGACAGACCGGCATCTCATCGGATTATCTGGTTGATGCTTCACCTACTGCTGGTGCATGTTTCCTTCGCTAATTCCAGCAAGAACCCCACACGCCTTAACTTCCCGGTCATCGTTGCAACGCGCTCTTAGTGAAACGAGTTGTTTCTCAAGCGCCTGTAGAGCGGTTATCTGCGAGCGCACATGAGAGATGTGATCATCGAGCAAGGCATTGACAGCGGTACAGGACTGATGAGGGTCGTCCTGATAGCGCTTTAGTTCGTGAATTTCTGCCAGTGACAGATCCAGGATGCGGCAGCGACGAATAAAGGCCAGCCGCTCAACGTGTTTCTCGGTATAGACACGGTAACCGTTCTCCTGCCGACCAGGCGGCGGCAACAAGCCCTGCCGTTCGTAGAAGCGGATCGTCTGTGTATCTACCCCTACTGACTGTGCCAACTGACCAATACGCATCGGGTTCCTCCGCAACGGATTCTCTACGCTATTGACATTATAGCTACTATATAGTTTTAAATGAAAACCCGATCACATTCAAGTGGAGTCATATCATGAGTAAAAACTGCGGAGGCCCCTGTGGCGACCATGCAAGGCCTGCGGCGGATACCGATATGCAGGCCTCCTCCGATGCGTCGGGGGAATGGGTCAGTGTTTATGCCGTGCCGAAGATGGACTGTCCATCAGAAGAGCGCATGATTCGCCTGGCCCTGAACGGCGTTGAGGGGATTCGGGCACTGTCCTTCGACTTGTCGAACCGCCGGTTGAAGGTCGTGCATGACGGTGAGGTCGAGCCCGTCACCTCGAAACTGAAGACCTTGGGGCTAGGCGCCTCGCTTCAGGAAACCGTCGCTGCAAATCCGGAGACCATCAAGGCCGCCGAGTTTTCGGCAGCTTCTGCTAAGCAAGAATCCGGGACCCTGCGCTGGTTGCTCGGCATCAATGCACTTCTGTTCGTGGTGGAAATGACTGCCGGTCTGATCGCCCGGTCCACCGGCCTGATTGGAGAATCCCTGGACAATTTTGCCGATGCGGCGGTGTACGGGCTTGCCCTTTATGCGGTTGGACATAGCGTGAAAATGCAGGTACGTGCCGCGCATCTTGCTGGTGTACTGCAACTGATCTTGGCTGTGGGCGTACTCATAGAGGTGGTGAGACGCTTTGTATTCGGTAGTGAGCCTGAATCGCTGGTGATGATGGCTATCGCATTCGTCGCATTGATTGCCAATACCAGTTGTCTGCTGCTCATATCCAAACATCGGGAGGGCGGGGCGCACATGAAGGCAAGCTGGATATTCTCGGCCAACGACGTGGTGATCAACCTGGGGGTCATCACCGCCGGCGCTCTGGTCGCGTGGACCGGGTCCAATTATCCGGATCTGATTATCGGCACCATCGCGGGGGTAATTGTACTTAACGGTGCTAGACGCATTCTGGCGCTCAAGGATTAAGCAATGTCCATTTTTAGCAAACATCTGTCACCGTACGCTCTGTTGTCCATATCGGGCCTGCTGGCAGCGTCTGATCAGGCCATAAAATGGCTGGTGCAACAATCAATGGCATATGGCGAGTCTATTTCAGTGACCTCATTCTTTAACTGGGTACACGTATGGAATACCGGTGCCGCATTCAGTCTTTTTGCGAATGGTGGAGGCTGGCAGCGCTACTTTTTTATCGGAATCGCGGTAGTGGTCTCGATTTTTCTGATCAAGCTGATCCTTGAAAATCGTCATAAAGGAGAAGCCATCGCTTACAGTCTTATCCTCGGTGGCGCCATGGGCAACCTGATTGACCGGGTCTTTCGCGGCTATGTTGTGGATTCCTTTGATTTCTATTGGCGAGACTGGCATTGGCCGGCCTTCAACCTGGCTGATATTGCAATTGTCCTCGGTGCCTTACTTTTCGTTTCCAGCAGCTTGTTGGGTAAAAAAGCAAACACCAATGCCGAGCCGGATGGATCTGACTGACACCTACGCCTATACAATTCCGCGCCTTCCGGGGTGAAGGCGGCATCGAGCGGAATTTCTTTGCAGCATACGCAGCAGGTGGTGCAACTGGCAGTGTTCGGGGCGTTTGCGTTCATGGTGGTACTCCTCCAGATTGGTAGCGAAGCTCAAAGCTGCCCACTCTCGGCTGGCTGGGAAGCGGTCATGATCTTCCCTTGAAGGCCCGCAGCAGCCGCGTCACAGACAGGACAAACAAGCCGGTCAGCGTGAGGGCTGCAATACCCCAGTGCTCCCCGATGAACGCGCCGGCCGTCGTGCCGGCTAGCACAATGGCGAGAATCGGCAAATGGCAGGGACAGGTGAGCACGGCCAGCGCGCCCCACAAGTAGCCGGTGATCGGTTTGTGCGTCTCAGACGGCAAGTGCTCTGGGCTGTTCATGGCAGACTCTCCGCGTGCTGTGCCGGTTCGGTTGGCATGGCGGCCAGTTGCATTTCGTGGCTGGCCAGGGCCTCGCGCCGACGCTCGACGAGTTGCCGCAACACGGCAAGCTGCGCAGACGCACCGTCACCGTCCGCAGCATCCAGCGCCCGGCACAGCCGCGCCAGTGCGTCCAGGCCGATACCCGCTTCGAAGGCAGCCCGTACAAAGCGCAGCCGTTGCAACGCGGTGTCATCGAACAAGCCGTAGCCGCCCGTGGTGCACGCGACCGGCCGTAGCAATCCGCGCAGCAGGTAGTCGCGCACGATATGCACGCTCACCCCGGCATCAAGGGCCAGCCGGGACACTGTGTAGGCGCTCATTGAACACCTCCTTTTCCTCATCCGGCGCAGCACGAAAGCTGCTTCACGTCCTTGCTGAAGGTCTGCGCCGCGAGCTTCAGCCCTTCGACCATGGTCAGGTAGGGGAACAATTGGTCGGCCAGTTCCTGCACGGTCATACGGTTGCGAATGGCGAGCACCGCCGTCTGGATCAGTTCACCCGCTTCCGGGGCCACCGCTTGCACGCCGATGAGCCGTCCGCTACCTTCCTCGATGACCAGCTTGATGAAGCCGCGTGTGTCGAAGTTGGCAAGCGCACGCGGCACGTTGTCCAAGGTCAAGGTGCGACTGTCGGTCTCGATCCCGTCGTGATGTGCTTCCGCCTCGCTGTAGCCCACGGTGGCGACCTGCGGGTCGGTGAACACCACGGCCGGCATTGCGGTCAGGTCCAGGGCCGCATCGCCGCCAGTCATGTTGATCGCAGCACGGGTGCCGGCCGCTGCCGCCACATAGACGAACTGAGGCTGGTCGGTGCAGTCGCCAGCCGCATAAATGTGTGGCGTACTGGTGCGCATGCCCTTGTCGATGACGATGGCCCCCTGCGCATTGGCAGCGACTCCCGCCGCTTCCAATGCCAGGCTGCGCGTGTTCGGTGCCCTGCCAGTGGCGACCAGCAGCTGGTCGGCGCGTATTTCACCGTACCCGGTGGTCAGCACGAATTCGCCGTCAACATGCGCGACCTGGCTGGCTTGCGTGTGTTCCAATACCTTGATCCCTTCGGCACGGAACGCGGCTGTAACGGCCTCGCCAATGGCAGGGTCCTCGCTCGCAAACAACGTGCGCCGCGCCAGGATCGTGACTTCGCTGCCCAGCCGTGCAAACGCCTGCGCCAGTTCCAGCGCTACTACTGAGGCACCGATTACTGCGAGCCGTTTCGGAATGGTCTCGCTAACCAGCGCTTCGGTGGAAGTCCAATAGGGGGTTTCTGCAAGACCAGGCAACGGCGGAATGGCTGCGCTCGCGCCGGTAGCAATGAGACAGCGGTCAAACGCCACTTCGTGCCAGTCCCCTTCTGCAGCTTCCACGATAAGCGTGTGGCCATCCTTGAAACGGGCGCTGCCTCGTACCAGATTGATTGACGGATTGCTTTCGAGGATGCTTTCATATTTGGCAATTCGCAGCTCGTCCACGCGCGCCTGTTGCTGGACAAGCAAACGGTCACGCGAGACAACAGGCGGCGTCGCAGTGAGCCCCACGTCAAAAGGACTTTCACGGCGCAGATGAGCGATATGGGCTGCCCGAATCATGATCTTGGAGGGAACGCAACCCACGTTGACGCAGGTGCCGCCGATAGTCCCGCGCTCGATCAGCGTGACCCGGGCACCGTTTTCCGCCGCTTTGAGCGCAGCCGCCACAGCGGCTCCGCCGCTACCGATAACCGCCACATGTAACTGACCGGCCAGCTCCTCCACCGCGCGGTCACCGCTCAGCCACTGGGCGGCTCTGCCAAGAAGTCCTGGCCGTTCAGCACTGCGCCTTTTGCTTTCCACTTCGTCTGCAGGCTTAGCACGATAACCAAGTGCCCCCACTGCCGTCACGAGTGCCGATACGTCAAGCCTATTGCCCGTGACCTGCGCCCTGTTCGCCGGATAATCGACAGACGCTCGTATCACGCCGGGAACCGCCAGCAGCGCGTCCTCAACGTGCTTTGTGCAACTTGGGCAAGTCATGCCCGCCACGCTCAGACCAACTTCGTTTAATTCTTGCATTTTGCTCTCTCTTTCATCCGTTATGCCCAAGCCGACTCGTACAACGCCTCGGTAACTGGATCAGTTTTTCGCATCAGCGAACAGGCTCCGTACGTCATTTACAGGTTGTGCACGGAATGACTGACAGTAGAATCGCCAGAACAACATCTCTATCTGGCTCTGGCGACGCCGCCGTCATTTGATGCCTTATTTCTTCAGTTCAGAAGGGTAGCCCACGTCCGTCGTCGCCTTGATCAACTCATGCACACTGGTCTTGGTATCATCGAAGGTGACAACCGCTTCGCGTGGTTCGAAGGTAACGTCAACTTTATCAACGCCTTCAATCCTGGAAATCGCCATTTTGACGGTGATCGGGCAAGTCGCGCAGGACATTCCGGGAACGGACAACGTGACCGTCTGCGTGGCGGCCCAGGCAGGGACAGCGAAGGTAGCGGCAAGGGCAAGAGCGGTAAGCAGTTTTTTCATGATTTTTCCTCAATTAGTAGAACAGGGGCATTACATACGGGAACGTTAGTGCAACGACAACTAGCGCAGCCACAATCCAAAAGATGACTTTGTACGACGTCTTGGCTTGTGGGGCAGCGCATACATCGCCAGGCTCGCATGCTTGCGTAGTCCGGAAGATGCGGCGGTAGGCAAAGAACATTGCTATCAATGCCGCACCGAGAAAGATGGGGCGGTAAGGTTCCAATGCCGCCAAGTTACTCATCCAAGCGCCGCTGAATCCCAAGGCGATCAAAACCAGCGGCCCCAGGCAGCAGGCCGACGCAAGAATGGCGGCCAGCCCACCGGCGAAGAGCGCGCCGCGCCCGTTTTGTGGTTCAGACTTTTGTGGTTCAGACTTTTGTGGTTCAGACATACGCTTGTCCTTTCAAATTTGGTTTGGATAGCTTAAGCTTACTTCCGTAGTTATGTACGGAGTCAAGCGATATGCAAATTAATTTTGAGAATCTGACCATTGGCGTTTTTGCCAAGGCGGCCGGGGTCAATGTGGAGACCATCCGGTTCTACCAGCGCAAGGGCCTGCTGCCGGAGCCAGACAAGCCCTATGGCAGCATTCGCCGCTATGGCGAGGCGGATGTAACACGAGTGCGGTTCGTGAAATCGGCCCAGCGGCTGGGCTTTAGCCTGGACGAAATCGCCGAGCTACTGCGGCTGGAGGATGGCACCCATTGCGAGGAAGCCAGCGGCCTGGCCGAGCACAAGCTCAAGGATGTGCGCGAGAAGATGGCCGACTTGGCACGCATGGAGGCCGTGCTGTCTGAACTGGTGTGCGCCTGCCATGCGCGGAAAGGGAACGTTTCCTGCCCGCTGATTGCGTCACTGCAAGACGGAACGAAGCTCGCTGCATCGGCGCGGGGGAGTCACGGGGTGACTACGCCTTAGCGTGCTTTATTTTCCGAATTCTGAGACGACCCCTACCTGAACAAGCGCTACCGCTGCATTCTGACCAACATTGAGGAGCGAACCCTGCTCGACCTGCTGGCCACCCGCCGCCAGGACGTGGTGACCAACTACCTGATGAAGCTGAAAGACCGGCAGAAGGTCGAGATCGTCAGCATGGACATGTGGAACCCCTACCGGGCAGCGGTCAAGGCTGTGCTGCCCCAGGCCCGTATCGTGGTCGATAAGTTCCATGTGGTGCGCATGGCCAACGATGCCCTAGAGAGAGTGCGCAAGGGCCTCAGAAAGGAGCTGAAACCGTCCCAGAGCCGGACTCTCAAGGGAGACCGGAAAATCCTGCTGAAACGCGCTCACGAAGTCTCAGACCGGGAGCGCCTCATCATGGAGACCTGGACAGGCGCGTTCCCGCAACTGCTGGCCGCCTACGAGCACAAGGAGCGCTTCTACGGCATCTGGGACGCCACCACACGGCTCCAGGCAGAAGCCGCCCTGGACGAGTGGATAGCCACCATCCCGAAGGGCCAAAAGGAAGTCTGGAGCGATCTGGTCAGGGCAGTGGGAAACTGGCGCGAAGAGACCATGACCTACTTCGAGACGGACATGCCCGTCACCAACGCTTACACGGAGTCCATCAACCGACTGGCCAAGGACAAGAACCGTGAAGGGCGCGGTTACTCCTTCGAGGTGATGCGGGCACGAATGCTCTACACCACGAAGCACAAGAAGAAGGCACCGACTGCGAAGGTCTCTCCTTTCTACAAGAAAACCATCGGTTACGGACTGCCGGACTTCGCAGAGGAACTCAACTACGGAGTCGATCTATCAACCATCTGAGGGTGGTATCAGATTGATGGGGTGAAGGTGCCCCATCAACCATTAAATCCGTATACCCCATTTTTTTAAGCGCCTATTATTGGCTACTGCATCGAAGCATCGCTGATGTGGGCGTAGACGCTGGCGCTGCCATCTTTGTTTAGCAGCAGAATGTCGTACGGCATAAAGCGGTCTTCGACCTCCATGCCCGGTGAGCCGAGCGGCATCGCCGGTACACTCAGGCCAATCGCATCCGGATGCGACTCAGCGAGGAATTGCCGGATGTATTTAGCAGGGATATGGCCTTCAAAAGCATAGCCCTGCTCCGATACGGCGGTGTGACAGGAATAATACTGTGGTGAGATACCGTAGCGGGCTTTAATGCCACTTAAATCATCATAATTTTTCGTGTATGCAACCACTCCCTGCTGTTCAAGGTGCAATACCCACTTTTTACAGCAACCACAGCTTGGCGTTTTGTATACCGTGAGGGTTAGTGCTGCCGCATTGCCAGCACTGTCGGACAAAGCTGTAGTTTCCGGTTTAGCCGGGCCGGCGTCTTTACAACCAGCCAATAGCGCAGTGGCTGCCAGCATTGCCGCTATCAGAGTTAACTTCATAGTGCTCTCCCGCTGTTGCCTTAGTGCGACCAGTGCACATGCACGATCTTCCAACCGTCGTCGTTATCTACCAGCACCAGCGTTTCTTTACTGATAACGTCAACCGGCTTGCCTTTATAGTCGCCAGTCAGTTGGCTGCGGCTAACCGAATAGGCCACCTTGCCCAGCACCTTGGTCTGATGTTCCAGCGCCTCTACCTGTACCGCCGCCATAAATTTCATATCGGCCAGCATATGGTGACTGGCATACTCATCTGCCGAGCGCTCTACGCCATTACCTTCGACAATCAGTACGTCATCTGCCAGCATGGCGCGGGCAGCATTGGCATCACCAGCGCGTAACGCCTGATGAAACGCTTTTACCGCCTGAGCGGCAGCGGTGCTTTCGCCGACAAACAAGGCCGGGGCGGCATGCTTTTCATTGCCGTGCGCCTGCACACTAACGGGGCATAGCAACGCCAGGCCCAGGCTGATGGCAGACAAGGTTTGAACTTTATTGCGAAACATATTAGGTATCCTGTTGTAATTATTAGAATAAAGCAGGCTTAATGTGCTAAGCCCACCACAGTGGTAAAGCTGCTGCTGGTTGCCAGAACCAATAGCGCCAACAGCATTTCGATAAAAATAGACCGTGCCAGCAAGCGGCTGTTCTGATGCTTCGCCAGCGCGTTGACCAGCTTAAATTTATGCCAGGCGGCCAGCAGTAACATTGCCGCGACCAACATCAGCTTAAACAGCAGCAAACGGCCATAATCGGTTACAAACAACTGGCTAAGTGGGTCAAGCAGTTGCAGTAAGATCAACACGCCACAGCTGATAAGCAATACCAGCAGATAAAGCGCAACCTGACCGAACTGCTGCATCAGCGCCAGCAGCCTGTCTGGTGCCAAGCGGTAACAGCTTTGCCACAGCGGCAGCAAGGAGCCTACCCAGGCCGCTATTGCCAGCACATGCAGCGTCAGTAACAGCTGCCACAGGCCTGCCAAACTGGCCACATGGCCGGTTTGGCTGAAACTGCCGGCCAGCAAAAACGCAGCCAGGCTAACAAGCGCAATGCTCACCGTGTTGCCGCTGTGTTTAACGCGCCGGGCCCAAAGCCACAGCGCTGCATAACCGCATAACCATAAAAGCAGCTGGGTGCGCATTGCCGATTGCCAAACCATCTGTAGCATCAGCCTGTCGGCCATGCCAGCTACGCCTGTTTCGGCCAGCGCACCAGCCTGCAGCGGCAGATACAGTAACGCCAGCACCATACCTGCGGCCGACCACCCCAGTACAAGGCGTTTTAACCACAGCCGAAAGGCAAGGCTATCAGACTGTGGCTGAGCCAGCGCCGGCAACTGCAGCAAAAACGCCGCACCAATACTGCCGCTAACCGCTAAATAACTCAGCAGCTTGTGGGCGAATAAGGCTAATACCCAGGTATCGCTAAACATCGCCAATCTCAAGCCATCTAGTGCTGATGCGCGTGCGCGCTATCAGCTTTCACCCCGGCATCAGCGCCGGCGTGGAGCATAAAACTGAAATCACCTTTCATTTTATGACCGTCTTCGCCCAAACCTACCCAGTTAACCTGATAACTACCGATCTCCAGCACTGGCAACGGCCAGCTAAACTGCGTGGCGACAGCGGTGGGCGTAAAGCCAAAATCGACAGTGTTACCGTTATCGTGCAACAGCGTGACTTTCGTCAGCCGGATCGGGCCACTAAAGCTGATACTGAGTACATCCGGTGCCTGCATTAGCATGGCGTTATCCGCCGGCACCGAGCCGCTTTGTTTAACATGCGCCAGCACAGGCCCGGCAAACGCCAAACAGAGCAGAGTAAGCAGCGGGATTAATTTTTTCATGTTGATCACCTTATTTATTAAAACCCTGATCTATTAAAACCAGAAACGCACACCGGCAACCCAGGATGTTTCTGCTGTCGATGCATCCTGCAGGCGGGCAAAATCTGCCGTGTTACCATATTTGTTATGCCACTCTACCCCGACATAGGGTGCGAACTGGCGGGAGAATTCATAGCGCAGCCGAAGCCCTGCCCCCAGTGAAGACAGGCCTTTACCCAGCTGATTGACCTCATCGTCTTTGCCATAGGCTGTCAGCTCCGCCCGGGCCTGCAGGATCAGGCGCTGCGTTAACAGCAGCTCATATTCCGCTTCGGCACTTAGCGCAGTGCGCCCACCACTGCCCAGATAAGCCGTGACATCCACTTCAAACCAGTACGGCGCTAAACCCTGCACACCCAATGCTAACCACTGCCGGTTGGTGCCATCGGCAACCTGATCCAGGCGCAGCCCAAGCTGACCATCCCAATAGGCTGCTATCGCGTGGCTCCATAACAGCTCGGTGCTGCTCTCTTCCAGCTTGCCGTCACTGACTTCAGCTTCGGTTTTCAGCACCAACCGATCATAGGTCGTACCATACCAGGCTTGCAGCTCCAGTTCGCCAGCTTCACTGTCGGCATTGTATTCCAGCCGATCGCCCAGCACGGACCACTGTGGATGTTCAACGCCGTGCTTTAAATGGCGTGAATCGGCCATGCCATAGGGCCCGTCAGTCAGGGTGTAGCCGTTGGAGTAGGCATGTGGATCGCGGGCATTAGCCGGCGCCTTACCGCCTTGCATCTGCATATCGGCATGGTTCATCGTGCTGTGATCCATACTGCTGTGATCCACGGCCTGCTCAGCATGGGTCATTTCATTATGGTTCATCTCGGTATGATCCATTTTGCTATGGTCCACTTCGCTGTGGTCCACCTGGCTATGGTCTACGGCCTGCTCAGCGTGGCCCATTTTACTGTGGTCCATGCCGCTATGATCCATCTGACTGTGATCCATGTCACTAGGGTTCGTCTGGCTATGGTTAACCGCCTGCTCAGCGTGGTTCATCTTGCTATGATCCATTTTGCCGTGGTCCATTTTGCTGTGGTCCATGCCACTGTGCGTTGGTACCGGCGGTTTCTCAGTGGCGTTCTGCGCTGCCACGCCAGGGCTGAGCGCCACAGTACAGGCCAGCGCCAGCAGCGACAAGGTTAGCGTTACGTTGGCTGTTTTCATGACACCACCACTTCTCTGAACATACCCGCATCCATATGGAACAATAAATGACAATGCCAGGCCCAGCGCCCAACATCATGCGGCGTGGTTAAAAAGCTGATGCGCTGCGCCGGTTGCACCGGAATGGTATGGCGGCGTACCTGTACGGCACCGTTGTCACTTTCCAGATCACTCCACATACCGTGCAAATGCATCGGGTGGGTCATCATGGTGTCGTTTTGCAAGATCACCCGGATACGCTGATTGTGCTTCATATGCACCGGTGTGCTTTTACTGAACTCTAAACCATCGAATGACCAGGTGTAGCGCTCCATATTGCCGGTCAGATGCAGCTCAATTTCCGCCTCCGGACCGCCCGGCTCAATAATACCGTCCAGCGAATGTAAATCGGCCAGGGTCAGCGCGCGCCGCCCGGTATTGCGCAAACCAATGCCCGGATCGTCCAGGTTGGTTCTTGGCATATCCACCCGCATATCCACCGACGGGCCATACTCGGTGCTGGCATGACGCACAGTTGAACTGGCTTTGGCATAAGGCACCGCCGGGCCATGCTGACTGTGATCGATAGCCATAGCACCATGCTGGCTATGATCTTCCGCGCCATTGCCGTGCGCCATCGCGCTGTGGCCGTGGCTGTGGCGGTCGCTTGCGCCATGATTCATATTACCCATCATGTCAGCCATCGTCAGCCACTCCACCGGATCCAGTGCCGGCACCGGGGCGTGCAAGCCCTCGGCCACGGCCAGGGTACCGCGGGCATAGCCACTGCGGTCCATACTCTGGGCGAAAATGGTGTATGCATCCGCTTGTGGCGACACGATAACATCATAGGTTTCGCCCGGGCCAAAGCGGAATTCATCCACCGTCACCGGGTGCACATTCTGGCCGTCAGCCTGCACCACGGTCATTTTCAGCTCGGGAATACGCACATCAAAAAAGCTGTTGCTGGAGCCATTGATAAACCGCAGCCGCACGCGCTCACCGCGCTTAAATAAACCGCGCCAGTTGGCTAGCGGTGTGCTGCCATTCATTAAGAAGGTTAAGACAGCGGCTGACAAATCCGCTAAATCGGTTGGATTCATGCGCATTTGCTGCCACATCTGCCGTTTTGCCAGCGCCGCGTCCAGCCCTCTGTCAGTGATATCGCGCAGCATGTCCTGCACTGTTGGCTGATTAAAATTGTACAAATCACTTTGCACTTTTAATTTGCGAAACACCGTATGTGGATCTTCATCGGTCCAGTCTGACAGCTGCACCACATATTCGCGATCGGCGGCAATTACATCCTGCGCTTTGGGTTCAATGATCAGCGCGCCATACATGCCGGTCATTTCCTGAAAGCCACTGTGCGAGTGATACCAGTACGTGCCGCTTTGCTTTAACGTAAAACGATAGACAAAGGTTTCGCCGGGCATAATGCCTCTGAAGCTCATGCCGGGTACGCCGTCCATCTGGTAGGGTAAAATAATACCGTGCCAGTGAATTGAGCTGGGCACCGACAAGGTATTGGTTACCCGTATGGTGACCTCATCGCCTTCGCGCAAGCGTAAGGTCGGTGCCGGTATCGAACCATTGATGGTGGTGGCTTTACGGACCACGCCGGTAAAATTTACCAGCGCTTCGCCGATGGTTAAATCAATCACGTTACCGCTGAGCTCAGTGGCATAGCCGGTAAAGGCATTATCTTTAAAGGCGCTACCCGCCCTGACGATATGCGGAAAAGTGGCCAGCACGCCGCCCACCGCCAGCCCCTGCACAAACCGGCGCCGTGAAACCGATACCGGCATCATGGTGTTAGTCTTTATCATCTGCAACCTCCAATACTCTCTATATGCGTAGCAGTGTAGAGGACGAAACTGTCAGCAGCATGACCTGAACATGACAAAGTTGTAATCTTGCTGTCATGTTGCTGTTTGGCGGTTTATGGCCTAATACTGCCAAAGCTATGTTTGGAGATGACAAGATGCGTTTGCTGATTGTGGAAGATGAACAAAAAACCGGCGACTATCTGAAGCAAGGCCTGAGCGAAGCCGGTTTTCAGGTGTCACTGGTCAGAAATGGCCTGGATGGCCATCATCTGGCGATGACAGAAGATTTCGATTTAATCATGCTGGATGTGATGCTGCCGGACGTCAGCGGCTTACGCATTGTGCAGGCGCTAAGAGAAAACCATAACCACACGCCGGTACTGTTTCTGTCGGCCCGCGACAGTGTCGACGACCGGGTAAAAGGCCTGGAGCTTGGCGCCGACGACTACCTGATCAAACCCTTTGCTTTCTCTGAAGTGCTGGCCCGGGTCAGAACCCTGCTACGGCGTGGTCAGGCCGTACCGCAGTCAGAATTATTGCAGGTCGCCGATTTACAACTGGATATCGCCAAGCGTAAAGCCAGCCGCAGCGGCGCCAAAATAACATTGAGTAATCAGGAATTTAGCTTGCTTGAGCTGCTGATGCGCCGCCGCGGCGAAGTACTGCCACGCTCGCTTATCGCCTCGCAGGTGTGGGATATGAATTTTGACAGCGACACCAATGTTATCGATGTAGCTATCCGCCGCTTGCGCGCCAAAATTGATGATGGCTTTGCGGCAAAACTGATCCACACCGTGCGCGGTATGGGCTATAAACTGGACGATGAGCAAACTGATGCATAAAGCTGGCAAGCGCCCTCTCTCGATCACCGTTCGCGTGGTACTTTTTGTCGCGCTAACCATTTCGATTTGCCTGTTCTTCGTGCAGCAATTACTGCTCAGCTCAGTCGAACATCACTTTATCGAGCAGGACGCCGACGAATTAGCCGTGATCCTGCACGCGGTTGAGCACACGCTGACTACCGCTCAGGACGGCCAGCAACAGCCGGCACAGACGCTGGCCAAAGCGGTATCGGGCCATCACGGTGTTTACTATCAGGTGATGGATAGCCAAAACCGCTTACTGTACCGCAATGCCGACGTTGACTTAAGCCTGCTGGCTGCCAACACCCCGGCCAGCGCCGACTACAATGCCAAAACCATCCACCACTGGCAGCTGGACGGCAAAGCCTATCGCGGTGTGTTCAGCCGCCTGACCACGGCAGATCAGCACTATAAGGTAATTGCTGCTATTGATATCAGTTTTCATACCCATTTCTTGGCGCAGTTACAGCGCAGCCTGGGGCTGATTTTACTCGGCTCTGCACTGCTCACCTTGCTGGCGGCCTGGCTGGCGGTGCATCAGGGGTTGAATCCACTCAGAGGCCTTAGCGAACAAATGCGTGATATTCAAACCAGTAAACTGGATATTCGCTTGTCCCCGGGCGAGGTCCCGACCGAACTGCGCCACATGGTGCAGTCTTTTAATCTGATGTTAGATCGGCTGGAGCAGGGGTTTACCAAGCTGTCGCACTTTAGTGCCGACATCGCCCACGAGCTGCGCACGCCGCTGACCAATATGATCACGCAAACGCAGGTCAGCTTATCGCGCGCGCGCAGCGCCGACGAGTACCAGAATCTGCTGTTCTCCAATCTGGAAGAGCTGGAGCGGCTGAATAAAATGATTAGCGATATGCTGTGGCTGGCCAAAAGTGACAATGGCCTGTTAACACTGCAAAAGCAGCCGCTGGAGCTAAAGCAGGAAGTGGCCGCAATTTTCAACTTTTTCGAAGCCTGGGCGGCAGAAAGTCAGGTTGGCCTTAGCTATCACGGTGCCAATATTATTGTGCAGGCAGATCGCACCTTGCTGCGCCACGCCCTGACCAATTTATTATCCAATGCGCTTAGGTATACCCCGCCCGGCGAAACCATTACCGTCAGCACCACCGCAGCAGCCGACAGCACCACCATCACGGTAGAAAACCCGGGCCAGCCGATCCCGCCACAGCATTTGCCGTTTTTATTCGATCGCTTCTATCGTGCTGACGCCTCGCGCCAACGCCAGATAGAAGGCTCGGGTTTGGGCCTAGCCATTACCAAAGCCATAGTCGATGCTCATCAGGGCCAGTTAAGCGTCGAATCAGATGCGCGCTCTACCCGCTTTAGCATCAGGCTTAAACTGGCGTGACGTCGGTTAAACTCACCGCGGTGCTATGCGGTATTAGCCAAGTAACATCCACAGCGCCACGCCAAACATCAGGCTGGCGCCGATGCGGTTTAAATACTGCACCCGGTTAGTTTTACTAAAAAACAGCGCCAAAGCTTTGCCGCCACTGGCGTACAGCAACATAGAGCCAAATTCCAGCAACAGAATAATTGCCACTAACACCAGCAACTGCGGCCAGAATGCCAGCGGGCTATCGATAAAGGGCGGCAGCAGCGCCATATGAAACGCCCAGCCTTTGGGGTTAGCCACTGCCGTAATAAAACCCTGGCTAAATAAAGTACGCCGCGCCAGCCTGGCAGGCAGCTCGCCTGGTTGCGGCAACGCCAGTTTGCCTTTAGCACGCCACATTTGCAGGCCTATGTAAGTGAGATATACCGCACCGGCAACTTTAAAACCCTGAAAAAAAGCCGGAAACTGCAGCATTATCGCCGCCACACCGCACACCGCCAGTATTGCCACCAACGCCACGCCGAGCATTTCGCCCCACATCATCCACAGCGTACGGCGCACGCCCTGGCTCATGCCCAACGTCATCGCCAGTGTCATGCACATGCCCGGGGTAACCGAAACAAACAAAAACGTCGGAATAAACGCACCCAGCAACGCCAGATTAACCATAACCACCTCAACTGCAAGATGGCGCTATTCTGGCCGGTTGCAGCAGCGCCAGCAAGGGCGTTAAGCGGGGGTTTTTAGTCAACCCGGCGCAGTAGCAAAATTATTCACAAAGAGGTTTTATTGCAATGGTAAGCAGGCAAAGTAGGAACGCTATTTAAAGGATTTAGCCCAAAAATCAAAGCGACTCTCGCGGTATATCTTTGCCTTGCCCTGCACGCAGTTCTTCCTGCTGCGGTAACTCCTGCCAGCATCCTGCCAACTCACGTACGGTTTGCGGCCAGTCGGCGTGATAGCCTTTGTAGTCTTGCTCGTTACCGGGATAAGTAGTTGGTTCAGTCATAGCTAGCTCCAAGCCCTTATTTGAGAGTAAGTATAACGTTGCTGGTTGCAGAATCTAGTAAGCATTACCTTCCCGCATTTGTTATTAGATAGTTACCCTGACTGTTCGGCGTCAACTATCTTGGCCGGTTCGCGTCAATTATGATGGCCGGTTAGGTTTTCGCATTTTATCTGGCTCCAGCCTGTTTTAACTGATGTTGTTTTCGATAGCTTTCCCCTTCTAATTCTATAATTGTCGCGTGGTGGATCAGCCGATCTATGGCCGCTACCGTCATCATGCTGTCCGGGAAGATCTGATCCCATGCACTAAACGGCTGATTGGCTGTAATGATCAGGCTGCCGCTTTCATATCGATGCGCGATAAACTCAAACAGCACCTGAGTTTCTGCATCGGTTTTTTTCACATAACCAATGTCATCAATGATGATCACCTGATACTTATCCAGCTTGCTCATCTCGCTCATCAGATCCAATTCGCGCTTGGCTTGTTGTAACTGCTGTACCAGACCGATAGCCGGAAACAGTTTGCAGCGTATGCCTTGTTCTATCAGCCGGTAACCCAGTGCATTGGCCAAGTGGGTTTTGCCGGTGCCACTGGGGCCTATCAGCAGGATGTTATCGGCATGATGCGCCCAGGACAGCTCTTGATGCAACTTAGCGATCAGCGCTTGATTTGCCCGGCTGAGCACGCTGTTATCCAGAGTGCTTAAGGTTTTTCCCGGTGCCAGCCTCCCTTCGCGTACCCAGCTTTGTGTACGCCGTGTAAAGCGCTCAGAGAGCTCGTATTCGCATAATGCCGCAAGGTAGTCACTGTGCGACCAGCCTTTTTCTACCGCGGTTTGCCAGAGTTTTTCATAGTGTCTGACGAACGCCGGCAGCCGTAATTCTTTGAGCAGTAATGCAACGGAGGAAGTCAAAATGGCACCTCCACATCGTGTTTCGCCTGGGCCTTCAATGACGTTAGCAGCGCATCATAACTTTGCAGGCTGTGCTGCTGACTCTTCAACTCAGGCGCACGTTGTGGTGTAAAGAAGCGCGCCTGGATAGCCTGGGTACTCTCAAATTGCCCCGCTCTGGCCTGCTGCAGCAGGGCTTCACCCAGCGCGTGTTCGCTATCATATTCACAGGCCAACCGTAGTACCGTGACGATCCATTTACAGGCCTCCTGTGCCGGTAAGGCATCATCCACTAACTGCCACAGCTCACGGTAATTGTCGTCAGGTAAGATGTTATCCCGCAGCTGCGAGAAACGAAACGCCTGCGGTTTAGCGGCCAGTGAGCGGATAATATGCCGGTAGTTGATACAACGTGCACGGCTTTGGCCGGGGGCCGGGTAAATTCGTGGCAAGGTCAGCGCCACTTGCTGGCCCACATAGAGCACCAGTTTGTCATGATACAGTCGTACCTGCAGGCGCTCGCCAATCAGTCGTGATGGCACGCTGTACACCACCCGGCGCACTTCAATGGTGGCACTACGGGTGACTTTAATGCTCAGTAAGGTGTAATCAGCAGCACCATACTCTGGTAAGGCCTGCAGGGCTTGCTGCTCTTCTAAAAAGCGGCTGCGTGAGCGCTGGTTTAGCTTGCCGACGATTTGATCAATAAAGGCCTGGTAGGCTTCGATACTGTCAAAGTCACTGTGGCCGCGAAGGAGCAGGTGCTGCGCCAGACGGCGTTTAAATGAGCCATTAGCGCATTCCACCACGCCATTCTCATGCGATTGCCCTAAATTATTCCTTGTCGGCGTCATGTTGTAATGCTCGCACAAGTCCTGATAGGCATCTGTCCAAACGTTTTGTGTATTGTTTCTGGCGGCACTGAGGCTATCGGTGCGGTGCTCCACCGGACAGCCACCGGCCTGCGTCAGCGCACGCTGTAAGCCGGTAGATAAGGCAGAATAACTCTCACCCCCCTGAACCACCGTCACTGAACGCCAGCCGCTATAAGCGAGTCGGAACTGATACAGTAAATGGGCAAAGGGCTGCTGCTTAATGGTAACCGGGCTATCAGGATGAGTGAAATCGGAGAAACCCTGTAAACCGGCTGGGGCTTGCTGGCGGAAGATAACCTCTTTCTCCGGGCCATGTAGCGCTTTCCACTGCTTAACCCGCCGCTGCAGGGTGCGCAAAATGCGCTGGTCATATTGGTCTGGGTAGTGCGCCTGCAAATGCTCCAGCAAAGTAATGGGCGTGAGCTCGGGCTTGGCGTTTAACAGCACAACCAATTCGGTTTCCCATACAGCTTCCAGTAGATCTTCGCGGGTGCGCCAATCTCTATCAGCTTTAACGCGGGGTAAGGTGTTGGACTGCTCAATACGTCGGGCAGTTCGGGTGGAAATGGCAGACTTCGCAGCAGCGATTTCTTGAGTCATGCCTTGTTGGCGATGCTGCATATACAGCTCCTCTTGTCGGTGGGTGATGTGTTGTCCAGGCACCTTGAACTCCGAACAGAAAACAAGGTACCTATTGTGACACCCAACCGGCCAAGATAATTGTCGTCAACCGGTCATCCTAATTGTCGCCGAACACCCTGACACCATTTCTTGCTTTCGCCTCTTTTAATGCATAAATTAATTACTATAATTTAACTTTTTAATTACGTTGCACAAAAAGGAATAGGTGCTATGGAGCAACAATCTGTTTTAAAAGATGTTTTTATCTCAATGGGTGCATGGGTTTGCTGTGTTTGCCTTGATAGCAGCTGGGTTACCACACCCTCAGCGCGGTTTTTATGCCCAAGAGACCAGGTGCGCTCTCCGGTTACAAAGGGATTTGAATGCCCCATACGTTTTGCAATGCGTTTATCTCGCTCGCGCTCCCACTCGGTAACGGGAAACTGCTTATCCCAAGCAATTAAAAGCTGCTGTTGTTGGCGAGACATGTTGAGGTCATAACGGTCGTGCATGTAAAAGTAAATCCGAGCGATTTGCCCTTTAATCGCATCGCGCGGCTCTGCGGCTCTTGCACTAAAATCGATTTTAACCGGACATTGACCATGCTGCGGCTTGGCATTAGAAAGCATGGTGAAGTTGAAATTGGAGCGGTCGGCATTGACTGGAACAGCTTTATCAGCGATACCCATCGAGTGATCAAGATGTGCTCTAGAGAGTGGGCTGTACTGAACAAACTTTAAGATGGAATGGTATTATACGGTCAGGTGTTCAGAAACACGTTACCGCACACACATTCAGGCACTCTTTCGCAACACAGCTTTTAAAAGCGGGAACAGACATTCGTACAGTTCAAGAGCTGTTAGGGCATACGGATTTGAAGACAACTCAAATATATACACATGTCATCGGTCAACATTCATCAGGGACAATTAGCCCTATAGACCGATAATTTCGTTTTAAATAAACCGGGCTTCATGTCCGGTTTTGCGGTAAAAGCGGTCATTCGCATGCGGATTGTGTTGAGGTGCTGAATCTCTGCTTTTCGCTCAAAGTGAAGATCGTCACTAAGTGCCAAAAGCCGAATTGACAGTTATCTTTTTAGTATGTGTACTTTGGGTCTGAATGCGGCATTCGTATATGCAACTTGCTTAAGTGCTGAATTCGCGACTTTGTTGTGAGTAAAGCCGCGAATTAGCGTTTTAGTGCACTATCATAGCCAAATAAGCTATCTTCTTACTTTTCCAATAGCACCGCTCTGGATTCTGGCAGTGGGAGAATTTAATAACGGCGCATTGGAAGCGCTCAGAACGATAAACGCAATCCCACGTTCAACGTCGTGATTTTTCCGTACTCATAGCCTGCGACCAGTGCGATGTTGGGACGGAGATACCAGCGGCCGTTCGCACCGATCAGGACGTCTGATTCGAATGGGTCTGAACCGCTGGATGCGATTCCACCGACCGCAGTGTAACGCGCATGGCCTTGAAGATGCACAGTTTGCGTTGCTGCCCAGATAACGCCAATCTCAGCACCGATACCGCTATCGTCAGCATCGACATCTAGATTGAAACCTTCGGCGCGCGCATCCTTGAACTCAAGCTGATCAAGGCTTAGTCGACCATAGTAAGCCAACGTTTCTGAGACAGGGTATTGGTAACCAACGCCAATGCGCCAACGCGTAACGTCGTACTCACCAGCAGCAGTGTTGGTGCCGCTGCGGATCTCAAGCTCTTGGCCAAGTGATGCATACTCGCCAAACAGGTGCATCTGAGATCCAAACTGCCACGCACCGCCAATAAATCCACCACCATCGGCATCGCTTTCAAGATCGAGTGGGACGGTCCCTGTGACTGCTCCGGATGTCTCTATATCGTTGACAAAACCACCGACAATACCTCCTTCAATGTAGGTAAAGCCGATATCTCCGGAACGGGCCATTACCGGTCCGGCTAACGATACCGCAATTATTGCCATGATCATTCTTTGTGGCTTCAACATTTAAGCATCCTCAATTGTGAGTTATCGACGTTCTACTCAGGCTTTTGTTAGCACGTATCTTGGAAACAAAAGCGCACGACGCACGATTAATAGATAAAAAGTTATGCTCAAAAATTGAGCTGAGCGAAAAAAACCGCAATTTTTTATGCCTGTTTAACTGCTTTACATACGGAAACTACTGCAAATAGATTAGCCCTGATTGCAGTTATACAACTAAGAAAAATTCACTTCTGCGGTAAAAAAATTAGGTGTTCAAAAGCGCATTACTCCGGATGTCGACAGTCAACATTCTTTAGGGACAATTAGGCCTATACAAGGTTAATTTACTATTGAAATAAACCGGACAACACGTCCGGTTTTGAGATTGAGCCGACAATCGTATGTATATTATGGTACAGGGAGAAAATTCTGCAATTCGCTCAAAGTGAAGATCGTATCTGACTGAAAACCGGACATGTTTCAGTCTGAATTGAGTAATGCTTGGTTCGCATAACCTGCCTGATGCTTTCAAGGAAAGGTGAACGAGTCATGTAAGCTCCTTTGTTGATTATCGAGTGTGTTACTGAGAAGTCTCAGTAATGTCGTAAATTAAAAGTAAATTATGTCCTTAACTGGCCTCTTAAGTTATTGATTTTCAGTGAACTCATAGGTATAAATTTGTTTTGCCTTTCGGATGTTACTGAGAGGTCTACATAATAACTGTTAGAGTTTATGAAGATGTTTGAGCGAATTCAAAAAGAGACTCATATAGTTGAAGATCGAGAGCTTACAGCTAGCTATGATCGTTTCAGCACAGTTTTTACCTTGTCGCTCGATGGAAAAGTTCTGGTTTCAAAACCTTTTGTCTTCAGTTCGAAATATGAAAGCGAAATAGAAATTGCATCAAAAATATACAAAGTTCATATTTTCGCGTTTATTCTTTGGCGCTCAAAACTAACTGTAAACAACGAAGTAATTATCGAAGAGTTAATCCCATCAAGAAAAAGAAAGAGCATCGGAGGATTAATCTATTCATTAGCTCTCGGTACTGCCAGGGTGCTGGGATAAACTCTAACAAGGCGCTATTGTCGCCGCATGCGCGGCTGGGACGGCTTACGCTGCGCTCCAGCCGCCCCAAAGCTTTGCGTTAGCAGTAAGGTGAAGAATGACAGATATTCAAGTCATCGCTGATGAATATATAAATATCGCCCAAGAAAATTTTGGTCCGATGTGTTCCGACTGGGAATATGTGGGGGTAGAAATCAATGATATGGGACCACACCTTCGTTATTACCCGGAAGATGGACAGGTGGCTATTTCACTTAGTGAAAAAACTCAAGATGACGAGATTCAGCTTCATTTTCAATTAGCTCATGAAGTTTGCCATCTTTTATATCCAACAATGAGCTTGAGTGGTGAAAAGGAACCGACAACAGTCCTTAATGAAGGGGTTTCTACCTATTTTTCGCTTTGGGCTACAGGCCGTTATTGCTCGCAAGAGTTCTTAATCGACAATCTGAAACAACACAGCAGTAACTATTATCGAGCAATGCTTTTAGTTCATGAGCTTCTGGAAATTGACCGGGAAGCTATCAAGAAGCTTAGAATGTATGAGCCAAGATTAAATAGATTATCTTTTGAACATTTTGAAAAATCTAGAGTTTCGGCATCGGGGAGGCTCATCAGTGACTTGCTTGCTACCTTTGAGTAATGCTGCTAACAAACCGCTTAAATTCGTTCCGGCCACAAAAAGCGTGGCCTCCACCGGACTCGCTAACGCTCGCCGTTTAGCGGGGCGTTGAGGCTGTAGAAAAACCTCTTTTCACCCGATCAGGTTTGTGATCAAATAGTGTTGTCTGATTAAAAAGTGGACAACACTTTATGCCTAAATATATCCCTTACGATTACAACCAAAGTGCCATGGTGGTGATTAACTATCTTGATCAGTTGCAGCCAGGCACCTTTGAACATGCAATTCATTATCTAATTGATCACAAGCTCGACCTGTCGATATTTCACTGTAAATACAACAACAATGATAATGGACGGCCGGCATATGACCCTGCGGTGCTTTTGAAAATCATCCTGTTTGCTTACTCCAAAGGCATCACCTCTAGCCGTGAAATACAGTGGTGCTGCGAAACCAATATCATTTTTAAAGCACTGTCGTGCGATACAGTGCCGCACTTTACGACGATAGCGGCGTTTGTCAGCGGCTCGTCGGTGCAAATTGCGCAGCTGTTTGAGCAGGTGTTGTTGGTTTGCCATCAGCAGGGTTTGCTGGGCAACGAGCTGTTTGCCATCGACGGTTGCAAAATGCCGTCCAACGCCGCCAAAGAATGGTCTGGTACTTTGAAAGAACTCACAGCCAAACGAGATAAACTCAAACGGCAAATTTGCTACCACTTGGAGCAACATAAGAAGCTCGATGAACAAGCCAATGCAGATGAAGTGCGTAAAGCGCGACATCAACAAAGCATCGACACGCTCAATAAAGCGCATGACAAAATCACTGATTTTTTAAAGACCGCCAGTCCACGGATGGGCCAGGGCAAAAGACCCAAGGAAGTCAAAAGTAACATTACTGATAATGAATCCGCCAAAATGACCACCAGTAAAGGCACTATTCAGGGCTATAACGGCGTGGCGGCGGTGGATAAAAAACATCAAATCATCGTGGACGCACAAGCCTTTGGTGAAGGGCAAGAGCATCATACGTTAGTGCCTGTGCTTGAGAAAATAAAGCAGCGCTATAAAAGTATGGGGATCAGCGAAAAGATCTTCGACGGTAAAACCATCGTGACGGCAGACACGGGCTTTGCGAATGAAGCGAATAACAGTTACTTGTATCAACAGCATATCAATGGCTACATCCCAGACAACCAGTTTAGAAAACGAGATCCCAAATTTAGCGAACAAAAACAAAAGTATGGCAAGCGGCATCAGCAAGACGCGGCAGGCCAAAAGGCAGTCATCCCAGCAAGTGAATTTGAATTTGATCCAATTGCGATGAAATGTATTTGCCCAGCTGGATTGATATTGTCGAGCCGGGGTATCAGGATAGAACCAGATGGCCAACAACGGGCCTTGTTTACGGGTAAGTTATTACAGTGCCGCAGTTGTGATTTAAAAGAGCAATGCATGGTAAACCCAGAATCAGCGAATGATAGAAAAGGCAGTGGACGGCAGGTGTCATTTTTACTCAAAGCCAATGCGCCGCCCAATTACACCGATTGGATGAAACAACGAGTCGATAGTGATATCGGCAAACAGATATACAGCCATCGGATGTCAGTTGTAGAGCCGGTGTTTGGCAATATTGGCACCAATAAAGGGCTTAACCGCTTTAGCTTGCGCGGAAAAACCAAGGTGCAAGGCCAATGGCAGTTGTTCTGTATGGTACATAACTTAGAGAAAGTAAGCCGATATGGCAAAGTGGGGTAAAACTAGGTGAGGAGCGGCCTAAACTCCGTTAATAGTGTGCCTAATGAAGCAAATTAACATCAGAATAAATCTTGTCTTGAAATCCCCACCAGAAACCTGCAAAGTTGATAACAAATAATAAACAGAATA
>NZ_AHTH01000035.1 GCF_000245735.1 Alishewanella jeotgali KCTC 22429
GACATTTTGGGGTTGTATGGTTAAGTGACTAAGCGTACACGGTGGATGCCTTGGCAGTCAGAGGCGATGAAGGACGTACTAACCTGCGAAAAGCTATGGGGAGCCGGTAAGAGGCGCTGAACCGTAGATATCCGAATGGGGAAACCCAGTGAGTTTACTCACTATCCTTAACTGAATACATAGGTTAAGGAGGCAAACCGGGAGAACTGAAACATCTAAGTACCCCGAGGAAAAGAAATCAACCGAGATTCCGTTAGTAGCGGCGAGCGAACGCGGACTAGCCCTTAAGCTAGATTGGTGTTAGTGGAATCATCTGGAAAGCTGAGCGATACAGGGTGATAGCCCCGTACACGACAACACCTTTATAGTGAAAACGAGTAGGACGGGACACGTGGTATCCTGTTTGAAGATGGGGGGACCATCCTCCAAGGCTAAATACTCCTGACTGACCGATAGTGAACCAGTACCGTGAGGGAAAGGCGAAAAGAACCTCTGTAAGAGGAGTGAAATAGAACCTGAAACCGTGTACGTACAAGCAGTGGGAGCCCACTTTGTTGGGTGACTGCGTACCTTTTGTATAATGGGTCAGCGACTTACATTCTGTAGCGAGGTTAACCGAATAGGGGAGCCGTAGGGAAACCGAGTCTTAACTGGGCGAACTAGTTGCAGGGTGTAGACCCGAAACCGGGCGATCTAGCCATGAGCAGGTTGAAGATTGGGTAACACTAATTGGAGGACCGAACCCACTACTGTTGAAAAAGTAGGGGATGACTTGTGGCTTGGAGTGAAAGGCTAATCAAGCTCGGAGATATCTGGTTCTCCTCGAAAGCTATTTAGGTAGCGCCTCGAGCGAATACCACCGGGGGTAGAGCACTGTTTGGGCTAGGGGGTCATCCCGACTTACCAACCCCATGCAAACTCCGAATACCGGTGAGTACTACTCGGGAGACACACGGCGGGTGCTAACGTCCGTCGTGAAAAGGGAAACAACCCAGACCGCCAGCTAAGGTCCCAAAGTGATGATTAAGTGGAAAACGATGTGGGAAGGCATAGACAGCTAGGAGGTTGGCTTAGAAGCAGCCACCCTTTAAAGAAAGCGTAATAGCTCACTAGTCGAGTCGGCCTGCGCGGAAGATGTAACGGGGCTAAAATCATCCACCGAAGCTGCGGATTCATGCATTGCATGAGTGGTAGAGGAGCGTTCTGTAAGCCTGCGAAGGTGTGCCGGGAGGCATGCTGGAGGTATCAGAAGTGCGAATGCTGACATGAGTAACGATAAGGGGAGTGAAAAACTTCCCCGCCGAAAGACCAAGGGTTCCTATCCCATGCTAATCAGGGTAGGGTGAGTCGGCCCCTAAGGCGAGGCTGAAAGGCGTAGTCGATGGGAAACGGGTTAATATTCCCGTACCGGCCAATACTGCGATGGGGGGACGGAGAAAGCTAGGCAAGCGCGGCGTTGGTAGTCCGCGTGAAAGTGCGTAGGTTGGAGAGGTAGGTAAATCCGCTTCTCTAAGACTGAGACACGAGACGAGTCACTACGGTGACGAAGTTGCTGACGCTCTGCTTCCAGGAAAAGCCTCTAAGCTTCAGGTATTGGTGACCGTACCCTAAACCGACACAGGTGGTCAGGTAGAGCATACCAAGGCGCTTGAGAGAACTCGGCTGAAGGAACTAGGCAAAATAGTACCGTAACTTCGGGAGAAGGTACGCTCTTGTGTGTGAAGGCCTTGCGCTGTAAGCATATGAGAGTCGCAGTGACCAGCTGGCTGCAACTGTTTATTAAAAACACAGCACTCTGCAAACACGTAAGTGGACGTATAGGGTGTGACACCTGCCCGGTGCCGGAAGGTTAATTGATGGGGTTAGCGCAAGCGAAGCTCTTGATCGAAGCCCCGGTAAACGGCGGCCGTAACTATAACGGTCCTAAGGTAGCGAAATTCCTTGTCGGGTAAGTTCCGACCTGCACGAATGGTGTAATGATGGCCAGGCTGTCTCCAGCCGAGACTCAGTGAAATTGAAATTGCGGTGAAGATGCCGTATACCCGCGGCTAGACGGAAAGACCCCGTGAACCTTTACTATAGCTTGGCACTGAACATTGACCCTACATGTGTAGGATAGGTGGGAGGCTTTGAAGCTGGGACGCTAGTCCTGGTGGAGCCGTCCTTGAAATACCACCCTTGTATGTTTGATGTTCTAACGTAGGTCCCTGAACCGGGATTGCGGACAGTGTCTGGTGGGTAGTTTGACTGGGGCGGTCTCCTCCTAAAGCGTAACGGAGGAGCACGAAGGTTGGCTAAGTACGGTCGGACATCGTACGGTTAGTGTAATGGTAGAAGCCAGCTTAACTGCGAGACAGACACGTCGAGCAGGTACGAAAGTAGGTCATAGTGATCCGGTGGTTCTGTATGGAAGGGCCATCGCTCAACGGATAAAAGGTACTCCGGGGATAACAGGCTGATACCGCCCAAGAGTTCATATCGACGGCGGTGTTTGGCACCTCGATGTCGGCTCATCACATCCTGGGGCTGAAGTCGGTCCCAAGGGTATGGCTGTTCGCCATTTAAAGTGGTACGCGAGCTGGGTTTAGAACGTCGTGAGACAGTTCGGTCCCTATCTGCCGTGGGCGTTGGATAATTGAGTGGAGTTGCTCCTAGTACGAGAGGACCGGAGTGAACGAACCGCTGGTGTTCGGGTTGTCATGCCAATGGCACTGCCCGGTAGCTATGTTCGGAACGGATAACCGCTGAAAGCATCTAAGCGGGAAGCCGGCCACAAGATGAGTTATCCCTTACCCCCTGAGGGTACTAAAGGGTCGTTGGAGACCACAACGTTGATAGGTGAGGTGTGGAAGCGCTGCGAGGCGTTGAGCTAACTCATACTAATTGCCCGAGAGGCTTAACCATACAACGCCCAAGATGTTTTAAAGAAAGAATACAGTGTGCATACAATCAGCTTGCTAAGTTAAAGAACAGACAAACCAGTTATTGCCTGGTGGCAATAGCGCTGTGGAACCACCTGACTCCATTCCGAACTCAGAAGTGAAACGCAGCTGCGACGATGGTAGTGTGGCATTCGCCATGCGAGAGTAGTACACCGCCAGGCACCTCATAAAGCCAAAGAGCCCACTCAGTCGAGTGGGCTTTTTGCTTTATCCGCTACGCGGGGGTACTGCTCTCCCATGCCAGCCACAGCGGTGGCATTGCGAAACACATCCCTGTGTTTCGCCCTTCGGGCCTGCCTGCGGCAGTCCAAAACTGCTCCCGGCAGTTTTGTCGCCATGCTATATCGGAGTATTTATGAAGGGCGATACCATGCGCAGAGTAGTACAGTGAAGCCGGAAATTCGACAAGCCAACAGTTTGGCTTGGCGCCGGCTGAACGCCCCGCGCTCTGCGAGGGCATGAAGGGACCTATTGCGATCAGGTTAACAACAACCGGTACTGCGCTTCAGTGAGTAAGCGCCGGTAGTAAAGTCCGTGCAAACCCTGCAAGCCGCCGGTATGGAAAAAGGCAATACGCTTTACGCCGCTTAAAGAACCCGTTTGCAGCAGTTGGCTTAATAGCTGTAGTGCCTTACCGGTATAGATAGGTTCAGTAGTAAGCTGATAGTGTAGTTTTAGCTGACAACAGAACGCTACTAACTCAGCGTTAACCTTGCCATAGGCCGAATTTGCCTCGGCCAGTTGCCAATTCTGATAAGACGATGTCGGCGGTAAACACTGCTTAATACGATCTGCTAAAGATGTGTCTTTGACCACTGGCAAACCCAAGCAGCGTACTTCGGGGTAGCGCTGGATTAAACCTGCCAGGGTGCCGCCACTGGCGGTAGCACAGCACAACAGATCGGCATCGCCGTCGGGGGTTTGTAATAGCGGTAACTGCGCCACACCTTCCGCCCCGGCAAGGTCACTGCCACCTTCTGGCAGAATCAAATAGTCCGGATAGGTTATTTTTAGCCGGGCAAGGAACTCTGGTTGTTGCTGTTGTCTATAGCTTATCCGGTCGAGGGCAATCAGCTGCATGCCGAGTTCCCGACAGCGCCTTAAAGTTGGATTATGCGTGTCGAGTTGCTCGGTTCTGACCAGTCCTATAGTAGGAAAGTGGTAGTGCTGGCCGGCAGCTGCCAGGGCGACGAGGTGGTTGGAGAAGGCGCCACCGAAGCTGAGCAGGCCTTGTCCGGGTTTGCGTTGTTGTAATGCTGAGTGTAGTTTCAGCCATTTATTACCAGCAACCTCAACAACGGGAGCCTGTAAGGTGCAGATCCACAGCTGGGGGGCATCCTGATCCATTGCAATGGGCAGGCGCTGCCAGTGATAAGTCGCTGTTGGTAAGGACGCCATGGAAAATCGCTCAGATGAAAACCCGGCATTATTATAACGATCTGTAACAGCTGTGCGTGAAAAAAGCGGAACACTGGCGACCTGTGCGGTGCCAATTGTCACTTTATGACTGATGCGGTTTTTATTTGGTAAAAAACTGACAAAAAGCTATTTTCTTGGCGGAGACTTACTTAGAATAGCCATAATTTCGTATAAAATTTTTCCTACTGCAAGCGCCCAGGTCGTTGCAGCGGGATGTCGTTAAAAGGATCCACCTTCCCCATGTTTAATAAATTGCGCGGTATATTTTCCAACGATCTGTCCATTGACCTTGGTACTGCTAATACACTGATTTACGTTAAAGATCAGGGTATCGTACTGAACGAACCTTCTGTTGTTGCGATCCGTCAGGAAAGAGCGGGTGGTCCAAAAAGTGTCGCTGCCGTTGGCCATGCTGCTAAGCGGATGCTGGGGCGTACTCCTGGCAATATCAAAGCGATCCGGCCGATGAAAGACGGTGTTATCGCTGACTTCTACGTTACCGAAAAAATGTTACAACATTTTATCCGTCAGGCGCACAGCAACAGTTTCCTACGGCCAAGCCCGCGGGTACTAGTCTGTGTACCTTGTGGCTCCACTCAGGTTGAACGCCGGGCCATTCGTGAATCAGCCCAGGGGGCTGGTGCCCGTGAGGTGTATCTGATTGATGAACCAATGGCTGCCGCTATCGGTGTCGGCTTGCCAGTGTCGGAAGCAACAGGCTCTATGGTGGTGGATATCGGTGGTGGTACTACTGAGGTTGCCATTATCTCGTTAAACGGTGTGGTGTATTCATCTTCAGTGCGGATTGGTGGCGATAAGTTTGATGATGCTATTGTTAACTATATCCGTCGCAACTACGGCATCTTGATCGGTGAAGCCACTGCTGAGCGCATTAAAACAGAAATTGGCTCTGCCTACCCAAGTGATGATGTGTTGGAGATTGAAGTTCGTGGCCGTAACCTGGCGGAAGGGGTGCCACGCAGCTTTACGATGACCAGCAACGAGATCCTGGAAGCGTTGCAAGAACCGCTGGCGGGTATCGTCAGTGCAGTTATGGTGGCGCTGGAGCAATCACCGCCTGAGCTGGCATCAGATATTTCTGAGCGTGGTATGGTATTAACCGGTGGTGGTGCACTGCTACGTGATTTAGACCGCTTGTTAATGGAAGAAACTGGCATTCCGGTGGTGGTTGCTGATGATCCTTTAACCTGTGTGGCTCGCGGTGGTGGTAAGGCACTGGAAATGATCGACATGCACGGTGGTGATGTGTTCAGCTACGAGTAAAGAGGTTTCTCACTTTCTGAGACTTACATGAATGACTTTTTTGCACGCGGCCCGGCACTCGGGCTGCGTTTAGTTTTAGCGGTAGCCTGCAGTATCGGGCTGATGTTTGTTGACCGTTACACGGATAGTGCCACCCAAGTTCGCAGTTATCTGACCTCAGCGGTCAGCCCACTTTTTTACGCCGCCAGTTTACCGGAAAGTGTGATCACCAGTGCCTCAGAGCAACTGATGTCACAGCAACAATTACTGCAGGAAAATGCCGCATTAAAAGCGCGGTTGTTGCAACTGGACGCTCAGCTGCAGTTATTGAATTTTCTGCAGCTGGAAAATAATAAGCTACGGGCGTTACTTGGTTCGGCGCCAGTGGTGGAAGGCCAGCGTTTGATTGCTGAGGTGCTGGCCGTTTACAGTCATCCGTTTTCGCACCAGGTGGTACTGAATAAGGGCAGTAATGACGGTGTTGCCGTCCACTATCCGCTGATTGATGATAAAGGCGTAGTCGGGCAGATTATCAGCGTTACCCCAACCAGCAGCCGCGCCATCCTGATTTCGGATAACACTCATGCTATCTCGCTACGAGCAGAGCGCACCGGGATCCGCACTATTGCTGAGGGTATCGGGCAGTGGGATCAGCTGCGGTTGATTCATTTACCGCTAAGTACCGATATCCGCGAAGGTGATCGTTTACTAACCTCGGGCCTGGATGGCCGTTTCCCGGAAGGTTATCCGGTTGCCGAAGTGGTCAGTGTTAGTCGTGATGATAGTCAACCATTTATCAGTGTGCAGGCGCGGCCTTACGCCAAGTTGGATCGGATTAAGCACGTGTTGATTCTGACTCCGGGATCTCAGGTTGAGGCAGTGCGACAAGCGGAGGAGCAACCCTGATGCGTCCGGCACAAGGTTTAGGATATATCTATTTGAGTTTACTGGCTGCGCTGTTGCTGACCATTATTCCGCTGCCTTATCAAATGACCTTATTCCGCCCGGATTGGGCGTTATTAGTGATCATCTATTGGACCCTGGCGTTACCCCGGAAGGTAAGTATTGGTACAGCCTTTGTGGTCGGTTTTTTAACAGACATTCTGGTCGGCACCGTACTCGGCGTTAATGCGCTGGCGTTTTCGGTTGTCAGCTTTATCGTCGCGGCCAATTACCTGAAAATCCGTAACTTTTCAATGCTACAGCAAGCACTGTTGGTCGCGATGTTTCTGGCGCTATATCAATTACTGTTATTCTGGTTAAGTCATTTCCTGACCGGGGTAAATTTCCGGCCCGGTTATCTGTGGCCTGTGCTTACCGGTATGTTGGCTTGGCCCTGGTTATTCTGGCTGTTACGTCGCTACCGTCGTCAACTGAAGATCCAATAATGTATCCCGATATTGCTCTTGCCTCTGCTTCACCCAGACGCCGCGAATTGTTGGCGCAACTGCCTGTCAACTTCACTCTGGTCAGTGCTGAGATTGACGAATCAGTGTTAGCCGGCGAAGAGCCAGCGAGCTACGTCAGCCGGCTGGCATTGCAAAAGGCCCAGGCGGGTGCCAATAAACTGAACTGGCAGTTACCGGTATTGGGTGCTGATACCAGCGTGATCTTAGATAAGCAAATTCTGGGTAAGCCTGAATCTAAAGCCCACTTTATGCAGATGCTGCGGCAACTGAGTGGCCGTAGCCATCAGGTACTTACCGCTGTGGCCATTGTCAGTGCCGGGCAACAATTACAGGCACTGAGTAGTACCGAAGTCTGGTTAAGGCCGCTCAGCGATACTGAGCTGGACGCTTACTGGCAGAGCGGTGAACCGGCAGATAAAGCCGGTGGTTATGGTATTCAGGGACTGGCCGCGCGCTTTGTCGAGAAAATCCATGGCAGTTACACCGGCGTAGTCGGATTGCCACTTTGTGAAACCGAGCGCCTGATACAACAATTGCGGAGGTCAGCATGAGTGCAGAGTTATTAATTAACGTTACCCCAACTGAAACACGGGTTGCGTTAATTGAGAACGGGGTACTGCAGGAGCTGCATATCGAGCGGCAAGCCCGGCGTGGCTTAGTAGGCAATATTTATGTCGGTAAAGTCAGCCGGGTATTACCTGGAATGCAGGCTGCCTTTGTCGATATTGGGCTGGATAAAGCGGCCTTCCTGCATGCCTCCGATATTGTACAGCACAATGAAGTGGGCGAACTGGATGCCAAGCCGGCGGTCAGTAAGGATATCCGGGTACTGGTGCGGGAAGGACAGTATTTGCTGGTACAGGTGGTGAAGGATCCGCTGGGGACCAAGGGCGCACGCCTAACCACCGACATTACCTTGCCGTCACGTCATCTGGTATTTATGCCCGACAGTGCCCATGTCGGCGTATCACAGCGACTGGAGTCTGAGTCGGAACGGCAGCGCCTGAAAGAGATCGTTGGCAAGTGTGTTGATGACAGCGGCGGCTTTATCGTGCGTACGGCTGCGGAAGGGGCCGCTGAAGACGAACTGATCCAGGATGCCAAATTCCTGAAAAAGCTCTGGAGCAAAGTATTAAAGCGCAAGAAAAACACCCGCAAAGAAGGCGTTGTTTATGAAGACCTTAGCCTGAGCTATCGTATTCTGCGCGACTTCGTTGGTACTGAGCTGGAGCGGGTACGGGTTGATTCAAAACTTACCTTTCAGCAATTGACGGCCTTTTGCGAAGAGTTTATGCCGCAAATTATCCCGCTGCTGGAATATTATCCCGGAGAGCGGCCGATTTTTGATTTGTTTGATGTCGAAAATGAAATTCAGCGCGCACTGGAGCGTAAGGTGCCGCTGAAAAGTGGTGGCTATCTGATGATTGATCAGACTGAGGCAATGACCACCATCGACGTTAATACCGGAGCCTTTGTCGGCCACCGTAATCTGGACGAGACTATCTTCAATACCAATACCGAGGCTACTCAGGCCATCGCGCGGCAACTAAGGCTGCGCAACCTCGGCGGTATTATTATTATCGATTTTATCGATATGCAGAACGAGGAACATAAGCGCCGGGTATTTCACAGCCTGGAGCTGGCACTCGCCAGGGACAGAGCGAAAACCAATATTCATGGTTTCTCTGCATTGGGGCTGGTGGAAATGACTCGCAAAAGAACCCGCGAAAGTCTGGAACATATCCTCTGTTCTGAGTGTCCAGTATGTAAGGGCCGTGGTTCGTTAAAAACCGTAGAAACCGTCTGTTTTGAAATTCTACGCGAAATTGTACGGGTTAACCGGGCCTACTCAGCAGATAAATTTGTGGTCTATGTGTCGCCGATTGTCAGAGATGCGCTGACTACCGACGAGTTTCACAGTCTGGCAGAGTTACAGGTATTTATTGGTAAACAAATTAGTATTCAAACTGAACCTATGTACACCCAGGAGCAGTTCGACGTGGTAATGATGTAGTGCAAATTAAACCGCTGTGCTTTTACTGTTTGCATAAGCTGTGGGTGGTACTGGCGCTCTGCCTGGTATTACTGGCAACAGTGGTATCGGTGTTGCGTCTGGCACTACCCTATGCCGACAGCTACAAACAACAGTTCGAACAGGTACTCAGCCAGCAACTGGGTGCTAAGGTTTCGATCGGCCAGCTGTCGGCCGGTTGGCAAAGGACAGGCCCCGCGCTGTTGTTGCAAAATCTTAGTATCCAGGCTTCGGAGGCTCGCCCGCTCAGTATCAAGCAAACTTCGATACAGCTCGATTTTTGGCAGACGTTACTCAGTCGTACCCTAAAAGCTGAGAGTTTTGAACTAAAAGGTGCTCGCTATGAGCTGGATGCTGATAAGCTGTTTGCGTTACCTAATGCCGGCTCCGGGCCTGACCTGACATTGCCGGCGTTGGAGCAGCTATTTTTCAGGCAGCTCAAGGCATTCTCATTATCTGACAGCGAATTGGTGCTGGTAAGTAGTGAACATCCCGCGCAGATCCTGCAAATCCGGCATCTGGACTGGCGTAATGCTGGTGATCGGCATCAGGGCCGCGGTGAACTCGCGATAGTAGGGGTCACGTCGAATACCATCAACTTTATCCTCGACTTCCAGGGGGCAGATCTGCAGCAGGCGCAAGGCCAGCTTTACCTCGAAAGCGCTGATCTGGATGTGCTGCCCTGGTTTGCTCAATATATTCCGCATAGTAGCCGCCTACAAAAAGCGACTGTTAACTTTAGGGCCTGGGCTGATATCAGTGCTGGCCAGTTTAGCCGACTGCAACTGGAATTAGCAGATAACAGTCTGCATTGGCAGAGAGCCGGTCAGCAACATAGTGTCAGGCTGGGACCCGGGCAGTTGCTCTGGACACCCGTCGATGGTGGCTGGCAATTGTTATCAACGGCACTGACTCTGGCAGATCTGGATGACAGCTGGCCTGGCTTACAACTGCAGCTAAGCCGTGATGGTGCGGACTATCTGGCTACGCTGCAAGATTTTCCGTTAGCGGCACTGGAACCTCTTGCCCAGTTATTGGCAGAGGACCATCAGCTATTACAGGCCATCCTGGCGCATCAGCCAACGGGCTACTTGCGTAAATTGCAAAGCCGCTTTAACCGCGAACAATGGCAACTGACAGGCCTGATTGAACAGCTGAGTAGCCGCGCTGTGGCCGATATTCCCGGGGTGCAGGCGTTAGATGTCCGGCTGGCAGCGACCGCAGAACAAATCTGGATCGGGATTAGCGGTGAGCAACAGCAATTGAGCTGGGACGGTTTGTTTAATGACAATTGGGACTACGACCAATTACAGCTGCAATTGCTGGCCCGGCAGACCACCTCAGGCTGGCGCATACAGGTCCCTATGCTGCAGCTGCAGATGGCAGATTTCCAATTTGCTGCCCAGGCCAGCTTGCTGCTGGCCGAGCAACCAGAGCTGTCACTGCTGGCACAATTAACGGGTCTGGATGCGGCTAAGGCTCAGCAATACTATCCGCAGCGCTATATGCCGGCGCGCACCCGCGATTATCTAAGCAGTGCTATTGAGGCTGGGCAGGTGCAGCAGGCCACAGTGCTCTGGCACGGCGCCTTTGCCGACTATCCGTTTAGTGCCGCTGATGGTCATTTCCAGGTTTATGCCGGTATTAGCGACAGTACCCTCCGTTTTGCGGCCGACTGGCCGGCGCTAACCGAACTGCAGGCTGAACTCTGGTTCGATAATGCCGCTATGCTAATCGAGGGCCAGCAAGGTTATCTCGGCTTATTACCGCTTACCGACCCGGTAACGGCGCATATCCCGGATCTACGGCATGCTGAACAACTCGATATCCGGCTTGATACGGAACTGGATAGCAGCGCTTTAACCGAATTAATGCTGGAGTCGTCGTTGCATGACAGCCTTGGTAAGACCCTGCAGCATTTAGGGTTAGCCGGCCCGGTGCGTGGTGAACTCTTGTTGGAAATCAGCCTGACGGAACCAAGCGTGGTGGCCAGTGGCGTCGCCGAGTTACAAGCGGTGCAGGCGAATATACAAGCGCCTGCCATGCAGTTAAATGCGCTCAATGGCCGGGTACATTTTCGTAATGAACAGTTACGGGGAGAAGGGCTGACATTTGATTATCTGGGCCTACCGGTGCAGGCCAGTTTTAACGGAGCTATGGCAGCCGATGGCTATCAGCTGGCGATGAACTGGCAAGGTCAGGCGCCGGCGGCAAGCTTAAATACCCTGTTAGCATTAGAGCAAAGCGAACTGTTGCGTGGGGCTGCCGATTGGCAGTTGCAACTGGCCTTGGTATTGCCTGAGCAGGGATTCAGTTATCAGGCCTCACTGGAGGCCGATCTTGGTCTGATGGCCTTAGCCTTGCCGGTACCCTATCAGAAGCCATTGGGGCAGGCTGGTAAACTCTATCTACTGGCCAATGGTAATGCTGAACAAAGTTATCTGGCGCTCAATTACCCGCAGTTATTGGATTTTCAGGCGCAACTTAGCCATCAGACCGGTCGCTTCGAACGGGCGCAGCTTGTCTTAGGGGATAGTACAGCCAATTTAAGTCAGCCGGACTTTAGTATTGAAGTCAAACTGGCACAGGCAGAATTGGTGCCCTGGTTTGAATTGTTGCAACCTATGCTAAGCAGCCGCAGCGAGTCCTCGCTACTGCCGCCATTGCAGCGGGTGCGGGGGCGGATTGAAACAGTGCAATTACCACAGCAACTGGCGCTGACTAATACAGTATTTGAGTTAACCAACGACAGCAAAGGTTGGCAGTTGCAGTTAAATGGGGCTGAACTGGCCAGCCGCTGGCAATTTTCTCATGCCTGGCAGACAGACGGCATCCAGGTACAGCTCGACTACCTGCATTTACCTTTAGCGGATAAAGCTGCGACAACACAGGAAACTGCGGTGGCTATGGCCGAGCCCGAAGCCGAGCTGGCTGCCCAGTCCTGGTTGACGGAGATGGTCCCGCTGCGGCTAAGTTGTAATGACTGCTCGGTCGGGCCTTATCGTTTTGGTAAGGTGGCGCTTCAGGCCGCTGGTACTGGCCAAAACTGGCAGTTAACCGAATTGATCTCAGATTATAAAGGCAATCGCTTTGTGTTACAGGGCGACTGGCAACCCGATGCGGACCTGGGACGCAGTCAGTTTAGCGGTAATTTCAGCAGCCCGAATCTTGGCGCCTTACTCACCGAGTATGAGCTGACTACTGCCATCAGCGGCAGCCGCAGTGAGCTGGAGTTTCAGCTTGGCTGGCAGGGCGCACCACAGCAGTTCCGGTTAAAAAGTTTACAGGGACAGGTGAAATTTGCCCTCGGCGAAGGTTCGCTGACCGAGGTCAGTGATCAGGGGGCCCGCTTATTCTCAATTTTCAGCTTAAACTCGCTACTGCGCAAACTGCGGCTGGATTTTCGCGATGTGTTTGCCAAAGGGTTTTTCTACAACCGGATGACCGGCAACCTGAGTCTGGATCAGGGGGTGGCACAGACCAGCGATTTTCTGATCGATGGTGTGCCGGGCAATATGCAGCTGCAGGGCTACGCCGATCTGGTGAAGCGGCAGATAGATTATCAGGTGTCGTTCTCGCCGAAAGTCACCTCCAGTTTGCCGGTGATTATTGCCTGGATGGTCAATCCGGCCACCGGACTAGCGGCACTGGCACTGGATGAAGTGTTTCAGTCGGCCGAAGTGATCTCCCGTATTAACTTTACCGTGACCGGTAGCTTTGACAAGCCGGTGGTGACCGAAGTCAACCGCCATAGTACGGAAGTTCCGGTACCGGTGCGGATTGCCCAACCTGAGAATCGTCAAGATGATAGCCGCCAGCCCTTACTCTGAGCCTAACGACAGCCGCTGGCGCTTATCCGCGCTGCAGTTAAACAGCCAGCCCGATCCTGCCAGCAATTTTGCTCAGGTTGCCGCGTTACTCGCGACCTTGCCTAAAGCGCAACAACATCTGGTGGTACTGCCTGAGTGCTTTGCGGTATTTGGTGGGGGCGAACAGCTGCAGCGGCAGTTTCAGGCCCCTCTGGGTGAAGGGCTTTTGCAACAGCAAGCTGCAGCACTGGCCAAGGCGCATCAACTGTATCTGCTGGCCGGTAGCATGCCTACCGCTAGTCCGGATCCGCAGCGCTTTTATGCCAGTAGCCTGTTATTCGGGCCGGATGGCCGCTTACTGGCCGACTATCAGAAATTACATCTGTTTGATGTGGCGGTTGCCGACAGTACCGGCAGTTATCGCGAATCCGCCGGCACCATGCCGGGGAATAAAGTCACCTTAAGCCAGCAGGGCAGCCTGAAACTCGGCATGACGATATGCTATGATGTGCGCTTTGCCGGTCTGGCGCAGCAACTGGCGGCGCTGGGAATGAATGTGCTGGCGGTACCCTCGGCCTTTACCCGGCCGACCGGCGCTGCACACTGGCATACCTTGCTGCGGGCCAGAGCCATTGAGAACCAATGTTTTGTCATTGCTCCCGGTCAAACCGGCGTGCATGCCAATGGCCGGGAAACCTATGGCCATAGCCTGATTATCGACCCCTGGGGTCAGGTGTTGGCCGATGCCGGCAGCGATGTCGGTGCGATCAGTGTTGAGGTCGATTTAACCGACTGTCAGCAACTGGCGCAGAAAATGCCGGTAAAACTTCATAACCGTTTTAACAGTGAGCTGAAACCATGAATGCAGTAGAACAAAACCTGATCCAAGCCTCTGAGCTAAGCGCCCGCGATCTGGAGCAGACGCTGGGCTTTTTGTTTGCGCATCAGCTCGACTATGCCGATTTATATTTTCAGTCCAGCGTGCATGAATCCTGGGTGCTGGAAGATGGCCTGGTTAAAGACGGCTCCTTTAATATTGAGCGTGGCGTTGGGGTACGGGCGATCAGCGGTGAAAAAACCGGTTTTGCCTACGCCGATAGCATTAACCGCGATGCCCTGATGCAGGCCGCCGGCGCAGCCCGTGGCATAGCGGCACAGGGCCAGCAGGGCAGTGTAAAAGCCTTTAGTAAAAGTGGTAACAGCAAGATCTATCTGCCGTGTGAGCCATTACAAAGTCTGAGCAATACGGAAAAGGTTGCGCTGTTGCATCAGATTGAAGCCTATATCCGCAGCCTGGACAGCCGGGCAGAGCAAGTAATGGTCAGCTTAACCGGCGTGTACGAAGAAGTGCTGGTAGCGGCCAGTGATGGCACCTTCGCTACCGATATCCGCCCTTTGGTACGCTTAAATTGTTCAGTGTTACTGGTACAAGACGGCCGGCGTGAGCGCGGTAGTGCCGGTGGCGGCGCCCGCACCGATTATCAGTACTTCAGTGCCGATGTTGATGGTCAGCCACGCTGGCAGCACTATGCGCGTGATGCGGTGCGGATGGCGCAAGTGAATCTGACCGCTATCGACGCGCCGGCCGGTACCATGCCGGTGGTGCTGGGAGCCGGTTGGCCAGGCGTATTACTGCATGAAGCTGTCGGACACGGGTTGGAAGGCGACTTTAACCGCAAAGGCTCATCTACCTTTAGTGGTCGGATCGGTCAGCAGGTGGCGTCGAAACACTGTACTATCGTCGACGATGGCACCCTGAGTGGCCGTCGCGGCTCCTTGAATATTGATGATGAGGGCACCCCCAGCGCCTACAACGTGTTGATCGAAAAAGGGGTACTCAAAGGTTACATTCAGGATAAGCATAATGCGATGCTGATGGGGGTAGCCCCTACCGGTAATGGCCGCCGTGAGTCCTTTGCGCATCTGCCGATGCCGCGGATGACCAATACCTATATGCTGGCCGGTGACTATGCGCCGGAAGAGATTATTGCCAGTGTTAAAAAAGGCATCTATGCGCCGAACTTTGGTGGCGGCCAGGTCGATATTACCTCCGGTAAGTTTGTGTTCTCGGCTTCTGAAGCCTATCTGATTGAAGACGGCAAGATCACGGCGCCGATCAAAGGGGCTACCTTAATTGGCAATGGCCCTGAGGCAATGCAGCAGGTGTCGATGGTCGGTAATGATATGAAACTCGACAGCGGTGTTGGCGTCTGTGGCAAGCAAGGCCAGAGCGTGCCGGTAGGCGTGGGGCAGCCTACCCTGAAGCTGGATGCCATGACGGTGGGTGGGACCCAGTAACGTCGCTAAGTTAACTTACAATAAGATCAAGGGCTGGTGCGCAACCGGCCTGTTACTCTACAGCAGGAAATCAAAATGGCAGCATTCGGAACCGTGTTTACCGCTGAAATGATGTTAGCGGAATATAGTAATAATCAGTGGAGTGAGCCGGCACTGGTGCCGGTAAACAGTATCAGCCTGCACCCCGGTGCCCATGTGCTGCATTATGCCAGTACCTGTTTTGAAGGCTTGAAAGCCTTTCGCCATAGCGATGGCAGCATCCATATTTTCCGGATGGACAAAAACGTCGCCCGCTTGCAGCAAAGCAGTGAACTGCTGGCGCTGCCAAAGGTTGATGCTGCTATGCTGCGGCAGATGATCCTGGATATTGTTAAACGCTATGCCGCTGACGTACCTAATCCACCTGGCTCTATGTATATCCGGCCAACCCATATCGGTACCGAAGCCTCTATTGGCAAGGCAGCGGCGCCCAGCCTGAGTTCGCTGCTGTATGTACTGTTATCGCCGGTTGGCGACTACTTTGCCGGTGGCGCTAAGCCACTGCGCTTATTGCTGGAAGACAATGCCCGTTGCGCGCCCCATATGGGGATGGTGAAGAGTGGCGGTAACTACGCCAGTGCGCTGCAGCCGATTATGAAGGCGCGCGCTGCAGTACAGGCCGATCAGGTGCTGTTCTGCCCGAATGGCGACGTGCAGGAAACCGGTGCGGCCAACTTCCTGCTGATCGATGGCAACGAAATTATTACCAAGGCGCTGGATGCCAGTTTCCTGCACGGCGTCACCCGCGATTCGATCCTGACGCTGGCGCGTGATCGGGGTATGAAGGTCTCTGAGCGCGAACTGACGGTCGATGAGCTGTTAGAGCGTGCCGTGAAGCCGGGCGCCGAAGCGGCATTATCCGGCACGGCGGCAGTATTAACGCCGGTCGGCACCTTAATTCATAATGGCCAGGAGTATGCCGTGGGTGGTGGCGTGGCCGGTACCACCACCGCCAGTTTACGTCAGGCTCTGAACGATATTCAGTGGGGCAAGGCTGCCGATACGCACGGCTGGTTAACCAAAGTCTGCTAAAAATGCGTTCAAGCAATAAGGCCGCGATTGCGGCCTTATTGCTTCTGTACCCTCAGAAAATCAGGCTAGTCCTGAATAATCAGTGGTTTAATCAGTTGAAACAACTCGCGATAGGACTTAGGCGGCTGCTGCTTTTCCTGCTCTTTTTTGCTATTGCGGATTAGCTGGCGCAGCTGCTGTACGTCAACATCCGGATATTCGGCAATAAAGTCGGTTACAGCATCGGCTTCGGCCAGCAGACGATCGCGCCAGGTTTCGACCTTATGAAACTGCCGCGTTGCTGCCTGGTTGGTGTTGCGGATAATCGCCAGTGCCTGTTCAATCGGCTCCAGTTCATCTTCACGCTCACGCATCAGACGGCCAATAAACTGCATATGCCGGCGTAAGGCTTCGCGTTTATTCGCCAGCTTATCGGCCAACTCCAGTGCGTCTTTTAATTCTTCATCCAGCGGGAGCTTGGCGCGGGCCGCCGGGCTTAATGCCACCAGCTCAGCGCCTAAGGCCTGCAGCGCGTGCATCTCGCGCTTAACCTGGCTTTTACTGATATGCTCCGGTTGTTCCAGCCATTTGCTGTCACCGTATTTAAATTCTGTATCTGTCATGCTGTGGCTTCTATATCACTTGTCTACAACTAGTATATCACTAAAGCAGCAGACATGGGCAGCAGCCCTCAGCGGACTATGGTAAGCTAGGCAGATAACGTGAGAAGGTTCGAATAAGATGCAGCAAACCGCTATTCAGCAAGAAATCGCCGAAGTAAAAGAAGCCGTTAGCCAGGTGCTGGCGCATGCGAAAAAACTGGGTGCCAGCAGTGCTGAAGCCTCAATGAGCCGCACCCGGGGCCTGAGTGTCGAAACCCGCCATGGTGAGGTGGAGACCGTTGAATTTAATCAGGACGGTGGCCTGGGCATCAGTTTATATTTCGGGCAGCGTAAAGGCTCGGCCTCTACTGCGGATCTAAGCCCGCAGGCATTAAAACGCACTGTAGAAGCGGCGGCTGATATTGCCCGCTATACCTCTGAAGATCCGCATGCCGGCGTGGCAGAAGCCAGCTGGCTGGAATTTAACCCGCCGGAACTGGATCTATATTACCCGGATAGCATCAGCACCGAACAGGCCATAGTGCTGTGTGCAGCGGCAGAAGAAGCGGCCTTTGCCGAAGATAGCCGGATCACTAACTCAGAAGGCGCCTCGTTTTCAACCCATCAGGGCCTGAAGGTGTATGGTAACAGTCATGGCCAGCTGGTGGGCTATCCCAGCTCCCGCCACAGCTTTAGTTGTGTGGTAATTGGCGAAGCCGGCGACGATATGCAGCGCGACTACAGCTATACCGTGGCCCGTCGTTATGCCGATTTGCTGGACCCACGTCAGGTGGGCCGTGAAGCAGCACGGGAAACCGTCGCCAGGCTGCAACCGCGGAAAGTCCCAACCCAGAAAGTACCGGTATTGTTCCGCGCCGATATAGCCAGCTCGTTGTTTGGTCACCTGGTATCGGCGATCAGTGGCGGCAGTATTTACCGCAAGTCCAGTTTTTTACTGGACAAAGTGGGCCAGCAAATTATGGCGCCGGGTCTGACGATTCTGGAAAAACCACATTTAAACCAGGCGCTGGCCTCAAGCCCCTTTGACAGCGAGGGGGTAAAAACCCGCGATCTGGCGGTAATTGAGCAGGGCGTATTGACCACCTATCTGACCACCAGTTATTCGGCGCGCAAACTGGGCATGGCCAGTACCGGCCATGCCGGTGGTATTCACAACTGGCTGGTGCAACATGGTAACGAGGATCTGTTGGCCCTGTGCCGGCAAATGGGTAAAGGCCTGCTGGTAACCGAGCTGATGGGGCAGGGCGTGAATACCGTGACCGGAGATTACTCGCGGGGTGCCAGTGGCTTCTGGGTTGAACATGGTGAAATCCAGTTCCCGGTGGCCGAAGTGACCATTGCCGGTAACCTGAAGGATATTTTTATGAATATCGTGGCGGTAGGTAACGACGTGGATCGCCGTGGTGGCGTGCACACCGGCTCAGTGCTGGTCAGTCAGATGCAGCTGGCCGGAGATTAACGGCTAAGCTTAAAGCCAATAAAAAAAGCCTCGCATGAGGCTTTTTTTATTGCTGTTAAACCGCAGCACAGTGCTGCGGTTCAGGCAGAGTATTAATCAATCTTGGTTTTCAGGCCGCGACGGATTAACAGCGCATCAGTAGTAGGTTCCTGACCACGGAAGGCTTTGTAAGACTCCATAGTTGGCCGTGAGTTACCCACCGCCAGAATGTTCTTGCGGTAGTGATCACCGTTCTCACGGGTCAGACCGCCATTTTTCTGCACATGGGCAAAGGCGTCAGCGGCCAGGATCTCACTCCACATATAGGCATAGTAACCGGCTGAGTAGCCGCCACCCATAGAGTGTGAGAAGAAGTTAGTTTTATAGCGCGGTGGTACTGCGTTCAGATCCACACCATGCTTTTTCAGCGAGGCCGCTTCAAAGGCTTTTGGATCCTGCAGCGGGGCATCGGCGCTCAGCGTATGCCAGTCCATATCCAGCAGGGCCGCAGAGATATATTCCAGTGTATCGAAACCCTGGTTAAAGCTGCGTGACCGCATAACTTTATCCAGCAGATCGGCCGGAATGGCTTCGCCAGTCTGGTAGTGCTTGGCATAGTTAGCCAGAATTTCCGGATGTTGCGCCCAATCTTCTTCGAAGGTTGACGGGAATTCAACGAAATCGCGTGATACGGCGGTCATTGCCAGCGTTGGGTACTTCACGTTAGAGAAGATACCATGCACACCATGGCCCAGTTCGTGGAAAATGGTGGTAGTGTGGTCATAGCTGATCAGTGTGGGTTCACCAGCTGGTGCTTTCGGGATATTCATCACGTTGACCACAACCGGCTTCTGACCTGTCAGGTGTGATTGACCAACGAAAGAACTCATCCAGGCACCGCCACGTTTGCCTTCGCGGGCAAAGTAGTCAGCATAGAACAGGGCAATACTGGTGCCGTCAGCGTCAAACACCTCATACACTTCCACATCCGGGTGATAAACCGGCAGATCCGGACGTGGCTCAAAGCGCACACCGTAGAAACGGTTCAGGTAGTAGAAAGCACCATCTTTTAATACGCGGTTAAATTCGAAGTATTTTTTCACTTCGTTTTCGTCCAGATCATATTTCGCCTGACGCACAAACTCGGCGTAGTATTCCCAGTCCCACGGCTGCACTTCAAAATCACCGCCTTTTTCGCGGATCATCGCCTGAATCGCGGCTTGCTCTTGCTGGGTATTGGCGACCACAGCCGGTACCATAGAACCTAACATGTCATAAACCGCTTGCGGGGTTTGTGCCATATTTGTTTCCAGGGTGTAAGCTGCCCAGTTGTCATAACCTAACAACTTGGCGCGCTCAGCACGCAGCTGGGCTAAGCGGGCAACGATAGCCGTGTTGTCATTTTCACCTGACTGGGCGCGGTTTGCTGACGCTTCCCATACGCGCTGGCGCAGTTCGCGGTTATTCAGCGAGGTTAAAATTGGCTGGCGCGTGGTATTGGTGATGTTCAGTAAAAACTTACCGTCATGCCCGCGCTCTTTGGCTGCATTGGCCGCAGCAGTAATTTGTGCCTGTGATAAACCATCCAGCTCTTCAACAGTATCGACGATCACGGCGATGTTGCGGGTTTCCGCCAGCAGGTTCTGGCCAAACTTGTTGGTCAGGGTAGAGTGTTCTTCGTTCAGGGCGCGAATAGCGGTTTTTTGCTCTTCGCTCAGCTTGGCACCAGAACGCACGAAACGCTCGTAGTACACTTCAACCAGACGTTTGGATTCAGCATCCAGGCCCAGATCGTTACGGGCGTTATACACGCTTTCGATACGGGCGAATAACGCTGGGTTCAGGTTGATATTATCTGAGTGAGCCGCCATACGCGGCGCCAGCTCGCTTTGAATTTTGCGGCGCTCTTCGTTGCTGTCGGTACCAGTCAGGTTATAGAACACCCGTGATACGCGGGTTAATAGCTCACCGCTTTTTTCCATCGCCACAAAAGTATTTTCAAAGGTGGCGGCTTCCGGGTTATTGGCAATGGCTTCAATTTCAGCCATATGCTGCTTCATACCTTCTTCAAAGGCTGGCAGGAAGTGCTCATCTTTAATTTCAGCGAAATTTGGTGCTTCAAAAGGTAAGGTGCTTTTTTTGAAGAAAGGGTTAGACACTGTTACCTCGGCAACGGCTGGCGCGGCAGCCTGATTAGCTTGTTGAGTGGGGGCTGTATTGTCAGAGCAGGCGCTGAGCGACAGCACTGCACCAATGGCAGTAGCAAGCAGGGTTTTACGCATTTCTTATCTCCGTGGATAGTTCGGCTAGTTATTGTTTTCGGTACCGCAGGGCGGCGGGTTACAATGCTGCAGTATGCCGTAAAAACCGCGGCTGGCACGGCAGTTTGCAACCAAGTGCCAACAAATTAAGACAAAAGCCCCGGCAGTGCAAATTTTTAGCCCGAAAATGCCGGTTTTAGCTGTTTGCCAGCGGCAAACGGATAAAAAAGCGGCTGCCGTTGGCCAGGCGTTGATAGCCAATGTCGCCATGCATTTTGTCGATCAGCTGCTTGCTAATTGCCAGCCCTAAGCCGGTGCCGCTCTGGGCACGGCTACTGGCACTGTCGGCCTGGGCAAAGCGCTGAAACAGCATCGGTTCAAAGGCTGCTGGCACCCCTTTGCCGATATCATCCACCTGCAGTTCCACCTGTTGTGTATGCGTTAGCAGTTGCAGGGTTATAGGTGTATCCGGCTCAGCGAATTTCAGGGCGTTGGAGAGCAGGTTTAGGCATACCTGGCGTACCCGGTTTTCATCGCCCAGCACCAGATAACTCTTGGCATCGGCTGTGAGTTCGAATTGCCGCTGCTGACTGCTTGCCAGCTGCTGGCTCAGTTGCTGCAGTAGCGGTAACAGGTCAAAGGGCAGTATTTTTAACGGCATATTACCGCTACTGAGTTTTTCAAAATCCAGCAAGTCGTTAACTAACTGATGCAATTGCCGGCAATTGTTTTGCGCAATCTCCAGCATTTTTTGCTGCTGCGTCGATAACGGGCCCAAAGCGCCACCTACCGCCAGGCTGAGGGCGCCATTAATTGAAGTCAGTGGCGTGCGTAGCTCATGACTGACAGTGGCAACAAAGTCATTCTGCAGCTGCTCGATGCGTTTGCGCTCGGTAATATCCCGCAGCACCAGCAGTTTATAATAGTGTGCTTGTGGCATCGGGGTATGAAACAACAGCAACTCGAAGCTTTGGCCATCGGCCCGCAAACCCTGGCATTCCAGTTGTTGCTGCTCCGGGTTTGCCTGCTGCATCTGTTGTTCAATTTGCTGTTCAACTTGCTGGGTATTGGCGAGTAAAAAGGTCCATTTCTGCCCCAGCAAGGCGTCGGCTGTGTAGCCAAAGATCCGGCTGCAGGCGCTATTAGCGGTTTGGATCCGGCCACTGCGATCGACAGTGATAATGCCATCCAGTACATTGTCATAAATGCTGCGTAGCCGCTGCTCGCTCTCGGTCAGCGCATCACGGCTGTGCCGTAAACGGTATACTGCGGCCAGCAAGCGGCTGAGCAGATACAAAATACAGAGCGCAGTGGTATATAAGCCAAGCCGCAGCAACGTCAGGCGACTACCGGTAACCGGGGCTTCTTTTACCGCCATTTGCCACTCAGCCCCGCGGATCGCCACATTTAACTGCAAACTACGTGGGTTAAACAGTTGCTGCTCGCCAAAGAAAGCTGGTGTTACTTCGCCTTCTGTCGTCAGGCCGCGTAGCGCAACCTCTATGCCTAACTCTTTGGCACTGTTGGTCAAAAGCTGCCAAACTGGTGCCAAATCAATCACTGTGCTGATAATGCCCCAGTAGCTACCATCTTCCAGATACAGTGGATAGCGATAGATAAAGCCACGGCCACCCTGTACCAGATCCAAAGGGCCGCTCAATAGCGCCCGGCGGCTACTAATCATACTGGCGATCGCCGGCCATTGCAGCGGTAAGTCGGGGTAATACAGATTAATGGCCTGCTCATTGCCGGCCAGCGGATAGACATGCTGAATGCGGTTGCCGGGAGCGATACCGATATTGCGGATATAAGAAGATTGCCTAACCAGACCCGCCAGCAGGATATCTAACTCCTGTGCTTCTAACTGTCCGGACTTGGCCGTGAGGTAACTGGCTAAACTGGCCGTTAGGTACAACGGGATATTCAGTTCTTTTTCCAGCCGGGTTCGCACCTGATCCGCTGCCGCCAATTGTTGTTGTTGACTCAGGGCACTGAGCCGCGCCTGTTCATTACGCAGTAACAGCTCGACACCGGCAATCATGGCCAGTGCCAGTAGCATCAACAGCAAGCGTTGCCAGGTATTCAGAGGGGGCAGTGGGGTTTTCATAAGCCGGCATGTCCTGACCGCAGTAGCAAAGTACAGATTATAGGCAGTTGCACCCATATTGAAATGCCAGGGCGTCTGTTCGCCTAAAAAAGCAACACAGATACAATAGACTTACGCCGCAAGGCTGTCTATAATGCGCGCTCTGGATGCACCCGTAGCTCAGCTGGATAGAGCGCTGCCCTCCGGAGGCAGAGGTCAGAGGTTCGAATCCTCTCGGGTGCGCCAATCAAATCAACCACTTACGCGAAAGCTAAGTGGTTTTTTTGTGCCCCGTGACAAATCCGTGACGTAATCGTGACAAACGCTATTAATCATCCCCAGAAAATTATGCTTTTTTGACCTCTGCCTTAAAACTGACACAAGTCATCATTTTCAATAAAAGACTTTTTTCTGACTCAATGAATATGACTGTAAAATCAGCTGACAGTCTAAAACTCATCCAAATCAAGCAGTGTAAAAAAGTTTATTTCAGGTAATATTGCTTACAGTATTTCACTTGATACGAGATCGCTGCTTTGAACACTTTGTTAACCTGGCTTGGTACTAAAGACATCGACAATATGGAGTTGGACCAGCATGCGGCTATTTCAGCTATTGCGGCGAAGTCTGATTTTCAGTTCGATAAAATCGTGATCTTATCGAATCACCGTGAAGAGGTGTGGGGGCGTTTCGAGCAGTTTATTAAAAAGAAGCTGGCTCATGCTCGTCGGCAAGAAGCAGATGTTGTGGTAAAGCGGGCGCATATTGACAGCCCAATTGACTATCACTCAATTGCCAAAGAAACCGAGAAGTGGATTGGAAAACTATCTGAAGAAGCGGAAACGCTGTTAGTTAACCTAACTTCCGGCACACCAGCTATGACAACCTTGTCTGTGCTAATTGGTAAGGGTAAACCCAATGTTCGCTTTATGCAGGTTACACCTAAGAATGAACCGCTAAACGTTGATATACCGTTAGACTTCAGCCTGGAGTATACAAAATCCGCAGCACGGCATATCGCCTCAAAAGCCACTTCTGCACCCAAGCTTGATGCGGCATTTTCTGCAATAACCTGCGTCTCAGATAACATGCAAGCGGTTGTTAGCAGAGCAAAGCGGTTAGCCGCCTCTGAAGTTCCGGCCCTTATTTTAGGTGAAACAGGTACCGGTAAGGAGGAGATGGCCAAAGCCATTCATAAAGCTAGCTTCAGAGCCAGCAAACCCCTTAAAACCGTTAACTGTGGCGCACTTGCACCAACATTGGTTGAATCCATTTTATTTGGTCACAGAAAAGGTGCCTTTACCGGCGCCAACCAGGACTATCCCGGGTTATTTGAACAAGCTGATGGCGGTACTTTATTTCTCGACGAGATTGGTGAACTAAGCCCTGATATTCAGGTGAAGCTGCTACGGGCATTGCAGCAAGGCGAAATAACACCACTAGGTGATACTGAAACCAAAACTGTTGATGTAAGAGTGGTTGCCGCAACTCATAAGAATCTGCAACAGATGGTGGCTGATGGCACTTTCAGGGAAGATTTGTTTTATCGCCTCGCTGTTGGCATTATAACGCTGCCGTCTCTAAAACAGAGAATTGCAGATTTGCCGCTTATTGTGCAGCAACTCACGCAGCAAATTAATAACGCAGGTGTAAAACAACCTGGCTATATAAGTAAAAAAATTTCCGAAGAAGGAATTAATTTTATTTCTAAACAACCCTGGCCAGGTAACATCCGTGAGCTTTGGAGTACACTTAATCGCGCTTTTTTGTGGTCCGATAAAGCTGAAATTGGAGCAGCAGAGTTGGCAGATGTAATGTTGTCGGTGGCAAAAACCTCAGTCGATGAGCATGTTACATTGGCATATCATGATAAAGTCGATTTATATCAAATAACTGATAATATTCAAAAAAAGTATATCGAAGCGGCATTGAAAGCCAGCGGCAATGTGAAAAAGCATGCTACTCAAATGTTAGGATTAAAAGATCATCAAACGCTGACTAATTGGATGAACCGCTTAGGCATAGAAATCGAAAAATAGCAGTCAGCAACGAACTGGCACCAAATTTGCGATACAGGGATATTAGGAATTAATTGGAATGAAGCACGCAATGAGTTTTAAACATCTTGAAGCGCTACCCGAGCTATACCAGCTAGCGGCCTTTGCCCAGGATTACGCCTGTAGCGACCCGCAAAGTGCGCTGGTAAAAATGCGCTGCCTGATGGAAAAAATTGTCGGTGTGATTTACGCCAAACTACAATTGCCGGTGTATCCCAACGCCAGCATTGTCGACAAGCTTAATGCCGACAGCTTTACCTCTGTAGTTCCCAGCCAAATTATCGACAAACTGCATGCTATTCGTAAAAGCGGTAACCGCGCGGCGCACGAGGGTAAAGTCAGCCAGCAAGAAGCAGTGTGGATATTACAGGAGTGCTATTTTGTTAGTGGCTACTTCTATGTAGCGTACTGTGGTGGTGATGCGAAAAACCTGCCTGAATTTGTCGCGCCTGATTGCACTAAACTGGCAGAGCAAACCGATGCGCAGTTCGCTCGTGAGAACAAGCAGCTGCAAGCCAAACTGGCCGAGCACGAAGCGCGGTTAAAGCAGGCACTGGATGAGCTTAAAGCCGCTGAAGCGGCCCAGTTGAAATCCCAGCAAGAAGCGGCCAACCTGAAAAAAGCCATCGATGAAGGCGCAGTCGCCAAAGCCAAAGCTGGCTTTGCCAGCATGTCGGGCATCAATTTCAACGAGGCGCAAACCCGCGCCCGCATTATTGATATGGATTTACGTGCAGCCGGTTGGAATGTGTCATTAGATGATAGCTCTACCGAGCAAGTGCGCAAAGAGTTTGAAGTCGATGGCCAGCCCACTGCAACAGGTAAAGGCTACGCCGATTATGTGCTGTTTGATGATGACGAACTGCCATTGGCGGTTATTGAAGCCAAGCGCACCCGTGAGTCGGTAGAAAAGGGCCGCCAACAGGCCATTTTATATGCCAATGCGCTGGAAAAGCGCTATGGCCGCCGCCCGGTGATCTTTTATACCAACGGTTACGATATCCGCCTGCTGGACGATGCCCAGGGCTATAACAGTCGCAAGGTATATGGCTATTACAGTAAAGACAGCCTGCAATACTTAATTAAGCAGCGCAGCTTAAAGAAAAACCTCAATCAAACCCCGATCGACACCAAGGTGGCAGGGCGTGTTTATCAGATTGAAAGCATCAGCCGGGTGTGTGAGCGCTTTAGCGACAAGCACCGCAAAGCCCTGGTGGTGCAAGCCACCGGCACCGGTAAAACCCGGGTGTCGATAGCGCTGGCCAAACGTCTGCTCGATGCCGGTTGGGCCAAGCGTGTACTGTTTTTGTGTGATCGTAAAGAGCTGCGTAAGCAAGCTGCCAATGCCTTTAACGAACACACCAAAGAGCCGTTGTACGTAGTGGGTAAAAGTAAAAAAGACGCTGCTGCCAGTGCACGGGTATTTATTGCCACTTACCCTGGCATGATGAGTATTTTTCAGCAATACGATGTTGGTTATTTTGACCTGATTGTGGCCGATGAATCGCACCGCTCTATCTACAACATTTACGGCGATATTTTTAAGTATTTTGATGCCTTGGAAGTGGGGTTAACCGCCACCCCGGTTGAAATGGTATCTCGCTCTACCTGCGAGCTGTTTGGTTGTGACTATAAACTGCCTACCGCCAATTACCCGCTGGAGCAGGCGATAGAAGACCGTAACCTGGTGCCGTACAAAATTGTCAGCTTTACCACCCAGTTTATGCGCGACGGCATTAAAAAAGACAACCTGAGCGATGAGCAAATTGCCCAGCTGGAAGAGCAGGGTATCGATCCGAACGAGCTGGACTTTGACGCCGCGCAAATAGACGAAGCGGTGAAAAACAAAGATACCAACCGGGTGATCTTGCGTAACTTAATGGAAAAAGGCCTGCGTGATGTTGACGGCCAGCTGCCGGGCAAGTCGATTGTGTTCGCACGCAATATTAAACACGCCGAGCTGTTGGCTACTTTATTTGGTGAAATGTACCCGCAGTTACATCCGGATTTTTGCCGGGTGATTCACTCTAAATACGAGCGTGCCGAAGAGCTTATCGATCAGTTTAAAGCCAGCGATGAAAAGTCTGTGCGCATTGCTATTTCGGTCGATATGCTCGATACCGGTATCGATGTGCCCGAAGTGGTTAACCTGGTATTCGCTAAACCAATAAAATCCAAAGTAAAGTTTTGGCAGATGATTGGTCGCGGCACTCGGCTTTGCCCTAATTTGTATGGCCCGGGCAACGATAAAACGCACTTTTTAATTTTCGACCACTGGGAAAACTTCGAGTACTTCGACCTCGACCCAGAGCCGGAAGACGTAAAACAAAGCAAATCGCTGATGCAAAAGCTGTTTGAAGCGCGGTTAACCTTGGCTGAAACCGCGCTTAAGAAGGCAGATCTGGCAACCTTTGATGCAGTGATTAAGCTTATTCACGCCGACATTGCCGCGCTGGATATGAATACCATTGCCGTGCGCGATAACTGGCAAGACGTTGAAACCTGTAAAGACGAAAAGCGGCTAAACCAATTTGCCCCGGCAACAAAAGACCTACTTTGGCAAAGCATTGCGCCCTTAATGCAGTGGCGCAATATTATGGGGCAAAGCGAGGCCTACCGCTTTGATACCGAAATGGCCAACCTGCAAATTCTGCTGTTTACCGACCCCAGTCAAATTGATATCGCCCGCCAGGCGTTGCTGGGTAAAATTACCAGCCTGCAAATGCATTTAAACGAAGTGCGCGCTAAAGCCAGCGCCATTGCAGCAATTCAGCAAGACAGCTATTGGCAAAACCTTAGCTTTAATGCACTGGAGCAAAGCCGTAAAGCATTGCGTGGCATTATTCATCTGCGTGATAAAGCCATTGTTACGCCAACACACGAGCTGGTGCTGGATGTAAAAGAAGATACGGCCGAATACAAGGTAACCGAACGCGCCGCCAATATCGTGTCGGTGGATTATCAGATTTACCGCCAGGAAGTAGAAAAAACTTTAGCGCCGCTGTTTGACACCGATGCGGTATTGCAAAAAATCCGCGCCGGTGAGCAGGTAAGCGAAGCCGATTTAGCCAGGCTGAATGCGTTAGTGCATACGCAAAACCCGAATGTCGATTTAAATACGCTAAAAGAGTTTTTCCCCGAGTCGACCGTAAGCTTAGATAAAATACTGCGCACCATAGTGGGTATGGATAAAGAGGCGATAGAGCGCGCCTTTACCGACTTTGTGCAGCAAACCCACACCCATATGAATGCTAAACAGCAGCGTTTTATCGGCATGCTGAAAAACCATTTAATTCGCTACGGTGCAATTGCCATTGAACAACTGTACGATGCGCCCTTTACCAGCATTCACGACATGGGGCTGGACGGGGTGTTCAGCCAGCAACAGGCCGATGTGATCCAGCAGTTTATTCGTCAGTTCGACGTACCGCTGGGCAGTAAAACACCGCGTATTGAAAAAACACTCAGCCTTTAGCACTAAACACTAAGCGCTCAACATTCAACACTAAAGATTCAACACTAAAAATTCAAAACTGAATAAAGTGGTACAGGAAACCAAATGATTACAGGCCAGCTAAAAAGCAAAATAGACAAACTGTGGGAAGAATTCTGGACCGGCGGTATTACCAACCCGCTGACGGTTATCGAGCAAATTACCTTTTTAATGTATGCCCGTATGCTGGATATGAACGAGCAAAAAGATGAAAAGCTCGCTTCGCGAAGCGGCAAGGCGTTTCACCGCCGCTTTAACGACAACCAGCAACACCTGCGCTGGCAGCATTTTCGTCATTTAGGCGCAGATAAACTCTACAAACTGGTTAAAGATGAGCTGTTTCCGTTTTTCGCTGAAAGCTCGGCCCAGTCGGTAAAAGACGGCAATGAAGGCTCGCTGTTTGCTGAGTTTATGAAAGACGCCCAGCTGATGATCCAAAAGCAGTCGTTGCTGGTGAAAGCCGTTGAAATGGTCAACGACTTACCGCTGGAAAACAGCGACACCAAGGGCGATTTATACGAGTACCTGCTAAGCAAGTTAACCACTGCTGGTATTAACGGCCAGTTCCGTACGCCGCGGCATATTATCCGCGCTATGGTTGAAATGCTCGACCCTGGAATTAACAGCCGCATTTGTGACCCGTCCACCGGCACCGGCGGCTTTTTAGTCAGCAGCTACGAGTATTTACTGGAAAAATACACCTCGAAAGACGGCGTAGAGCAAGAGCCGTTATTCGACGAGCAGGGCAAGCCGCTGCTGGATGCCAATGGCAGGCAGCAGGTAAATACGCTGTACTCGGGTGATTTAATCACGCCAGAGCAGCGCGCCCATATCGATAGCGATATGTTTCACGGCTTTGACTTTGACGCCACCATGCTACGTGTTGCGGCCATGAACCTGGTAATGCATGGCATTAAACAGCCGGATATTCATTATCAGGACACGCTAAGCCAAAGCTTTAAAGAGCGTTTCCCGCGTGAGGCTAAAGCGGGGTTTGACATTATTCTCGCCAACCCGCCATTTAAAGGCAGCCTGGACGAAGAAGACGTTTGCCCGGATATTTTACGTAAGGTTAAAACCAAAAAGACTGAGCTGTTATTCGTCGCCCTTATTGAAAACATGCTGAAAATTGGCGGCCAAAGCGCCACCATCGTGCCCGACGGCGTACTGTTTGGCTCATCCAACGCCCACCAGCAACTGCGCCAGTTGCTGGTAGAACAAAATCAGTTAGAAGCGGTTATCTCCCTGCCAAGCGGCGTATTTAAACCTTATGCCGGGGTATCTACCGCCATTTTAATTTTCACCAAAGGTGGCAGTACCGATCATGTGTGGTTTTACGATGTACAAGCCGACGGCTTTAGCCTGGACGATAAGCGCACACCAATAAAAGATAATGACTTGCCAGCATTGGTAGCCGGGTATAAAACGCGGGATAAAGCCATTGCCGATACCGAGCAAAACGATCGTACGCAAAAAGCCTTTTGGGTAAGCAAAGCGGAAATAGCCGCTAATAAGTACGACTTATCCATTAACCGCTACAAGCAAGTAGTGTATGCCGAACAGCAGTATGACGATCCGAAAGTGATCCTAAATAAGTTGGTTGCGCTGGAAAACGATATTCTGGCGGATTTAAAAGCACTGGAGGCCATGCTGTGAGTTGGCCAGTAGTTGAACTTGGTTCAGTAGTTTCATTTATTGGTGGCTCGCAACCGCCGAAATCTGAATTCAAATACGAAGCTCAGGATGGATATGTAAGACTACTTCAGATTAGGGACTACAAATCTGATGATAATTTAACTTATATACCAGCTAAGTCTACTAAGAAGTTTTGCTCAAAAGATGATGTGATGATTGGTCGGTACGGCCCACCGGTTTTCCAGATTTTAAGGGGGCTTGAAGGCGCATATAACGTGGCCTTAATGAAAGCTCAGCCTAGCGAGCTGGTTGATAAGGATTACCTTTATTACTTTTTGAAGCAGGAAAAACTATTCAGGTTAATTGATGGCTTGTCTCAACGGACGGCCGGTCAAAGTGGTGTTGATATGGATGCTTTAAAAGCTTATCCAATGATACTCCCACCCGTAGCCGAGCAAAAACGCATTGCCGCGATACTGGACAAAGCCGACGCCATCCGCCGCAAACGCCAGCAAGCCATTCAACTCGCCGATGACTTCCTTCGCGCTGTGTTTTTGGAGATGTTTGGTGATCCGGTGACGAATCCGAAGGGTTGGGATCGCCAATCTTTAGATAGAGTAGCGCCTGTATTACCATTAAAAAAGAAAGTTGCAGAACATGAGAATGTTTGGCTAATCAATCTCGATGCAATTGAAGCACAATCGGGGAAAATTATTCACAAATTGATTGTGCCTTATGCGGAAGTTGGTAGCTCCACTAATCATTTTAATGAGACGCATGTTCTTTATTCAAAATTACGTCCATATCTAAATAAAGTTGTAATACCTAACAGCGAGGGAATGGCTACATCTGAATTGCTTACTCTTTTGCCGTCACCCAAAAAAATAACTAGAGAATTTTTAGCGACATATTTGAGAAGCAATGCATTTGTAAGTTGGGCAAATACTAAAGTGGCTGGGGCCAAAATGCCTAGATTATCTACTGTAGAGTTAAAAAAACATCAGATCTTTGTGCCACCTCTTCAGTTGCAACAGGAGTTTTCACAGAAATTCCGTCATGTTTTAGATATGGCGGAGCGGAGCAATGAAGTACTAAAAAATAATGATAGTTTCTTTAGTTGTTTAAGCCAAAAAGCATTTTCCGGCCAGTTATAACTTGAATAACAAGGATGTTATGAATAACGAACTTACCACCATAAACGACAAATACCTTTATGCTTTAAGTGCCGCTGCAGATTGGCTAACCGTATCCGATTGGGCGCTAAAGGTCGCGGAGCTATTTCCCGATTTACTGGCTACTGCCAACGCGCAAGCGGCTAAACAGAAAAACGACACCACAGGCCTTCGGGAAATTGCCGCTAGGCTAAGCTCGCGTATTTCCAGCGGTGGCTTTGGCAGCCAGATTGAAGTTGATGCCAGCGAGCGGCCAAAAAAGGTGCGTTTTTTAACGCCTACAGAGCAGCAGCAACATGAGGCGGAAGAGGTTGAAGAAGACTTAGCACCACTTCGCCGTATCGACATAATAAAGCGCGATAGTGAACAACTAAGCGTGGCTGAGCAATACCGGATTGACGAGTTTGAAGCCATCAGTCGCCAGCTTAAAGCCTACTTTGGGTTGGATTTCGAGGTAGACCACGCAACAGCGCTGTTAAATGCCAAAACACCGGGCAAACACCACCCTGATAATTTGCAGCTACTACTAAAAGCGCATAATGGTAAAAAGCACGCCAACAACTGGCCTCGTTTTAGCTTTGACGAGCAAAAACAATACATCGAAGCCGCCATAACCTTGCAAACTCTGGTAGCAAGCAGAATGAATGTTGAAGTAGAAACCCGTGTAATGGCGTCACTTTTAAGCCGGTTAGAAGCGGTTTATGGGAGCTAAGGATATCTAATGAGAATTACCAAATTAACACTTACCAACTTCCGTTCGTTTAAGCAGGAGCAGACGATAACGTTTGCTCCAATAACATTGTTATTTGGCCCTAACTCAGTCGGTAAAAGTTCGGTTTTAATGGCGCTGTTTTACCTGCAGCAAATTATTGAGAAGGGGCAATGTAATCCGCAAAGACTTGAGGCGCTTGGCAATAAGCTGGTAGGAGGCTTCAAAAATTTAGTAAATGGTCGCGATTTGTCGAAAAGTATCGTGATCCGTATTGATTATGATAAGCAAGGTGCAATTGGCAGTACATACGCTAAATCGCTGGATCTTTTAACGGAATCCAGCACGCTGCATGACGTATCTCTATTATTACAAGATCAAGCAGTTGCAACCGAGCAGGTAGGTTTAGAATTTGTAATTGCCTGGTCAAAGCTGCAGAAAACGGCCTATGTGCAAAAGCTTAGTGTCTGGCTAAATAATGAGTTTATCTGTGAGACCTCTTGTGATGAAGGTTTAAAAAACCCTTTAATCACTCGGTTAAATTTGTCGCATGTACTTTTACTCCCCTCTGACCACGATACATGGTTAGAAACCATGCTGGCAGATAGCGAAGAAACTATTTGGTCTGGCTGGTATCAGCCAAACATGGCTTTAAGTAATAGCTCAGAGAGGTTTAGTGAGAACGGCTTAAAGAGTCAGCTGCATGCTGATCTGAAACATCACAAGATGGTTGGTTTTAAAGCGATTTCTGGAGCCCTGCCTAAACCGAATAAACTACTTGAAACAACCATCAGCCACGAAGATTCTGTTGTCGCAGCGATTATCAATGAAGCGCTCAGTGAAGTATTGGTATCTCCCTTAGATAATTTATTGGCTATCCTGAATGACAGTCTGTGTATTGGCCCGCTGCGGTGTATTCCCGATTCAACCTATCAGCCAAGCCAATACCCTCGGCAAGGCGATTGGTATGATGGAAAAGCCTGTTGGGATGCGCTAAGTACGCCTTATTTAATGCGCGATGCTAAAATTAATGAATGGTTAGCAGACGAAGATAAACTCAATCTGGGTTATCAACTTGTTTATGTAACACGAGATTCAGAAACTCGTTTTATTAAGGCGTCGCTAAATTTTGAGCGTACTGAAGATGTGATGGCAATCAATGACGCGGTCCAAGGTCAGTTGATGGCCAGCTTATCTAAAGAAAACTTAGATGTGAACCCTGAGTCTGAACAGGTGCCTGTCTCGATGGAGTATCTCGAGGAGTTAAGGAAAAACAACGATATATACTCGAGTTTCTATGTCGGTAATGAGATAGATAAGACCTCTTTCGTTTCTCTTTGGGATATTCGCAATCAAATTCCGGTAACAACATCTGATATCGGCGTAGGCATTTCACAATTATTACCATTGATTGTAGCGTCGCAAGATGAAAGAAAAGGAATAATCGCTTGTGAGCAACCAGAATTGCATATTCACCCTAGAGTGCAAGTGGTATTAGGAGATTTATTGCTAGAAAGCTGTAATGATAAATCCTTTCTTATTGAAACACATAGCGAGCATATTATTTTAAGGATTCTCAGACGGATTAGAGAAAGCCATAAAGATTCTGAAGCCAAATATGATCCAATTAATCCCAACGAAATTTCCATAATTTATTTGCAGTCGACCGGCGAAGGAGTCATTACCAAAAAACTTGAGATTACCGATGATGGTGATTTCGAGCATGATTGGCCTGATGGTTTCTTTGATGAGCGTGATGAGGAGCTATTCTGATGTACAAGGAAGTTTCGTTAGATCCGAACTGTCTGAGTCATTATCATTATTATGGCCTGCTTAAAACAGCATTTGGGTTTGAAGCGGGCAGGTATGTCGTTGCACCGCTAAAAGATTGGTTAAGCGAAGCCTATCAAGCGGCTAAAGCGTCAGAACATATTGAGCCCGTCAAGAAAAAATCGATTACAAACTTCCTTAACAAACTGCGTCAGGATAAAGCGCAGGATAAAATCATTATGCCATGCTACCGCTCACATATTAGTGCTGATAGTTGGCTAAATTGGTTGGAGTATCAGCGGGCAGTTAGACCATTCAATTCTGTGATATCGGAGCGCGTAGAAAACGCATTGAGTTTTGAAGACATCATCGCAGGTGACCACAGCTGGACCACTCCACCTACAGTCAGAGTCAAAAAAACAGCTGAAACTATCGTCGAGGCTTTAAGTTCGCTCCTGAGGTGGGGGGGGAATCTGGTAATTATCGACCAATATTTCAGTCTGGCGGCTAACCCGGTATTAAAGGAGATATTTCGCTTTCTGCAGGCTCATCAACATACCGTAAATATAACACTGGCGACCAGTGTTAATACAGCTAACCCCGAAGCTGTGTTCAAGCGAGAATACGGCGCAAGTTTTAGTTTTATCCCAAAGTTTCATCTGATCGTCGTACCCTCAAAGTTTTTTCACGACAGATATATTTTTACCGAGTTTGGTGCGATTAAATCTGGACAGGGTTTTGATGTTGGTCCTGAACTTGGCGCCCAGGCAGATAAGTTAAGTTTTCATCTGTGTAGCAAGGAAGAGAGTCAGGAGGCCGCTGTTTGGCTAAAACAAATTATCGATGATGGGCGGGCATTATCGCTCGCGCTGAACTAACTAAAAATTTTCACTCTGATGAATTTGTCTTTGGCTTGATGGCATATCGAGAACTGCTTTGCGGCAATAACCCAGGTAAGGCATTGAGGACAACGTATGGAACGTATTGTATCTCCACCCT
>NZ_AHTH01000034.1 GCF_000245735.1 Alishewanella jeotgali KCTC 22429
CACAGCGAGCCATAGCCACGATATCAACCATCACACTGCACTATGACCAAGCAACCTCAATACGAATAGCCAACCTAAACGCTTACACCACACTCAGACTCCGGTACGCCCGTCGTACCGGAGTCATCCTGCGATAGTAATAGAAGAGATAAAGCGAGAAGACAAAACAGACTTATCACAGCGAGCCATAGCCACGATATCAACCATCACACTGCGCTACGACCAAACAACAGCCAGACAAAGCGTAAAGTCAGACAACACAAAACGTGGAGATAACAAAAACTAAGGATATCCATTAGTGTATAGTCCGATAACAAACTGTCAGTGTTATCTCGCATCTGAAAGCAATCATTTCCTGCCAAAGCCGCAATAAATTTGCGCTCGCGCCGGGGGTTCTTTAAAATTGCGGCTAATTCACAACCATGGTTTTGCTATGCAACTTCTTCGTCAGCAAGCAGCTGAACAGTACTCAAGTTTTCGCCTGCCTTATCAACTCGACCAGGTATTTCTCGCCGCCGATATTGCGGATCTTAAGCAATTTAACGGACCGGATTATCCAACAGTATTAGGCGAGGGTACCAATACCATCTTTTTGGCGACGCAGCATAAGCCGGTGTTACGCTATCTTGCTAAGGGAATAAGCCAACACGCCGATACTGAGCATGTTCTGTTACACGTTGAAGCTGGCCATAACTGGCATCAACTGGTCAGTTGGACGGTAGAGCAGCAATTATGGGGCCTGGAAAACCTGGCTTTAATACCGGGCTCGGTGGGCGCAGCGCCGGTACAGAATATTGGTGCTTATGGTGTCGAGCTCTCAGATCGCTGCAGCTATGTTGACTTCTACGACTGGCAGCGCCGTGAAGTAGTAAGGATACCGGCATCGGAGTGCCAGTTTGCTTATCGCGATAGCATTTTTAAACAGCAATTGCAGGGCCGCGGCGTAATAGTGGCCCTTGGCCTGACGCTATCACGCCAGCCTATGCCAGTGCTGGATTATCCCGGCTTAAAAGAGTTACCAAAAACAGCCACGTTACAGCAAATTTTCGCAACTGTTATCCAGATCCGGCAAAGTAAGCTACCTGATTACCGGCAGTTGCCCAATTGTGGCAGCTTCTTTAAGAACCCTGTTATTACCGAGCGGCAGTTTCAACTTATACGCCATGACTATCCAACACTGCCCGGCTATCCACAAACAGAGGGTGTCAAGGTGCCAGCTGCCTGGCTAATAGAGCAAGCTGGTTTCAAAGGCGTGGTAGTTGATAACGTCGGTTGTTATCAGAAGCAACCGCTGGTCATCGTGAATTACGGCCTGGCCGATAGTGCGCCTTTACTGGCTTTAATCGCTACCATTCGTAGTACCGTGCTGCAGCGCTTCGCCATTGAGCTTGAACCTGAAGTCAGATTACTCAATGGCGCCGGACAGCACCATGTCCCAGCCTAATTTACAGCTACAACGGCAGTTGCTGGCTCTACTCGCTGACGGCAAATTTCACTCAGGTCAGCGTTTGGCTGAACGTTTTGGTTTAAGTCGTACCGCAATCGCGAATAATCTGCAGCAGCTAAGTCAACTCGGGTTGGATATCTTTAAGCTAAAGGGCAAGGGCTATGCGCTCTCCAGCCCATTGCAGCTGTTAGATGCGGCAGTGATCCGTAGTTTACAGTGTAATGAAAGTCCAGAGATCCGGGTGCAGCATATTACTGATTCTACCAATGCGCAGCTATTGGCACTGATCCAGGCCGGTAAGCCGTTACAGCCGGGGCAAGTGATTGTGGCCGAGGCGCAAACCGCAGGAAGGGGCCGCCGTGGGCGGCAATGGTTTTCGCCTTTTGGTAGCAGTCTATACTTTAGTTGCTATTGGCGGTTGGAGCAGGGGATCCCTGCTGCCATGGGATTGAGTCTGGTCGTCGCCTGCGCATTGGCTGAGCTGTTGCAGCAAGATTATCAGGTGCCAGCGCAAGTAAAATGGCCTAATGATTTATACATCAACGGGGCAAAGGCTGCCGGCATTCTGGTTGAGTTGGCAGGGCAAGCGGATGCGGTGTGTGAGTTAGTCATTGGCATAGGCTTAAATATTCGTTTGCCGCAGCTGGCAGACCAGAGCATCGACCAACCATTCACCGATCTGCAATCTCACGCCACAGCAACGGTTGACCGCAATGTGCTAATTGCCCGTTTGCAGCAACATCTAATTGGTGCTCTGGAGCTGTTTAACGCTGCGGGCTTTGCACCCTTTCAGCAGCGTTTTAATCAGTTTGATCTCTATGCCGGTAAAGCAGTTAAACTCAGTGGTAGCAAAGAGATCAGCGGCATTTGTCGTGGTGTGGATCAACAAGGTGCCCTGCTTCTTGAAACTGTCGCAGGCTTACAGGCGTTTTATGGCGGAGAGCTCAGTTTAAGAGGAGCAACCTGATGCAGCTACTATTGGATCTGGGAAACAGCCGTTTAAAAGCCGCACTATATCAGAACGGCCAGTTCCAACAGTTGGCATTAGATTCCGTTGCTGGCTTGCTTAAACTACCTGTTACTGCGGCTTACCTGAGCAGCGTAGCAACAGAGCAGAAAACAACGGAGCTGTTACAGGGTCTGCAAGCGGCAAATTTTCCAACGGTGCAATTGCATACTGAGGCCAGCGCCTTTGGCTTGATAAATAGCTATGTTGAACCACAACGACTTGGTGTTGACCGCTGGTTAGCGATGCTAGGTGCTTATCGCTCTTATCCGGCAGACCGTCAGTTAATCGTCGACGCCGGAACTGCTGTGACCTTTGATTGGTTGGAGGCAAATCGTCATCTGGGTGGGTGGATCTTGCCCGGATTACAATTACAGCAGCAAGCATTACTAACTCAAACCGCGCGGGTACATAAGGCGCAGCAGCTGATGCCAAACCTCGCCCCGGGCTGTTCTACCAGCGCCGGTGTCGAAAACGGCGCTTTGGCAGCAATAATAGGTGCAATCCGTTTGGGCTGGCAAACAACACCGGCACAACAGCTGGTGCTCACTGGTGGTGATGCCGAACTGTTAAAAAGCTATCTGCCTGATCTGCCAGTGTTGGTTGATCCCTTTTTGTTATTTCGGGGTATTGCGCAATACATCGACAATTAAAAGCTGTTTTGGCTAGCATTTAGCCACTTGGCTAAGAAAATCCGCTTTTTTCGTGTTTTTCTGTTGCGCGACTTTCCGCATTCCACTAGAATTCGCACCCACTGACGTAGTGCCGCTTTAGCTCAGTTGGTAGAGCAACTGACTTGTAATCAGTAGGTCATCCGTTCGACTCGGATAAGCGGCACCATTAGTGGAGGGGTTCCCGAGTGGCCAAAGGGATCAGACTGTAAATCTGCCGGCACTGCCTTCGAAGGTTCGAATCCTTCCCCCTCCACCATCTTCGTCAGGAGAATAGCTACGAGAAGGCCGCGGGCATCGTATAATGGCTATTACCTCAGCCTTCCAAGCTGAAGATGCGGGTTCGATTCCCGCTGCCCGCTCCAATAAGATCACAATGCTGATATAGCTCAGGCGGTAGAGCGCGTCCTTGGTAAGGACGAGGTCCCCAGTTCGATTCTGGGTATCAGCACCATCTTGCAAGCCTCCCTCGTAAGCATTACAATGCTGATTTTTCAATCACCGCCGTTTTGTTTAATAAGGGTTACTTATGGCTAAGGCTAAATTTGAACGCGTAAAACCGCACGTAAACGTAGGTACAATCGGCCACGTTGACCACGGTAAAACTACACTGACAGCTGCTATCACTAACGTATTAGCTAAGCACTACGGCGGTCAGGCATTTGCTTTCGATCAAATCGACAAAGCACCGGAAGAAAAAGCCCGTGGTATCACGATCAATACTTCACACGTAGAATACGACACACCAACGCGTCACTATGCACACGTTGACTGTCCAGGTCACGCTGACTACGTTAAGAACATGATCACTGGTGCAGCTCCAGATGGACGGCGGCTAATTCTGGTAGTAGCGGCGACAGACGGCCCAATGCCACAAACGCGTGAGCACATCCTGTTATCACGTCAGGTAGGCGTACCGTACATCATCGTGTTCATGAACAAGTGTGACATGGTAGATGACGAAGAGCTGTTAGAGCTGGTAGAGATGGAAGTGCGTGAGCTTCTGTCAGACTACGACTTCCCAGGTGATGACCTGCCAGTAATCCGCGGTTCAGCCTTAAAAGGTCTGGAAGGCGATGCCGAGTGGGAAAAGAAAATCCTGGAGCTGGGCGAAGCACTGGATACTTATATCCCAGAGCCAGAGCGTGCTATTGATAAGCCGTTCATCATGCCAATCGAAGACGTATTCTCAATCGCGGGTCGTGGTACAGTAGTAACAGGCCGTGTAGAGCAAGGTATAATCAAAGTTGGTGAGACAGTAGAAATCGTCGGTATCAAAGATACAGTATCAACGACCTGTACTGGTGTAGAGATGTTCCGTAAGCTGCTGGACGAAGGTCGTGCGGGTGAGAACATTGGTGCACTGTTACGTGGTACCAAGCGTGAAGACGTAGAGCGTGGTCAGGTACTGGCGAAGCCAGGTTCAATCAAGCCACACACTAAGTTTGAAGGTGAAGTGTACGTACTGTCAAAAGAAGAAGGTGGTCGTCACACGCCATTCTTCAAAGGCTACCGTCCACAGTTCTACTTCCGTACCACTGACGTAACAGGTGCGGTAGAGCTGCCAGAAGGCGTAGAGATGGTAATGCCAGGTGACAACCTGAAGTTCACCGTAGAACTGATTTGCCCAATCGCGATGGACGAAGGTTTACGCTTCGCAATCCGTGAAGGTGGTCGTACAGTAGGTGCAGGCGTAGTATCTAAGATCATCGCCTAAGTCATACTGTTGTACAAAGAAGGCTCCGGAAGGGGCCTTTTTTGTCACTATTTCGCCATCGAAACACCATTCAGGGTGCAAGCCAAGCTTGTTTTAGTCTGCTGAGACAGTATAATGAGCGGCTATTTAACGACAGTGTCGCGAGTCGTTGGTAACTTTACAGGGGCATAGTTCCAATTGGTAGAACAGCGGTCTCCAAAACCGATGGTTGGGGGTTCGAATCCCTCTGCCCCTGCCAAATTTCGCGCCCGGCAGTAAGCCGGGGCTATTATGTTAAGTTTGTGAATAACATAATTAAGTTTAATTAAGTGAGTGGAAGCATGAGCGCAGTAAGCGAAACACCAAAAAGCGGATTAGACCTGGTCAAGTGGCTGTTAGTTGTCGTTATCCTGTCTCTGATCGTAGTTGGTAACTATATTTATGAGTTGTCGACCTTAGAACGGGCCATTGCAATAGTGGTGCTAGTCGCTGCTGCCGGTTTTATTGCCGCGCAAACCACCAAAGGTAAAATTTTCCTGAATTTCGCCAAAGAATCCCGTACTGAAGTTCGCAAAGTAGTATGGCCAACCCGCCAGGAAACGATGCAAACGACATTAGTGGTGATTGTTGCGACCATTATTATGGGTCTAATTCTATGGGGACTGGATGCCATTTTATTGCGCGTCGTCTCATTCTTTACCGGACTGGGGATTTAAGTCATGGCAGGAAAAATGCGTTGGTATGTCGTTCAGGCGTTCTCTGGGTTTGAGCAAAAAGTTGCCACCTCGCTGCGCGAACATATCAAGATCCATCAAATGGAAGATAAATTCGGTGAGGTATTAGTACCCACCGAAGAAGTGATTGAAATGCGCGCCGGTCAAAAGCGTAAGTCAGAGCGTAAATTCTTCCCTGGCTACGTGCTGGTGCAAATGGAAATGTGTGAAGAGGCCTGGCACTTAGTGAAAAGTGTGCCGCGGGTATTAGGTTTTATTGGTGGTACTTCAGATCGTCCGGCACCTATTTCAGAAAAAGAAGCCATGACTATCCTGAATCGCCTGCAAGACAATGCCGATAAACCGAAGCCGAAAACATTGTTTGAAGCCGGTGAAGTGGTGCGGGTAACTGAAGGTCCGTTTGCTGACTTTAATGGTGTGGTAGAGGAAGTTGACTACGAAAAGAGCCGCGTAAAAGTGTCGGTGTTAATTTTCGGTCGCGCGACACCAGTAGAATTAGAGTTCGGTCAAGTCGAGAAGGCTTGATAATAAGCTTGTAACGGGGCGCAGATTAAAATATAATCTGCGCCCTTTTTATCGTAAGGGAAGCCGTTTGAGTAAGTGTCCTCGCACTTACAAGGCAAAGACCCACTAACAGAGGTGAAACATGGCAAAGAAAGTCACTGCACTTATTAAACTGCAGGTAAAAGCCGGTATGGCAAACCCGTCGCCACCAGTTGGTCCGGCGTTAGGTCAGCACGGTGTTAACATCATGGAATTCTGTAAAGGCTTCAACGCCCGTACAGAGAGCCTGGAAAAAGGCATGCCTATTCCAGTTGTTATCACAGTATATAGCGACCGTTCATTCACATTTGAAACCCGCACTCCACCAGCATCTTTCTTATTACTGAAAGCTGCTGGTCTGAAAGGTGGTTCAAGCCGTCCAAACACCCAGAAAGTTGGTAAAGTTACTGCTGCTCAGATCGACGAGATCGTGAAAGTAAAACAACCAGACTTAACAGCTGCGGATCACGCTGCTGCCGTGCGTACTATCGAAGGTACTGCGCGTTCAATGGGCTTAGTGGTGGAGGGCTAATAGATGGCTAAATTAACTAAACGCGCTAAGTTAATCCGTTCTAAAGTTGATTTAACTCGCGAATATGAGATCAACGAAGCTGTTGCGCTGTTAAAAGAATTATCAGCTGGCAAGTTCGTAGAAAGCGTTGACGTAGCAGTTAACCTGGGTATCGATGCCCGTAAATCTGACCAGAACGTACGTGGTGCTACTGTACTGCCGCACGGTACTGGCCGTACTGTTCGTGTTGCTGTGTTCACCCAGGGTGCTAATGCAGAAGCCGCTAAAGCAGCTGGTGCAGACATCGTTGGTATGGAAGACTTAGCTGAACAAGTTAAGAAAGGCGTTATGGATTTTGACGTTGTTATCGCTTCTCCAGATGCGATGCGCGTTGTTGGTATGCTGGGTCAGATCTTAGGTCCTCGCGGCCTGATGCCTAACCCGAAGACCGGCACTGTTACTCCTAACGTTGCTGAAGCAGTTAAGAACGCTAAAGCGGGTCAGGTACGTTACCGTAACGACAAGAATGGTATCATCCATTCAACCATCGGTAAGCTGGATTTCGACGCTGACAAGCTGAAAGAAAACTTAGAAGCCTTACTGGTTGCGCTGAAGCGTGCTAAGCCTTCAGTAGCTAAAGGTGTGTATATCAAGAAAGTGACTATTTCTTCTACACACGGTGCAGGTTTAACCCTGAGCCAGGCTTCGTTAAGCGCTGCTGTTTAAGCGCTTTACAGCTAAGGGCAGGTTAATTTATAATCTCGCCCTCATTTTTCGGGTAGAAGCGGTTGTTGTTTAGGCAATTAATCGCTTCCGTCCAAGACCGTAGGTGTTACGCTGTTTCGATAGCCGTAACTTAATAAACCAACCTACGCAGACGGTGTAGGCCCCAGAACGAATTATATTCTTCTGGTCTCACCGTAAATCGCGCGCTGGCAACCGTCAGCGATGTGTAGGCAACCGAACATTATGTTCGGATGAACCAGGAGTTAAGAGCCAATGGCTATTAAGCTTGATGACAAAAAAGCAATTGTTGCTGAAGTCCAGGAAGCTGCCAAAGGTGCTTTATCTGCGGTAGTCGCAGACGCTCGTGGTGTCACTGTAGGCAAAATCACTGCGCTGCGTAAGCAAGCGCGTGAAGCAGGTGTATGGGTAAAAGTTGTCCGTAACACCTTAGCTCGCCGTGCAGTAGAAGGCACCGAGTTTGAGTGTCTGAAAGATGTATTCGTAGGCCCGACTTTAGTTGCGTTTTCTAAGGAGCACCCAGGTGCTGCAGCGCGGATCTTCAAAGATTTCGCGAAAGAAAACAAAAACTTCGAGCTGAAAGGTGCAGCTTTTAATGGCGCCACAGTGAACGTTGAACTGTTAGCCTCGTTACCAACTTACGACGAAGCTATCGCACGTTTAATGAGCACTATGAAAGAAGCAGCAGCCGGCAAACTTGTACGTACAATTGCCGCGGTTCGCGACCAAAAACAAGAGCAAGCCGCGTAATTTTACGTTTGGTTTGATAAAGTTTAATCGGGCCAAGGCCCACAATTTAGGAATCTGAGCAATGTCAGTGACTAAAGAGCAAATCTTAGATGCAATCGCAGCAATGTCTGTAATGGAAGTTGTTGAATTAGTATCTGCAATGGAAGAGAAGTTTGGTGTTTCTGCCGCCGCTGCCGTAGCTGTTGCTGCTGGCCCAGCTGCTGCTGTTGAAGAGCAAACTGAGTTCACCGTAGTTCTGGCTGGTGCCGGCGCTAACAAAGTAGCTGTTATCAAAGCAGTTCGCGGTGCTACCGGTTTAGGTCTGAAAGAAGCTAAAGACCTGGTTGAAAGCGCTCCAGCGCCAATCAAAGAAGGTATCTCTAAAGCAGAAGCTGAAGCCCTCAAGAAAGAACTTGAAGAAGCTGGTGCATCTGTTGAAGTTAAATAATCTGGTGCAAACCAGATTAGCTGCCTGAATTTCAGGCCGGGCTGGTGATGAATTAATCACCGGCCTTTTTGCGCTGTGGGACAATGATTTCCCCACCCCTCTAGTTATCGTGTCTGGTAACTAAAACCACCGAAAAGTGGTTGGGAAAAAAATCAGCAAGCTGAGGAACCCCATGACTTACTCTTATTCTGAGAAGAAACGTATCCGTAAGGACTTCGGCAAACGTCCGGAAGTATTGGATGTGCCATACCTGTTGTCGATTCAGATCGAATCATTCAGCAAATTTATCGAGCCAGATCCGGAAGGTGAATACGGTTTGGAAGCCGCATTCCGCTCTGTATTTCCAATCAAAAGTTATTCAGGCAGCGCCGAATTACAGTACGTAAGCTACCGCATTGGGGAACCCGTGTTTGACGTCAAAGAATGTCAGATCCGAGGTGTGACCTACTCAGCGCCGTTACGGGTGAAGCTGCGCATGGTGTTATTCGATAAAGAAGCACCAGGCACCATCAAAGACATCCGTGAGCAGGAAGTCTATATGGGTGAAATCCCATTAATGACCGAGAACGGTACCTTTGTTATCAATGGTACTGAGCGGGTAATTGTTTCTCAGCTGCACCGCAGTCCAGGTGTATTCTTTGACCATGACCGTGGTAAAACTCACTCCTCAGGCAAAGTACTGTATAACGCTCGGGTCATTCCTTACCGTGGTTCCTGGTTAGATTTTGAATTCGACGCCAAAGACAGTCTGTTTGTGCGGATTGACCGTCGTCGTAAATTACCTGCGACCATTTTGTTGCGTGCTTTAGAATTCAGCACCGAAGAAATTCTGGCTACTTTCTTTGAGAATACCCGCTTTGATATCAAAGACGGCAAGATTCTGATGGAAGTGGTACCAAGCCGTCTGCGCGGTGAAACAGCAGCTTTTGATATTAAAGATAACGATGGCGAAGTGATCGTAGAACAAGGCCGTCGTATTACTGCCCGTCACGTCCGTCAGTTAGAAAAAACTGGCTTAACGATGATGGAAGTACCACATGAATATGTGGTAGGTCGGGTGCTGGCGAAAAATTACGCTGACCGTTCAACCGGAGAGATTATTGCCGAGGCGAACGCAGAGCTCACACTGGAGCTGTTAGCAAAACTAAGCAAAGCCGGCTACGACAGTTTTGAAACCCTTTATATTAACGATCTGGATCAGGGTGCCTATATCTCTGAAACTTTACGGATCGATCCAAGCAGCAACCGGATGGAAGCGCTGGTAGAAATCTACCGTATGATGCGCCCGGGTGAACCGCCAACGCGCGAAGCTGCTGAAACCTTATTTGAAAATCTGTTCTTCTCTGAAGATCGTTACGACCTGTCTACGGTAGGCCGGATGAAGTTTAACCGTCGTGTTAGCTTCGAAGAAGGCGTAGGTACTGGCGTACTGAGCAAAGAAGATATTCTGGCGGTAATGAAAGTCCTGATCGACATTCGTAACGGTAAAGGCGAAGTGGATGATATTGACCACTTAGGTAACCGCCGCATCCGTTCAGTCGGTGAAATGGCCGAAAACCAGTTCCGTGTTGGTTTAGTACGTGTTGAACGTGCTGTGAAAGAACGTCTGTCGTTAGGCGATTTAGACGCAGTAATGCCACAGGATCTGATCAACGCCAAGCCAATCTCTGCTGCGGTGAAAGAGTTCTTCGGTTCTAGCCAACTGTCACAGTTTATGGATCAGAACAACCCGCTGTCAGAAGTGACGCACAAGCGCCGTATTTCTGCTCTTGGCCCGGGCGGTTTAACCCGCGAGCGCGCCGGTTTCGAAGTTCGTGACGTACACCCAACGCACTATGGTCGGGTTTGTCCTATCGAAACACCTGAAGGTCCGAATATCGGTCTGATTAACTCGTTATCGATTTTCGCTCAGACTAACGAATATGGTTTCCTGGAAACACCATACCGCCGGATTGAAAATGGCGTGGTGACTGACGAAGTAGATTTCCTGTCGGCGATTGAAGAAGGTAACTTTGTGATCGCTCAGGCTAACGCCGAGTTAGACGAGAACAACCGTATCGTTGAAGGCTTAGTACCTTGCCGCTTTAAAAACGAATTTACGCTGATGCCATCATCGGACGTACAGTATATGGACGTTGCACCACAGCAGATCGTATCTGTTGCCGCTGCTTTGATCCCGTTCCTGGAACACGATGACGCTAACCGGGCACTGATGGGCTCGAACATGCAACGTCAGGCGGTACCAACACTGCGCGCTGATAAGCCGTTAGTCGGTACCGGTATTGAGCGCGTGGTAGCGAAAGACTCAGGGGTAACCGTAGTGGCGAAACGCGGCGGTACTGTTGACTATGTTGACGCCAGCCGTATCGTGATCAAGGTAAATGAAGATGAAATGGTACCAGGCGAAGCCGGTATCGATATCTACAACCTGACCAAATACACCCGTTCGAACCAGAACACCTGTATTAACCAACGTCCTTGCGTTAACCACGGTGAGCCAATTGAGCGTGGCGATGTGTTGGCTGATGGTCCTTCTACCGACTTAGGTGAACTGGCCTTAGGTCAGAACTTACGCGTGGCATTCATGCCGTGGAACGGTTACAACTTCGAAGACTCGATTTTGTTATCTGAGCGTTTAGTGCAAGAGGATCGCTTAACCACCATCCACATTCAGGAATTGAGCTGTATCGCTCGTGATACCAAGCTTGGGCCTGAAGAAATCACTGCCGATATTCCAAACGTAGGTGAGTCTGCCCTGTCGAAGTTGGATGAAGCTGGTATCGTTTATATCGGTGCGGAAGTGAAGGGTGGCGACATTCTGGTTGGTAAGGTCACACCTAAGGGTGAGAGCCAGTTAACACCGGAAGAGAAGCTGTTACGCGCCATCTTCGGTGAGAAAGCCTCTGACGTTAAAGACACCTCACTGCGGGTACCAAACTCAGTAACAGGTACTGTTATTGACGTACAGGTATTTACCCGTGACGGCGTTGAGAAGGATAAGCGCGCCCGTGAAATCGAGGAAATGGAAATCAAACAGGCTAAGAAAGACCTGAATGAAGAATTCCGTATCCTGGAAGCCGGTATCTTCAGCCGTGCCCGTAACCTGCTGGAGCAAAGCGGTTTTGAGCGTAGCAAGATCGATGGCTTAAAAGGCGACGCACTGTTTAACTTAAGCCTGTCGGATGAAGATAAGCAAAACGACCTTGAACAGCTGGCTGCCCAGTACGAAGAAATTCGTATCGAGTATGACAAGAAGTTTGAAGCCAAGCGCCGTAAGATTGTGCAGGGCGATGACTTAGCACCTGGCGTGCTGAAGATCGTTAAGGTGTATCTGGCGGTGAAACGTCGTATTCAGCCTGGCGATAAGATGGCCGGCCGTCATGGTAACAAGGGTGTGATCTCGACTATCGTGCCTGTGGAAGATATGCCATATGACGAGAAAGGTCAGCCGGTTGATATCGTACTGAACCCACTGGGTGTACCATCGCGGATGAACATCGGTCAGATCCTGGAAACACACTTAGGCTTAGCGGCCCGTGGTATCGGCGACAAGATCGACGCCATGATCAAAGAGCAGAAAGAAACGGCGGAAATCCGTGACTTCCTGAAGAAAGTGTATGCGCTGGGTGAATCACGTCAGAACGTGGATATCGAGAGCTTCAGCGATGATGAAGTACGCCGTTTAGCCGAGAACCTGCGTAAAGGCTTACCTGTAGCAACGCCGGTGTTTGATGGTGCCAAAGAGTCAGAAATCAAACAACTGCTGGAGCTGGGTGACCTGCCGTCAAGCGGTCAGATCACGCTGTATGATGGCCGTACCGGTAATACTTTCGAGCGGAAAGTCACGGTTGGTTACATGTATATGCTGAAGCTGAACCACCTGGTTGACGATAAGATGCACGCCCGTTCTACCGGTTCGTACAGTCTGGTTACGCAGCAGCCGCTGGGTGGTAAGGCGCAGTTCGGTGGTCAGCGCTTCGGTGAGATGGAAGTGTGGGCGCTGGAAGCTTACGGTGCAGCTTACACGCTGCAGGAAATGCTTACCGTTAAGTCTGACGACGTCAACGGTCGTACCAAGATGTATAAGAACATCGTTGACGGCGACCACAGAATGGAGCCTGGCATGCCAGAATCTTTCAACGTACTGATGAAAGAAATCCGTTCGCTCGGTATTAATATCGAATTGGAAGAGGAATAAACCGACCTTGAGTTGGCGGGGCAGTGAGCTGCCCCATTCCGGTTTACCTCTTACAGGAGAGCAAAGGTGAAAGACTTATTAAAGTTTCTGAAACAGCAAACTAAAACTGACGAGTTTGATGTTATCCGTATCGGTTTATCCTCGCCGGACATGATTCGTTCATGGTCATTCGGCGAAGTGAAAAAGCCAGAGACGATCAACTACCGTACCTTTAAACCCGAGCGTGACGGTTTATTCTGTGCCCGGATCTTCGGGCCGGTAAAAGACTATGAGTGTCTGTGTGGTAAGTACAAGCGCTTAAAGCACCGCGGTGTGATCTGTGAAAAGTGTGGCGTTGAAGTCACCCTGACCAAAGTCCGTCGTGAGCGCATGGGTCATATCGAGCTGGCCAGCCCGACTGCCCATATCTGGTTCCTGAAGTCACTGCCAAGCCGTATCGGTTTATTACTGGATATGACGCTGCGTGATATCGAGCGCGTGCTGTACTTCGAAAGCTACGTGGTAACCGAGCCAGGTATGACGTCGCTAGAGCGTCGTCAGATGCTGACCGAAGAAGAATATCTGGACGTGCTGGAAGAGCATGGCGATGAGTTCGAAGCCAAGATGGGTGCAGAAGCGATTCTGGACTTATTAAAAGGCATTGAGCTGGCGACTGAAATCAAGCAAATGCGCGAAGAGTTGCCAACCATTAACTCAGAAACCAAGCGGAAGAAAATCAGCAAACGTCTGAAATTAATGGAAGCTTTCCATACTTCTGGTAACAAGCCAGAGTGGATGATTATGACTGTACTGCCAGTGTTACCGCCGGATTTACGTCCGTTAGTACCGTTGGACGGTGGTCGTTTCGCAACCTCAGATCTGAACGATTTATATCGCCGGGTTATTAACCGTAACAACCGTTTGAAGCGTCTGTTAGATCTGTCTGCGCCGGACATTATCGTACGTAACGAAAAGCGGATGTTACAGGAAGCTGTTGATGCGCTGTTAGATAACGGTCGTCGCGGCCGAGCGATCACCGGTAGCAACAAGCGTCCACTGAAGTCACTGGCGGACATGATCAAAGGTAAACAGGGTCGTTTCCGTCAGAACCTGTTGGGTAAGCGTGTAGACTACTCAGGCCGTTCGGTAATTACCGTAGGTCCTACGCTGCGTTTACACCAGTGTGGTCTGCCGAAGAAAATGGCACTGGAACTGTTCAAGCCGTTTATCTATGGCAAGCTGGAAGCCCGTGGTTTAGCGACGACGATCAAAGCCGCCAAGAAAATGGTAGAGCGCGAAGAAGGCGCAGTATGGGACGTACTGGACGAAGTCATCCGTGAACATCCGGTACTGCTGAACCGGGCACCAACACTGCACCGTCTGGGTATCCAGGCATTTGAGCCGGTACTGATCGAAGGTAAAGCGATTCAGCTGCACCCTCTGGTGTGTGCGGCCTATAACGCTGACTTCGACGGTGACCAGATGGCGGTACACGTACCGTTAACGCTGGAAGCACAGTTAGAAGCCCGTGCGTTAATGATGTCGACCAACAACGTACTGTCGCCAGCAAACGGTGAGCCAATCATAGTACCATCGCAGGACGTCGTTCTGGGTCTGTACTATATGACCCGCGAAGCGATAAACGCGAAAGGCGAGGGCATGCTGTTCAAGAGCCCGAAAGAGGCCGAGAAAGCGTTCCGTGCCGGTGTTGCCAGCTTACACGCCAAAGTCAAAGTGCGGATGACCGAAGTGACCATCCATGAAGATGGCACTAAGACCTCTGAGACGGCAGTTAAAGACACCACTGTTGGCCGGGCCATTCTGTATTCGATCCTGCCGGAAGGTTTAAGCTTTGATGCGGTGAACCAGGCGATGGGTAAAAAGCAGATTTCCCGCCTGTTAAACGGTGCTTACCGCCGTATCGGTCTGAAACAAACCGTTATTTTGGCAGACCAGATTATGTATACCGGTTTCCACTACGCGATGTTATCGGGTGTGTCGGTTGGTATCGATGATATGGTGATCCCAGCGGCGAAGACTGAAATTATCGACGCAGCTGAGAAAGAAGTAGAAGAGATCCAGGACCAGTTCCAACAGGGTCTGGTTACCGCTGGTGAAAAGTACAACAAAGTTATCGATATCTGGTCAACAGCCAACGAAGCCTTGTCTAAGGCGATGATGGATAACCTGTCGAAAGAGAACGTGGTTGATCGGGACGGTAATACTGTACAGCAGCAGTCGTTTAACTCAGTGTACATGATGGCCGACTCTGGCGCCCGGGGTTCACCGGCGCAGATCCGTCAGCTGGCAGCGATGCGGGGCCTGATGGCTAAGCCGGATGGTTCGATCATCGAAACGCCGATTACGGCGAACTTCCGCGAAGGTCTGAACGTATTACAGTACTTTATTTCAACCCACGGTGCCCGTAAGGGTCTGGCTGATACCGCACTGAAAACAGCGAACTCAGGTTATCTGACGCGTCGTCTGGTCGATGTGGCACAAGACTTAGTCGTAACAGAGCACGACTGTGGTTCTGAGCAGGGCATTATCATGAAGCCGCTGATTGAAGGTGGTGACGTGGTAGAAGGTCTGCGTGAGCGGGTACTGGGCCGGGTGGTGATTGGCGATATCATTGCGCCAACAACGGGCGAAGTGCTGGTGACAGATGGCACCATGCTTGATGAGCAGCTGTGTGATCTGATTGAGAAAAACTCAATCGACGAAGTGCACGTACGCTCTGTTATTACCTGTCAGACCGACTTCGGTGTTTGTGCTAAGTGTTACGGCCGGGATCTGGCGCGCGGTCACCTGATTAACCCAGGTGAGGCGGTAGGTGTTATCGCAGCGCAGTCAATCGGTGAACCTGGTACCCAGTTAACGATGCGGACTTTCCACATCGGTGGTGCGGCATCACGGGCATCAGCTGAAAACAGTGTCCAGGTGAAGAACGCCGGTACCCTGAAGCTACACAACGCCAAGTTCGTCCGCAATGCCGATAACAAGATTGTTATCACTTCGCGTTCAGCTGAAGTCACCGTATTCGATGAATTAGGTCGTGAAAAAGAGCGTTATAAGCTGCCGTACGGTTCGATCCTGACGACAGACGATAATGCCAAGATCACAGCAGGCCAGATCGTGGCGAACTGGGATCCGCATTCACACCCAATTATCGTTGAGCGCGGCGCTAAGGTCTCGTTCAGTGATGTTGACGATACCAACACTGAAGTACAAATGGATGAGCTGACCGGCTTAACCCGTACTGTAGTGAAAGACCTGGCCAAAGCGAACGCTAAAGAGCCGAAGTTGATTCTGGCAACCGACGATGGCGGCCTGCAGGAAATTCGTCTGCCAAGTTTCACCACTATTGAAGTGGCGGATGGCGATAACGTGGTGACCGGTACTGTACTGGCACGTATTCCTCAGGAAAGTTCGAAGACACGGGATATTACCGGTGGTCTGCCGCGCGTTGCTGACTTGTTCGAAGCGCGTAAGCCAAAAGATCCTGCCATCCTGGCTGAGATTTCAGGTGTTATCGGTTTTGGTAAAGAAACCAAAGGCAAGCGCCGTCTGGTGATTACACCGGATCAGGGTGAAGCTCATGAAGAGATGATCCCGAAATGGCGTCAGGTCAATGTGTTCGAAGGCGAGCGTATTGAGAAAGGTGAAGTCCTGTCAGAAGGTCCGGAGTCAGCACATGACATCCTGCGTCTGCGTGGTATTCACCATGTTGCCAGCTACATTGTGAACGAAGTACAGGACGTTTACCGTCTGCAAGGTGTAAAGATCAACGACAAGCACATCGAGACCATTATCCGGCAGATGCTGCGTAAGTGTGTGATCACTCACCCTGGCGACAGTGAATTCCTGGAAGGCGAACAGGCTGAAGTGGCCCGCGTGAATATCGCGAACCGTGAACTGGAAGCCGCCGGCAAAATGCCTGCGCAGTACGAGCGTGTACTGTTAGGTATTACTAAGGCGTCTCTGTCTACGGACTCCTTCATTTCTGCGGCCTCGTTCCAGGAGACCACCCGCGTTCTGACCGAAGCTGCTGTCGGCGGCAAGGTTGACGAACTGCGTGGTCTGAAAGAAAACGTTATTGTTGGTCGTCTGATCCCGGCCGGTACTGGTTTTGCTTATCACCAGAACCGTGCCCGTCAGCGTGCCGGCAACAATGATGTTGTTGAACCGGTAATGAGTGCAGAGTCGGCCGAACAGGCACTGACCGATGCACTGAATATGGATTTATCGGGCAACGACGAGTAAGCAAGGAACAACACCTGCCGGCATTAAAATGCCGGCAGTGTGCTTTGTAACTTGACAGGTCAAAGCTTGACCATTAGAATTCCGCGGCCTCATTCTCGGGGGCGGAATTTTTCACGTTTATTGGGTATATATTAACCAGGAGTATTTAATGGCAACAATCAACCAGCTAGTGCGTAAGCCGCGCAGCCAGAAGGTAGCCAAGAGCACCGTTCCGGCGCTTGAAGCTTGCCCGCAGAAGCGTGGTGTTTGTACCCGTGTATACACCACTACACCTAAGAAGCCAAACTCAGCATTACGTAAAGTATGCCGTGTTCGTTTAACCAACGGATTCGAAGTAACTTCTTACATCGGTGGTGAAGGCCACAACCTGCAGGAACACAGCGTAGTGCTGATCCGCGGTGGCCGGGTAAAAGACCTTCCGGGTGTGCGTTACCACACCGTACGTGGCACGTTAGACTGTGCAGGCGTAAAAGATCGTAAACAAGGCCGTTCTAAGTACGGCGCCAAGCGGCCTAAGAAGTAACGGTACTCCGTTAGTAAGGCCAAACTAAACAACTTTTTTTCATTACTGTATTAAAAGTTTTGGAATCACCTGAAGCAATCGGAGTTTCGAATGCCTAGAAGACGCGTCATCGGTCAACGTAAAATCCTTCCAGATCCTAAGTTCGGAAGTGAGTTACTTGCCAAATTTGTTAACGTCGTAATGGTCGACGGTAAAAAGTCCATCGCCGAATCAATTGTATACGGCGCTTTAGAAATTGCAGCTACGAAATCTAAGAAAGAGCACATCGACCTGTTCGAAGTGGCTCTGGATAACATTCGTCCGTCTGTTGAAGTTAAATCACGTCGCGTGGGTGGTTCTACCTACCAGGTACCGTGTGAAGTTCGTCAGGTGCGTCGTAATGCTTTAGCCATGCGCTGGTTAGTAGAAGCTGCCCGTAAACGTGGTGAAAAATCTATGGCTCAGCGTCTTGCAGGCGAGATGCTGGATGCAATCGAGAACAAAGGTTCAGCGGTGAAGAAGCGTGAAGACGTGCACCGTATGGCCGAAGCGAACAAAGCGTTCGCACACTTCCGCTGGTAAGAATTTCTTAACTGAGGGGAAATTATTGTGGCACGTACAACTCCAATCGAACGTTACCGTAACATTGGTATCTGTGCTCACGTTGATGCCGGCAAAACCACGACATCCGAGCGGGTCCTGTTTTACACAGGCCGCTCGCATAAGATTGGTGAGGTGCATGACGGCGCTGCAACTATGGACTGGATGGAACAGGAGCAGGAGCGGGGTATTACTATTACCTCGGCTGCGACGACAACTTTCTGGTCTGGTATGCAGCAGCAGTTTGAACAGCACCGCATCAATCTGATCGATACCCCGGGCCACGTTGACTTCACTATTGAAGTTGAGCGTTCACTGCGGGTGTTAGATGGTGCTGTGGTAGTACTTTGCGGTTCATCCGGCGTCCAGCCACAAACCGAAACGGTTTGGCGGCAGGCGAATAAATACGAAGTTCCTCGCATGATCTTCGTAAATAAGATGGACCGTACAGGTGCTAACTTCCTGCGCGTAGTTAAGCAGGCTAATGACCGCCTGAACTCGCGTTGCGTGCCTATTCAGCTGCCTATTGGTGCTGAAGACCAGTTCAAAGGTGTGATTGACCTGATTAAAATGAAGGCAATCAACTGGAACGAAGACGATCAGGGTATGACCTTCACTTATGAAGACATTCCAGCCGATATGGTTGCAGAGTGTAACGAGTGGCGGCAGAACATGATCGAAGCGGCCGCAGACGCCAGTGAAGAACTGATGGATCGTTATCTGGAAGGTGAGGAATTCACTGAACAGGAAATCCGTCAGGCATTGCGTGACCTGACCTTACGCAACGAGATTGTGCTGGTTATGTGTGGTTCAGCCTTTAAGAATAAAGGCGTTCAGGCCATGCTGGATAACGTAGTCTACTTCCTGCCTTCACCGACTGAAGTTAAAGCCATCCGCGGTATTTTGCCGGATGAATCAGAAGGTGTGCGGATTTCAGGCGACGACCAGCCCTTTGCGGCCCTGGCATTTAAAATCGCCACTGACCCCTTCGTTGGTACCCTGACTTTCTTCCGGGTTTACTCAGGTGTGGTTGAGTCTGGCTCAGCCGTATACAACTCAGTAAAAGACAAGAAAGAGCGGATTGGCCGTATCGTACAGATGCATGCTAATTCGCGTGAGGAAATCAAAGAAGTTCGGGCGGGTGATATTGCCGCGGCTATTGGTCTGAAAGACACCACCACAGGTGATACCCTATGCGATCAGGATAACCCGATTATTCTGGAGCGGATGGAGTTCCCTGAGCCGGTAATTTCTGTCGCAGTTGAACCGAAAACCAAAGCCGACCAGGAGAAAATGGGTGTAGCCCTGAGTAAACTGGCAGCGGAAGATCCGTCTTTCCGGGTGCATACCGATGAAGAGACCGGGCAAACCATTATCTCGGGTATGGGCGAACTACACCTCGATATTATCGTTGACCGCATGAAGCGCGAGTTCAAGGTAGAAGCGAACGTGGGTAAACCACAGGTTTCTTACCGCGAAACCCTGCGTGGTCAGACGGAAGTCGAAGGTAAGTTTGTTCGTCAATCTGGTGGTCGTGGGCAGTTTGGTCACTGTTGGTTACGCATTGAACCATTACCGGAAGGCGAAGGTTATAAGTTTGAAAATGCCGTGGTCGGTGGGGTAATTCCAAAAGAGTTTATTCCGGCAATCGACAAAGGTATTCAAGAGCAGATGAAAAACGGCGTATTAGCGGGTTATCCGGTAATCGACGTTAAAGTCACGGTGTTTGACGGCTCTTACCACGATGTTGACTCCAGTGAAATGGCTTTTAAAATCGCCGCTTCAATGGGCTTCAAAAAAGGTGCGCTGCAGGCCAAGCCTGTGCTACTGGAACCTATTATGAAGGTTGAAGTAGTGACGCCAGAAGACTTTATGGGTGACATCGTTGGCGATTTGAACCGTCGGCGCGGTATTATCAATGGCATGGAAGACGCACCAGGTGGCATCAAAATTATTGCTGCTAACGTGCCTTTGTCTGAAATGTTTGGTTATGCCACTAACATGCGCTCACTGAGTCAGGGCCGTGCCTCCTATTCGATGGAGCCACTGAACTATCAGGAAGCACCGAGTAACGTTACTGAAGCCATTATCGCTTCACGTAAAGCATACGATTAACGATTAACAGGCCCGGTTTTGGCCGGGTCTAATTTTTGACTAAGAAGGGTCTACACATGGCTAAGGCTAAATTTGAACGCGTAAAACCGCACGTAAACGTAGGTACAATCGGCCACGTTGACCACGGTAAAACTACACTGACAGCTGCTATCACTAACGTATTAGCTAAGCACTACGGCGGTCAGGCATTTGCTTTCGATCAAATCGACAAAGCACCGGAAGAAAAAGCCCGTGGTATCACGATCAATACTTCACACGTAGAATACGACACACCAACGCGTCACTATGCACACGTTGACTGTCCAGGTCACGCTGACTACGTTAAGAACATGATCACTGGTGCAGCTCCAGATGGACGGCGGCTAATTCTGGTAGTAGCGGCGACAGACGGCCCAATGCCACAAACGCGTGAGCACATCCTGTTATCACGTCAGGTAGGCGTACCGTACATCATCGTGTTCATGAACAAGTGTGACATGGTAGATGACGAAGAGCTGTTAGAGCTGGTAGAGATGGAAGTGCGTGAGCTTCTGTCAGACTACGACTTCCCAGGTGATGACCTGCCAGTAATCCGCGGTTCAGCCTTAAAAGGTCTGGAAGGCGATGCCGAGTGGGAAAAGAAAATCCTGGAGCTGGGCGAAGCACTGGATACTTATATCCCAGAGCCAGAGCGTGCTATTGATAAGCCGTTCATCATGCCAATCGAAGACGTATTCTCAATCGCGGGTCGTGGTACAGTAGTAACAGGCCGTGTAGAGCAAGGTATAATCAAAGTTGGTGAGACAGTAGAAATCGTCGGTATCAAAGATACAGTATCAACGACCTGTACTGGTGTAGAGATGTTCCGTAAGCTGCTGGACGAAGGTCGTGCGGGTGAGAACATTGGTGCACTGTTACGTGGTACCAAGCGTGAAGACGTAGAGCGTGGTCAGGTACTGGCGAAGCCAGGTTCAATCAAGCCACACACTAAGTTTGAAGGTGAAGTGTACGTACTGTCAAAAGAAGAAGGTGGTCGTCACACGCCATTCTTCAAAGGCTACCGTCCACAGTTCTACTTCCGTACCACTGACGTAACAGGTGCGGTAGAGCTGCCAGAAGGCGTAGAGATGGTAATGCCAGGTGACAACCTGAAGTTCACCGTAGAACTGATTTGCCCAATCGCGATGGACGAAGGTTTACGCTTCGCAATCCGTGAAGGTGGTCGTACAGTAGGTGCAGGCGTAGTATCTAAGATCATCGCCTAAGTCATACTGTTGTACAAAGAAGGCTCCGGAAGGGGCCTTTTTTCTGTCCGAAACATTATTCAAACACTTGTTTGAAAATAAGGGCTGTGCCATAGTTCTAACTCATCGGTCCAGTTAAGGAGTAGAGCATGAGTCTGTATCAGGCACCCCTCAATGATATCCAGTTTAACCTGTTTGACGTCTGGCAATTAGATCAGTATTGGCAACAGCAGCCGCAGCTGCAGGATTTGATTGAGGCAGATACTGCCAAAGCTATTCTTGAAGAGGCCGCTAAAATTTGTGAGCAGCAACTGGCGCCCTTTAGTCAGGCCGCTGACCAGCGTGGCGCTCAGCTAACTGATGGTAAGGTTACACTACCGGAACATTATTACAGTGCCTATCAAAGCCTGAGTGAAGGCGGCTGGACCGGTTTAAGCGGTGATCCGGAATACGGCGGCATGGGGATGCCCAAGGCCTTGTCGATGATGGTCGACGAGATGCTCTGTAGTGCTGATATTGCCTTTTCACTGTATCCGGGACTGACTGCCGGAGCCTGTGTTGCCTTGCTGCAACACGCAGATGATGCAACCAAAGCGTTGTACCTGCCAAAACTCTACAGCGGGGAATGGTCGGGTACTATGTGTCTGACCGAAGCGCACGCCGGCTCAGATCTGGGTATTATGCGTACTACGGCCAAGCCGGCAGCGGATGGCAGCTATCAAATCAGCGGTAGCAAAATCTTTATTACCGCCGGTGAGCATGACCTTACCCGCAACATTATCCACCTGGTGCTGGCCAAATTGCCGGACGCTCCAGCAGGCAGCAAGGGTATCTCCCTATTTCTGGTGCCGAAGTTTTTACTTAACGCAAACGGAGAGCCGGCCGAGCGCAATAACGTCAGTGTTGGCTCTATCGAACACAAAATGGGTATTAATGGCTCGGCAACCTGTGTGCTAAATTTTGATGGTGCTACCGGTTATCTGATTGGTGAGCCACACCGCGGTTTGGCCTGTATGTTTACCATGATGAACTACGAGCGTTTGTCGATGGGTAGTCAGGGATTGGGCGCTGCAGAGCGCGCTTATCAAAATGCCTTGGCCTATGCCAAAGACCGTTTGCAGGGTAGAACCGTCGGGCGTGATCCGAACAAAGCCGACCCGATCCTTGGCCATCCTGATGTGCGGCGGATGCTGTTAAATATCAAAACCCTTAACGAAGCAGGCCGAACCTTTGCGACCTGGGTTGCCAGCTTACTGGATAAGGCAAAATATGATAATTGTAAGCTCTCGGCTGACCGTGCCAACCTACTGACGCCGATCACCAAAGCCTTTATGACGGATCGTGGTTTGGATGCCTGCGTTAACGCGCAGCAGGTATTCGGTGGTCATGGCTATATTAAAGAATGGGGTATGGAGCAGCTGGTGCGGGATGTACGGATTGCTCAGATCTATGAGGGGACAAATGGTATTCAGGCGCTGGACTTTGCCTTGCGCAAGGTGGCGGCCGACCAGGGCGGCGTGCTGCAGCAGCTATTGACAGAGATCCATACTGAGGTCAGTACAAAGCCCAATGCCGCTGCTGAACTACTGTTAACTGCCGTAGTTCAGCTACAAGATTGTGTTGCAGCTCAACTAGCGAAGGATACGACGCAACAGGCGCTGGATGCCTGTGACCTGCTGGATGCGGCAGGCTATGTGCTCTATGGCTATATGTGGTACAAGAATCTGGCAGCGCTTGATAGCGAAAAGCATAGCGCCGATTTTATTGCCGCTAAACAAGGTGCGGCACACTGGTATCTGCGTCGGGTCATGCCAAAGGCGCAGGCATTGTTTACCCAGCTGGGCGCCGATGGCAGCGCCGCGCTGCAACTGACAGACGAACAATTCTAAAATGGGATTGGTATTACTGTTGATCGTTTTATAATCAATGCTTGCAATATCGGCTGGGGTGTATATAATACGCCGCCAGTCGATATGATTCTGGCTGGTACAAACACCGGTAAGTCCTGTTAGGCAGAGTGTTTGTTGATAAGCTCCCGATTGGGGAGCACTTGAAACTAGGTGCATAGGCAAAGCCAAAATGGCTGCTTGCTTATGTTTATTTTTGCTCTTTTTGCTCTTTGAGGCTTTGATACAATGAGTAATCAAAGGATACGCATCCGTCTGAAAGCGTTCGATCACCGCTTGATCGATCAGTCAACTATGGAAATCGTTGACACAGCTAAGCGTACTGGCGCCCAGGTTCGTGGTCCAATTCCACTGCCAACCCGTCAGGAACGTTTTACTGTTCTGATTTCTCCTCACGTCAATAAAGATGCGCGTGACCAGTACGAAATCCGTACTCACAAGCGTTTAATCGACATCGTTGAACCAACTGAAAAAACAGTTGATGCGCTGATGCGTTTAGATCTGCCAGCTGGCGTTGACGTTCAAATCAGCCTGGGCTAATCAGACAGGTTTTTAGAGAGGTTTAGGAAATGGCTATCGGTCTTATCGGTCGTAAAGTGGGTATGACTCGCGTCTTCACAGAAGATGGCGTTTCTATCCCAGTAACCGTAATCGAAGCAACACCAAACCGCGTTACTGCTGTTAAAACTGAAGAAGTTAACGGTTATAACGCGCTGCAAGTAACTACTGGTGCAGTTAAGGCAAGCCGCCTGAACAAGCCAGACGCAGGTTTCTTTGCAAAAGTCGGTGTAGAGGCGGGTCGTGGTCTGTGGGAATTCCGCCTGCAGGATAACGAAGGCGCTGACATCACTGTTGGTAGCGAGATTACTGTCGAAATTTTCGCAGAAACAAAGAAAGTAGATGTAGTAGGTACATCTAAGGGTAAGGGTTTTGCTGGTGCGATCAAGCGCTGGAACTTCCGTGCCCAGGATACGACTCACGGTAACTCTTTGTCACACCGTGCCCCTGGTTCAATTGGTCAAAACCAATCACCAGGTAAAGTATTCAAAGGTAAGAAAATGGCTGGTCACTTAGGTAACGAGCGCGTAACTGTGCAGTCGCTGGAAGTGGTTCGTGTTGATGCAGAGCGTAACCTGCTGTTAGTAAAAGGCGCAGTGCCTGGTGCTATCGGTGGTGACGTGATCGTTAAACCAGCTGTTAAAAGCTAACGTCTGAGGAGAGAAGTGATGGAATTAGCATTACGAGACGCTCAAGGCGTTCTTGAAGTTTCCGAAGCTACCTTTGGACGTGAGTTTAACGAAGCTCTGGTACACCAGGTAGTCGTTGCGTATGCAGCTGGCGCCCGTCAGGGTACCCGTGCTCAACTGACCCGTTCAGAAGTACGTGGTGGCGGCAAGAAGCCATGGCGTCAAAAAGGTACTGGCCGTGCCCGTGCCGGTACAATCCGCAGCCCAATTTGGCGCAGCGGTGGTGTGACTTTTGCTGCTAAGCCGCAAGATCACAGCCAGAAAGTTAACCGTAAAATGTATCGCGGTGCAATCAAGAGCATTCTGTCTGAATTAGTTCGTCAGGACCGCTTAATTGTTGTTGAGAACTTTGGCGTTGAAACACCAAAAACCAAAGACTTAACTGCAAAACTGAAAGCGATGGATTTAAAAGACGTTCTGATCGTTACTAACGAAGTTGACGAGAATCTGTTCCTGTCTGCCCGTAACCTGTACAAGGTTGACGTGCGTGACGTACACGGTATCGATCCGGTCAGCTTAATCGCATTCGACAAAGTGTTAATGACTGCTGCTGCAGTTAAACAACTTGAGGAGCTGTTAGCATGATCCGCGAAGAACGTTTACTGAAAGTGATTCTGGCTCCGCACGTTTCTGAAAAGAGCACTAACGCGGCAGAAAAACACAACACTATCGTTTTCAAAGTAGCTACTACCTCTACCAAAGCTGACATTAAAGCTGCCGTAGAAAAACTGTTTGAAACAGAAGTAGTAGGTGTTCGTACTGTTAACGTTAAGGGTAAGACCAAGCGCACTGGTATGCGCATGGGCAAGCGTAGCGACTGGAAAAAGGCCTACGTCACTCTTAAAGAAGGCAGCGAAATCGATTTTGTTGGCGGCGCTGAGTAAGAAGAGGAGTTAGGAAATGGCACTTGTTAAGTGTAAACCTACGTCACCAGGTCGTCGCCACGTATTAAAAGTGGTTAACCCTGACCTGTACAAAGGCAAGCCTTATGCACCTTTGTTAGAGAAGAACGTTAAGACTGGTGGTCGTAACAACAACGGTCGTATCACTACCCGTCATATCGGTGGTGGTCATAAACAGCATTACCGCGTTGTTGACTTCAAACGCACTAAAGACGGTATTCCGGCTAAAGTAGAGCGTTTAGAGTACGATCCAAACCGTACCGCTAACATTGCATTAGTACTGTATGCAGACGGTGAGCGTCGTTACATCCTGGCACCGAAAGGTCTGAAAGCCGGTGATGCGGTGGTTTCTGGTGTTGATGCACCAATCAAACCAGCCAATACCTTACCACTGCGGAATATCCCGGTAGGTCAGGTAGTACATAACATCGAAATGAAACCAGGTAAAGGCGGTCAGCTGGCTCGTTCAGCAGGCGCTTTCGCTCAGATCCTGGCCCGTGACGGTGAGTATGTAACTCTGCGTCTGCGTAGCGGCGAAGTACGTAAAGTATTAGCTGACTGCCGTGCAACCATTGGTGAAATCGGTAATGCCGAACACATGTTACGTCAGTACGGTAAAGCGGGCGCAATGCGCTGGCGCGGTATCCGTCCAACGGTACGTGGTGTGGTAATGAACCCGGTAGATCACCCGCACGGTGGTGGTGAAGGTAAAACTTCAGGTGGTCGTCACCCAGTTACACCTTGGGGCGTACCAACTAAAGGTTACAAGACTCGTTCAAACAAGCGTACTGATAAACTGATCGTACGTCGTCGTGATAAATAATTTGTGAGGAATTGCCATGCCACGTTCTCTCAAGAAAGGTCCATTTATCGACCTTCACTTGCTGAAGAAGGTAGAGAAAGCGTTGGAAAGCGGTGACAAGAAGCCTATTAAGACTTGGAGCCGTCGTTCAATGATCATACCTGATATGATCGGTTTGACCATCGCTGTCCATAATGGTCGTCAACATGTACCTGTGTTCGTCTCAGAAGAGATGATCGGTCACAAGTTAGGTGAATTTGCACCTACTCGTACCTATCGTGGTCATGCCGCCGACAAAAAGGCCAAGAAGCGTTAAGGGGTAAATAATGCAAGCATTAGCGAAACACAAATTTGCCCGTTCTTCTGCACAAAAAACTCGTCTGGTTGCTGACCAGGTGCGTGGTTTGCCAGTAGATAAGGCGCTGAACGTACTGACTTACAGCCCGAAAAAAGCTGCTGAGTTAGTTAAAAAGGTTCTTTTATCAGCCATTGCCAACGCTGAGCACAATGAAGGCGCGGACATCGACACGCTGAAAGTTAAGACCATCTTCGTTGATGAAGGTCCGTCTATGAAGCGTATCAAGCCACGTGCTAAAGGTCGTGCTGATCGTATCGTCAAGCGTACCAGCCACATTACTGTGGTTGTAGCTGATAACTAGGAGTGAGAAATGGGACAGAAAGTACATCCTAATGGTATTCGCCTAGGTATCACTAAGCCATGGAGCTCAACCTGGTTCGCGAATACAAAAGACTTCCCGGATTTCCTGAACGGTGACTATAAAGTTCGTCAGTACCTGACTAAAGAACTGAAAGCAGCCTCAGTAAGCCGGATCGATATCGAACGTCCTGCGAAAAGCATCCGTGTGACTATCCACACTGCTCGTCCAGGCGTGATCATCGGTAAAAAAGGTGAAGACGTTGAGAAGATCCGTAAGCAAGTAGCCGCTATCGCTGGCGTACCTGCTCAGATCAATATCTCTGAGATCCGTAAGCCAGAGCTGGACGCAAAATTAGTTGCTGATTCAATCAGCAGCCAGTTAGAGCGTCGCGTAATGTTCCGTCGTGCCATGAAGCGCGCGGTACAAAACGCTATGCGTATTGGTGCTAAGGGTATCAAGGTACAAGTAAGCGGCCGTTTAGGCGGTGCTGAAATTGCCCGTGATGAATGGTACCGCGAAGGCCGTGTGCCACTGCACACCCTGCGTGCTGACATCGACTACAATACCTCAGAAGCACTGACTACTTACGGTATCATTGGTGTGAAAGTGTGGATTTTCAAAGGCGAGATCTTAGGTGGTCTGCCTCTGCAAAATAACGCCAACAACGCCAACAATAACAACCAGCCTAAAGCGCCGAAAAAACCGGCTCGTAAGGCTAAGTAAGGGTATTGAGCGATGTTGCAACCAAAACGTACAAAATTCCGGAAAGTGCACAAAGGCCGTAATCGCGGTCTGGCCTTAGTTGGCGATAAAGTCAGCTTCGGTACCTATGCACTGAAATCTGTAGAGCGTGGTCAACTGACTTCACGTCAAATTGAATCTGCACGTCGTGCTATGACGCGGGCTGTTAAGCGTGTTGGTAAGATCTGGATCCGTGTGTTCCCGGACAAACCAATTACTGCTAAGCCGCTGGAAGTACGTATGGGTAGTGGTAAAGGTTCTGTTGAATACTGGGTATGTCAGATTAAACCTGGCAAAGTCCTGTATGAAATGGACGGTGTGTCTGAAGAGTTAGCGCGCCACGCGTTCTCACTGGCTGCTGCTAAGCTGCCATTTAAGACAACCTTTGTAACGCGGACGGTAATGTGATGAAAGCCAGCGAATTGAAAACCAAAAGTGTTGAAGAGTTGAACACTGAATTGTTAGGTCTGTTACGTGAGCAGTTCAACCTGCGCATGCAAGCAGCTACTGGTCAGTTAGCTCAGACTCACTTATTGAAGCAGGTGCGTCGTGATATCGCGCGCGTTAAGACCATCTTAACCGAGAAGGCAGGTGCGTAATGACTGAAACTAACACCCGTACACTGCAAGGTAAAGTGATCAGCAACAAGATGGACAAGTCTATCACTGTTGCAATCGAGCGTTCGGTGAAACACCCTATCTATGGTAAGTTCATCAAGCGTACTACCAAGCTGCACGTACATGACGAAAACAATCAGTGTAAAGAAGGCGACGTTGTCACTATTCGTGAATGCCGTCCACTTTCCAAGACTAAGTCCTGGACTCTGGTTGCTGTCGTTGAAACAGCTGCTGAGTAATCCTCAGTGACTTGAAAACGGCTCCTTCGGGAGCCGTTTTTGTTTTTAAGACAGTCAGTTTGCTGCGGTTAAGTGGAGTCCCGGTTCGGCCGAATTGTTTTTATTTTAAACTACCACTTTTGCATAACTGCTGTTATAATCACGCGCCCTTCCTTTAGGGAGGGTTTTTATTATCGTAAGCAGCGTAACCTGAGAAGGTTACTTAGTAGAGTAGCGGAGCACTAAGATGATCCAGATGCAATCTATGCTGGAAGTCGCAGACAACAGCGGCGCGCGCAGCGTAATGTGTATTAAGGTCTTAGGTGGTTCGCATCGCCGTTATGCTGCAATTGGTGACGTCATCAAAGTTACTGTTAAGGAAGCAATTCCTCGCGGTAAAGTGAAAAAAGGTGACGTTCTGAATGCAGTGGTGGTGCGTACAGCTAAAGGCGTACGTCGTCAGGACGGGTCATTAATCCGTTTTGATCGTAATGCAGCAGTGTTGTTAAACAACAAGCTGGAACCGATCGGCACCCGTATTTTCGGGCCTGTTACACGTGAACTTCGTGGTGATAAATTCATGAAGATCGTGTCTCTGGCACCAGAAGTACTGTAAGGAGTCAGCATGGCTAGCAAAATCCGTCGTGATGACGAGGTAATTGTTCTTACTGGTAAGGACAAAGGTAAGCGCGGCAAAGTGACTAAAGTTTTAGTTTCTGAAAACCGTGTTTATGTTTCAGGCGTGAATCTGGTTAAAAAGCACCAGAAACCTGTTCCGGCTATTAACCAGCCAGGCGGTATCGTCGAGAAAGAAGCCTCAATTCATGTTTCAAACGTAGCGATTTTTAACCCTAAAACGGGTAAAGCTGATCGCGTAGGTTTCCGTTTTGAAGATGGCAAAAAAGTCCGTTTCTTCAAATCGAATAACGAAGTAATTTAATTGCTATTGGAGTAATACGATGGCGAAACTGCATGAGATTTACAAAGACACCGTAGTCCCAGAACTGATGAAACAGTTCGGCTACACCAGCGTCATGCAAGTCCCTCGGATTGAAAAAATCACACTCAACATGGGTGTGGGTGAAGCCGTAGCTGACAAAAAGATCCTTGAGAACGCGGTAGCTGATTTAACAGCTATCTCTGGCCAAAAGCCATTAGTGACCAAGGCTCGTAAGTCGGTAGCAAGCTTCAAAATCCGTCAAGGCTACCCTATTGGCGCAAAAGTGACCCTGCGCGGCGAGCGTATGTGGGATTTCTTAGAGCGTTTAGTCTCTATCGCTATCCCGCGTATCCGTGACTTCCGTGGCGTAAGCTCGAAGTCATTCGATGGCCGTGGTAACTACAGTATGGGCGTACGTGAGCAAATCATTTTCCCTGAAATCGATTACGATAAAGTAGATGCAGTACGTGGTTTAGATATCACTATTACTACAACTGCTCGTAGCGATGACGAGGGTCGTGCATTACTTGCCGCGTTCAACTTCCCGTTCAAGAAATAAGGTGTAGGGTCATGGCAAAACAATCAATGAAAGCACGTGAATTAAAGCGTGCACAACTGGTAGCCAAGTTCGCTGCTAAGCGTCATGAACTGAGAGATCTGATTGCTAATCCGGCCACTTCTGATGAAGACCGTTGGGCTGCAGTTCTTAAGTTACAGACGTTGCCGCGTGATTCAAGCCCATCACGTCAACGTAATCGTTGCCGTGTAACAGGTCGTCCACACGGTTATCTGCGCAAGTTCGGTATGAGCCGTATCAAGGTTCGTGAAGCTGCAATGCGCGGTGAAATTCCTGGCCTTCGTAAGGCTAGCTGGTAAGAATCACGGGAGTAACGAGCTATGAGTTTGCAAGATCCAGTAGCGGATATGTTTACTCGCATCCGTAACGGCCAAGCGGCTAACAAAGTTGCGGTTAAAATGCCTTCTTCAAAACTGAAGACGGCAATTGCGAAAGTATTAAAAGACGAAGGTTACATCGCCGATTTCGCGGTATCTGGTGACGTTAAGCCAGAGCTGGAAGTGACATTAAAGTACTTCCAGGGCAAATCTGTAATTGAAACTATCGATCGTGTTAGTCGTCCAGGCCTGCGAATCTATAAGAAGAGCGGCGAATTACCAAAAGTAATGGGCGGTTTAGGTGTGGCCATCGTGTCAACATCTAAAGGACTAATGACTGACCGTGCTGCGCGCAAGGTTGGTATCGGTGGCGAAATCATCGGCTACGTAGCGTAACGGAGGTAGTAATCTATGTCTCGTGTTGCTAAGGCCCCAGTCACTCTGCCAGCCGGCGTTTCTGTAACGCAAACTGGTCAGGTAGTGGCACTGAAGGGTAAAAACGGCGAGTTAACATTAAATGTTAACCCAGCGGTTGAGATCGTTGTTGATGGTAACGTACTGCGTACTGTGCCACGCGAAGGTTTCGAAAACGCTAACGCACAAGCGGGCACAGCCCGTGCATTGCTAAACAGCATGGTTATCGGTGTAACTGACGGTTTCACCCAGAAACTGGAATTAGTCGGTGTTGGTTACCGTGCTAAAGCTGAAGGTAAGGTGTTAAACCTGAGCCTGGGCTTCTCGCATCCGGTAGCGTTTGAGGTACCAGCAGGTATCACTGTTGAAACGCCAACGCAGACCGAAATCCTGGTTAAAGGTGCTGATAAGCAGTTAGTTGGTCAGGTATCTGCCAACATCCGGGCATATCGTAAGCCAGAGCCTTATAAAGGCAAGGGTGTACGTTATGCGAATGAAAACGTGCGTCGTAAAGAAGCGAAGAAAAAGTAAGGTAGGACGATGGATAAGAAACTTGCTCGTCTGCGTCGTGCCAAACGCGTCCGCAGAAATATTATCGAACAAGGTGCGAATCGCCTGGTGGTACACCGTACCCCACGTCACATCTACGCTCAGCTTATCGCACCAAATGCTGAAGTGATTGCAGCTGCTTCTACTGTAGAAGCCTCTATTGCAGAGTCACTGAAGTACACTGGTAACGTAGAAGCGGCCAAGGCTGTAGGTAAAGCGATCGCCGAACGTGCAGTAGCCAAAGGCGTTACTGCTTGTGCTTTTGACCGTAGCGGTTTCCGCTACCATGGTCGCGTGCAGGCGTTAGCAGACGCAGCGCGTGAAGCCGGTCTTCAGTTCTAGGAGTAGCTCATGGCTAACGAAGAAGTTAAACAACAATCTGACTTACAAGAGAAGCTTGTTGCTGTTAACCGCGTGTCAAAAGTGGTAAAAGGTGGTCGTATTTTCAGCTTCACCGCTCTGACTGTGGTAGGCGATGGCAATGGCCGTGTTGGTTTCGGTTATGGTAAAGCGCGTGAAGTTCCAGCTGCTATTCAAAAGGCAATGGAAAAAGCCCGCCGCAACATGACTCAGGTTGAATTAAATGGTAACACACTGCACCACCCAACTAAGGGTGTGCACTCAGGTTCGAATGTTTATATGCAGCCAGCTGCAGAAGGTACAGGTCTGATCGCCGGTGGTGCTATGCGCGCCGTGCTGGAAGTTGCCGGTATCCAGAACATTCTGTCTAAGTGTTACGGTTCAACCAACCCAATTAACGTAGTTCGCGCTACTATCAACGCGCTGTCGGCTGTTAAGTCACCAGCACAGATAGCGGCAAAACGCGGTTTACGCGTTGACGATATTCTGGGGTAATTTGCCATGGCGAAGAAAACAATTAAAGTCACCCAAGTGAAGTCTAGCATCGGTCGTTTACCGAAGCACAAGGCTTCATTACTGGGTCTGGGTTTACGTCGTATCGGTCACACCGTTGAAGTTGAAGACACTCCTTCAGTTCGCGGTATGATCAACGCCGTATACTACATGGTTAAAGTGGAGGAGTAACAGATGTTATTAAATACTCTTGCTCCAGCACCAGGTGCCAAGAAAGAAAAGCGCCGTCTGGGCCGTGGTATCGGTTCTGGCTTAGGTAAAACCGGTGGCCGTGGTCACAAAGGTTTAAAATCACGCTCTGGCGGTAAAGTTCGCCCGGGTTTCGAAGGCGGTCAAATGCCTCTGAAACAGCGTTTACCTAAGTTCGGTTTCACTTCTCTGAAATCTTTGGTTTCTGCTGAAGTACGTTTACACGAAATCGCTGCTGTTAATGGTGACGTGGTAGATTTGGCCTCTTTAATGGAAGCTAACATCATTGCCCGCACTGTGAAGTTCGCTAAAGTTGTGCTGTCTGGTGAGATCACTCGTCCAGTAACCGTTAAAGGTTTAGGCGTAACGAAAGGCGCGCGTGCAGCTATCGAAGCCGCTGGCGGTAAAGTCGAAGAATAATAAGGATAGTACGCAATGGCTAAACCAGGTTCGGACTCAAGAGCAGCAAAAGGTGGATTCAGTGAGCTGAAATCTCGCCTGTTGTTTGTGCTTTTAGCCATAATCGTGTTTCGATTAGGGTCCTTTGTGCCAATTCCTGGAATTGACGCCACCGTGCTAGCTCAGTTATTCGAGCAACAAAGAGGCACCATCGTTGAAATGTTTAACATGTTCAGCGGTGGTGCACTTGAGCGTGCTTCTGTGTTTGCGTTAGGTATTATGCCTTACATTTCAGCCTCAATCATTGTGCAGTTGTTGACGGTAATGCATCCGGCAATGGCTGAACTGAAGAAAGAGGGTGAAGCTGGCAAGCGCAAAATTAACCAGTACACACGCTACGGTACCTTAGCATTAGCGATCTTACAGTCTATTGGTATAGCTACTGGCTTACCCAATATGATGCCAGGGTTAGTGATTAACCCAGGCTTTGCATTTTACTTTACCGCGGTAATCAGTTTGGTTACCGGTACCATGTTCTTAATGTGGTTAGGTGAGCAAATTACAGAGCGCGGCATTGGTAACGGTATTTCGCTGCTAATTTTCACCGGTATTGTTGCTGGCTTCCCGTCTGCCATTGGTCAGACGATTGAGCAGGCACGTCAGGGCGATTTGCACTTTTTACTGTTAGTAGCGATTGGCGTGATTGTTATTGCGATTACCTGGTTCGTAGTATTCTTTGAACGCGGCCAGCGTCGTATTGTGGTTAACTATGCCAAGCGTCAGCAAGGCCGTCAGGTATTTGCCGCGCAAAGCAGCCATTTGCCGTTAAAGGTTAATATGGCCGGTGTTATTCCACCGATCTTTGCCTCTAGCATTATTCTGTTCCCTGGCACTATTGCCAGTTGGTTCGGATCAGGTGAGGGTATGGTAGCCAACTTCTTACAGGAGTTAGCGCTAACATTATCTCCGGGACAACCGCTGTATATGATGTTATACTCAGCAGCGATTATTTTCTTCTGTTTCTTCTATACTGCGTTGGTATTCAACCCGCGTGATACAGCTGACAACCTGAAGAAGTCCGGAGCCTTTATTCCTGGCATCCGTCCTGGTGAGCAGACATCAAAATACATTGATAAAGTGATGACAAGGTTAACCCTTGCTGGTGCCCTGTACATTACCTTTATTTGTTTGGTTCCTGAGTTCATGATGGTAGCGTGGAACGTACAGTTCTACTTCGGCGGTACATCACTATTGATTATCGTTGTTGTTATCATGGATTTCATGGCACAGGTACAGACACATCTGATGTCGCATCAGTATGATTCTGTGCTGAAAAAGGCAAATCTTAAAGGCATAGGCCGTTAAGATATTTTGCGGAGTTAAGTTATGAAAGTACGAGCTTCCGTTAAGAAGATCTGCCGTAACTGCAAAGTGATCAAACGTAATAACGTCGTTCGCGTAATTTGCAGTGAGCCGAAGCACAAACAACGCCAAGGCTAATAGCAGAAAATTACGATAAGGCGGGCTAAACTTTAGTTTAGCCCCTTTATTGTTTGCAATATGAGCGCCATTTGAGTATCCTTACGGGCTTTTCAAATTGGCACCTTTTAATTTCAGATAGGAGAACGTTAGTGGCCCGTATCGCTGGCATTAACATCCCCGATAATAAACATGCAGTGATTTCACTGACTTATGTTTATGGTATCGGTAAGACCCGTGCAAAGGCTATCTTAGCTGCAGTGGGCATCGAAGAGTCAACCAAGATTGCGACCTTAAGTGACGCACAGTTAGACTCTTTACGTGACGAAGTTGCAAAATACACCGTTGAAGGTGACTTGCGCCGTGAAATCACATTAAACATTAAGCGTTTAATGGACCTGGGTTGCTACCGTGGCTTGCGCCACCGTCGTAGTCTGCCGGTTCGTGGTCAGCGCACTAAGACTAATGCGCGTACCCGTAAGGGCCCACGTAAAGCGATTAAGAAATAAGGTGATTCAACATGGCTAAAGCACCAGTTCGTACTCGTAAACGGGTAAAAAAGCAAGTTTCAGATGGTATGGCTCATATCCATGCTTCTTTCAACAACACCATTGTGACGATCACTGATCGTCAGGGCAATGCACTGTGCTGGGCAACTGCCGGTGGTTCAGGTTTCCGTGGTTCACGTAAATCTACACCATTCGCTGCTCAGGTAGCTGCAGAGCGTGCAGGTGCTGCTGCACAAGAATATGGTCTGAAAAACCTTGAAGTCTTTGTGAATGGCCCAGGCCCAGGTCGTGAATCAGCGATTCGCGCACTGAATGCCGCTGGTTACAAAATCACAAATATCACCGACGTGACGCCAATCCCGCATAACGGTTGCCGTCCACCTAAAAAACGTCGCGTGTAATCACAGCGCTTCACGGATTATTGGAGAAAGAAGATGGCAAGATATTTGGGTCCTAAGCTCAAACTGAGTCGTCGCGAAGGTACAGATCTGTTCCTGAAGAGCGGCGTGAGAGCAATCGATTCAAAGTGTAACTTAACTACAGCTCCTGGTCAGCACGGTGCCCGTCGTGGCCGTCTGTCAGACTACGGTTTACAGTTACGCGAGAAGCAAAAAGTACGTCGTATTTATGGCGTACTAGAAAAGCAGTTCCGTAATTACTACAAAGAAGCTGCGCGTTTGAAAGGTAATACCGGTGAAAACCTGTTAGCGTTGTTAGAGTCTCGCTTAGACAACGTGGTATACCGGATGGGTCTGGCTAGCACGCGTGCAGAAGCACGTCAGCTGGTAAGCCACAAAGCAATCATGTTAGATGGTCGCGTGGTGAATGTTCCATCACATACTGTATTACCTGAACAAGTTGTTTCAGTTCGTGAAAAAGCGAAGAAGCAAGCCCGTATCGGTGCTGCTTTAGAGCTGGCTGCACAACGTGAAAAGCCAACTTGGATCGAAGTAGACACAACGAAGCTGGAAGGCGTGTTCAAACGTCTGCCTGAGCGTTCAGATCTGTCTGCTGACATCAACGAACAGTTAATCGTCGAGCTTTACTCTAAGTAAGGCTAATTGTTAAGAGAGGATATATGCAGGGTTCTGTCACCGAATTCCTTAAGCCGAGATTAGTTGGTATCGAAAGGATCAACCCAACTCGTGCCAAAGTTACTTTGGAACCACTTGAGCGCGGTTTCGGGCATACCTTGGGCAACGCGTTACGTCGTATTCTGTTATCGTCCATGCCAGGTTGTGCTGTGACCGAAGTAGAAATCGACGGCGTGCTCCATGAGTACAGTGCCAAAGAAGGTGTACAGGAAGATATCATTGATATCCTTCTGAACCTGAAAGGCCTCGCCGTACGCCTGGAAGACAAAGACGAAGTCACCCTGACTTTAACGAAAAAAGGTGCCGGCCCTGTAACTGCTGGAGACATCCAGCGTGGCGACGGTGTGGTAATCGTTAATCCTGATCATGTTATCTGCAACCTGACTGGCGAAACTGAATTCAGTATGCGCCTGAAAGTTGAGCGTGGTCGTGGTTATGTGCCTGCATCAGCTCGTTTTTCCTCAGACGATGACGAACGTCCAATCGGACGTCTGTTACTGGATGCGTCTTTCAGCCCGGTAGAGCGTATTGCTTACACCGTTGAAGCCGCCCGGGTAGAACAGCGTACCGACCTGGATAAACTGATTATCGACATGGAAACCAACGGCACTGTTGAGCCAGAGGAAGCCATTCGTCGCGCAGCAACAATTCTGGCTGAACAGCTGGAGTTCTTCGTTGAACTGCGTGATAAGAGTGAGCCAGAGAAACGTGAAGAGAAGCCGGAGTTCGATCCGATTCTGTTACGGCCGGTCGATGATTTAGAGCTAACGGTTCGTTCTGCTAACTGCTTAAAGGCAGAGCAGATTCAGTACATCGGTGATCTGGTGCAGCGTACCGAGGTTGAGCTGTTGAAAACGCCTAACCTGGGTAAGAAGTCACTTACCGAAATCAAAGACGTGCTGGCATCACGCGGTTTATCTCTGGGCATGCGCCTGGAAAACTGGCCGCCAGCTAGTTTGGTAAACAAAGACTAACCAGATACCAGTTCCTGGTTTAGTGAGAAGGAATAGATCATGCGCCATCGCAAGAGTGGTCGTCAATTAAATCGGAATAGCAGCCACCGTACTGCAATGTTCCGCAACATGGCAAGCTCGTTGGTGAAGCACGAAATCATCAAAACGACTTTGCCAAAAGCTAAAGAGTTACGTCGTGTGATCGAGCCATTGATCACTCTGGCAAAGAACGACAGCGTTGCAAATCGCCGTCTGGCTTTCGCCCGTACTCGTGATAAAGAAGTGGTAGGTTTATTGTTCAACGTATTAGGCCCGCGTTACAACGCGCGTCCAGGTGGTTACACTCGTATCCTTAAGTGTGGCTTCCGTGCGGGTGACAATGCACCTATGGCTTACATCGAATTAGTTGATCGTCCGGAAACGGCACTGCCAGTTGAAGAAACTGCAGCTGAGTAATCACTGATTCTCGTAAAAACCGGGCTTAGGCCCGGTTTTTTTATGCCCTTTTTTTGTCTGCTGCTTTGTGCGGGTGATATCGTTTCTTTATGCTGGTTTTATCGTTAAGATAAAATTTTATAGCTACCGGAAACCCGCATGAGAATCTTCGCCTGTTTGTTACTTGTTCTAACACTCTATCCGCAAACGACGTTGGCGCAGCAGGACCCCTGTCAGCATTTAGCAGCGGTTAGCAGTTGCCAACCCTTGCTCCCTTTGCTTGAGCAAGGTCAACAGCAGTCTGCGCTATTAAAGCAGGTGCTGGCGGCAAGTGAGGCCTATCAGCTACAGATCCTTTATACCCGTATCGAATTGCCCACAACTGAAGGCCAGCTACCGAAACTCCATTATTACCATTACCGGGTGCAACCCGAGCATTACTTCTACCCGGCCAGTACAGTGAAGCTGCCGTTGGCAGCTCTGGCCTTACAGTGGCTGAATGAGCAGGCTGTACATGGCCTAACTCTGGACACGACCATGCTGACCGATAGTCAGCGTGCACCGCAAACCGCGGCACATAGTGATAGCAGTAGCGAAACCGGCTTACCCAGTGTTGGGCATTATATTAAGAAGATTTTGCTGGTTAGCGATAATGACGGTAGTAACCGCCTATACGAATTAATGGGCCAGCAATATATTAACGAGCAATTGAAAGCGAAAGGTCTGACAGCGACTATCATCAACCACCGCTTAAGTGTGCCCTTTAATGATGAAGATAACCGCTATTTTAATCCGATACGTTTTGTCGATGCCGCGGGTAAGACATTATTGGCATTGCCAGAGCGACAGATCGCTGAGTCCTATGCCAATCCGGATCAGCCTAAACTTGGCAAAGCTTACTATCAGCGCGGTGAACTGATCGCGCAGCCGATGGACTTTACCTATAAGAACCGACAGTCGCTGATAGACTTTGATGGTGTAGTTAAACGTATCCTGATGCCGCAGCTGTTTCCGGTGCAGCAGCGCTTTAACATCAGTGAATCACAACGGCAATTTCTACTGCGCTATATGCGGATGCTGCCCCGGCAAAGCCAGTATCCAGCCTACCCGGAATCGGAATATCCGGATACCTATGTGAAGTACTTTTTAAAAGGCGACACGCAACAGCGCTTGCCTGAGTATATCCACTACCATAATAAAAACGGCCAGGCCTATGGTCATGTAATCGATGGCGCCTATATCGAAGATACTAAGCATGGGATCGCCTTCTTCCTGACAGCGATCCTCTATACCAATGCGAACCAGATCCTTAATGACGATACTTATGAAACTGACAGCATAGGTCAGCCGTTCCTGCGTGAACTGGGCTCCTTGTTATATCAGCAGGAGTTATCGCGACTACAGCAAGCCAGCGATTAAGCTTGAGATCGCGTCATACGGCGAGTGATCCGCTGAACTTTGCAGCGGATCGCGCAAAAGATCGCCCATCCCAACAAGGATCGTTTAAAAAACACCCGAACGATCCTTTTTCCTGAAAAAAGATCTTGAACAAGTTTTTCGGATCTCTATAATGCGCATCCACAGACGGGGACAACGGCAACGAAGTCCAAGTCTGGAAGAATCCTGAGGCAAGCGCCTCGCTTCGTAGAACGAAGCACGCTCTTTAACAATAAGCAATCAATTATCTGTGTGGGCACTTATGATGGTTTCGAAATGAAATTAATCAGAAAGTGACCAAGTAAAATTAGTCAGTGACTGAGCGCCACTTAGTTGGCAGAAAGAACTTTAATTGAAGAGTTTGA
>NZ_AHTH01000033.1 GCF_000245735.1 Alishewanella jeotgali KCTC 22429
GACATTTTGGGGTTGTATGGTTAAGTGACTAAGCGTACACGGTGGATGCCTTGGCAGTCAGAGGCGATGAAGGACGTACTAACCTGCGAAAAGCTATGGGGAGCCGGTAAGAGGCGCTGAACCGTAGATATCCGAATGGGGAAACCCAGTGAGTTTACTCACTATCCTTAACTGAATACATAGGTTAAGGAGGCAAACCGGGAGAACTGAAACATCTAAGTACCCCGAGGAAAAGAAATCAACCGAGATTCCGTTAGTAGCGGCGAGCGAACGCGGACTAGCCCTTAAGCTAGATTGGTGTTAGTGGAATCATCTGGAAAGCTGAGCGATACAGGGTGATAGCCCCGTACACGACAACACCTTTATAGTGAAAACGAGTAGGACGGGACACGTGGTATCCTGTTTGAAGATGGGGGGACCATCCTCCAAGGCTAAATACTCCTGACTGACCGATAGTGAACCAGTACCGTGAGGGAAAGGCGAAAAGAACCTCTGTAAGAGGAGTGAAATAGAACCTGAAACCGTGTACGTACAAGCAGTGGGAGCCCACTTTGTTGGGTGACTGCGTACCTTTTGTATAATGGGTCAGCGACTTACATTCTGTAGCGAGGTTAACCGAATAGGGGAGCCGTAGGGAAACCGAGTCTTAACTGGGCGAACTAGTTGCAGGGTGTAGACCCGAAACCGGGCGATCTAGCCATGAGCAGGTTGAAGATTGGGTAACACTAATTGGAGGACCGAACCCACTACTGTTGAAAAAGTAGGGGATGACTTGTGGCTTGGAGTGAAAGGCTAATCAAGCTCGGAGATATCTGGTTCTCCTCGAAAGCTATTTAGGTAGCGCCTCGAGCGAATACCACCGGGGGTAGAGCACTGTTTGGGCTAGGGGGTCATCCCGACTTACCAACCCCATGCAAACTCCGAATACCGGTGAGTACTACTCGGGAGACACACGGCGGGTGCTAACGTCCGTCGTGAAAAGGGAAACAACCCAGACCGCCAGCTAAGGTCCCAAAGTGATGATTAAGTGGAAAACGATGTGGGAAGGCATAGACAGCTAGGAGGTTGGCTTAGAAGCAGCCACCCTTTAAAGAAAGCGTAATAGCTCACTAGTCGAGTCGGCCTGCGCGGAAGATGTAACGGGGCTAAAATCATCCACCGAAGCTGCGGATTCATGCATTGCATGAGTGGTAGAGGAGCGTTCTGTAAGCCTGCGAAGGTGTGCCGGGAGGCATGCTGGAGGTATCAGAAGTGCGAATGCTGACATGAGTAACGATAAGGGGAGTGAAAAACTTCCCCGCCGAAAGACCAAGGGTTCCTATCCCATGCTAATCAGGGTAGGGTGAGTCGGCCCCTAAGGCGAGGCTGAAAGGCGTAGTCGATGGGAAACGGGTTAATATTCCCGTACCGGCCAATACTGCGATGGGGGGACGGAGAAAGCTAGGCAAGCGCGGCGTTGGTAGTCCGCGTGAAAGTGCGTAGGTTGGAGAGGTAGGTAAATCCGCTTCTCTAAGACTGAGACACGAGACGAGTCACTACGGTGACGAAGTTGCTGACGCTCTGCTTCCAGGAAAAGCCTCTAAGCTTCAGGTATTGGTGACCGTACCCTAAACCGACACAGGTGGTCAGGTAGAGCATACCAAGGCGCTTGAGAGAACTCGGCTGAAGGAACTAGGCAAAATAGTACCGTAACTTCGGGAGAAGGTACGCTCTTGTGTGTGAAGGCCTTGCGCTGTAAGCATATGAGAGTCGCAGTGACCAGCTGGCTGCAACTGTTTATTAAAAACACAGCACTCTGCAAACACGTAAGTGGACGTATAGGGTGTGACACCTGCCCGGTGCCGGAAGGTTAATTGATGGGGTTAGCGCAAGCGAAGCTCTTGATCGAAGCCCCGGTAAACGGCGGCCGTAACTATAACGGTCCTAAGGTAGCGAAATTCCTTGTCGGGTAAGTTCCGACCTGCACGAATGGTGTAATGATGGCCAGGCTGTCTCCAGCCGAGACTCAGTGAAATTGAAATTGCGGTGAAGATGCCGTATACCCGCGGCTAGACGGAAAGACCCCGTGAACCTTTACTATAGCTTGGCACTGAACATTGACCCTACATGTGTAGGATAGGTGGGAGGCTTTGAAGCTGGGACGCTAGTCCTGGTGGAGCCGTCCTTGAAATACCACCCTTGTATGTTTGATGTTCTAACGTAGGTCCCTGAACCGGGATTGCGGACAGTGTCTGGTGGGTAGTTTGACTGGGGCGGTCTCCTCCTAAAGCGTAACGGAGGAGCACGAAGGTTGGCTAAGTACGGTCGGACATCGTACGGTTAGTGTAATGGTAGAAGCCAGCTTAACTGCGAGACAGACACGTCGAGCAGGTACGAAAGTAGGTCATAGTGATCCGGTGGTTCTGTATGGAAGGGCCATCGCTCAACGGATAAAAGGTACTCCGGGGATAACAGGCTGATACCGCCCAAGAGTTCATATCGACGGCGGTGTTTGGCACCTCGATGTCGGCTCATCACATCCTGGGGCTGAAGTCGGTCCCAAGGGTATGGCTGTTCGCCATTTAAAGTGGTACGCGAGCTGGGTTTAGAACGTCGTGAGACAGTTCGGTCCCTATCTGCCGTGGGCGTTGGATAATTGAGTGGAGTTGCTCCTAGTACGAGAGGACCGGAGTGAACGAACCGCTGGTGTTCGGGTTGTCATGCCAATGGCACTGCCCGGTAGCTATGTTCGGAACGGATAACCGCTGAAAGCATCTAAGCGGGAAGCCGGCCACAAGATGAGTTATCCCTTACCCCCTGAGGGTACTAAAGGGTCGTTGGAGACCACAACGTTGATAGGTGAGGTGTGGAAGCGCTGCGAGGCGTTGAGCTAACTCATACTAATTGCCCGAGAGGCTTAACCATACAACGCCCAAGATGTTTTAAAGAAAGAATACAGTGTGCATACAATCAGCTTGCTAA
>NZ_AHTH01000032.1:0-12500 GCF_000245735.1 Alishewanella jeotgali KCTC 22429
ATAAAAAAGCGATAAAAAGGCCAGCAAGGCCATTTTCTTGATGTTTTGCGCTACCGCCGCCAGTAAACACTGCATCTGCACTTTCGCCAGACCACGGAACCGTGCATAGCGATGGCCATGATGCTGTTTTGCGTCTGCGAAGCTGCGTTCAACCGTCTCTTTTCGTCGGTTGTAAATCTTCTTACCCCACGGACAGCAGCCGCAAACCACTCACATGCTCTTTATCCTCTTCCCAGACATGCCGGGTTATCGTTTTCTTATACTGCTTGTTCTTCGTGCAGTCCTGACGTAGCGGGCAATCCTGACACACTTTAGGGTTAGATTGATAATGCCGGTAGCCCTGACGGTCTGTCGTGCTGTAAGTCAGGATTTCACCTTGGGGGCAACGATAGGTATCGGTTGTTTTATCGTAGGTAAATTGCTTCTTCTTAATCGGATTAGCGGTGACATTGGGACGACGGTAGGCAATAACCGGTGCAATTTGCCGCTCCCGGATTAAATGGCAAAGCGGTGCAGTAAAGTAGCCCGCATCCAAACCAACGGCTATCGGACTAAACTTAAAGCGCTCAAGCTGACGGTCTAATCTGGCCAGATAGGGCTGGCTATCATGCACATTCCCCGGCGTCACGAAGGTATCCGTGATGATGCCGTGGCGGCCATCCACGGTGCGATGGTCCAAGGTAGAAGAAGCCCTGTGGTTTGCCTTCCCGCGTCATAAAGCCACTGTCAGGGTCGGTTGTGCTGACCTTTTGATTTTTGGTTTCGGGCTCCTTCGAGTCATCTTGCTTCAGTGGCGCTTTGCCATGGGCTAACCGGTCCTCTTCAACCGCCTTGTTGAGCTCAGCGATATACGCCGATGCACTGACCGCCACCTCTTTGTTCACCGCCTTGCGCTTATTGGCATTGGCTTTTAAATGTGTGCTGTCAGTGTAAAGCGTGTGACCACCAATCAGACGCTGCTCATACGCCTGTTCAACTATCCGGTCGAAGATACGCTGAAACACATCCGTGCCGTTAAAACGACGAATACGATTCTGGCTCAGCGTGGAGGCATCAGGCACTTTCTCGGTTAATCCCATCCGCAAAAACCAGCGATAAGCCACATTAACCTGAATTTCCTGTACCAGACGACGCTCACTGGGAATGCCAAACAGATAGCCGAGGATCATCATCTTAAACAAACGGACAGGGTCAATCGGCGGACGGCCATTATCTTTGCAGTAGAGATGTTCGACTTCAGCACGAATGAACTCGAAATCAATGGCGGCATCGACCTTGCGAACCAAATGGTTCTTCGGTACCAGCTCTTCGAGCGTGACCATTTCTAACTGATATTGTTGAGGAGAGGGAGTTTTGAGCATGATGGTTAGCCTTCAAATCAACTAACCTTATTAGATCAAAGTCCTGGATCGGCGTCCAGGACTTTGTCAGCAGTCTGAAGCCAGCATTGTTGCTGGCTTACTCTACTTGGATTTAATAGTGCGGCGGTGGCGGTTCTTCTTCCGGTCGCAAAATACCGCTGTCTTCCGGTAATTGTTGTAACTTTTGCGCCATCAGCAAAATTTGCCGTTGCAGTTGCTCAATCTTGCGTTGATGAGCCAGCAGTTCCTCGTGCAGGCTGTGCATTGTATCTTCCTGAAAAGCAATTTTGCTTTCCAGCTCAATCAAATGTAGTTCTATTGCTGAGGGTTGCTCAGTCATAACGGATTTCCCATACTTCGGCCAGGCCACTGGAGCTTTCGCTAATTATACGGTTTTCATCCAGAAAAGCGACGGCATGTACCACTGCACTGGGTGGGCGACTGCCGACTCTGGGTGAAACCCGCCAGCGCTGCAGCTCCCGGCCACTCTGTACCTCCCAGAGTACCAGGTTGCGGGTTGGGGCGCCGGTGAGTAAAAAGCGCCCATCCTGACTGAAACGCACCGCACTGAATACCTGCTGTCTGGCCAGCATTTGCAATGAGCTCACCCGTTGTCCGGTTTGAATATCCCAGATTTGCGCTAATTGCTGACTATCAGCGGTAAATGCATAACGGCCCTGTGGGTCAAAGGCGACTTTGGTCACCCGGCTTGGATGCGGGAAACTATATAGGATTTGTGCGGTCTGAGTGTCCCAGAGGTAAGCCTGATAATCATTGCCACCGGTCAGGGCATAGCGGCCATTCGGTGATAAGGCGACACTGTTAATGCGCTCGCTGTGCCCCAGAAAGTCCAGGCGCCGGCCGCTGCTAAGCGTAATATGTTGTACCACGTTATCGCTGCGCCCAACCAGAATATGGGCGCCGTTATTAGACAGGGCAATATCGCGGATACTGCTGTTATCGGTTTGCCAATAGCCGACGTTCTGGCCATCGGCGGTGCGCCACAGGGCAAAGGTCTGATGATCGGCGCTAAGGACATGGCTGGCGTTATCACTGATCGCCAGGTGAAACACCAGATTGTCGCTACTATCCTGATGGCGCCAGTGATACTTCAGGGCATTTTGTTGCAGATCCCAAAAGGCGATACCGTCCTGGATAGAGGACACTGCAGCAAAGCGGCCATCGGCTGAAAGCGCGGCGGCATAACTGCCCTGAGCCACATGCGGGTACTGCGCCAACGGCTGGGTGTCGACTTTACTACAGCCGGCGAGTAACAGGGTGGCAAGCAAAATTACAGGATATTTCATTGCGGGTGTTAACCTCATCCACACAAAGCGTTAGTATAGCGAAGCGAGCTAACCTTTATTACAACATACTATAGCAGCCGAGAGGTTGCGCTATGGAGAAAAGAATGCGCTTTAAAACCAAATTAACTCTGGTCGCTGTTGCGCTGTTGGCGTTAACGGCTTGTCAGAAAGAACAAAAAGCTGAACCAGCACCAAAAATGGACACTGAACAAGCTAAACAAGCTTATAGCCTTGGCGTTTCAGCTGGCCGTTATCTGCAAAGCACTATCGACGAGTACAGCAAAATCTCTGTTGATCTGAATGCCCAGCTGATTTTAAAGGGTGTACAGGATGGTATGGCCGGTAAGTCTGATGTTACTGAAGAAGAAATTCAGCAACTGTTAACTGCACTGGACGAAACCTACCGTAATGAACAAATGAAGCTGGCTGAAGCCGCGGCGGCGTCAGCCAAGGCTGCAGGTCAGGCTTATCTTGACGAAAATGCCAAGAAAGACGGCGTCACCGTCACGGAATCAGGTCTGCAGTATGAAGTGCTGCAGGCCGCAGAAGGTGCTAAACCTGCTGCTACTGATACCGTTAAAGTGCACTATACCGGCACTTTAACCGATGGCACCAAGTTCGATAGCTCGGTTGATCGGGGCGAGCCTATTGAGTTCCCGTTAAACCGCGTTATTCCTGGTTGGACTGAAGGTGTACAGCTGATGAGCGTGGGCTCTAAGTTCCGTTTCACTATTCCGTCTGAACTGGCGTACGGTGAGCGCGATATGGGTACCATTCCACCAAACAGCGTGCTGGTATTTGAAGTTGAGCTGCTGGATATTGTCAAACCACAATAAGTAGCGGTTTAAATAAAAAAAGCGGCCAGGCCGCTTTTTTTATTGCTATGTTAAAGCAGACCTAGGCCGTGGTGGTCGTAGAGACATGTTTGGCGTGCAGGGTATCAATCAGCTTATCTTCCAGCGCAAAACGTTCTTCCATTGCCTGACCCAAAGCCGACAATTCTAAATCAAAAGAGCCGCTGTTGCGGGTGCTCAGATGCTCAGCGTATTTATCATTAAATTCCAGCGCCAGATCGGTTGAGACCGCAATTTTGGGATACAAGGAGTCTGCCAGCTTGCGGCTGTTGGTGCCGTTCACCGCACATTGGGCGACGATTTGCTCATAGACTTCAAAGTGACCGGCAGACAGATAATCCATCAGTAACTGGCAAAATTCTTTAATTTTGTCTTGCGAAGGCATGGTATGACGGTCTTTTTCGAAAGGAGGCAAACCGGCCAGCCGGCAATAACTGACAATCAACTCGCGTCGCTCCTGCAGCCAACTATCAATCGCCTTCAGGCTACCGCCGTATTTTTGTTGCGCTTGCTGTACGCGGGTGTACATTTGCCTCTCCTTAGATGCAGCCTATGTTGCTGCAATACTGCTAATTAAAAGAATTTCAGCGAAAAGATCAACCGTTTTTTTATTGGTCAGCCCAGCGGCCCGGAGTATGATGCTGCCATTCTTGCTAAAACCTCCGCATTAAAACAGAGGCTGTAATGATTGAACATAGTGTAAAAGTATCATCCGGGCAGTTGGCATACTGGTTTATTGTGAGTCAGGGCCGCTTGTTTCTGACCGCAGATGGCACAGTACCCTTTACTGAACTGGCTGCCCTGCCGCTGCAGCTGGCGGATGCGATGATCTGTAAACTGGGTGAATACCAGCAGCAGCCATGTTATCTGGTGGTGTACGACGACCGACCGGCGAATGAGGCGGATTGGCATTCCGCCCGTGCTTTATTAGAGCAGGGCGAGGCGCTGTTTCAACTGGCTGCCCGGGCGACCCAGGTTGCGTTATTTTTGCAAACACACCGCTTTTGCGGTCAGTGTGGCAGCGCGATGCGTTTGGTTAACTGGGAGCTGGCGACTCTTTGCCACAAGTGCGGGCATCGCTGTTACCCTCGTATTGCACCCTGTGTTCTGGTCGCGGTAGTAAAAGCCGATAAAATTTTGCTGGCGCGCTCCACCCGGCACAAAGCGGGATTTTTCTCAGTCCTGGCAGGCTTCGTTGAGTCGGCAGAGACTCTGGAGCAGGCGGCGGTGCGCGAAGTAAAAGAGGAAGTGGGGATCGATATTACCAATTTGCGTTATGTTGGCAGTCAGCCCTGGCCTTTTCCGCATTCATTGATGACAGGTTTTGTCGCTGACTACGCCGGCGGTGAGATCCAGTGCCAGCCGGAGGAAATTGCCGAAGCTTACTGGTGTCCGCTGCATGACTTGCCAGAGACACCGGGGCTACAGACTTTATCCGGGCGGTTAATTGCGTTGGCGCAGGCAACACAGCAGCAGAACGCATAAAATAAAAAAGCCACTCAAGGTGGCTTTAAATTGGAGCTTAAGGTCTCGTATACCGAGCTTCTTTGTTGTTAGAACTTCACTAGCGCAGTACTTTTATAACAGAAGCGTTTTGCTGATACAAGCGGCAAACGGAAAAAAATGAACCTAAGCTGAATATTTTTTTCAGTTTACGTAAAGGTAAAGATTGCAGCTTTATAGCGCCAGATCATAGAGCAGACGGGTGCAAGCTGTTAGAATGCGACAAAAGATGTGATGGCGGATGAATTATGCAGCTAAAAAATGATCGTTATTTGCGTGCCTTGCTACGGCAACCGGTAGATCGAACCCCAATTTGGATGATGCGCCAGGCCGGGCGTTATTTACCTGAGTATCGTGCTACCCGCGCGCAAGCCGGTGATTTTATGTCGCTATGCAAAAACCCGGAGCTCGCCTGCGAGGTGACGTTGCAGCCATTACGCCGCTATCCGTTGGATGCCGCTATCCTGTTTAGCGATATTCTGACCATTCCTGATGCGATGGGGTTGGGGCTTAGTTTCGGTGTCGGCGAGGGCCCTCGATTCAGTAAGCCGATCCGCGATTTTCTGGATGTGGTGCATTTACCCATTCCGGATCCGGAGCAGGAGCTGCGTTATGTGATGGACGCGGTACGCACTATTCGCCGTGAGTTGCAGGGTAGCGTGCCGTTGATTGGTTTTTCCGGCAGTCCGTGGACGCTTGCCACTTATATGGTGGAAGGCAGTGGCAGTAAGACCTTTAGCATCATCAAAAAGATGATGTATAGCGAGCCGGAAGTGCTACATATGCTGCTGGATAAGCTGGCGCAAAGCGTGACCCTGTATCTGAATGCCCAAATTGCAGCCGGCGCTCAGGCAGTGATGATCTTCGATACCTGGGGTGGGGTGCTGACGCCACGCGATTATAAAGAATATTCGCTCAGTTATATGCAGCAAATTCTGAACGGCCTGACCCGTGAGGCTGATGGTCGCAAAGTACCGGTAACCTTGTTTACCAAAAATGGCGGTCAGTGGCTGGAAATGATGGCTGCGACTGGCTGTGATGCTTTAGGTTTAGACTGGACGACCGATATCGCCAACGCCCGCGCCCGGGTAGGGCAGCAGGTGGCGTTACAGGGCAATATGGACCCGTCTATTCTGCTGGGCACACCGGAGCGGATCCGTCAGGAAGTACAAACTATCCTTGATGGCTTTGGCCAGGGTTCAGGTCATATCTTTAACTTGGGACATGGTATTACGCCTGATGTCGATCCCGAACATGCCAGGGTCTTTATCGAGGCGGTGCAGGATCTTAGTCCGATGTACCATATGAATGCAGAGATCGCCGAGTAAGTATTACCTGAATCTGATAGCGCAGTAGTGAGCTACTGCGCTACGACTCAGAACAACCGATTATCAGAACAAGCGGTTTAGGCCGTTTAGTGCGGCAACCCGATACGCTTCGGCCATGGTTGGGTAGTTAAAGGTGGTGTGCACAAAGTAATTCAGATTATTACCACCGTTCTTCTGCATCATAATGGCCTGACCGATGTGAATAATCTCTGCGGCCCGCTCACCAAAGCAATGAATACCCAGAATTTCCAGGGTATCACGGTGAAACAGCACCTTCAGACTCCCGGCACTGGTATTGGCAATTTGCGCTCTGGCTAAATGCTTAAACTGCGCACGGCCGACCTCGTACGGGATTTTGGCAGCGGTGAGTTCCTGCTCGGTTTTGCCGACTGAAGACATCTCCGGAATGGTGTAAATGCCGGTCGGAATATCGGCAATCAAATGCCCGTCCAGATTACCTTTTACGATAGCTTCGCCGGCAAGCCGGCCTTGGTCGTAGGCTGCGCTGGCCAGGCTTGGATAACCAATCACATCGCCGACGGCATAGATATTATCTACAGCTGTCTGATACTCACTATTAACTTTTAACAGACCGCGACTATCAGCGGCCAGACCCACCGCCTCCAGATTCAGCATTTCAGTATTGCCGGTGCGGCCGTTGGCAAACAGGAAGCAGTCGGCTTTCATCCTTTTACCGGATTGCAGATGTAAAACTACGCCATCATCCCGGCCTTCCACATGCGACAGTTCTTCACCGTGGCGGATGGTCATACCCGAGTTCCAGAAGTGGTAACTCAGGGCATCAGAGATTTCGGTATCCATAAAAGATAATAACCGGTCGCGGGTGTTGACCAGATCGACCCGCACGCCCAGGCCACGGAAAATCGACGCATATTCACAGCCGATAACCCCGGCACCGAAGATAATAATATGTCGTGGATCATGATCCAGCGACAAAATGGTATCGCTGTCATAGATGCGAGGGTGGTTAAAATCAACATGCGGAGGCCGATAAGGCCGCGACCCGGTAGCGATGACAATGGTTTCTGCGCTCAGTGTGTAGCAACTGCCGTCGTTATGGGTAATTTCCAGGGTATGGTTATCAATAAAACGCGCTTCACCCTGATAAATCTTTACCAGATTGCGATCGTAAAAGCCGCTGCGCAGTCGTACTTGCTTGCGGATCACGCCAGCAGCATGTTTCAGGATTTGCGAAAAGGTCAGACCTTTCATCTGCTCTTCAACCTGAAACAGCGGATTTTCGTTAAATTCAATTAAGCGGCTGACTGAGTGGCGCAGTGCTTTCGACGGAATAGTGCCCCAGTGGGTACAGCCGCCCCCAACCGCCTGGTAGCGTTCAATGGCCGCAACGCTTTTACCACTTTTCGCCAGATACATAGCGGCCCCTTCGCCGCCGGGGCCCGTACCAATAACGATGGCGTCATAATCATAACTGGGTTGTTTTTTCGCTGCTTTTGCCGACACGCTTGCCAATCCTGTCAAATTACTATTAGAAATTAGCATAACAGTTATCAGACACAAAAAAAGAGGCGATCGCCTCTTTTTTCCGGAACAAGCGCTCGCTCAACTAAAGGCCGCGGTCAGACGCTGCCAATGGTTTTGTTGTTGTTGCAGATGTTGCTTTAACTCCTGATAACGCTGCATAAAGTCAGACGCATTCACCTGATCGACCAGCGCTGTACGTTTCTGTTGTAACAGCTCTTTCTTCAGCTGGTAATAATCCTGAATTTTTGCCACTAACAGCTGATACTCCTGCTCCAGTAATGCCAGCAATTGTTCTGCATTCGGCAAATGCTGAACTTTATCTTTGGCGCGCTTGAGCTGCATTTTGGCAACAGCCTGCGCAATTCTGTCTTCTGGCACAGTACGTAAGTTCCAGGTCAATTTCAGCAAGGAGCAGGATTTAATCAGCCATTTCGTCGGGTCAAACTGCCACCAACGGATCCCGTTGCGGTAATCGTATTCAAAAATATGATGGTAGTTATGATAGCCTTCACCATAGGTCAGAAACGCCAGAAAGCCATTATCCCGGGCGCTGTTCTCATCGGTGTAGGTTTGTTTACCCCAGATATGCGCCAATGAATTAATAAAGAAGGTAAAGTGGTGACTTAAAACCAGGCGTAGCACACCAACACTTAACAGCATGCCCCAGAAACTGCCAAGCAGCAGCCCCAACAGCAGCGGAATACCAATGTTAGTCAGTAACACCAGTGTCAGATAATGCTTGTGCTGGAAAGCCAGGATGGGGTTCTTTTGCAGATCGCGCACATTGCTGTAGTCGAAGTAACTATCGCTCTGATAGTCACGCAGCATCCAGCCAATATGACTAAACCAGAAGCCACGGCCGGCAGAGTAAGGGTCTTTGTCGTTGTTATCGACATGGCGGTGATGCACACGATGATCAGATGACCAGTGAATGGCACTATTTTGCAGGGCGAAGGCGCCGCCTATAGCAAAGATCCACTGTAAAACGGGATGAGCATCATAGGTCTTATGAGCCCAGAGCCGGTGGTAGCCTGCAGTTATCGAAATACCGCAGTAGCCCATACATAAAATGGTGGCAATAATTTCTGCTGTGGTAAAGCCAACTGTCAGGGCATAATAGGGAACCGCAATAGCGGCAACCAAAAAAGTCAGACTGAACAGAATGACGTTAGTCCAGATGATCGGATGTTTTTTCATGAATTCACACTTTGAGCTTACAACTGTACGCCAATTTACCCAGCTGCTGACAGCCGGTCAAGGTAAATCGGCTGAACGGCAGTAAGAAAGGGACGCATCGTGACCAGAGCAGAACAGAAAGAACGTACCCGCCAGGCAATTATTAATGCTGCCTTTTCGCAGCTAAGTGCCGAAAAAGGCTTTGCCAGCTTAAGCTTACGCGAGGTCGCCCGTGAGGCCGGCATTGCCCCCACCTCCTTTTACCGCCATTTTGCCGATATGGATGAATTGGGCTTAACGCTGGTGGATGAAGCCGGCTTAATGTTACGGCAGCTGATGCGCCAGGCAAGATTACGGATTGAAAAGCACGGCAGTGTGATCAGTACCTCGGTAGAAACCTTTATGGAGTTTGTCGCCGAAAACAGCAACGTGTTTCGCTTGTTGCTGCGTGAACGCTCTGGTACTTCGGCGGCATTTCGTGCTGCCGTTGCCCGTGAGATCCAACATTTCTGTGCGGAGCTGGCGCATTATCTACGCAAACAAACACAGTGTCCGCCTGAACTGGCGCAGCTTCAGGCAGAGGCGATGGTTACGCTGGTGTTTCATACCGGAGCGGATGCCCTGGATGCACCGCGGGAACACTATCCGCAGCTGACCCGGCGTACCATCATGCAACTGCGCTGGCTGGCTCACGGTGCCGCCAGCTATGGCCGTAAGCAGCCCGACTAGCGCTTACGCAGTAGTACACCAGTTTCAATATGGTGGGTGTATGGGAACTGATCAAATAAAGCGAGCCTGCTGATATCGTGGGTCTTGGCAAGTTCAGCCAGATTCGCCGCCAGAGTTTCCGGGTTACAGGAGATATAAAGAATAGACTGAAAGCCGCTAACCAACGATAGCGTAGCTGGGTCCAAGCCGGCCCGCGGCGGATCGACCAACACAGTATTTAACGCTAATTTGGCCAGGTCGAGCTCTTTAAGCATGCGGCCGTGTTGTAGCGCCGCCGCCACATCTTCGGCAGACATTTGCAATACCTGCACATTTCCGATCTGATTCAGGGCGATATTATATTGTGCCGATTTAATTGAACTGCGGGCCAATTCAGTTGCAATTACCTGATCAAACTGGCTGGCCAATGCCAGTGAAAAATTGCCATTACCACAATACAGCTCCAGCAAGTCACCGCCCAGCCCAGCAGTACAGTTTGATGCCCAGTCCAGCATTTGCTGATTCACGCCGGCATTCGGTTGGGTAAAGCTGCCTTCAAGCTGTTGGTACTGAATGCTCCGATCTGCCGCGTTAAAACGCTCGGTTACAAAGTCATCAGAGACTACCAGCTTTTGTTTACGGGCCCGGCCGATAAAGCGCACGTTGTAGAGTGGCGCCAATTCCTGCTGTAACTGCCGGGCGGCCTCCAGCCATTGCTCATCGAGTTTACGCTTATAGATCAGGCTGACCAGAAGTTCTCCGGTCGTGCTTGCCAGATAGTCGGCCTGATAAAGCCGGTAGCGCAATTGATGATTAAATTGAATGGCTTTCAATAACACGGGCATAAAATCCGCGATGGGCTTAGCCGCTATTGGGAACTCGTCAACCCGAACCGGTTGCCGGCTGGTGGGGTCAAACATGCAGTGATAGATGTCATCGCCATTATGCCAGATACGGAATTCGGCACGTTGCCGGAAATGACTTACCGCAGAGCGAAAGATTTCTGTTTCGGGTAAGGCAAACTGCGCGAGTAAATGGCGTAAATGTGCTGCTTTAGCGGCGAGCTGAGTTTCGTACTGTGCGGGAAATACCTGACCTAATGACATCTGACTCTCTGACTACTGGCAAAAGACGCATTTTAAGCGCTTTTTGCCAGTGAGCCAAATTTAAGCGTCAGTAAAAGCAAACTAACAACAGCAGCGACAACTGAGCGCCGCTGGCTTACTCTGCCGCAGAGCCGTCATCATCCTGACGTTCACGGGCTTCGCGTACTTTAAGAGTACGTTCCTGAAACTCAGCATCGTTCAGCTTGCTAATCATCTTATTGGCGTCAGCCGCTGCGACTTCAACAAAACCAAAGCCACGCCGCCGACCGGTCTGGCGATCTTTCATCAGGCGGACATTGGCGACAGTACCGTACTTAGCAAACAACGCCTTTACGGTTTCCTCGTTAGCCCGATACGGTAAATTCCCGACATATAAAGTAGTGGTCTCACCTTCAAAGCTGGTATCGGCAGCTACGTTTGAGTTGTCCGCTTGTTCTGGCGGTAAGGCCGGACCTTTAACATCAACCAGGATTGGAACCAGGATGCCACAAGAGAGCACACCGGCCACAAAAGCCCAGCCGGCAGACAACGGCAGAGTGATTAAAAAGGTAAAAACCACGAAAGACAGAAAGGCCAGCGCGAGAGTATAAGGCAGTGAGGCGCGTAACATAGGTGACATAATAAATTCCTGCAGCTAAGTTGAAAGAAGATTCTTGTTATAAAAGCAATTCTATCTTAACGACTATTTTCTGCACAGCCAACAACTAAAAACAGAGTCTTGCATAACAGATCGACATAAAAATAATCAAAATGGAGCTTTAATAGTCAAACGAAGCTCAAACTGATGTTTTTAACAAAATACCGCTTGCAGCCTTGTTAAAACGCTCTATAATGCGCGCCATGGCATGCGGGGCGCGTAGCCGGGTGCTGCGCTAAACGAGTTTAGCTGGCAAGCCGGGTGAGAAAACGAATCGCTCAAAAATCTTGAAAAAGACGCTTGACAGCAACGTTTAAATCACTAAAATGGCCGCCTCGCTTCAGGGTGCTGATGAAAGCCCCAAAAAGCAGAGTGAAGCAGTAAGTGAAATGAAAGCAGAGTCGAACGTGACGATGAGTCTTAAAAAGAATCCTCCTCACGCTTGACTTAAAATCTGGGAAGTGTAACATACGCGTCCCGCTTTGAAAGTTCAAAGCACGCTCTTTAACAATAAGCAATCAATTATCTGTGTGGGCACTTATGATGGTTTCGAAATGAAATTAATCAGAAAGTGACCAAGTAAAATTAGTCAGTGACTGAGCGCCACTTCGGTGGCAGAAAGAACTTTAATTGAAGAGTTTGATCATGGCTCAGATTGAACGCTGGCGGCAGGCCTAACACATGCAAGTCGAGCGAATGAGGGGGAGCTTGCTCCCTGATTTAGCGGCGGACGGGTGAGTAATGCGTAGGAAGCTGCCCGATAGAGGGGGATACCAGTTGGAAACGACTGTTAATACCGCATAATGTCTACGGACCAAAGTGTGGGACCTTCGGGCCACATGCTATCGGATGCGCCTACGTGGGATTAGCTAGTTGGTGGGGTAATGGCTCACCAAGGCGACGATCCCTAGCTGGTTTGAGAGGATGATCAGCCACACTGGGAACTGAGACACGGCCCAGACTCCTACGGGAGGCAGCAGTGGGGAATATTGGACAATGGGCGCAAGCCTGATC
>NZ_AHTH01000031.1 GCF_000245735.1 Alishewanella jeotgali KCTC 22429
GCAGCAAACGTCAACACGCCCTAGGGCGTCTGCCCGACCTGTTAAACCGTGTGGCTATTACTTGGTTTGTTCCTCAGCATTACTGACTTTGTACATAAAGTACACGGCGTAGAAAATGCACAGGCCAATCACAATGGCCAAGCCGGTAAAAGAAATAAAAATTACCGGGTCGTTTAAAAATTCATGCCATAGGTTCATAGGATTTCCCTCCTGAAGTTGCTTGAGGGAAGTGTAGGCAAGGGCAGCAGGCGCTGATATGACCTGGATCAAAGTTACTCAGCTGGCCGCGGCAAAGCGGGCGGCAGCTTGACGCAGATCAAATAATGCCCGTTGTAGCGCTTCGTTTGTTACGGCTAACTGCTGGCAGTATAGACTCAGGTTGTCCGGGTTACTGGCCGGGGTAAAGCGCAAGTAGTGACACAGCAGTTGCTGCTCCAGCCGCTCTGCCACCAACTCGGTTTGTAAAATTCCCTGTTTTAGTTCCGTTTGCTGGCTACTATCCAGCGGCAGTTTAGGCAGCTCACGCCGGCACTGGCGTAATACCTGAGTAATGTGCTGATTTAACGGTGCCAGTTGCTGTAAGCCCTGCGTCAGACTAGCAGCATCCAGCTGCCAGCCCAGTTGCTCGGTATAGCTGAGCAGCAGCAGCAGATTAACATTGGCCTGCCAATTGTCCTGTAACTGCAGGCAAAGCGGCTGCACCTGTGGGTAAAACCCCAGGCTGATTTGCCAAAAGGCGTCGGCATTAAGCTGCTGCGCTGTCATTTGCTGTACTGTCATCTGCTGCATAGATCGCTTTGTCCCTACTGATTTTGCTGCCAGAAAAGTTGGCTTTGTTGTTCCAGCGCCTCTTGCGCCTCAAACCAGCTTTCTTCTACTTGCGCCAGTTCGCTGCTGGCCTGGGTTTGTTCTGTCAGCAGTTTAGTTAGCTGGGCTTTGTTAGCGGCTTCGTAGATGGCTGGTTCCGCCAGTTGTTGCTCCAGGCTGGCCAGCTGAGTCTCGAGTTGTTGCTGCCGCAGCTCCAGCTTGTCAATTTTCTGCTTTAGTGGTCGCAGCAGATTGCGCAGCTCCGCCTCCAAGCGTTTTTGATCTTTGCGCACTGCAGCACTATTGCTACTGACGGTTTCCGGAGCCGCACTCTGCTGGCTTTGTCGGGCATCTTGTTGCAGCCACTGGTAATAGTCCTGCAAGTCGCCATCGAAGGGGGCGACTTTGCCATTCGCCACTAAATAAAATTCGTCAGTGGTGCTGTTCAGCAAGTGGCGGTCGTGCGATACCACTACTATGGCCCCGGCAAAATCCTGCAGCGCCATGACTATGGCTTCGCGCATTTCCAGATCCAAATGGTTAGTCGGTTCGTCCAGCAACAGCAAATTCGGGCGCTGATACACCAATAACGCCAGCACCAGGCGAGCCTTTTCGCCGCCGGAGAAAGGCGCACAGGGTTCCAGCGCTTTATCGCCGTGAAAACCAAAACCACCAAGAAAATCACGTAGCTTCTGCTCAGGAACCTGCGGGTCCAGTCGCACCAGATGCTGCAATGGCGAATCTTGCGGTCTGAGGGTTTCCAGTTGGTGCTGGGCAAAATAACCAAGACTAACGCCACTGGCATACCAGAGTTCACCAGCCAGTGGCGGTAGCTCACCACTGAGTAATTTGATTAGTGTGGATTTACCGGCGCCATTACGCCCGAGTAAGCCGATACGACTACCTGGCAGCAGCTGAAAGTTAATATTGCTCAGAATGGGCTTGCCGCTGTAGCCGGCCTGGACCTGTTCCAGTTTTAACAGTGGGTTGGGTAAGGCCCGTGGCTCGCGGAAACTGAAGTTAAACGGCGAATCAACGTGCGCCGGTGCCAGTATGGTCATCCGCTCCAACGCCTTGATCCGGCTCTGTGCCTGCCGGGCTTTGGTGGCCTGGGCTTTAAAACGGTCGATAAATTGTTGCAAGTGCGCCACCTGGCGCTGTTGCTTCTCAAAGTTTGCCTGGTGTTGTGCCAGTTGTTCTGCACGCTGGCGCTCGAACTGGCTGTAATTGCCTTTATACAGCGTCAGACACTGGCGTTCGATATGGACAGTATTGTCGGTCACTGCATCAAGAAAATCCCGATCATGGCTAATCAGCAGTAAGGTACCCGGATAGTTACTGAGGTACTTTTCCAGCCAGAGTACCGCATCCAGATCAAGGTGGTTGGTTGGCTCATCGAGCAGTAACAGCTCGGCTTTTTGCATCAGCGCCCGTGCCAGGTTCATCCGCATCCGCCAGCCACCGGAAAACGACTTTACGGTCTGTTGCTGCATCTCGCCGCTAAATCCTAAACCCGCCAGCAGGGTGCCGGCCTTGGCTTCGGCACGGTAGCCATCCAGCGCTTCAATTTGCTGATGTACCGCTGCCAGATCACTGTCGCTGCATTGACTGCGGGCTTTTAGCAGCAATGGGTAAAGTTCAGGCTCGCCTTGTAACACATAATCCAGGGCGGAACAGTCCAGGGCCGGCGTTTCCTGGGCCACTGTTGCGATCACCCAGGCAGCAGGGATGCTGACATTACCGGCATCGGCATGTAATTTACCTTGCAGCAGCGCAAATAAGCTGGATTTACCACAACCGTTGGCGCCGACAATTCCCACCTTTTGCCCCGGAAATACGGTAAGATCGGCCCCTGTAAACAGCGCCTGGATACCGCGTCTTAATTCTACCTGCTGAAGCTGGATCATGTTTTACCTTGTACCAGTGAACTAAGTGGGCGATTTTACGCTATATCCGGCTGAAACTAAAATTTCGTCCGGCTTTTTGTGCCCGTTGGAGCCTGTATGACCACCCGTAAGAAAAAGCGTTTTATCGCCGGCGCGACCTGTCCGCAGTGTAAAGCCACCGATACCATGAGTTTGTTTATTGAAAACAATGTTGAGAAGGTGGAGTGCGTGGCCTGTGGGCATCAGATGGCGCAACCAGAGCAGCAAGTGGTGCAATCGACCCGCGAGAATGAATTGGTGATTGGGGTCTTTAAGCCAGAATAAGCCAGCATTGTTGCTGGCTTCAGATTAATGACAAACCCCGGTTTTTTGG
>NZ_AHTH01000030.1 GCF_000245735.1 Alishewanella jeotgali KCTC 22429
GCGCGATAACTACTGCGTGCGCTTATGCCGTTGCTGTTAGCGCGTTACAATGGCTTCTTTACTGCTTCGGCAATGCCATTGATATCTCCGGCTTTTAAGCCAATTTCGGATAACAGCGAATCCAGGATCGGTGCTTGAGCCCGATACCGTAAAGCGCTATTCACTACTTGATCAGCCAGCGAGCCATTACCCTCTGCCACTTCATTGTTGCCTGAGCCACTGCCTGTGCTGTTTCCACCTATGCCGTTAACCTGCAGAATCTTAATATCACTGATTTGCTCCATCGGCTTGACACTTTGCGCAATAATCTCTGGCAGATTCTCAATTAATGCCAGCCGAACCTGCATGGCGATCTGCTCAGCAGAAAGCATATTTGCTGCCGCGTTAATGGCCTTTTTACCTTCGGCCTCTACGGCATAAGAACGCGCCTTGGCGTCAGCCAGCAGCAGTTCGGCGTCGGCTTTACCCTTAGCAGAAAGACGTACTTTATCGGCTTCACCCTGAGCGGCAACCCGCATTGCTTCGGCCTGATCTTCGGCGGCCTTTTTCTCCGCTTCTGCCGAGACGACGAGCTGAATTGCTTCCTTTTCCGCCAATTGCCGAGCCATAATCAGTTCAACCTGCTTGGCCCGTTCTGCCTGTTCGGTTTGACGAACAGTCATTACCCCTTCTTCCTGCCGTACGGCCAGTGCCCGGGCTTTGTCGGCTTCAGCTTTGGCTTCAGATTCAGAGCGCGATTTTTCCGCAACAGCAATCGCCTTCTCCTGCGAAGCCAGTTCAATGGCTTTCTGACGCTCAATTTCGGCTTGCTCAACAGCACGTTGCTTAGCAATTTCCATTTCACGTACTGCGCGCTCTTTCTGGATCGTCTCGTTATCGATGTCGCGTTCAGAAATAATACGTTTCAGATCAATCTCGCGTTGCGCCGCAATCTGCGCTTCTTCGGCTTCGCGTTTTTTCTCGGCTTGCTCACGTGCAATTTCTGCCATCTGAGATGCCCGACGAATAGAAACCTCTCTTTCCTGCTCTAAGCGTGCATATTCCTCTTCACGGGAGATTTGCAGCTTGGCGCGCTCGGCTTCCAGATTCTTGGTTTTAATCGCCAGATCGGTTTCCTGCTCAATGTCATTACGGATCTTACGGCGCGATTCAATAGCTTGAGTTAACTTTGTTAAACCTTCAGCATCGAAAGCGTTTTGCGGGTTAAAGTGCTCAAACGCGGTTTGGTCTAAACCCGTGAGTGACACTGATTCGAGTTCCAGACCATTTTTTAACAAGTCTTCAGAAACAACATGTTGCACCTTTTGCACGAAATCGACGCGCTTTTCGTGTAGCTCTTCCATGGCCATTTCCGCGGCAACAGAGCGCAGGGCATCGACGAATTTACCTTCTACCAGCTCTTTCAGTTCCTGGGGGTTCATGGTTTTTAAACCCAGCGTTTGTGCGGCATTGGCGATAGCGTCTACTGTAGGCTTGACTCTGACATAGAATTCCGCCGTAACATCGGCGCGCATTCTGTCACGGGTAATTAGTGCTTGCTCCGCTGCGCGACGAACTTCCAGTCTTAAGGTGTTCATATTCACCGGAATAATTTCATGCAATACGGGTAGCACTATTGCACCGCCATTCATGATGACTTTTTCACCACGAAAGCCTGTACGTACAAAGGATATCTCTTTGGTTGCCCGTTTATACAGCCGCGCGAGGATCATGCCTAGGATAATCAAGGCAACGAGTACTGCACCGGCGATAATTAAGATGTGAGAAAAATTTTCCAATAGCATGTTGGCTCCTTGTTGTAATTAACGTTTTCCGTTGTTGAATCTATTCACTATTCCGCTTCACTTAAATGTGGATTGGCATTTTTTATCGCCTTGTAAACCGCGCCTTGTCGGGTCAGCAGCAAGACTTCGGTACCCTGCACAAAGCATTCCTCAGGGTTATCTGGTTCAACCTGGATATAATGTTGATAGCCGTGTTGATCTTTTACCCTCGCTTCTGCGGCATAGCTTTGGCGGGCGGTCCCTAATGTAATAATGGCTATCCGACCCAACAGACTGTCGCTGGTAACGGCAGTCGTCTCATCTCTTGGCATCAAACGGTGCAGTATCCCTCCGCTAAAGCGCACCATAGGTAAGCTCGCGAATAGCACCACAGGGGTTGCTAACCAGGCTGGCGCCATAAATCCAAGCATCGACAGTAAAAGACTTTGTAAGATCAGACCTAATAGACCAAAGCTAAGTAGCATAAGGACCAGCAGCATCAACAGTGGCACTTCGCCAATCCTTAGCCAACCGAAAAAGCGACTTAAGGCTGAGTCGGCGTCTAGTTGACCCACCTCAGTATGAGGCGCGATCTCAACCTCCGGCAGTAAGCTCTCAAGGGATGAACTGAAACTCGAACCAAATAGCACTGCGATTAGCTCGAGTAGGCCAATTAATAACATCAGTAATAGCGCGACGCTAAATAGCAGGTTTTCGCTGGCCAGCAGTAGCTGTAACATCAGCTCTTCCCTGCCTTTAACGCCGCCAAGCGTTCTGCAACGCGGTTTTTGCGGCTAAGCTCCTCCAACTCAGCTAATTTGCCGGCATTGCCCAGGCTACTATCGCGCGCGGCAATGCCAGAACTACGCTCAAGTACCCGGCTAAACGCATCTGCCGCGCGCTCAGCTTTTTGCTCTGCAGAATGATTGCTTGCTGTCAGCGGGCTGGCAGTGGAGGCCTTAGCTTGCTGAGCCGTAACGAAGGCTTGTAGTTCTGCACGCATTTCACGCTTCTTCGCCTGCAATGCCTGAATAAAACCTTCGAGCTCTTTTTCACGTGCGGCACAATCGGCTATTGATGCTTCCAGTACCGGGATCCGTGCTTCAATATCCATTTGCTCTGCAATGCCGGCTTCGGCAAGATCGTCACGGCCGTTGGCAACGGCAACATTGAGTTGCTCACTAAGCGTTTCGTAACGGCTGTTCTCCTCCATTAATTTTTTACTGGCCAGATGTTTTTGCGCAACTTGCTGTCCCAATTCACTGCGGGTGTCAGCAATAGCGGAGTCCAGCTCACGTATTGTTTGCTCCATTACGGTTTCCGGAGAGCTGCTCTCCATTGCATCCACCAGGGCATTGACACTGCCACTGACTAACCGGGCTACCCGGCGGGTAATACTTTCACTCATTGCTGTGCTCCTTGTGTTGCCGCATGGTGCTGAGTGATTAACTCAGCCAGTTTTATAACGCCTTGTTGTGTTGTTTGCTGGGGTTGAGTCACTGCTAAAGGAAGTAGCAATGACAAAATGTTTAACACTTGTTGCATTGTTTGGCCTTCGGCCTCCTGCAGTTCCCTGATATTCAGCTGCGGGCTTCGTGCCGCCGCAGTTTGCAGTATCGCCAACAGCTCAGGCAGGGCATCGAGTACGCGATTAATACCCTCTGTTCTGAGTTGCAGTTGTTGTTGTCTCACCAACAGGGGTCGGCTTAACTGCTGCAGCCACTCGGTCATTTGTGCCAAATTTGCCGCGAAATTGTCGAAATTGGCGCGTTTATTACGAGTTTCCGCCAGCAGGGCACGTAATTTATCCGACGGGGTATGTGCGCCTTCATAGCTCAGAGTACTGATAAATTCAGCGTCTTCAATGCTTATCCTGGCACTGAATGGAACCGTTTTCGTTGTCATTTGCCTGCCTGGAATATTGAGTAAAGGATATCGATAACTCAGTGTATGCAAATGAATTCAGAAGTCAATAAAAAAGCAATTAAATTACTTTTGTTAATGAAAATATGTTTTAGCGTGGAGTCGACAAGGTGTAGCGGTTGAGGTCAGGCGTGTTGGCGGTATTCAGATAGTTGGCTATAACAGAGCCCCCAATTCCTTGGGGGCATGAAATTCGAACGGCTATTGCCTTGGCAGAATGCTTCAGGCAGCCTTACTATCTGATAAAGCCTTGGTTTGGATTGCTTGCAGCGGCAGCGCGGCAAGACATTCGGCTTGCTCGGCCCAATGATACAGCGCCAGGCCGCCATCGCTGTGCTCCAGCAGGGCAGTGCAGCTATCAATCCAGTCACCGTCATTACAGTAAATAATGCCATCTTCCAGGGTCAGCTCCGGGTGATGGATATGACCACAGACCACGCCATCGTAGCCGCCCCGTTTGGCCTTTTTTATCGCAGCCTGGCGGTAACGGCCGATGGCTTTTAAGGCTCCCGGTACCCGGCTTTTAATATAGGCCGCCAGACTAAAATAACGACCACCGGTTACGCGGCGTACTCTGTTGTACCAGCGGTTCAGAAACAGCAACAAATCATAGAGGTTATCACCGAGCCAGCTTTGCAGCGGACCAAAGCTGACCTCTTTATCGAATTCGTCACCGTGGAGCAGTAGTAATTTTTTACCCAGCGCCGTGGTATGTTCGCCTCTGAGTTGCACTTTAATATTGCCAAACAATTTGCCACGATACAGCCGCATCGCCTCATCATGGTTACCGGGAATATATACGACCTTAGTGCCTTGCTCGGCTTTTTGCAGCAGCAGTTGCACCACCTGATTTTGTGCCTGTGGCCAGTGTACCTGACGCTGCATGGCCCAAAGATCAACAATATCCCCTAGCAGATAAATGGTGTTGGCTTCGGTTTGCTGCAAAAAATGCAGCAGATATTCGGCCTGACAGTCTTTACAGCCCAGATGAATATCAGACAGGAAGATGGTATTGCAATTTAACATTGGCTATCCCCGGCAGCTGAATGCGCTGATAGCATCGGCCGGCCAGATGTCCGGGGTATGACAGCCAGATGAAGCTTATTTGACTATGGATTAGCCCCTTGCTGCAGATAGTCACAGATCTGCTGGTTCAGCCAAAACTCAGTGCGAAACGGATGCTTGCCGCCGACAAAGCCGACATGGCCACCGTGGCGGCTGAGCCGGTATTCCACCTGTGGGCTCAGTTCAGCCGGGGAGGGGATCACGGCGTCGCTTAAAAAGGGATCGTCACTGGCATGAATAATCAGCGTTGGGATGGTGATCGCTTTTAACCAGGCTTTGCCGCTGGCGCGTTGGTAATAGTCAGCGGCATCGCGAAAGCCATGGATCGGCGCAGTATAATGCTGGTCGAATTCGGCAATACTGTTAAATTGCTGCACCTGAGCTGGCGTTAGCGGGAGCGGAAAATCCGGGAACTGCGCCAGCTTGGCCAGGGTTTGCCGTTTTAAGCGCTCCAGCAAGTAACGCTGATAAATTTTACTCAGGCCCTGATTAATGCGTTTGGCGCAGGCCGCCAGATCCAGTGGCGGGCAGATGGCGACGGCAGCGCGTAGCGGATTAGCACTGGCTTGCTCACCACAGTATTTTACCAACACATTACCACCCAGGGAAAAGCCAACAGCGGTTAGTGGCATCGCCGGAAAACGCTGTTGTAGTTGGCTAAGTAAATAGCCAATATCGGCAGTATCGCCGCTGTGATAGGCCCGTGGCAGCTTGTTCGGTTTGCCATGACAACCACGAAAATGCATCACTACCGCTGGCAGTTTGCGGCGTGTTACTTCGGCCAGCAGCCCCTGAATATAGTGGCTGTGCAGATCGCCGGCTAAACCATGCAGGATCACCAGTAGTGGCCTTTGCTCAGTTACTGGCAGTTGTTCGGTCCAGTTGAGCTGCAGTTCATCACCATCGGGTAAGGCTAACATTTCCGGGTAGGTTGGCACCTGCTGCTTTGGGCTTAAATATTTAGCAAAAATAGTTTGCAGATGAGCATTACGTAGCCACCAGGGCGCGCTAAAGCTGGTGGTATGAAGATGATGACTGGCTGGTCCGAGCTGTGCTTGCAAAATAACCGCTCCTGAGAAAGAATGTGGCCTAAGGCTTCCAAAAAAAGAATAACGATGAATCGCCGCCAATTTATCCTGTCAGGCCTGGCGCTTGGCACCACCGTAACGCTCGGGCTTAACGGTTATCAGCTGCTAAACAGTGATGACACGGCTAATTCTGAACTGGTCCTCGCTGCTTTGCTACCGGCCTTATTATACGGTGCTTTACCCTCGGCGCCGGCAGAGTCTAACGCCGCCATTAGCCGGACTATCGCGGCGGTTCACGACAGCCTGGCATTTTTGCCGCTACGCCAGCAGCAAGAACTACAACTGCTATTTAATTTACTGGCACAGCGACTGGGCCGGTTGGCGCTAAGTGGCCACTGGTTGCCGCTGGCTGAACTTAGCCTGCCACAACGGCTGACGTTATTTGCCCGCTGGCGTGATAGCTACCTTGCCGTATTGCAGCAAGCTTACCATGGTTTACGCGAATTGTTATTTGCTGCCTACTACAGTCAGCCTGAGCACTGGGCCACCCTCAATTATACCGCACCGAGGTTCCGTTAATGGCTAAGCAGTCACCGCAACATCTGGACGCCAGTCAATTTACCGCCGAACAGCAATTTAGCGCCGATGTGGTGATCGTTGGTAGCGGCGCCGGTGGCGGTATTGCCGCGGAGTTACTGGCTAAGGCCGGTTTGCAGGTATTGTTACTGGAAGAGGGCGCCTACTACGATCGCGATGATTTTGTCATGGAAGAGCGCTGGGCCTATCCGCAGCTGTATCAGGAAGCAGCGGGGCGTAAAACCCGCGATCAGGCGATTGGTATTCTGCAGGGCCGCACTGTAGGTGGCTCAACCACCGTTAACTGGACTACCTCAATCCGCACCCCTCAGCCAACACTCAGCTACTGGCAAACAGAATTTGGCCTCGACTTTAGCGGTGACAATACGCTAAGTCCTTATTTTGCTTTGGCTGAGCAGCGGTTAAATATCCACCGCTGGCCGGTGCCGCCGAATGCGAATAATGCCAAATTGCAGCAAGGTTGCGAGCGTCTGGGATGGGAATATACGGTGATCGACCGTAATGTCAACGGCTGCGCCAACCTTGGCTATTGCGGCATGGGCTGCCCGATCAATGCCAAGCAATCGATGTTAGTCAGTACCATTCCCAGTGCGTTGGCGCAGGGCGCCCGGCTGATCTCGCGGCTTTCGGTGCGGCAGCTACACTGGCAGGGCAATCAGGTGCAAAGTCTTACTGCGGTGCCGGTCGATCGCTTTTTCCATCCGCGCGCCGAAATACAGGTCCGCATTCGGGCCAGGCACTTTATTGTCGCCGCCGGCGCCATCGGCTCGCCGGCGTTACTGTTACGCTCCAAAGTACCGGATCCTTCAGGCCGTCTGGGCAAACATACCTATTTGCACCCGACAGTGATCTCCGGCGCGGTCTTTAATGAGGACATTAACGGCCATGCCGGCGCACCGCAAAGTATTTATTCCGATCAGTTTGTCTGGCCCAGCGACGGGCAGGCTGGTTACAAGCTGGAAGTCCCGCCGCTACATCCGGTGCTGATGGCAACCAAACTAACTGGCCAGGCTCAGGCCCATGCTGCCTTGATGCAGCAGTTTAATCAGTTACAGGTGACCATCGCTTTACTGCGCGATGGTTTTCATCCACAAAGTCAGGGCGGCAGTGTTAGCCTGGATGCGCAGCAGCAACCGCTACTGGATTATCCGATCAGTGACTATTTATGGCAGGGTATGCGTCGTGCGCTGTTATCGATGGCTGAGCTACAGTTTGCTGCCGGTGCCAAAGCGGTATTACCCATTCATCATCAGGCGCAGCAATACCAAAGCTGGGCCGAGGCAAAAAGCGCGATCGCCCAGCTGGCAATGCGTCCGTTATTACAAACGGTGGTGTCGGCTCATGTGATGGGCGGCTGTAATATGGCGGCTAACGAGCGGCTGGGCGTAGTGAATGCCGATGGTCAGCATTATCAACTACATAATCTGTCGATTTTTGACGGCTCGGTATTGCCAACCAGCCTGGGGGCTAACCCGCAGCTGACGATCTACGGTTTAGTGTGGCGCAATGCCGAGCGCTTGCTTGCCAGGTTGCGGCGGAGTATGTCATAACTTTATGATTGGCTTATTTATTTCAGCATTGTTTTGTTTCGGCTCTGGCTTTGGCTAGTAAAAATGGACTATTGTTAAGCTTGGATACCGCCTAAATTGAAAAGAGACCGCCATGCCTGCTTCGTTATGTCACGCTTTGGGTGAATACATCGATGTGTTACTGGACGCGGTTTGTGCTGTGGATCGCGATGGGCATTTTCAGTTTCTAAGCTCCGGTGCAGAGCGGATTTTTGGTTACCCGGCTAGTGAAATGCTTGGCCGGAGTATGCTGGACTTTATCCACCCGGATGACATTCCAAAGACGCTGGCTGCGGCGCAGGCTATCAATACTGGTCAAATCAAGACTGATTTCGAAAATCGATATTTGCGTAAAGATGGCCAAATTGTGCATTTGCTGTGGTCTGCGCGCTGGTCGGCGGATAAACAGCAGCGAGTAGCCGTGGCGCGTGATATCACCAGGTTGAAGTTGGCCGAAACCCGCCAACATGCGCTCTACGCTATTTCCGAGGCGGCATTTGCTGCTGAGGATTTGCAAAGCTTATACCGACAGTTGCTGCAAATTGTGCAGCAACTACTGCCTATCGAAGCCTGTGTGATCGCCCGTAGAACCGTCGGCGGCAGTATCAATTTGGCCTATCAGTATCTACCGCTTGGCGATACACAAAGCGCTGTTGAAGCAACGGATCTTTGTTATCTGCTATTGCAGGACACACAAAAAAGTCCACCGCCGTTGATCCGTAAACGTGCTGACCACAGTCTCTGGCTGGGTGTGCAGCTGATATCTCACACTAATGTGCTAGGCGCTATGGTGGTCTTAGTTTCGCCGCAAACGGCATTGTCTCATCATGCGGATGCTGACTTGCTGGATTTTGTGGCACAGCATATGGCTGTCGCGATTGAGCGTAAGGAGTTATTGGCACGGCTGCAACATGCTGCGTTGTATGACGAGTTAACTGGCTTACCTAAACGGGAGCTATTTTATGATCGTTGCCGGCAGGCCATGGCTCAGGCACAGCGGCATCAGTGTCAGTTGGCCATTTGTTATCTCGACCTGGACGGTTTTAAACCGGTTAATGATCAGTTCGGTCATAGCGTTGGTGATGATTTATTACAACAGGTCGCGCAACGCTTAATCCAGAATGTGCGTCAGGCCGACACTGTCGCACGCTTTGGTGGCGATGAGTTTGTGATTTTGTTGAGTGAAATTGATTCGGCTGAGCAGGCTGGCGTTGCTGCAGAGAAGATCCGACAGAGTTTTAGTACGCCGTTTCAATTACAGTCACACAGCTTTACGATCACGGCGAGTATAGGTTTGGTATGTGCTGACGCCACAACACTGAGTAGCGAGCCACTGCTTGCTATGGCCGATCAGGCGATGTATCGCGCAAAACAACTGGGTGGTAACCGCTGTATTCAGTACTAAGTTAATTGCAGCTGTTGCCCTAGTAACCGAAAATAACCCAGCCATAAATGTCCGAGTTGAGTCGTTAACGGCTGATCAGGATAAATACCTGCGCGGGCGGCAGCACTTTGCTGGGTGCCTGCTACCAGAAAGCTATTTTTCAGTGACTGGCTCTGTAATACTTTCTCGAATGCTCTGGCCGTCATTTCTTCCGGCAAGCTGAAATAAAGTCGCGACGCAGCCTGATCCAGGTTTTGGCAATGCTGAAAAAAGTCGCTGACATCACAACCATCATCACTAACAAAGAGTTTTGTAAAAGCCTGGTCTAACAAAGCATTGAGGGGATGCGCTTTTATTGGCTGCTGTGTTAACCAGGTGCGGCTGGCAAATTGACCGGCGTTTACCTCGCCCTGAAACATTTTCTGCGCAATATAATGATCAAAAGCATGCATCCACTCGTGAGCCAGGCTGCCGCCGCCGGCATTTTTGGCCAGCGCCAGGATCCGCCCTTTGGGTTGATAAAATGCGCAAACTCCGGGTTGGCCACCAATACCAAAAGTTAACGCCAGAGTACCGCGCAGTGAAATCACCTCGGCCGGGACTTGCAGCAATTGTTGCAAATCGGCAAAGGCATCAAAGAATAAATTAGCCGCTTGTTGTTGTTCTGCTGCGGTCACCCAGCGACCAATATGAATGCTGTTAAAGCCAAAAATCGTTACCAAATCGGCAAAGCTAACGTCGGCACCACTGCGATGCGGTGGACCATTTCGATAGTATTGGCGTGGGGGGGCGGGAAGCGTGCTGCATGCTGCTATAATAGCGAGAGCCTTCAGCTTAGAGCAACAAAAAAGCGGGCCACCATGCTCGGAGTAACACAGCAGCCCGCAGACCTGAAAGGTTAAGCGGTTAAACTATCGAAGATCCGCAAAAAGGTCGGTTGCTGGCGGATAGCTAACGGCATATGTAAGCGCCGTGCCAGCTCCTGCGCATGGATCACGCCACGGATCTGATGATTATCGCGGTCCACTACCAGACAAAATGCCTCACCATTCGATTGCAGGGTATTGACCACATCGGCAATGGTGCAGTTTTGTAGTTGCTGATAGGCCAGCGCCTTGATGCGCTCACGTGGCCGCATCAGATCCCGTACCTTGATTTCATCGCGGCTATTGCCCAGCATCACCTGGCGTAACAGCGCCTGCTCCGATAACTGTTCGATATGGATTAAACCCAGCATATTCTCATCGGCATCGACTACCAGTTTTAGCTGACTGTGTTCCTGCTGCATCATCAGCAGTGCCTGGCTGGCAGAGGTGTTACCTTCGATCAGGGTTGGCTGGTTATGTTTAAAATCACTCAGCACACTCAGCGCCGGTGAATTTAACGTGGTTTCAGTAAAGTCGGCGGGTTGAATTAATTGATCAACGGCATCTAAATTGAATAAGGATAAAGTTTTCATGATAGCTACTCACACTAATGGGCGCGCAGAGGCCGCGCCAGAATTAACAAATAAAAATAAATGGCAGTTAAGTGTGATTAGACAATAGGTGGTGCGCGGGCACTATCAGGGCTGCTACGGTGTGATAACCAGGGAGTTTGGTAAAAAGCATTAATGGCAGCGGGTAGGCTGTGGCTCAGCACTTTAGCTGAGGCGATCAGGCTGTCGGGTTCATCCGGTTCCTGTTCGTTACTGCCTTTGCTTTGGCCCAGATTACTGCTTTCAGCATGCAGTGCCTGATAAGGACTGTCAGCTAACGGCGACAATCTGCTGTCATGGGTAATACCTGCGTCTGTTGTCACCAACAGGCTCAGATAAAACACCGCGATAAACAGATTAAACCAACGCATAGTCAATACTACGACCTTTTTACTACCACTAAATTGATAATGGCTAGTTTTGCAGCAATTAACAAGAGGGCAAATAAAAAATATTTACTGCCCTAATTCTTACTTAAATCCGAATCAGGCTGATGCGGTGCTTTGCTGCAATAGATCCAATGCCAGCGCTTCGGCTACCTTAATACCATCGATACCGGCAGATAAAATACCGCCAGCATAACCGGCGCCCTCACCGGCGGGGTAGAGGCCGCGCACGTTCAGGCTCTGGAAGTCTTTGCCGCGTTTAATACAAATTGGTGATGAGGTGCGGGTTTCAACGCCGGTCAGTAAGCCATCTGCTTTGGCAAAGCCTTTAATCTGCTTATCAAAAGCCGGGATGGCTTCGCGGATGGCGGCGATAGCAAAGTCGGGCAATACCGCAGACAGATCGGTAAGCCGGATCCCCGGTGTGTAAGAGGGTTTAACTTCACCTAACTCGGCAGAGGATTTACCCGCAAGAAAATCGCCAATCAGCTGTGCCGGTGCATGGTAGTCGGCTCCGCCTAACTCAAAGGCAGCACGTTCCAGTTTACGCTGTAAATCGATACCGGCCAGTGGGTGGCCCGGATAGTCACGTTCCGGATCAATGCCCACCACTATTGCGCTATTGGCATTACGTTCGTGGCGGGAATACTGACTCATTCCATTGGTGACCACGCCGCCCTCTTCGGACGCAGCAGCAACTACAGTGCCGCCCGGGCACATACAGAAACTGTAGACAGTACGGCCATTCTGACAATGATGCACCAGCTTATAATCGGCGGCACCGAGAATAGGGTGGCCGGCATTTGGCCCCCAGCGGCATTTATCAATCATGGATTGTTCATGTTCAATCCGAAAGCCAACCGAAAAGGGTTTGGCTTCAATATAGACACCGGCATCGTACAGCATCTGAAAAGTATCGCGGGCACTGTGGCCAACGGCCAGCACCAGATGCCGGCAGGGTAGGTACTCGCCGTTATGCAGCGTCACCCCTTCCAGTTGCTGGTTATTGATATGCAGCTGATCGACCCGGGTACTAAAGCGAATTTCGCCACCCAGTTCGGTGATTTTGGCGCGCATCTTTTCAATCATCGACACCAGTTTAAAAGTACCGATATGCGGCTTACTGACATAGAGTATTTCGTCAGGTGCCCCGGCGGCAACGAACTCGGTCAGCACCTTGCGGCCATAGTGTTTCGGATCCTTGACCTGGCTATACAGCTTACCATCGGAAAAGGTACCGGCGCCGCCTTCGCCATACTGCACGTTGGATTCAGTATTCAAAGCCTGGCCACGCCAAAAACCAAAGGTATCTTTGGTTCTCTCGCGCACGGCTTTACCGCGCTCTAACACTATAGGTTTTAAACCCATTTCGGCCAGGATCAGTGCGGCAAACAAACCACAGGGACCAAAGCCGACCACGACTGGTCTCTCAGCTGCGGCGGCAGGAATTGGCGCGACATATTTATAACGGGTATCCGGCGCAACCGACACATGCGGATCTTTCTGAAAACGTTTTAGCAGTGCCGCTTCGCCGGCGACGTCCAGATCCAGGGTATAAATCAGTTGAATATCAGATTTTTTACGGGCGTCAATGCCACGTTTAAACACGCTGAAATGGTTTAAATCACTGTCGCTGATGCCCAGTTTGGCCAGAATGGCTGCGCGCAATTCAGCCTGTTCATCCTGATGCTGCAGCGGTAATTTAATTTCGGTTAAACGTAACATAACACTCGAGTCTCAGATTGCGGGCCGGTTTGCCGGTAAAGCCAGTATTTTACGCGATCTGACGCCGGCTGTCCGCTTTCCTGTTGTGTTTCACGTTTGCTTCAGTATGATCGCGCAAAATAGCGGAGGAAGTTGCCATGGCCTTTGTGGTAGGTGAGAACTGTATCAAATGCAAATATACCGATTGTGTGGCGGTATGCCCGGTTGATGCGTTCTTTGAAGGGCCAAACTTTCTGGCTATTGATCCGGTGATTTGTATTGATTGTGGTTTATGCGAGCCGGAATGTCCGGCCACGGCGATTTTTCAGGAAGATAAACTGCCGCCAGGTCAGGAAGGCTTTGTCGCGTTAAATGCTGAGCTGGTTAAGCTGTGGCCGAATATCCGTGAAGTCAAAGCGGCACCCGCCGATGCGGATGCCTGGAATGGTGTGGCCGATAAACTCCAGCATCTGGAGTATTAGGGCGTGTTGACGTTTGCTGCTTAGATTTTGTTCGCACTGGCGGCGCTTTGATCGCGAAACGAGGAGCGAGGTTTAGTTATTCTAAAT
>NZ_AHTH01000029.1 GCF_000245735.1 Alishewanella jeotgali KCTC 22429
ATAAAAAAGCGATAAAAAGGCCAGCAAGGCCATTTTCTTGATGTTTTGCGCTACCGCCGCCAGTAAACACTGCATCTGCACTTTCGCCAGACCACGGAACCGTGCATAGCGATGGCCATGATGCTGTTTTGCGTCTGCGAAGCTGCGTTCAACCGTCTCTTTTCGTCGGTTGTAAATCTTCTTACCCCACGGACAGCAGCCGCAAACCACTCACATGCTCTTTATCCTCTTCCCAGACATGCCGGGTTATCGTTTTCTTATACTGCTTGTTCTTCGTGCAGTCCTGACGTAGCGGGCAATCCTGACACACTTTAGGGTTAGATTGATAATGCCGGTAGCCCTGACGGTCTGTCGTGCTGTAAGTCAGGATTTCACCTTGGGGGCAACGATAGGTATCGGTTGTTTTATCGTAGGTAAATTGCTTCTTCTTAATCGGATTAGCGGTGACATTGGGACGACGGTAGGCAATAACCGGTGCAATTTGCCGCTCCCGGATTAAATGGCAAAGCGGTGCAGTAAAGTAGCCCGCATCCAAACCAACGGCTATCGGACTAAACTTAAAGCGCTCAAGCTGACGGTCTAATCTGGCCAGATAGGGCTGGCTATCATGCACATTCCCCGGCGTCACGAAGGTATCCGTGATGATGCCGTGGCGGCCATCCACGGTGCGATGGTCCAAGGTAGAAGAAGCCCTGTGGTTTGCCTTCCCGCGTCATAAAGCCACTGTCAGGGTCGGTTGTGCTGACCTTTTGATTTTTGGTTTCGGGCTCCTTCGAGTCATCTTGCTTCAGTGGCGCTTTGCCATGGGCTAACCGGTCCTCTTCAACCGCCTTGTTGAGCTCAGCGATATACGCCGATGCACTGACCGCCACCTCTTTGTTCACCGCCTTGCGCTTATTGGCATTGGCTTTTAAATGTGTGCTGTCAGTGTAAAGCGTGTGACCACCAATCAGACGCTGCTCATACGCCTGTTCAACTATCCGGTCGAAGATACGCTGAAACACATCCGTGCCGTTAAAACGACGAATACGATTCTGGCTCAGCGTGGAGGCATCAGGCACTTTCTCGGTTAATCCCATCCGCAAAAACCAGCGATAAGCCACATTAACCTGAATTTCCTGTACCAGACGACGCTCACTGGGAATGCCAAACAGATAGCCGAGGATCATCATCTTAAACAAACGGACAGGGTCAATCGGCGGACGGCCATTATCTTTGCAGTAGAGATGTTCGACTTCAGCACGAATGAACTCGAAATCAATGGCGGCATCGACCTTGCGAACCAAATGGTTCTTCGGTACCAGCTCTTCGAGCGTGACCATTTCTAACTGATATTGTTGAGGAGAGGGAGTTTTGAGCATG
>NZ_AHTH01000028.1 GCF_000245735.1 Alishewanella jeotgali KCTC 22429
GGGCAGCCATCGCTGCCCTCTTATCATTAACGCAATGGCTTAGAAGAAGTTAATTCTAGAATCGACGCCAAATACCCGCGGCTCATTGACAAAGCCGGTCAGGTTACTAAAGTCGATCGCGCCTTTCAGGTTGTCCTGATCGGTGATGTTGCGACCAAATACACCCACTTCGTAGTTGTGCTGATCGTTAACATAGGCGATGCGTAAACCGGCTTCGTAGTTATTATTGCTACGGAACTCCGCCGACTCATACAGGAATAAATTGGTTTTACCCTGCAGCTGGTAATCAGCAAACACATAAATTTCACCACTGGCAACCGGATAGGCATAGCGGCTATTCAGCGTCAGGATGGTTTTCGGTGCTTGCGGGAACGGATTGCCATTAATCAGCGCTAAGCCATCAGCCGTTCTTGAGTCCAGCACGGTACACAGGCCAGAGCCACAGGGCGCCACAGTCAGGCTGGCGTCTTTCAGCTCGGTATTGTTATAGCTAAAACCACCGCCAAAGCTCAGGTTTGGCAGCACCCGATAGTCGAAATCGACTTCAAAGCCATAGCCGGTACCTTTGTCGGCATTGATCAACTGGTTACCCTGCGTCTGGCCACCAATCGCGGATAACTGAATATCATCAATGGTATAGTAGAACAGCGCAGCATTTAAGCGCAGCGTATTGTCCAGCAGATCAGACTTGGTACCCACTTCAAACGAGGTGATGGTTTCGGCACCGGCGACTGACGGTGGCGCTTCAAAGGCCACATCACGGCCCTGAATGGTCTGGGCGCGGAAACCTTCGGCAACCCGGCCAAACAGGCTGGTGCTGTTGGTTAAGCGGTAGTTAGCACTTAGCTCCCAGCTGATCTGATCATCGCGGACTTTGATCGGGTCATACTGTTGGACTTGTGCTGCACCAATCACTAAGGCAAAGCCATCAACGTTTTGCTGGCCAACGGCGAAAGTTTTTTCATCATCGGTATAGCGTAAACCACCGGTCAGGGTCAGCTTATCGTTAACCTGATAAGACGTCTGGCCGAACAGTGCCCAGCTGGTATTGCCGTGGAACACTTCAGTGGCACCGAAGAAACCATCAATAGTATTGACGCCAAACGAAGAGTCAAAATAGAAGGCGCCTACCTGCCAGCTCAGGGCCTGGCTGGTGTCACTGGCTAAACGGATTTCCTGGGTAACCTGTTTCAGGTCACGCAGCTGATCTTCGGTTACCGCGTTTGGTACGGCAGCAAAACCGGCCTGATCCGGGTTGCCGCCATCGATATCACCGATGCCGCCACCCTTGGCTTTTTCAATCGCTGAGATGCTGGTCAGGGTCATGCCGTCGAGGTGGAAATCGAACTTCAGTGAGCTACCCCAGGCGTCATAGCTTTGCACATTGTTGCCTGGCGCATCATACGCTACCACATCGCGTTTATAGTTCTGATTCAGCTTATTGCTGCCAGGGCTTAAGATATTTTTGCGGAACATGGTCGAGGTACCATCATAGCTGCGGCTATGCACCCGCAGTAAGGCATCGAACTGTTCATTTTCATATAAAAACTGCAGGCGGCCGGCGCGCTCGTCATAACCACCCATTACATCTTTCTGGCCGGTAAAGCTGTTATCGATCCAGTTGCTGCGATGTTGCGACAGGAACGAGGCCCGTGCCGACAGCGAATCGGTCAGACCGCCGCCGACAGCACCTTCAAAATGTGCAGTACCCAGGGTACCGGCGGTGCTTTTCAGATAAGCATCGAAATCCTGGCGTGGCTTCACGCTATCAAATTTAATAATACCGGCAGTGGTGTTACGGCCGAACAGTGTGCCCTGTGGACCCCGGATCACTTCTACCTGCTGCACGTCAAACAGTGGAAAACTTTTTAGGATCACGTTTTCCATCACCACTTCGTCCATCACGATCGATACTGGTTGTGAGGCGGCCAAATCGAAATCGGTGTTACCTAAACCCCGGATATAAAAACGTGGTGCCGCGCGGCCATTTGAGCTCTCGGCATACAGGCCAGGTACCTTAATCGCCAGTGCTGTAATGTCATCGCCGGCGGCAAAGATGCTGTCAAACTTCTCGCCTGACAGGGTTGCTACCGAAATGGGGACTTCCTGAATGCTTTGACTGCGGCGCTGTGCCGTGATGGTAATGGTTTCCAGTTTCTTCTCGGTCGCGGCCGGGTCTTTGTCACTTTCCTGTGCCTGTAGCACCGGAGAAAAACCCAGGGTTGCGCCTAACAGTGCCGCCTGCACCGCTGCAAACACAGCAGATTTGGTAAATGGGGTCATTAATGTTACACCTTAATTGTTGGAAGAGGATGCTGCCTGCATGCCGGACTGGAGTGACCACAGCGGCTGCGAGCGGCGCAAAATTATAGCAGTTTATCGTGAATTTTGCTGCTTTTAGCCGAAATTTCCCGCACTTTGGCTGGTCCTTTGATCGGCTTTGTTGTATTAACGTAAGCAATTAGAAAAAGGGGTATCGGGTGTTGGGTAAATTTTTTAGCGCTTTGTTGGTCAGCTGTTGTCTGTTGCTAAGTGGCGGGGTGGCGGCCTACAGCACGGGCTGGCAACAAGCAAAGCATTTAAAAGCCGAACTGGTCAGTGAATATCAGCAGGTGATGCCGGGGCAACAGCTGTGGTTAGCGCTGCATTTTATTCCGGACGAACACTGGCATACCTACTGGCAGAATCCCGGTGACTCAGGTCTGGCGACCAGCATTAGCTGGCAACTGCCTGATGGCGTGACGGTGGGGGACATTCAGTGGCCAACGCCGCAGGCGTTTTCGATCCCGCCGCTGATGAATTATGGCTTTGAAGGCCCGACCGTGTTGTTAAGTCAACTGACGGTGCCCGCCGATTTCCGTGGTGATCAGCTCAGCATAAGGGCGCGCGCCGATTGGCTGGTCTGTGAGGAAATCTGTATCCCGGCCGATGCCGAGTTTGCGCTGACCCTGCCGGTCGGCCAGGCCGCGGTGCTCTCGGACAGCGCGACTGCTGTAGTGGCCAGCGGTAACAGTAAGCTACCTATTCCGCTGACCGTCAGTGGCAGCTTTGATCTTGCCGGTGGCAGTTTTTCAGCGGCGATCCGCGGCCTGCCTGATGTGGATTTTCAGCAGTTCTTTGTCGCGGCGACGGAACTGGTTGATCATGCCGCTGCGCAGCAGTTGTTGTTCAGCGAGGGTGAGTGGCTGCTGCGTCAGAATTTAAATACCTATTTTACGTCAGCGCCAGAGCACTTTGAGCTTGTTATGGTGAGTAGTAATGGTCAGGGTTACAGCCTAAGCCTGACGCTGGCCGATGGCACGGCGAAGACGCCTGCAACTACCAGCCGGGGACTGTGGTTAGTGCTGTTAATGGCGGCGGCCGGCGGCTTGATCCTAAATCTGATGCCCTGCGTGTTTCCGGTGCTATCGCTCAAGGCGCTTAGTATTGCCGCTAACAGCGGTCAGCGTGCTGAGCAGCGCCGCGATGCGCTTTGGTACACGCTGGGGGTGGTGCTCAGTTTTGTCAGTCTGGCGCTGTTGTTACTGGCACTGCGCGCTGCAGGCTCGGCAGTAGGCTGGGGTTTTCAGTTACAAAGCCCGTGGTTGGTGGCCCTGCTGGCGTATTTATTGTTTGCCCTGGGCTTAAGTTTATCCGGCGTGGTGCAGTTTGGCCTTGGCCTGATGAGTGCCGGTAGCGGTTTAACCCAGAGTAAAGGCGCCAAAGGTAGCTTTTTTACCGGTGTGTTAGCCGTGGTAGTTGCCAGCCCCTGTACTGCGCCCTTTATGGGCGGGGCTTTAGGCTATGCCGTAACCCAGCCGCCGTTACTGGCACTGTTGGTATTCGTTGCTTTAGGCCTGGGGATGGCGTTGCCATTTTTACTGCTGGCCTACGTGCCGGCATTGGCGCGGGCACTGCCCAAGCCCGGCGCCTGGATGGATACCCTAAAGCAGCTGTTGGCGTTTCCGTTGTATTTAAGTGCAGTATGGCTGGTTTGGGTATTTGGTCGCCAGGCGGGTATCGATGCGGTCGCTGTGCTGCTTTGCGGTATGGTGGCAATCGCCGCTGCCTGCTGGTTATACGGTAGTTGGCAATTTAGCCGCGCTGGATGGAGCCGACCGCTGTTGGCGGCGCTGCTACTGTTATTGTCAGTTGGTGTGTTACGTCTGGTGCCAGACAGCACCACGCCGGCAACGGCTGCAACAGACGCACATTGGCAAGCCTGGAGCCCGGATAAACTGGCGCAGCTGAGACAAAGCGGCAAGCCGGTGTTGGTGAATATGACCGCCGACTGGTGTATTACCTGTCTGGTCAATGAGCGGGTGGCACTTAATACCGACAGCAGTAAGGCTGCGCTGGCGCTGTATGACGTGACCTATTTAAAAGGCGACTGGACCCGTCGCGACGCAGAGATCACGGCCTATCTACATCAGTACCAACGTGATGGCGTGCCCTTGTATGTGCTGTATTGGCCAGGGCAAACGCCGGAAGTGTTACCACAGATTTTAACGCCGGATACGCTCCGGCAAACTTTAGAGCGACTCAGTAGTCAGTAATGTCGCCCGTTTTTAACGCAACAGGAGTCTATGATGAAGAAAATGAAATTGTTAGCACTGGCCGCGGCCGCGGTCTTTGCCGGTAGTTTGGCGGCGGCACCACAGGTAGGGCAACCCGCGCCGGCTTTTACTGTAAAAGATTCCGCCGGTCAGGTGCATAGTCTGCAGGATTTCGCCGGTAAGAATGTGGTGCTGGAATGGACCAATCACGATTGCCCGTTTGTGGTAAAACACTATCAGGGCAATATGCAGCAATTGCAACAAGATCTGACATCGCAAGACGTAGTATGGCTGAGTGTGATCTCTTCGGCACCGGGTAAGCAGGGTCATGTGGATCAGGCAAAATCTGATGAGCTGACCAGCAGCCGTGGCGCCGCGCCAACCGCAGTCATTTTCGATGCAGACGGTGTAATGGGTAAAGCCTATGACGCCCGCACCACGCCACATATGTATGTGATCGATAAGAATGGTGTGCTGCAGTATATGGGCGGTATTGATAGCATTCCGTCGGCCAAGGTCGAAGATATCGCCAAAGCCACGCCGTATTTTGCCAATGCTGCTAAGGCCGTGTTAGCAGGCCAGGCGCCGGATCCGGCGGTAACCCGCCCTTATGGTTGCAGTATTAAATACTAAGGCTGTACGCTGGCTGCGACCTGATACAGGCGCAGCCACGCCGTTTTAGTCTGGTTTGGGCAACAAGGTTAAGCCGTTGTCGGCAAAGGCCTGCTGCATCGCCGGTTGTTGCATAATCTGGCATACCCACTGGTACAGCGCGTCCATTTTTAACGGATGTGCTGGATCCAGTAGCAGTTGTAGTTGGTAACTTTGGTCGACCCGGTCGGAGACAAGCAGGGCTTTCTGATACTGTGGGTAAGACTTTAAATACTGTTTGATAAAGGAGCGGGTCACAATAGCGGTGTCGGTGCGCTGTTTTAACACTAATTCGACACTGGCCAGGTGGTCTGTTACCGGGATCATCAGGTACTGGTTTGCCAGGATATCAGGATCGGTTTCATAGTTAGCGATACGGTAGTGATAACCCAGAATCCCGGCTTTGCTCTTTTGGCTCAGATCGGCAAACCATTGCTGCGATTGCGCCTGACTCTGCAGGGCAATAAAAACCTCGTCATCCTGGGCAAAGGCCGGAGAGGCCTGCATCATCAGCCCTTTCTTTTGCCAGCCCCAGTTTTCGTCTTCAAAAAAAATTGCATCAAACAGTCCCTGTTGAAAGTCCTGATGCCGGCGTACCGGTGTGGTGAGTACTAATTCAAAGTGATATTGCTGCTGTAGTTGATTCAGTTGCGTAATCAATTGCACCGTTAAACCGCTGGCCTGCTGCTGTTGCAGCTGCACATAAGGTGGGAATTCGTAGGCACCAACCCGCACCGGAATGCTCGCCAGAGCCGGTGGTAAGGCCAGGATTAACACTGTCAGTAATAGCAGTAACTTCATAGGACTGTCCTGTTAACCCGGTACATCAATACTGCTAGTACTATGGTTAAAATCAGTACAGTCGTCAACTGTATGGCTCAAGGCCAACCAGCAGTTGGCGGCCTTTTGTCCTTAACTAACGCCTAGTCGGTTTGTAACGCAGTGATCGGATCCAGCTCAGAGGCCTTGATCGCCGGATAGACGCCAAAGGCGATACCAATTAGCGCACAAATGCTAAAGCTCAGCACGATGGCCGGTAGCGACCAGGACACCGCCCAGCCGGAATAGAAGGCAATTAACTCCGACAGCACTATGCCAAACAGAATACCAGCGATACCACCGACAATGGCAATGGTAAAGCTCTCAGCCACGAACTGCAGTTTAATATCCCGTTTGGTTGCGCCAATGGCCCGCAGCAAACCAATTTCTTTGGTCCGCTCCAGCACCGTCGCCAGCATAATATTCATAATACCGATACCGCCAACCAGCAACGAGATACCGGCGACACAGGACATGACGATATTAAAAATTTTCTGGGTTTGTTCTTGCTGCGCCAGCAATGCCGCCGGCACCACGATCCGAAAATCATCAATATCATTATGGCGTTGCAACAGCAGATGATTCAGGGCGCGGGCAATCATCGCGGTACTGGCCCCCTCGGCCAGCTGCAGCCGGAAGGAGCTGAGTTCGGCATCCAGCGGAATACTGCGAAAACGGTTACGCGCCGTTTGCAGCGGCATAAACAACTGGTTCTGTTCACCACCGAGCTTAATACCCTGAAACTCATTCTGGCCGGTATAGGGCTCGGCCAGCACACCAATGACCTGCAGCCAGACATGGTTAACTTTCACATTTTTGCCAAGCGCATCACCGTCCGGAAACAGACTGGCCGCCATCTGCGAACCCAGGATAGCAACCTGGGCCGCATACAGATCTTCCAGCTCGGTAAAGTTGCGTCCGGCCGCCAGCGGCAGGCTGCTTAGTTCCAGATAGCTGGGTAAGACGCCAATCGCCACCCCTTCGCTTTTGCCGCTATGGCTGATAATGGCATAGGTTTCCAGCTGCCGTTCGGCACTAAAGCCGGTAATGCCGGGCAGGGTACTGACCGCCGCTTGCAGATCACTCTGACTCAGGCCCAGTGAGTGTTTGCGGTGCTCCAGCAGGGTTTTCTCATCAAAGCTTTTGCTCTCGACGATAATATTGCGCAGGCCCATGGTTTCGATGGTTTTTAAGGCTTCGCGCTCTGCGCCTTCGCCAATATTCAGCATCGCGATCACCGCACCAACACCAAAGATCATGCCCAGTAAGGTAAGAAAGGTTCGTAACTTATGCTGCGCCAGTTCGGCCAGCGTATCTTTAAGCATCGCACTGTGCTGCATATTAATTCTCCGGTGCCAGCAGGCTGATCCGATCGCCTGCACTGAGGCCGGCAGTAATTTCGCTATGGGTCAGGCTCTTCGCGCCCAGGCTGACATGCTGGCGAACCAGTTTTCCTGCTTGTTGTTTCCAAACGTACTGCCCTTGTTCGTCGCTAAACACCGCCTGCAGTGGCACGGTTAGAACCTCGGTTAAACGATTGGCCAGGATTTCGGCTCTGACCTTGGCACCGGGCAGGAAAAAGCTTTGCTGGCTGTCGGGGGCGACGATCACTTCAATATAGCGCCTTGGGTCGCGCCGCTCGCGGGACTGCGCTACCTGGCCAACACTGACAATTTTACCGGACAGCAGCTGCTCCGGCCGGGCCGTCAGCCGAAAGCTAACGCTTTGCTCCACCGCCAGACCGACGGCTTCCTGCTCAATAATTTGCAGCTTCAGGTGTTGCAGGCTCAGATCGGGGATGCTGCCCAGCTTTTCGCCAGGGAACACCATGCGGCCGACTTCTGGCTTTTCACCGCGCCAGTTGCTGTCGTAAAGCAGAATACCGCTGTGTGGCGCCCGGATCTCCAGCGCTGACAAGCCGGTTTCGGCCTGTTCTAACAAGCTTTGCTGCTGGCCTTTTTGCAGTTGCAGCAAGTCCAGTTCACCCTGCGAGCGGGCGGCAAAGCTGTGCTGTTGCCAGTCCAGATAGGCTTGCTTTTCGCCAAGAAATTCTTTGTTTTGCAGCGAATCGAGAATTTCCAACCGCGAACGGATTTGAATATCATCAATACTAAAGCGATCAGCAAAGGCAAACTCCTGCTGCACCAGCCGTTGGTCCAGACCGATATTCGCCAGCTCAGCCGCTTGTTGGGTACCTTTAAATTGTTGATCAGAAAGCACTGCCGCCAGAGAATTACTGGCATCACGGCGGCTGCGCTCCAGTTGGGTGGCGTCAAAGCGGATCACCAGATCGCCGGGTTGAATAGTGCTGTACTCCGGCGCCAACTCAGCGATAAAACGCGGGCCGCGGGTATTTTGGGGCGCATTAATACTGATGGAATTTACCGCAAACAGCTCACCTTCGGCACTGATGCGATGTTCCAGTTCACCGCTGCTGACTTTAAGCAAGGGCTGGGTTTGTGCCGGATCAGAGCAGCCCACAAGTAGTAGGGCACTTATCGCAACGCTAACAGCAAAACCTGAGAGTAACCGCATTAATTCGCTCCCTGCGACAGACGAATAACCAGGCGGGCACTCATACCCGGCCGCATAATACTTAAGTCCGGCTCATCCAGCTTAATACTGGCATCAACCACCCGGCTCAGATTTTCGGCGGATCTATTCCGCACCGCTTTGCCCAGATCAGTCAGTACCCCGCTAAAGTTCCGCTCGGGATACGCGTCCAGCGTAATTTGCACTGTCAGACCAGGCTGCAGATATTTCAGGTCAACTTCATCAATTTCTGTTTTGATATAAAGGCTGTCGAGTTGACTGACCTCGGCAATAGGTTGTCCGAATTGTACGGTATCGCCTACTGAGGATTTCTCGCCATTATAGTCAGGCAAATACACCATAATGCCGGCATAGGGGGCTTTGATTTGTAACGAAGCGAACTCTGCCTGCAGTTGCTGTACTTCGGCAGTCAGGCGGGCAATTTTTGACGAGATAATCTGCTTTTCTGCTTCACGTTGCTGCTGATGAAAATCCAGCCGGCGCTGCGCCAGCTGGTATTGGCTTTTCGCCAGCGTAAAATCAATTTGTGCTTTACGGCGGTCGTTCTCAGAGCGGGAATGATCGACGATTTCGGCTTTGCGCTGTTCCCGGTCATGATCGTTTTTACGCTCTGCCAGTTGCAGCTTCAGCTCTTCATAGCGCTGCTCATCGGTGGTCAGGCGGTTTGCCAGCTCCTGCTGGGCGCTTTTCAGTTCAATGCTTTTATTGCGCAGATCATCCTGAATACTCTGGCCGTCAAAGCCTACCACCGGCATCCCGGCTTCTAACATGGCGCCCTCGGGTGCCATTTCGCGGATATTGTATTGCCACATCCGGGCGACACTGGGTGGCGACACTGTAAAGTAGGTCGCTGCCGCCAGCTGACCGGTTGCACGCACCTGTTGACGCTGTTGCTGTTGCGTCACCTCATCGCTGGGCTTGCTGCAGGCGGTCAGGCCGCACAAGCTCAGACTGAATAAACTGATAGTAAAGATAGCGGGCAGCTTCATTAGCGGGCTTCCAGTAATAACCCCATGCCCAGCATAGGTTGATTGATCGGAAAGCGCTCAGCAGTAAATTTAGCGCGGTAATAGAGGGCATTGCCCCAGGCCTGGCGCTTTTCACCCTGGCCGGCCAGTTGCTGTAACAACAGGGTAAAGGGCTGCTCCGGCGCAATATCAAAGCGTGCTTCAATTTGTTTGGCTTGTTGTAGCCGCGCAACGTCGACTTCATGTACCCAGGCTTCAACATAGAGCCCTTGTTTTTCCGTGACCTCGGCAATTTGCCAACCCGGCTGAGCGGTGACGCCAGCGAATAACTTAGTGCGGTACCAGGGATGCAGGCTGTAACTGATGGCGCCATCCCGTTCGGCATAAACGCTCATATTCTGTAAGTTTTTCTCGGCCTCAGCCAGGTCTGCTGTTGCCTTATCAATCACCAGCTGCTGCTTGTAGAGCGCGTTTTGCTGCTCCTGGCGCGCGGTAACCAGGGTTTCGCCGGCTTTTTTCAGTTCGGTGCGCGCCCGTTGCTGGGTAAGCTGGTTATTTTCATAATCGTACAAACTTAAGTTGGCCTTGGGTACAGCGGCATCGATATCGGCCTTTTCCAGCAGTAACTGCCGCCGCTCCAGTTCATACTCGGCTTCCAGCACCTTTAAGGCGTGCTGGCTTTCCAGTTGTTTATACTGTTCCTGCGCACTGATCAGGGATGTTTTCAGGCGTTCAATATTGGCCTGAATAGTGCCGGCATCGAATACCGCGACCAGATCGCCGGCCTGTACGGCTTCATTTTCCGGTTTTAGCCACTGCACCTGAATGCGCCAGGTGTCGCTCATCGGCGCCACGATATTTTGCCGGTATTCCGATACCAGGCTGCCGGTTAACAGCAGCGGTAATGGCTTATCGGCTTGCTGACTGAGTGCCAGCGCAAAGACAAAACTCAGACTGAACATCCGCTATCCTCCAGGATCTGACCATCGCGCATCCGGATCACCCGTTGCGCATAGGCAGCGATATCATCCTCATGCGTCACCATCACCACGGTATTGCCCTGGCGATGTAACTCGGTTAACAGCTGCATAATTTCGACTGAGGTTTTACTGTCGAGGTTGCCGGTCGGCTCGTCGGCAAAGATCACCTTGGGGTTATTGATTAGGGCGCGGGCAATAGCAACGCGCTGGCGCTGGCCGCCGGACATCTCGGCAGGTTTATGGTGCATGCGATGGCCCAGACCAACCTGCTGTAACAAGGTTTCGGCCCGTTGTAATGCCTGCTCAGCCGGCGTAGCGGTATAGCGCAGCGGTAGCGCCACATTCTCGGCCGCGCTAAGGCGTGGTAACAGGTGAAAAGACTGGAAAATAAAACCGATATGCTGATTACGCATGGCGGAGAGGGCGGCGTCATCCAGTTGGCTGACATCGGCGCCGGCTAACTGATAGCTGCCACTGCTTGGCGTATCCAGGCAGCCAAGAATGTTCATTAGTGTCGATTTGCCGGAGCCGGAGCTGCCCATAATGGCAACAAATTCGTTTTCAGCAATTTGCAGACTGACATCCCGTAATGCCTGCACCTGGGTATCGCCACTGCCAAATACTTTGCTAAGTGCTGAGGCCTGGATCATCGCTTTCCCTGTTGTAATAGTTTATTAACAACAGTCTGCCATAGCCGGGCCCGCTGCTACCAGCCAGGCCGGCGCGAAAAATGTAAGCAGTTATTTCAGGAACAGCGCACCTGCGTTAGGTACTTATAGCGCAAATTGCTGCACCAGTGTTAGCACGGCGTCCATTTGCGGTAACTGTGCCCGTTGCATAATCAGGGCCCGCCCCAACTCAATAGCCCGCAGCTCCGCCTCTGCCCGCTTGGTGGCATCGGTAATTTTCTCCAGATCAGCGACATGCGCCAAGCCAACGGTACGGCGGATCAGCTCACAACCGGCGTAACCCAGACTATCTGCCAATACCTGCTGTAAAAAGTGTTGTTGGTAGCGGCTGTTTTGCAAGGCGCTGTCTTGCGTCTCGCAGGCCATTAACTGGCTAAACTGCGAGGCAAATTGCTGCCAGAGCTCACGGATTTGCGCTAATAAATAGGCTTGTTGCTGCTCTGCTTGTGCTGGCGCAAACAGGCCGGGGCAGGCGACGTAGTTTAGCAATAAGTTACCGAGCAGAGACCCGACATCAAAGCCGATCGGGCCATAAAAGCCAAACTCGGCGTCGATGACTTTGCAGTTATCAGCATTAATAAAGATACTGCCGCTATGCACATCACCATGCAGTAAGGCTTGGGGTTTGGACAAAAAGTCGGCCTTTAGCGCTGCCACTTCGGCCTGGAGTTTCTCATCCTGCCACAGCTGGCGTGCCCGCGGCAGAATCAGGGCATGGATAGTATTGCGCTCATGATTACAGTAAGGGTCGGTAAAGAATAAATCCTCGGTGATCAGGCACAGCTCGGGGTTGATAAAGCGGGCCACGGCGGCTTTTTTAACCGAGCCGCTCAGCACAAAATCACTGCTGTAAAACAAGGTTTGTGCCAGATAGGTTGCCATCTGGCTGGCCAGATGCGCAAAGGTTTTGCCCTTGACCAGTTCGCTGCGCAAAATCTGATACTGCTTCAGATCTTCCATTAAAATAGCCGACAACGCTGGCTCAAAATGCAATACTTCCACCGTATGCTGTGGGCAAAAGCGGCCATGCTGCTGCAACACTTCAGCCTCGATCCGGGCGCGGTCGGTGCTAAGCGGCCAGCTTTCCCCCACGCAACGGGCATAGGGTAATGCCTGCTTGACGATCAGCGAGGTGCCTTTATCATTGCTGACCCGGAATACCAGATTCAGATTACCGTCGCCAAATTCGACGGCAGATAATTTACTGTGATCGCCAAAGAGTTCACTATGCCGGTCCGCAAAACGTAACGCATCGTCTGGGGTAAAGATATGATAAGCCGTCATCGGGTTGCCTCAATCACTTGCTCAGGGGTAAACAGGGCTGCATAATCGCAAAACATCCAGACGTCTGCAACGCCAAATGAGATAAAACAGATGAAAAACCTGACCGCCTTAAGCCTGAAAATAGTCGAGCAACAGCTCTATGTGCTGGACCAAACCTTACTGCCGCAGCAACAGCAATGGTTGCATTGTACTACCGTGCCACAGATGGTGAGACTGATCAAGAACTTACAATTGCGCGGTGCGCCGGCTATTGGCATTGGCGCTGTGCTGTTACTGGCCTACCGCGCCTTACAGGGGGATAGCCGCGAGCAGCTGCTGCAAGACGCTGCTGTGCTGCGTGCGGCAAGGCCCACCGCAGTCAATTTAATGAATAATCTGGACAGTATGCTTACGGCGCTGGCGCAGCCGGATTTTGTCGCGGCGGCAGTGGCCTGTGCAGAAGCCTTGTTTGCCGAAGATGTGGCGTTATGTGAGCAACTTGCCATACATGGTGCTGCGCTGGTGCAACCCGGCGAGCGGTTACTGACGCATTGTAATACCGGTGGCCTTGCCACTGCTGGTGTTGGCACTGCGCTGGGGGTGATTCGGCTGGCGCAGCAGCAGGGCAAAGCTATCCGGCTCTGGGTAGATGAAACCCGGCCGTTATTGCAAGGCGGCCGGCTGACAGCCTGGGAGTGCGAACAGCTGGGCATTCCCTATCAACTGATTTGCGACAATATGGCGGCGATGTTAATGGCTCGCGGTGAGGTGGATCGGATCTTTGTTGGCGCCGACCGTATTGCCGCCAATGGTGACTTTGCCAATAAAGTGGGTACCTATAGCCTGGCGGTGCTGGCGCATTATCATCAGGTGCCGTTTTATGTGGTGGCACCGCGTACGACTATCGATCTGGCCTGTCCGGATGGGGGTGCTATTCCGATCGAGCAGCGCGCTGCGGATGAAGTACGTGGGGTGTCGGGGGCCTTTGGCCAAACGCTGTGGGCGCCGGCGCAGGCCGCGGTATTTAACCCGGCCTTTGATGTGACACCGGCGAAGCTGGTCACCGGCTGGGTACTGGATAGCGGGGTATATAACCAGCAGCAAATTGCTGCCGGTGTGCTACAGCAACTAAACTATTAAGTTGGCGTTAATCACTCAAGTCGCACAGTATGCCGGTGTTGCAGTAGGGTACTGGCAATAAGGAGAATGAAGATGCAAAGCAAGGCAGCAACAATACTGGGTTTTAGCCTGATGCTCGGGCTGGCGGCACTGGGATTTCTGGTGCAGCAAATGGCGGTAAAATTTAAAGAATACGAGCGGGTGGTGAATGTAAAAGGCCTGGCCGAGCAGGAAGTGGCAGCCGATACTGTAATTTGGCCGATCCAGTTTACGGTGGCCGATAATCAGCTGGGCAGCTTATTTGAAACCCTGGAGCAGCAAAGCGGCCTAATTACGGCGTTTTTGCAACAGGGCGGTGTCGAGGCCAGTGCCATCAGCCGTGCCGCGCCAAATGTGATTGATAAAAAAGCGCAGCAGTATGGTGAAGGCGATCGGGCGGAGTTTCGCTATATCGCCAGCCAGACGCTAACGGTTTATAGTAAGGATGTGGCAAAAATCCGCGGCCTGATCAGTGCTATCGGGCAACTGGGACGTCAGGGTATTGTCTTTAATCAGGATCCTTACCAGAACCGGGTGGAGTACAGCTTTACGGCACTGAATGAGCTAAAGCCACAGATGATTGAAGAAGCGACCAAGCAGGCGCGCGAAGTGGCGTTAAAATTTGCGCAGGATTCACAAAGCCAGCTGGGCAAAATCAAAACCGCTTCGCAGGGGCAGTTTTCGATTAGCGACCGGGATGCCAATACACCCCATATTAAAAAGGTACGCGTAGTGACCACAGTTGAGTATTATCTGTCAGATTAGCCCGGAATTAGCGCAGCTATGGCTTACAACAGGGTACAACTAAGCCATAATCCGCATGCTGAGCTGAGCTGAGCTGAGCTGAGCTGAGCTGAGCTGAGCTGAGCAGGAATGGAGGATCGCAATGGAATTGTTCACCCTGTTTGCATTGATAGTCGTTATCAGTTTCAGCTTGGCCTGGCTGATCAAACGACGCCTTGGCGTGAAATTATTCGCCCCGCTGCCTGAATATGACAAGGGTTGGAAAAATATGTTAGCAGCGGCTTTACCAGCCATTTTAGCCGCGATTTCTTTGGTGCTAAGTTATTATATTAACTCGCTGCTTTGGTCGTGAGCTTGTGTTGCTAATTGAGATAGGTCTTTTTAGCTAAAGGAGTTAGCTTGTTTAGAAAAAGTCGTACGCAGCATTTCTTTATTTTAAATATCCTAATTTGGTTTGGGTTTTTGCTGAGTTTGCGGCTGTTTCAGCTCGGCGATAGCCCACAGCAGCTGCAAAGCTGGAGTTACCTGGGGATCGCTTTGCTCGCTGCTCAGGGTATTGCTTTTGCCTTACGCAAAAATATTTTGGCTGGTATTGGCTATTATATCTCTGCGATTCTGCTGCTGGTCATATTTATGGCTACCGGAGCTATCGGCTACGTCCTTGGCAATATATTAGGTTCAGGTTCTGCCTGGCCTTTGCTGACAAAAGGGGATCTGGTTATCGGTCGGACCTTTGCGCTTTCATTTCAGCCTGGTGTGATGGTACGAGCGGAAATTGAAGGTAAGAGCAGTATCAAGAGAATCCATGGCGTACCGGGAGATCAAATCACCATCTGCGACGGCTTGGTATACGTCAATGATATTGCCTATCAGCAGGTTAATAATTGGGTGGGTTTTCGATTTGAAAACGCTGCGCAGTGTCAAAGAGAGTACCGTAAGCTGCAACTCGCCGCGGATGAGTATTTTGTGTTAGGGGATAACACTAACCAAAGCCGGGATTCCAGACAATATGGTCCAGTGCCAAGAACTGCGCTGTATGAAAATTTTCTGTATGCGATACGCGATGATATGACGGTGCGGTATTTAACTGCCGAGTTTGTCGCTCCCGCAGAAGACAAAGGCGCAGGGCAGTAAGCCTTGCAACAATAAGGCCGGTTTGCTGTGCTAGCAGGCAACGGTTATAGCTTTGGGGCCGCTCTGCATTTAATGTTAAAGATTAAATGCAGAGGCCTTTATTGCTTGCTCAGCCCGACTGATACCCAAACGCTTAGCAACGATTTTCCAATGCTTAACCGCAGCTAATACCTCATCGTAAATTTGCGTTGCTTGGTTTTGAGAAAGTCGAAAAAGCTCTTTTACTTCAAAGGCTAACTGATAATTTAAGGCATTATCGGTTTCAGTGATATTCAGATGAAGCCCGCTTTTGCCAACGATAGGGTTTAAGTCGTAAGCAGGTGACAACTTCCAGCCATTTTTTGTCAGTAAAAAGCCATGGTTACGCAGGTGATCATCAGTATTAGACACAGCAATATTAAAGATGATACGACGCCACAATTGCGCTAAATCCGCTTCTGTTTGTGCTCCCTGTGTGCAGAGGAACTCTGCAATTTCTAGGTAACTTGCTCCTTGAGATTGTTCACCATCGTAGTATTGGAGTTGAGTCATCGCAGATGAGAAATGCAGGCGTTGTTTACCTTGGCGGTCGAAGCGTTTGGTCAAAAAAGTGTGGTGGTGTGATGAAAATTTCCTGATCTCGCTTGGAAACATCTCAACGCCCGCTGCTATCGCTAACTCATAACAGAGCATTTCCCATGCCCCCACATCGTGTGTGTCATTTGAGTTGGGAAATTTCGCGATCCATAAATGATGATTATCATCGGTTACACACGCTTTAGGTCTGGCACCACCTAAAGATGAACCTGGCGCAATCAGCATTTTCAACCAGCGATAATAGTCATCCGTGTCTATGTTATCGTCTTTTTCAATCTGTAAAGCGGCGTACTCCAACTCACGCAGTGAAGCCATAGGCGGTGCTGCAAAATCTGCATTATTATCCAAGAATTCAATACTGCCAGTTCGTTTAAATCTGAGCCCTCCCATTCGGTAAGAGTCATGCACTCCAAGTAAATAATCCAATTCGTTTAATCGACTTGTTGTCCTTAAGCCTTTTCGAGCTTCAATAGCCGCGCGGCGCTGCATCAAAATGCGCCCCCAACGATCGGGGGATGAATCCAAAAATGCGCGGAAGTTTTTGTCAGCCTCGTCATTGTAGAGTTGGCCTGCATGTAGTATCAGCATCGGATCAATTTGCAAACGATAGGCTGACGTTAAAAATGCTTTCTCGTATGCAAAGCTAAATACACCGCCACGGTTTGAATCACTGTAGGCAAGTTGCCCAACTAACAGGGGCTCCTGAATTGGATACCAGTCAGCATATACTTCGACTATTTCACGGCTCATTTAGAACCTTCCAGTAATTTTAAGTTTTGCAGCTTGATACCCACTTCGTCGCGAGCCGCCATATCTTCAAAATTACTTTCCATGCCCAAAACGGCCATAACTTTCAAATAAGTACCAATAGCAACACCTGGGTCACCGGCAAAGACTTTATTCACGGTTTTGTGATCAAAGCCAGTCCGTTCGCACAACAGTTTTTTGGTAAAACCTCGACGTTTCATTGCTAACAGCAAGTCTTCACCAAAATGAGCCAGAATTTTTCGCTGTTTGGGAAACAGAATGTTATGTAAATCACGCTTAGCCATAGATTATCCTAATAGGACTATATTCCCATTACTCAGCCATTAATGGGAATATAGTCTAACTCTGGTGGCTTGGCAACGTTGACTCAGGGATTGTGGTACTATAATCCCACTTTTGTTATTTAAATGGCATTAATATCCTATTTTAGGAAACGCAGTTGGTTTAATTTAAATTTTTGATTTGTGCCAATATCGCTCAAGTTGCTCAAAGTCGGTTACTAGTGCATTTGTCGATGATGGTCCAGTGCTGAAAAAGACAAAGGCGCAGGGCAGTACGCCTTGCAACAATAAAGCCGGTTTCCGGTGCTAGCAGACAAAAAAAGGCCCGATTTATTCAATCGGGCTAAGACAAGGTAGACAGGTAAGGGTAGGTTACACCCTTCAACAACTTTAACCGCTGTATTCGAATCTCGAACACGGGTTAACTATAAGCCGTACCGACAGGCTGTACAAACGATAAAAAAACACCTGACAGGTTAAAAAAATTCATCTATGGCGGCGGAACTTTGCTTCAGTGAAAAGTGGCGGAAAATGCCGTTAACTCGCGGGTTGCAGCGCTACTTCCGGCGTATTAAAGCTTTGCAGTACCCAGTCTATTAACAGCTTAATTTCCGGCCGCTCCGGATCCTCATTATGCTGCACCAGATAGTAACGGTCGCGGCTTAGTAAATCCTGTTCAAACAGCTTGACCAGGGCGCCGCTGCTAAACCAGGCGTGGCTGATCGGCATCGGGATCAGCGCCACCCCCAGACCTTGCTGCGCCGCCCGGGCTACGCTAAACATACTGTCCAGTTGAATAATTTGTTTTGGTTGAAACTGATGATAACCGACCCGCTCTGCCCATTGGTGCCAGGCTGTGGGCCGCGCCTGATGCAGGATCAGCGGTGTTTTCTCCAGCACCCGGTAGCCTTTGCCATGCAGCTTTTGAAACAAACTGGGGTTACAGGCCGGGATATAGCTAATGGGGAACAGATCGTAAGACAGCACATCCTGCGGCTTTTTGCCGGATAGCACCACCGACACATCGGTATATTTCGGGGTCTCACGGCGCGATTTCACCGTTTCCAGCGTCAGGTTAATATTCGGATATTGTTCCGACCAGCCGCGCAAGCGCGGGACAAAGAGCTCACTGGCAAAGAACTCCGGCATCGAGATACTGACTTCTTGGGTGCGTTCTACCTGGCTAAACTGGTTAATGGTGTGGCTAAGTTGCTCCAGCAGCGGCTTAATGGCGTGATAAAACTGTTTACCGCTTTCGGTTAATTCAATGGCGCGGGTTTTGCGCTCAAATAAACTCAGGTTCAGGTTATCTTCCAGCTGTTTGATTTGATGGCTTACCGCAGATGGCGTCAGGTACAGCTGTTTCGCCGTTTCTTTAAAGCTAAGGCATTCTGCGGCAACGCAGAAACAGCGCAAGCCTCGCAGCGGTGTTTGCAAAGACATATCAACTTACCCGGGTATCAGCATCAACGCGAAGTATAGGAAACTAGTATGACAAAATTACTGCAAGAGCTAAACCATAATTAAAAGTGATTTACTTTCAGTTGGTTAAGCTAACTTATCTAGCCCTTTTATCAGTGTTGCACCATTTTGCAGCATCTTACTGCGGCAAAATGGTGTCTGGTAGCGGCTTGTCGCCTAATCTAACAGCGGAAATTGTCGGGCCAGAGTGGTGCCAGTAAAGTGCGCCACCCAACCCGCTGGGTTATTAAACAGCCGGATAGCGGTAAAATCCGGGGCGCTGCCCATATCAAACCAATGCGGGGTATTGGCCGGCACACTGATCAGATCATTCTGCTGGCACAACACCTGATAGACCTGCTCACCTAAATGCAGGCAGAACAAGCCCTGACCACGGACAAAAAACCGCACTTCATCTTCGCTATGGATATGCTCATCCAGAAACTTCTGCCGTAGCGCGTCCTTATCCGGATGTGCCGGGTGCAGCGAAATCACGTCCACGGTCTGATAACCTTGCTCTGCTTTTAGTCGGCTGATATCGGCGGCATAGGCTGAGAGCACCTGTTCGCTACTGCTGCTGGCGCTGACTGGTGCTGCGGCTTGCCATTGTTCAAAGCGAATGCCCTGTTGCTGCAATTTCGCGGCGATCTCAGCGGCGTCGCTACTGCTAAATCGCGCTTGCTGGGGCTGGCTCAGGTCGAAGATTTGTAAACGGCTCATCTAACTTTCCACCTCTTATTGCACCTCAATCTGATAAAAATTTTCGGCCCGCTGGTGCTGGCTGGGCGCTTGCTGCTCCCGGATCAGTTGCACTGTGGCAATGCCAAGCTTGGCGGCGGCGTCGAGCTCGGCCGGGACATCGGATAAAAACAGCACCTGATTGGGCGGCAGCTGCAAATGCTGCAGGATAGCCGCATAGCTGGCGATCTCCTGCTTAGCGCCGATGCGGGTATCAAAGTAGCCGCTGAACAGCGGCCGCAGATCACCGGCTTCGCTGTACTGGAACAGCAGCTGTTGCGCCTGCACTGAGCCGGAGCTGTATACATAAAGTTGGATGCCCTGCTGTTGCCAGTGGCGCAGTTGCGCGGCGGCATCCGGATAAATATGGCCCTGAAAATGGCCTTGCTGATAACCATGCTGCCAAACCATGCCTTGCAGAGTTTTTAGCGGTGTCAGTTTTTTATCGGCAGCGATCCAGTCCAGCAGGGCGGCAATACAGTCGTCGGTGCTGGCGGCCGGCTGGCCCAGCAGGCGCCGGATGGCATCCAGTTCTGCTGCCACGGCCGGCTGGTGTTGCTCACGCTGAATAAAGGTCGGTAAATGCGCTTTGGCGTACGGAAACAAGATGTCAGTGACAAAGCTGATGCGGCTGGTGGTGCCTTCAATATCGGTAATAATGGCGCGGTAGTTCACGGTAAGCCTGTTAATTTAATACGTTCCAGTTCGCAGTGTATAAGAAATTCCCAACCCTCCAAATGCCTTTTTGCCTGCTCCAGGCTATGGCCCCAGGCATAAAGACCATGGCCGCGTACCAGCAGTGCAAACGGCAAGGGTTTTTGCTGCCAGCGTTGGCGCAGCTGTTTCGCCAGGGCCGGGATATCCTGCGTATTATCAAATACCGCCAGTGGCAATAACTGCTCATGGCTTTTAATGCCAGTGATGGCTTTTTGCATCTCGTAGCCGCTAAACAGATAGCTGTCGGCCAGCGCCAGACGCGAAAATACGGTGGCATGTACTGAGTGGGTATGCAGCACCGCTTTAATGGCCGGATCCAGCCGGTACAATTCGGCGTGCAAGGCGGTTTCTGCTGACGGAGTACCGTGCGGGCTGGATAGTTGTTCATCCTGCCAGCTTACCGGTAGCAGATCTTGTGGGCTGAGTTCGCCTTTATCTTTGCCGGAGGCGGTGACCAGGGCGCTGTTTTCGCCCTGACGAATGGAGAAGTTACCGCCGGTGGCGGGCACCCAATGCCGGCTGGCGATCCAGCGGCCAAGGCTGCAGAGCGCAATGGCGTTCGGGTTAAGCTGATGCACATGGGCTGTATTATTCATGCTACTGACCTGGTTATTCGCTGCGATTCGTCGCTATTTATTGCCTGACGCGGTTAAATATTTTAACCATTAAGGCGTTTATACGCTTGAGCGTTTAGATGTCTACACTTGAAACCTGCCAAATGATAGCATTGATGCCGGTTTTCGCAACTTTTTCAGCCCTTATGTCGATAGTTTCCAAGTTACCCGCGGTGGGCACCACCATCTTCAGTCAGATGTCGCAGTTAGCGGCAGAGCAGCAAGCCATTAATTTATCGCAGGGTTTTCCCGATTTTGCTGCCGATAGCCAGCTTTTGGCCGCGCTGGCCAGGCACAGTAGCGCTGGCTTAAACCAATATGCGCCGATGCCGGGTGTTCCTTTGTTACTGCAGCAAATTGCCGCCCTGACCGCACGCTGTTATGGCCGAACTCTGGATGAGAGCCGTGAGATCACCGTCACCAGCGGCGCCACTGAGGCCTTATTTGTCGCGATCCAGATGCTGGTGCAGCCGGGTGACGAGGTACTCCTGTTTGACCCGGCATACGACAGCTATAGCCCGGCTATTCAGTTGGCCGGTGGTGTACCGGTGCATCTGCGTTTAGAGGCGCCGGATTATCGGGTTGACTGGCAGCAGGTAGCGACACGGCTCACGCCGCGTACTAAGTTGATTATCGTCAATAGCCCGCATAATCCAACCGGAATGGTATTTAGCCATGCAGACTGGCTGGCCTTGCAGCACTTGGTTACCCAGCATGGCCTGTATTGTCTTAGCGACGAAGTTTACGAGCATATGGTGTACGATGCGGCACCGCGGCTGAGCGCGAATTGTTTTGCGGAATTGGCGGCACGCTCGGTTATCGTGTCATCCTTTGGTAAAACCTTTCATGTCACCGGCTGGAAACTGGGTTATGCCGTGGCGCCAGCCGCGCTGATGACAGAGTTTCGAAAAATTCATCAGTATGTCACCTTCTCCAGTTTTACGCCGGCGCAATATGCGATCGCCGAGATGCTGCGCGAACAGCCGCAGCAGGTGACCGAGTTGGCTGGGTTTTACCAGCACAAGCGCGATCAGTTCCGCCAGGCTTTAAGCGGTAGTCGGTTCAGCTTGTTACCTTGTCAGGGTACTTATTTTCAGCTGCTGGACTATAGCGCCATTGCGCCAGAGCTGGATGACCTGAGTTTTTGCCGTTATCTGACCATCGAGCATAAAGTGGCGGCGATCCCGTTGTCGGTATTTTATCAGCATGGGTCCAGTGCACGGATAATCCGGCTGTGTTTTGCCAAGCAGGATACCACCCTGGCTCAGGCCGCGGAGGTGTTATGCCGGCTGTGATGGCACCTAAGCTAAGGGTGGCGATGCTGCAAACCGAACTGGTATGGCAGGATACTGCGGCTAACCTGCAGGCGCTGTCACGGCAACTGGCCGCCGCCCCGGCCGCAGACTTGCTGGTATTGCCGGAAATGTTTGCCAGTGGTTTTAGTATGGACAGTGCCCGTATCGCCGAGCATGAGCCCGGGCCGGCACTAAGCTGGCTTAAGCAGCAGGCTGCGCACTATCAAGGCGCCATTGCCGGTTCGCTGGCGGTTCGCACAGCTGACGGTCACTATGTGAACCGGCTGTATTTTGTCACCCCGGATGGTGCGGTACAGTCCTATGATAAACGCCATTTATTCCGCATGGCCGGTGAGCATCAGGCTTATGCGGCCGGACAGCAGCGGGTTATTGTTAACTGGCAAGGCTGGCGCATCTTGCTGCAGGTCTGTTATGACCTGCGCTTTCCGGTTTTTAGCCGCAACCTGGGCGATTACGATGCGATAATTTATGTCGCAAACTGGCCGGCGCCGCGTAGCCGTGCCTGGTGGTTATTATTGCAGGCCAGGGCGATTGAAAATCAGGCCTATGTGTTTGGTTGCAACCGGGTGGGGCAGGATGCTAATGGTCTTAATTACCGCGGCGATAGCCTGATTGCCGATTATCTGGGCCAGCCGCTGGCTGAGCTGGCGCCTGAGCAGAGCGGTATCCTTTATGCTGAGGCCGATCTGGCGGCGTTACAGCAGTTCCGGCAGCAGTTTCCGGCGCAGCTGGATGCCGATGCTTTCGAATTACGTTAGTGCCACACCGCAGCGGCGGTAAGCTGGCACAGGGAGTTTAGCAATGTCGCGTGCTGCACCGACTGCCGTGATCTTTAGCGGTTTCTTTATCCTCGGTAACCTGATTATTCTGTGGGGCTTGCTGCTGCCTGATTTGGCGGCAGAGCTGGCGCTATCGAAAAGCCTTAGTGGTCTGTTCTTTAGTCTGATGTCGGTTGGCACCATACTCGGTGCCGTGCTGGGCGGTAAGTATGCGCAGAAGTTTCAGTTTTTAAAGCTGTTCGCGGCACTGGCGCTGTTATCCGCCTGTTGGTTACTACTGATCTCGCTGGTTAACGACTGGCGCTATTTACTGCTGCTGATCACTCTGATCGGCATGACCTATTCCATTATGTTTACCATTGGCCATACGCTGATCGCCCGCTTATTTGCTAACCGCAGGGCGGCGATGATGGGACTGATGGACTTTATGTTTAGTCTTGGCACCCTTACCGCGCCCCTGTGGGTGGTACTGCTGTTCCGCTACCTGGATGACTGGCGCTGGCCGCTACGGATCCTTGCTTTTGGCCTGCTTGTTATTGCCTGTTACAGCTACTGGGCGGCTTCAAGGTTACCGGCTTTGGCGCAGCCGGCGCGTAGCGGCGCCAGAAGTTTGTCTTACACGGCATTATTACGCCAGCCACTGTTTTTACTGCTACTGCTGGTGATGATTGGATATGGCGCGGCGGAGTGGGGCCAGGGTAACTGGTTTGTCAGCTATGCGGTAACCGGCCTCGGTTTACAGGCAGAGCAAAGCCGGTTACTGCTGGCCTGGTTTACTGGCGGTATGGTGCTGAGCCGGCTGGGCTTTGCGCTGCTGCTGCGCTGGCTAACGGCAAGCCAGTTGTTACTGCTATTAGGTATCCTGACCGTCAGTGGTGCTTTGTTGGTAAAGCTGGGAGCGACCGTTGCGCTGCTCGGGGTAGGAAATTTATTGCTGGGTCTGGGGATTGGTGCCATTTTCCCGTTGATGCTGGCTACGGTGATGGATCTGGATAGTGACAATGGCCCGGTACTGTCCGGTATTGCCAGCATTGGCAGTGCGGTTGGTTTCCAGTTTGCCGGACTACTAACCGGGCTTTGGGCCGAGCAAGCCGGCATCGTTAATGCGTTCTGGCTGGTGCCACTGGCCAGTTTCTGGTTATTGCTGACCCTGCTCGTGTTTTGTCGACTGCTGGCGGCACGCGTAAGCAGGGCTTGACCGGCGACGGATTCGCGGCAACACTATATGCCCATTGGTTAACCGGGTTTCAAATAGTGAAACAACTCGATTGGGCAGCCCTGCAACAGGCTGCCAAAGATGCCGCCGCGCAGGCTTATGCGCCCTATAGTCAGTTTCCGGTTGGTGTGGCAGTACTGGCTGAAAATGGTCAGATCTTCACCGGCTGTAATGTTGAAAACGCTTCCTACGGCGGTACGGTTTGCGCCGAGCGTAATGCCATCGCCGCCGCCGTGGTGGCCGGCCAACGTCGCTTTCAGGCGTTAATGGTATATACCCCGCAAACGAAACTTACACCGCCCTGCGGTATTTGCCGGCAGGTGATCGCCGAATTCTTTTTACCAGACAGTCCGATCGCCAGTTGTAATCATTTAGGCCAGCAACAGAGCTGGAGTTTGCAGCAATTATTGCCGGATGCGTTTACGCCAACCTATCTGGCAGCCAGCACAAAAATTGAAAAGGATGTATAAATGGCCATTCCACAGGAAATTATTAAACGTAAGCGCAATGGTGGCGTGTTAAACGAAGCCGAGATCCGGCAGTTTGTGCAGGGGCTGACCGACGACAGCTTTAGCGATAGCCAGGCTGCGGCGCTGGCAATGGCGATTTATTTAAATGGCATGACGGTACCGGAAACGGTGGCGTTGACGCTGGCCATGCGCGACTCCGGTACTGTATTACAATGGCCGGGCCTGAATGGTCCGGTGGTGGATAAACACAGTACTGGCGGCGTCGGTGACAAGGTGACCCTGATGCTGGCGCCGATGGTTGCGGCCTGTGGCGCCTTTATGCCCAGTATTGCCGGGCGCGGCCTGGGGCACACCGGTGGTACCGTCGATAAACTGGAAGCCATACCGGGCTATAGCTGTACGCAACCCCTGACGAAAATTCGCCAGCTGTTACCTGAGCTGGGCTGTGTCATTGTCGGCCAGAGCAGTGAACTGGCGCCGGCCGATCGCCGGCTCTATGGGATTCGTGATGTGACGGCGACAGTAGAGTCTATTCCGTTGATTACGGCCTCGATTTTATCGAAAAAACTGTCCGAGGGGCTGGATGCACTGGTGATGGATGTCAAAGTCGGTAACGGTGCCATTATGGCCACGGCAGAGGATGCCAGTGCCTTAGCCCACAGTATTGTTAACACGGCGACTGGCGCCGGTGTCGCCACCCGGGCGCTGATTACTGATATGAATCAGATCCTCGGTACCACCGCCGGTAATGCGCTGGAAGTGGTGGAAACACTGGATTATCTGACCGGCAAATACCGCGAACCACGGTTACACCAGCTGACGCTGGAGCTGGGTGCCAATATGTTGCTACTCGGTAAACGCTATCAGGATAAGGCCGCCGCCATCGCTGCGCTGGAATATAGTCTGAGCAGTGGTAAAGCCGCTGAAATCTTTGCCAAAATGGTCAGTGCCTTGGGTGGGCCGGCAGATTTACTAGAGCGGCCGGATAACTATCTGGCGCAGGCGCCGGTGGTTGTTCCGGTACTGGCTCCACAAACGGGTAAACTGGTCTATACTGATACCGTTGGCTTGGGGATGGCGGTGGTACGTTTGGGCGGCGGTCGCTCACACCCGGCACAACAAATTGATCCAGCAGTGGGTTTTAGCAACATTGTTGCCGCGGGCACTGAGGTTAGCGCCGGCGAGCCGATTGCGATGGTGCATGCAGCGACTAGCGAGGCTGCCGCTGTAGCACAAGCGGAATATCTGGCGGCCTGTCAGTTTGGTGCCGCTGTCAGTTACCCATTATTGCATCAGGTTATCGGCTAACCGAAAGGCTGCAGAATTTCTGCAGCATCCGCCCTGATAACACAAGAGGGAATTTTAGTGTTAAGTAGTGCGTTTTATCTGGTGGCGACCTCAATATTGCCCGCAGCTGCTGCGGCGGGCAATCCTACTGTGGTCTGGTTACAAACAGATTGGGCACCGCACCAGATCCTGAAAGGGCCACATCTGGGTGAGGGTACCTTTGACCTGATACTTAAGCAGTTAGTGGCGTTACTGCCGCAGTATCAGCATCAAAGCCGCTTAATCAGTCTGGGGCGAATTGAGCCGCATTTTCAGCGCAGCGATGAAATTATCTGTATCGCGGGCTCGTTGTATACCGAGGAGCGGGCCAGTACCCGTTATTACTCTTTGCCGGTGGCGATCGGCCCGGGCTTCGCGGTAAATTATGTTAGTACTAGCATGGTCGCCGACTATGTTGAAAGCGATCTGACGTTGGATATTAATAAGCTGGTACAGCATCCGGAGCTGATTGGCGCCTATCAACCCAACAGGTATTATCCCGAGGTGATGCTACAGGCGATAGGCCAGCAAGGCAGCAATCTGCTGGCGACAGAGTTTACCAGTGAACTAAATGCGGCAGCGCTGCTGCATTCCCGACGCATCGATTATGTCATTGAATATCCTGAGCGGATGCAGTTTTATCAGCGTAACCTGGCTTATACCAGCGATATTGCTAGTGCCGCCTTGCTCGGCGCCTCGCCTTACTCGGTGTCCTATATCACTTGCAATAAGCATCCGCTGAGTCAGCAGCTGATCACCGAGATCAATCAGGTATTGCCGGTATTGTGGCAGGCTGATGATTTTCAGGAGTTGCTGTTTTACTGGCTGGATCAGAACGCCAGACAAATTTTGCTGCCGAAATTTCTGCAGTTGAAGCAGCAAATGGCAGAAAAAAACCGGCCATAAAGCCGGTTTTGTTTGCTGCAGACAGAATTAAGATTTCTGCCGCTTCATCGCTTCGAAAAACTCATCGTTGGTTTTGGTCATCGACAGCTTATCGATCAGGAACTCCATGCAATCTGTCTCATCCATTGGATTGAGGATCTTGCGTAAAATCCACATTTTTTGCAGCTCTTCCGGTGACGCCAATAACTCTTCGCGGCGGGTACCAGAGCGGTTAAAGTCGATAGCAGGGAATACCCGGCGCTCAGCAATTTTGCGCGACAGGTGTAATTCCATATTACCGGTACCTTTAAACTCTTCGTAGATAACCTCATCCATTTTCGAGCCGGTATCAACCAGTGCCGTCGCGATAATGGTCAGGCTGCCACCTTCTTCCACATTACGGGCGGCACCGAAGAAGCGTTTTGGTTTATGCAGGGCGTTGGCATCAACACCACCGGTTAATACTTTGCCGGAGCTTGGGATCACGGTGTTGTAAGCACGGGCTAAACGGGTAATTGAGTCGAGCAGGATAATCACATCTTTTTTGTGTTCGACCAAGCGCTTGGCTTTCTCAATCACCATCTCCGCAACCTGGACGTGGCGGCTGGCTGGTTCATCGAAAGTCGAGGCCACCACTTCACCTTTTACCAGGCGTTGCATCTCGGTGACTTCTTCCGGACGCTCATCGATCAGTAAGACCATCAGCACACACTCAGGGTGGTTGGCGGCAATCGACTGTGCAATATTCTGTAATAAGATGGTTTTACCGGCTTTCGGCGGGGCTACAATAAGACCGCGTTGACCGCGGCCAATCGGCGCTGCCAGATCTAATACCCGGGCCGTGATATCTTCACGGCTGCCATTACCCCGCTCCATCCGCAGGCGTGAATTGGCATGCAGCGGCGTTAAGTTTTCAAACAGGATCTTATTGCGGGCTTGTTCTGGTTTACCGAAGTTCACTTCGCTGACTTTTAACAGCGCGAAATAACGCTCACCTTCTTTTGGTGGCCGGATCAAACCTGAAATACTGTCACCGGTACGCAGGTTAAAACGGCGGATCTGACTCGGCGAGACATAGATATCATCCGGGCCGGCCAGATAAGAGCTGTCAGAGGAGCGCAGAAAACCGAAGCCGTCCTGTAGAATTTCCAGTACGCCATCACCGTAAATTTCTTCACCGTTTTTGGCATGGGCTTTCAGGATGGCGAAAATGATGTCTTGCTTGCGCAGACGGGCCATATTTTCCTGGCCCATAGACTCAGCCAGCTCAACCAGTTCGCTAATTGGCTTCAGTTTCAGTTCTGTTAAATGCATATTTGATGGGTTCTTGTTGGTAAAAACAGAGTAAAAGCTTATCGGTTCGATAAAAATAAGGGATTGAAGTTGGTTTTTTCGACAGACAAGCGTGGTTCAGGACTTTTGCTATTGCACACAATAGCAGCTGATAATGACTGCGTCCAGCAGACAATTTAAAAAGGCGTATAAAAATACGCCTTTTTTCGTACTGTGCTTAGATATTGCTATCCAGGAACTGCTTTAACTGGGTTTTTGACAGCGCACCGACCTTGGTTGCTGCAACCTGACCGTTTTTGAATAACAGTAGGGTTGGAATACCACGAATACCAAACTTAGGTGGTGTGTTTGGATTCTGGTCGATATTGACCTTAGCAACAGTCACTTTACCGGCGTATTCAGCTGCGACATCATCCAGGATTGGCGCGATCATTTTACAAGGCCCACACCACTCTGCCCAGAAGTCTACCAGTACCGGCGCTTCTGCTTTTAACACGTCAGTTTCGAAACTGTCGTCAGAAACCTGTAAAATATGTTCGCTCATCTATTTCTCCGTTCAGGCTGTGCAGTTACACTGCAAATATCTATTATCAATTTAATCGCGGCTGTTTCTTATTGCAAGCGTAACAGTTATGCTAGGCAGGTATGAATAAAACACACTTAACATCGCATAAATTCGCCGATTTCGCATTGGCACCCCAGGTTCTTGACGCTTTGAATGCGCAAGGTTTCGGTTATTGTACGCCAATTCAGGCCCAATGTTTACCCCTGGCGTTAGCTGGCAAAGATATTGCCGGTCAAGCGCAAACAGGTACGGGTAAAACCCTGGCTTTCTTGACGGCGACCTTTCACCATCTGCTGACCCATGCGCCAAAAGGCTCAGGCCAACCGCGGGCTATTATTATGGCTCCTACGCGCGAACTGGCCGTTCAGATCCATAATGATGCCGTAATGCTGGCGCAAAAAGCCAACCTGCGGCTTGGTCTGATCTATGGGGGCGAGGGCTATGATTCTCAACGCCAGGCGCTGGAGCAGGGTGTAGATATTTTAATTGGTACCACCGGCCGGCTGATCGATTACCTGAAACAAGGTTTGTACGACCTGTCACAAATTCAGGTCGTGGTGCTGGATGAAGCAGATCGGATGTTTGATCTTGGCTTTATCAAAGATATCCGCTTTATGTTTAACCGGATGCCGCCGGCGACTGAACGCTTAAGTCTATTATTCTCTGCCACCCTGTCATATAAAGTGCAGGAACTGGCGTTTGAGAAGATGAATCAGCCGGTACATATCCATATCGCGCCGGAAGAAATGACTGGTAGCCGGATCAGTGAAGAACTGTTCTATCCGGCGCATGAACATAAGATGCCGCTGTTGCTAACGCTGTTGGAAGAGGAATGGCCGGATAAAGCCATTGTGTTTGCCAATACCAAGCATGCCTGTGAAGATGTCTATCATTGGTTAGACGCCGATGGTCACCGGGTTGGCTTATTGACCGGTGACGTGATCCAGAAAAAGCGGCTGAAAATCCTCGATGATTTTACTACCGGCAAACTGGATATCCTGGTGGCGACCGATGTTGCCGCCCGTGGTTTACATATCCCGAAAGTCAGCCATGTTTTTAACTACGATTTGCCGGATGACTGCGAAGACTACGTACATCGCATTGGCCGCACCGGTCGCGCTGGCGAGAGTGGTAAAGCGATCAGTTTTGCCTGCGAACGTTATGCGTTAAATCTGACGGCGATTGAAGACTATATCAAGCATCCGATCCCGGTTACCCAGTACGACGTGGATGCCTTGCTGACCGATCTTACCCCGCCAAAACCGCGGGTCAGACGCCGCCCGGGCCAGGCCCGCAGTGGTGGTCGCAGCCATAGTGGACGCAGTAGCCATGGCGCCAGAGCCCCGCGTAATCGCCCCTGATCTCACCGCAGCCAAAGTGGCTACGCCTTCACCGCATAGTGATATCTATGCGGTGATCGATCTTGGCTCCAACAGCTTTCATATGCTGATGGTCAAGGTGGTCGGCGGCTCGGTGCAAGTGATTGGCCGGGTCAAACGCAAGGTCAGGCTGGCGGCCGGTTTAAACGACAGCTTGGTGCTCAGTCATAAAGCAATGAAACGTGGCTGGGAGTGCCTGGCCCTTTTCGCCGAGCGCCTGCAGGACATCCCCAGTCAGAATATCCGTATCGTTGGCACCGCGACTTTGCGCCTGGCGCGCAATGTCAGCAGCTTTTTAACCGAGGCCGAAGCCATTTTAGGGCAAAAAGTCGAGGTGATTAGCGGCGAGGACGAAGCCCGCATCATTTATCTGGGCGTGGCCCATACCTCCAACAGCGACAGCAGTCGCCTGGTGATTGATATTGGTGGCGCCAGTACCGAGGTGGTGATTGGTCAGGGCTTTAGCCCGAAACAGCTGGCCAGTTTAAATATGGGCTGTGTCACCTACCTGGAACGCTATTTCAGCGATCAGCAACTGAGCGAAGAGAACTTTTTGGCGGCGATAGCTGCGGCTGAGCAACAAATTCAGCCTATTGTCAGCGAGTTCCGGCAGGCAGGCTGGCAGCTGGCAGTGGGCGCATCGGGCACAGTGCAGGCGGTACAGGAAATGCTGGTGGCTCAGGGTAAAGACGAAGTGATTACCCTGCAAAAGCTGGATGATATCTTGCAGCAGGTGATGGCCTGTGGCCAGTTGCCGCAGCTAAACCTGGTTGGACTGGCGCAGGAACGCAAGCAGGTATTTCCATCCGGCTTAGCCATTCTGATTGCCCTGTTCCGGCAGCTGGATATTCAGGGCATGACATTGTCTGGCGGAGCGCTGCGTGAGGGTATATTGTACAGTATGCTGCCACAACTGCAGGATGCCAATGTCCGGCACCGTACCGTAAACAGTCTGATGGTCCGCTATTTTATTGACCAGCAGCATGCGCAGCGGGTAGCTGAGATGGCACTGGAACTGGCGGCGCAATTACAAAGTCGCTGGGATCTGCAGAAGTTTGAAGGCCTGAGCATGCTGCGGTGCAGTGCCTTGTTGCATGAACTTGGCCTGTTAATCGAATACAAAAACCACCACCATCATGGTGCCTATATTATCAGCCACTCCGACTTACCCGGCTTTACCCGCGCACAGCAGCAGTTGTTAATGGCTCTGGTACATAATCATCGCGCCGAAATCATGCCTGAAGTACTGGCCCGGCAAACGATGACATCAGTGGTGCTGGCGGTGCGTCTGACCCGTATCCTGCGCCTGGCGGTGATATTGTCGATGCGACGCCGACATGAGGCCCTGCCTCAGGTCTCGATCAGCGCTAAGGCAGAAAGCCTGGAACTGGTGTTACCGAACGGTTGGCTGGAACAACACCCTTTGATGCGTGCCGAGCTGGAACAGGAAATCCAGTACCAGCAACAAGCGGGTTGGCAGCTGAGTATCAATTAAGCGGGCTTTGCCGGGCGCCTGCTGCGTGGCAGAGGCGCCGCCGGCCTCAGGCGGCCTGTTTTAACCAGATCGCAACTTTCTTGGCGAAGTAGGTCAGGATGCCATCGGCGCCGGCGCGTTTAAATGCCAGTAACGACTCCATAATCACCGGTTGTTCAGCCAGCCAGCCATTTTGAATGGCTGCCATATGCATCGCATATTCACCACTGACCTGATAGGCAAAAGTGGGCACGCCAAACTCGTCTTTTACCCGCCGTACAATATCCAGATAAGGCATACCCGGCTTGACCATCACCATATCGGCGCCTTCTTCCAGATCCAGCGCTACTTCATGCAGGGCTTCGTTGCTGTTAGCCGGATCCATCTGATAGGTTTTTTTATTACCACCTTTGAGGTTGCCAGCAGAACCAACCGCATCACGGAAGGGGCCATAGTAACTGGACGCGTATTTCGCCGAGTAAGCCAGAATACGGGTATTAACATAGCCTGCGTCTTCCAGCGCCTCGCGGATAACGCCAATCCGGCCATCCATCATATCCGAGGGTGCAACGATATCGGCACCGGCAGCAGCATGCGACAGCGCCTGCTTCACCAGCGCCTCAGTGGTGACATCATTTAGCACATAACCGTTTTCATCAATGATGCCGTCCTGACCGTGGGTAGTAAAAGGATCCAGGGCCACATCAGTAATGATACCCAGTTCCGGAACCTGCTGTTTCAGCAGTTTTACCGCCCGTTGCACCAGCGCATCGGGCTGCCAGGCCTCTTCAGCGTTTAATGACTTCTTCGCTGCCGGTACCACCGGGAACAGCGCGATGGCAGGAATACCGAGTGCAACCAGCTCTTTCGCTTCCTCAAGCAGCAGGTCGAGGCTCAGTCGCTCAATACCTGGCATGGAGGTGATACTCTCCCGCTGTTGTTCACCTTCGACAATAAACAGCGGATAAATCAGATCATCGACTGTTAGCTTGTGTTCGGCCATCAGGCGGCGACTAAAGTCCTGTTCACGCATCCGGCGGGGCCGGCTGGCAGGGAAATAGCGATTTGTATTCACTTAGTGATCCTCAAGTTGAAATAGCCGGCAGCTATTAGCATAGGTTTGCGCTGCGATTTCGGCCAACTCACGGCCAGTCAGCCGCGCGACCTCCGCCGCTATCGCCGGCAGTAACGCCGGGGTATTACGTTTTGGTCTGGGTCTTACCGTTCTGGGGAGTAAGTAAGGGGCGTCGGTCTCCAGAATTAAGCGATCGGCCGGAATATAGTGGATGGCTTGCTGTAATGCCTGACCGCGACGTTCGTCGCAGAGCCAGCCGGTGATGCCAATATAGAGCCCCAGATCCAGGTAAGCTTGGAGCTGACTGCGATCGCCGGTAAAACAGTGGGCGATGCCATAGCTGATTTGTTGCTCGTTTAGCATCGCCAGTTGGGTAGCAAAGGCATCCCGTTCATGCAGATACAGCGCTTTATCGAGCTGTTTGGCCAGTTGCAGCTGCTCGGCAAACACCTGTTGTTGTTGCTGACGCGGCGAAAAATCGCGGTTAAAGTCCAAGCCACATTCGCCAATCGCGACTACGCCAGGCTGAAGCGCCAGCTGTTGCAGGCTAGCCAGCCAGTCACTACTAACCTGCGCCGCCTGATGCGGATGGACGCCTGCCGTGGTGTAGCAGTTCGCATACTGCTGGCGGAACCCAAGGTTGTATTGGCTTTCTGCCAGCTCACTGCTAATTAATAACAGGCGCTCTACGCCAGCCGCCTGCGCCTCGTCCACAATAGCGGCTTCCTGACCGGCAAATTGCGGGCTAAATAAATTTACCCCGGCATCAAACCAGCGCATCCTAGTTGCTGCGCACCACTTTCAGGGTGCGGTTGCTGCCATCTTTGCCCAAATAGAAAGCGCCCAGCATGCCACGCTTAATGTAGATGCGCTCACCGCTTTGTAGTGGGAATTGGCCAGAGCCGCTCTGACGCCAGATCTGGCCATTATCCAGCTCAATAATCATTTCTTTACGTGGACTCAGGCTAAGCTTGGTAACAGTGGCATAGAGTTGGTCCACCGGATCTGCCGCGACCTGACGATGTTCTTTGCCAAAATTATCCGTGGCTGACGCGGTAGTAGTGGCTTGCCGCGCGCGTTCAGCGGCCTGTGGTGCCGGGCTGGCGGTGGTGCCTGCTGTACGTAGATTAATTTCGTCATAGCAGACCAGCCGCTTTAACGCATTTTGCTCGGTACGGCACTGCTCTAATTGCGCTGCCAGCGAACTTTGCGCCTGTAGCATGGGGCTGGCTAACAGTAACAGAGCGAAAGTTGAAGTAGTAAACAGTAATTTCATGGTTCTTGTTCCTGCGAGGGTTCATCAGTCTTGGGCTGATAAAAACGGCTGAGCCAAAGGCCGGCTTCAAACAACAGCCACATCGGAATAGCCAGTAGGGTTTGTGATAAGACATCAGGTGGTGTTAACAACATGCCAAGCACAAAGGCGCCGACAATAATATAGGGGCGTTTTTCGGCCAGAGCCTGCCGGGTTACGCTGCCGCTCCAGATCAATAACAGAATCGCGATCGGGATCTCAAAAGATAAACCAAAGGCAAAGAACAGCTTCAGCACGAAATCCAGATAGCTGCTGATATCGGTAGCGATGGTGACACCGGCCGGCGCGACACTGGTAAAAAAGGCGAAAATCAGTGGGAAGACCACAAAATAGGCAAAGGCAATACCGGCGTAGAATAGCAGGGTGCTACTGAATACCAGCGGCGCCATCAGTTTTTTCTCACGGCTATATAGCGCCGGCGCAATAAATTGCCAGACTTGCCACAGAATATACGGAATAGCCAGACAGATCGCGACGATAAAGGTCAGCTTAAAGGGCGCAAAAAAGGGGGCTGCAACATCAGTGGCAATCATGCTGGTGCCTTCCGGCAACACCGCCAGCAGTGGTTCTGCCAACAGGGCGTAGATATCACGCGCAAAGTAAGCCAGTGCGGCAAAGACGATTAAGACCGCAATAACGCAGCGGAGCAGACGGTTACGTAACTCGACGAGGTGACCTAACAGGCTGTCAGGATCCGGTTTTGTTTTCATTCTTTACAGCGGTCTCTTCGGCAGTTGGTGCTGGAGTTTCTGGGGTTGGCACTGGCAAAGGTGTAGCCTGAGCAGCACTGGCCGGGCGCACTGCATTTGCCGCTTCGGTGAGCTCCTTTAGCGCTGCGGTTTCCTCCGCAGTCAGATTAACCAGGCCTTTGGCCTCAGCGTCTTTTAGCTTTTGATGCAACTCATGTACGCGCAGATTGTCATTCAGCTCAGCCTGCATTTGCTGGCCAAACTGTTTGATACTGCGCACTGTCTTCACGGTACTGCGGATGGCACCGGGCAGCCGTTCCGGTCCCAGCACCAGCAGGGCGACCACCGCGATAACCAGCAGTTCCCAAAAGCCCATAATCAGACTTTATCTTTTTCTTTGTTAACCGTGTCGCTGTTCGCAGCAGTGTTTTTCTGCTCTGGCAGCTGTTGTGGCTTTTGCTCGGCAGCTGGCTGTTCCGGTTGCTCTTCATCTTTAATTGAGCTGCGGAATCCTTTGATGGCTGAGCCTAAATCAGAGCCAATACCGCGCAGCTTCTTGGTGCCGAACAGCAAAACAATAATCGCCAATACAATCAACAGTTGCCAGATACTAATACCACCAAAACCCATGCTCTTATCCTCGGAATTGCCTGACTGCTGCTAGTGCAGCAGCGCCCTAACCGTTAGGGCGATAGCACCGGCCCCCAACAGGCTGGCCAGTACCGGTAAATTGATGCTAAGCGCTATACTAGCACTGATTAAGCTGGCTGCTGCAAGCACCGCGCTAATAATTTGCGCTTTCCCACGTTGCTGTTGTTGTTGTAACGCTTGCAACTGCAACAGCAGCGCCTGTTGTTGCCGTGGGCCTTGCTCCAGATAGCGGTGCAGTAGCTCCGGCATCTGGGGCATTTTTTCTGCCCAAAAAGGAAAATTCTCTTTCACCTGCCGCCAAATCGCCGGCAAGCCTACCTGTTGTTTGACCCAGTTTTCCAGAAAGGGTTTAGCGGTTTTCCATAAATCCAGTTGCGGATACAGTTGCCGCCCTAAACCCTCAATATAGAGCAGGGTTTTTTGTAACAGCACCAACTGCGGCTGGACCTGCATTTCAAAGCGGCGCGCCGTATTAAATAAATTCAGCAGCACATGCCCAAAGGAAATCTCCGCCAGCGGCTTTTGAAAAATTGGCTCGCAGACGGTGCGGATCGCACTTTCAAATTCTTCTACCTTGGTATGGGCGGGTACCCAGCCGGAGTCCAGATGCAGCTGAGCTACCTTGCGATAATCGCGATTAAAAAAGGCGACAAAATTTTCTGCCAAATAGCGCTTATCCTCGGCATTGAGGGTACCCACGATGCCACAATCAATACCGATATACTTTGGATTTTCCGGATGCTCACGCGCAACGAAGATATTCCCCGGATGCATGTCGGCATGAAAAAAGCTGTCACGGAATACCTGGGTAAAAAACACCTCGACCCCACGTTTGGCCAGCAGCTCCATATTAGTGCCTTGCGCTTCCAATGCCGCGATATCAGAAACCGGAATACCATAGATCCGTTCCATGACCATAATATTACTGCGGCTGTAATCGGCGTAAACAAAAGGGATATATAGCGAATCCGAGCCTTCAAAGTTGCGCCGCAGTTGAATAGCGTTCGCTGCTTCGCGTTGTAAATCCAGTTCATCGAGAATGGTTTTGCGATATTCCGAAACCACTTCCCGTGGCCGCAGACGTTTGCCATCAGGTAGCAGGCGGGCCGCTATTACGGCCAGGCTGTCCATCAGGGCGAGATCAGCCAGGATTTGCTTTTCGATCCCAGGGCGGATCACCTTAACGACCACTGCTGCCTGAGTGCCATCAGCTAATTGCAGGCGGGCGCTATGCACCTGGGCAATTGAGGCCGAAGCCAGAGGTGTAATATCGAATTCGGCGAACAGCTGCTGAATGTCGCTTAGTCCCAGCGCCTGTTCGATTAGTGCCTTGGCTTGCTCACCAGGGAAAGGACGGACCTTATCCTGTAAGATCGCCAGCTCGTCTGCCAGCTCGGCCGGTAACAAATCGCGTCGGGTAGATAACATCTGGCCAAACTTAATCCAGACCGGTCCCAGACTTTGTAATGCCAGACGCAGTCTGGCGGCGACAGACTGTTCGGGATAGCGGTTTTTTAACCAGAACAGACAACGCCGTGCCGCCCGGGCATACCAGGGTTGCCACTGGGCAGGGATCAGCTCATCCAGCCCATATTGCAGCAAGGTTTTCTGGATCTGATAGAAACGGCTTAGGCGCACCTGGACTCCTGCAGTAGTTGGATTTTGCGTCGGACTTGCTCTACCTGGCCTTGCAGTTGGCTGAGCTGTTGGGTAAACAGCTCGTATTCCGCCCGTACCGGTACTAGTTGCAGTTCATCCTGCACCAGTTCGAGCTGCGTTTGCTGTAGCAACTGCCATTTCTGACTACAGTAGCTGCTGAGTTGGCTCAGCGTCTGCAAAAGCTTATGGCTGGGAGCATCCCCCAGATAGCGGGCAAGCTCGGTTTGCCAATCGGGGTCAAGCTGCTGGAAAAAACTGGCATATTGCTGCGCCAGCTGTAAGTCGCCGTCAATTTGCAGGGCATCGGCTTTAATCAGGCGGGTTAACTGGCTGGGGTCGCGCAGTTGGCGCAAACTGGCCAGATCGGTACTGATCCGGCAATCGGCCGTTTCGTCCTGCTGATTAAATAGCAAACTATCGCTACCGGCGCTGACCACTATTGTCAGTTTCAGCTCGCGTAAGGCGAAGGCCAGCTGTTTGCCCTGTAGCTGGCGCAGTTTGGGCAGGCAGGATGGATCCAGCGCTATCGCTTTGCGGCTAAGCCGCTCTGCCACAGCACACAGCAATTGTGGCAATAACGGCAACATCAGAATTTATAGCCCCGATGTAAGGCGACAATACCACCGGTCAGATTGTGATAACTGACTTCCTGGAAGCCGGCATCCTGCATCATCTGCTTTAAGGTTTCCTGATCCGGGTGCATCCGGATTGACTCGGCCAGATACTGGTAGCTTTCTTTATCATTGGCGATCAACTGGCCCATAAAAGGCAGAATGCGGAACGAGTAGAGATCGTAAGCTTTACTGAGTAATTCGCTTTCTGGTTTGGAAAACTCCAGTACCAGCAGGCGACCACCGGGCTTGAGCACCCGGAACATTGAGCGCAGTGCAGCATCTTTATCGGTGACATTACGTAAGCCAAAGCCAATAGAGACGATGTCGAAGCTGTTGTCGGCAAAGGGCAGGGCTTCAGCGTTGGCTTGCACAAATTCGATATTATTCACCAGCCCCAGGTCGCGCAGTTTATCGCGGCCGACATTCAGCATTGACTCATTAATATCGGCCAGTACCACCTTGCCGCTTGGACCAACCCGTTTGGAGAATAACGCCGTAATATCGCCGGTACCCCCGGCCAGATCCAGCACCTGTTGCCCGGCGCGCACGCCGCTGCAGTCAATAGTAAAACGTTTCCACAGCCGGTGAATGCCCATCGACATCACGTCATTCATAATGTCGTACTTAGCGGCGACCGAGTGAAAGACATCGGCGACCATCGCAACTTTCTGCTCTTTAGGTACAGATTTAAAGCCAAAATGCGTGGTGTTATTGGTAGGTTCGGACATAACAAAGCCTGCTTGGGAACATTAGGCCGCTAGTGTAAAAGATTACGCCGGCAGAGCCAACAACCAGAGGGGATCCTGTTAAAAAATATGCAACAGTGGACGCTTTAGATGGCAGCCAGCATTACTTCATTGGCAACTTGATTGCGGCCGCGTTGTTTGGCCAGCTGTAATACGCTATTGGTGCGCGATAAAAATTGATACCAATTTTCTGAGGCCTGATACAGCGCTACACCCAATGAGATAGTGATTTTTGGTAAGCTTTTCTTATCCCGGGCGGAGACAAAACGCAGTTTCTCGACGCCTTTGCGGACCTGCTCTGCAATTTCGGCGGCGGTTCTCAGGTCAACATCGGGTAGCAGCAGTAAAAACTCTTCGCCGCCAGAGCGCACTGGCATGCCGCTTTCCTGCACATAGCTGCGCACTTTTTTCGCCACCTTAGACAAAATAATATCGCCAATGGTGGCGCCGTAATCCTGATTAAAACGGGCAAAATGATCCAAATCTACCGCAATAGCTGCGATGCGTCGATCAGGTTGCTCGCTTAACCACAGCTCGACCTGATTTTGCATCGCCACCCTGTTGTACAGGCCAGTCAGGGGATCTTGCAGTCGCTGTTGCTTTAATTGTTCTAGCTCATCACGCAGCTGATGACTTTGCTGGTTTGCCGCCACCAGTTGCTGATTCAACTGTTGCTGCTGTTTTCGGTAGGCGAGGGTGACTTGCTTTAGTTCTGCCAGCGCCGGTGGCATCGGCTGGGCGTCTTGCTCCAGCTTGAAAGCGGTGTGATCCAACTGGTCGATAAAGTTCTCGGTGGCTTCAGCGGCGAGGTCGGTGTAGCCAGATAGTCGGCTGACCATGCCAGAAACATCCTGCAACAGTTGTTCCTGTTGCTGCTGCTCCGGCATTAAATAGCGGTTGTACAGCTCCGCCATAATAAAATCGTCAAACTCGGCCTTAGCTGCCAGCTTCTGTTCTATTGCCTGACACAGTTCAGCGTTATTACCGCTGATGTATTCGTAGGCAACAGTGTAATTGGTCGGATGCGCGGCAAGCTGGTTATGGCGCAAAAAGGCACCTACCTGCGTTGCTTTGTCCAAAGCTTGCTGCATCGTGTCCTTGTACTTCATGGCAGGGATCTGGGCTCCATAAGCGCAATCTTATTATTCTTTCAAACCTATAGTACGTGATAAAAGATTACAGGCAATATCTTTTACAGATAATTTAGTGATTGTGATGAAAATCACGGCAAGCCAAACTGCCGATTGCCGAAAATAGCGATAAAGTGCCGGTTTAATCAGTTCCGTGCTCTGCTTTTTTGCGGTCAGACAGGTACAATCAAGTAAAGAAAAATAAAACAACAGGGAGTCACTGATGCAAATACGAGCGGAACCTCTCAGTCTGATTGCTGCGATACTGCTATTGGCCGGTTGTGCCAGTAAGAGCCCGGACGCTGTGGCACCGAGCTTTAGCCAACTGGCGGAGCAGATTTGGCAGGCTGAAACCGCCTTGCGCACGCCAGCACCGGGCACGTTAACCGATATGTCGCCGGCAGCACTGGCCGCACGGCAACAACAACGGCTGGCGTTGCAGCAACAGTTACAGGCGGTTGACCTGAACCAACTGAGCGAACAGGACAAAATTAATCACGCTATCCTGAGTTATCGCCTGGCAGATGAGATCGACCAATATCGATTCAATGCGCATCTGATGCCGTTAACCTCTGAATCGGGCTTTCATACCGCGCTGGCGTTTAGTTTTCAGCGCTCTGCTTTACGGCAGACCAATGATTACCAGCAATATTTACAACGGCTGGCGGCGATTCCAGGTTATATGATGCAACAGATCGCGTTGATGCAGCAGGGCCTGGACCAAGGTATCACCCAGCCGGCGGTAGTGCTGGCGGGTTTTGAGCAAAGTATCAGTTCCTATATTGCCCAGCCTGAGCAAAGCGTGTTTTTTCAGCCGCTACAGCGCAAATCAGACCTGATCAGTGAGCAGGAATGGCAAAGCTTCCGGCAGCAGGCTCTCGGCATAATTGAGACGGCGGTGAATCCGGCATTTCAGGGCTTTTACGATTTTATGGTGCAGCACTACTTACCGGGTGCACGCCAGGATATTGCTGCCAGTACCTTACCCAATGGCGCAGCCTTTTACCAAAATCGCTTGGAGCATTACACCACGTTACAGATGACACCGCAGCAGGTACACGACATTGGCCTGGCGGAAGTAGCGCGGATCCGTGCTGAGATGCAGCAGGTAATTGATAGTCTCGGCTTTACCGGCAGCTTTGCCGATTTCGTGCAGTTCTTGCGTGAAGATCCGCAATTCTACCCGCAATCAGCCGACGAACTCCTGCGGTATGCCGCCTGGTTGTCGAAACGGGCTGATGCCCAATTACCGCGTTTCTTTAAACTCTTACCACGCACGCCCTATGGCGTAGTGGAAGTGCCGGCAGAGATTGCCCCCAAATATACGACTGGCCGCTACTCTGGCGCTACCCGTGACGACCAGGCAGGTTACTACTGGGTGAATACCTATGCCTTGAACCGGCGGCCACTGTATGAAATGGAAGCTCTGACACTGCATGAGGCGGTGCCCGGCCACCACTTGCAGATCTCCCTGGCGCGGGAGCAGGGCGACTTACCAGACTACCGACGCACCTTCTATACCTCGGCCTTTGGCGAGGGCTGGGGTCTGTATGCCGAGTATCTGGGGCTGGAAATGGGCTTTTATCAGGATCCCTACAGTAACTTTGGCCGCCTGACCTATGAAATGTGGCGAGCTGCGCGGCTGGTTGTGGATACCGGCATGCACAGTCTGGGGTGGAGCCGGCAGCAGGCGATCGACTTTTTGGCCGAAAATACCGCCTTATCTATGCATAACGTACAAACGGAAATTGATCGCTATATTAGCTGGCCGGCGCAGGCACTGTCGTACAAGCTGGGCGAGTTGACTATTCGCCGGCTGCGGCAACAGGCTGAACAGCAGCTGGGCGATAAGTTTGATATCCGAGTTTTCCATCAGGTAGTGTTGGATAACGGCAGTGTGCCATTGGCGGTGTTGGAGCAACAGGTACGAAATTATATTCAGCAGCAACTAAGCAGCTCATGACGTGACTTTAAAGTAATAACGCCGGCTAAGCCGGCGTTATCTTTTGAGTAGCTGTTGTAGCTATCTGAATCAGTTAACAGATAATAACACTCAGCCCCGAAGTACTATACTGGGAGTGGTATCAATCTGGCCTTCCTGGTCAATCGCCGCCAGCTTGCCGTCAAAGTCAAGTACCGCAAGCTTACCGTAGGGTAAATGACGAACAAACTGTAGCTGGTAGCCATAACGCTGCAATTCAGCCACCGAAAATTTCTGCGCTAAGCTTAACTGATCCCAAAAATAATTAAGGTCCTTTTCCGTCTGGCGCCTTTCCTGTACCTGTATCGCTAGCATAACGGGCTCCAAAACACAGGATTAAGTCAGGGACTATTGTAAAGCCAATAAATCCCGCCATTGTTGTATCGTAACCGGCATCACTGACAGTCTGCTGCCTTTTTGAACAACCGGCAACTCTGCCATCTTAGCCGAGCTTTTAATTTTGTCTAGTGTTATTAGTCTGGGCAATTTTTGCACAAAACGCAAATCGACGGCGACCCAGCGTGGCTGCTCAGCTTTAGCTTTTGGATCATAATATATACTACGGCAGTCAAATTGGCTCGGATCAGCATAAGCCGATCTGACCACTTCCGCGATCCCTGCCACACCAATATCCTTGCAACTGGAATGATAGATTAACACGTGATCACCGACCTGGACGCCATCACGCAGAAAGTTTCGTGCCTGATAATTACGTACACCCTCCCAAACAATAGGCGTTGTTGGGGCGCGCGCAAAATCGTCAATACTGCATTCGCTGGGTTCAGTTTTAAATAACCAATAGTTCATTTTGCCAGGCTCCGGTAATTACGGCAGAATAACTCCTCTTGCTAGCGGAAAAGGTTACCGTATGAGTCAGGTACTTGCGAATTTATTATCACTGCTGAAACTTGAGACCATAGAACTAGGCTTATACCGCGGCCAAAGTCAGGATCTGGGGTTTAAGGCGGTGTTCGGTGGTCAGGTGATGGGTCAGGCGCTATCGGCAGCCAAAGAAACGCTGCCCGAAGAGCGTAAATTACATTCGTTCCATTCGTATTTTTTACGCCCGGGTGATGCCAGCAAGCCGATTGTCTATGAAGTTGACAATATCCGTGATGGCAAAAGCTTTAGTACCCGCCGGGTCAGTGCCATTCAGTACGGTAAACCGATCTTCTATATGACGGCGTCATTCCAGGATGAGGAGCTGGGCTTTGAACATCAGCTTAGCATGCCACAGGTACCGGGGCCGGATCAGCTGGTATCGGATCTCGACTTCTACCAGCAGCATGCGGCGCAAATTCCGGAAAAATTACGCAGTAAGTTTATCTGCGAAAAACCGATCGAAATGCGGCCGGTGGATTTTCAAAATCCGTTTTCGCCGGTGGTCAGTGCGCCGAAGCGTTATGTCTGGTTTAAAGCCAATGGCAGCATGCCAGATGATCTGCGGGTGCATAAATATCTGCTGGCCTATGCATCAGATTTTAACTTTCTGCCTACTGCTTTGCAGCCGCATGGTCGTTCTTTTATGGCGAAAAATATGCAGGTCGCCACTATCGACCATGCCATGTGGTTTCATCAGGATTTTCGTTTTGATGACTGGTTGCTCTACGCTGTGGATAGCCCGGCCGCATCCGGCGGCCGGGGTTTAGTGCAAGGTCAGTTTTTTACCCGCGATGGTAAACTGGTGGCGACTACTATCCAGCAAGGGGTGATCCGCGAGTATCAGGAGCCGGGCTGAGTGGTTGCGGCCTCCGGCATAATGCTGTGAATACTTTGTAACACCTCGCTACGCAACAGCAAGTTAACAGTGGCTGCCAACCGCGATAAAGCTGGTGTTGCCTGTAGCCGGTTGTCCTGATCTGACTGACAGTAACCTTCCAGTTTTAACGCCTGGCTTAAGCTGGCAAACAGGTTCTTGTCGTAGTACTCCGGTGCATTGATGCCATGCAAGGTTAGTAAGCGTTGCGCCAGTTGATGGCTTTGCTGTTCCAGCTCCGGGCGCGGCAGCGGGCCATGCGCCCGCAACAGGTTAAAGACCATGGCATAGCGCTGCAGCGTATGTTCGGCATTGTGCGCCAGTAAATCTAACATCATATATTCGCGGCTGTGCTGCGGTGGAGCCAGATAATCTTCTCCGTCCTGTATTAACAACCCTTGCGCCTGCAGTTGTTGCAACAGTTGCCTGATATAGTGCTGCAATGAGGGCACCTGCAAAAATAATTCATGTTTTAACAGGCTATACAGTTGCTCGGCCAGGCTTTGCAGTTCAGTCAAACTGAGTCGCTGTTGTCGGAGTACGGCCGAAGCCAGAATGGCCGGCAGGATAAACAGATGCAGAATATTATTCCGATAATAACTCATTAGCACCGCTTGCTGTGGGCTTAAACTGACCAGTTGACCGAAACTGTCTGCCGTCAGCATGATTTTTTGCATCCTGGCTGCATGTTCCAGCATTTGCTCGGCACTTTGTTCTGGCAGGCTGACATTGGCATGATAGGGTACCGCTTGCTGCAACGTCAGATAGGCTTGCAACTGTTGCACCAACTCCTGCCGGGTCAGACTATGCTTATCGCTGGCCAGCAAACAGAGGGCAATCAGGTTAATGCTGTTCAATGCCGCCGCCTGATTGATATGCCGCATAATCTGCTCGGACAACTTGCCGGTCACCGGATTTAACCACTGCGGTTTAGGCGCTTCCAGCGGGTTAATTTCACTTTTCCAAGCTGGCACCTGCTGGCTCAGATACTGGTTCAGTGAAATCGGCTCGCCGAAATTGACATAGCCATAGCCATAATCGCGCAGATTACGGATTGCCTTCAGTACACCAAACACCGATTCTTTCTGCTTACCTGAGCCCTGCAGTTCGCTAAGGTAGGTATTGACCTCCATCACATGCTCGTATCCCAGATACACCGGTACCAGCGTGACCGGGCGATCGATACCGCGCAGCATCGACTGTACTGTCATCGCCAGCATGCCGGTTTTGGGTTGCAATAAGCGACCGGTGCGGCTGCGACCGCCCTCAGTGTAATACTTGACGGCATAGCCTTTGATAAACAACAGACTCAGGTATTCACGGAATACCGCAGAGTACAGCTTGTTGCCGCTAAAGCTGCGCCGGATAAAGAAAGCGCCACCACGACGGAAAATGGTACCGGCCGGCCAGAAATTCAGATTAATACCAGCCGCAATATGCGGCGGTACCAGGCCCTGATGATAAATAATGTAGCTAAGTAGTAAGTAGTCCATATGGCTGCGGTGGCAGGGAACATAGACGATTTCATGCCCTTTCTGTGCCAGCTCAAGCAGCTTGTCGGCATTTTTAACCTTGATGCCGTAATAGAGTTTTTGCCACAACCAGCTCAGAATGCGGTCGCCAAAGCGTAGCGTCGAGGTGCGGTAGTCCGCGGCAATTTCCTGCAGTAACTTGCGGGCTTCCTGTTGCGCCGCCTGATAACTGATGCGTTTAGTTTCGGCCTCGTCGGCAATGGCCTTTTTCAGCGCCGGCGAGGCCAGTAACGCATTAAATAACTGATTTCGTTGCATCAGTTTGGGGCCGGTTGCTGCCAGCCGTTGCCGGTAAAAGTGGATCCGCGACATTCGTAGTAGTTTACGCGCCGTTTCCGGTGCAGAACCAAACTGGGCCGCCATTTGTTGTAAATCCACGGGTTTACTCAGCCGTACCAGCGTATGGCGTCCGGAAATCAGCACAATAAGTAATTTTGCCAGCCAGTTTGGTGAGTGTGCTTCGCCAATCAGCCATTTAATGCTGTTCTCTTTACCCGGTGCCCGGCCCCATAAAATGGCGGCCGGCATTAACTGTGCTTTTAGCTCAGGCTGTGCCAGATGGGCGGCTAACAGTTGCTGGCCTTGTTGCAGGGCCCGGGTTTTGCCGCGCCCGCCGATCAGCCGGTGTGGTTGCTCCAGAAACAGAGTGCGGGGCAACAGCTGTGACCCTAATTGCACCTTAGATAGCGGATCAGGTAATTGTAACTGCTGACATACCCGGCGTAAGGTTGCCAAATCACTGGCGGACTCAGTATGGCAGATATACAGCAAGGGCCGTCCGGGCTCGACTCCGAGCGCATGCAGCGGATTATCGGGCACAATTTTATATTTCACCAACAGCCGGATGGGCCATCGTAACAGTTTGGTAAACAGCTTAAAGCCTGACAACATAACCTTACTGACCTGAAAAAAATGGGCGCTAAGAATAGCATAGCTGATCATAGCAGCAAGTTTTGTTCACGCTGAAAACTTGGCAAGGCCAGAAAGACTGTATATACTCACAGTAAATACTGTATGGGTAGCCAGCATGAACAGACCTCTTACTCCACGGCAGGCAGAAATTCTGCAGCTGATTAAGGATTATCAACAGGAAACCGGTATGCCGCCAACGCGGGCGGAAATTGCGGTGCGGCTGGGTTTTAAATCAGCCAATGCGGCGGAAGAGCATCTAAAAGCCCTGGCCAAGAAAGGCGTGATCGCAATGTTGCCCGGCACCTCAAGGGGGATCCGTTTGTTGGAAGAGGACGCGGCCCCGGAGCAACTGGGTTTACCGTTAATTGGTAAAGTCGCCGCCGGTCAGCCGATCCTGGCAGCAGAGCATGTCCAGGACCATTACCAGATCGATGCCAACCTGTTTAAACCGCACGCTGATTTTTTATTGCGGGTGCAAGGTATGAGTATGCAGGATATCGGTATTCTGGATGGCGATTTGCTGGCCGTACACAAAACCCAGCAGGCGCAGCCAGGCCAGGTCATCGTCGCGCGGGTCGATGATGAGGTCACGGTAAAACGCTTTCAGCGCGATGGCAATCAGGTATTGCTGTTACCGGAAAATCCGGATTTTGAGGTGATAAAAGTTGACTTGCGACAGCAATTTTTCGCCGTAGAAGGCTTAGCAGTCGGGGTGATCCGTAACGGTAGCTGGTTATAATTTATAAAATTTCTCAATAGCTTATTTTTAAAATTGCTGGTATGACCTGTTGGTTTTATCGGCACTTTTGCATTTTAGGGGTTTACATAATCTTCATCCTGGATAATTCTTAGACGGTAGCCGGCGAAAAAATAACAACAGGTGTGCCGCTACTGATTTCAGCGCTAGCCTCGAAATCAACCCAAGAACAATAACAATAATAAATTGCGAAACTTATATCCCCGCATCTGCAAGGATGACGGGTATAGCACATAGATTCGGTTGGGTAGGTAGTCAAAAAACCGTGTAGTTCTGTGTACTTGGTTTCTGCAATTTGCTTTGCAAATGACAGAGGAGAAGTACAGTGACAAACGCGCGTTGTCTGCTTTGGTCGCTGCCGACCCTGCTTTTTGCCGCATCGGCAAATGCATCAACATCCATGCCTTTAAATATGACCCGGGGCGTTACGGAAATTAGTCAGCAGGTTTATCAACTGCATATGACAATTTTCTGGATTTGTTGCGTTATCGGTGCAGTGGTGTTTGGGATCATGTTCTGGTCCATCATTCGCCACCGCAAAGCGCGGGGAGTGCAGCCGGCTCAGTTTCACGAAAGCACTAAGGTTGAAATTCTGTGGACCGCCATCCCGGTGGTGATTCTGATTGGTATGGCAATACCTGCCACCAAAACCTTAATCGCGATGGAAGATACCTCGGCTGCGGATGTCACCGTATTAGTGACGGGCTCGCAGTGGAAGTGGCATTACAAATATCTTGATCATGAGATCGAATATTTCTCCCTTTTGGCCACCCCACGTGAGCAAATTGCCAACAAGCTGGCCAAAGGCGAGAACTATCTGCTGGAAGTTGACCGGCCGCTGGTGATCCCAACCGGTAAAAAAGTCCGTTTCCTGATGACCTCTGACGATGTGATTCACTCCTGGTGGGTGCCTGCTTTCGCCGTAAAAAAAGACGCTAACCCCGGCTTTATTAATGAAGCCTGGACCCGGGTTGATGAGCCTGGCATTTATCGTGGTCAGTGTGCTGAGCTCTGCGGTAAAGATCATGGCTTTATGCCAGTGGTGGTGATTGCGAAAGAGCCTGCGGACTACCAGGCCTGGGTGGTACAGGAAGAGGCCCGTATTGCCGCAGCAAAGGCAGCAGAGCGCGAATTGTTGGCGATGAATATGGATATGGCAGAACTGATGGCTACCGGTGAACGGGTGTATCAGGGCTGGTGTGTCGCCTGTCATCAGGCCAGCGGTAACGGTTTACCCGGTATCTTCCCGGCAATCCGCGGCAGTCAGCTGGTGCTGAATGACCGCCGCGCCCATATCGATATTATCGTCAATGGTAAACCCGGTACGGCGATGCAGGCCTTTGGCCGGCAGCTCAGCCTGAAAGAACTGGCCGCGGTCATTACCTATACCCGCAATGCCTTTGATAATAATACCGGTGATGCCGTGCAGGCTGCGGATGTTTACGCTGTGCAGCAGGGTAAGGGAGAGTAAGCGATGTCAGCTATTACACATGAACACGAGCATGACCATGATCATGACCATAAGCCAACCGGGATAAAGCGCTGGCTGTTTACTACTAACCATAAAGATATCGGCACCATGTATCTGGTGTTTGCCTTACTGATGTTCTTTATCGGTGGCAGTATGGCGATGGTGATCCGGTTGGAACTGTTCCAACCCGGCATGCAGTTTGTTGAGCCGCAATTTTTTAATCAGATGACCACAGTACATGGTCTGATTATGGTGTTTGGGGCGGTGATGCCAGCCTTTACCGGCTTGGCGAACTGGATGATCCCGATGATGATTGGCGCCCCGGATATGGCGTTGCCCCGAATGAATAACTGGAGCTTTTGGATCTTGCCGTTTGCGTTTCTGATCCTGTTGCTGAGTTTGTTTATGCCGGGTGGTGGTCCGGATTTCGGCTGGACCTTCTATGCCCCGCTATCCACTACCTACAGTAATGACAGCACGGCGCTCTTCGTGTTTTCGGTACACATTATGGGGATTTCCTCAATTATGGGTGCCATCAACGTGATCGTCACCATCTGGAATATGCGGGCGCCGGGGATGACCTGGATGAAGATGCCGCTGTTCGTCTGGACCTGGTTTATCACCGCTTTCCTGCTGATTATGGTGATGCCGGTACTGGCGGGCGCTGTTACTATGGTATTAACGGATAAGTATTTTGGCACCAGCTTCTTTGATGCGGCCGGTGGCGGCGATCCGGTATTGTTCCAGCATATTTTCTGGTTCTTTGGTCACCCGGAAGTATACATTATGATCCTGCCGGCATTTGGTATTGTGTCGGCTATCATACCGACCTTTGCCCGCAAGCCGTTGTTTGGTTATGCCTCTATGGTTTATGCCACCGCCAGTATTGCGGTCTTGTCGTTCCTGGTTTGGGCGCACCATATGTTTACCACCGGTATGCCGGTATTTGCCACGCTGTTCTTTATGTATTGCACCATGCTTATTGCCGTGCCGACCGGCGTGAAGGTGTTTAACTGGGTCGCAACCATGTGGCGCGGTGCCATGACCTTTGAAGTCCCGATGATGTTTGCACTGGCTTTTATCGTACTCTTCACCATCGGCGGCTTTTCCGGTTTGATGCTGGCTATTACGCCGGCGGACTTCCAGTATCACGATACCTACTTTGTGGTGGCGCATTTCCACTATGTACTGGTATCCGGCGCGGTGTTCTCCATTATTGCCGCTGCCTACTACTGGCTACCGAAATGGACCGGCTATATGTACGACGAAAGATTAGGTCAGCTGCATTTCTGGTGTTCGCTGATCTCAGTCAATCTGTTGTTTTTCCCAATGCACTTCGTTGGCCTGGCGGGTATGCCACGGCGGATCCCTGACTATGCGCTGCAATTTGCGGACTTTAACGCCTTTATCAGCGTGGGTGGTTTCCTGTTTGGCTTATCGCAGCTGATTTTTGTCTGGGTGATTGTCAAATGTGCCCGCGGCGGCGAAAAAGCGACAGCACAGGTATGGGAAGGCGCTGAAGGTTTGGAATGGCAGGTGCCGTCGCCGGCACCTTACCATACCTTTGATACACCGCCGGAAGTGAAATAGGAGGCCCTATGCAGCTGCATCGGACTTTGGTAAGCAAACTGCTACTGGTAACGGTACTGATGTTTGGTTTTGGCTTTGCGCTGGTGCCACTTTACGACGTGTTCTGTGAAGTCACTGGCATCAATGGCAAAACCTCAAATGTACCGGCTACGGTACTGGCAGATGGCATTGATACCAGCCGTGAAGTGACCATTGAGTTTCTGGCCAGACCGAATAAAGACATGCCATGGATTTTTCAGCCGGAGATCCGCCGTTTGACGGTACATCCGGGTGAAGTGCATGTGATGAATTATCTGGCCGAAAATCCAACCGGCCGGATGATTGTCGGTCAGGCGGTGCCCTCAGTTTCGCCCGGACAGGCCGCTTTGTATCTGCATAAAATCGAATGTTTCTGCTTTACCCAACAACAACTGGCAGCCGGCAATAAGATGCTGATGCCAGTTCAGTTTTACGTTGATCCGGCTCTGCCTGCGCAGTTCAGCACTATTACGCTGAATTACACCCTGTACGATGTGACAGCTAACTGGCAGGGTAGTGCCGCTACTGAAAATCTTGGGGAATAAGATGAGTAAAACGTACGAAAAATATTATGTCCCGGCGCAAAGCCCCTGGCCGATCGTCGGTGCCGTGGCGTTGTTTTGTATCGCTTTTGGCGCCGGTCACTATGTTATTGATATGAGTAAACAACAAACTGGCTTTGGTGGCTGGTTATTGTTACTGGGCTTAGCCATTCTGGTCTTTATGCTGGTTGGCTGGTTCCGCAATGTGATTGATGAGTCCATGTCTGGCTTGTATAGCAGCCAGATGGATCGATCTTTCCGGCAAGGTATGAGCTGGTTTATTGTTTCGGAAGTGATGTTCTTTATGGCCTTCTTCGGTGCTTTGTTTTACGGCCGGGTCATTGCGATGGAATGGCTGGGAGGGGCAAGCAATAATGCCATGACCTTTGCCATCCTGTGGCCGGATTTTCAGCCGGTATGGCCACTGGTAAAAACACCGGGTGGTATAGAAACTCAGGCCATGCCAGCCTGGGGTTTGCCGGCGATTAATACGGCTATCCTGCTGATTTCCTCGGTCACACTGCACTTTGCCCATACCGGTCTGGAGCAGAATAAACGGGGTCAGCTAAAGGGCATGCTGTTTGTTACCCTGTTGCTGGGGGTGATCTTCTTATGCCTGCAGGGCTACGAATATGTGCACGCCTATCGCGATCTGGGCTTGCGGCTTGATTCCGGCTTCTATGGCAATACCTTTTACCTGTTAACCGGTTTCCACGGCCTACATGTGACGCTGGGCGCCCTGATCCTGTTCTTTGTGTTTCTGCGGGTGCTGAAAGGACACTTTACGCCAGAAAAACACTTCGCGTTTCAGGCCGGAGCCTGGTACTGGCACTTTGTTGATGTGGTTTGGGTGTGCCTGTTCTTCTTTGTTTATGTGTTGTGACGCGGCCTAGTAAGGCCGCGGGTTTGGTGTGATCAGGCCGGTGGCAATCGCCAGCAGGATCAGGCCCAGGGCGATGGCAGAATACAGGACCCTGCGGCCAAGAAAGTGCGACATTGGCAGGGTACTCTCCTGCTGTCGCACCATTGCCACCCCGGCTCTGGCCAGATTAAACACGATAAAGATTAACAGTGCGCCGATAATGATTTTAATAAGCATAGCTACTCCGGAGTCTGACTGATGCAGTTTAAGTTGTTCGGTCAATTATTTACGGTTAACCGGGTCTGGTTATTAATTACTCTGACCGCTTTTGCCATTTTGATCAAGTTATCACATTGGCAATGGCAACGGGCAGCCGAAAAAACCGTGCAGTTACAGCAGATCGCCGCAGTGCAGCAGCAGGGGCCACTAAGCGGCCGGCAGCTGCTGGTGGGTTCTGCAACCGAACTGGATGGTGCTCTGCTTAGCGACACCGGCTATTGGGTCCCGCCCTATATCTGGTTACTGGATAATCAAATTCTGCACGGCAAGGTTGGCTACGATGTGATTATTCCGGTGCAATTTGCGGATAGCAGTACGCTGGTGCTGGTGAATCTGGGCTGGCTCGCTGCCGGCCAAAACCGGCAAGTGCTGCCCGAGCCGCAGATCCCGGCAGAAATCGCGATAGCGGCCCTGGTACGCAGCCGGCCGTCTAATGCACTATTGCTGGGGCAGAATCTGGAAGGCGACAGCTATCCGATGCGCATGCAGCAAATCGACTATGCCCTGCTGCAACAACAATTACCCTGGTCACTGTATCCGGCGGTGTTGTATCAGCAGCAGGCATCTGACTTTATCCCCCATTATCAGCCGGTGGTGATGCCGCCGGAAAAACACCGTGGTTATGCCTTGCAATGGTTTGGTCTGGCGATCGCGGTGCTGGCCGTCGGACTGGCGACCAGTTGGCAACGAGAGAAAAACTATGAACAAGAATAAATTTCTGCTGTTGTTTATCCTGTGCTGTGCCCTGCCACTGTTGCTGGCGAAGCTGGTGCTGGAATTAGGTTGGTTCAACCCGGGCAGCTCCAGTCGTGGTGACTGGTTAAGCCAGGAAGTTTACCTGTTGCCTGACGCCGGTAAGGTGCCCAAGCACTGGCGTATCGTGGTCGTCGCTGAGCAATGTGCTACTCCCTGCCAGCAGGCGCTGCATACCGTTAAGCAGTTATATATTGGTTTGGGCCGCAAGCAAAACCAGGTGCAGCCGGTGCTGCTGGGGCAGGCCAGTCTGAGCGATTATCCGATGTTTACCCAGGCCGAGACCCCGGCCGCCCTGAGTGCCGACTTACAGCAACATATTGTGTTGGTTGATCAACGTGGTCTGGCGCTGCTGAAGTATCCGCTACCGGCCCAGGCCGAGCAGATGGCCGCTACGGCGAAAGCGATTCGTGCCGATTTAATGAAGTTAATGAACTACGACAGGACCAGCGTATGAGCCTACAAAAAAAATTAATCACGCTGACGTTAGTCTGGACCATGCTGGTGATTATTCTGGGGGCCTACACCCGCTTAACCGATGCCGGCCTCGGTTGTCCGGACTGGCCCGGTTGTTATGGCTTTTTAAAGGTGCCGCACAAACCGGAGAAAATGCAACTGGCGGCAGAACGCTTTCCCGAGCGGCCGTTGGAACATGCCAAAGCCTGGAATGAAATGATCCACCGCTATCTGGCCGGTACGCTTGGCCTGTTGATCGCGGCACTGGCGGTAATGCACTGGCGGCGGCAACAAACTGAGCGCAGTTTACCGGCCGCCCTGCTGCTGATTGTGATCTTTCAGGCTACGCTCGGCGCCTGGACGGTGACGATGGGCCTGTTGCCGATAGTGGTGCTGGCGCATCTGATGTTTGGTTTTACGCTCTTTAGTTTGTTGGCCGTTTACTGGTTAACGCAGCAGCCGGCCTGGCGTAGTCGGGATACCGGGCTCAGGCCATTATTACCGCTGGCGCTGTTAAGTTTAGTGGTGGTCTGTTTGCAGATCGCGCTGGGTGGCTGGACCGCAGCGAACTACGCCGCCTTGGCCTGCATCGAATTGCCGTTCTGTGAAGCCGGTTGGAGTAGCCGGCTGGCCTTTGCGGAAGCCTTCGATTTGCACCTGGGCCATGATGACTACGAATACGGCGTGATGTCGCAGGATGCGCGTGCCACTATTCATGTTTTACATCGCTTGGGTGCTGTAGTCACCACCCTTATTGTCGCGACCTTTGCCTGGCGCCTGTATCGTCAGGCCAGTGAAGTATTGATGCGCAGGTTTGCGCTGGCCCTGGCTGCGGTATTGGCCGTGCAGTTGACGCTGGGCTTACTGAATATTGTCTTGCACTTACCACTGTTAAATGCCGTGGCGCATAATTTTGTCGGAGCGAATTTACTGATGTTGTCAGTGCTGATTTGCTACCAGATCGCATACCCCAAACCGCAGGAGGCTTAAGATGGCAACGGCAATTATTAGTGGCTCAAGTAGCCGGCGCTGGCGCGACTATCTGGAGTTGACTAAACCCAAGGTGGTAGCGCTGCTGGTGTTGACCGCCTGGGTTGGAATGGTGCTGGCCAGCAATAGCCTGGCGCCCTGGTGGCTGCTGTTAAGTGCGACCCTGGGCATAGGTTTGTTATCGGCGGCGGCGGCGGCACTGAATCATGTTGTGGATCAACGTATTGACGCCAAAATGGCGCGTACTCACAGCCGACCGGTTGCCCGCGGACGGATCAGCAGCAAGCAGGCGATCGTCTTTGCCTGTAGCCTGGCGGCTGCCGGCTTTGCCCTGCTTTATCTGGCGGTGAACCCGCTGACCGCCTGGCTGACGCTGTTAAGTTTGTTTGGTTATGCCGTGGTGTACACCATGTTTCTCAAGCGGGCAACACCGCAGAATATCGTGATCGGTGGCTTAGCCGGCGCTATGCCGCCGTTGCTGGGCTGGACGGCGGTAACCGGCGAGGTGCATGGCTATGCGCTGCTATTGGTGATGATTATCTTTACCTGGACGCCGCCGCATTTTTGGGCCCTGGCGATTCACCGCCGCGATGACTATGCCCGGGTGAACATGCCGATGTTGCCGGTAACCCACGGTATCGACTTTACCAAGAGCGCTATCCTGCTTTATACCCTGTTGTTATGTCTGGTGTGCTTGCTGCCCTACATTGTCGGGATGACCGGTGCCATCTATCTGGTTGGCAGTACCTTGCTGAATCTGCGCTTTTTACAATATGCGTGGAAGTTGAAGTTTGCTGCCGGCTCTGACACCGCGATGGCGACTTTTAAGTTCTCGATCGTGCATTTAATGGTACTCTTCCTGTTATTGTTAGTAGACCATTACTTTAAGGTGTTAGCGCTTTATGTTTCGTAATCTGACTTACTTACTGCTGGCGATTGCTGCCGTGGTGGCCGGTGGCCTCAGTTATAAGCTATGGCAGCAGCCGGCTGAGCCGAAATCCGCACTGGTGTATCCGCAAGCGCGCAATCTGCAGGAGTTTCAGTTAGTCGATCAGCATGGTCAGCCTACCGGTCGTGAGCAGCTGTATCAGCAATGGACGCTGGCTTTTGTCGGCTATACCTATTGCCCGGATATCTGCCCTTTGACGCTGGCCAAGCTGGCCGGGGTGCAACCGGAATTGGCTGCTATGGTGAAGGAGCCGCTGAAAGTCTGGTTTATTTCGGTTGATCCGCAGCGCGACAGCGTGGAGCAGCTCAATAATTATGTAAACTACTTTCAGCAACCGGCAGTGCTGGGGCTGACCGCCGGCCATGATCAGCTGTTTCCCTTTGTGCGGCAGCTGGGTCTGATGTATGCACTGAACAGCAATGCAGAGGGGAATTATCTGGTCGACCACAGCGCTTCGGTGGTGCTGATTAATCCGCAGGGGCAGCTGGTAGCGATGTTCAAACCTGAAATGGCAATTGGCCAGGTGCCGGTCATTGATACCGAACAGCTACTGGCCGATTTTCCGTTGGTGCTGGCAAAGTTGGGTTATTAATTTAGCCACGGCTGCGAGTACCAGTAAAAATAGCCTTTTTTACTCAGCGACGGCGCAGTGCAATTGTAGCGGCTGCGCCCGCGATTTACTGGCTTACTGGCCCTGACTTCAAAGGTATTGTCATCTAACCAGGTTGGCTCCAGGACCTCAGAGCCGGCAAAGCAGCGCAACTGCTGCTTACGGAAATCTTCAATCTTCAGTTGCAGGCGTAAGGTTGGCGGATTGCTACTAATCACTTGGTCGGCAGACAGATAGCCGGTGATTGGAAAGGCCAAAGTTCGTAACTTTTGCCCCAGATCTTTCAAATCCGCATACTGACCGGCCGCGGGATAACGGGGGATGCGGGTGAGTTTCGTCAGCGGCCCGATGGCACCGGATTGCTGACCAATGCCAATAAAGCCCAGTTCCGTTACTAGTTGTTCCAGCGGGGCGCTAAATTCACCATAGGGGTAGGCCAGCCACTGATGACTCTGACCGGTTTCTTCCTTGATCCGCCGCTCGGCATCCAGAATAGTCTGGCGCATCCGTTTTAACCAGTCGGCTTCAGATTCGCCCTTTTCCGGTCTGGCCATATGCTCATGCCACATGGCGTGGTTGGCAACCAGAACGCCATCGTCTGACATTTGTTTAATTTGTTGCCAGCTCATTACCGGACCGGTGCGTTTATCAATATCTCCCGGGCTGATAAAGATGGTGTAGGGATAGCCGAATTCCTGCAGGATCGGGTGCGCAGTGGTGTAATTATTTTCATAGCTATCATCAAAGGTGATCACTACCGCGTTATCAGCAATGGGCTTGCCGCTTTTTAGCTGGTCTATCAGTACGTCGAGGCCGATGACCTGAAAATTATTATCACGCAGATACTGCAGATGGCCGCGAAATTCAGCGGGGGTGACAGAGCTGACTCTGGGGGTATCCTCGGCAACATGGTGATAGATCAGCATCACGGCCGCAGAGGCGGGCAAACTCAGGCTTAATAAACAGCAAAACAGCAAAGCGCGCATAACAGCACTCCAAACACCACTCCAAAAAAACCGAAGACGGCCAGAAAGGCCGCTGTCGGCTGCGCCCAAAGGCCGCCGACCAATCCGAGAGCATGTTATAGCATAAAAAGCGCTGGCTTTTTAGTAGTAAGAGTGCTCGCCACGTTGATGCTCAGTGATATCTTTCACACCGGCCAGCTCACCACTAAAGCGATTTAACAGCTCTTTTTCAATCCCTTCTTTTAGGGTCAGGTCAACCTGGGAGCAACCATTACAACCGCCGCCAAACTGCAGTACTGCAACACCTGACTCGGTAATTTCCATCACGCTGACCCGGCCACCATGGTTAGCCAGTTGCGGGTTGATCTCGCTGTCAATCACATACTGCACCCGCTCCATCAACGGGGCATTGTCACTCACCTTGCGTACTTTGGCATTCGGCGCTTTTAGGGTCAGCTGTGAACCCATCTGATCGGTGACAAAATCGATTTCAGCGTCCACCAAAAACGGCTTACTTTCTTCATCAACGATGGCATCAAAGCCGTTAAAAGGTAAGCGGATATCGGTTTCTTCTACCGCATCAGCCGGGCAGTAAGATACGCCACATTCCGCCTGGGCCGTGCCCGGATTGACCACGAACACCCGGATATGAGTGCCGGCCGCTTGCTTCTCCAGCAATTTGGCAAAGTGTGCCTGAGCCTGTTCTGAAATCGTAATCATCGTAGTACCTGACTAAATTACTAGGTTATGTTGCTATCATACTCTTCCTACCTGTCTGATGCCAGCCCTGCTTGAGTTTTGTGGCAGTTTCTGGCTAACTTAGCCGCGAGTCTGGGGAGACAATAATGAAAAAAATGTTAGGCATCATCCTGCTCTGCAGTATCTGGCAGGTGCAGGCAAGTTATTTTGACGAGCCGGTGGCGACTGAGGTACCGGCACCCGAGCAGGTGCTCGGATTTCCGGTGGGCGAATGGCATGCCAGGCATGACCAGATCCAGCGTTATTTCGAGGTACTCGCTGCCCAGTCGCCGCGGGCCGAGCTGGAAGTGATTGGCAGCAGTCATGAGCAAAGGCCATTACTGCAGCTGGTGGTGTCGGCGCCGGAAAATCTGGCGCGGTTAGAACAAATCCGCAGCCAGCATCTGGCACAGGTGCGGGGCAGCCGGGCGGTAAGTGATGACAGCCCGGTGATTATCTGGTTGGGTTACGGCGTGCACGGTAATGAACCCAGTGCCGCTAATGCAGCGCTGGTACTGGCACACTATCTGACAGCCAGTAATAGCCCGGAAGTACAGCAATGGCTGCGTCAGGCGGTGATCCTGATCCAGCCGAGTATGAACCCGGACGGACACGATCGCTTTGCGTTGTGGGCCAATATGCATCGCGGCAAAACACCGGTGGCCGATCCGCAACATCGTGAACATATTGAACCCTGGCCGAATGGCCGGCCCAATCATTACTGGTTTGATTTAAACCGTGACTGGTTGCTGCTGCAACATCCGGAAAGTCAGGCGCGGATCGCACAGTTTCATAAATGGCAACCGAATGTGGTCGGCGATTTCCATGAAATGGGCACTAATTCCAGCTATTTCTTTCAGCCTGGGATCCCCAGCCGTAACTATCCGCTGACCCCGGAGCGCAATTTTGAATTGACCCGGATCCTGGCCGGCTTTCATGCTCAGGCCTTTGATCAGCGCGGCCAGCTGTATTACACCGAAGAAAGTTTTGATGATTTCTATGTCGGTAAAGGCTCTACCTATCCGGATGTTACCGGTAGTGTTGGTATCTTGTTCGAGCAGGCTAGCAGCCGCGGTCATGCTCAGGAGTCGATCAATGGCCTGCTAACCTTCGCCGCAACGATCAAAAACCAGTTTGATGCGTCGCTGTCTACTATCCGTGGTAGTGTCGCTAACCGACAGGCGTTACTCAGTTATCAACAAGAATTCTTTCAATCTGCGGCGCAACAGGCCCGCGCCGAGCGGACTAAGGGCTATATTCTGACTGAGAGTCAGGATCGCAGCCGGTTGGAGGCACTGTTACAACTGTTGAGTCAGCATCAGATTGCGGTCTATCCGTTAACGGCTGACTGGCAATACGAACAAAGCACTTTCCGCGCCGGTCAGAGTTACTATGTGCCGCTGCAGCAAACACAATACCGGCTGTTAAAAGCGGCCTTTAGCACGGAAAAAAGCTTTAATGACAACACCTTCTATGATGTTTCGGCCTGGACCTTACCCTATGCCTATAATATCGATTTTGTGGCGGTGAACCGCGAACCCGGTCGCGCGGCAGCAGAGCAGCCGTGGCAGGCTCAACCCAGAGCCCGTAGTCAGACGATGCAGGCCGGTGGTTATGCCTATGTGCTGGGCTGGCAGGATCAGTTATCGCCGGTAATGCTGCAGGCGATGTTGGAAGAAGGGCTGATTGTCAGAGCGGCGCTGGGTGACTTTACCGGTAGTACACCGCAGGGTTCGCGTAGTTTCCGCGCTGGCGCTATGGTGGTCGCTGCCGGTTTACAGCAACATGCTGACTGGTTCTTCCGTTTGCAGCGACTGCAGGAGCGCTTTAACTTGCCTGTTCATACCCTGACCACCGGTTTAACCAGCCGCGGCAGTGATCTGGGTAGCCATAATTTTACACCGGTGCGTTTGCCTCAGGTATTGGTGCTGGCGGGTCCTGGTGTCAACTCGACTGAAGCCGGCGAACTCTGGTACAACCTGGAGCGGTTAGCCGGCATCTCTCCCAGCATGGCAGAGCCGGATCGTTTGTCCCGGCTTAACCTGAGCCGCTACACCCATATTTTATTACCAGATGGCGATTATCGCAGCTGGAAAGAGAGTGAAATAACCAAGTTACGGCAGTGGGTACAGCAAGGTGGTGTGTTGTGGGGGCAGAAGCGCGGTGCAGCCTGGTTGGTGGATGCCAAGCTGTTGCAAGCCGGAGTCTGGACAGTACAGGACATGAACCAACTGATCCCACAACATGATTTACGCTACGCCGATCGCGAAAAACTGGGCGGTCAGCAACGGATCGCCGGTGCCATTTTCAGTGCTGAGCTGGATCTGAGCCACCCGCTGACCTTTGGCATACCGCGGCGCGACTTACCGTTGTTTAAAAACAGCACCTTGTTGTTACAGCCCAGCCAGGCGCCCTTTGTCAATGTCGCAACTTATAGTGCCCAGCCGCACCTGGCTGGCTATGCTGCTGCCGAGTTTATTCCCCGTATTGCGCAGGGCGCGGCCTTAGTGGCGCATAATCTCGGGCAGGGCCGGGTGATTGGCATGAGCGATAACCCGGTATTTCGCGGTTACTTTAAAGGCTCCAGTCGCTTGCTGATTAATGCGCTGTATTTAAGCCATGGCTTTAATGCCAGCGTTCAGGCTGAGGAGTGAGCCGAGGCTGGCGTTACCGCCAGCGTCCACAGACTAAGTTCTGTCACCCCGGCGGCTCGCAGCAGCTGTGCTAACTGATTGGCGGTGCTGCCGGTGGTGACGACATCATCGATCAGTGCCAGTTTTGGTGGTAGTTGCGTATCAATTAAGCGAAATGCCTGCCGCAGGTTAGCTAAACGTTGTTGGCGGTTCAGGCCCTGCTGCGGCGCCGTGGTGCGACAGCGCTGCAGGCAGTGTAGCAGCGGGATGCCCAGGCTTTTGGCGGCGCTTTCGGCAAGAACTCTGGCCTGGTTAAAGCCTCGTTGCCGCTCGCGAGCTGGCGCCATCGGCACATAAACCAGTGCCTGTGGTAACGGCTGGCTTTGTTGATATCGCTGCAACAACGCGCAAAATTCCTGCTGCAGTAAAGCGCCGGCATACGGATCCTGTTGATATTTCCAACGGCTGATCCAGTGTTGATAGGGCTGTTGATACCAGCCTAAACTGAGCAGGCGGTCAAACTGGCACTGCGGCAGCCCTTGTTGCACAGCAGGTAAGAACAACAGGTTAAAATGACACAGCTGATACGGAAACTGCGGCAGCGCGCTGCGGCAAGCCTGACACAGCATAAAATGATGATGGATTACCGGCAGGCTGCACCATAAGCAGGGTGAGGGCAACAGCCGTTGCCAGCCGGCACGCAACAGGTTGAGTAGATCCATTTTGTTACCCTATATTAACATAAGCAGAGTATGGCAGAACACAGCACAACCGCCAAACCAACACTGGTACTGTTACATGGCTGGGGCTTAAATCAGGGCGTCTGGTCCGAAGTCCAGCTACAACTGGCTGGCGATTTTCAGGTCTTGGCGTTGGATCTGCCCGGTTTTGGCCTGAGCCGACAGTTTCCGCCTGCTTACCGTCTGGATGAGGTGCTGTCCCAGCTTGCTGCGCAGCTGCCAGAGCAAAGTTATCTTTGTGGTTGGTCGCTGGGCGGTTTGCTGGCCATTGCGTTGGCCGCGACCTATCCGGACAAGGTTAAGCAACTGGCGCTGGTGGCTGCGACGCCGAAATTTCTGGCGACAGATGACTGGCCCGGGATGCGCGCCGAAGTGATGCAGCAGTTTGCCAGTGCCCTGAGCCAGAATTTGCCGCAAACGATTCAGCGTTTTCTGGCGATCCAGGCGCTGGGCTCAGAGCATGCCAAGCAGGATATTCTGAAGTTACGCGACAGTATTGCCCACTTTCCGGAGGCACAACCCCAGGCCGTAGTGCAGGCGTTAACCCTGCTGGCAGACACTGACCTGAGACAACAGTTTGCCGCGCTAACTCAACCGGTAGTGGGCTGTTATGGCCGGCTTGATTCGCTGGTACCAGTGGCAGTGCTGCCTTTGTTACAGCAATTGCAGCCTGCGGCAAAACTGACGGTACTGGCCAAAGCCTCGCATGCACCCTTTATTTCTCATCCGGGCGAGTTCTGTCAGTGGCTGCGTAGCGCACTGCAATAAAATACTTAGTGGGCAGAAGCGGTTAGTGCTTATGATAGCCTTTGCTTTCTTTTTTGCCGAAACTGTTCGATAATTAAGCAGTCTAACAGCAAGTGAATAAAGAGGGCTTGGTTATGCAAATTCAGTCTGCCTTTAGTGCCGGCATGCAAGGTTTGCAGCGCGCGTCCAATGCGATTAGCGAAGAAACGCTGAATATCAACCGACAGACAACCCAGAGCCGGCAACAGGACCAGCAGGTAGCGGCTGCTGCTGCACAGCAGACGGCTAATCCGACGCCTACTAATGCTGCAGCCGAGCCGAACCGTGCCGCCGGCACCGATACCACTCAATCACTGGTGCGTCTGGAACAACAGGAATTGCTGGCTCAGGCCAATGTCCGGAGTTTGCGCACAGCCGATGAAATGCTCGGTAATATTATTGATATCCGGGTCTGATTGCGATGCAAATCACCTCCTATTACCCCAACGTCAGCATTAACACCGCGAATCCGGCCACGGAGCAGGCGCGGCGTGATATGCAGCGGCGTGAGCCGATTGAGCCGGTAAAGGAGTTGGAAAAAGGTGCCGCTGAGCGGCCGCTGGCGACAGATGATCGGCAACGAGGTGCTGCGAATAGTAGCGCGAATGTTACGCTGTATGATGCCAATGGTAAGGAAACCGAGACGCAGCAAGCGATAACAGGTGAGCAGGGTGAGCGCGGCGAGCAGGAAGAAAAGCAAGAGTCCGGGCAACAGTCGGAACAAGAACAACAACAGCAACAGGCCGAGCAGCGGGAAATTCGCGAACTGCAGGCGCGTGATCAGGAAGTCCGGGCGCATGAGCAGGCCCATGCCATTGTCGGGGGCCGTTATGCCAGCGCGCCCAGTTACGACTATCAACAAGGCCCTGACGGTAAACGCTATGCCGTAGGTGGCGAGGTGCAAATTGATCTGGCACCGGTACCGGGTGATCCGGCGGCGACGGTTCAGAAAATGCAGCAGGTCAAGGCGGCGGCACTGGCACCGGCCGAACCCTCAGCAGCTGATCGTAGCATCGCGGCGGAGGCAGGTCAGCGTCTACTGCAAGCTCAGGCTGAGCTTATTGCCGAGAAAGCGCCGCTCGCTAATGTCGCAGCCAGCGATAGCAGCATGGCTGAGGAAGGTTCTACAGCAACTGAGTCACAGCTTACCCAGGCTGAGGCAGCCGATATTGTTTTACCTCAGCGCGAACGACTGGAATGGCAGGCGCTTATGGCCAGACGCAGCCAGGTGATTGAGAATTTCTATCAGCTGGCAACTGAACCGGCACAGCGGCCATTACGGCAGCAGGTTTAATCTGCTCGCAGCCGCCGCAATCCCGGTTTCTCCTGCGAATATTTACCCTACTTTTTAAATTTCGCTAAGGCAGCCGCTAACGCATTACCCATGGCCGCATTGCCTTGTTCCTGTTTTGCCGTCTGGCTGGCTTTATTGCTGCCCGAGCTGCGCTCTGGCCGACCCTTACCAGCAGTCGAAACATTACTGTCGCCGTTGCTGCGGGCCTGTTCATCCATCCGCATGGTCAGGGCGATGCGTTTTCTGGCCTGATCGACTTCCAATACTTTCACTTTAACAATATCGCCGGCTTTGACCACCTGATGCGGATCGCTGACAAACTTATCGGCCAGCGAGGAGATATGGACCAGGCCATCCTGATGCACGCCGATATCAACAAAGGCACCAAAGTTGGTGACGTTAGTGACCACCCCTTCCAACAACATGCCGGGTTTGAGATCGGCCAGGGTTTCCACCCCGTCTTTAAAGTTGGCCATCTGGAATTCCGGTCTTGGATCACGCCCGGGTTTATCCAGTTCTTTTAGAATGTCGGCGATAGTCAATAAGCCAAAATGGTCATCGACAAATTGCTGGGCATCGATTTGTTTCAGGAAGCTGCTGTTGCCAATCAGCTGCTCGACACTTTTCTGATGCGCGGCAACAATTTTCTCGACCAGTGGGTAGGCTTCGGGGTGCACACCCGAGGCATCCAGTGGGTTAGTGCCGTTATTAATGCGTAAAAAGCCGGCGGCCTGCTCATAGGCTTTCGGCCCCAGACGCGGTACCTTTAACAACTGGCTGCGACTGGTAAAGCGGCCATGTTGATCGCGATACTGCACAATATTTTGTGCCAGCGTTTTGTTCAGGCCGGCCACTCGGGCCAGTAATGCCGCTGAAGCGGTATTCAAATCGACACCGACGGCGTTGACGCAGTCTTCTACTACGGCATCCAGCGATTTGGTTAGTAAGCTCTGGTTCACATCATGCTGATACTGGCCAACGCCAATGGCTTTAGGTTCAATTTTTACCAGCTCGGCCAACGGGTCCTGTAAGCGGCGGCCAATCGAGACGGCGCCGCGCAATGATACATCAAGGTCCGGAAATTCCAGTGCCGCCAACTCCGATGCCGAATATACTGAGGCGCCTGCTTCGGACACCATCACCTTGCTGATCCGTTGACCGGGCAGTGTCTTAATCACCTCAGCGGCCAGTTTATCGGTCTCCCGCGAGGCGGTGCCATTGCCAACCGCAATCAGCTCAATCTGGTAGGCTTTGCACAAGGCCGACAGCACCTGAACAGATTTATCCCATTGATTCTGGGGCGCATGCGGGTAAATGGTGGTGTGATTTAACAGCTTACCGGTTTCATCAATGGCCGTGACCTTTACACCGGTACGCAGTCCGGGGTCCAGCGCCAGAGTCGGGCGCATGCCGGCTGGCGCTGCCATCAGCAAATCTTTCAGGTTACGGGCGAATACCCTGATCGCCTCGGCTTCGGCCCGTTCCCGCAGTTCGCTCAATAAATCATTTTCCAGATGCAGCTGTAGCTTTACCTTCCAGGTCCACTGTACAACGGTGCGCAGGAAGGCATCGGCCGGCCGGTCCAACTGCCGGATCTGAAATTGCTCAGCGACCATTTGTTCACAGACGGCGTGTGGTTGTTCACTCAGTTCAGGCAGTAACTGCAGGTTAAGTATGCCTTCGTTGCGCCCCCGGAACATGGCCAGCGCCCGGTGCGAAGGCACCTGTTTCAGCGCTTCGCTGTGTTCAAAGTAGTCGCTGAACTTGGCACCTTCCTGCTCTTTGCCGGCAACAACCCGGCTTTGCAGCACGGCATGCTGACTCAGATGGGCGCGCAAGCGCGCCAACAAGTCAGCGTCTTCGGCAAATTGCTCCATCAGAATATATTTGGCGCCTTCTAATACGACTTTGACATCGGCATAACCGGCCTCAGCGTTCAGATAGGATAGTGCTTCCTGTTCCGGTTGCCGCGTTGGTTCTGAGAGCAACAGCAGAGCCAGTGGCTGAATGCCGGCTTCAATCGCCAACTGGCCCTTGGTCCGCCTTTTGGTTTTGTAAGGCAAATACAAATCTTCGAGTCGGGTTTTATTATCCGCGGCACGAATTTGTTGTTCCAGTTCGGCTGTGAGTTTACCCTGATCGGCGATGGTGTTTAAGATCACCTGGCGCCGCTCTTCCAGTTCACGCAAATAGCTCAGGCGCTGATCCAGGGTACGCAGCTGGGTGTCATCCAGGGCGCCGGTGACTTCCTTACGGTAACGGGCAATAAAAGGCACAGTGGCGCCTTCATCCAGCAAGGCGATGGCGGCGGCAACCTGCTCCGGGCGGGCGGCGATTTCAGTAGCAATTTGATTAATCAGCATAGACATAACACTATATTCCTGTAACGGTTTGGCGCAGCGATTGAGCTTAAAGCCTTAACTAGGCTGGGTTGGCTGCGGATAGTCGATAGCCACAATGTACCAGTCTTTCGGACCATTTGGGGTAGAAACCGTGGCCACGTCATCGACCTGTTTTTTCAGTAAGGCGCGGGCCATAGGGGCGTCGATCGAGATATAGTCTTTGCGGCCATAAATTTCATCCGGGCCGACGATACGAAACTTCAGGCTATTGCCAGCATCATCTTCCAACTCGACCCAGGCGCCAAAGAACATCCGGCCGGCCTGCTGTGGCGAGTAATCGACAATAGTCAGCTCATCCAGCCGTTTGCGTAAAAAGCGCAGCCGACTGTCAATTTGCCGAAGTAATCTTTTATTGTAGGTGTAGTCGGCATTCTCAGAGCGATCGCCAAGGCTGGCAGCCCAGCTGACAATACGGGTGATCTCCGGGCGTTTTTTGAACCAAAGCTCATCATGTTCGGCTTTGAGCTGTTGATAGCCTTCGCGGGTTATTAGCAAGGTTTTACTGCTGGTGCGTTTCACCTGTTATGACATTCCCTTCTTACAGCACTGGCGCCGATTATCAGCCATAGTGCAGCAAAGCGTAAAGCTTTTTAGCCAGTTGCGGCCCTTTGCTGGTTAAATTTCGACCAGCCTGGTTTGGCAATCTCAGCCGTGCTGGCTAGGCTTAAAAAGCAATAACCTGTAACAGGAGAGGTGTAAATGAAAGTGCGCCAGAAAATTGCCATCGTCGCGTCCTTGCTACTGTTAGCGGGCTGCAGCTCGACGCCGGTGCAGACTGCCCGTAGTCAGCTTGATCAGGATTATATTAATCAGGTCGAAGCCGCAGCGAAGAAAAACAGTCTCAGCCCCAGGATCTATTGGGTTAACCCGCCCATGAAAAAGGAAGCGGGCCAACAGTAATTTGTCGCCCTGCCGGGCAGACAAACTTTGTAACATAGTTTATGCCGTCTGGCCGATGCAAAGACGGCATTTTCGTTTATAGTGACCTGAAAAGCATCAGAAATAAGGATAGGGTAGTGGTCACTGAAACAACCAAGATTCTGGTAGTCGACGATGATTTGCGACTACGCTCTTTGCTGGAGCGCTACCTGGTGGAACAAGGCTATCAGGTACGTAGCGTGGCGAACTTCGAACAAATGCAACGTTTGATGGAACGCGAACACTTTCATTTGCTGGTGCTGGATTTGATGTTACCCGGTGAAGACGGTTTGTCGATCTGTCGCAAGTTGCGCCAGCAGGAAAACGAAATCCCGATCATTATGTTAACGGCAAAGGGTGACGAGGTAGATCGGATTATCGGCCTGGAAATGGGGGCTGATGATTATTTGCCTAAGCCCTTTAACCCAAGAGAGTTGTTAGCAAGGATCCGCGCGGTATTGCGGCGCAAAACCAAGGAGGTGCCGGGCGCGCCCAGTCAGGCCGAAGGTATTGTTGAATTTGGTCCCTACCGCTTTAATCTGGCGACCCGGGAAATGTTTAAAGGTGAGCAACAACTCCCCCTGACCAGTGGTGAATACGCCGTATTAAAGGTGTTAGTAAGCCACCCACGTGAACCCTTATCACGCGATAAACTGATGAATCAGGCCCGTGGCCGCGACTATTCCGCGATGGAGCGCAGCATTGATGTGCAGGTATCGCGTTTACGCCGGATGCTGGAAGATGATGCTGCTAATCCGCGTTACATTCAAACGGTATGGGGTTTGGGCTATGTTTTTGTACCGGACGGTAGTCTGAACGGATGAGATTTTTCCCGCGCAGCGCTTTCGGGCAAACCGTATTCCTGATAGGCATTATGCTGTTAATTAATCAGGTGGTGTCCTACTTGTCAGTTGCTTTTTATGTGATTAAACCCAGCACCCAGCAAATCAGCCACCTAGTCGCCAAGCAGGTCCGGTTGGCATTGCCAGCGACGGTAACTAACCCTGAGTTACAACAGGCTATAGCGGCACATTTTCAGCAAGCGACACAGGTGCGGGTATTTGACGAGCAGCAGGCGTTGCGAGAGGGGCTGGCCGAGGCCAGCTACTATGGTTATTTCTCGCAGCAACTGTCGGATGAGCTGAAGCAGCAAGCCGAGGTTCGAATTTCACAAACTGATAGTTTTATCTTCTGGGTTAAGCCAGATCTTGAGCAGGACCTATGGGTCAGGGTGCCGCTGGCCGGGCTGGACGAAGCCAGTTTTCCGTTACTCACTTTTTATTTGCTAATGATCGGCGCCTTAAGTGTGCTGGGTGGCTGGACGCTGGCCCGACATCTGAACCGGCCGCTACAGAAGTTGCAGCAGGCGGCATTGCAGGTTGGGCGCGGTGAATTTCCGCCGCCGTTATCAGAGCAGGAAGGCGCCACTGAGATCCTGGCGGTAACCAAGGCCTTTAACTATATGGCACAAGGGATCCGGCAATTAGAAGAAGATCGGGCCTTACTGATGGCCGGGGTGTCGCATGATTTGCGTACACCGTTAACCCGTATCCGACTGGCATCGGAGATGATGAGCGAGTCGGATGCCTGGATCCGCGATGGCATCATTAATGATATTGAGGATATGAACGCCATCATCGATCAGTTTATTGATTATCTGCGGCACCATAAACAGGAAGAGCCGCAATTGTTAAACCTCAACCAGTTGGTGCAGGAACTGGTAGTGGCAGAGCAGGTGAAACAACGGCAGATCCTGACCTTTTTGGATTCTGCTATGCCTGATGTTGCATTAAGGCGACTGGCGTTGAAGCGGGTGTTAAATAATCTGCTGGAAAATGCCCTACGCTACAGTGAGGGTGATATTGAAATTAGCACTGGCTATGAAAAGGCGGCAAAACAGATCTATCTGGAAGTCAGAGATCATGGCCCGGGTATTCCAGAACACAAAATGCAAGCCATGTTTAGCCCTTTTGTCCAAGGCGATAAGGCGAGAGGCAGCGGCGGTTCCGGACTTGGCTTAGCTATTATTAAGAAAATCGTCACCATGCACCATGGCGAAATCCGTTTACATAATCATGCCAAAGGCGGCTTGGTGGTAACGATTAATTTGCCAGCAAAACCGTTAAATTAAGGTATCCTGGTTAGCACTACAGCCCGAGGTGTAAATTATTTATTACGCCTGGCGGCATTCATCTGAAATAATTTCTTACAAAACTCCTTATTTTTAGCAATACATCAGCTCAAAGCTGTGATAAAAATCGGTAAGGGATTGTGTCCCTTATGGTTGTTAGCTCTCACTGCAACCACGCTTTCCAGCCCCTGGAGGGCATGTTACGGATAGCTACCGGGAAAATAACTATATCAGCCCGGAATAAAAATACTAATCGCCGCAAAGGAGTTATATCTTGGGAAACATGAAAAAAACATTATTGGCGTCCGCTATCGGGCTTGCTATTACTGGCACCGCAAATGCCGGTATTGAACAATTACGTGCCAGCAATGGACAAAGCGTTCACGAAATTCTGAACAGTCAGCAAACCTTAACTCTGGATGAACAAGCTGAACAGCCAAGTGCTTGGTTTATCGTATTAAAGGCGCCTTCAGCCGGTGATGCGGTGATTGCAGAACACTTTGATCAGCAATTAGCCTCCCAGTATGTAGCAAATGCTGAAACCTTACAGCGCGATATCAGTAATGAGCTTCTAAGCCTGGATGCTGATGCTGAAGTGCTATTTGCTACCAAAAACCTGGCTGCAGGACTGGTAGTAACTGCCTCCCCTGAGGCACTGGATACACTTTCAAAACACAATGCGGTAAGTCAAATTCTGCCCATTTACGACAGTGAACTCCATGTTGCTGATAGTGCTGAATATATTCGTGCGTTACAAACCGTACAATCGGGTAAAGCGACCGGTGAAGGGGTGCGTGTTGCAGTGCTGGATACGGGTATTGATTATACTCACGCCATTTTCGGCGGTCCTGGCACCCCTGCTGCACACGCTGCAGCTGCAGCAGCCAGTGCACAGTCTGTAGCGCCAACTTGGCCAATCGGTCAGGTTGTTGGTGGTTATGACTTTATTAATAATGATCCCAATCCTATCGATCCTCTTACAGCGGGACATGGTACCTCTGTTGCACACTCGGTAACAGGTATCGCGCCAAATGTTTCGTTATATGCCTATACCGTTTGTACCGGTGGCTGCCCTGGTTTGGCTCAGTTGCGTGCACTAGAAGCTTCTATGGATCCGAACGGCGACGGCAACCTGGAGGACCGGGTTGATATTATAAACATGTCGTTAGGTGGTCAGTTTGGTTCGACCCAAACAATGACAGGTACCCAATTTCTTATTCATCGCGCAGTGAAGTTGGGTACAAATATGGTGATTTCGGCCGGTAACGATGGCAATATCCCGTTCCGTGTCGGTGGGCCTAGTACCACACCTAATGCTCTGTCTGTTGGCGCTATGACTCACCCGACTTCAGCTATTGGTGTGTTCGAACAAGCTAGCATTAATGGTACTACCGCGGTCATGACGGCTTCAGCTTTTAACCGCAGCTTTGACTTTGCGTTCTCTTCTGAAACCACGCCGTTAGTGGTGATTCCTGGAAACTACAACGCCTGTGATCCTCTGGCTGAGGATGTTGATCTGACGGGTAAAGCGGTATTAGTTTCACGTGGTGTTTGTGCTTTTGCGCAAAAAGTACTAGTGGCTCAGCAACGCGGCGCGGCCTTTGTTATTATTGCTAACAGCAATCCAGGTGAACCGCCTATCGTTGCTGGTGGTGATGATCCTGCTGTGACTATCCCGTCAGTGATGATCACCAAAGAGGTTGGTGATAGCATCAAGGCGAAGTTAGACGCCGGTGAAGCAGTTGCTTACAACATTCGTTCAGTTGGTAAATCGGGTGCTGGCGCTATTGCTACCTTTACTTCACGCGGTCCGGCGATGGACGGCTTGTTAAAACCAGAGATTACCGCGCCGGGCGTCGCCATTGATGTGGCCCGTGTAGGTACAGGTACTGGTACTGCCAAAGTGAACGGTACTTCTTTCTCTGGCCCAATTACCGCCGGTGCAGTGGCTCTGCTTCGTGGTGCCTTACCAGAGCGTAGTGCGGCTGAAATAAAAGCCACGATAATGAACACAGCAAATTTAACTGTGCACCGTGAGCCTATTCAGATTAACCCAGATGCGAAACTAGCCTCTATTAGCCAGATTGGTGCAGGTTTAGTTGATGTTGAGAAGGCAGTGAACAGCCCGGTTGCGGCTTGGGTCAATGAAGCTAAGTTTGATACCAGTCAAGCTGCCTTATCTTTCGGCTTACAGTCTGTTGAGAAAGTAACCAGCATGACTAAGCGAGTCACGCTGAAAAACTTTAGCAACAATAACAAAACATACAATCTGAGAATCCAGGATCGTTATGCTGATAAAACAGCAACAGGTGCGTTAAGCTGGGCCTTCCCGGCGTCAGTCACGGTACCAGCTAAGCAAACGATTGAGTTTGATGTTACTTTAACGGTTGATCCCGCTAAGCTGCCAGACTTTGCGCTGACTAATGGCGTATTCTACTCGCCGTTACAAGCCGCAGCACAAATGGATCAGGTTGAGTTTGATGGTGCCCTGGTGTTTAACGACCCAACCACCAGCACTAATCATGACCTACATCTGGTGTACCATGTGATTCCAAAACCGGTTGGTCAGTTAGCCTTATCGGGAGAGATGGTTAACAACCAAGTGGCAACAAAGGTAACGAACGTTGGCGCCATTCCAGTAACGCCTTTTGCTTCAACCCTGGTTGCTACGTCACCAGCTAACCCAACCATTAATCCAATTCACGATATCCGTGCCATTACGTTTGATGTTGAAGAAGCGGAATTCTGTGCGTCGGGGTATGCGCTGTCTCCGACAATCCATCTTGGTGCCGGCGTAAACCATCTGCTGCAGGGTAACTATGCCATCGACCTAGATGTCAACAATGACGGTGTTTATGACTTTACAATGAACACCTTATTATTGACTCGTTTAGGTGCGGCCTATAACGCCTTCCCTGGTGTAATGGTATCGTTCAATACTCGCTTTGGCACAACCAGTGGTTCACTGGGTGATGTCTTACACTTTGCGGGTAGTAAGCAAGTCACACTGGAAGCCTGTTTTGAACATGTTGGTTTAACAGCTGCTGATCTGGGCCGTAATATTACTGGCCGGTTCAGAACAAATGCGGACTCCTTCTCATTAACCTACAACCCTGCTTTAACGGCAGACGAAGTAACAGCAACTGTTAATTTGTCACCGTCTCCAGCCGTAACACTGGTAGACAATCTTGCGCCAGTGCAAGGTCCTGCGGCGGCCGATAACGACGATAATACTGATTTCAGCTTAGCGCCAGGCGCTTTTGCTTATATTCAGCGTCCAGCCGGTGATAATCGTAGCTTTGTCTTGTTGTCTGCCGAGGCAGAAGCAGCTGCGGTTGCCAACTATGCCGCCGCCTTGGCCCAGCCGACAGTGACTGCAGGTCAAAGCTTCAGCGTGAATGAAAATACTGCAGTAGGTACTGTGGTAGGTCAAATCGCCGCAACTTCTGATTTCCGTACTGCGGTTACTGAGTTTGTGGTGTTAGGCTCTACCAGCAATGCGCTGAGTGTGCAAGCTGACGGTAAAGTTGTCGTGTCTGGCCCTATTGATTATGAAGCGGGTCTGACCTCGGCACGCTTTGAAGTTGCGGCGCTTGATAGTGCTGGTCAGGTTTCTTCACCGGTTACTGTTAATGTGACGGTGAATAACCTACCAGATACGCCACCAGTGGTTTCTGCCAATGTGTCACTAAACTCTCTGCCTTCTGGTACTGCAGCAGGTACAGTTGTTGGTACAGTAACAACACAGGTGCGTGAAGCTGGCGCGGTATTAAGCAGTGTCACTTCAAATAACCCGCTGTTTGCGGTACAGAATGGCCAGATTATTCTGACCCGCAGCTTGGCAAAAGGAGATGCCGGCACACAAAGCTTCACATTAACAGCTCGTGACTCAGCTGGTTTGCAAGCCACCAGTTCTGGTCAGGTTACTGTTACGCATAAGTCGAGTGGTAGCTCAGGCTGGTTAGCCTTACTGTTACTGCCGCTGGCGTTACTACGTCGTCGCATGAAGTAATTGTGACGAAATTGGGCTCGAATTATGGGCCCAAATGAAAAACCACCGTTTACGGTGGTTTTTTTTGCCCAGCAGCTTACTTAGAATTGATCATAAATGACTTGTAATTCTTCGGCACTAAAATGATAGGATGCATTACAGTATTCACACCCCATATCTAAACCACCTAATGCCATCTGTTCAGCAACAACAGCGCGCCCTAAACTAAATAGCGCTGACTCACATTTTTGTTTAGAACAGCCACAGACAAAACCAATTTGTTGCGGTGGAAATACTTCAACTAGTTCTTGATGAAATAAGCGGTGTAATACCACTTCTGCATCAAGATGTAATAATTCAGCTGCTGTCAAAGTATCGCTGAGGATCACCAATTCGGCAAAATCATCCCGTGCCTTGTCTTGTTGAACAGGCAACACTTGTAACATTAATCCCGCCGCCTGGCTGTTCTCCAGGATTTCAGAATGGATATAGAAGCGTGTCGGTAGCTGCTCGGATTGCGCAAAATAGGCTTCCAGGGTTTCCGCCAGGCTTTGACCGGACAGCGGAATAATTCCTTGATAACGCTCACCCTGATTTGGCGTTACTGTAACAACCAGGTAACCCTCGCCAACAAGATCGCGAAAGCCGGCACCACTGAGCTCGGATTGCAGGCGTACAACGCCACGAAATTGCTGTTGATGAGTACCGTTAACCGCGGCAAAACGCACAGGTCCATTGCCCTGTAGCTGCACTGCAATTTCACCTTCAAATTTTAAGGTTGCAGTTAGTAAGCTGGTTGCTACCACCAGCTCTGCGAGGAGTTGTTTCACAGGCAGTGGGTATTGATGATGTTCCAACATTTTATTAAGACTTTGTTGGACATGGACTATTTCACCACGGACGTGTTTTTGTTGGAATAAAAAGCGGATTAACGCATCAGACATCTTGGCATTCTCACTGCTGTGACTTTAATAAAAGTAATTGACGACGTTCTTTCTTATCTGGCTTGGTTTCTGGATGTGGCGCGTATAGCGAATTGGTTTTGCGCAGCTCGGCACGCTTTTGTCGCTCAGCCTGGCTCTCTGCTGTTTCTTGGTACAATTGCTGGGCTAACGGAGCGGCCTGGCGCTTTTCTGCCAACCCTAACACTATCACAATTTTCTCGTCATACCCTTGGGTAAGTCGAATCGTCGCACCCACCTCTACCAGCCTACTGGCCTTACAACGTTGACCATTATAATGTACCTTACCGCCTTCAACCATGTCTTTAGCAAGTGCTCGGGTTTTGTAAAAGCGGCAAGCCCACAGCCATTTATCTAGTCTGACCGAAGTAATCGGTGTGGTAAGGGTATCATTCAAAGCTGTCATAGATTTCCTGTTGCGGTGAGTGCAGAGCCCCGTTTATACAACAGTGAAAGATTCAGTTGTAACTGACATCAAACACTACGGGCTTCATATTATAGTGCAAAAGTATGCAATAGCTTACAAAGCTGCCTCTTTTTATAGTTAGAGGCTTGTAAAAGAGGTTAGCAAAGCTTGTTGTAGAGCTGTTCTCTCAGTAAGATGCAAATCAGCTATATAGGAAGATCACTATTATGTTCGCATCGCTAGAACCGAAAATCGGGCAGCTCTTGCTTCTGTTACAGCAAGTGCCTTTAAACCGGCTGAAAAAACCGTTGCATTTCGGCCTGGTCTTGATCGCTGCTTGGGTATTGGCAAAGATAACCTGGCAATCTATTCCTGCACCAACAGTGGCTACTATCTCATCTTCTACGCCTGTTGCTGCGGTTAATGCCAGCCAGCCAGTAACAGTGTTGGTGCAAGACTTAACTCGTTATGCCCTGTTCGGTCAGTTTAACCCGACTCCTACAACGCAAGCACCGGTAGCTGTGGTGGCAGAAGCACCAAAAACACAGCTTAACGTAAAGTTGACCGGGTTAGTTTCGACGCCAGGCAGGCCCGAAGCAGGCAGTGCAATTATTGAACAACGCGGCGCTGAGGCAACTTATGCTGTCGGTGACGTTATCGAAGGTACAAGGGCAAAACTGCATCAGGTATTGGATGACCGAGTATTACTTGAGTTAAATGGCCGCTTTGAAACCCTGATGTTAGATGGTGTTGAGTTTACCCGAATAGCACAAGCGAATGCGGGCTTAGGCCAGGGTGATAACGCTGCAGCGGTTGACCTTGTCGAAGAGCCCATCGTCTTAGCTGAGCCGATTGCTAGTGGAGTCATTAATCCAGACGCCCTGGCACGCCGTGACGAAATTCTGGCAGAGCCAATGAAATTTTTTGATTATGTCAGAGTTTCACCGGTTCAAAGAGACGGGCAATTGGTCGGATACCGTTTGATGCCAGGCAAAGATGCAGCGATTTTCACGCAAATGGGATTACAACAAAATGATCTTGCTATCGAAATTAATGGTATACCGCTGAATGACATGCAACAAGCTATGCGGGTTATCAATGATCTGCGTGATGCGACGGAAGCGACATTAAAGATTGAACGGGACGGCGAAATCAGAGATATTCTTTTTAGCCTGTCACAGTAATATAACGATAAGAATTGGTTAATCTCTCATGAAATCAGGTTTTTTCTTCAAGGCAAAGCCACGCACCCTTGCCAGTGTTTTACTGGCCGCCATACTTAGCTTCGGCGTCGTCGCGGATAGCGATGTTCGCTATTCTCCAAACTTCAAAGGTACCGATATTAACGAATTTATTAATATCGTTGGAATGAACCTGAAGAAGACCATTATTGTGGATCCTCAGGTGCGTGGCCGTATTAACGTGCGTAGCTACGACATGCTAACTGAAGAGCAGTATTATCAGTTCTTCCTCAATGTGCTGCAGGTCTATGGTTTTGCCATTGTAGAAATGGAAAGTGGCATTTTGAAAGTGGTCCGGGATAAAGATGCCAAGACATCCAATATTCCGGTAGTAGGTGACGATGCACCAGGATACGGAGATGAAATGGTCACCCGCGTCGTTCCTGTGCGTAATGTCTCTGTACGGGAGCTGGCGCCGTTACTCAGGCAATTCGTAAATCAGGGTGGTGGCGGCCATGTTGTTAACTATGACCCTTCAAATGTCATTATGATGACGGGGCCGGCGGCACTGGTTTCCAGATTAGTTGATATTATTCAGCGTGTTGACAAGGCTGGTGATCAGGAGCTTGAAATTCTCAAGCTGAATTTTGCCTCTGCTGCTGAAATTGTCAGAATTCTGGAAAGTATATATCGTGGGCAGAATCGTGGTGAGCAACCCGATTTTCTGGTGCCACGCATTGTTGCTGATGAACGCACTAATAGCGTCATCGTCAGTGGTGAAGCCCAAGCCAGACAGAGAGTGATAGAGCTGGCAAGACGTTTGGATGCGGAGTTGCAAAGCAGCGGCAACACCAGAGTACTGTATCTGAAATATGCAAAAGCAGAAGATTTAGTTCCGGTGTTAAAAGGCGTAAGTGACTCAATTGTTGCCGAAACCCAAGGTGGTCAGCAAGCTGCTGGTCAGCCAGGTCCCCGGCGAAGCTCAGGTCGGGCTATAAGTATAGAAGCGCATCCTGACAGTAACTCGTTAGTTATTACTGCACAGCCAGATATGATGCGTTCTCTGGAAGAAGTGGTGCGTCAATTGGATATCCGCCGTGCCCAGGTCTTGGTAGAGGCTATCATCGTAGAAGTCTTTGATGGCAATGGCACAGACTTTGGCGTGCAGTGGCTTAATGCAAATGGTGGCGGTACCAACTTTACCGGCGGCAATACCATTCCTATTTTAAACGTTGCGGCTGGTGCTGCAGTTGCGTCACAAATTACCCGTGGCACCGAAACCATAGTTGCCAATCCCAGCGGTGGCCAGACGACGACCACAACGCCTGATTCAAATCGGGATTACTCACAGTTGGCGAAGGCGCTGCAGGGGCTAAATGGTGCCTTGCTGGGTTTTTACGACGGTAACTGGGCCGCCATTTTGCAAGCGGTTCGTACCAGTACGAATTCAAATGTGCTGGCTACGCCACATATTACAACGATGGATAATCAGGAAGCGATTTTCCTGGTTGGTCAGGAAGTGCCTATTATCACTGGCTCTTCGTTGGGTTCAGACAATTCCAATCCATTCCAGCAAGTAAAGCGTCAGGAAGTGGGCATTAAGTTAAAAGTCACACCACAAATTAACGAAGGCGATGCGGTACAACTGGTGATCGAGCAGGAAGTCTCGAGCATTGGTGGTGCGACAGCGGTAGATATCACCATCAACAAGCGTGAAATTAAAACTACAGTGATGGCGGATGATGGTGCGACCATAGTGTTGGGCGGTCTAATTGATGAGGATGTACAGGAAAGCGAATCCAAGGTGCCATTGCTGGGTGATATCCCAGTACTGGGGCATTTATTCAAATCGACCAGTGTCAGCAAACGTAAGCGTAACCTGATGGTATTTATCAAGGCGACAATAGTTCGTGACGGTAGTGCGATAAGTGGCATCAGTAAACAAAAATATAATTATATTCGTGCGGAACAATTAAAGCGTGACGAAGAAGGCATTCGCTTAATGCCGCGTACTCCACAGGCTGTATTACCCGAGTGGGATGATAGTCTTAAATTACCTCCGAGCTTCGAAGAGTTTATGCAGCGTCAGAATCAGACTCAATCTGAAGGGCAGCCACCGCTATGACCGAGATGGCAGAGTCAATGCTAGAGCCGGTCAGCCACCGGATAAAGCTGCCCTTTAGTTTTGCCAAACGGTTTGGGGTATTGTTGCAACAAAAGGCGGGTAGTTGGGTGCTATACGTGCAACCAGCAACTTCGCCACAGGCGCTGCTTGAAGTGCGTCGTTTGTTGGCTGAGCCTTTTCAAATTCAGCGATTGGATGCCCTGGCCTTTGAGGCATTATTAGAGGCGTCATATCAACGAGACTCCAGCGAAGCGCAGCAGATAATGGAGGATATTGGCAATGAAGTCGACTTGGCCTCCTTGGCCGAGGATATTCCCGAAGCGGAAGATTTGCTTGAAAATGAAGACGATGCGCCAATCATAAAATTGATCAATGCAATGTTAGGCGAAGCCATTAAGCTTGGTGCGTCAGATATTCATATCGAAACTTTTGAAAAAGCGCTGATTATTCGTTTTCGGGTCGATGGTTTGCTACGCGAAGTGTTGCGCCCGAATCGCCGACTTTCCAGCTTGCTGGTATCCCGGATTAAGGTGATGGCAAAGTTGGACATTGCCGAAAAACGAGTTCCGCAAGATGGGCGAATTAGTTTGAGAATTGCCGGGCGGGCAGTGGATGTTAGGGTATCGACTATGCCATCCAGTCATGGCGAGCGCGTGGTTTTGCGTTTACTGGATAAAAATAACTCACACCTGAACTTAGCTGATTTGGGCATGACTCCGGCAGTTGAGCAGCAGTTTTCACAGCTGATTCTAAAGCCGCACGGCATAATTTTAGTCACTGGCCCGACTGGTTCGGGCAAAAGCACCACCCTCTACGCTGGCTTAACGGAAATTAACACCAAGGATCGCAATATCCTGACGGTAGAAGATCCAATTGAGTATGAGTTGGAAGGTATTGGTCAGACTCAGGTGAACACCAAAGTTAATATGACTTTCGCGCGCGGTTTACGCGCAATCTTACGTCAGGATCCTGATGTGGTGATGGTGGGGGAAATTCGTGATTTGGAAACTGCGCAAATTGCGGTACAGGCCAGTTTAACCGGTCATTTAGTGCTTTCTACCTTGCATACAAACACCGCTGCCGGAGCCATCACCCGACTGGAAGATATGGGGGTCGAAGCTTTTTTACTGTCATCGAGCTTATTAGGGGTATTGGCGCAACGCTTGGTTCGTACTCTCTGCACCCATTGTAAAGTTGCGCACGAACCGGATAAAGAAGAGCGACATTTACTTGGTATTAGTAAGAAAGAAGGCGTATTAATTTATCGTGCCGTGGGCTGTGAACATTGTAATCAGACTGGTTATCGTGGCCGTACCGGTATTCATGAATTAATTGTTGTGGATGAGCAAATGCGAGAGATGATCCACAATGGCAAAGGAGAGCAGGCTATTGAGAAGTATGCACGCGGGTTAAGCCCAAGTATTCGTAGTGACGGCTTTTCAAAAGTACTGTCAGGTGTCACTACTCTAGAAGAGGTGCTTCGGGTCACACGAGAGGATCTGTAAATGGCGGCTTTCGAGTTTCAGGCGATAGATAGCCGTGGTAAAAAGAATAAGGGCGTTCTGGAAGCTGACAATGCCCGGCATGCCAGGCAAATCTTGCGCGAACGCAAGATGACCCCTTTGCATGTTGAATTGGCCTCGAACCAAGAAAAAAAGTTAGCAAATCGCGGTCCTTGGTTACAGCGACGTATTTCTGCCGCCGAATTGGCGCTGATTACCAGGCAGCTGGCAACTTTGGTAGAAGCTGCATTACCTATAGAAAGCGCTTTGCTCGCTGTAGCTGAGCAGTGTGAGAAGTCCCGGCTGAAGAATATGTTAATGGCTGTACGTTCGAAGGTCGTGGAGGGTTATAGCCTGGCAGAGGGTTTAGCTGAATTCCCGCATGTATTTGATCATTTGTTTCGTTCTATGGTGGCGGCCGGCGAGAAATCGGGTCATTTAGAGCAGGTATTAAATCGGTTGGCGGATTATACCGAGCAACGGCAATATATGCGCAGCCAGATCTTGCAGGCTATGTTGTACCCACTGATTCTGACAAGTTTTGCCATCCTGGTTATCAGTATCCTGCTTGCCGCCGTTGTGCCGAAGATTGTGGTTCAGTTTGAGCATATGGGGGAGTCATTACCAGGGTCTACGCTGTTCCTGATTGCTGCCAGTGATTTTTTGCGGCATTACGGTGTCTTAGTATTACTGGCGATACTGCTTGCGATGGTTGCATGGCAGCGGGCTTTGCAAAAGCCACAGTTGCGCTTAAAGTGGGATCAACTGGTATTACGGGGCGGCTTATTGGGTAAGGTCGCACGTGGATTGAACACAGCGCGCTTTGCCAGAACCTTGAGTATATTAAATGCCAGTGCCGTGCCATTGCTTGAGGCAATGCGTATCAGCGCTGAAGTATTGAGTAACAGTTATATGCGTCTGGCGCTTGCAGAAGCTACAGCCCGGGTTCGGGAAGGCGCGTCGTTGAAAAGTGCGCTTGAGCAAAGCCGTTTGTTCCCACCTATGATGCTGCATATGATTGCTAGTGGTGAGAAAAGTGGTCAACTGGACGCTATGCTGGAGCGAGCCGCCAATGCACAGGATACGGAGTTTGAAACCCTGGTCAAGGTTTCCTTAAAAGTCTTTGAGCCTGTGCTGGTCGCCGTCATGGCGGCGATGGTGCTGTTTATTGTGCTGGCAATTCTACAACCAATTTTAGCTTTAAATAATATGGTAGGTGCTTAAAAATGTTCAAGCAAATTCAAAAAGGCTTCACTTTGCTAGAGGTGATGGTGGTAATCGTAATCTTGGGTATTATCGCTAGCATGGTTGTACCTAACTTAATGGGTAATCAGGAGCAAGCTGCGCGGCAAAAGGTAGTGGTAGATATTCAGCAGCTAGAGAGCGCGTTGGATATGTATCGGTTGCGCAACAGCTTTTATCCAACAACGGAACAAGGATTAGAAGCCTTGGTCAATCCTGCTACATCGCAGCCTGTTCCACGTTCATTTCCAGAAGGCGGCTTTATTCGCCGTTTACCGAAAGACCCTTGGGGAGAGGATTATATTCTGGTTAGTCCCGGACAAATGGGCCGAATAGATATTTTCAGCAAAGGGCCCGATAGGGTAGCTGGTACCGACGATGACATCGGTAACTGGAATTTGGATATGGATGGCTCGGGTCGCAATTGATGCGTTACAGATCTGGCTTTACGCTGCTAGAAGTGATGCTGGTGCTATTGTTGGTAGGTATTCTTGCCAGTGCTGTGGTGATGAATTTCGCTGGTGATAGCCCGCAACAAAAGCTGGAAAAGGAGACATTACGATTTAATCAGGCATTTCAGTTTATTGCAGATACCGCGTTGTTACGGCAACAGGAATGGGGCCTAGTGGTTGCTGCTAATCAATATGCCTTCGTGTACTTTGATGGTGAGGTCTGGCAATGGGTGCAGGAGCCAGCTGTTGCTAAAGCTTATACTATGCCGGAGGGGATTACCCTCGCACTACAGCTAGAGGGATTACCCGGAGCAGAAGAAAGTTTACTCAGTCAACTCTCAGGGCTTGGTGCCGATGAGACGGACGCGACACAACAAGATGCCAGCTCTATACCACCGTTACCGCAGGTGTTTATGTTGTCTTCAGGTGAAGTCAGCCCGTTTCGGTTGCATTTCAATTTTGCACAAGATCGACAATTACAGCTAACCCTTGGCACTGACTTCTCTGTGCCACTGCGACGTTTCACTGAGGTCAATTGATGCGCACCCAGCATGGCTTCACCCTGTTAGAGGTGCTGATTGCACTTGCCATCTTTGCGACAGCTGGTGCGGCAATTTTGCAGGCTAGCGCCAGCCATCTGCGGGCCATGGCACAGTTAGAAGAGTTAGCGCTTGCCAGTATCATTGCAAATAACCAACTACAACAGGCACAGCTCAATAAAAATTGGCCACCCAAGGAACTGGAACAAGGCGAATTGACTATGGGGAATCGGGATTGGCAATGGCAGCTTCGTGCAACCTCAGTACCGGATCAGGATCTGCGTGAGTTAACCGTGACAATTCGATTAGCTGAGACGCCCGAGCAAGTGGTATATCGACTGAAAACATACGTTGGGCGACCAGATGTGTCGGATTAAAGGCTTTACCTTTGTCGAAATGTTGCTAGCCACGGCTATTTTTGCTTTGGTTGGTTTGGCATCAGTGGCTATTTTATCCAACGTGACACAAAGCGATGAGTTATCACAGCAGCGTTTGCAGGCGTTGCAGCAATTGCAACAGGCCATGTTGGTGTTAGAGCGGGATGTCATGCAGATCAGTGCCCGCCATGTTCGAATTCAGGGCGACCCGCCAAAACAAGAACGTTTGTGGGGTGAACCCTTTTTAATGGGTAGCGAGGATCACGGCATTAGCTTTACCCGACAGGGGTGGCGCAATCCAGGAATGTTGCTACCACGAAGTGAGCTACAGGCTGTTGCTTACCGGTTACAAGATGGTCAGTTACAGCGCTTATTTACGTTGTATGTCGATGCCGTAAACGATACCCAACCTCAGCAGCAGGTTCTGTTGGCCGAGCTGGAGTCTTTTACGGTGGAGTATCTGTTTAATGAGCGCTGGCAGGAGCGGTGGCACCACCAGTACCTACCACAAGCACTCAAAGTAACGTTTCGACACCAACAGCTTGGGGATGTGGAGCGGGTACTTGTTTTGCCCGAGGGCTTATGGCGGGGGGGTGAGCAATGACTGTTACGTCAGGCCGCTCACAACAACAAGGCGCTGCGCTAATCACGGTACTAATGATTGTCGCTATAGTGGTGGTATTAGCAGTTGATATGAGTGCCAGACTGCAGTTACAGATACAGCGACAACATAATTTGCAACAGCAACAGCAGGCATTCTGGTATGCAATGGGCGCTGAAGCTTTTTCCAAGGTGTTGCTTAAACGTTCCTTACAGGGCGAGTCATCGGTTCATCTGGGGCAGGACTGGGCGCAACAAGGTGCTAGCTTTATGGTCGAAGATGGGCAAATTGCTGGTGAAATTCGAGATCTTAATAACTGCTTTAATTTAAACGCGCTGCAGAAACAACCAGACCGTAATCAGGGGCAGCAGCAAACGATGGCGCAGCGGGCGTTTTTAAGATTAGTCGAGCAGGTTGGGGGTGAACTCAGCATGCCAGCAGAGAATTTGCTGGCGCGCCTGACTGATTGGTTAGATGAGGACAGTCTATTAAATTCTGCTGGCGGAGCAGAACAGGATGACTATGCAGCATTGCAATTTCCGTATTATACCGCAAACAGTTTAATGGCTTCTGAGACAGAGCTAAGGTTGATTCTTGATTTGACGGCAGCAGATTATCAATTATTGCTACCTTATATCTGTGTCTTGCCCGAGAATGATCAATTACAAATCAACGTAAATACGTTAACAGAACAGACCGCTGTGTTGCTGCAAGCGCTATTGCCCGAGCTGACGGAGGCCCAGGCGCAGGAGGCCGTACTCAACCGCCCTGAGAAAGGTTATGCTGATGTAGAAAGTTTCTTACAAAGCTCAGCATTAGCCGGTATTAGCGTACCGGATGAGGTTAAAAACATCTTACAAGTACAATCAGCCTATTTTCAGTTACAGGCAACGACCGCCTACCTGGAGTCAGGTTTCAGACTAACAACAACCTTTAAACGAGAAGAAAATAATGCAATTAGGGTGTTGGCGCGACGTTTTGGAGGCCAGGGATGAATGAACAGTTAATAATCCGTTTGGCGAGTCAGCCGGAACAAAGTATCAGTTGGTTGATTTGGGCACCGCTAACACAGGATGTTATAGCGAGTGGTGAGATCACTGGAGTAGAGCAGCTAACGGGGTTAGCAGAGCGCCTTGGTCAGCGACCTGTTATCGCGTTGGTTCCCGCTTCTGAGGTTGTATTAAAGAAAGTACAGCTTCCGACTAAACCAACAAAGCAGTTGGTTCAGGCTCTGCCGTATATGCTGGAAGAAGAGCAAGCCGAAGACATCGATAAGTTGTTTTTTGCGCTGGGTCAGGTGCAGTTTGAAAATGGAATATATTTACAACAGGTCGCTATTTGTCAGCGACAGCGTTTGGAGTTGTGGCTAGCTTGGTTACAGCAAGCCGGCTTCAGAGTGAGTCGTTTATTACCCGACGCCCTGTTACTGCCTACAACGCCATTGCCAGCTTGCATCAAGTTACAACAGCATTGGCTTCTGCGACAGGACGAATGGCAAGCAACAGCGGTGGAGGATAGTTGGTGGGCAGACTATTTATCATTGGCTGCCTTTACAGAGCTAAATTGCTATAGCCCATGGCCATCAGGCCTTGAGCAATCGCACAGGTTGATGGAACCGGAACTGCCGTTGGCATTATTGGCTAAAGGGTTGACACAAACTAGTTTTACTATGCTGCAAGGTTCTTACACTCCGAAGAAGCCCGAAAACAAAGTTTGGCAACAATGGCGTTTTTCCGTAGCACTAGCGGCAGGGGTGGTCGTGCTCTATATGTTGCAAACATCTTTAAATGTTTGGCAACAGCAGAGGCAGCTTGCCGCTGCTACAGCGGAGCTGCAACATGAATATTTACAACTTTTTCCAGGGGAGCGTATTGTCAATCTGAATCGGCAATTACAACAGAAGTTGCAGTCGGTTGGTGCGAATAATAGCGAGCAAAATTTCTTTGTACATTTGCAGATGTTGCAGTCCAGATTGGCCACGATACCAGATATTCGTCTGGACTCCTTGCGCTATGACGCCAGTCGACAAGAATTACGCTTTTCTGCTAATGCAGCAGGGTTTCAGAGTTTTGAACAACTGAAGAATGCTCTGGAGCAGGTGGGATACAATATCGAACAAGGGGCCTTGAGTAATGATGGTAGCCGGGTTCAGGGCACGGTAGTGATGCGAGGTAGACAATGAAACAACGAATGTTACATTGGTGGGCTTCGCTTGCAAGTCGAGAGCAGCGTTTAGTTAAAGTTTGCGTTCCGATCCTTATTGTTGGCGGATGTTATTGGCTATTTTGGCAGCCGCTACAGCAAGCGCAGCTACGCAATCAAAAAGCAATCCAACAAGTACAGCAGCAGCAAGCTGCGTTACAGCAAGCTAAGCCTTTGTTACTGCAAGCGAATACGGATGTCCAGCGTACAGGTGGCAGTCTGGCACAAATTGTCAGTAACAGTGCGCGCAGTTTGAATATCAGAGTCAGCCGCATGCAGCCACAAAATGAACAACTGCAACTGGTACTGGAAGATTTAGCCTTTGAGCAATTACTACTTTGGTTACATCAGTTACATTATCAAAATGGCGTACGCTTAGTTCAGATTGATCTGGCTGCGACCGATACAAGCGGTGTGGTAAGAGTCCGCAGAATGGTGATCGAGTAGTATGAGACAGTATTGGAAGTTAATTTTGGCTGGCATTATTGCGTATGGCCTTTTTGTAATAATAACAACACCCGCAGTTTGGTGGCTGCGAATGTTACCAGTGCCTGCGGCGGTACAGTTTGGTCAGGTTTCTGGTAGTCTGTGGCAAGGCCAGATTCAGCAGTTGCAAATTCAGCAAGTGCCATTTTCTGACTTGCGCTGGCAGCTAAATCCTTGGTCTTTACTAATGCTACGAGCGGATATCACTGTAACAGCAGGAGCAATACACCAAGAGAATCAACCGTACTTGTCAGCTCACATACAGCTGAAACCGACAGAAATTAGGGTTACAAACGGTCTCTTGAAACTCCCCGTAGCGACACTTTTACCACTGTTGCAACTGCCAGTGCCGGTACAAGCAACGGGAGAATTAGTATTGGATATTAATCAGCTACAAGTCAAGGACCAAGTGTGCGCGAGCCTAATTGGCAACGCAAGTTGGCTAGATGCCAAACTACAACCACCGGTAGGATCTTGGTTAGATTTGCAACATTTCCATGCAAATCTGAGTTGTGAAAATCAGCAACCGGTGCTGATTACCGATCCGGCGAATATTCTGGCGTTAGATGTACGCGCAACGGTTAATGCTGCCGGTAAACTGCAGGTTAGCGGCACCCTGAAGCCAGCGGCAGAGCTGCCGGCTGAGGTGCATCAGGCGATGCAGTTCGTTGGCGCACCGGACGCTGAGGGCCGCTACCGCTTAAATTTCTAAGCCGTCTCGGGTGTTAGCCGGCTGAGGCCGGCAGAACACCACGGCTCTGGTAGATATCGCCCAGCAGGCTGCGATAGTCGGTGACCATGCTAAAGCCATGATAATGATTGCCTGGCTTTTGGCTGTCCGGGTTAGCCACGCCGAGCAAATGTTTGATGCCAAATTCACGCGCCGCTTCCAGAATAGGCAGGCTGTCATCGACAAAGAGCGTGCGCTCAGGATCAAACCCGAGCCGGTGCTGCAGTTTATGCCACAGTTGCTGACTCTCTTTGGTGACGCCAAATTCATGGGTAGAAATTAACTGCTCAATATATCTGGCCAGATCGGTGCGTTCCAGTTTCAGTGACAAACTGTCGGGATGTGCATTGGTAACCAGGGCAATATGGCGGCCACTGGCTTTTAGCGCGGTTAAAAACTCCGGCACATCATCACGCATCCGGATCTTGTCGATAATCTCCCGCTTAAGCTCAGTGATCGGCAGTTGCAGCCGTTTCCCCCAGTAATCCAGACAGTACCACTCCAGTTTGCCCTGCAGCTTGCTGTATTCGGCCATCAGTTCGGCACTGGCTTCAGCGGGGCTGATCCCGGTAATGGCGGCCCAGCGCTCCGGTAAATGTACCTGCCAGAAATAATTGTCAAAATGTAAATCCAGCAGGGTACCGTCCATATCCAATAGTACGGTATCGATTTCTGACCATTGCAGCATAGGCTTTTCCCGTTAATCGCTTTATAGTAGCTAACCAAGTAGAGTGATAAGCAGTTTAACAGAGAGCAGCCGATGACGCAGCGCACAGACGATAAACAAAAACCGGAAATTCTGTCGCAACAAATTGTGGCGCAAAGCCGGCTGTTTAAAGTGGAGCAGCTGGAGCTGCGATTTAGCAACGGTGAAGAGCGTATTTACGAGCGGATGCGCGGTAGCAACCGCGGCGCGGTAATGATTATCGCCTGTCCGGATCCGGAACACCTGTATCTGGTACGCGAATACTGTGCCGGCACCCACGATTATCAATTGGGTTTTCCGAAAGGGTTAATTGACCCGGGCGAGGATATTCTGACTGCGGCCAATCGCGAGTTAAAAGAGGAAATCGGCTTCGGTGCCAGGCGTTTTGTACAGCTGAAATCACTGGCTTTAGCGCCTGGCTATTTTAATGCTACAATGCATCTGGTACTGGCCTTTGATCTTTATGCTGAGCAACAGGCTGGTGACGAACCTGAACCTTTGGAGCTGGTGCGCTGGGCGCGGCAAGAGTCAGCCGCTTTATTGCAACAGGCAGATTTTACCGAAGCGCGCAGTGTGGCAGCCTTGTTGCTGGCACAACACTATTTGGAAGCCAACCCGGATGTTTTTAAGCAAACTGCTGGAGCCAGTGAAGACCACCGCCCGTGAGGCCGGTGCGATTTTATGGGAGCTTTACCAAAGCGGTGACTTTAGCCAGCAACAAAAGCAGGATACCAGCCCGGTCACTACGGCTGATCTGGCCGCTAATAAGCATATTATTGACCGGCTCAGTGAGCTAACCCCAGACATTCCGATTATCTCCGAAGAAACCCAATTAGTGCCTCTGGCCCAGCGTTATGACTGGCCGCGTTATTGGTTAATCGATCCGATGGACGGTACCCAGGAATTTGTTGCCCGCAGCGGCGATTTTGCCGTCAGCATTGCGTTGGTGGAACATGGCTGGCCAGCGCTGGGCGTGATTTACTGGCCTCAGGAACAGTTGTTGTATTACGCCATTCGTGGCAACGGCGCCTTTAAACAACAACGTAATCTGCTACAACGTATTCAGGTTCATCAGTATCAGCCTGAGCAACCCTTGCGTATCGCCGTAAGTCGGCGTCAGCCCCGGCTGCTTATCAGTGAGTTATTACAGCAACCCGAACATGCTGAATTTATTGCTTTAGGTAGCTGCTCGTTAAAAAGTTGTCTGGTGGCGGAAGGTAAAGCAGATTGTTACCTGCGCTTGGGGCCCACCGGCGAATGGGATACCGGCGCGGTGCAGGTCATTGTCGAAGAAGCCGGCGGTAAAATCCTCGATAGTCAGTTTGCCCCCCTTAGTTATAACCAAAGGGAAACCCTCGGTAATCCTGATTTTATGGTAATAGGTGCTGCAGTACAGCCCTGGCCGGAGTTAATTAAAGCCCGGCAAACTGCGCGCGAATTGTAATAAAATTACCAACTTTAGTAATTAAGCAACTGGCCACAAGCCGCGCAATCAGTGGTGCTTAGCCAAATCCCAGTATCTTTTATCGTGAAAAAACGCTATGATGCGCGGGTGTTTTTTGAACAGAGAACCGCCCTTTGTTCAAAGAGCAACATTAAATTAAGTCCGTCAGAGACTGCACCCTTACCTACAGTACCCTTAGGAGTTAACAAATGTCCGATCTGGATTTGGGCCAATACGGCATCACAGATGTCACGGAAATCGTATATAACCCATCTTACGAGCTGCTGTTCGCTGAAGAAACCCGCAGTGACCTACAAGGCTATGAAAAAGGTAAGCTGACCGAACTTGGCGCGGTATCAGTTGATACTGGTATCTTTACCGGTCGTTCTCCGAAAGACAAATACATTGTGCGTGATGACACCACCCGGGATACCGTTTGGTGGTCTGATCAAGGCAAAAACGACAACAAAGCTATCACCCCGGAAGTTTGGGCTGATCTGAAAACACTGGTAACCCGCCAGTTATCTGGCAAAAGACTCTTTGTCGTCGACACCTTTTGTGGTGCTAACGCCGACACCCGCTTAGCGGTACGTTTTATTACTGAAGTGGCCTGGCAGGCGCATTTCGTAAAAAATATGTTTATCCGGCCTACAGATGAAGAGCTGAAAAGCTATAAGCCAGACTTTATCGTGATGAACGGTGCCAAATGCACTAACCCGGATTGGCAGAAACATGGCCTGAATTCAGAAAACTTCGTTGCCTTTAACCTGACCGAGCGCATTCAACTGATCGGTGGTACCTGGTACGGCGGTGAAATGAAGAAGGGTATGTTCTCAATGATGAACTACTTCCTGCCACTGCAAGGCATCGCTTCGATGCACTGTTCTGCTAACGTCGGCAAAGACGGCGACGTGGCGGTATTCTTCGGTCTGTCTGGTACCGGTAAAACTACCCTGTCGACCGATCCAAAGCGGCAGTTAATTGGTGATGACGAGCACGGCTGGGATGATGATGGCGTGTTCAACTTCGAAGGTGGGTGTTACGCCAAGACCATTAACCTGTCGAAAGAAAACGAGCCGGATATTTATAACGCCATCCGTCGTGACGCCCTGCTGGAAAACGTGACCGTGCTGGCAGATGGTAAAATTGATTTTAACGATGGCTCGAAAACGGAAAATACCCGGGTGTCGTACCCGATTTACCATATCGACAATATCGTCACCCCAGTCTCGAAAGCCGGTCATGCCAAGAAAGTAATTTTCCTGACTGCTGATGCCTTTGGGGTATTACCGCCGGTATCGAAGTTAACCAAAGAGCAGGCGAAGTACCACTTCCTGTCTGGCTTTACGGCCAAGCTGGCCGGTACTGAGCGTGGTATTACTGAACCTACGCCAACCTTCTCCAGCTGTTTTGGCGCCGCCTTCTTAAGCCTGCACCCAACCAAGTATGCGGAGGTGTTAGGTAAGCGGATGGAAGCCGCTGGTGCTGAAGCGTATCTGGTCAATACCGGTTGGAATGGCACAGGTAAACGTGTATCCATTAAAGCCACCCGCGCTATTATTGACGCCATCCTGGACGGTAGCATCGAGAATGCCGAGTTTGTGCAGCTGCCGTACTTTAACCTGGCGATCCCAACTCATCTGCATGATGTCGATGACGGTATCCTGGATCCGCGTGCAACTTATGCCAACGCAGCAGACTGGGAAGTCAAAGCCAAAGATCTGGCCAAACGTTTTATCGATAACTTTGTTAAGTTTACCGATAATGACGAGGGTAAAGCTCTGGTTGCGGCCGGACCACAGCTGTAAATTAACGCCGTATTGGAAATTACAAAGCCCCGCTCAGCGGGGCTTT
>NZ_AHTH01000027.1 GCF_000245735.1 Alishewanella jeotgali KCTC 22429
TTTGATAGACGCGTGCTGAATACCAGTTTCGGTGAGTTCAACTTCCCCTTGTATTCCCAATAGCGATTGACCTCTTTGCATGTTCTTCTACAATAGCGCCCAACAAAGCCGGGAGGAATTATGACAGAGATGACGGGCACAGTTAGGTTGAGCTTACAGCAACAGGTTGCCAGCTGGCTGGAAAAAAGCTGGGTGCAGCGTACCTTATTAAGTTTAATTCTGCTTAACGCCGTTATTCTGGGGTTAGAGACAGTACCGACCGTGATGGCGCAGGCCGGTGGGCCTTTGATGCTGTTGGATAAATGGATCCTGGCGGTATTTGTGCTGGAAATTGCACTGCGTATCTTTGCCTATCGCGGCGCCTTTTTTAAAGATGCCTGGAGTCTGTTCGACTTTACTGTGGTTGCCATAGCGCTGGTACCGGCCAGCGGGCCTTTTGCCGTGCTGCGTGCGCTACGGGTACTGCGGGTATTGCGGGTACTGACCTTTGTACCTTCGATGAAAAAAATCGTTGGCGCACTGGTGCAGTCGTTAAACGGTATGCTGTCCATTGCCATGGTACTGGGCCTGGTGTATTACGTGGCCGCGGTAATGGCAACCAAGCTGTTTGGCGAAGCCTTCCCGGAGTGGTTTGGTAATATTGGCCGCACCCTGTATACGCTGTTCCAGATCATGACGCTGGAGAGCTGGTCGATGGGCATTTCACGGCCGGTAATGGAGCAATTCCCGTATGCCTGGGCGTTCTTTGTGCCCTTTATCCTAATCGCCACCTTTACCATGTTAAACCTGTTTATTGCGGTGATCGTGAATGCGGTGCAAAGCATGCATGACGAGGAGCATAAAGAAGAAATTGATGCCAAACAGCAGCTGCAACATGACTTAGTCAGCCAGATGCAACAGCTGCAGGCCGAGCTGGCAGCACTGCGGGCGCAGCTGCCGCCAAATAACAAGGTTGATTAAGGCTGGTTTAAAAAGCTATCCAGCTCGCGGCCGGTTAGCTTGCTGATACTGCTGAAGATAAACCAGATGGCAAAAAACAGCACCAGCATACTGGGCAGGACAATCACCGGGTAACTTAGCCAGGTCATTCTGCCCAGCTCTTCATTAAAGGCAGTGGTACCTGGTGGGCTGACCAGGATCACCTTGGCCAGAATATAATTCAGCGCCGATGACAAGAAAAACGAGGCGGCGACCAGATAGCCGGCCTGCGCCAGTTTGCGTTCAAACATCGCGGTACTTTGCCGCTCGGCCAATGCCTGATACAGCTTATCAGTGTCGAGAATATCGCCATTCAAAATAAATTTTTGCACCAGCGGGTAGGGCGTATACTGGCTGATTAATACGGCCAGACCAATGGCGCCGGGAATGGCCGCCTCTTTAATCGCGATATAGCCGGCATCCAGCTGCAACAGCGCGATACCGCCGGTCAGCAGCACACTGATCACCCCCAGCACCGAGAAAAAATTCACTTTGCCGGCCTGTTTTAAATCCCAGAGGCCATACAGCACCGGAAACGCCAGCGCGACCACTAAACCCCATACCGGCCCCAAGTGCTGCTCGCCGGAGAATTTACTTAAGATAATGGCCGGAATGGCCACGTTAATCAGCAGGTTGGGTAGCAGGCCGCCACCTTTTTTCGGTTTGGTTTGACTGGCTGAATCACTCATAGCAGCTCCTGTTTACAAAGTACTGGCGCAGTATAAACGCAAATGCGCCGCGGTGCAGTGCGCGGCGACATGCTGTAAAAACTGTTGCTCAATTGGTAAGCAATCAGTGTTGAGTACCAAAGCAGAACGCGCTAGGGTGTATTTTATCAATAAGCAGTGGAGCACGGTTATGGATCAATATGCGGCTCTCAGAGCCAATGTCGGGTTACTGGGTACCGAGCTGGGTGAAACGCTGCGTCAGCATCTGGGTGATGCGGTGTTACAACGGGTGGAGCAAATCCGTCAGCTGTCTAAGGCAGCGCGGCAGGGCGATAATCAGCAGGCGGAACAGCTACGGCAGGTGCTGACGGCACTGTCGGATGATGAGTTACTGCCGGTGGCCCGCGCCTTTGCGCAGTTTCTGAATCTGGCCAATCTGGCCGAACAGCAATTTAGTATTAGCGCCGCCGGGCGCAGCAGTATTGAAAAGCCGGAACCGCTCACCGAACTGTTTCAGCGTTTACAACAGCAGGCCATTGCGAAAGGCGATATCCGCCAGGCGCTGCATGATTTGTCGATTGAGCTGGTGTTAACCGCACACCCAACCGAGGTCGCGCGCCGCACCCTGATCCACAAGCTTACCGAAATTGCCGGCTGTCTGGCCGCGCTGGAACAGCCGCAAACGCCGTGGCAGCGCCAGCAAACCGAGCTCAGACTCACCGAGCTGATTAGCCAGGCCTGGCATACTAATGAGATCCGCGAACAGCGGCCAACGCCGGTAGATGAAGCAAAATCCGGTTTTGCTGTGATTGAAAGCTCACTCTGGCAGGCGGTGCCGGATTTTTTGCGCGAACTGGATACCGATTTACAACGCGCACTAGGCGAGGGGTTACCGCTGGACGCCGCCCCGGTGCGCTTCTCGTCCTGGATGGGTGGCGATCGCGACGGTAACCCCTTTGTTACTGCCAAGGTAACCCGTCAGGTGCTGTTACTAAGCCGCTGGAAAGCAGCAGATTTGTTTATTCAGGATTTAGATCTGCTGTCGACCGAGCTGTCGATGAATCAGGCCTCGGCAGAGCTGCAAGCCGCCAGTGAACAGGCATCTGAGCCATATCGCGCAGTAGTAAATAAGTTACGCCAGCAACTGATTTATACCCGCGACTGGTTAACCGAAGCATTAAAACATGACCGGCTGCAGCGCCCGGCAGACTTAATTTGGCACAACCAGCAGCTACTGCAACCGTTGTTGCTGTGCTATCAGTCACTGCAACAAAGCGGCATGACCCGCATTGCCCAGGGCCGGCTCACTGACACGCTGCGCCGCGGCTATGCCTTTGGTTTAACGCTGCTAAAACTGGATATCCGCCAGGATGCCGGTCGCCATGCTCAGGTCTTCTCAGAGTTAACCCGTTATCTGGGGCTGGGCGATTACGCTGCCTGGAGCGAAGCTGACCGTCAGGCCTTCTTACTGCGCGAACTGCCGAATAAAAGACCGCTGTTCCCGAAGCAATGGCAGCCATCGGCGGAAGTACAGGAAGTACTGGATACCTGCGATATTGTAGCGCGCCATGGCAGTGAAGCCTTAAGTACCTATGTGATTTCGATGGCTGGTAAGCCGTCAGATGTGCTGGCGGTGCAACTATTGTTAAAAGAAGCCGGTATCAGCTTCCCGATGCCGGTAGCGCCCTTGTTTGAAACCCTGAGTGATTTGCAAAACGCACCGGACTGTATGCGGCAGCTACTGAGCATCGACTGGTACCGTGGCTATATTAATGGCCGCCAGGAAGTGATGATCGGTTACTCTGACTCGGCCAAAGATGCCGGCGTGCTGGCCGCGGCCTGGGCGCAATATAGTGCGCAGGAGGCCTTGGTTCAGTTGAGCCGTGATTATGGTGTGAAACTGACTTTATTCCATGGCCGCGGCGGTACCATTGGTCGTGGTGGTGGCCCGGCGCATGCGGCGATCTTATCGCAGCCGCCGGGTTCGTTAGTCGGCGGTTTGCGTGTGACCGAGCAGGGTGAGATGATCCGCTTTAAATTCGGCTTACCACAATTAGCGGTGCGCAGCCTGGCGCTGTATGCCAGTGCGGTACTGGAAGGGCTGTTATTGCCGCCGCCGGTACCCAAAGCCAGCTGGCGCCAGCTGATGAGCGCACTGGCCAGCGATTCCTGCGATGCCTATCGTGCGGTAGTGCGGCATAATCCGGAATTTGTGCCTTATTTCCGTGCCGCCACGCCGGAGCAGGAGCTGGGTAAATTGCCACTGGGTAGCCGGCCGGCGAAGCGTAACCCGACCGGTGGCGTCGAGAGTTTAAGGGCTATCCCCTGGATCTTCGCCTGGTCGCAAAATCGTTTAATGCTACCCGCCTGGCTCGGTGCCGGCAGTGCACTGGCGAAAGCGGTTGAGGCTGGTAATAGCGCGCTGTTGGATGAAATGCAGCAGCAGTGGCCGTTCTTTGCTACCCGGCTGTCGATGCTGGAAATGGTATTCTTAAAAGCGGATGCTGAGATTGCGGCCTACTATGACAAGGTGCTGGTGCCGGCCGCCCTGCAACCGTTGGGGGAACAACTGCGGCAGCAACTGGCAGCCGATCGGCAGCTCTTACTGCAGTTAATTCACAGCGATACGCTGATGGCAAAAGAAGGCTGGATCCGCGAGTCGATTATGCTGCGCAATACCTATGTCGATCCGCTGCATATCCTGCAGGTCGAGCTGTTAAAGCGCGCCCGCCAGGCACCGGATGATTTAACCGCACAAAGCAACCGCGCGCTGATGGTCACCATCGCCGGTATCGCCGCTGGAATGCGGAACTCGGGTTAGCGTGCTAAGTAGAGCCAGCAAACAAGGCCTGCACAGCAGGCCCTAGCGCGCAACTTGTAAACCCCAGCTCGTAATAAATCGTGAAAACCGGCATACTTTTACCGAGTAGGCCGGTTTTGTTATTTGAGGTAAGCCATGGGGTTTTATATGCTGCTGGCGCTGGTGTCGGCAGTAGCGATGGCCAGTAGCGGGGTGATTGCCAGACTAAGTGGCCTGGCCGCCGCTGAGCTGACATTTTATCGTTTGGCGGTGGGCGTACTCTGCCTATTGCTGCTATTACTGGCCAGCGGCCGGCTGGCGCTGCTAAAAACCAAACCCGACTGGCGCATTGCGCTAAACGGTGTGCTATTGGCCAGCTTTATGCTGTGCTTTCTTAGTGCCATTCAGTATATCAGCCTGGCTAATGCGATAATGCTGGTGTATCTGGCGCCGCCGCTATCGGCGGTAGTGGCGCACTGGCTGCTGCAGGAAAAGCTGGATTTACCCGATACCGGCCTGATTGCCTTATCTTTTTTAGGTTTTGCCATGCTGCAGCAGTTCCAGTTTCAACTGGTGCTGGATGCCGCACAGTTGCCCGGTTTGCTGTTTGGCTTGTTGTCGCTGTTGGCCTACAGTGGCTTTTTGCTGTTAAACCGCCGGCCGCAGCCCGGCCACTCGCAGTTACAACGTACCTTTTATCAGCTGCTGATCGGCGCCTGCTGCGTATTGCCATTTTTAGGCGGTATGGCGCCGCCAACCAGCGACAGCCTGCTCTGGATTGCATTGGCCGGCATCTTCCCCGGTTTTTTGGCGATCTACTGCGCCATTGTTGCCTTGCAGCATTTACCAACCCGGGTGTACGCCACCCTGGCTTATCTGGAGCCGGTAACCGTTATTCTGGCCGGCTGGTTGCTGTTTGCCGAGCAGTTAAGTCTGTTACAGGGCGCCGGTGTACTACTAATTATGCTAACCGGACTGATGCTGGCACTGCGTCATAAACCGGCCAAAGTGGTGGCGCAGGCGCTGACAAAAGTCGAGCAGCAACTGGAAGCTCATACTGCAACCCCGCCAATTGCAGATAAAGCAAACGCTGAAAACACCTAAAACACTACTAGCTATTTTTTCGCCAACTACTGTGTTTAGGGAAAATTTTTGGTTAATATCTGCAGCAGCTGTATGGATTAAATTAAATAAAAAACAACAAGGAATATTATGCGTAACTTTAAAGTTGCTTTGGTTGCTATACTGGCAATGGTTTTAACGGCATGTGCCAGCACTCCCTTTAGTCCAATTAAAATGGATAATAATTTTTATCAGAACAACAACACTACTATAGGTGTTTATATGGTGGCGCCGGAAAAGGTAGACACCTACCTGATAGGCGCATCCTGTTTAGTTTGTTACGCGGCAGCTGCTGCGGCAAATAACGCGTTAACTAAGCATATTCAAACCATGGACGTTAGCGATTTCACCGAGGTAAAAGCGGAATTGGTGAAGATGTTACAAGACAAAGGCCAAACCGTGGTGTTAGTGGAGCAGGATTTAAAGTTAAACCGCTTAAAGAAGAGCAAATCTAAAACAGCCGGTTTTGCTGAGCAGGATTTCACCGCCTTAAAGTCCGCTGCCGGGGTCGATAAATTATTGGTAGTTCAAATAGATATGTTAGGCGCACAACGCTTATACAATGGTTATATACCAACCAGCGCACCAACTGGCGCCGTAAGCGGCAAGCTGTTTATGGTTGATTTAAGTAACAACAAACTGGAGCTGGATCAGCGGATCAGTGAGTTTGTCGCCGTAGAGGGTGAATGGGATGAACCGACACAGTTTCCTGGGGTGACCACTGCTTATTTCAGAGCGGTTGAACAAGCAAAAAGTTTTATTAAACAGCAGCTTTAAGCTGCTGTTTTTATTTAGGTGATAAGCATGCGTTTCGCTATCGCGGTATTAATGCTGTTATTACTGTCCGGTTGTGCCGCGCCTAAGACCGATGACTACATACGGCATATTCAGTCAACCTCAGCTAGCCAGCAATGGGTTTCGCCACTGCCGGTTTATCTGGCCGCGGCACAGATTGAGCTGCGTGGTGAATATGATAGTAACAATGCAACAGAGCAGCTGAATGTGCTCTACGCCGGAGATGCTGGTATAGTGGGCTTTATGGCTCAGGTAGCTGCCCATGCAGCGCTCAGTAACAACGCTCAGAACAGTCGCTTATCAGAACAGCAATTACAAGCAAACAAAGTGTTGGAGCCGTTAGCAGAGCAGCTGCATCAGTTACACACCGTGCAATTGACTTATCAGACACCGGAATTGAGCTGGCTGGCACAAGCTGATCCCAAAGCGCTATATATGGTCAGTAAGCCCATTTTTTTCCTGTCTCAGGATGCGCGGGTGCTAAGCCTTAAGCATATAGTTCAGCTTGAGCCCGCTGCTGCTGTGGTAGCTGGTAAAAAAGCAACAGCATTATATTCCAACCTGATTGAGGTGGTCGCCCAGCCGTTAACGGCAGAGCGGAGCATTGAGTACTGGCAGGCCGATCAAGGCGCTGCGCTTATTGGCACCATGCAGGCAATGTATCAGCAGTCAATGGCATTAGCGCTGGCTGATGTTAAAGGGCAATTAAAGCAGGATACACAAGCCGAGACTTTTAGGCTGGCGATAGCGGATAAGCTACGGATTGAGCGGGGTAATCGAATCAGCGCCAGTTGTAAACAGCTAGTGTTTCGAAATCTGCGTGGCTGGATCCTGGCGATGCCAGCTCAATCAGGTCACTGCGAGCCATTTGACGTTTCAGTTAACGCTGATACAACTCCAGCGGCAAGCCATCGGGATCCTGAAAAAACGTAAAGCGCTTGCCGGTATATTCGTCTACCCGTACTGGCTCGGTGCTAACACCTTGCTGCTGTAAATAAGCCAGCCAGGCATCCAAGTCTGTTACCGCAAAGGCAAGATGGCGCAGCCCCTGTGCTTCCGGGCGGCTGGGGCGGGGTGGTGCGCCGACAAAGCTAAATAACTCCAGCTGACTGCCATCTGGCAGCTGTAAATCCAACTTCCAGGACTGGCGCGCTGCGCGGTAGTGCTCGGCCAGGATCGGCAGGCCGAGCGTTTCGCTGTAAAACTGCTTACTACGCTTATAGTCGCTGCAAATCAGCGCCACATGGTGAATGCCTTGCATGGCCGGTGGCCGCATTACAGTACCTTTTTAATTTCAGTTTTCAGGTTATCGTCCTTGGTGCTGGCTTGCAGCGGCCGTAACAGCGCTTCGGCGTCCGGGCGTTGTTCGTTGGCCAGATAAAGCTGAGCTAAGCGAAACTGTGCCCAATCCTGATATTCAGGTAACAGCTCGCTACTCTCGGCGATAAACTGGCGCAGGGCGCCGATGCCTTGCTCCGTTGCTGTTTTACCAATCACCGCAGCGCGGCCCAGTTGATATAACGCCAGCAGTTTACTGCGTAGCGCATCCTTATCGGCCGCTTCCTGTTCGCTGGCGCGCTGGAACTGACCTATCGCCGCCGGATAATCGCGCTTTGCTGCCTGGGTTACGCCCAGTAAGAAATAGGGCTCGGGTCTTTGCTGTAACTCGGGATTAGCTGCTAGTAAGGCCTCGGCCTGCGCCGGATCCTCACGCAGTAACAGTTCCAGCTGTAATAGCTGACCTTTTAGCGGGTTTACCTCGGTAAGTTGTTTGGCCAGCGCCATGGCTTTTGCTTTATCGCCGCCGGCAACACCCGGTGCCTGGGCATAATACTGCGCCAGTGCCTGCAAATATTTTGGTTCAGCTGGCGCCAGTGTATGGGCCGTCTCATAGGCTTTGACACAGCGTTTGGCATGACCGAGGGCGCTTAACATATTCACCTTTTGGGCGGTATTACAGCTGGCGTTAGCATAGTAGAACTGGTACTCGGCATTAGTGCCGTCAAGCTTAATGGCTCTTTCCAGCCAGTCGGTGGCCGCTTCGGCTTCACCCAAGGCCAGCTCAGTGCGGCCCAGCGCTGCCAGTAAAAAGGCATCTTTGGTTTTCTTCGTCACCTTAGGCGTCAGCAGGTTTTTTGCCTCGGCATAGGCGCCTTGCTGCCATAAGGTTTCCAGTTGTTGTTGCAGTGGCAATTCGGCCTGCAGACTAAAGCAGCTCAGGCTAAACAATAAGGTAGCAGTAAGGCGCATCGGTAGGGTTCTCTCTGGCAGTGGCGATGGCAGCAGTGTAGCGCAATCGCCACGCCAGAGTTGTAAATTTTTGTAAGGTTCAGGATGAATAGTGTAACACCCAGTTAATAAACATTTCAGTGCCGGTTTTTAGTGCCTTTTCATCGGCATAAAAGTAGGGCGAGTGGTTGGCTGGCGCCGTGGCTGGATCCTGGCCCTCCGGGGTGATACCCAAAAATACAAACAGGCCTGGCGTTTCCAGCGCATAGTAGGAGAAATCTTCGGCGCCGGTGACCAGCTGACCTTCCAGCACCTTATCCTGGCCGGCGACTTGCTGCAAAATAGGCAGCGAGCGGGCGGTCAGGGCGGCATCGTTAAGGGTAACCGGGTAACCTTCTTCAATTTTAACTTCGGCCGTGGCGCCGGTTGCGGCAGCACTGGCTTCGGCCGCCTGCTTTAACAGGCCAAAGATTTGCTGCCGGATACCCATATCAAAGTTGCGGATGGTGCCTTCCAGATAGACCTCATCCGGAATAATATTATTGCGCACCCCGCCTTCAACAATACCAAAACTCAGCACCGCCGGGGCGCGGGTAATATTAATCTGCCGGCTGACAATGGTTTGCACGTTATTGATAATCTGTGCTGCCGCGACGATAGGATCCACACCACCCCAGGGCGCTGAACCATGGGTTTGTTTACCCTTAACGCGGATTTCAAAGCGATCCGACGAGGCCATTAGCGGCCCTTTGCGATACTGCACCACACCGGTATTGGCCGCTGACCAGACATGAATACCAAAGATCGCCTCAGGTTTATGTTTGGCAAACAGGCCCTGCTTTAACATCAGTGCCGCGCCACCTTCTTCACCGGCTGGCGCGCCTTCTTCTGCCGGCTGGAAAATAAACATCACCTTACCAGTAAGCTGCGCTTTATGCTGTACCAGATATTCGGCGGCGCCCATCAGCATGGCGACATGTAAATCATGGCCGCAGGCATGCATCACGCCCACTTCTTTACCGCGATATTCGCCTTTTGCGGTCGAGCGAAACGGCAGATCAGTTAGTTCCGTGACTGGCAGCGCATCCATATCGGCGCGTAGTGCCAGCAGCGGACCCGGTTTACCGCTATCCAAAATGGCTACGACACCGGTATGGGCGATGCCGGTTTGTACTTCCAGCCCCAGTTTACGTAAATGATCTTCGACCACCTTAGCAGTGCGGAACTCGCGGTTACTCAGTTCCGGATGCTGGTGCAGATCGCGCCGCCAACTGATCACCTGTTGCTCCAGTTGCGGACTGATGCGCAGCACCTCGGCGGCATGGCTGTTATTCAGGCTTAACAGGCTACCGGCAAATAAGGCAGCAGCAATAAAGGTCAGTTTCATGGTCAGGCTCCGCGTCAAGGCTGGCAAAATAGTTAAGCTTCACTATGCGCAAACCTGGCTAATAAATCCAGTGTCTGCTCAATATCGCCGCGGCTGATATCCAAATGACACACCCAGCGCATGCGTTTGAACTGACTGCTGGCATTAGCGTAGTTACTGGCGGTTAGCTGAACCTGATGCTGCGCCAAAAAGTGCTGTAACGCATCGGCCAGCGCCAGCGGCAGTTCAGTAAACAGGATATTGGTTTGTACCGGCAATACCTTGAGCTGGCCGGCAAAGCGGCCTTGCTGGCTTAATGCCTGTAAGCCTTCCGCCAGCAAGCGGGCATTGGCGTGATCCTCGGCCAGCCGCTCGATATTATGCTGCAGCGCATACAGGCCGGCTGCAGTAATCACACCGGTCTGTCGCATGCCGCCGCCCAGCATTTTGCGAATGCGCCGCGCACGCTGAATAAAGTCGGCAGAGCCTAACAGCAAAGAGCCAACCGGTGCGCCCAGGCCTTTGGATAGACAAATAGAGACTGAGTCATAACCCTGGCAAAGTGCCCGGGCCATCGCCTGCGGGCTAAGCTGATGATTAGGCGCCAGTGCGACCGCCGCATTAAATAGCCGGGCACCATCAATATGGCATTGTAAGTTATTCGCTTTGGCTAAGGCGGCGACCTGTTGCATATAACTGAGTGGCAGCACTTTGCCACCGACAGTATTCTCAATCACAATCAGCCGGGTACGGGCAAAATGCGGGTCGTCTGGTTTAATCGCATCCTGAATATCTTGCAGCGCCAGGGTGCCATCATCCTGCAGTGCCAGCGGTTGCGGCTGAATCGAGCCCAGCACCGCCATGCCGCCACCTTCCCATTTATAGGTGTGCCACTGCTGGCCGACAATGGCTTCATCACCGCGCTGGCAATGGCTCATCAGCGCAATCAGATTGGTCTGGGTGCCGCTCGGTGCAAACAGCGCTGCGTCAAAACCCAGCATCTTAGCGGCATAGTCTTGTAGGGCTAGCGTCGTGGGGTCGTCATTAAATACATCATCGCCCAGCGCGGCGTGAAACATCGCCTCTTTCATGGCGTGGCTGGGGCGGGTTACGGTATCACTGCGAAAATCAGGCATCGGCACGGCTCTCAATCGAACAACACTGGCACTTAAGCTAATTTACTGGCAGGCTAAACACAAGCAGGCTGCGGCCATCAGTAGTGGGCTAACGGCAAAGGTAGAGTAGGAGTATAATAAGCGTGCATTTTTATCAACCGGCACAGGGTCATGGCCTGGCCCATGATCCGCTAAACAGCATTATTGCCCCGCGGCCGATTGGCTGGATTTCCAGTATCAGCGCGGCGGGGCAGGTTAATCTGGCGCCGTACAGCTTTTTTAATCTGTTTAATTACAGCCCACCGATTATTGGCTTTGCCAGCACCGGCTGGAAAGATTCGGTACAGAATATCCAGCAAAGCGGCGAGTTTTGCTGGAATCTGGTTAGCCGGCCGCTGGCGGCGGCGATGAATCAAACCAGTGCGACAGTGCCGGCTGAGGTCAACGAGTTTGAACTGGCTGGCCTGACGATGGCTGCGTCGCGTTTAGTCCGGCCGCCGCAGGTCGCAGAAAGCCTGGTACGCTTTGAATGTAAACTCAGCCAGTTGTTGCCACTCAAGGCCGCCGATGGTCGCGAGTTGCCCACCTGGCTGGTGTTAGGCGAAGTAATAGGGGTGCATATTGCACCGCAACTGCTGGTTAATGGCGTCTTTGATACGCTGGCGGCCGATCCACTGTTGCGCGGCGGTGGCCCGGGCGAGTACTTTACGCTCAGTGCCAGCCAGAAAATGACCTTGCTCAGACCACAAGTTTAAAGGACAGCAGAATGACAATACGCTATTTGCTTTGTGTACTTGGTTTTGCCGGCAGTGTTGGCGTTTGGGCCAATACCAACCCGCCAGCCGCGCTGCCAGATCTGGCGCAGCTGGTGCCGGCGGCGTTGCAGCAGTTTGATACACCCGGTATGGCCATCGCGGTGGTAAAGGATGGTCAGGTGTTGCATCTGGCGGGCTTCGGTGAGCGCGATCTGGCAACGGGCGCCCTGGTCGATAGTGACACCTATTTTCGGCTGGCGTCGGTCAGTAAGGCCTTTACTGCCGCTTCAGTGGCGATTCTGGTCGATGAGGGCAAGCTGAGCTGGGATGACAAGGTGGTGCAGTATTTACCGCAGTTTCGGCTGCAGGATCCCTGGGTAACAGCTGAATTTACCATTCGTGATCTGTTAAGCCAGCGCAGCGGCCTGGCCGGGGCTGCCGGCGACAGCATGATTTGGCCTGAGCCCAGTGGCTTTAGCCGCGAAGAAGTGGTGCATAATCTGCGTTATCTGACGCCGGTCAGTAGCTTCCGGACTCAGTATGCGTACAGCAATGTGCTCTATATTACGGCTGCCGAGCTGGTGGCGAAAGTGGCTGGCGAACCCTGGCAGGATTTTGTCGCCAAACGCATTTTTGCGCCGTTAAATATGCAGTGTTTTGCCGGAGAACAGCCAGCTAACCTCTTAGAAAACGTCGCTCAGCCATATCGCTTTAGCGCCGAAGAAGGCTTTGTCACGATCCCGCGTAATGCCATTGACGGCAAGATGCTGATGTCGGCCGCCGCCGGCGGTATTGTTTGCCGCGCCAGCGATCTGGTGCCCTGGTTGCAGTTTTTACTGGCGCAGTATCAGGGTAAGGCTGCTGCGAACGCGCCCTTTAGTCAGACGCAGTTGCTGCAAATGTGGGCGCCGCAAACCCTGATGGCGGTGGGCAGCAATGACCGCGAGCTGGATCAGGTTAATTTTGCCGCCTATGGTCTGGGCTGGCGCATGGCTGATATGCATGGCGTTAAAGTGGTACATCATACCGGCACCTTGTCTGGTTTTCAGGCGCATCTGGTATTGGTGCCGGAGCAGCAACTGGGTTTTGTGGTGCTGAACAATGGTTCGAATAGTGGTGCGCGTCAGGCGGTGGTGCAAAGCCTGTTAAAGCATTATCTGGCGCCTGACCAGCAACAGGACTGGGTGGCGTTTTATGCCGCGCAGCAACAGCGGGCGGCGGGTCGGCCGGCCGCGGCACAACCTGTTGGTACCGGCGAGGTACTGCTGGCGCTGCAGGAGTATGCTGGCAACTATAACGATAACTGGTTTGGTGGCATGCTGATTGCTCAGGATGAGCAGGGGTTAAGTCTGCAATCGGCGCGGATGATTAATCTGCAAGGCCGGCTGGAACCTTTTGCCGATCATAGCTTTATCGTGCGCTGGACTGATCCTAATGTTGCCGGGCCGGCGTTAATCCACTTTCAGTTGAATAACCGCCGTCAGGTCACCGGCTTTACGCTGGAGCCCTATGCGGTCGAGCCGGGTGAGCGGCATAGCTATCGTGATATGCGCTTTCGGCGGCAGTAAAACAGGCAATCGGCATAGGGGCAGTCATAGTAACTGACTGGCCCCTGCCACACCACCCGGCATGCGGGTCCGCACCGGGCGGTTCGAGAAGTTGAGGTCAGGAGAGTCGCACCAAGCCTTGCCTGTCGAAGTAGCTTATCGTCAGTACCGTATGGAGTAACATCTGGCTGTTTCGCCACCAGCTGCGGCAGTTTCCGGCAATCCGTTTGGCGACACTCTCTGAGCCGCCAAGCTTGCGCACCATGTCATAGGCGCGTTTGCCATGCCGCCACTGCTTTAGCTGTATAGCCCTCAGACGATGTCTTATCCATTCATCTAACCTCTGCCAGATGTAAGGCGTTTGGGATAACCCGAAGTAGCCTTTCCAACCCAGCATATAGCGACGTAACCCAGCAATGACTTCACTTAGGCTGCGCCCTGTCTGTCGGCGTGTTAACTGCTTTACCCGTGTTTTGAAACGCATCAGTGCCGCTTCAGATACCGCGCGTTTAACCTCGCCTCTTCGGGTTCGCCACAGGCTGTACCCTAAGAATTTTCGGCCAAACACGCTGCCTACCGCACTTTTGCTTTCATTCACTTGCAAACGCAGTTTCGCATAAAGCCTGCGCAGCCACGCCATCACCCGCTCTCCCGCTTTCTGACTGCGGACATACACATTGCAGTCGTCTGCATAACGGGCGAACCGATAGCCGCGTTGCTCTAAGGCTTTATCAACCTCATCCAGTAGCACATTCGCCAACAACGGCGAGAGCGGTCCACCTTGTGGTGTGCCTTCTTGGCGCGTTATCACCACGCCATTAGCCATGATGCCGGCGTTCAGATAAGCCCGGATAAGATGCAGTACGCTTTTATCGTCCAGCCGTTTGCTCAGTCGGTCCATCAGAATGTCATGGTTCACCCGGTCAAAGAACTTCGACAAGTCAACATCAACGACTATCTGGTAGCCTTCCTGCACATAACGTTGCGCGGCTAATACCGCGCTCTGGGCCCGTCTGCCAGGTCTGAAGCCATAACTGTGCTCACTGAACTGTGGGTCCAGTTTCGGTTGCAGTACCTGAAGTAACGCTTGTTGGATGAGTCGGTCCGTCACCGTTGGGACACCCAGCTCGCGCTCGGTGCCATCACTCTTCGGGATACCGACCCGGCGTACCGGTTGTGGACGATAACTGCCGTTTAGCAGCTGCGCTTTGATAGCCGGCCACTGCACCTTAAGGTGCTCTGCCGTCTGTGCTATCGTCAGACCATCTACTCCGGCGCTACCTTTGTTCGCTTTAATGCGTTGCCACGCTAAGCGCATGTTCTCCCTCGCAAGCGCCTGCTCAAGCAAGCTTTGCCCTGTGTGTTTGAACTGTTGTTGCGGGAATACCGTTTCATCACGGGTAGGCATCAACAAGGCTTCACCTTGCTTTTGCTTACCTCGCTCCAACTCTTTGGACATCTGATGCATGACGTTATTCATCAACAACGCGTTTCACACTCCTTCTCGTTCGGCCCTTCGTGTTATCCACTACTACGGCCTCTGCTGACTTCTCGCTCCGTATCACTACGTCGCCCTTTCAGGCATGAGGCGAGATCTCCCCAGGTAAGAACGCATTCCTTCACTGCACAACCGCCGGATTTACGTCACAAAGCTTTGGCTACAAGAGCTTCGCAGAATTATGCCTGCTCGCCCTGCTCAGTCACGCCTCATATCCGATTCTTGTTCATCGGCTCGCAGTTTCGCTCCACGCTTCCTCCCCACAGTCCGTCGCCGTTCTGCAGTTGCGCTTCACTTCATTCGCTGTAGCCAGCTTATGGGAGGACTTGCACCTCCAAGAATGCGCCCATGCT
>NZ_AHTH01000026.1 GCF_000245735.1 Alishewanella jeotgali KCTC 22429
CTGCCAGATTTAATAAAAGAAAGCAGAAAACACAGATCAAAAAAGATCAGAATCCAGAAAACACAAACCCCGGCCAAAAAACCGGGGTTTGTCATTAATCTGAGGCGCCTTGCGGCGCCTTTAGCATTTACAGCTTTAAATTAGAAATTATACGCCACTCGGCCATAGAACAAGCGGCCAGAACGTCCAAACGGTGAGTAGTTCGAAAACGAGGTGGCGCCTGTGGTATTCAGATTGATTGGGAATGCATCCGGATACTGGTCAAAGATATTGTCGGCGCCAAAGGCTACCGTCCAGTTATCGTTAAACTCGTAGCGGGCTTCCAGATCAACCAGTGTTTTAGGTGTTAACACAAAGTCGGTGGCTGCAGTGGTGCCCGGCGCTAACACCTCACCATAGCGGGTAGCCTTTAAGGTCGCGCTTAAACTATCAAAGCTCCAGTTTACCGTGGCACCAATTTTATCTTTTGGCGTACCTTTCTCAAAGGTCAGCACATTCACCCGACCAAACAGGGTTGGCGCCGGATTCAGTGCGGAAAGCTGTGAGGTCGCCGGCACCGATTTCACCTTGGTTTCATTGTAGTTACCTACCAAAGTGAAGTCGAATAAGCCGAGCTTATCGGTGGGTAAGGTCCAGTTAATGACCACATCCACACCCTTGGTCTCGGTGTCGACGCCGTTAATAAAGAAGCGGCCGCCACCAATACCGACAAAGCCCTGCGCCGTTAGATAATCGCGCACGTTATTCTGGGTCAGGTTTTCGGACAGCACAATCCGATCGTCAATATCAATACGGTAACCGTCGATAGTGATAGACACCGAACCGATACGGAATACGGTACCCAGTGAGTAGTTTACCGACTCTTCTGCATCCAGGGCTTTGGCACCCAGCGCCTGAGCTACCGGATCATTCACCGGGAAGGTGGTAATATCAAACGGAATGCCGTTGATAAAGTTGGTAGAGGTAGCGGTAAAGTTCTGTTGCTGCAGTGAAGGCGCACGGAAACCATTTTGTACTGAACCCCGCACCGCAAAGGTGTCGGTGAAGTCGTAACGCAAGGCGGCTTTACCGGTGATATTGCTGCCAAAGTCTGAGTAATCCTCCGCGCGTAAGGCTACGGAGCCAAGCATATTGTCGGTCAGGTTAGCTTCCAGATCGACATAAACACCAATGGCGCGACGAGTTTCCCGTACTTCGTTGGAGGGACGGAAGCCCGGGAAAACCTGAGCACCCGAAGCAGTTGGTGCACCGTTTAACAGTACGCCACCATTACGCCAGGAATCCGGCTCACCGGCAAAAATGCTGTAACGCTCACGGCGCATTTCTACACCAGTGGCCAGGTTAAGCGGTGAGGCTAAACCATCAACGTTAAAGGAGCGCACACCCGACAGGTTAAATACTGCCTGACCATAACGATAGCCACCGGCGTCAAATTCGGTTTTACTTGAAGGGCCGATAGAACGATTGAGCGTATTCTCAATAGTAAAGGCCATGCGGTTTTGCCCCCAGACCAGCGAGGTATCTACTGTCCATTCACCAACATCAAACTCGTAGCCCACTGCTGCACTGGCGTCAGTAACATCAGGGGCAATAATTGGCAGGAAGCCATCTGGATGAACTTCAGGTACGTTACGCGCGTCATTCGGTGTACGGAAGAAACCGGCGGAGCGTGCTTCGCGATCCTGATAGCTTAGCCAGCCATACACCTTACCATTTTCCAGCGTTTTTCCGGCATTGGCAAACAAAGTAAACTGCTCCAACTCTGGTTCACCGTACCAGGCATTAAAGCGATTTGCGAAGGTCTCGCGCGGGTCAAACTCACCATTAACTCTGTTGTATTGCTGGCGGTGATCCCAACCGCCGCGTTCAGTGCGTTCAGCATCTTTATATTCAGCGGAGATGGTCAGAAAGCCGTTATTACCCAGCTCAAAGCCACGCCAGCCGCTTAACGTCAGCGTTTCTCCATCTACCCGGCTGCGGCGAATGGTACTGGGCGCGCTCCAGGTGGCACCGGCAACTACCGGGGTAGTGGGTACAGTGTAACTGGTATCGCGCCAGGCATAGGAGCTGGTAAAGTTACCGCCTTCACTGGCTTCGCGCAGCCGCACGTTGAGTACCCCGGCGATTGCATCTGAGCCATATTGGGCTGAGGCGCCGTCACGCAAGACTTCAACCGAATTGATAGCAGCGGTTGGAATAGTATTTAAATCCACCGCCGATGAACCACGCCCCACAGTTCCATTAACGTTAACCAGGGCTGCAGCATGCCGGCGTTTGGAGTTAACTAATACCAGAGACTGGTCTGGCCCTAAGCCACGTAAGGTTGCCGGGCGCACCGTATCGGTGCCGTCAGCCAGGCCGGGACGTGGGAAGTTAAATGAAGGTAAAGCAGTAGACAGCACCTGGTTTAGTTCAGTGGAGCCGGCGCGGGTCAGGCTTTCGGCGCTGACAACATCAATTGGCACTGCCGTATCTGATACCGAACGGCCCGCTACGCGGGTACCGGTTACTACGATTTGCTCAATACGTTCGGCCTTTTCTTCGGTTTCAGTATTGCTGCTTTGTTGAGCCAGAGCGAGTGGGCTGGAAAGCACCAGCGTCACGGCTAACGCAAGAGGATGGGGCTTGAAGCTATGCATAGGTGTTATCTCCTTGTTATATTTATTAAAGCTAGAACCTCAATAACCTGGTGTCAAACCAGTACCACAATTAAAGATAGCGTGACGTTGACAAAATTATGACTTAGGATGTCGGTAACTTAAAGTATACAGACTTCCAGATGTCTTTACTACGCCACTTTGGTCGAATTGGAGCACTAAGATGAAAAAAAATACCCGATTAATTCATGCCGGCCGCAGCAAGCAATGGACGGGTAGTGCGGTCAACCCACCGCTGGTGCGGGCGTCGACCATTGTATTTGACACGATGCAAGAGCTGCGAGAGGCCACCAAGCAGCGCGGTAACCGGGTACCCTATTATGGCCGTCGCGGCACCCAAACCCATTTTGCGTTTCAGGAAGCCATGTGTGAACTGGAAGGCGGTGCCGGCTGTGCACTCTATCCCTGTGGCGCGGCGGCGGTTAGCGGTGCCTTGTTGGCCTTTTTAAAGCAAGGCGATCACCTGTTGATGGTTGACAGTGTCTATGAACCGACCCGGGCGCTGTGCGATAAGCTGCTGGCAGGTTTAGGGATTGAAACCACCTATTATGACCCGCTGATCGGTGCCGGTATCGCGGCGCTGATCAAACCCAATACCCGGATGATCTTTCTGGAATCGCCTGGTTCGCTGACAATGGAAGTGCAGGATATACCCGCCATTTGCGCGGTGGCGCGGGCGCAGCAAATCATTACGGTACTGGATAATACCTGGGCCTCACCGATTTTGTGTAAGCCCTTTGAACTGGGCGTGGATATCTCAATTCAGGCGGCGACCAAGTATATTATCGGTCACTCTGATGTGATGCTCGGTACGGCCAGTGCCACTGAGCAATACTGGCCACAACTGCGCGAGCATAGCTATTTAATGGGCTACTGTGCTTCAGCCGATGATGTCTATGCTGCCAGCCGTGGTTTGCGCACCTTAGGGGTGCGGTTAAAGCAGCATGAACAAAATGCGTTGCAGGTGGCGCAGTGGTTAGCACAGCGACCCGAGGTGGCGACGGTGCGGCATCCGGCTTTTGCCGACCACCCAGGTCATCAGCAGTTTAAACGTGATTTTAGCGGTAGCAATGGCTTGTTTTCTTTCGTGTTGAGCCAAGGCTCATTAAAACAAGTGGAAGCCTTTATCGAAGGAATGCAGCATTTTAAAATGGGCTTTTCCTGGGGCGGTTATGAAAGCCTGATTACGGCAACCCTCAATGTGCAGGCGCTGCGTCAGGCCAGCCACTGGCCCTATAGTGGGCCCTTGATCCGGCTGCATATCGGCCTGGAAGATCCGGAGGATTTAATCGACGATTTGCAGGCGGCTTTTCAGCGCTTTCATGCGGCCATATAGAATTGCATAACTATGCGATTCTTTGGCCTGAGCTGGCGGTGACTGGCCTGCATTAGTGCAGTCTAAATCTGCTCTAAAAGCGGCCAGCTTGGTTTTTTCTTATTCAGGAACTGCATAAATACTCACCGATCGGTATTTTTCAGGCGGTTTTTGCTGGCGATTTCACCACAATTCCCTACAATGCGCGCCCTCTGCAGCAGTGCCGGCACTGGTACTGCTGAGTTGTATCAGCCACTGGCTGTTTTATTCAGGAGCAAGCATGTCTGTATCGTTATCCAAAGTGAATTCTTTGCGTTTAAGTGTGGTGGCCGCTGCCGTTGCTGCAGCCAGTCCACAGTGGGTTGTGGCAGAAGAAAGCCCGCAGGCGGCAACCGAGCGCATTCAGGTTACCGGTTCGCGCATTCTGCGTGAAGGCGCTATAGCCCCGTCACCGGTAACGGTGATTTCCGGTCGTGATCTGGTGGAAACCGGCGCCATGAATATTGGTGAAGTGTTAAAAGAATTACCGTCACTGGCCGCCACTTATTCACTGGCTAACGCAGGCCGCTTTATCGGTACTGCCGGCTTAAGTTTACTGGATTTACGCGGCATGGGCGCTTCCCGTACGCTGGTGCTGGTTGATGGCCGTCGTCATGTTGCCAGCAGTGCCGGTAGTGCTGCGGTCGATACCAACAGCATTCCTACTGCCTGGTTAGACTCGGTGGAAATTATTACCGGTGGTGCCTCAGCTGTATATGGTGCCGATGCGGTAACCGGCGTAGTAAACTTTAAACTGAAAAAAGACATCCAGGGGTTCGATCTGGTACTAAGCCGTGGTTTTGCTCAGGATAACCCGTACGATAACCATAAAGCCTTATTATCCTTTGGTACCGACTTTGCTGCTGGCCGTGGTAACTTCGCAGTAGCTGCTGAGTTTTCTGGCCAGGAAGGGATGAACGCCACTGACCGCCGGCAAACCCGCACCTCTTATATGGCTGTCGCTAACCCGGCTGACCGTGATGTTCGTGATAGCAACGGCGTTACTATTCACGATGGTATTCCGGATCGGATCACTGTTGCTAATGCCGGCTGGTATGACAGCTCAACTGCCGGTAACTTTAATTTAAATGGCAAATGGTACATCTTTAACCAGGACGGCAGCGTGCGCCTGCAGAACCTGGGTACCACCTATGGCAATATTGAACACTGCAGCAATTGTGAATTTTTAGATCTGCGGCAGTATCAGGATCTGCAGCCAAGCTTTAACCGCCAGAACCTGAATATGAAAGCCAATTTTGACCTGACCGACAGCATCAACCTGTTTGCCGAAGGCAAATATGTACGCAGCAAAGGCAGTAACGAAGGTCAGCCATCGTTTTTTGAATATAGCTCAGCGATCCGCATTATGCGCGATAACGCCTACCTGGATGACAGCATGGCAGCGTTGATGGACGCCAACAACCTGGATTCGATCCGTATCCACCGCTTCCAAAAAGATGCTGGCCGTCGCTTTGAACAAAATACCCGTACTACATCACGCTTTGTTGCAGGTGCGCAGGGTGAGCTGTCGGCAGACTGGGGCTTTGAAGCCTATGTTACCCATGGCGAAACCAAGCTGGAGCAGGTTAACTATAACAACCTGATCCGCACCAACTTCGCCCAGTCAGTTGATGCCGTAGTTGATGCTAATGGCCGTATTGTGTGTCGTGACGCCACTGCCCGCGCCAATGGCTGTGCACCAACCAGCCTGTTTGGCGACAACGCCATTAATGAAGCGGCCCGTAACTGGTTTAATACCACCTCTTACAGCCACAGCACCATCCGCCAGCAAGTGGCAAATGCCAGCGTTAACAACAGCGGTCTGTTCGAATTACCTGCCGGTATGGTCGGTTTCTCAGCCGGTGCTGAATACCGTAAAGAACAAAGTGAATCTGTACCGGATCGCTTTGCCGCTACTGGTGCTACCTTCCTGAATTCTCTGCAATATATGCGTGGTGAGTTCGATGTAAAAGAAGCCTTTACCGAAGTGTCGGTACCTTTACTATCTGATCTGCCACTGATTCAGGATTTGGTATTTGATGCCGCGGTGCGTTATGCCAATTACAGCACCATCGGTGATGCCACCAGTTGGAAAACTGGCCTGGACTGGAGCCTGAATAGCGAGTTCCGGATCCGTGCCACTTACTCTGAAGCGCTGCGGGCACCGAATATCAGCGAACTGTTTGGCCCGCAAAACCAAACCTTCTTCCGGGTAACAGATCCGTGCGCCACCACCGAGCGTCAGAGTCAGGCACGGGTAAATAACTGTGCGGCCATTGGTATTGCCCCAGACTTCCAACTGAACAACCCAGCAGCGACAGTGGAAGGTTTAAGCGGCGGTAACCCGGATCTGCGTGCTGAAAAATCAGATAGTTACACTGTTGGTTTTGTTTACCAGCCAGATTTTATCCGCGGCTTTAGCATGACCGTTGATTACTGGTCGATTGAAATTGACGACGCTATTGCTGCGATTTCTGCACAAAATATTCTGAACCGCTGTGTCGATTCAGCCAGTGGCCCGAATATGCAGTTCTGTAATCTGGTACAGCGTAACCCGCAAACCCAGACGCTGCGCTTAATTACCTCAGTAGTGCAAAACGTGGCGGCACAAACCGCCAGCGGTATCGATTTTGAATTTGGTTATGACTTTGACGCCCTGGGCGGTCGCTTTAATACCAAGTTAATTGGTACCTGGCTGGAATCGCGTAAAACCTATTCGTTCCAGAGTTTCCCGAACGAATATATTGAAAACGCCGGTGTGGCCGGTGACGCGACCTGGCAAGCCAACCTGAGCGTGAATTATCGCTATGACGCCTGGACAGCTGGCTTTAAAACCCGCTATATCGATGCGGTATCACTGTTCACCAACCAGTCACTGGCACAGAACCCGGACCCAAGCGATATTATGAGTTACGGTAGTTATTTCGTAACCGATATCCGCCTGGGTTACGACTTCGCCAGCGGCGTTAAACTGGCATTCGGCGTTGATAACCTGTTTAACCGTGATCTGCCGGGTGTGGCTTTAGGCACTACTGCAGAAACCGGTCTGTACAATAATATCGGCCGTTTCTTCTATACCAGCTTCTCCTACGCTTTCTAAGCGAAGCGGTTCACGCATCCAACCCGGCCTTAGTGCCTGTCTCTTGATCACAAGTCAGCCTCAAGAGACTTTGCTAGGTCATAACCTTCAAGGATGGTTTGTAGTTTGAACCATCCTTGCCACAATACCTTGACCGAGGCCTTGCCGGTTTGTTTTGTATCTTTCCACCCACCGAGCTTTGCAAGCTCGGTATAAGCCCACTTCATCGAGGGGACGGTGTCAGGTAAGGTCCTGCTGACCCGTTTTATCCATAACAATTTCCAGGCTTTTGGCGACAGCACCTGTTCACAACTTATCTCGTCTGGTTGTTCGCGCGCAAACTTCAGCTGCACTATTCTTACAGCAATAAAGGCGCTGATGGTCACAAGCCGCTCAATGTTATCTTTACTTTGTAAGCGGGCATTCTCAATATCTGTACCATCCGTTTTCCAGGCTTTGTGATATTCTTCTACTAACCAGCGATGCTCGTAATAACGGATGATGTTCAGTGCATCTGCTTTGCTCTGGACTGGTTCGGTAGTCAGCAAATGCCAATTTAACGCGTTTTTGTCATCGGCTCGCTCTTCGCACCCGACATAATAAAGCGATAGTGATTCGCCACGCTTATTTGCCGGCACTTGCAACGTGACTGGCGCAAAGACAATGTCTACTGTTGCTGTACGTGCTTTACGTCCACCTTTTTGCGCTATATGGATTTGCTTTTGTCCGGCGCTTTCAAGACCTGCAGCATAGTCGTAGAGCTTCTGTTCAGACTGCTCAATATGGCGACTCTGCATGGAACGAACCACGAAGCGATGTTGCTTTGAGAGCTTATACTGCAAGTACTCATAGATATCAGCTTCGCGGTCGCAGACGGATATCACATCGGCCATTTTAGCGCCTAATCGTGCCGATAGATTGACCGAAGCAGACTGCCACTTGAAGCTTTCTTTCTCTTCATAAGGTGTTTGTGTTCGCACATGTTTCTTTCCGCGCGTGCTGATATCCCGTGTCCAGCGGGATTGTTCAATTAATCCAACAAGCTCTTGTTGCTCAGGAGCGAATAACAAAACGCTGTGCGCAAGTATGCCCCGATAGTTATTTCCTTGATTGACATGACCAAGCTCATCTCGCACGGAACGATGGCTGTAAGTGATGGCAGTGGTATCCTCTAAAGCCAGTAATAAATTATGTTTGGCGGCTTGCGCTGCTGTGACCAGATAGCCTGCTTTTGCTATCGCGTCAGCATTGACGTGCTCATTACGGATAAAACGATAAGCGCCTTCCATATCGGCGGGGGATTGTGTAATAGACACGAATGGCTTTCCTGGATCGTTTGCTAAGGTTTCCGCTAACTTTACCAGACGTGTGGTTCGGCGGGGATCCCCTAAGTCGGCCTGACCAAAAGTACTTTTTGCCCATTGTGCATTGTTCATCAGTATTCACCTTTAGATTAAGTGAAAGATCTGATCGGAAAGCGTGCGGAGAGTTCAAAAAATCCCCCAGTAAAAACCGGGGGATTTGTGTATAAGAGACAGGCCTTAGTGCCGGGTTTTTTGTTATATCTTACTAACTGTTCTGGCTTTAGTAATGGCAGAGAGGGCGCCATTGATGTTAATTTGGAATGCGTGCCGTTGCACCGTCATGGTCGGACAATCATTATGTTTATTTTTCTTGGCAAGTCGCTAATCGAAGAGACTGTATAAAGTGAATAGAAGAGCTATTGCTATTTTTGGCTACTTATTGCTGCTGCAAGGGGGGGGCGGTGCCAATGCTAGCTCAGATAAAACTGACCTGACAAACCTGGTGTCTGGACTTTACAAGAAGTATGCCTGGGTAGTGCTTTTTTCACCTTCACCGCTTACAGATGCTGCACCATTGACACATGCTAGCAGAAAGGAACTAGAAGAATTCTTTGTACCAGACTTAGCTAAGGCTATCTGGAATGATACGCAATGTAAGGTTAAGCGGGGGGATACTGGCGTCTTAGACTTCGACATTTTGTTCGACTCCCAAGACCCAAGCGCTAGTGGATTAACTGTTCAGACTGGAGGTGAGGAGTCTGAAGCGGTTGTGTGTTTTGAAGTTTACTCTGGTGATCGTAAATGTTTGTTGTACATTGGTAAGCCCATTAATGGCGCATTTTTGATATATGACATTCGTTACCCTGAGCAGCCCTCTCTTCGTCAATTGCTGGGCTTGGTAAATGAGTGACTACCAACCAGAGCAAAGCGGTAGTTTTGCGGGCTAAGTTGGAGGCGTTTGACCGTACTGTGTTAAGTACAAGTATTGGTGATTTCAATATTGGTTTGACTACGGGCTTCCTGCCCTCCGCCCTAACGGGCCATGCTGAGCATGTTCAAAATCGCTCTTGACGATTTTGTCCAGGTCAATACTGGGATGCCGAAAAGCAAAGCTGGTATAACTATTTCCGGGATTATGATGCGACCTTGGGCAGATACCTGCAGTCAGATCCGATAGGGTTAGCGGGTGGGTTGAATACTTATGCTTATGCATCTTCAAATCCGATAACAAATTATGACATGTTTGGATTGAAGGACTGCAAAGTTAATGATGAAGATTGCATTAAACAGTGCTTGGATAAAAACTACGGCTCAACCTATGAAACAGCGAAAACTGCAAGTATTTTCAACATTCCAACAGCCGCTCAATTCTTCTTCGGACACTTTGGTAATGAGGTGGCCGATGCAGGTAAGATACAAGGTACTAGAGGTCTATACGGCAATCGCCAGCAATACCAACAAGGGCAAAGAATATTGAGGTCTGTTAATCGATTAAAGAACACTACCAAAGGAGTAAGTTTAGTAGGAGCTTTCTCAGCAGGTTTTGTTGCTGGCGCTAACGTCTACTGTATGCTGGAGAGTTCATGAAAACCATAAGGACTTTTATCAGGATTGTTGGGGCTATCTTAGGATTAGCATTTGTAGTGCTTGGCGTTTACTGGCTTATTAACCCTATTATGAGTGGGGCCAAAGATGTTGTGTTCAATTTTTCGATTATAGGATTAGGTGTTATGTTTTTAGTTTGGGCTTTAAGTTCACGTTACCATCAGGCGCCAGACAAGGAATGGTAAGCAAATCGAAGTCATGGGCCTGAAAAGGGGCCGTGACTCTTTCAATTGATGCGTATATAAAACCATGACTAAAACAACTTCAATACGTCATACACCAAAACTTTACTTATGACAAACTGAACCGCTTAACCGGAATCACCATCACGGGTTTGGGTAATCACAGCTTTAGTTATGACGATTTAGGCAACCGTACTGCCCGCAGTGGCGCTATTGCGGAGAGTTACAGCATTAACACCAGCTCTAACTGGCTTAATCAGGGAACCCGTGGTAGCCAGACGCGGGTATTTACTTACGATGCCAGCGGCAACGTAACAAATGAAAAGCGCTTTGATGGTAGTAACTTTGGCTATGTGTACAACAGCGACAACCGGATGATAAAAGCCGGTACTACCGACTATAAATACAACGCGCTGGGCCAGCGGGTGTATAAAAAAGTCGGCAGTACTGAAACGCGGTTTATCTACAGCCCAACAGGGCAGTTGTTAGCAGAAGGCACAGCCAAGCAATATATTTATTTCCAGGGCCAAGTTGTGGGGTATATCAACAACAACCAGTTGTACTATGTTCATAACGACCACCTGGGCCGGCCAGAGGTGATAACCAACCAAAGCAAAGGCGTGGTATGGCGGGCTAAGTTGGAGGCATTTGACCGCTCTGTACTTACTACCAGCATTGGCGAGTTCAATATAGGATTCCCCGGTCAGTATTGGGACAGTGAAAAACAAAGCTGGTATAACTATTTCCGGGATTATGATGCGACCTTGGGCCGGTATTTGCAGAGCGACCCGATTGGTTTGGCGGGCGGGTTGAATACTTATGGGTATGTAAGTGGTAATCCCATCTCCAGAATCGACCCTGATGGTTTATGTGAAAAGAAAAATCCCTTTGAAGATTGCATGAACGATTTTAAAAAAAGCATGGGCGAAAGTGGAAATTTATTCATTGGATCAACCAGCTTGCTTGAGTTAGGTGGAAGCAATAATGGTTATGCCGCTTTAGGTGCTGCAAGCTCTTGGTTGTACAGTGATGGAGTAAAAAGTAGACAAATTGACGTTAATTCAAAAGGGTGGGAAAACGGACCAAGGTCAATAAACGGGATTGAGTATCCTAATAAAAATTTCATCCGAAGTTCTACTGTACAAAACGGACTAAAAGTCGCTGGTAGGTTTCTTACAGTTTCAACTATAGCAGGAACTTATGCTGATGTTTGGATGAGAACTTACTGTATTTCTAAGACGATGCTCTGAGGATTAACATGAAGCTATTATTATTTATTTTTATAACGCTTTTTGTTTTTTTCTTGATTTTTGGTCATAAGTATAATGTTTCTTCCGTATTGCTGCTTTTAGGTATTTACTCTCTTATTATTTATTGGCTACTAGGGTATAAACAGAGAAATATTAAAGAGAAAAATACTAAGGCGATAACATTGAAATTAAGGAGGTGCTTTTTACTTACAGCGTTCGTATTGTTTAATTGTGTCGTATTGCATAGAGCTTATGTATTTGGGGGCGTTGATATATTTTTTGGAGTGGCTTGGTTTGTTGTTACCAGCCTCTTACTCATTTCCAAATGGAAGGAAGCAGTTTAGTAATGTGAGACGAGTATTTGGTGGTGATTGCTAAGCTACTAAACGCTAATCCTGTAGTGGTCAAACGCTGCTATTTACTTAGGATACGATTCAAATGGTAATGTTATTAACGAAAAGCGCTTTAACGGCATTAATTTTAGTTATGTATATAACGCCGACAACCGCATGATAAAAGCCGGTACTACCGACTATAAATACAACGCGCTGGGCCAGCGGGTTTATAAAAAAGTCGGCAGTACTGAAACGCGGTTTATCTACAGCCCAACAGGGCAGTTGTTAGCAGAAGGCACAGCCAAGCAATATATTTATTTCCAAGGCCAAGTTGTGGGGTATATCAACAACAACCAGTTGTACTATGTTCATAACGACCATCTGGGCCGGCCAGAGGTGATTACCAACCAAAGCAAAGGCGTGGTATGGCGGGCAAGGCTGGAAGCGTTTGACCGTTCGGTGTTAACCACCAGCATTGGCGAGTTTAATATCGGCTTCCCGGGCCAGTATTGGGACAGTGAAAAGCAAAGCTGGTATAACTATTTCCGGGATTATGATGCAACCACCGGCAGATTCCTGCAGAGCGACCCGATAGGTTTAGCGGGTGGGTTGAATACTTATGGGTATGTTGGGGGTAATCCGGTAAATAAGTTTGATCCTAAAGGGTTAGCTGAGTGCAGTTGTACTGGCAAAAGATATGGACCTGATATTCAAAATAAGTCTGCAAGTCCTTTAGGTGACAGGGCTACCGATTTGAATAGCCATAGACAAGGCGTTCATAGTGATATGATAGATTTAACATTGTTAGCGGTATCACTGTCGCCACATAGATGGGTTTATAAAGCTACATCGGGCTTAACTGGTTTTGCAGTGTCGAAATCATTGACGGAAATTACTGCACCTACTGATTTGTATTCGTCTGATCATTCTTTTAGCTATGTAGAAAAGCACGGTGATCATTATGCCGCTGTTAAAGGGTTCACCGACAAAGACGGAAATCTTAAAGAGTTAAAAGTTACTGAACGATGTGAATGATAGTGGGAAAATGAATAATTTCTATAAATATACTTTGATATTATGTGTTCTAGCCATCTTTGATATACATGTGCTTATTTTTTCTCCTGAGCGTTTTGTAAATAAATCATTTGGTCGTGAACATGAGGATCTCCTCAACTCCGTCCGGCTAAGAATTATTTCTGTTTTTCAGCTCGATGTTGAAAAATTAGACAAATACGGGAATAACGCACTGTTTTACGCGATATATTATAGGAATGATAACGGTGTTGATATTCTCATTAAGAAATATAGCTGTAATGCACTAATAACAACTAAGAATAGAATTGAAGCTGAATTTGAAGAAAAGATAGCTCCTAAAATTCTAGTTGATGCTATTAACGACGGGTGCTGAATTAATTGCGACATATATTGGGTACACGCACAACAGCAGAGCTATAGAGGTCGTATCTTGCATATTGCGGCTCGCCTACTTAGCTCGGCCAGAGGTGATTACCAACCAAGGCAAAGGCGTAGTTTGGCGGGCCAAGCTGGAGGCGTTTGACCGTTCGGTGTTAACCACTAGCATTGGCGAGTTTAATATCGGCTTGACTGCGGGCTTCCTGCCCTACGCCCTGTCGGGCCATGCTGCGCATGTTCACAAAACGGCAGGAGAGCCGTTTTGCGCAGCAGGTAAGCTGCCTACGGTGAACACCAGGGATGGTGTGAATGAAAACGCTCCGGGCGAGGTTGTCCAGGTCAATACTGGGACAGTGAAAAGCAAAGCTGGTATAACTACTTCCGGGATTATGATGCGACCTTAGGCCGGTATTTGCAGAGCGACCCGATTGGCTTGGCGGGTGGGTTGAATACTTATGGGTATGTGTTTAGCAATCCAATCCGTCTTGTGGATAGTTTAGGTCTGAGCCCAGAGGATGTTTCTGCAATTATCAATCAATTTAATTCTACAGTTAACAACATGACAGCGTCTGGAAAAAGGATATCTCCAGGATTTTTGAACAACATGCAACGCTCTTTGCATGATGTTACTGGGCGCATGCTTGGTGAGGGATATAAAAGTTGTGGAGAGCAATCAACGCAGCTTCAAAGCGATCTCGACTTCCAAAAGTATGATGACCAATGGCGGTTTTCAACCATTCCATCTCCAAATGCGTGGTGTATTAGAGGTCATTGCGTAAGCGTAACGCCAACCACACATTCCAATCCTAACTGATCAACTTTACCCTGACTGCCACTATCAACTGTCAGGGTAATCATCATGCACCGCACCAAAGAACAATGGCTGGCCTTGTTTGCCGAGCAAGCCCAAAGTGGTCTCACCCAAACTGAATTTGCAAAACGCCAGGGCATCATTCCTACGTATTTTAGTTATCGCAAGCGTCAGTTGCTGGCGTTTCAGGATGATGACGGTGGCTTTGTTGAGCTCACGCCACAGGGCTTGCAGCTGAATCAATCCATTTTACTCCGTAAGCGTGATGTGGAATTGCAGTTTCCAGCCGGCACCGATGCCCTGTGGTTAGCGGCCTTGCTAAGAGCGCTTTGATAATGAAAATGTTCCTCGATGTGCCCAAGGTCTATTTGCATAAACAGCCAGTCGACTTTCGTAAATCCATTAATGGCTTATCGTTGCTGGTCGAGCAAGAGATGCAGCTCTCGCCTTTTAGTGGCGCACTGTTTGTGTTCTGCAATCAGCAGCGCACCCGGTTAAAAGTGCTGTACTGGGATAGCACCGGCTTTTGCCTGTGGTACAAACGGCTTGAAAAAGACAAGTTTCGCTGGCCACGGCAAATGCCAGGTAAAGTGTTAGCCATTAGCGAGCAGCAGTGGCATTGGTTGTTGCAAGGTGTCGATATTCAAAAAATCACCGCGCATCAGCCACTGCATTACCAAAGTGTGGGCTGATATGCCGATCGGCTATAAATCCTTGTGATCGCATCCAAAACAATCTAAATCTTACCAAGCACTTAGCCCGATTGGCCGTTACAATAGCGGCCATGAAAAAGACACCTCAATCCTTACCTGACGATATCGAAACGCTTAAGCGTATGCTGCTTGAGCAGACGCAAAAGCTTGAGCGCAAACTGGCGCAAAAAGATAAACGCATCGCCAAATTAGAGCGGGTTAACCAGCAGCTGTCGGACAAGCTGCAGCAATTGCTGGAGCGTTACAATCTGACGAAGTACCAGAAATTCAGCCCCAGCAGTGAAACCTATGAAGGTGAAGGCGAGGTGTTAAATGAGGCCGAGCAGCTGATTGAAGACGATTCAGTAGCGACAGAGCCAGATACTCAGACGACCGAGAGCGCTGAGAAATCCGCCGCTAAGCCACGCCGACCAAGGATTGCCCCTGAGCTGCCGCGCGTTGACGTTATCCATGACATTGACGATAAAACCTGTGCCTGCTGCGGCCATGCGCTGCATAAAATGGGCGAAGAAGTCAGTGAGCAAATCGAGTTCGTGCCAGCACAAATCCGGGTGCTGAGAAACGTGCGGCTCAAATACAGCTGCCGGCAGTGTGAGACCAATGGCATGAAGGTGGACATTAAGATTGCCGATGTGCCACCGGCGGTTATCCCGAAAAGCATGGCCACACCGAGTCTGCTTGCCCAAATCATCAGCAGCAAAATGCACTATGGCTTGCCGCTGTACCGTCAGGAGCAGTTGTTTAATCAGGCCGGTATTGAGCTTAGCCGTCAAACGATGAGCCGCTGGCTGATAACCTGTGCAGAGAAACTGAAACCGCTACTGGCGTTAATGAAAGCCGAGCTTCTGAAAGCAGCCGGTGCTGTGGGCAGATGAAACCACGGTTAATGTGCTGGATGTTGAGAAAAGCACCTGCTACATGTGGGTATATGGCTGTGGCTTAGAGCAAAGTACCGGCCCCAAGCTGGTGCTGTTTGATTATCAGGATAGCCGCAGCAGTATACATCCCACCGACTTCCTGGCGGGGCTTAGCGGTTACCTGCAGGTTGATGGTTATGCCGGATATGAGAAAACCCACGCAACCTTAGTCGGCTGCTGGGCACATGCCAGACGTAAGTTCGTTGAAGCACAAAAAGCGCAGGGCAAAGGCAAAACGGGTAAGGCGGATGTGGCCCTTAACCATATCCAGAAACTTTATGCACTGGAGAGTAAATTAAAAACCGTGCCGCCTGATAAGAAATATGACGCCAGACAAACGCTAGCCAAGCCACTGTTGGAGCAATTCAAAAGCTGGCTGGATAAATCAAGCGAGAGCGTCACGAAAGAAGGTTTACTGGGAGCCGCTATAACGTATAGCCTGAATCAGTGGCCTAAGCTTATCCGGTACTTGGATGACGGCAGATTAAATATCGACAACAACCGTGCTGAGCGCGCAATCAAACCGTTCGTGATTGGACGTAAGGCATGGTTATTTGCCAATACCAAGACGGGAGCACAAGCAAGTGCGGCACTGTACAGCCTGGTTGAAACCGCCAAAATCAACGGTCTGGAACCCTATGATTACTTATGCCGGTTGCTAACAGAGTTGCCCAAAGCCAATACCCATGAGCAATTACAACAACTTCTGCCTTACTGAACAGCAGCCACACTGCAAGGTGTGGTTGCTGTTACGCTTACGTCATTGCACTCACTGGGTCACACAGGCTTTATCAAATAATAGCACCGACCCGGTAATTATCTTAGATCCTTGGAGCAATAAATGGAGTGCTACCTATGGTCAATAAATCTTCTATCAAATTCGTATTTAGACTCCTTTTTTGGGTGGCATTTTTTAGTTTTATTGGGGCATTGCTGAGTTCAAAGAGCATAGAAACAGAAGAAAATGTCTTACTTGCCTACTCATTGGCAGGTGGCGCAATTGGGGGGGTATTGGCCATTATTTTTAACTCACGAAGCAAGTAAATGTGTCGAGGAACTATCGGGTCGTGTCTTGCATATTGCTACGCGACCACTTAAGCATACCAGAGGTGATAACCAACCAAAGCAAAGGCGTGGTATGGCGGGCGAAGTTGGAGGCGTTTGATAGAAGTGTACTAACAACCTCAATCGGCGACTTTAACATCGGATTCCCTGGCCAGTACTGGGATGCCGAAAAGCAAAGCTGGTATAACTATTTCCGGGATTATGATGCGACCTTGGGCCGGTATTTGCAGAGCGACCCGATTGGTTTGGCGGGTGGGTTAAATACTTATGGGTATGTTGGGGGGAATCCTATATCGAATATTGATAGATTTGGTTTGTGTGAGTGCAGCACTACAAAACAACCAGCACCAGCAGTCAAAGTTCAATCAAGACAAAGTAGAACTTTAGATAGGGGAGCGACAGAGAATTACAACAATTTTAATCGCAATTATAAGTCATTTAGGGTTGGCGGAGCGGGTTTAGCTGCAGGACTGGTAGCTCCTGCATTTGGTGCAGGTTACGTATCTGGTTTAGCTCTTTCCGGCGTAGGAGCCTATGGTTTGTATGGTGACATGGGCGGAGTGCAAGCCCACCATGATGATGTTGTAGAAACCACGATATTCACGATCGATGGAATATATGGCATTGAATATAGATTATTCGGGCCAGACGGTGAGTTGAAGCGAACTGACAGATTTATGGCTCAAAGTTGTTTGGATTGAATATGAAAAATTTTGGTTTTCTGATGATATTTTCTGCCTTTATAGTTTTTAGTTTAACAAGAATTGTTTATGGAACCGTTGAGGTGTTTAAAAATCCTAGCCTGGCGCTTTATATGACTACTATTGCCGATGCAACTGGGTCACACTCGACTTCTTTAGTCCGAGAACTAAGGATGAGTTTTTACTTATTTCTCGGCGCTGACCCAAATGAACCTCAGTACTGGGGGCGTTCAGCATTTGAGGAAGCTGTGGTGACTGAGAATATTAATGCCATAAGAAAACTTACCCCCATAGTGAAAGAAGATTCATACATTTTAGGAGCTAGACTTGCTTGTGTTAGCTCTGATTATGAAATACTTGAGATCATTTTTAAGGCTCGAGGTGAGAGAAATCTCACCCCAACCATTTTCTGTGACCTTAAAGAATAGCATCTCTGAGGTATCCCCAGAAATTTTGTAGTTAAAATAAAAACTTAGGTGATTAGGGCTTGTTGATCTTTCGAGATGGATTATTAGACAGCATGATGGGCTGGTACAATTACTTTCGCCAAAAACTAACCATGACAACCCACCATGCCAAGGACAATGTTAACAGACGAGTGCTGGTCAAAGCTAATCAGATTGATGCTTAAAACAGGCCGCGTTTATGACAAACCGGAACATCGAAATACTTTTGAAGGCATTTTGTATCGGATGCGGGTCGGTTGCCCTTGGCGTGATGTGCCACAAGCTTTTGGAGATTGGAGTACCATCTACCGGCGTTTTAACTTGTGGTCTAAAAAAGGCATACTAATGCAGCTGTTTACAGAGCTTAGGCAACTGGCTGATTTGGAATGGGAATTTATAGACGGCAGCATCGTTAAAGTGCATCAGCATGCGACGGGTGCCTGCTCAGAAGATAAAGAAGCGATTGGTAAAAGTCGTGGTGGCAACACGACGAAAATCCATATGGCAGTGGATAGTTCTGGCTTGCCTGTAGATTTTATCGTGACAGGCGGTGAAGTTCACGACAGCAAAGCGGCTATAGAGCTACTTGAACAACTGCCTGATGCCGAGCATGTTATCGCAGACCGGGGCTATGACAGTGAGAAAGTCAGGGAGCACATCCGAGCGAAAAATGGCGTCCCGACGATACCGCGTAAACGTAATTCAAAAATTGGAAATGGCGATATTGATTGGTGTTTGTACAAATATCGTCATTTAGTAGAGAACGTGTTTGCGCGGTTAAAACATTACCGCTCAGTAGCAACACGCTATGATAAGTTGGCGCGAAATTATGCAAGTACACTGGCCTTGGCATGCTGTCTCATATGGCTGCCAATGTGGGTTGACTGAATTATGAGCAGCAAAGATCAACAGGCCC
>NZ_AHTH01000025.1 GCF_000245735.1 Alishewanella jeotgali KCTC 22429
ATCACAGCGAGCGATATCCGTGCCATCAATGACACACCGCACTACGACTACGCACGCCCTGCACGAAGCAAACGCTTACACCACACTCAGACACCGCTACGCTCGCCGTACCGGAGTCATCCTGCGATAGTGATAAAAAAGACTAACCAAGGAATACAAGAAGTTACTAACAGAGAGCCAGCTGTCGCCGACTTCGCAAAAGCGACAAAGATCCGCAGCAGTAACTATTTGCGGATCAAATTGCCATTAAGATCAAAAGTCCATTCGGCAGGCCCAAGCTCTGCGAGCAATGCCGATACCTCTGTTAATGGCCTGGCGGCGATAAATTGCTTTTGGGTATCGAGAAAGATCAGCCATTCACTGGCTTGTTTGGCGATATCCTGTTCATTAAATTGGCTATGCATACCCATATAGACTGGCATGACGCTACGCCAGCCCTGCTCCAGCCGGAAGATGTAACGACTCTGATAGTCGGGATGCAGAAAATTGGCCTGTTCGATCGCATTTAGTTGGTTGCGGTCGAATACCCGGGCGATGGCGACACTGCTGGAGCGTTGCAAATAGCCACGTAATAACAGCAACTGCTGTGCGCTTGCAGCTTCGTTCTGGTTGGCAGTTAAACTGCTTGCCAGTGGTTCGGCGATCTCCAACGCAAACAGCTGTAACTCGTACTGATCCAGATTCTCCCGATAGCGGTTAAATTCATCACAGCTGCCAGCTTGCAGAGGGTCACGCGGTTGTAGGCGTTGCCAGTCACCGGCTTGCCGGCTGGCGAACAGGAAATTCTGATATGGTAGCTGCAGTTTGGCCTCGATCGCCGCGCGTAACAGCTGCAAATCCGGTAAACCGGCCTGACGGTAGTCGCGTTGTGATTGGCATGCTTCATATTGCACGCTGAGCACGCTATGAGCTTGCTGCGCTGCCAAGGCGGCCTGGAGCAGGCTGCGCTCGGACTGGCTAAGGTGTTCCAGGCTCGGCTGACTGGTGGCAAGTAATAACGATAACAGACTAAGCATAAGGTCTCCGCAAATTTTCCTGACTGTACCAGCTTTCGGCAGCCAGCCCCACTATTTCTGCGCTGTTTAATGATGTTTGGCGACGCTTTGCTGCATCAGTTTAATAATGGCGGCTTTACCGGCGAGTTGAAACCGCTTGGCAAGCAGTGACCAGGGCTGTCTTTGCCAGCAACGGGCGATAAAGACAGCAGTTGCCAGCGGATCTAACTGTAACCGGTGCTGGTTAAACCAATAGACCAGCAAGGTTGCCACCAGTTCATAAGGTCGTTGCCCGTTGGCAAACAAGCTAAGTTGCTGTCGCTCAAAAGGGCTAAGGATACGCAGTGGCGGTTTAACCAGCTGCAGCATTAATGCAGGTTGCAGATCCGACGGGTATTCGCTGAGCTCCAGATACAGTTGCTGCGAGAAATGTTCAGCCAGACGGCTGACCGTAGCAGTGTCACCCTGTAAGGCTTTACATACCAGTACAGAAGGTTCGGCGCTGGCTTTATCCAGTTGTTGACCGAGGCGGATTGGCAAAAAAGCATTGCGCTGCCAAAAACCTAATAAGCTCGGCGTGGCGCCAAAGCTACTACCAAGATAATGATAACCACGGCGGCTAAGTTCATCACTGACCAATTGCAGTAGCTGGCTACCCAGCCCCAGCTGTTGTAAGCCGGGCACTATGGCGATGCGCATAATGCGCGCTAGTTTTAGGCACGCCAATCCGGGCTCGGCAAGATGAAAGGCCAGACTTTGCGCCAGCAGATGCCCCTGTACCCGCCGCTTGCCCTGATAGATCTGCTCTGCCAGTTCGGCGCTAAACTCGCCTTCGCTGCTAAGCAACATACAGCCAAGTAATTGGCCGTTTTGCTCCAGCGTATACACCGCGAGAGCAGCATTTTCTAATAACGCCAGTAAATCTTTAACCTGGGTTTGATAGTGGGCAAAGCTGAGCAAAGCAAAGACCTGCTGCAGCTTTTCTGGCTCGGCCAGCCAGTCGTGATGTTGATAATGCTTTAACAGCACAGCTTGAGTACTGTCGTATGCTGGATCGGGCAAGTCCAGTTTTAGCAGAAAGCTGTGCCGGATTAACTGTTCCAGCGGATCTTGTGCTTGATAGCGGATTGGCTCGGTTAAGCGTAGCTGCCGCCAGTCAGGACATTGTTGCGCTAAATAAGGCTGAAACCTTAACTGAAAACCCCGGCCTGTGCCTTCGTAACCATGCTCGGTGCTGGCAAACACCAAGCGGCTATAGTGATTAACCAGCTGTTGTAATTGCGGGGCCGGCAGGGCTGCAGCTTCATCCACCAGCACCAGATCAGCGACTGGCAGCTCAGCCAATAACTGGTCAATCGCGATAAACTGCAGTGCTTTTTGTTGCGCTTGCTGGATCTCGCTGACGAAGTGCGTAAGGGCAACACTGGCCTGAAGCTGGGAGGGCGCCGTGATCAGGATGCGTTGTTTTCCCTGCTTAGCCAGCTCTGCTGCGGCCAGCCCCAGCGCAGCCGACTTACCACAGCCGCGATCGGCGGTTAATACCAGCGGGCGACGGCGATGGCCTGTTACTACCTTTACAATAGCCGCCACGGCTGTCTGCTGCCCGGCAGTTTTAAAAGGCGGCTGACACTCAGCCGCCACGGCTAGCGGGGGAAAAATCGGTTGTTGCAGGATCTTAATCTCACCATCTGCCGCCAGTTGGGCGTGCAGCAGATTGGCTTGTTGTAAGGTTTTGAGCCAAAAAGCAGTAAAGCCTTGCGCGCCAGCCGGCGGTGTCAGTGGGTAGGATAATAACGGCTGATGGTCCGGATTGGGCTGCGCCAGCCAGCTGTCGGTAGGCGGTGTCAGCAGCAGCCACAAGCCACCGGCTTTTAAGGCGCCACTGGCGGCGGCGATCTGATCGCCGTTAAAGCCGCTACAGGCGTTAATCACCAACCAGTCACATTCGGTGCCCAGCAACTGATGCGCTTTCGCCTGCTTAAGCGCTGTGCACTGCTCCGGAGCCTCACTCCCCAGCCACCAACAACGCTCTGGCGCAAACTGCGCCAGCAATTGGTTGGCAAAGTTTAATAAGGCGGCAGGCTCACCTTGCAACCAGACTGGCAGCCGTACCCGCTGTGCAGCGGCCTGCTGTAACAACTGGCCGAGCTGCTGCAGTCGCATTTAGATTGCTTCCAGCCGGGCGTATGCGGTCATCAGCCATTTACTGCCCAACTGATCAAAGTTGACCTGAATGCGCGATTGCGGGCCGCTGCCTTCGTAATTAAGGACAGTACCTTCGCCAAACTTTTCATGCAGTACCCGTTGCCCGAGCTTAAAGCCGGTGTTTTCAAAGGCGCTATGGCTGGCGGCACCGCTAAAGCGGTTATTAACCAGCGGCCGGCTAACCTGCGTGGTTAAACGGATTTCTTCTACACACTCGGCCGGTAACTCGCGTAAAAAGCGCGAGGGTTTCGGATATTGCTCCTGGCCGTATAAACGGCGGCTTTGGGCATGGCATAAATACAACTTTTGCATGGCGCGGGTCATGCCGACATAACAAAGGCGTCGCTCTTCCTCCAGCCTTATCGGATCATCGCCACTTTGCTGGCTGGGGAACAGCCCTTCCTCGAGGCCACACACAAATACCAACGGGAATTCCAGGCCTTTGGCGGTGTGCAATGTCATCAGCTGCACGGCATCGGAATGCTCTTCCGCCTGATATTCACCCGCTTCCAGCGCCGCCTGAGATAAAAACGCCGACAGCGGGCTCATTTCTTCCAGCAGTGGGCTGTAGAAGTTCTGGCAGGCGGTGATTAGCTCGTTTAAGTTTTCAATCCGGGTTTGGGCTTTCTCGCCTTTTTCCGCCTGATACATGGCATAGAGCCCGGATTGTTTGATCACATGTTCGGCTTGCTCGTGCAATGGCAGCTCGGTCAGCTCAGCATCCAACTGGCCAATTAACTGCATAAATTGCGCGATAGCATTCGCCGCACGGCCACTAAGCTGTTTTTCCTGCAAGAGTTGCTCTAATGCCTGCCACAGCGTCTGGCCCTGCGCGCGCGCTTGCTGCCGAACTTTATCCAGGGTGGTATCACCGATACCGCGGGCCGGCGTATTGATAATCCGCTCCAGCGCCGCGTCATCCTGACGATTGTTAATCAGCCGCAGATAAGACAGCGCATCTTTAATTTCCTGCCGTTCATAGAAGCGCAGGCCGCCATAGATGCGATAATGTAAACCATCCTGAATTAACGCTTCTTCCAACACCCGCGACTGGGCGTTATTGCGATACAGAATAGCAGTGTCGGTCAGCGGATTACCCTTGCTATGCCAGTCGCGGATGCGGCTGACGATAAAGCGGGCTTCATCCAGTTCGTTAAAGGCGGTATACAGCGAAATACTTTCGCCTTCGCTACCGTCGGTCCACAGATCTTTGCCAAGCCGGCTTTGGTTATTGCTGATCACCGCATTGGCAGCTTTCAAAATTGTTGCAGTGGAGCGGTAGTTTTGCTCCAGGCGGATGGTATCCGCCCCGTCAAAATCTTTTAAAAACTGCTGGATATTCTCAACGCGGGCGCCGCGCCAACCGTAGATCGACTGATCATCGTCACCGACAATCATGACCTTAGCACTGCTGCCGGCCAGCAATCGCAGCCACTGGTATTGAATGGCGTTGGTATCCTGAAACTCATCGACCAGAATATGGCGGAAACGCTGCTGATAGTGGCCGCGTACCTCGGCATTCTGTTTTAACAGTTCAAAGCTACGCAGCAAGATTTCGGCAAAATCGACCAGACCGGCGCGATCACACATTTCCTGATACGCGGCATAGATCTTAATCATTTGCGCCAGGCTGTAATCGCCACCGGCGTCCAGCATACCCGGACGTTGGCCTTCATCTTTACGGGCATTGATAAACCACTGCAGCTGTTTGGCTGGCCAGTGTTTTTCATCCAGATTCAGCGCTTTTAATACCCGCTTCACCAGCCGTAACTGGTCGTCAGAATCGATGATCTGAAAGCCTTGCGGTAAACCGGCTTCCTGATAATGGGCGCGCAGCATACGATGCGACAGGCCATGAAAGGTACCCATCCACAGATTATTCAGGCTGACGCCAATGGTGCTTTCAATCCGGGCGCGCATTTCCTGCGCCGCTTTATTGGTAAAGGTGACGGCCAGCAAACTGTAGGGCGCAACCCGCTCTACCTGCATTAACCAGGCTAAGCGATGCACCAGCACCCGGGTTTTACCACTACCGGCTCCGGCCAGTACCAGCATATGTTGCGGGGGTGCCGCTACCGCATCGCGTTGTTTATCATTTAGCCCGTCCAGCAGGTAAGAAACATCCATTAGTTGGCCTCGTTTACTTCGTATCGGGGCATTATAACAGCCAGCAGCGCAGCGCCAAGTAAAGTGGCGAACACGGATGGAGAGGTTATCAGTGAGTAGTAAGGTATATTGCTTTAAATGATTGTTTTTGTTTGTTTTTTACTTAAATGCAATGATTGGTGTTTAAAAAACATCTTGTCTTGTCTTGTCTTGTCTTTTGTTATAAATTTTTTACAAGATATTGTTTTAAGATCTTGTAAAGTCAATAGATTAAATCACGGAGTGATGTAAATGAAGTTCATTTTCAAATATTTAAGTGCTGTTGCGCTCTGCTGTCTTCTTACCATGGCTTTTGTTGCCAAAGCAGTTTCAGATCCATGTTTTGATGACAACAAACAGTACAGCCAACAGTGCAGTCACTATCATTATGATAAGGTTACGGCATACTTTTTGGACGCCTTTAGTACCGAACAACAGGTGCATATATCCCGTGTTAGATCTCGCACCACCGGACAATTAGTGTATGCACACTACGATTTTGTTATTAATTGCTTAGTTAACTGTCCGGTATCTGATACTGACGTGATGCAAGAGGGGTTATGGGCTTTTAGGAATGCACTACTAGAAAACCGCTTGTATGAAAAGGTTATGGAACAGTGTGATCCAAGGGTAGAAGTGTGTTGTTATGATTATGGTTGCAGTGAGATTTATTCAATTGGTGGTGGTAGCACTGAAACGAGCATGTCAGATAACTCAAGTACTGATGTGTCGGTACAAGGAAATAGTGGTGGTGGCATAAGACGAGTTGAACGCATTTTACATGGTGCTGATGCAGCGGTAAATTTGTACCAAAACTTAGCTAGAGATAGTCGGAATGCGGCGGACTTTCAGCAAGGCCATGCTTCACAATTACGCAAGCCATCGCTTTTCTCAATGAGAAAAATTAACGAAGGCGCTTACAAGGTAATGATGCTAACTGCCGAAAATATTTATGAAGACGCTGATGGCAGAGTGCAGCATGAACCTGAGCAAGGGCTACTCTATGTTGATTTAACGCATAACTGGGGAGACCAAAACAACATGGCCTTGCGCAATTTTCTTGAAATGGCCTTTGCTATTGGTACAACCTACCGCTGCTCACAATCAACAGAATGCAAGGGAGAAGCAGAAATGTTGCGATGTACTGTTAAGATGACTTGCAGACAAATAGATTAAGGCCACAGTTCTCTCTCTGCCAACGAGCTTGCATTATAGCAAGCTCCTACAGCAAGGCTTTTAGTAGGTTGAGCTCTGTCAGCCTGATATGTGGTAATACTGCAACTTGCTGTTGATAATGATCCAACCAGGCGGCCTGGCAACCGGCATTTAGCGCGCCCATCACATCGGCACGGTGGCTGTCGCCGATATGCAGAATACGCTGCGGCGCGGTCTGTAACCGGCTGGCGGCGGTAAGAAATAAATCGGCGTAGGGTTTCATCCGGCCATCCGGGCCGGCTTGCAGACTAAACTCAAATAACTCGCCCAAACCCATTTTTTGAATACAGGCATTGCCATTGGTGATCGCAATCAGTTGATAACGGCTGGCCAGCGCCGTTAGCAGCGCTTTGACTTCCGGCTTGATCTTGATATTCGTACGTTCCTGCCAAAAAGCGGTATAAGCCACCTCGGCAATCTCACCCGCCTCACACTGGCTTAAGCCTAAACTGACTAAACCGGCTTCAATACCCAGTAGACGCCAACGGCCTAAATCATGGCGGATCTCCGGTGTGGCCTTAGCCAGTAAACGGCGTTGCTGCCACCAAAAATCACTGTCGTAACCGCGGGTGAGCGGGGCATGCAGTGCCAGACTTTGCAGCATGGCGGCTTCGGCGGTAGCAATCACCGGTTTGTTGTTGTACAGGGTATCGTCTAAATCGAAAGACAACACCGAAATTGGCTGGAGGGCTTTATAGCATTGCATTGGTTTTGTATTCAATTTAATCAAATAGTTGTTATTTAATCAGCATTAGCTGTTGGATTGTGCAATCAGGATGTTTATGGATTGCTTGATTTATGTTTATCCATATAATCCGACCCTCTCGGATTTTAAGGGATTTTACGGGATTCTAAGGGATTTTAAAGATGAAAGTTTTTTCTGCAATTATATTGTTCTTGGGTATAGCGTCGTATGAGGTGGTTGCTGAACAAGCGATAGCTTGTGAAAATTGCTCGCAGGCACAAGCTGAAGTTTTGGTAAGGGAGCGCGCCAGTAAGGGAATATGGTGTGAAACTCCCAGAGATGAATACTATGATAGAGGTAATAGGGCTTGTTACAGTAATGCTGTGGATGTCTATGTTGTTAATTTAGCTACGGGGCAAAGTTATGGTTTTAATCATTACCATACGAATCAAGGACTGGAGCTTGGCTATTTACAGTTGCATGTGCAAAGTATCGCAGTAACAAACACTTATCGACAAGTGTTAGCTGAGTTTTCGCAAAGTGTTAGATCATATCGGAGTTTGTTACAATCTTTAGCAGATCAAGCAACATTGCCTGATGGAATTGCTGTTAACTCACAAGAGTATATAACCATGGTTAGCGGCGGTGCGGGTGGCAGTGCTTGTCCGATAGACTCTCCAGTTCGTAAAGCGATAGACGCGGCGTTATCGGAGCAGAGTCGGTCATCACTTCAGTATGATATACAACGTCAGTTTAATAGTGCTGTTGCGACAGGGCGTTATGGTAGCGTTCAGGGGGCATTCGAAACTATACGTATTACGGCTCTTGGGGCCCAGTTTGGTAAAAATAACGTCGGCTTTAATGTCCAATGGGAGCGGAGCGTAGGTGGCGCAACGAAGCGGGTGGCCTACTATAACGATTATATACCAGGGCCAGGTAATGAAGTTGCGTGGTCAGTAACACCGGATGCGCAGGGGAATATTTCTGTTGTTCTTAATCCCAAACAAACGTATATCGAGGGCTTACTACTTGATTCATTAATGGCTGGTGGTTCTCATGGTATGGGTTCTTCTACAGGGTTTCTAAGTGCCTGCGCTAAAGAGGCACTTATTTCTGCGTTGGCTAAATTGTCTGGTTCATTTCGAAATGGTCCTGGTGGTGCGCCAATCAATCCTGAACAAATTAGTTCACCTACAAATGCAGGCGGAGCAGGTGCGTGCACAGTATATTATTATAACGACAGAGGTGAACTTATCTACGTATTCCCAAATATGAAATGTGACTAAGTTTTGTCTTTTTTACGCGCCCTAGGATGGGCGCTATCATAAACCTTGGCCAGATGCTGAAAATCCAGGTGGGTATACACCTGGGTGGTGCTGAGATTGGCATGGCCCAATAGCTCTTGTACGCCGCGCAGGTCGCCACTGGATTGCAATAAGTGGCTGGCAAAAGAGTGACGCAGCATATGCGGATGTAACTGTTGCCCCAAGCCTTGTTGTTTAGCCCAGTGTAAAACCCGTTCTCTGACTTGGCGCGGTGAAATACGCTGCCGCTCGATACTTAAGAACAGTGCCTGTTGATCGGTGACTGGCGTATCTGCACCTAACAGCGCCGGGCGCTGCACCAGCCATTCGCGCAGCGCCGAGCGCGCCATCCGGCCAACTGGTAACTGGCGTTGCTTATTGCCCTTACCGGTAACCCGCACTAAGGCTTCGCTCAGTTGTAAATCCGGCAAATTCAGTGCAACCAGCTCGGTCAGCCGCAAGCCGGAAGAATAAAACAGCTCCAGCATCGCTTTATCGCGACAGGCCAGAATATCGTCGTGGCTGGCAAAGCTCAGCAACTGGCTGATTTGTTCAATTTCCAGCTGTTTGGGCAGGGTTTTGTCTGGTTTCGGCAGCTTGAGATAATCGGCCGGGTTCTGGCTTAGCCACTGCTGGCTGATACCGTAGCGGTAAAAACTGCGCAGTGCTGAGGCCGCCAGACTCAGTGAGCGGGCACTTAGGCCGCTTTTGCGGAAGCGTAAAAACTGTCGCTGCAATTGTTGTTCACTGAGCACAAACCAGCTGGCTGCTTCAACGTGCAGCGCAAGGCCCAGTTTTGTCAGTTGCTGCTGATAGCTGCTCAGCGTTTGCGGGCTATAGCCACGTTCGTGCTTCAGGTAGTTGAGAAACTGCTGCACCGGTTCAGCCCAGTGCAGCGGTAGCTCAGGCGTTGACATAAGCAGGCAGCACCAGTGCCAGTAAGGTCACCAGGTGGCGCAGGAATAATACATCCATCTCGGGCTGGAAATGATCATCCAGCTCGCTGCCAAAGGCCAGGATCGCCAGTGGCGTGTCTTGCTGGTCAATCCGCAGCAAGGCCACTGAATGCACCTTGGCCGGGAAGATATCATGCTGTTCTTCTTTATTCAGCCGGCCCAGATATACCGGCTGTTGTTGCAGACGACGGCTTAGCAGCAGCTGATAGGGGCTCAGATCAGCACCTGGCTGCTCCAGCCCGAGCAAACGGCAATATTTCACCTGCGGCATAGCATCGGCAAAGGCCTGTAATGCCTGTTGCACATCAGTGAGACTCTTGGCCTGATGCACCGCGATATGCAAGGCATTTAACGCCAGAAAAATATGTTCGTTCTGGCGGGCTACCGACATTAAACGGGTAATATCTTCCTGTAACAGGTGGATTTTTTCGCGTTGCAGCTCCAGCTGGCGCTCGACCAGCGATACCGTGCCGCGCTGCTGATGCGGCAGGCGTAACAATGGCAGCAGCTCCGGATAATGCTGGAAGAAGTCCGGGTGTTGTTGCAGATAATCAGCCACTACCGAAGCAGCAACCAGTTCCTGGCTTTTTATCAGGGTGTCGGTCATAACGTCAGTTGTCCATCAAAAACATGTTCAGCCGGGCCGGTCATTTTTACCGGTTGGCCAGGTCCATTCCAGCGGATCTGCAGGCTACCGCCCGGTAAATCCACCCGTACTTGTTGCGCGAGTTTCTTTTGTAACTGGCCAACCACCACTGCCGCGCAGGCACCGGTGCCACAGGCCAGCGTTTCGCCGGCTCCGCGCTCCCATACCCGCAGTTTAATATGCTGCGGATTGAGCACCTGCATAAAGCCAATATTGGCTTTTTCCGGAAACCGCTCGTGCAACTCCAGTTCCGGCCCTAGAGTGCGCACAGGCGCTGCATCGAGATCCGGCACGTCCAGCACCGCATGCGGATTACCCATCGACACCACGCCGCAGAATACGGTTTGCTGTTCGCTCAGTAAAATATAGGTCGCTTCCTGCTTTTGTGCTTTAAAAGGCACCCGTGCTGGTTCCAGTTGTGGCACGCCCATATTGACGGTCACCTGACCATCCTGCTCGACATAAAGCGTGATCTTGCCAGACTTGGTGCTGACATTGATCTTGGTTTTATTGGTCAGGCCACGATAGCGCACAAATTTCGCAAAACAACGGGCACCATTACCGCATTGCTCAACCTCGGAGCCGTCGGCGTTAAAAATGCGGTAGTGAAAGTCCAGGTCCGGATCATAAGGCGGCTCGACCATTAACAGCTGGTCAAAACCCACGCCAAAGTTGCGATCGGCCAACTGCTTGATCTGCTCCTTGGTCAGGAAAATGTTCTGGCTGACGGCATCTACCATCATAAAATCATTGCCCAGACCGTGCATCTTGCTGAAGTTAAGTAACATAGCGCCCTTAAGATTAACTGCTGATCACCTGCTCACCACGCCACAGATCCTGCCATTGCTCACGCTGGCGGATCAGATGACAGTGCTGGCCGTCTACCATCACTTCAGCGGCGCGCGGCCGGCTGTTGTAGTTAGAGCTCATGGTAAAACCATAGGCGCCAGCAGAGCGAACTGCCAGTAAATCACCTTCGGCAATCGCCAATTCCCGATCTTTACCGAGGAAGTCGCCGGTTTCGCACACCGGGCCAACCACATCATAGTTCTGCCGCGGCAAGCTGTTATTCAGTACCACCGGCACGATATTCATCCAGGCGCTATACAAAGCCGGCCGGATTAAATCATTCATCGCTGCATCAACAATGGCAAAGTGCTTTTCCTGGCCAGGCTTTAAAAACTCGACCTTAGTCAGCAGGATACCGGCATTGGCCATAATGGCCCGGCCCGGCTCCATAATCAGCTCCAGCTGTGGATAGGCTTTTAAACGTTCCACCACCTTGCTGATATAGTCAGCCGGCGACGGTGGTACCTCCTGATCATAGGTTACGCCCAGGCCACCACCGATATCGATATGCTTCAGCTCAATGCCATCCGCTTTCAGGGCTTCAATCAGGGCCAGCAGTTTTTCCAGCGCATCAAGGAAGGGTTGGGTTTCGGTCAGTTGTGAACCGATATGGCAGTCGACACCAACCAGTTCGATATGGCTCAATTCACGTGCCGCGCGGTAAATATCCGCTGCCAGCAGGATATCAATGCCAAATTTATTGGCTTTTAGCCCGGTAGAGATATAAGGATGCGTTTTGGCATCAATATCCGGGTTAACCCGCAGTGAAACCGGTGCTTTTTTGCCCAGCGCCTTGGCAACGTCCTGCAAGCGGTGCAGCTCGCTGACCGATTCGACGTTAAAACACTTAATGCCCAATTGCAGCGCAAAGTGCATTTCTTCGGCAGTTTTACCGACACCAGAGAACACCACCTTCGCCGGATCGCCACCGGCGGCAATCACCCGGCGCAGTTCGCCGCCGGATACCAAATCAAAGCCACTGCCCAGGCGGGCCAGCAGGTTCAATACCGCCAGGTTGCTATTGGCTTTCACCGCATAACAGACCAGGCTGTGCGGATGCGCCGCCGCGGCATCGGCAAAGGCACGGTAATGGCGCTCTATAGTGGCGCGGGAATAAACATAGGTCGGTGTGCCATATTGGCTGGCGATATCGGCCAGTGCCACCTGTTCGGCAAATAAGCTATTGCCCTGATAACTAAAGTAATCCAATCTGCTTACCCCTGTGATTCAGTGTCTTCGGTAATCTTTTGCGGTGGCGGCGCTGCCACTTCCGGCTCGGCCTGTGGTAAGGTAAGCGGACCTTTCTGACCACAAGCACTAAGCAATACTGTGGCCAGCAACGCGCCGGTTAACAGGCGCAGTAAGCGCGAAATTCGCTGAGCGTGCATGGTTTTTATTTCATTAATTAATCGACGCTCTATAATCGCATCCTTAGCAGTAAAAGCAAACAGGTGAAGCAGATGAATGACCTAGAATATGAGGAATTAACGGATCAGTTACTACTGGCCGTCGAAGAGAGCATAGAGCGGCAGGAGCTTGATCTGGATTACGAGTCGAACGGTGGCTTGTTAGCGATCACCTTTGCCGACCGCAGTAAAATCATTATCAACAAGCAGCCACCACTGCAGCAGGTTTGGGTTGCGACCAAGTTTAACGGCCACCATTTTGAACTGCGTAATGGCCAGTGGATTGATAACCGCAGCGGTAGCGAATTCTGGCAACTGATTAATGATGCGGCCAGTAAGCAAGCCGGTTATCCGATCGCGTTGGGTACAGCATAATGGCGTTACTTCCTTTTGTTGATGTGAAACCACAGGGCGAAACGAAAGCCGTAGTCGTCTGGTTGCATGGCCTGGGGGATTCCGGCCATGGTTTTGCGCCCATAGTGCCGGAGCTACGGTTACCGGCAGCGGCCGGTATCCGCTTTATTTTCCCACATGCGCCGGAAATGCCGGTTACCGTCAATGGCGGCATGCGGATGCGCGCCTGGTACGATATTAAAACCATGGACTTAACCAATCGCGCCGACGAAGAAGGGGTGCGGCAATCGGCTGCAGCCGTGACCGCCTTACTGGACAAGCTGATTGCCGATGGCATCCCGAGTGAGCGCATTGTACTGGCTGGTTTTAGCCAGGGTGGCGTCATTACGCTACATTTATTACCGCGCTTACCCTATAAGCTGGCCGGTTTTATAGCCTTATCCACCTATATGGCCTGCCCGGACAAGCTGAGTGCTGAAATGTTGAGCCATAACAAAGCGACCCCGGTATTTATCGGGCATGGTACTCAGGATCCGGTGGTGCCGCTGGCCGCGGGTCAGCAAGCGTATCAAACCTTTAAAGCGGCTGGCTTTAAAGTCAGTTGGCAGGATTACCGGATGCCGCACAGTGTTTGCGCGCAGGAAATTGATGAAATCAGCCGCTTCTTACAAAGCCGGCTGCTGCAACATGCTGAGGAGCTCTGATGCAGAGGATCCGTATTGCCACCCGGAAAAGCGCGCTGGCGCTGTGGCAGGCTGAGTTTGTAAAAGCCGAATTATTAAAGCACCACCCGGAGTTAACGGTAGAGCTGGTGCCGATGTCGACCCAGGGCGATAAGATTCTCGATACGCCACTGGCCAAAATTGGCGGTAAAGGTTTGTTTGTGAAAGAGCTGGAAACCGCGATGCTGGAAGACCGCGCCGATATCGCCGTGCACAGTATGAAAGACGTACCGGTGGAGTTCCCGGATGGGTTGATGCTAAGCACCATTTGCGAGCGTGAAGATCCGCGCGATGCCTTTGTCTCCAATCAATTCCGTGCTATCGCCGAGTTACCGCCAGGTGCGGTTGTCGGTACTTCAAGTTTGCGCCGGCAATGTCAGTTAAAAGCGCTACGTCCCGACTTACAGGTGCGGGACTTGCGCGGCAATGTGAATACCCGGCTGGCCAAGCTGGATAACGGTGAGTTCGCAGCCATTATTCTGGCGGCGGCCGGCTTGCTGCGGCTGGGTTTTGCTGAGCGCATCGCGGGCTATCTGCCGGTAGAGCAGAGTTTACCGGCTAATGGTCAGGGTGCCGTGGGTATTGAATGCCGCACCAGCGACCAGCGGGTGCAGGCGTTATTGGCGCCGCTGGAGCATGGTATCACCCGCAATTGTGTGCTGGCCGAGCGGGCAATGAACCGCCGCCTGCAGGGCGGCTGTCAGGTGCCGATTGGTGCCTTTGCCACCCAGCACGGTGAGCAAATCACGCTGCGCGGTCTGGTGGGTTCCCTCGATGGCAGCGAAATTATCCGCGATCAAGTGCAGGGGCCGGCCAGCAGCGCTGAAGCGCTGGGGCAGCAACTGGCTGAGCGGCTGCTCGCTGCGGGCGCCGGTAAGATTTTAACTGCTGTGTATCAGGGCAGCTAACCACCATGTTTTTAATCACCCGGCCGGCCGGCAAAGCGGATCATCTGCTGGAAGCCCTGGATGATAGCGGCGTGCCCTATCTGTACCAGCCGGTGATTACTACCCAGATGGTACAGTTAAAAGCCAAAGATCTGCGCTTACTAAAACAAGCAGACTTGCTGGTGTTTGTCAGTTTAAGTGCGGTACATGCACTGGAACAGCAACTCGATCCAAGCGAACTGAGCGCGCCTTTACTGGCGGTAGGTGAAACCACCGCCGCCGCCTTAACCCGTTGGACCGGCCGCAATGTGCTGGTGCCACAAGATCAGCGCAGCGAAGGCTTGCTCGGTTTGCCCGAATTACAGGATGTCGCCGGCTTGCAGGTCGTGGTGGTGCGCGGTAATGCCGGGCGTGAGCTGATAAAACAAAGTTTAAGTCAGCGCGGCGCCCTGGTGCGTTATGTACAAAGCTATAGCCGGATCCCTCTGCCGTTAGATGGTGCGACGCTGTGCCAGCAATGGCAGCAGCAAGGTATCCGCTGTGTGGTAGCAACCAGTAATGAAATTTTACAACGCATTTTTGATTTAGTGCCGGCGACTCAGCAGAGCTGGCTTTGTCAGCTGGGTTGGATCCTGGTTAGCCCAAGGGCACGCGATAGTGCTCTGTCGCTTGGGATTGCCGCAGAGCGCATTCAACTGGCGCAAAGTGCCAATGACGACGCCTTATTAGAGGCGATACAGCAGTTTAAGAAGGACTTGTTATGAGTGAGCAGAAGCCAAGCAGTACTGACAGTGATGCACCTCTGGCGGAGTTAAAAGCCCAGCTGGCCGAGACTGAAAATGAGCCCGCTGGCTCCACCGGCAGTGGCGTGGCAGCTCTGGCTTTGCTACTGGTGTTACTGACCGGTGGGGGCATGGCAGCGGCAGGCTGGTGGCTATGGCCACAATGGCAGGGCCTGCAGCAACAACTTAGCCAAAGCCAGCGTAGCGTGCAACAACTGGAACAACAGCTGGCGCAAACGCTGGCCCAAGTTGCGGAACAGCAAAGCCAGCAACTCGGTACTGTCGAACAACAATGGCAAAGCTGGCAGCAGCGACAGCAGACCAGTCAGGCCGAACTGAATAATCAGTTACAGCATCAGCTTGCGCTACTGCGTCAGCAGCTGCAGGAAAAAGACGGTGCCCCACCACAGCACTGGCAACTGGCCGAAGTGGCCTACCTGTTAAAGCGCGCCAGTTATAATCTGGTATTGCAGCAGGATCTGCCCAGTGCCCGCATGCTATTACAACAGGCCGATGCCCAGCTGGCACGGCTGGATAACCCGGCGCTGTTAAACGTCCGGCAAAGTATTCGCGATGACCTGGCTGCGCTTAAGCAGCTCAGTTTGCCCGATTATAGTCAGGTCCATCTGCAACTGGCCCAGTTACGGCAGCAGAGCCTGCGCTTACCGCTAAAACAACAGGAGCAGGCGTTGGTCACCGAGCCGGTGGTTGACGCTGAGCTGGCAAACTGGCGGCAGAATCTGGCGGCGTATTGGCAACAAAGCTGGAGCAAGTTATTTCAGGTGCGCCCGGCCGTGGCCGAGGATTTTATAAACCTGACGGCCGAGCAGCAGTTACAGCTGCGGCTGACCTTGCAGCAACAGCTATTGCTGGCGGAGCAGGCATTGTTACAACGCGAAGCTGAGGTATTCAGCCGGGCAGTGCAACAGGCCGCCGATCTGTTACAACGCTATTTTGCGGACGATGCTGCGTCGGTGCAGCAAGCCGCAACAGCATTGGTACAGCTAAGCCAGCTGGCACTGACTAAGGTCGAGCTACCGGTATTGCAAAGTCCGGCGCAGTTGGAACGGCAGTTAGCCTTGCTCTCTGAGGAGGCGTTATGAGCAAGCTGTTACTGTTAACCTTGCTGCTGGTGCTGGCGATGTTGCTGGGGCCGCTGCTGATTAACAACCCTGGCTATATCAAACTGATTGTCGCTGGCTATAGCATTGAAATGACGCTACTCGGATTAGTGATTGCGCTTGGCTTGCTGTTACTGGCTGGCGCCTTGTTGTTTGCGATATTGCGCCATCTGGCGCGCTGGCAAAAATGGTCATTTAGTTTTTTCCGGCTACGCCGGCAACGTAAAGCCCGTGCGGCCTTTGCACTCGGCTTGCAGGCCTATGCCCGTCAGCAATGGCAACAAGCCAGCGAGCAGTTGCAATTAGCATTGCAGGACCCCAGTTTTAGCACCGAAAAGCGGATGTTGGCCAGCTACGCCAGTTTTTATGCCGGTAAAACAGAACAAGCCGGTACCTTAGCGCATACGCTGGAGAGCAGTGAGTCGAATAGCGCCTTTGTGCAGGCCGATTTACTGTTACAGCAAGGGCAGGCCGGTGAGGCGTGCCGGATACTGGCACAGCATTTGTCGCAGGCGAAGCAGGATCCGGCCCTGGGACAGCTGTACCTGCAGGCGCTGCAACAAGCCGGGCAATGGCAGCGCTTGTTAGAAACAGTACCGCAGGCGATCAGTGAGCGCTGGTTTAGTAAAGATAGCTGGCAGCAACGCCGTTTTGCGATTTATCCGGCGGCGATCAGCCAGCTTAGTTTACAAGGGTTTTCCGAGCAGGCGGACTACTGGCAGAATTTACCGGCGAAAGAGCGTAAATCGGCGGCGGCAATTTTGGGACAGGCCTGGGCGCTGGCGCAGCAAGGTCTGAACGAACAAGCCGAGCAGAAGCTGGTACAGGCACTGACACTACAGGATTTACCCGCAGCCTGGCCTTATCTGCGGCAAATTCCGCTTGGTCGCTCGGTGCTGAAGTTACGCAAGGCGGTACAACACTGGCTTCGGGATCACCCAACGAATGGCTATCTGTATGCGGTTTTGGCCTATCTGGCGGAGCAGGAAGGCGATAAAGAGCAAGCCACGCTGGCCTGGCAAAAGGTGCGGCAATATCAACCCGAGTTATGGCAGCGCGCCTGACCAGCTTAGCGGCGGTTATCGCGCCTGACAGCCGTTTGTTGGTGCTCGGCAGTATGCCGGGTGCCGCCTCGCTGGCGGCTCAGCAATACTACGCTCATCCACGCAATGCATTTTGGCCTATTATGGGGCAGTTGTTTGGTTTTGCCGCCGATTTACCTTATCCCGAGCGTCTGACGCAATTAAGAGCGCGAGGTATTGGTCTGTGGGATGTGCTGCAGAGTTGTGAGCGTCAGGGCAGTCTCGACAGTACGATCCGCGCGGAACAGCCCAATGATTTCGCCAGCCTGCTACAACAACAACCCGGCATCCGGGCACTGGCCTTTAACGGTGCTAAGGCAGCGCAGAGTTTCCGCAAAATGGTATTACCCAGCCTGCAAACACAGCCAATCCCCATACTGCTCAACCTGCCATCGACCAGTCCGGCACATGCGTCTGTCTCCCGCACCGACAAACTGGCAGCCTGGGCTGAAGTACTGACGCATCTGGATTAACTATTCACTTAGATGCTGGCTTAAGCGCTCGCGTAACTCACCTTCAATCGGCACTGCTTTGCCGGTTTTCTGATCCAGACAAACAAAGGTTACCTGAGCATCAGCGGCAACGGCCTCAGTGCCCGCGATCCGCACTTCCTGCGACACGACTGCACTTTTACTGCCAATTTTGCTAAAGCGGGTAAAGACTTCCAGCGTCTGGCCCATGGTTGCCGCGACCCGGTAGTTAATATTGATATTCACAATGACCCAGGCCAGGCCGTGCTTGGCAAACCATTCGATATCGCCGCTATCTTCCAGATAGCCCCAGCGCGCTTCTTCCAGAAATTCCAGATAGCGGGCGTTATTGACATGCTGATAGATATCTAAATGGTAGCCGCGAACCTTAATCAGGGTTTTATGTTGCATAACAGTTTTCCTTTAGTGTAATTACTCTGATTCTGGCATAAAAGCATTGCTAATACCATGACCCGGCACAACGGCTGCTGTTGCAGAATGGACTGACATCCTTATAGCTGCAGGCAGATTGACCCGCAGGTTGACTCAGATATAAGCAAAAGCATCGGCAAACATCTGTTCGCGATGTGCACCTTGCTCGGCAAAGGCTTCGCGCGCTACCCCAGCCATGGCAAAGGGACCGGCGATATAGATATCGTAAGCTTCCAGTGAGACAAAGTCCTGTAACACAGCTTCATGTACCAGGCCGCTACGGCCCTGCCAGTTGGCGCCAGGCTCTTGTACTACCGGGATAAAGCGGTAATTAGCATTTGCCGCAGCCCATTGTTGCAGCTCGGCCTGATAATACAAGGCATCTTCCTGCCGTACCCCCCAGTATAAAAATACCGGTTTATCCTGTGACGCTGCGGCCAGTGCCATAGCAATACTGTGCACATAAGAGAAACCCGTGCCACCGGCTAACAGGATGACTGGTCGCGCGCTGTCCTGACGCCAACCGGCATGACCTAAGCCGACTTCAACCTGTACCGATAAGCCCTGCGCAAACGCTTGCTGTAAATGCTGTAGCGCAGCGCTGGACCAGTTATCGCCTGCTGGCGCGCCGATATGCAGTTCAAGCAGATCTTGTGCAGGAATGCTGGCAATCGAAAAAGGTCTTTTGTCATTTTCAGTCAGACACAGCTGTAAATACTGACCAGGCGTATAGCTCGTTGGCTGCGCCGGTTGCAGCAATACTTTGCTGACCACCGGTGTCAGAGCGCTAATAGCAATAACCTGGCAAGAAATGGTGTTCATAAAGCTCTCAATGGTTCTGGCGGCAACTAACCGCGGATAAAAGGATGGTGCAGCTCTAAATCAGAGTCTGCAGTCGCCAGACAGCAATACACAAATTGCTGCTGGCGATCGGTTTCGGTTAATGGGTTAGGGTCGGCGTAACTGACACTACCACTGCGCAGTTTACACACGCAACTGGTACAGACACCCTGGCGGCAACGGTGCGGGAAATCGATACCCTGCCGCAAGGCAGCGGCGAGGATACTCTCACCTTGTGCGACCTCAAAGGTTAGTTTTGCCGGTAGGATCCGTACCTGATAGCTCATGTTTTTTGCTCTGGTAAAGTGATACCCAATGACGGCCATAAGGCATCAATGCGCTGTTTAATCGCCGGATCCATGACGATAGGCTCGCCCCACTCACGGTTAGTTTCGCCTGGCCATTTATTGGTGGCATCCATCCCCATTTTTGAACCTAAACCGGATACCGGTGACGCAAAGTCGAGATAATCAATAGGGGTATTTTCCACCAGCGTGGTATCCCGCGCCGGATCCATCCGGGTGGTCATCGCCCAGATTACATCCTTCCAGTCGCGGGCATTGATATCATCATCACAAACAATCACAAACTTGGTATACATAAACTGGCGTAGAAAGGACCAAACACCCATCATTACCCGTTTCGCATGTCCCGGATATTGCTTTTTCATCGTCACCACCGCCAGCCGGTACGAGCAGCCTTCAGGTGGCAGGTAGAAATCGGTAATTTCCGGAAATTGCTTTTGTAAAATCGGCACAAAGACTTCGTTCAGCGCCACACCCAGCACGGCAGGTTCGTCTGGTGGCCGGCCAGTATAGGTACTGTGGTAGATCGGATCTTCACGGTGGGTAATATGGGTCACGGTAAACACCGGGAAGTTATCAACCTCATTGTAGTAGCCGGTATGATCGCCATAAGGCCCCTCAGGCGCCAGTTCACCCGGCTCGATATAGCCCTCCAGCACAAATTCGGCACTGGCAGGTACCTGCAGATCGTTACTGACGCATTTCACCACTTCGGTATTATCGCCACGCAGTAAGCCGGCAAAGCCATACTCCGATAAGGTATCCGGTACCGGTGTCACGGCACCTAAAATGGTTGCCGGATCAGCGCCTAAAGCCACAGCTACCGGAAAACGCTGCCCCGGATGCGCTTTTTGCCATTCAAAAAAGTCCAGTGCACCGCCGCGATGCGATAGCCAGCGCATAATCACTTTATTCTTTCCCAGTACCTGTTGGCGATAAATGCCGAGGTTTTGCCGCTCTTTATGCGGGCCTTTAGTGACCGTTAAACCCCAGGTGATCAGCGGTGCAGCATCACCGGGCCAACAGGTCATTACCGGCAACTTTGTAAGATCCACCTGGTCACCGCTCAGAACCACTTGCTGACAAGCGGCTTTTTTTACTTGCTTGGGTGACATATTCAGCACTTGCTTAAAGATTGGCAGCTTACTAAAGGCGTCTTTTAAACCTTTTGGTGGCTCAGGTTCTTTGAGAAATGCCAGGAGTTTTCCAACTTCGCGCAGCGCCGATACCTCTTCCTGGCCCATACCCAGCGCTACCCGCTTTGGGGTACCGAAAAGATTAACCAGTACCGGGGTGTTAAAGCCTTTCGGCTTTTCAAACAGCAGCGCAGGACCACCGCCACGCAGGGTGCGATCGGCAATTTCGGTCATCTCTAATACCGGATCCACCGGTTGACTGATCCGCACCAGTTCACCGCGCTGCTCCAGTTGTACAATAAAGTCGCGTAAATCTTTATATTTCATCTTTGCCCTTAATGTTGTCAGCCGCAGCCTGACAAAAGCTGACCGTATTATACATTGCCAGTCATTTCCTGCCAGTTTTGGCCTGCTATGCGGCTGGGGTAAGCCAGCACGGCCTTTTATAATGTCGAAAATAAGGTGACGCGGGTTATACGATGGCGGAGCAGGAAGGGGTTATAAAATTTCAGTTAAGTTATCAGCCGATGGCACTGCCGCCGGCGGTTAACATTGCTGAAATCAATGCCTGGCGCACCCTTTGCGTGCAGCTGGGCATGCTGGGTCAGCATCCGGCACGTTATGACAACTATGGTTTTGGTAATATCAGCCAACGGCTGGGGCAGTCGGCACAGTTTATTATCAGTGGCACCCAAACCGGTGGTAAAAAGGTGTTAACAGCGGCAGACTATGCGTTAGTTAGCCAGTGTCAGCCTGAACTTAAACGTATTGAGGCACTCGGGCCCTGTAAGCCTTCCTCCGAGGCTATGACCCATGGTCAGCTGTATTTACTGGAGCAAAATATTCATTTTGTGATCCATGCACATTGCCCGGCGATCTGGCACTATGCCGATCGTCTGAATTTACCACAAACCCGGGCCGACATCCCTTATGGTACTGTGGCCATGGCGACAGAGGTTGGCCGGCTATTTGTGGAAACCGCGGTCGTGCAGCAGCGTATTTTTACTATGGCCGGCCATGAAGACGGTGTGGTCACCTTTGGTAGTACGGCGGCCGCCGCCTTTCAGGTGCTGGCCGAGTATTATGCCCTGGCGTTACGTTTGGGTGCTGAGCCGAATATTTAAGCGGCCAGCCGAAAAACTGCCTGAAAAACAAGCGCCGGTTAGTTTTTTCTGGTAAAACTAATCAAAACGGACAGCAGAGACCCTGATAAGATGCAGTTTCCGGCAAATATTAAACAACAAACCTGCAGTGACTGCCTGAGTGGCCAGGATCTGGGCTTTCAGATCCGCATGGCGTTTCAGCCAATCATAGATTGGCATGAGAAAACCATTATTGCTTATGAGGCGCTGGTTCGTGGGCCAAATGGCGAAGGTGCCGGCTGGGTATTTCAGCATATTAATGACGATAATAAATACTACTTTGATCAGGCTTGTCGGGTAAAAGCAATCGAAACGGCAGCGAGGTTAGGCTGTAAAACCTTTTTAAATATCAATTTTTTACCCAATGCGGTGTATAACCCGGAAACCTGTATCAAAGCCACCATTGAAGCGGCGGATACCTACGGTTTTGATTTAACCAAGCTGATTTTTGAAGTTACCGAAGGCGAGCAAATTCCAGATAAGGCGCATTTAAACCGGATTTTCCAAAGCTATGCCAAACGCGGCTTTCAAACCGCGATTGACGACTATGGCTCGGGTTATGCCACGCTGAATTGGTTAATAGAGTTAAAACCGCATATTCTGAAATTGGATATGCAGCTGATCCGCAATATTGAACAGAATCCGGCCAAGCAGTTTATTGTCGAGCGTACGCTAGAGCAGTGCGAGCTGCAGGGTACCAAGGTGTTGGCTGAGGGCATTGAAAGCCGTGCTGAGTTGGACTATCTGACCTCTGTCGGTATTCGTTATTTGCAGGGCTATTACTTTGCGCGGCCGGAGCTGGAAAAGCTTGCGACTTTGGCTGAGATTAACGGTCTGGCTTAAGCACTGAGCTTAGCTATAACTGCCGCAGCTCATTACACCAACAGCAAAAACAAAGGCGCCTTGCGGCGCCTCAGACTGCTGACAAAGTCCTGGACGCCGATCCAGGACTTTGATCTAATAGGGTTAGTTGATTTGAAGGCTAACCAACATGCTCAAAACTCCCTCTCCTCAACAATATCAGTTAGAAATGGTCACGCTCGAAGAGCTGGTACCGAAGAACCATTTGGTTCGCAAGGTCGATGCCGCCATTGATTTCGAGTTCATTCGTGCTGAAGTCGAACATCTCTACTGCAAAGATAATGGCCGTCCGCCGATTGACCCTGTCCGTTTGTTTAAGATGATGATCCTCGGCTATCTGTTTGGCATTCCCAGTGAGCGTCGTCTGGTACAGGAAATTCAGGTTAATGTGGCTTATCGCTGGTTTTTGCGGATGGGATTAACCGAGAAAGTGCCTGATGCCTCCACGCTGAGCCAGAATCGTATTCGTCGTTTTAACGGCACGGATGTGTTTCAGCGTATCTTCGACCGGATAGTTGAACAGGCGTATGAGCAGCGTCTGATTGGTGGTCACACGCTTTACACTGACAGCACACATTTAAAAGCCAATGCCAATAAGCGCAAGGCGGTGAACAAAGAGGTGGCGGTCAGTGCATCGGCGTATATCGCTGAGCTCAACAAGGCGGTTGAAGAGGACCGGTTAGCCCATGGCAAAGCGCCACTGAAGCAAGATGACTCGAAGGAGCCCGAAACCAAAAATCAAAAGGTCAGCACAACCGACCCTGACAGTGGCTTTATGACGCGGGAAGGCAAACCACAGGGCTTCTTCTACCTTGACCATCGCACCGTGGATGGCCGCCACGGCATCATCACGGATACCTTCGTGACGCCGGGGAATGTGCATGATAGCCAGCCCTATCTGGCCAGATTAGACCGTCAGCTTGAGCGCTTTAAGTTTAGTCCGATAGCCGTTGGTTTGGATGCGGGCTACTTTACTGCACCGCTTTGCCATTTAATCCGGGAGCGGCAAATTGCACCGGTTATTGCCTACCGTCGTCCCAATGTCACCGCTAATCCGATTAAGAAGAAGCAATTTACCTACGATAAAACAACCGATACCTATCGTTGCCCCCAAGGTGAAATCCTGACTTACAGCACGACAGACCGTCAGGGCTACCGGCATTATCAATCTAACCCTAAAGTGTGTCAGGATTGCCCGCTACGTCAGGACTGCACGAAGAACAAGCAGTATAAGAAAACGATAACCCGGCATGTCTGGGAAGAGGATAAAGAGCATGTGAGTGGTTTGCGGCTGCTGTCGTGGGGTAAGAAGATTTACAACCGACGAAAAGAGACGGTTGAACGCAGCTTCGCAGACGCAAAACAGCATCATGGCCATCGCTATGCACGGTTCCGTGGTCTGGCGAAAGTGCAGATGCAGTGTTTACTGGCGGCGGTAGCGCAAAACATCAAGAAAATGGCCTTGCTGGCCTTTTTATCGCTTTTTTAT
>NZ_AHTH01000024.1 GCF_000245735.1 Alishewanella jeotgali KCTC 22429
GACATTTTGGGGTTGTATGGTTAAGTGACTAAGCGTACACGGTGGATGCCTTGGCAGTCAGAGGCGATGAAGGACGTACTAACCTGCGAAAAGCTATGGGGAGCCGGTAAGAGGCGCTGAACCGTAGATATCCGAATGGGGAAACCCAGTGAGTTTACTCACTATCCTTAACTGAATACATAGGTTAAGGAGGCAAACCGGGAGAACTGAAACATCTAAGTACCCCGAGGAAAAGAAATCAACCGAGATTCCGTTAGTAGCGGCGAGCGAACGCGGACTAGCCCTTAAGCTAGATTGGTGTTAGTGGAATCATCTGGAAAGCTGAGCGATACAGGGTGATAGCCCCGTACACGACAACACCTTTATAGTGAAAACGAGTAGGACGGGACACGTGGTATCCTGTTTGAAGATGGGGGGACCATCCTCCAAGGCTAAATACTCCTGACTGACCGATAGTGAACCAGTACCGTGAGGGAAAGGCGAAAAGAACCTCTGTAAGAGGAGTGAAATAGAACCTGAAACCGTGTACGTACAAGCAGTGGGAGCCCACTTTGTTGGGTGACTGCGTACCTTTTGTATAATGGGTCAGCGACTTACATTCTGTAGCGAGGTTAACCGAATAGGGGAGCCGTAGGGAAACCGAGTCTTAACTGGGCGAACTAGTTGCAGGGTGTAGACCCGAAACCGGGCGATCTAGCCATGAGCAGGTTGAAGATTGGGTAACACTAATTGGAGGACCGAACCCACTACTGTTGAAAAAGTAGGGGATGACTTGTGGCTTGGAGTGAAAGGCTAATCAAGCTCGGAGATATCTGGTTCTCCTCGAAAGCTATTTAGGTAGCGCCTCGAGCGAATACCACCGGGGGTAGAGCACTGTTTGGGCTAGGGGGTCATCCCGACTTACCAACCCCATGCAAACTCCGAATACCGGTGAGTACTACTCGGGAGACACACGGCGGGTGCTAACGTCCGTCGTGAAAAGGGAAACAACCCAGACCGCCAGCTAAGGTCCCAAAGTGATGATTAAGTGGAAAACGATGTGGGAAGGCATAGACAGCTAGGAGGTTGGCTTAGAAGCAGCCACCCTTTAAAGAAAGCGTAATAGCTCACTAGTCGAGTCGGCCTGCGCGGAAGATGTAACGGGGCTAAAATCATCCACCGAAGCTGCGGATTCATGCATTGCATGAGTGGTAGAGGAGCGTTCTGTAAGCCTGCGAAGGTGTGCCGGGAGGCATGCTGGAGGTATCAGAAGTGCGAATGCTGACATGAGTAACGATAAGGGGAGTGAAAAACTTCCCCGCCGAAAGACCAAGGGTTCCTATCCCATGCTAATCAGGGTAGGGTGAGTCGGCCCCTAAGGCGAGGCTGAAAGGCGTAGTCGATGGGAAACGGGTTAATATTCCCGTACCGGCCAATACTGCGATGGGGGGACGGAGAAAGCTAGGCAAGCGCGGCGTTGGTAGTCCGCGTGAAAGTGCGTAGGTTGGAGAGGTAGGTAAATCCGCTTCTCTAAGACTGAGACACGAGACGAGTCACTACGGTGACGAAGTTGCTGACGCTCTGCTTCCAGGAAAAGCCTCTAAGCTTCAGGTATTGGTGACCGTACCCTAAACCGACACAGGTGGTCAGGTAGAGCATACCAAGGCGCTTGAGAGAACTCGGCTGAAGGAACTAGGCAAAATAGTACCGTAACTTCGGGAGAAGGTACGCTCTTGTGTGTGAAGGCCTTGCGCTGTAAGCATATGAGAGTCGCAGTGACCAGCTGGCTGCAACTGTTTATTAAAAACACAGCACTCTGCAAACACGTAAGTGGACGTATAGGGTGTGACACCTGCCCGGTGCCGGAAGGTTAATTGATGGGGTTAGCGCAAGCGAAGCTCTTGATCGAAGCCCCGGTAAACGGCGGCCGTAACTATAACGGTCCTAAGGTAGCGAAATTCCTTGTCGGGTAAGTTCCGACCTGCACGAATGGTGTAATGATGGCCAGGCTGTCTCCAGCCGAGACTCAGTGAAATTGAAATTGCGGTGAAGATGCCGTATACCCGCGGCTAGACGGAAAGACCCCGTGAACCTTTACTATAGCTTGGCACTGAACATTGACCCTACATGTGTAGGATAGGTGGGAGGCTTTGAAGCTGGGACGCTAGTCCTGGTGGAGCCGTCCTTGAAATACCACCCTTGTATGTTTGATGTTCTAACGTAGGTCCCTGAACCGGGATTGCGGACAGTGTCTGGTGGGTAGTTTGACTGGGGCGGTCTCCTCCTAAAGCGTAACGGAGGAGCACGAAGGTTGGCTAAGTACGGTCGGACATCGTACGGTTAGTGTAATGGTAGAAGCCAGCTTAACTGCGAGACAGACACGTCGAGCAGGTACGAAAGTAGGTCATAGTGATCCGGTGGTTCTGTATGGAAGGGCCATCGCTCAACGGATAAAAGGTACTCCGGGGATAACAGGCTGATACCGCCCAAGAGTTCATATCGACGGCGGTGTTTGGCACCTCGATGTCGGCTCATCACATCCTGGGGCTGAAGTCGGTCCCAAGGGTATGGCTGTTCGCCATTTAAAGTGGTACGCGAGCTGGGTTTAGAACGTCGTGAGACAGTTCGGTCCCTATCTGCCGTGGGCGTTGGATAATTGAGTGGAGTTGCTCCTAGTACGAGAGGACCGGAGTGAACGAACCGCTGGTGTTCGGGTTGTCATGCCAATGGCACTGCCCGGTAGCTATGTTCGGAACGGATAACCGCTGAAAGCATCTAAGCGGGAAGCCGGCCACAAGATGAGTTATCCCTTACCCCCTGAGGGTACTAAAGGGTCGTTGGAGACCACAACGTTGATAGGTGAGGTGTGGAAGCGCTGCGAGGCGTTGAGCTAACTCATACTAATTGCCCGAGAGGCTTAACCATACAACGCCCAAGATGTTTTAAAGAAAGAATACAGTGTGCATACAATCAGCTTGCTAA
>NZ_AHTH01000023.1 GCF_000245735.1 Alishewanella jeotgali KCTC 22429
TTTAGCTGGATCACCAGTCGCTCCCGACATCCGAAGCAACAACAAAGCGTCCAGGACGCATATATAAAACTTCCAACTGGAAACGATCCTTAACATTCCCGGCACAGTGCGCTTGGAAAATGTGGATGTGTGGTTTCAGGATGAAGCGAGAATTGGTCAACAAAATACGACTACCCGTTTATGGGCTAAAACCGGCTCGCGTCCCCGCGCAGTGAAACAACAACAATTTGAATATGCGCATCTATTTGGTGCCGTGTGTCCGGCAACGGGCGCGACAGAAGCACTGATTGTCCCGTTCCTGAGCAAAGAGATGATGAAAAAGCACTTAGCGCAGCTCTCTGCTGCAACAGCAAAAGGCCGATTTGCTGTTGTGATCATGGATGGCGCGGGTTGGCATACGGATGATATTGCTGACGATTTTGATAATCTGGCTATTTTAAAACTGCCACCGTATTCGCCAGAGCTCAATCCGATAGAACAGGTGTGGAGTTGGCTGCGGCAACATCATTTAGCGAATCGTTGTTTTGAAAACTATGAGGCGATTGTGGATGCGTGTAGCGAAGCCTGGAACAGCTTTATCAGCGATACCGCTCGGGTGATCAAGATGTGCTCAAGAGATTGGGCGATACTGAACAAACTTTAAGATGGAATGGTATTACGCCATGCCGGAGCCAAGTCCGGCAATTTGAAAGATGAGCGCAATGGTGAACTGCTGGCTAATCTGAATTACAAACCCTTTACCTGGCAGCTTGGCTTTTCCTATCTCTTCTGAACACATACCAATCAAGTAAAGCAAAAAAATGCCCGCAAAGCGGGCATTAAAGACAACCAGGGAGTAGCACAACAGTTAGAAGCGGTAACGGGCACCTAAGGTATAACGCGGGCCATATTGCCGGGCGAACAGGAACTGTTCTTCATAACGGCCGTAACCTTGCTCGGTCTCATTGGTCAGGTTGATCCCTTCAAAGAATACCGTAAAGTTATCGGTCACATCATAGTTCACACTCATATCCCACTGTCCGTAGGCTTTAGCAAATTGTGGTGGATTGTCTGAAGAACCCTGGCCCTGGCCAACCCCAATTAGATAACTGTCACGCCAGGCATAAGTCAGTTTCACTGACCAACCATACTGCTCATAGAACAGTTGCAAGTTGGCCGAGTCACTAATCCCTTCTAGCGGGGCTTGCTGCACCAGACTATCGCGATCAAACTCGACATCGCCATTTACGAAGGTCGCATTCACCCCAAAACCAAAACCGGTTTCACCTAACAGATGCTGCCAGGCTACTTCAACACCCTGAACTTTTTTGCGATCGGTGTTCTTCGGTTCAGTGATACTCCAAACGATCAGCGGGTCTTGACTGGTTGGTGAGATTTTATTATTTGCATCACCGTGGCCATTAGCTAACATTTGTTGATAAATAGCCGTAGTATCTGCTTGCTCTCCCCTTGCGATAATTTGCGCTACTGCTTCACGATATCTGGGACCATCCAGGATATCGTGCAAACCTGGGATTGTCGTAGTCGTCAGGCCACGACTGATAAAGTTATCTACGCTCTTGTAGAAATAGCCAACCGCAGCATAACTGCCCGGGGCGTAGTAATACTCTAAGCTTAGATCCAGGTTAGTTGACTCATATGGCAACAAATTGGTATTGCCCTGGCTACCGCTTCTGGAGCCAGGTTTCGGACTGCCGGTTAAGCTGCGGCCGCCAGCCAGATCGCCAAGTGGGGCACGGCTAATGGTTTTACCGATAGAGAAACGACTCACCAGCTCATCAGTCAGGTCAACTCTTAAATCAATACTCGGTAACAAGACGTTATGCTTACCTGTAAACTGAGCATAATTATCCTCACCACCTTCCTCGTACTGCATAATCCATTCAGATTCACTTTCCCAATTAACCTGACGTTCTACCCGCTGCCGCACTGTACTGGTGACATCTGTGCGCTCATAACGTACACCCGCATTTAACTGCACCGGTAAATTTGCGACTTCAAATTCCCAGGCAGATTGCAGATAGAGGCTATCCGTTACTTCACCCACACTGCTGGCACCGGTTAAGCCGTTAAAATAAGCATCCGGTACATAGGCGTCAGTGCCCAGCAAGGCTTCCGTCAGGTACGCCATCTGTCGAGCTACGGCTTCGTCAAAGCTATAGGTGTAATAGTAATTGCTCACCAGATCTCTGCCACCGCCTTTAAATTGATCAAGGAAGTTGCCGGTATCACGCCGGGTAAACATACCGTCCGGAAAAATAAAGGTAAAACTTGGATTAAAGCCCGGACCACCACGTAGCCCACTCCAGGCGTTAGTGCCACCCATTGTTTGATCGGTACGGGCTATACCACCTTTTACCGACACCAGTGGGATTTTAAAACGCGAGTTAAACCAGGTTCCATCCAGCTGATATTGCTTAATTTCTGTTTCACCTGGTGAGTGAATAAACTGGCTAAAGTTAGAGTCAATCTCTGATGGTAACAATTCACGGGTACCGTTACGCCACAGCACATAGGCCTGAGGAATTTCCCCGTTACGATAATCGTAGATTTTTGTCCGCAGACGATCTGAACCCAGAATAACCTGGCCGGCACTGCCCAGACCTTTATCCACACCATTATCGGTTTTGTTGTTTGAATCGTGGAAATCGAAACTTAGCTTGAAGTCATCCGTCAGCTGCCACGCCATATTAAAACCAATAGAGGCCGCTTTGACTTCTGTAGTATCCCGGTTGGCGGTAAAAGAGCCATCGTTACCGCTGATATCGGCAAACACCGCTGTGCCGTTTTTATCTAATTCGTAAGCATTGATATTGCCCCCGAATTCGTTCCAGATCCCCCAACCAATGCTGTTGGTACCAGTCAAGGTGCGGCTGCCGGTATAATCCAGCGTAAACGTCAGATCGTCTGTTGCCGCATACTGAAAGGTTAGCTGACCATTGGTGCGTTCGCGCTGAAAGTCAGCAATACTGTAGTTCATATCTTTTGGGAAGAAATGGTTACCGATTGGTAAACCGTCTGCTCCGACTGGGCGGCGGTCAACTACATACTGTGAATCCAGATTAGGCAGTGGCACATTCGCCTGCCAGCCCTGAATATTCGCCTGCTGGATTTGGAAATCTCGCCGCGAGTGAGAGAACGAGAAAGCCGCTCCAAAGCGATCGTCAGCGAAAGTGTTGCTATACACTGCCGCAAACTCCGGTGTGACATCTTTCCCGGCTTCATTTGAACTATCATGCAAGCCACGACCCATTACCGCAAATTTCTGACCTGGGCTGTTTAATGGCTTGGAGGTCACAATATTCACCGTAGCACCTAAACCGCCGCTAGGTTTATCGGCTCGTGCAGTTTTATAGACTTCTAGCGCACTCACCCCCTCAGACGACAAATTTTCCAGGTTATACGAACGGGTATAACCTGTACCAGGCATCTGCCGGCCATTTAACGTAATCAGGTTAAACGATGGCCCAAAGCCACGCACCGTGATCTGACTACCTTCGCCATTGACCCGACTAACCGAGACCCCAGTGATCCGTTGTAACGACTCTGCCAGGTTAGTATCCGGAAATTTACCCATCTCTTCGGCCGAGATAGCGTCCATTACGCCATAACTTTCACGTTTAACATCCATCGAGCGGGCTAAACTACCGCGAATACCTTTAACCTGAATAATCTCGATCTTCGGTTCAGCATTGTCATCAGACGTCATGCTGTCTTGTGCCATTAGCGGTAAACTTATTCCGGATAACAGCACCATTGACACTGCGGTAGCGACCCGGCTTTTGCTAAAAGTTGTTGTTTTCATCATGTTCTACTCTCGTCGCACCGTATTAGTTATTTGAAATTTCAACATTATCAATCTGATATACGGCACCCTGGCCGGTACCCCAAGCCGGGAATACCATCAGCACGCTGATATCACTGATATCTAAACCGGCATCAAATAAACTTTGTAGCGAGAAGCTGTAGCGTTGCCACTCACCAGTAACCGGCGCCACGCCATTGTTACCCGCACTTAGCGCCAACTCGACTGCCGTCGCTGCACCACTGGATTCAATTTTGAAGAACCAGCTGCTGTTTGGATTGGTTGGCGCAGATACGACGCGCATATCAAAGCTGACGCTACCATTGGCCAATAAGGCACTTGCATCAAAGGCTTCACCTTCGTCAGCCAGGAAACCCAGTACGGTCTCTGGCCAACCCAGAATTTCAAACTGCGCGACCTTGCCGTATGGCGCTCCTACATCAACTACCTTAGGTGTTGAACCGGCACAGCAGTCCCATAATTCCCAACCTGCTTTCACAGCGTCACGGAACAGCACCAACTGGTTATTGCCGGCATTAGGGTTAAAGATTTTCACTTCATTCACGCGGAATACCGCACCTTCGCCAGTACCCCAGGCAGGGAAGATCATCAGTACGTCAATAGCGCTAATGTCCAGACCCGCATCGAACAGCGATTGCAAACTAAAGGTATAAGTTGCCCACTGACCTGTAACGGGGGCCTGGCCGCCATTACCGGCACTTAGAGGTAACTCAACTGCTGAATCACCGCCTGCGGCTTCAATTTTAAACAACCAGGTTGAGGCAGGATTCGCCGGAGCGTTTACAACCTTGACGTTAAATTGCACCACACCATCGGCTAATAGTGCCGACGCATCAAACGGATTACCGCCACCTAGCGGACTTCTGTTATAGAAGCCCAGCACTGTTGGTGAAGCACCTACAGTGAATTGTGCGGCCAAACGATCGGTTTCCTCATCCAGTACTTCAATCGGGGTACTGCCACCACAACAATCCCACATTGGCCAGTCAGCGTTAGCGCCATTGTTAAAGATCACCAGTTCCGGGAACTCCGCAGGCTGAGAAATTTTCACATTAGTCACCCGGTATACCGCACCTTCACCCGAACCCCAGGCCGGGAAAATCATCACTACATCGATTGCCGACAAATCTAAACCCGCTGCATCCAGCATACTTAGAGGGAAAGTGTAGCTTTGCCATTGCCCTGTTACCGGGGCAACACCTTCGCTGCTGGCAGTAAGCGGCAATTCAACAGCGCTAGAGTTCTCGTTACTTTCTACTTTAAATAGCCAACTGGAACCCGGATTTGCCGGGGGGCTAACCACCAACATATCAAAACTGATGCTACCTTTATCTTTTAACGGAGATGCATCAAAAGGACTGGCCACCCCGGGTGGGGTAACAAAGGCAGAGCGGCTAATAAAACCATTAACGGTAGGTGACGCACCCACGACAAACTCGTAAACATTGCCACGGCTGGCATCCTGCACTATGGCTGGAGTAGAACCACCACAGCAATCCCAGGCTGGCCAGTTTGGATTGGGTGTACCATCAAAAATGGTCAGATTCTGTGCCACTCCTGTGGAAGGCGGTACAGGAATAGGCGCTTGCCCTGTTACCAGGGTATCACTATCCAGGTAGCCAGCCCGAATAGTTTCACAACCTTTACCATTGCGGGGATTAGCCTGACATTCATAGACACGAACCCAATCCACTTCGAAAGTCTGGCCGTTTTCAAATGCCGCAGCGTCAATGCCCAGATTATTTACGTTCTCTGGCCAGTTTCCGCCAACAGCTAAATTCAGAATCAGATAAAAACGCTGATCAAAGGGAGCTGCGTTATACTGGGTTTCAAGCTTACCGGTGGCGATATTAAAATATTCGGCGAACCAACCGCGATGGTTTAGACCGATTAACTCCCCGCGACTATTGGTGCGCACCCGGGAAGCCTGCTGGGTTTGATAAAGATAGCCATTAACATACCAACGAATTTCACCCTCCTGCCATTCGATAGCATAGGTATTAAAGCTATCAGCAGGATTAGCTCCGTTCGGTAAAGTGTAAGACTTACCACTACTGGCATTGTTAGGCCAATCACGTCCGTAATGCAAAGTACCGTAAACTTTAGCTTCTACATTACCTTCAGCATCAACGGTTTTAAGATTAACGGCTTCAAAAATATCGATTTCGCCTGATTTGGGCCAACCACCATACACTTCATCAGTTGGCATCATCCAGATTGCAGGCCAAGAACCCTGGCCTGATGGGGCTTTCGCCCTAACCTCGATACGCCCGTACTTCCAGTCCCCCTGATATCGGGTATTTAAACGTGCCGACGTGTAAGGTAAAGGGGCGCCTTCGGCCGCTGGCCTGGCAACAATTTTCAGGGTGCCATTAGAGACAAAAGCATTTTCCGGACTATCGGTATAACATTGTTTTTCCTGATTGCCGCCACCACGACAGTCAATTTCAAATGTCCATTTTCGCCGATCAATACTATTGCCTTCGAATTCGTCACTCCAAACTAACTTCCAGTCACTGACCGGCTTAGTTGTATCTACAGCGGAAAAGTTTGAATTGGTGTTTACATCCCCGCCACAGCCACTTAGCCCCACTGCCAATAGTGCTGCGGCCAGGGGGGTTGCTGTTTTCATTTTAATGGTCATACCCTGAATTCCTGTTTTTTGCCTTGTCACGCCAGCGGCAGGCTACGCCATACCGCCCACTTAAAAATGTAAGCGCTTACATAAGGTAGAACAAGAATTTTCAGCCGTCAATGCACTGTGTAAAAAAAGCTCAGATTTAATTCCGCAGCAATGGTAGGAAAGTTGCACAAACCCCGGGCTATTCGGCAACAATACTTTGTCGCTAAACAAATCAACAACAGCGTGTTATGGTTGATTCCAGCCCTGCGATGACCACGAATAACAACGCCCTTATTATGCAAAACATCTTCTTTTTTGGTGAATGGCAAATTAACCCGGCAGCGAATACGCTGCTAAAGCAAAAGCTCCAATACCAATTGGAGCCCAAAGCCATGGAGTTATTATTACTGTTATGCAGCCACGCCGGCGAAGTGGTCACGACCGATGAAATTATTAACCGCTGCTGGTCCAGGCTGGACACCGGCGATAACCCCTTACATAAAACCCTGGCGCAGTTACGCAAAGCCCTTGGCGACAGCGCTACTCAACCCCGTTATATTGAGACCATCCGTAAACGCGGTTATCGCGCCATTGCAGAGGTGCGCTTCCCGGTTGGGCAAGAGCAGAGTGTTAACGAGCTGAGCTGGCAACAAGGCTCGCCGTTTCCGGGCTTACAAGCCTATGGCGCCCGCTACGCCAGTGTATTTTTCGGCCGCGGCGCACAAATCAGCACTTTGCTATCGCGCATTGCACAACAGGTAAAATTTGGCAGGGCGTTTTGTTTGTTACTGGGGCCTAGCGGAAGCGGCAAATCGTCACTGGTGCATGCTGGTGTGCTGCCTAATTTAATGCAAACAGGTGGCTATCATGGTATCGAAGTACTAAGTTACTCCAGCCTGGATTTAGCCGATGTCGCGCCCAGGCAACTGTTGCTTAATCTGGCCAGCACCCTGTTAGACTGGGAATTGCAGGATGAACCCGTGTTGACAGGTTACAGCGCCGAACAGCTAGCCGCCGCACTAACCGCAACCCCAGAGCTGATTCTGAATATGTTAAGCCAGGCCCTGCAAAATGGCCGGCAGGGCTTAAAGCGCCTGGCACTTTTTGTCGATCGCCTGGAAGTGTTGCTGTCGTCGCCGCTGTTTAATGAAACCGAGCGCAGCCAATTTATCAGCCTGCTGGAGCAGCTAGCCTGTAGCAACAGTGTGTTGGTGCTGAGTGCCTGCCGCAATGAGTTTTACCCTTTGCTGGTTAATTACCCTACGCTGATGGCCGGCAAAGCCAGGGGGGCACATTTCGATTTGGCCGCTCCCACTCGTAACGACTTGCTACAGATGATCAGGCTGCCGGCGCTTGCTGCCGGGCTGGGTTTTGATATCGACCCCGATACCGCCATTCCGTTAGACGAAATACTCTGTAGCGAAGCCGCCAGCAACCCCGACGCCCTGCCAATGCTGCAATACACCTTGCAACAACTTTATTTACAGCGTAGCAGCGACAATAAGCTGCAAGTGGCGACCTATAAAAAGCTGGGCGGTATTGAGGGCGCTATCGGTAAAAATGCCGAGCAAGCCATTTGCACCTTAACGGAAACCGAGCAAGCCAGCTTGCCGGCCGTACTCTCGTTGCTGGTGACACTGCGTGAAGATGAGCAAAGCATTACCAGCCGCACCGCCCGCTTTAGTCAGCTAAATACCGATGCTGAGCGCACCCTGGTACAAACGCTGGTAGAACAACGCCTATTTGTATCGCACTTACAACAAGGCGAGCCCTGCTTTAGTGTGGCACACGAAGCGCTACTGCGGCGCTGGCCGCGCGCCACCGCCTGGATTAGCGAGCACCACGACAGCTTACGCATTAAGAGCCGTCTGCAACATTTGCAGCAGCGCTGGCAGGTCGAACAGGGCAATAGCGCTTATTTATTGGCCCCGGGCAAACCGCTACAAGAAGCGCTGCAGTTAAAACGAAACCCGTTATTTCAGCTCGATACCGCCGAACTGGCCTTTATCGAGGCATCCGCTCAAAAAGCCCGGCAAAAACGCTGGCTACGCCATGGCACTATCGCCGCGCTGTGCTTGTTAACCGTTACAGCCTTTGCCATGAGTTTTAAAAGCTATAACGCCGAACAACAAGCGCAGCAAAAACGCCTGGCTGCCGAAAATCTGCTGGGGTTTATGGTAGGCGAATTTGCCGACAAGCTGCGCAGTATCGGCCGGATGGATCTACTGGATGGTATTAGCAATAAGGCGTTGGAATACTTCACCGACTTTAGCAATAGCAGCACCTTACAAAGCACTGCAGCCATGCTGCAGCACGGACAAACTCTGACTGCCATGGGCGAGGTGGCTTACTCGCGCGGTAAAATAGATGAAGCCAGCGCCGCCCTGCAAGCCGGCCGCAGTCAGTTAGAAGCCGCACTCAAACTACAACCAACAAATCTCGAGCTGCTGAAGACCCTGGGCGCCAATGCCTTCTGGCTGGGACAGATCCAATACGACGCCAGTAACTGGCAGGGCACCCAGCACGAGTTTCAGCGTTATTATCAGTACAGTGAATTAATGTACGAACTGGCGCCCGACAGCCTTGATGCCATTATGGAGTTATCCTACGCCACCAATTCTCTAGGCTCGCTGGCGATAAAACAGCAGCAATTTGCTATAGCGCGGGAAAACTTCGAAGAATCGCTGCGGCTAAAATTACTGGCGCAGGCAAAACAGCCGGAAAATACACAGCTACTAGCCGATATTGCCGATACCCGCTCCTGGCTCGCAAGCGCAACGCTGGCTGAAGGTAATTTACTATCGGCGATAACAATTCACAAAGCGTTACAAAATGACCTTGTCCTGGCTGAAGTAAAAGAGCCGTATTTATTAGACATATTATCCAGCAGTTACCAAATTCTTGCTGATTTTCTCAGTTATCAAGGAGATTTCGAAACTGCACGTGCATTTTATTTAGAGGGTTATCGGACATTAGCAAAGGCGTTAGAGCAAGATCCTGACAACAGTCGTTGGCAGAGAAGAAAACATCTGTTGGATATCAACGCGCTAAACTTTTCAATTAACGACGATATAACAGCAATTGAGCAACACGTGAGTTCACTCAAACACATCTTAACTTCAGGCCCTACTCAACTATCAGATTCGCAACGTAAAGAGCTTTTATCGAGGTTGTGGCTGACAACCGGAGTAAAATTACATCAAATCAATCAGATCGCCTTGAGCGAAAATTATACCGATCTGGCTGTCTCCGGCTATTCAGAGCTAAGTGAAAACTTTCCACTAAATCGAGCACATTATATTGCGTTACTGGAGAGCCAATTATTGCAAGCCAAAACGCGTTCTGTACTGCATGGGCAAGATAAGGCAGTAGTAATTTGTAGAAACATCAAAGAGAGACTTGCTGACATTATCGAAAACAACAAGTGCGTATTTCGGTTTGTCCGGCCACCTGTTCCGGTTTCATCCGGCCAGGCGTTTCGGTGTGATCCGGCCAGCATGATCTGACCTTCGTTTATCCTCTCTTTTTACCCGACTTCTTCACCCTGAACCAGTGTTTTTTTACGTTGTGACTCACCTGTTAATTCCAGTCGGTGGGCATTGTGGATCACTCTGTCTAACAGCGCATCTGCAACAGTTGGATTATCCATTAAGCCGTACCACTCCGAGACCGGTAACTGACTGACGATGATTGTGCTGCGTTGCTCGTAGCGATCTTCAATCACGTCCAGTAAATCGCTCACTTGTTTACCTTTAAATCCCTCAAGGCCCCAATCATCCAAGATCAACATATCTACCTTTTGTAGCTGTACCAGTTGTTTAAGATAGCTACCATCAGCATGCCCCATTTTCAGGCTTTCCAGTAACCGACCTAACCGATAATACAGCACGCGTTTATTCTGTCGGCAAGCTTGCTCACCTAAGGCGCAGGCAAGATAGGTTTTGCCGCTGCCGGTGGGCCCGGTTATCAAGATATTCTGGTGGTACGTCAGGTGATGTCCTTGCATAAGTGGTGTAATTTGTTCAGCTCGCAAGCCGCGCTTTGCCGGATAGCGTAAGCCTTCTGGTGTCGCTTTAAGGCGCAGATTGGCTTGTTTGCGCAAGCGTTGTAAGCGGGTGTTATCCCGCGCCAGATGTTCTTGCTCGACCAGCAATCCCAATCGTTCATCGAAGCTAAGTTCGGCATAGGTATGGGGCGCCAGGCGTTGTTGCTCCAGCGCACTGGCCATAGCCGCCAGCTTAAGCTGGCGTAGTTGGATAAGCAGTGAGTCCATTGGTGTTGTCCTTATTGGTAGTATTTTGAGCCACGGATGTTGGTGTGCGGGCCAGGGATAATGGTTTTAGTTTCATCCGGTTGCCAGCGCATATCTTCACCGTTTTTAAGCAGCTTTTTGATGACCGGTATATAAGGTAGTTGGCGACTGATGGCCAGTGCGCAGGCCTTTTCTAGTCGGTCACTGCCGTAGCGTTTTTGCTCGCTCAGGAGTCCCAGGCAGGTGCGCTGCGCTTGGATAAGATGGTCTTTGTTACGCTCAACCGCTAAGACCACCGCCAGCGTGTTGGTGCCGATATGGGTTGCCCAGCTGCGAATGCGCTCAGGGCTCCATTCCAGATGGGCAGCATGGTTTTCTGGCATGTGCGCTATATCAGTCGTGTGCCGGTAGCGGGTATAGCTGCGCGGATGCTGAGCGACGCATTTCGCCTGATGGTAAACCTTTATCAGCGTTTGCGTGGCACTGATTTCAACCCGCTCACCGACTAAACGGTGTGGCACCGAGTACCAGTGATAGTCGTATTGTACGTGGTAGTCTTTGGCGACTTTGGCAATGCGATAATCGGTGTACTCATAAGCGTAAGGCGGCAGTGGTTGTAATGCAGGCGCATCCAGCAAGTTAAACAACTGCTCACGGCTGGCACCGTTGTAATGCTTCATGGGCCGCTGATTGAGTTCAGTATTCAACTCCCGGATAGCCTGATTTAACGCTGCCAGTGAGTGAAATACCTGATGGCGCAGCCGGGCTAATACCCAGCGCTCCACAATCAGCACCGCAGATTCGACTTTACCTTTATCCTGCGGTTTGCGTGGTCGGGTGGGCATCAACGCACAGCCATAATGTCTGGCCAGCGCTTTGTAATTGTCGTTAATCACCGGCTCGAACTTATCCGCTTTATCAACGGCGGCTTTGAGATTGTCGGGTATCAATAATGCGGGTACGCCACCTAAAAAGGTCAGGCAACGACTGTTCGCCATCAGCCAGGATTCCCTATCCTGACCTTTACAGGCTTCAATATAGGTGTAGTTAGATGCGCCCAGGGTGGCGACGAAGATAGCGGCCGGTTTTATCTCACCTGTTTCTGGGTTCACAATCGGCACTGTCGGGCCACAGAAGTCGATAAACAGCTTCTCACCGGCTTCATGATGCTGTCGCATCGAGCGTTTTTGTACAGCACACCAACGCCGGTAATGTTCACAGTACTGCGTGTAGCCAAGCGCTTTACTGCCGTGCTCTGCCTGATACTCCTGCCATAACAGCAGTTTGGTGACGCCTTTTCTACGCAGCTCAAGATGTACCTGCACCCACGACGGCAAGACCCGCTGCGTACTGTAATCACGGCCAGGAAATAACAGTTTGTCGAGGCTATCAAGCGGATAGTCGGCTGCCAGCGGCCAACTGAGGCCTAAGTTGTTAAAGCGGATAACCAAATCACTGATGGTTGCCCGGCCAATATTTAGCGCCTGAGAGATTTGCCTGTCACTTAACTTGGCCTCAAATTTGAGGCGGAATATATCCAGATAAGTTTGCATATCTGTCCTTACCATTTTCTTTTTACGTGTCATGACTACTCCGGCAAACAGTTAAAAAACTGTTATGCCAAAGACCGTAAAACGAAGGAAGAACAAACTGGCCGGACGATACCGAAACAGGTGGCCGGATGAGGCCGAAATCAGTGGCCGGATGATACCGAAATGGGTGGCCGACTCATGCCGAAATCGCTGGCCGGATCATCCCGAAATACGCAACAAGGAACCGCGGTATCTTATCAACTATGCAAAAGCGTTAGACTGTTTAAATAAAATAAGTGAACACTCAGTGCTGATATCCTTGCTACAACACAATGCGATTACCAATTTCCACTTTTGATCAACACAACCAAGGAAAAGACGATGCCCATTCCCAACGCCTCTCTGATGATCAATGTCATTGTAAATCTAGAACAAGGTGAGCCCACTTTTAGTTACCAAAGCACAAGCGGTGAACCTTTACCCAGTGGCGATATAACCGTTACGGAAGCCAGTACTATTACTTACCGACTGATCGATAATACCGGGAAAGGTTTAAAATTTGTCGGAGCCGGTTTTAGTACGCCATTTGATGGCGTTATCGACGCTGTGACTGTAAGCAGTGATGGCCAATACCTGCAACTGCTGGATACAGATCAAACGGCAGGCGATACTAAATTTCAATTTGTACTATCAAACTCAACGAACTCTTTATTCGTGTTAAGTCCAGATCCGCAAGTTAAAAATGAACCAGATTAAGGTCAACGCAACTACAGATACGCGCGATCTTTAACTTCTGAGCTAGCCCCAACCGGGGCTTTTAACCTTATCAATACGTTCCTGTTCCAACCCGGCTTATACCAATCACTGCCAACGCCAGCAGCCGAGACGGCATTTAATGCCCGCTTATTGCCTATTACTTCCTAATCAGGCCAACAAATAATAAAAATAATCAAACAGAATCAGAAACTTAAAAAGTAAGGTTACCGAAAGGTTCTGGCGCAACCAAGGCTCTATAGTGAGTCATAACAAAACTCACTACTGCGGAACACCAAGATGAGCGTAGCGCCTTTCAAAAGCACTTTATCAGCCGAAGGCAACAGCGGCTTGTCAGTAAGTCGTGACGAAAATACGGCCGACTTTAATATCAACCGCTTTATTCAATATCTGGCCGAAGCGGTTCTGGTGGTGAATACCGATGGGGTAATAGAGTGTGCTAATGCCAAGGCTGCGTTGTTATTAAACAGAATAGAGCGGCCTTTACTTGGTGAATCCTGGCCGGACTTTTTACATGACCGTTGCGTAGCGCAATATCAGGGACTGGTCAAAATAGTAGCGAAACAAGTGCTATCGCTGCAAACTGGCCCCACAGAGATGGTTATTCGCTGCGCCAATGGTGAACTAAAAGATATTGAGCTATCTGTGTCCTTTTTATCAGAACCTGAGGCCAGACTGTTACTGATTTTACGCGACCTAACCCGCCAAAAAGCCGAGTTTGAGCAACTACGCCGCCAGGCGGCAACGGATGCCTTAACCGGCCTGGCAAATCGCCGCAGTTTTGACGAACAATTATTGCACCATTGGCTACAGTGCACGGCAGCAAAAAGACCTCTTAGCGTCATCATTATCGATATCGACTTTTTTAAGCAGTTTAACGACAGTTACGGCCATATTCAGGGTGATGCCTGCTTACGTAAAGTCGCGCGCGCTATTCTGCAAGCAATGCCATTAGACGCACAGCTGGCCGCCCGCTATGGCGGTGAAGAATTTGCGTTGATTTTGCCTAACTATAATGAAATTAAAGCATTAGCCGTAGCCCGAGAGGTTCAGCAAGCGGTCAGGCAATTACAATTTACCGATGCAGCTTTACCTGCTTCTGTTGGCATTACAGTAAGTCAGGGCATAGCCAGTGAAATTAACGGCCAGTTTCGCACCAGCACAGCGCTATTATGCGCCGCGGATACCGCGCTATACCGTGCCAAAGCAGATGGCCGCGACTGTATTAATACCAGTTGCTAAAACATGACACCGATATTTGCAATTGTCGGTAGCACTAAATTGTGTATCCAAGTTGCATACCATTTTTGGCATATTCACTTGCTAGATACGGCAAATCTTAGAAGTTTTAAGCTTCCGATTGGGTAGAATTACTGAAGTTTAAAACCATCTGGTATTAATGCCTGTTTGGCAAAACAGCTAATGCCGGCTTTATCTTTATAATCCAAAGTTTGCACGCCAAAGGCTGCCAATTCACGCTCTACTTCTCTGAATGCACCGAGCAATTTGCTGTCGCTAACTTTTGGCCCCTGTAATGGCAACAAAATATGCTCTTTATGTAGCACATGATGATTTACCAGTCGCCGAAAACGACCAAGCCATTGTTCAGCATGGTCAAACAGCCTAATAGCAGTTTGCTGGCGAAACGCTAAGGGTCTTATCACAAAAAGGCCGTTGGTTTTTGCCACCAGCGGCAGTGTTACTTCAATAAAATTATCCTGAATTTTCTGCTGTTTAAAGTGAGTCAGCTTTTCGTCTTTTAACTGCTGTCGAATGACTTTAACCATTAGGTTTTCTTGATACTCTTCGGTCAGAAAAGTACGGTGCACCAGGCGCTCAAACAACTGTTCAAGCACGGCAGTCGGTTTCTGGTCCAGATATAAAGAACGCAGTTCAGAGTAGCGTATCAAGGTTTCTCTTGGCCGTACCACTTCCTGCATCTGTTGTGCTAACGCCTTTGGGGTGAGCCGAGTGACATAAGTTTGTATCCGTTGTAATTCTTGCTCGACCGTCTGCAGTGTAGCCTTGTAAAGCTTGCCTTCAAGGTCTTCAAAAAAGTCTGTTACACGGGCAAACCGGCTTGGCGCCAGGCGAAAATCAAATAAGCCTAATTCTGGGGCGCACAGTACTATACCGACGTTAGCAAATTCGCCCGTCTCAACATGAGGTAGAAACCGTACTATTGCATACTGATATAGCGTTTTCATATCAGTACCTCCCAAAATTCGTCGCTGTTAAATGAAGCCAGTATGTCGTTTATTTCTGCCAGATAACCCGGCTCTTCTGCCAACCATTCAGGCGGTAAAGTGGCAGCATACTGGGGCAACCCTTGTAACGCAATGGCGAGTTTCGCACTGTAATGCGTACGCCATAGTGCATCATGTTGCGAACCAAACCAAGCATTGTAAGCTAAGTGTAGTTTGGCATTGTCCTTGAAATTATAGTCGGTCTCAAAAGCCAGATTATGGTCTATTACTATATATTGCTTTGAAGCTGCCTGATAAAACAAGTTCGGATTGCCACCTTTTTCGGTAATAGTCCGATCCTCATTTCGGATCCAGTAATCAAAAAGAAATAGATCACGAGCGTATGACTCAGGCATAGATAAAACACTTGTAGGTGTTACCTCCAAAAGATCGGGTACAAGTTCCGATGCAAACACTACACTGTCACCTGCTCCTAACACGCGACTGGCAACGTAATCAAAATGCAAAAGACCTTGTGGTAAGTAAGCACAACAATATGCGGGCACCTTTAATTGTAAAGCCTGACCAAGGTATGCACATACCGCCTCGTTTATCAGTCCTTTACAACCTGCTTGAGGTCCTTTTATATAGTAGTGCTTGTTGTCAGATAATCGGCAGAGATAAGGCTCTGTTCGACCTTGACTGGACTTTTGCTGAATTTCAATTACGTCGAGCACCAAAGCCCCCTTTTGATTGCGGCATTAACATCCAGAATTCTGAAACTGCTTTTAAGTTAGTCAGTTAGTTAGCAGCTCGCAAGTAATTTGCGTCAATCAAGCTGTCTTACCCTACTAAAACCAAGGCTTTGTGCATCGAGAAGCACTTTTGGAAACAAAATTAAACTGTGAGGCTTAACCGAAATTCATGATAAAGGTACAGCTAATAAAGCGGTAAAAAAAGGCCATCACAGCATACTGTTAATGGCTGTCGTTTGAAAATAAAGATTTAACGCAAACCGCCCTACAGTACTTATTCAATGAATCGGGGAGGGTTAACCAATAAGATAAAGTACCATCTTGGGTTCATCTAGCTAAGCTTTATGGATTTTATAGGCGAAAATATAGTTTCATCACTGATTGGCTAGACAATATCAAAATTAGCTAATTTTTAAACTATCCCTAAAGCAACTAATACCCCGGACAGATAACAGCGAGTTTATTTTAGACTTCGCTAAACTAGAAAAAACAGACAGAGCTAAAAATCATCTCCCTATTTTTCACTTGGGACTCTATGAAAACTGCTAACCAATATAGTTTTTGTCAATGGTTGGCTTAATGCTAATAATCATATTGCACAAAAGCTCCTCAACTTCTGGCGAGCCATCCCAAACATCCATTATCGTGTCGATTAGCTTTTTGCTCAAGACCTTCGGCTTTTTAGCCTTTTCATTAACTGTAATATTTGCGTGTTTGCATATTTCTCTCACATTCGGACTGACTCTTACAAAGTTGCCTGCAAGTATCCTACTTACCTGAGACTGATCGATCTTTGTAGCCTCGGACACACGCTTGACAACCCCTCGCTTCGACGACTCTTTGTAATTAATTAGCTGATGCCTTATATCCTTGATTGGCCTAGCTTTTAACGTCATTGTCGCACCATAATTATTGCAAAAATTATATTTTTAATATAAAATTATTGCATATTATCATTTTTTATTCAAGTTTAACTCCAACAGTAAAAAGCTGTGGTAGATTTGCACATATGACCGGAAGGGAAATTATAAGTGTCAAAAATTAATAAAAAGTCGATGGGACAGTTTTTTACTCCACCTCAGATAGCTGATCGATTAGTGCAGTTGTTGGAACAGCAAGTGGGATTTGCTTTAGACTTGGGATGTGGACGTGGACAACTTGGTAAATCAATACTGAAGCGCTTTCCCTTGGCTCGATATGTCGGTATTGAAAAAGATAGGGAGCATTTTAATCATTGCGCCAATCTGCTCACGGAGCAAACTATCATCTGTGCGGATGTTTTAGAAGAAAAAGCCTTATCACTTATTTCTGATTTTATGCCTGTTGATACAGTAGTAGGAAATCCGCCATTTCTTGAGATTCCAATTTCAAACCATTTAGTCTTAGAAGTAAAAGATGCAATTCCAAATTTCCTCTCATCCGGCTACAAAATGCGTAGCGAAATGCTTTTCTTTGCAAAGTCACTCAAACAGCTAAAATTGGGAGGACAAGCATCATTTATATTACCCAAGACCTTCTTTATTTCTGAGCAATATAGATATTTCAGAGAGCACATAATCGATAATTTTTCGAACATTTCCCTATTTGAGTTGCCTAGTCGTATATTCTCCGGCGCAGAAGTCAGTACTTGCATCTTGTATTTCAACTACAGAAAAACAAAAAACCAACAACTAACATTAGGCTGCATAGACGCCAATGGGGATATAGAAAACTATCTGAAAATTGACTCCGCAGCTGCAGTAACACGCATGGACTTCTCATACCATAGGCTTATGAGTGAGTCAGGTATTCGTATAGAAGAGTCCGAGACTATTGGATCTATTGGTGGCTTAATACATAGGGGTAATATGTCGAGGAATGAACTAGTCAGAAAAAGCGTTCCTCATTTTCACACGACAAGTTTTCCGATAAACGAAATAGAAATATCTTTGGATGACGACGTTAAAGATGGGATTCGCTTCGGACAAGAAGGGGATATTCTGTTAGCCAGGGTTGGTACTAGGTGTTTGGATAGACAAGTTTTAGTCACAGCTGGGAAGAGAGCAATCACTGACTGTATTTATACGATTAAACTGCCAGAAGCAGATATCGATACAGTTATTGCATCGCTCTCAAGCAAATATGGAAAACTGTGGAGACAAATAAATGCCAAAGGCTCCTGCGCCAAATATCTTACTAAAGAGTCTTTGTTAAACATGCCCCTATTCAATTAAAATTGGGTAATGATGTGTGATGCCAATACCTTTTGAACGATCAGTCTTTTTTGCTGGGAAGTCAAAAAGTACACTTATATTTTCATCTTCAGCGGCAGCCAATGCAACAGCTACAGATGTTGGCTTGGTGCCAAATGGCGCTAAAGTAAGATGTGCTTCATCATCAGCCTTCTTAAGACGCTGAATCAATAAATATGATTCGTATGGTTGGTTACCTGGCGTGAAAAAAGCGTCCTCTATCTTATTGTTTTCAAAAATACGACTGTGTGCCATGAGTGAATGAGTTTCCCATCCAGCTTGGAAAGGTGGAACAGAAAAAGCGACAGATAATTTAGTAAAGGTTTCTGTCAGATCAGGATCAACAAGTCTAGCTAAACGAGTCTGCTCAAATCCCACAAAAGCCAGTAGATAGTTTTTAAGCCCCGATTCTAATGCATTGTAGAACCTAGGTATAAAGTCCAAGGGATTAATTTTGTAAGAGAGGTCAAATCCGCGAATTTCTAAAGGGGTCACAACCTTACTAGTATATTCAGCAGGCTCAGTGTAAATAAATCCGATACGCCCTACACTTTTTAGACTTAGCGAAAGCCGAAGCACAATTACTAATTCAGGAAATGATAAATTAGTTGCGTCAAATAAAACACTTCTAGCTCCCCAAATATCCTTTCTTTGCAAAAAATCAAACAAGCTTTCAGTTTTATCATCAATAGTTAGTGATAACGTTTCCTGCTCGTAGTACAACTCAATTTGTTGAATGCTACTGGCCTTTGCAATTTCTTTCGAGAACTTACTTCTTTCATCTATAGGGCAAGAAGTCAAAGAAATATCGTACCTATAGTTAATATCAAACTCTTTCCCTGAAAATTCCTCATTAATCAAAAACTTATACATCAGAACATCTCCTGCTGAATAGATACATCATCAGTCAGCTCCCAATTTGTTTCATATTTAGTTTCGATTCTCTTGAAATGCTCATCATTTCCTTCGAGTATGTCCATAAACTCTTGAGCTGTGAAAGTTAACTTTCTTTTCTTCCGATAAGAGATACCAAAATATGGTGAATAAATAGGATTAGGGATGTAATCAACTGATTCTGTATCATCAGCCCCCTTATTTTTTGTATCTTTGTCCTCATATAGAACAGACCATACTCTCGCTTTGGCAAGCACACTATCCACTATCACCTGCTGTTCAGTTGTAAAACTTCCCGATATAGAGAAATGATTAACTTCCGGTTCAGACTGACCAGGTCTTTTCTGGGCTAGTTGAAATAGTTTCCCTAGTCGCCGAATCAAATGGAGCAACTCCACACCAAAATCAGAAATATTTATTAACAACTTTTCACTCGCGATTTTAGCGGCTTCAGCTTGTACATCGAAAGGTATGATAAAGACTTTATTCTTTTGAATATTCGCGGGAAAATCTGATTCAAAAATAGTAAATGACTCATGACATAGCTCTTGAAAGTATCTAAGGTTACTCCTAGCTATTTGGCAAAATCGATCAAACCCTGAATATAGCAAACATGGACGCTTGGGAAGGCCTATATATATATAGTAGAGTGCGCCGTAAAGATTGGTTTTAACCCATTCTCCATTGGTAGAGAATTTAGAAGGCAAGCCACTTTCCGCATTCTTTAGCTCTATTAGTAATTTACTTGGAACTGTTCTATCCCTATTAAGTATGCAGGCTGCAACAATACTGGCTTCTGGTGCATTCTCTTTGAGAAACTCATTAACGGAATATTCCTTTTCTACTCGATGTTTTTTTAGTCCTTTTTCAATTAACTTAGTAAGCCTTCGCTTTAACGTTTGTTCTTCAAACACATTTTTTGCTATATCAGATGCAGTGAGCTGCGGAAACATGTCTCTAGCAACACGCTTTACCTTATCTTGATAATCCTGAACTTGCCTCTCATCAATCCTATCTCTGTCCCGTAATGCAGTTAAATCAGGGGCATCAGAAAACACAAATCCAGCTTGATGTAACCTCAGCAGCAAAACTTCTGCAGCTAAAAGAGAAAAAGAACTCCTACCCGTTTTCGATAAAAACTCTGCTTCCAAATCTACACGTCGATAATCGTGAATTTCAACAACTCGCTCAAAGCCACTTGTTTCAGTGCAAAAAGTAGCATTGCGTCGAGTCGCAATATTCAGACAAAAATGTTTACCAGGATGCTTTATATGATCATTCAGCAAACGTTGTTGTTGCTGTTGTAAATTTTCATATTCATCAACGAATACTCGGAAAAAAACATTCTTTAATCGAGAGTTTGTCTCCGACAGTGATTCAGACAGGCTCTCTAAAATCTGGTCAAATTGTATGAATATAGGTTTTTCAAGCTGTGGATTTTTTGTCCACATATCGAGACGGGTTCTTTCTATAATTACGAAATCCTGCAAGTCTTTGTATGTCTCGACCCTGCCTTGAAAATACATAGATGCTTGTGGAGGGATCTTTTTATCCAAAATGGAAATTGGTCCATTTTCTAAGTTTGCCTGCTCTATGGATTTCAGCGCTCTACAAAAATCCTCAAGGATAGCCAAAGCAGCATAATGTTGAAAAGTACGCTCTTTGTATTCATCAGGTATCCACGATGGTTTCTCTAAAAACGCACAGTATTTAACATGTGGTTTCCAATAAATACCTATATTACCTAGCTCACTATCAGGAATATTTTCCCTCTGGAGACTGAATATAGTGTTGTGGCAGTAATAGCGTATAAACATAGTTTTACCACAACCCCTACCTCCCTCAATGAGCACGGATTTTCTATCACTACCTAGATCAATCTTTCTAAAGTGAGCAGGAATAACGAATTCATTCCAAACATCATCTGGTAATTGTTCAGCTCGGTTATTAACAAATATGCGCCTTAAAGAAACATCACTCATTTAATTTCACCTTGCAAGTAATGGTACCCACTTTGGACTTTTGTCAGTGTAGAAAATATTTAAGCTGTTGTTTGGACTACTTAAACATGTGTAAATAGTTAAACCAAGCTTTCCATCACCGAAAGGGGTAATTGTCTCGATTCCATAATTTTTAAGAATCGATTTATAAAAATTTTTCACATCATCAACTGTGTTTACCTTATCTTTGAACCATAATTTTGGTTCTACATCACCTTCAACAGAATGAAAAAAATTATGCTGTATATCCAAAGTTTCCAGTGGGTGCACATGGAGATTAGGGCAGTCTCGTTGCAACTTTTTGAGGCCCTTTAAATGAGCCATAAAAGGAATGTAGATAAACTCTATTTTTCTTTCATTAGCCAAACTCGCTAGCTGATATTTAGAATAGAATTTACTAAATTGGCGACCGGTACCACACATGTCATCAATAAACACGACATACTTCAAGTCCTCTCCCAATAACGGAATATCCTCTGGGTATTTCGTTTTTGAGTCAGGAATAGAGTTTGCTCTCTTAAACAACCGGATTATCGCATCTGAGCTTTTCCCAGGCACCGTCGACGTTACAGGAACAAATATGATTTTCTTGTCATGGTCGTTTGTTTGCACGGCACTGAGAAAATCAGAAATACTACCAAAATTACAACCTAACCCAGTTAAAATTTGAGGCAATGTTTTAGTGATGATTTGACGACAGGCAGCAACTAACATTGGCTCAGAACGGAAAATAAATGAGTCTAATAAGTGTGCAGCAAAATATTTTTCTTCAGCAGTCTTAAAGTTGTTATACCAAGCACCCAAAGTTGTCGGACTTATACCTTGAATAACCCGCTCCCTAATCAGAGCTTCATAACACATCTTTATTTGTCGAAAATATGATTCCCATCCATCTGGAACATGAAATGCCATGTTTATTCCTTACGTCTTAATGCTGCAACAAGAGAGCAATTATTTAGTGAATGGGCTCTCCCATACATCCAAGTTTCCATATTCCAGCCAAGATGTCCACGTTTTTATGATTGTTTTATCTCACTACGGAAGCAGCCTGCTCAAAAGGCGGGACTTCCAAGACTCTAATTTTTGAATACTTAGCACTCCGGATTGATCACACTCTGGATGATGAACTGCGGTTATCCTTAAAACCTTAACAACATGCCACCTCAACGATTTTCTTAGAGTCAAAACAAGCGTTTTTTCAAGTAACTCATCAAAATCAGGGCAGGAATGAAGTATAAGGGTTGAAACTGCTCTGGCACCATCTGAGGTGTCGATATCCAGTATGTATCGTACCTCACCATCAGTTCGCCTGAACTTGGCCAGCAAATAGCACCTTGGCCGTTCATCGTTCATTTTGTGATAGCTACAGCGTTTAACCACGGGCAATGGCTCAATTTTTGTTCCTAAGTACTCTAAACGCTGATCTTTTGACAGTTCCTTTATAACATCAATTAGTGCTGTAAAACGTTCTGCATAACGGTTCGTATCGCCTTCATAACCCAGCCCTAACTGATCAAAATCCCCAGCTCGCCCACGGCCATCAATAACATCATCTTTTGTGCTTACAGTTTGAATGGCTCCCGCATCTGACAAGCTTTCCCCACCGCCTTTACCGCCGGGGTATCCTTTCTGTCCTTTGTAATTTACTTTGGTTTTTATTTCCCGGTCGAAGGACAAGCTTTCGCTGGGTAATTCAATCCGAACCCTTTCATTGTCTCCGGACGGCTCATCTTCAGTATCAATCTCAACGGTAGCTGGGGAGCCGCCACCAGATCCTCCTCCGGCAGCATCTCCATTTTTTACTGGTTGTTTTAATTGCGGATGACTAAATATAACTGTGCGTAGGGTGTTGTATGGCAATCCGGAAAGCGATGCAATTTCCCAAACCAAGATCTCTTTTTCTTCATGGTTGTATATGCCACGGAACATTGCTTCCACTCCAACCATGCTGGTCGGCGGGTTGAAGTTAAACACCCAACGGCAGTAGCCATTTTTAATGGTTTGTTCTGCGTTTAACTTCTGCCAAATGGATTCAAACGAATTGCGAATATCTTTATTCACCAGAAGCCACGAAAAAAACTCACGATAAGCAGGCTGTTTTAAAAAGGCTATCGGGACACCAGTGCGGCTGGGGGTAAATACATCATATGAAAGTTTGTCAGCACCTAAACGCATTTGGAACAAATTATCCAGGCCATTCGGTAAATAGGCAGCTCTAACCATAAACCCCGCATGGAAAAACAGTTTTCGCGCGAGTTCTAGCTTTGGTAGCCATACCTTCACTCCACCAGCTATGAATACAAAACATCTTTGATTGGCGACTTCCGATTTGGCAGCTAGGCGTTTTGCTAATTGAGGACAATCCCCAAGCAATGCTTCTTCCCATTGTTCAACAGGAGGGAAAGTGAGGGTTTGATGGAAACCACTGGATGTATACAGCTGATCTGTATTTTGCATAAACTTTCGGCCGAGCCCCATAACACAAAGGGCCTCCAGCTCGAAGTTTTCAGAATATTCCTGACGATCTAGCCTGCTGAAAAATGTTGAGAAACGCCAAAATGAAGAAGGTTCATCCCTTCTGAACTGGTTACCTAACGCGACTAACTTTGCCTCTGATGGGATTCTCTTAAAGATCTTTTTCTGCATTGATTTACAAGACTTCCCTTTCTAACAACTCCATAAACTTCAATGTCAGTGGTCGAGTACGGCCAGTGGCTAATCCGCACAGCCGCTCTAATTCCCAGCATAGATGGCTTTGATTATTCTGACGATCTAACAAAACCTGATAGGCTAATCGCCGTATTTGAAATTCAGCAACAGTCTCACTGTACCTATTTAGAAAGGATTGGCAAAGGGGTAATTTTGATAAATGTTTTTCAGCGGTCGATGAGCGCATGAGCTGTTTTAAAAACCAATTCCTGCTCTGCCTTGGCGTTTTAAGCTCCAAATCCCTTAACGCCAACACCTGATACAACTGTCGTAAATAGCGCCTATCTCTGGCATGCCAGTTTGTATTGCTGTGATTTGTTCTTTTTAAATGCCATCCCTTGTTAGTCTCCAGTAACCAGGTTCGGTCATTTCGATACAATCTGGCATACAAGGCTTTGTCATACAGAACTCTTGCTTGCTTTACGCTAAGACCAGATTGCAGTAACTGAAGCCAACGATCACGGTCAGCCTGATTAATTGGCCCTTCCGGTAACACTTTCTGTGAAACGCTGGCTGATTCAGGCAATGAGTGTACGCAAGCCAGTACCTGAGAGATTGAGAGTTGAGGTTTCAATACCTGCCAAACTAGTAAATGCTGCAGATAACTAAAAGACTTCCTGTGTTTGCGAAACATGGCTAATAACCAGGAGTTGGGGCCGACCGGCACCAGGTTCAGGGGCACTAAAAATGAATTTGGCCAGTAGCTTCTGAACTTGCTGTGAAGCTCAGTTCCTGACACCTGCATGCCATTTTGGACACCAGCTTCAGCAGCCAGTTCTCGATAGAACAACGTCCATTGGTGATATGTAGGGCTCTCGCTTTCGGTTGTGGCCAACAACTCCGTAATACTAGAAGAAAGTAATGCCAGCTTAGAACTATGATTTGTGTTTACAGTGAAGTCTTCACAATACTGAGGGCATGCCGCCAAATATTCGTGCCGATGGATAGATCTCAGCGGCAGCTTGGAATCACAAAGCTCGCAGCCGTGGATATGGCACACCTGATAACCGGGCACCAGCCAACGCCGTAACCAGGCAAACTCGCCATACTCTTGCTGCAGCTCATTCATACACACAGGACAATATCGGAAAAACGCTGGTAACTTTACCGTACCAGCGCTCATACCTATCTCCACATACACAGCAGAACCGTCACTATTGACCAGCAAGTCAGTCAGGTGTTGCTTACGGCTTTCGGGAATAAAAAGGGCATACAGCGGGAACAGGGTTCTTTGGTAAAGAAGTTGTTTGGCGTTTAGCTGCTGTACATGTTGGAGACTGTTACACAACAATTGCAGTTGAGCGGGTAAGTCGGGTACAGCAATGACTGTACGTTTTTGGTAGAGCAGATCTAGCAAATGCTTTGGGCTATCTATCCCCATATGTACCTTACATCTGGCGAGCATGCTGTACAACAGCTCGTCCGGATAAGGCTTGGGGAAGTAAGCCAGCATAGTTAACCCGTCCTGTTACTAACTGATTTCAGGTCATATATTAGTCCCTGCTTCTTAAACAACTGATATACATTGTTCTTATCACTACTGGCGTACAAATAACGTAAATCATTGGTTGGTAATTCCAGCCATTGAGTTCTTTTTATCCGGTTTATTTTCGGGGGCTCAACCGTCACATCCGCCGTATACTCAGTAACTTTGTGCATCAGCGCCGCCACGGATAGTTCCGGATGTCGGCTAATTACCCTATCAACCAAAGGAATAGCGATGTCTTCCGGAATATCCATTTGTGACAGCAAGGCGAGCAGTTTTTTACTTTTATCGGTTGAAATCTCTGGCCGGTCTACATACGTATCAGCCTGTTCGAGTGACGATACCATTGATAACATTCTGGCTTCTATTTCAGGCATCAGCAGATCATCGTACTGTTCCAGTAATCCCGGGTTGTTGCTGCGTAAAGCCGCTAGCATCGGATGAACCGGTTTTAATTCATCATGATAAACCTGCTTAAGCAGCTCTGATGTGATGCGCTCCATGCCGGTGACTATAGCCCTGACCTGAGCCAGCACATAAAGCTTGACCACTATATCCATTACACCCTGAGTCAGGTCGTACATTGTACCCACCAGCTCATCATTTATCGGTTCAGCACTTCGTAACCACTGATATTGCCAAAGCAGTTTTAATAACTGACGCCACTGATGGTCATTCGGCAATCTGTCCCACAGTAAACTGCCAAATCCGGTTATACGACGCGCAGCGCGGAATGTTCGCTGAAAGAATTTTCGTGCACGGTGGGTACCCACCTGAATCACTGGCACACCGATAGTGTTCACTAAAGACACAAAGAAGTTGTGCATTTTTTCTGCACCACCGGATTTTGCTTCATTCAGGTTTTGCACTTCATCGATTATCAATACGCCCAGAGCATGCAGATTGGCGATCTGGCACATGCTGGCCATCAAACGCTTGGTTCCCAGCTTTTTCCGGCCATGTGAGGTGCTGTACTGAGTGTGTAGCACCCGGTCCACCTCATTAAAAAAGCTCAGACAAAGCTCATCCAAATCACCATCGACCGGGCATTCGATTTTCAGATAGGTTAGTTGAGTGATGTTGTGTTCTGGGTGAAAAATCGCTTGTTCATAAACCGAAAAAATTCGATTGATTGTGACAGACTTGCCACAGCCGGAGCAGCCAAATAGTGACAAGCTGTTTGCGCTCGACCTTGCCTGGTCAAATACAAAAGCATCAAGATCTTCTTCCTGAATCCGCTTAAAACCATTTTGCAGATGAAGGTGATATGAGCCCTGATCAGGATTACGTCCCAGATAGCCTTGCCTGAGGATTAGCGATATTTTTTGCTCTAATTCCAGATGGTGGCTTAACGGTTGAAAAAACCGATTCAGCAACCTAGCAATAGCATGCACTCTCAGTCGACCATCCAAATTACGCTCGGCACTGTCATACAAGGGTTTTAACCTAAGCTTAGTAATAACCTGCTTGGTATCAAAAATTGGAGGCAGAGAAGCAATCAACGGATTATCCCGATATTCAGGTAATCCGGGATCAATATAAACGGCATTAGGAATCCGACCTTGCGTAACGTCAGTCATTGTCGGTATCCTCTCCAAAAATTAAATCAGTCATATCAGGGAAGCTATAGTTTTCAGGTTTGTTACCACGGATAGGCACAACAGGTGCTGGCGTACTCATTTCCGTTCGTTCCGGTCTGAAAGCTGTCACCTGTCGCTCTACTGATTTCTCCAACTGCTTGTTTTGCCTGATATGCTGCCCAAGTTTTTTAACTCCAGGTCGCTTAAGTTCAGTCCGCTTTTCGTCAGCTTCAGCAACGATACTTTCAATCTGCTGAATCAATTTTCCCTTGGCTACCGCAGTTGTCATCCGCACCTTGGCATCAGTTTTTCGCTCTTCTTTGGTGATAAGCCAGACATCCCAAAATGACAAACCACGAAAACGTCTGCTCCGATCCGTCAACTCACAAACCCAGTATTCACTTAAATCGGAAGACGGCCTGATGTAGATATGATCTGCGGTTCTTGGATCGTAGGCTACCAATACCTTGCCTGGCCTTTTGGTTCCGGAGCGATGTAACCAGCCGGCTTTAATCAATTCAGGGCAAGTGTAGAAACAGTTGAACAAATTGACGCCAAGCTCTGAAACTGTCGCCTCAAAGTGCGGCATCAGGTTAATCTGGACCAACTGCTCTGGCGCAGTGCGAAGCCTGCCAGTCAGATTCGACACACCCCAGCGCCACAATTCGATAGGAATTAAGGGTAAGTCAGTCGGCATATCCTCAGTACGGTCATATCCTTCCAAACCTTTATCGGTATTGTGATAAAGCACGCAGGCCAGAATAATTCGGGTGAACTCTGGCAAGTTCAGCGTTGCATCCTGACGATAATCATGACCACCGCGTTTTGTACTCATCACAGCTTCAACAACGCCTGGAGTGTAGGGTTTAAATTCGTCCTGAACTGTCCTGAAGGCTCGTTCGACAATACCTTTAGCATCACCACGACGGGCGGTAGCGTTTTCAATACGAACGCCAAAAGCCTCAGCAAACTTTTCAACCTTGGTACCGTTTATTTCCCCTTTATCAGCCAGAATAACTGCAGGTAAACCTTTGGTGGGCCAATCCTCTTCTGAGATTTCAATACCAAACCGCTGACAATACGCCACTTTATCCTCAACTATATGAGCAAGAGCGATCATAGCACTAACCCATGAAGGCCCTTCAAAGCCAATATAGAGGCCAACAACCATCCGGCTGAACACATCCTGCACTATGTAAATAACCGGCCGACCAACTATTCTGCTACGGTCATACTCAGACAACAGATAAACGTCAGCAATGGTGGCATCAATCTGGTACCTGTGGCCTGGGCCAAAGGTTTCTGCTGTCGAGGTGCTTTTTAATGGCCGGATATCTTTGGCAAATTTGACCGCTGAATGCTGCTTTTCAACGACCAGCGTTTTGGCATAGCGGCTTTGATAGAAGTAGCGAAATTGTTCAGGTGTTGGAAGTTCTTCAGGTTGGAGCTCGGGCATCAGTGCACCGATCAAATTTAATGCACCGGCATAGGCCTGACTTACAGCCGTATTCTTTTCGATAAGTAGTTTGCTGGTGATTACCTGATGAAATACTCTTTCGATCACTGGTGTAATGTTAGTACCCACACCTGGCCGTACAGTCCTTGGTCTGCCCAGCTTTGCTTTTCCAGACTGCCGTGGTTTGCCTTTTGCGCCTGAGTTTGCATAATCTGGCAACAACGCATTTTTACACATACCACGTTGCCAGTAGCGACGAATAAAACGGTTTATCGTCTGGTGGGTGGCACCACTTACGGCCATCATGCGCTTAACAGCAGCGCCGCGCTCTCGAGGATAAAACAGGGCGGTACTTTCAATATCATCTTTAATAATTGACCACGCATGCTCACGCTTTTGCCAGTCAGTTGAGCCCTCCTCGACGCTACGCGCAACCAAACTGAAGCAAGGGTCGTCAACCCGAGTTATTTCCTGCTGAATTAATAATTGCTCTATACCAGTAACAGCAATCTGCTCTGGCCATGCAGTTTTCGAATACAGATCAATCCAGAATGAAAGCTCGCCATCCAGCCACAGCAGCCGGTAATACAACTCACCATGTTTAAAAACTTGATTAACCGGAAACATAGTTGGCCTCCGTGATCTCCTTTTCATGGGTAGTAGCGATGAGATTTGCTGCAATTAACTTTCGGTAGGGCAGATTAATATCAAACTGGAAATAACGTCTGGCAAGCAGATGGCGCAACCAGAACAATGCCTGACCGGGTTCCTGGTTATACGCAAGGTCCAACTGCTGAGCTATTTTGATGATTGAGTCGTTTGGTTGTTTATCAAACTGGGTTTGAAACAGCAGGAACTGATGGTGCAACTCGTCTTCAGCAACCTTTTCGCTTTCTGCAGGATAAAGCCACTGAATATTCATCACCACCTCTTTGCTGATTTCCTTCTCAGTGATGATAGCCCATGGTATCTGTTTATCTTCCCAGTATCGTTTTTCCAGTTGCAGCCGTTCAATCACTTCAGGTTTGGATAAATCACTGCTGTATTTAGCCTGAAACGCCATTAAGGGCTGAGTTTGTCGGTCGAACGTGACCAAAAAGTCTGAGCTCAACACTTGGGGTGCGCCTTTGAAGACGGCATGGCTAATACCGAGCTCATCAGCAAGACGGGTGGTATCTTCGACACGCAGTGGAAACTGTTCACGGATATCCAACACTGAGTGTTGCCAGTCTAATGTCAAAAAAATAGCGAGTTCCAGATCTGAAAGCAGGTGATGTAACCGGCCACTGCGGTTGCCAAATATCCGGTGAGACCGGCCAAGTGAGGACACATCCCAAGTTTGAATCCAGGGTCTGTAATCTCGACCTTCGCCTTGACCACGGCCTTCTTTTATCCGTTTCTGGATTTGCTGGTCGGAAAGGCCTTTGTAACTTCCTGCCATCGCTAAGCCATCTAGACTGTTGATTTTTATAGATTAGTACAATAACATTGTTTAATAAATAGCTTCATGCTCCCTTGCATAGATTAAGTGAAGTTATTTAATTTTCTTGAGCTTTCTCTTCTTCCTTTTCTGGATTCAGCAGTAATTCAAATCTATCTAAATTTTTGATATCACATTCGTCTGTAAATTTTGCATCAAAGCCCAACAAAGAAATCAATTCACGTTTACTGGAAGAGAGCAGTTCTATAGCCTCCATATGCTCCCCGTACATGCTGTTCAAATAACTGATAGCATCGCTACGATTTTTGGTTTGGCGTGATTTCCATGCTGGCTCATGATGAAATAATCTATTCCTGAAACGATTGAGCGTCCCCATTTTCTGAAAAATGGTATTAAGCGATACATTCTGCCGTTTAGCATTCGGAAAACATTTGTGAAGTTGAAACTGCCAAATATTATGTTCTTTATCCCGAGGGTTGTTGTAATCCTTATGTAGCATGTGGACCCAAAAACCGAAGGGTAATCGAGAGACAAGATCACCGCTGGTATAATACTTAGCGCCAATCTCCTCAATGCATTGCTGCTCGGCAAAACTGACTTGTTTTCTGGACTCTTCGCTGATCGGGACACGTTTGTACCATTCATCGTCTTTAAACTGAGCGGTAACTGCTTTATGTATAGAGTTTCTTAGCGTAACTTCTAATAACTGAACAACGGTAAAGAAGTGACTCATAATCCCCTGCATAGCCATGTATACGGCAATTACCTCACTGTCTGATTTGCATTCTAAGACTTGTCTATAAGTTTCAAGCTTTTCAGTGGATAGTCCCTGTTTTATCTCGTCTAAATCCACAAACATTTGCCCTTATTAAATTTATTATGTATATTTGTATCCACTGAGGCATAGCCTCTTGTTGTGATAGCCCTGTCCTCTTACGCTCTAACGAGTATTGACAACAGGTAGCGAGTTTAAGAGCCACCTTTTTAGGTGGCTCACTTGTTTCTGGTAGTACGACACATCCTATTCTACCCCCTAAAGGTTAGGACCTGACAAAATAACTCCGCAATAAAAAAGTACAAATAAGCCATTTTCGTCATAGATTTTTGTTGTCAGATATCAGAACTATTTTGTCCGGCTACACTTTGTCTCTTTCGCAAAGACCGTAGCTCCTCTCCCAATCGAAACATCCAGCCAGCAACTCTTTTAAAGGTGATTGCCATGCACGGTTCGTGTGTATATCAAAGCAGTGTTATAAGCCAGCGCTTGGTTAGGATTCAAAAAACACGTATTCAAATCTACGGTAACGGTCAGACCATCGCCCTGGCGTTCAGCTGAAAGCCCACGCGACAGGCAAACTCTGACGCATTGATCCACAAGATTTTGAGTTATGCGCTGCTGGTAAGAACGGAGATCAACATAAAAATAACTAACGGTCGATCCCGCTTCGCTTGAAAGGCGGTTTATCGCGGTATCAATAAAACCGTCGATCTGGTGCATTGTTAAACTCATAATGCCATTACCTTAAACCAATTAAAGAGCAAATAGCATAGACTTAAGCATTAAATAAGTCAACAATAGTGACGAACTGTTACCCAAAATTTAAGACCATGTCTCCTCATTGGCTTCAATTAACTGAAGCCAATGAGGATCTCAGAATGAAAAAGCCACATCGAAGAACAAGGTATCAAAGCCATCAAACAGCATAAAGCTGATACAAGAGTTGAAGACCTTTTCCGAGAGATGGGTATATCCATCGGCACATCTTACAATTGCCGTAACAAGTATGTAGGGCTAAGCATAAACTAAGCTTCTGGAATAGTTTTAGGAACGGCAAGCCTGAAAATGCTTGTACTGAAAGTCGAAGACATGAAAGATCTTTTGTCAAAAATGGTGACTTCAGTAGCAAAAAAATCTGTTATTAAACAAACTTCGCAAATGAACGGGTGACGTGTAAACAGAGAGGCGCAGCAAACGGCATTGCGTTATCAGCCAAAAACGAGCACGAATTTGTAGTGGGAGGCAGATCACCAGATTTTGGAGCTTGCCTATCGAACGATGTCTATAAAAGTTTAACGCGAAAAGTTAAATTGTCACAATTTGTCTCTTTAGAAATAGATTTCACACTACATGCTCCTATTTCTTTGTTTAAATCATTTATTGCGTGAATTTCAAGCATAAAAAAGCGGCATCGGAAACCAGCCATTTGTGATGACACTATATTTTATATGATGTGGCTTTATTCTGTGGGGTGAAACTTTATTTTCACCCCACAATGGCCTTCGTATTTTAGTACCGCTTATTCGACAGTAACTGACTTCGCCAAATTACGCGGCTGGTCTACGTCGGTGCCCTTGATAATGGCCACATAGTAACTCAGTAACTGCAGTGGCAGGGTGTAGACGATGGGTGCCAGAATATCAGCCACATGCGGCACATTGATAACGCGCATGGTGGCATCTGATTTAAAGCGGGCGTTGGCATCGGCGAACACATACAGAATACCGCCGCGGGCACGCACTTCTTCCACGTTCGACTGCAACTTCTCCAGCAGATCGTTATTGGGAGCTACCACGATAATTGGCATATCGGCGTCGATCAGCGCCAGCGGGCCATGCTTTAACTCACCGGCGGCATAGGCTTCAGCGTGGATATAGGAAATTTCTTTTAGCTTTAACGCCCCTTCCATCGCGATTGGATACTGATCGCCACGACCGAGGAATAACGCATGGTGCTTGTCAGCAAACTCTTCTGCCAGGGCTTCAATCTGCGGCGCCAGCGTCAGTGTTTCTTCCAGCTTGGCTGGCAGGCTGCGCAGGGCAGCTGTTAGCTCACGCTGTTGCTCTGGCGTTAAACCGTTATATTTACCCACTGCCAACGTTAACATCGCCAGGCCCACTAACTGGGTAGTAAAGGCTTTGGTAGAGGCAACACCGATTTCGGCGCCGGCACGGGTCATAAAGGCCAGATCCGATTCGCGCACCAGCGACGAGCCGGCAACGTTACAAATAGTCAGGCTACCCAGATAACCGGCTTCTTTCGCCAAGCGCAGTGCCGCCAGGGTGTCGGCCGTTTCACCGGATTGTGAAATGCTAACCAGCAGGCTGTTTGGCTGCACAAAGGATTTACGGTAGCGGAACTCAGAAGCAATTTCGACATTACAGGACACGCCAGCCAGCGCTTCCAGCCAGTAACGGGCGACCATACCCGAGTGGTAGCTGGTGCCGCAGGCGACGATTTGAATATGTTTTACTTTTTTAAACAGCTCAGCCGCGCCATTGCCAAAGGTTTCATCCAGCACACTGTCGCTGCTCAGCCGGCCTTCCAGCGTGTTATTGATTGCACTTGGCTGCTCGTAGATTTCTTTTAGCATAAAGTGGCGGTACTGGCCTTTGTCGCCGGCGTCATAGCTAACGTTCGACTCATGCACTTCGCGCTCGACCGCCTGACCGTTTTTATCAAAAATGCTAACGCTGTGGCGGGTGATTTCCGCCACATCGCCTTCTTCTAAAAAGATAAAGCGGCGGGTAACAGGTAGCAGCGCCAGCTGATCCGAGGCGATAAAGTTTTCACCGATACCCAGACCAATCACCAGCGGGCTGCCCGAGCGGGCCACTACCACGCGGCTGGCATCGGTTTTATCCAGCAGCACAGTACCATAAGCACCGTGTAATTGTTTTACCGCGGCCTGCACCGCAGTCAGTAATGAACTGTGGCTTTTCAGCTCTTCTTCAACCAGGTGGGCAATCACCTCGGTGTCAGTATCAGAAGTGAAGATATAGCCTTTGGCTTTTAAGGCGTCGCGTAATACGGCGTGGTTCTCGATAATACCGTTATGCACCACCGTAATATTGCTGGAAACATGCGGGTGGGCATTGCGCTCGCTTGGTTCACCGTGGGTAGCCCAGCGGGTATGAGCGATACCGGTACCACCGGGAACCGGCTGCGCGGCAACCGCATCCGCCAGCTCTTTAACCTTACCGAGGCGGCGCAATCGTTGCAGCTCACCACTGTCGTTAACTACTGCCACACCGGCAGAATCATAGCCGCGGTATTCCAGCCGGCGTAAACCCTCAACCAGAATATCCACCACATCCCGTTGCGCGACCGCGCCTACAATGCCACACATAGCCTTACTCCAATAAGTTGATAAATAAATTCTACGTTATCGCTCTCAGGTTAATCAGGCCTGAACCCGGATCACCCTTACCCCTTGTGCTGCAATTTCAGCCGCTGCGCTTTCCGGCAAGCCGCTGTCGGTAACCAGTACCTTAACCAGTGACCAGGGCAGCTCCAGATTATGGATTTTGCGCCCCAGCTTGTCGGACTCCAGCATCACGATTACCTCACGCGCAACCTCAGCCATCACCCGGCTTAAACTATACAGCTCGTTATAGGTAGTGGTGCCGCGCGCCAGATCGATACCATCGGCACCGATAAATAGCTGATCAAAATCGTAATTACGCAGCATTTGCTCTGCCAGCTGGCCCTGAAAGGCTTCCGATTGCGGATCCCAGGTACCGCCAGTCATCAGCAGCGTCGGTTCGTTTTCCAGCTCGCGCAGCGCATTGGCAATGGCCAGCGAGTTGGTCATTACCACCAAACCGCGTTTTTGCGCCAGCTCAGGTAACAAGGCCGCCGTGGTGCGGCCACTGTCGATAATAATCCGGTAATGATCTTTAATCAGCGCCGCCGCTGCTTTGGCAATCGCCAACTTTCGCTCTGAAACTTTTTCCAGGCTGCTATCGGAGACAAAGTCCTGTGGCACCGGCACAGCACCACCATAGCGGCGCAATAACAACCCCGCGGCCTCTAATGCCGTTAAGTCTTTACGAATCGTCACTTCGGAGGTTTGAAATTGCTCGGCTAACTGCTCAACAGTCACTTCGCCCTGTTGTTGCAGGCGGGCGACGATCAGATGGCGGCGTTGTTGGGTATTACGCTTATTCATTTCTTTCGCTTAAGTTTCGAAACGAAACATATTTTAATGATCTTTACTGTTATTGCAAGCAAATAAATTGCAGGTCATTAATGATAATCATTTGCATTAACACAAAAGGAGCGCTATAGTATCAACGTCGACGGAATGAGAGGGCTTAGCCTGAATACGGATGTTCTGGTCGTTGTGAAATTTGTCCTGCATTGACGGGGAGCCCAGGCTCCCCGATTTTTTACGTTACCTGCTTAGTTAAACGCAATAAATAATGTAAACCTTGCATAGGTTGGCTACTAACTGAGATTGTACCATGTAATCTTACTGTAACCAGGTTATAGACGATATGCGCTCCCAAACCACTACCACCCTGATTTCTTTTAGTAGTAAAGAAAGGATCAAAAAGCTGCTTCAGCTCCTCATCTGTCATGCCTTTGCCGTTATCACTAAAATGAATTAGAACCTCACTGGCTGTATCTTCCACTAGCAGCCGAATCTTAGGTGCGGGATGCCCGTCAAGGCCATGAATTAACGCATTCATCACCAAATTAGTTACCACTTGCGCTATAGCACCAGGATCGGAATACATTATGATTGGCTGGGGACAATCAAAAGTTAGCTCGCAATGTTGTTGTTTGAGTCGCGAGCGCAACGACAGCAACACATCATTAAGATACTGGCAAAGTTCGAATTCACGATAGCTGTCGTGGCTTTGATCAACAGATACCTGCTTAAAACTGTTTACCAAATCTGCAGCTCGCTGCGTATTAACCTGCAGTATTTTTAAACCATCACTAAGTTGTTGCATAAAGCGGTTGAACTGGCTTTGTAGCATCGTTCGGTTTGCAGCAGCCTCGGCAAGCTGTGCCTGCTCATTTTGTAAGTGGCTGGTTGCGGTAACGCAAATACCTAGCGGCGTATTGATCTCATGAGCCACCCCCGCCACCAGGCCACCCAAAGAAGCCATTTTTTCCTGAGTAATCAATTGCTGCTGTGTTTGTTGCAAGCGCTGATAGGATAGCTCCAAGGCCTGATTTTGTTCAGCAAGCTGCGCGGTTCTTTTTTCTACTAACAGCTCTAGTTTTCGTCGTAATTGATATTCTCGCTGCAAACGCCAACGTAGCACTACCATCACAGTTAACAGCAATAGCAAAAAGAGGATGAGCTTGAACCACCAGGTCAACCACCAGGGCGGTAAAACACGCACCGATAATTCAGTGTCCGTAGTCCATTGTCCATCCGGTAAGCGAGCCGCAACCTTGAACAAGTAATCGCCTGGTGGTAAACGGGTATAGGTTGCAACCGGACTTTGTGCCGACGTTTGAATCCAATCACGGTCAAAGCCTTTTAGTTGATAACGATATTGAATTTGCTGTGCTTGTTTATATTCAGGTGAGGCGAAACGAATGCTAAACATATCCTGATCATAGGTCAGTACCAACTGTTCAAGATTGGCCAAGGTCTGTGGTAATAACGCCGAACCAGCCCGGACGGGTTGATTAAACAATGAAAGCGCAGTTAACTGCACCTGATTCAATGCAACTCGCTTGGGTAACTTATTGATATCAAAATAATCAAAACCTCGGGCCCCGCCACGATAAATTGTAGTACCTAAAATATCCCAGGCACCAATCCAGGTACTGCTCTGCATTCCATGCATTTCGTTCAGCTCGAGGTAAGTTTGTTGCTCCTCTAACCAATGTAGTCGGTAAAGCAAGCGAAAAAAGGGCGCTTGCTGTAATGCAGTATCATAATCATCAAGCGTTAAATAGGGTTTAAAGCCTCTAACCAGCGCGGGCTGATCTGGATCTCGTAAGACCAAATGATTAATATTCCCTGCTCGAATCCACAGCCGTTGGGATTGATCTTCCAACATCAGTTGAATACCGTTCAGTTGCAACCCATGCTGACTGCCGGCATGCTGTAGCCAATACTCAACCTCTCCTGTTTCAGGTTGGTAACGAGCAACTCCCTGATCTGTCGAACCTATCCAGATAGCTCCGAGATAGTCTTCCGTCACATTATTGATATCTTCAAAGCGGATTTGTTCCCTCCCGTCAGCCCGGCGATAATGCTCCAGTTGGGTGCGGTCAGGAGCTAAACGGAATAAGCCGTGCCCTCGAGTCCCAATCCACAAGTTTTGTTGCCGATCCCGATACAATAGTCTGACAAATGGCTCTGCCGCTGGATACAGACTGATATTTTGCCATTCCGATGTGGCAGGAACTAAACGATACAATCCGCGATCAGTACCAACATAGAGAGTGCCGTCATTATCCTGGTGTACCGCTTGTACTAGTGTTGGCTGCTCTGGGCCGTCAGGTAGCAGCCAATACTTTAATATGGCTGTTTGAGGATCAAAATGGGCAACGCCACCCTCTCGGTTAGCTAACCAGATACTGTTTTCAGCGACCGCATCAATACCCAATACATTGGGTGCGGCCAGTAAACCGCTGCCAGTTTGGCCATTAGGTAAGGTTCGGATCGCTCTGGCAAAACGACTCAGCCCCCGAAAACCACCCTGACTGACTGTCCACAAAATACCTTGTTGATCCTGAAATAGCGCCAATAAATCAGCTCGGGCCAACCCCTCGCTGAATTCAGCTTGAAAAGGATAGTGCACCCAATTACCTTGCTGATCGCGATGCCATAAGCCACCGCGGTGGTCAGCACTGTAGCTAGTAAGCCAAAGCCCTCCTTCGGCATCAAAATGCAAATCAGACAGCAATGCTTGTTTTAACGGTTCTGGTTGCCTGGCAAGTTGGAAAATTTGTTGTTCAGTATCAAACAGGTAAAGCCCCTGACCATAGGTTGCGGCCCAAACCGTTCCATCGAGACTCTGATTGATTTTACTGACGGATGCCCTGACTGGCGCATCGCTGGCAAAGCCAACCTCCTGCCAATCACTTTGTTCATTCGCACGATACAAGGCACCACCACGTTGCTGCCCATAAGTACGGAGTGGTGCTTCACCAATCGCTAGCCATTGGCCACCACTGGTATCAATAAATAAACTGTTAATGAATTTAACAGCCAGTTCGCTGTAAATCGTTGGTAGTGTGACAGGTTGCAGTTGCTCATGCTGCCATTTAAACAAACCTGCACCGTAAGAAGTAATCCATAATTGCTGCGACTGATCGAACACCAGTGCACTAATTTCAGCCGAAGACACGTCCTCAGGCCCAGGTAACTCAAAGCGAACGAAGGACTCAGTTACTGGATCAAAACGATTTAAACCGCCGTAACGGGTACCTACCCATAACCACCCCTGAGGATCTGACGCTAACGCAGACACCCAACCAGCTGACAAGCTACCGCTCTGACCAGGATTGGCTCTAAATTCCTGTAAATCAGTGCCATCATAACGATAAAGGCCATGTTGGGTGCCTAACCATAAGAAACCTTGTTGGTCTTGGGTCATGGTGGTGGGAACAGGCAAAGAACGGCCAGGGACACTGAGCTGAATAAAACGGCTGAATACCCGGCTGTGTTCAATAGACTCCTGGCTTACGGCCCGCAAAGGCAGGGCAACGTAAACCAATAACATCATTATTGACAGGCGGATAACAACCGACAGGGCGAGATCGCGAACGTTTTTTAAACAATAAACGATCAGTTTGACGATCTGATCTAGTTGTGATCATATACTCCTTTTTTGGGAGCATGCCATGTACCTTGAACTCTTTACTACACACTTTGACACCATCATCGACAACCGTCAGTCTGCAAAAGTTACCTATCCTTTATCTGATGTTTTATTCGTGACCTTATGTGGCGTGATTGCAGGCGCAGAGGGATGGTCGGAGATCCATGATTATGCTAAAGGTCATCACGAGTGGTTTCAGAAACAAGGTTTTTTAAGTGATGGCGTCCCGGTAGATGACACGATAGCGCGTATTATTTCCAAAATTGCTCCGGAACAATTCAGGCAATGTTTTATCGACTGGATGCAAGCGGTGCACAAGCTAACGCAGGGAGAAGTGATTGCCATAGATGGCAAAACGCTACGTAGCTCTTATGCACCAGAAGACAGAAAATCGACCATCCATATGGTGAACGCCTTTGCTTGTGCGAACAAAGTGGTGTTGGGGCAGCTGAAGACCGTGGAAAAATCGAATGAAATCACAGCCATCCCAGAGCTGATTCGATTGCTGGATATTGAAGGCGCCCTGGTTTCAATAGATGCGATGGGATGTCAAACGGCGATAGCAGAGCAAGTGATAGAGGGGAATGGGGATTATCTGTTGGCGCTTAAGGCAAACCAGGGAACGTTATACAACGCAGTAGAAGCGTTATTTGCCGGGCAACGAAGTCGCCCTCTTGATGGGATTGTCATAGAAAAGAACCGAGGCCGAATAGAAGCAAGAAGTTACCATGTAAAAGACGCCAGCGAACTGAAGGGAAACTTTAGTAAATGGGTTGGTCTGCAAACCGTTGGAATGAATCTAAGTTACCGGGAAGTAAAAGGAAAAAAATCGGAACTCACTTATCGTTACTACATCAGTTCAGCCAAGCTGAACGAAGTACAGTTAGCCGAGGCGGTTAGAGCTCATTGGGCCGTTGAAAATAGCCTACATTGGGTGCTGGATGTCAGCATGAAAGAAGATGCTTGCCAGATTTATCAGAATCACGCGGCGGAAAACTGGTCAATACTACGGCAATGGTCTTTAAATATGCTAAGAGCAGAGCCATCGAAAGGCAGCATCCCCGCAAAACAAAAACGTGCCTGGATGAAAACGGATTATTTGGAAGATGTCTTAAAAGCTGGTTTCAGCAGCAGAGTGTTTGAAAATTAAACACTCATGCGGGAGCCCTGTAACAACCGATAACTGCACGATTCGGATCTATATAAAAAGACTATCCGAAAGTATTAGTGTAAAGCGCCCCGTTGTGCAAGCTGAGCGCTCACTTTATTTAGCGGCTTTTGGGAATAAAGGCGATTTTTCCACGCTGTACCGCCATATCAAAAGGCAGTGCCGTTAACATCCGGATAGCCGGATCAGCGGTATCCAGCCGGTATACCGGTTGCGTCGCCAACATCTGGTTTACCAGCTGCAATAACTCATTGCTGACCGGGGTTAAGTTGCCGCGGTAGCCGGCCGCATCGACCGTGGAGTTTAATAGCTTAACTGAGCGCACAAACACGGCCTTTTGCTCAGCATCATAGTAGGGAACCCCCTCTACCTGTAATTGCAGACTGGCCGGATAGGTTAACCCAAACAGATTTAAACTGGCATTGGCCGCCGTATCGATCCGCACCACATCAGAGTTATCGGGGCCAATCTGCACCGCCATCCGCTCTACCGCCATTTTCAACGGGATACCGGCCACATTAGCCTGTCGGGTTAATTGCGGAATTTGCTGCCGGAGCACCTGCTCCAGCTGCGCTTCTGAGACCGAGTACACCGCGACCTGATTCAGTTGACTACAGGCAACCAATACCAGCGAGAGGATTAAAAGCAAGATATTACGCATCTGAGTTTCCGGTTTCTGCTCACCGACAGGTGAGGCTGCTGCTAGAGTTTGCATAAGGTACCGCTCTGACCTTAGCAGAACCTGAACAAGCTGCAAGCTTGTGCTGGATCAACTGTCATGCAAAGCGAATTGAGTTTTAGCAAAAAGCGCGTATTCTTAAATTAGATTAATCAAATTAAGCTTATTGATGCCAGCCAGTAATCATACCGCTTCGTCGCCATTTCCCATGCGCTCCGTAATATTACTCGGGTTGTTTTTACTGGCATTAACCGCTTTGACGTTTGGACCTCTGTGGCTACAACCAACCCTGCCCAGTATTGCCAGCCATTACTATTTGCCGCTGCACACGACACTGGAAATTATTGCTGTCACCATCAGCGCACTGATTTTTACTGTGGTACGTGAGCAGGCTCGTTACCAACTAAGCCGGCGCAGTGTCGTCCTGGCCGCCGCATTCTTTGCCGTATTTTGGCTCGACCTGGCGCATCTGTTATCCTTTGAAGGTATGCCAGCCTACTTCACAGCGAATTCGCCGGCAAAAGCGATTAATTTTTGGTTAGCCGCCCGCCTGGTTGTCGCCTGCGCCCTGTTGTACGTATTATTACCCCAGGCGGATAAAGCTGCGCGGCGATTTCAGCTCTGGCTGGCAATTAGTGGCAGCGCGTTACTGGTGCTGGCTTGCCACCTGTGGTTTATTGGTTATCCGGAGTCGGTGCCAGCTACCTATCAGCCCGGTGCCGGCCTGACGCCCTTTAAAATCTTGGTCGAGTACCTGGTTATTGCCATTTGCCTGCTTTGTCTCGGTTTTATCTGGCATTTCCGGCACCAACCTCGCCCCTATCATGCGCCAGCGCTTATCGCCGCGCTGATCACCACTATACTGTCAGAGTTTTTCTTTACCCTATATCAGAATACCAATGATCTATATAACTTAAGCGGCCATTTGCTTAAGGTACTGTCTTACTTGTTTTTGTATCGCGCGCTGGTTTATGAAAATCTGGCCGAGCCGTTCCGCAAACTCAGTCTTTCCTCAGCAGAACTGACCGCTACCCTGAATGCCGTACCTGACTTACTGTTTGATGTCGACCTAAACGGTCGTTTTTATCAGGCTCATACCGGGCAAAACCAACAGCTGCTGTTCCAGCCTGAACATTTCCTCGGCAAGACCATGGCTGAAGTCTTGCCGGAATCCGCCGCCAGTGCTGGCCAGCAGGCGATTCGGGAAGCCTGGAACAACAAGGGGCTATCCAGCCCCAAACAATACACACTAGATTTAAACGGTGAGATCCAATGGTTTCAGGTGATAGCTTCACTAAAACCCGCCAGCCGCGATTCGGTATTACCACGTTTTGTGCTGGCCGCCCGCAATATCACCGAACAAAAGCTGGCCCAGGCAACCGAACAGCTTAATGCATTGGCATTTCATACCCGCGAAGCCATTATGATTACCGATGCCCAGCGGCGGATAGTACGTGTTAATCCGGCCTTTACCGAGATCACCGGCTATAGCGAGCAAGATGTTTGCGGTAAAACACCGGCGATATTGCGCTCAGGACTACATGATGAGCAGTTTTACCAGCAAATGTGGCAGCAGCTTTATCAGCAAGGTGTTTGGAGTGGTGAGCTGTACAATAAACGCAAAAATGGCGAAATCTATCCGGAACAGATAATCATCAATGCCATTACAGGCAGTAACGGTGAAATCAGCCATTATATTGCCTGTTTTAACGATATCAGCGCCAGTAAATCTGATCAGCAGCGGATCTACAAACTGGCTTATTATGACCCTCTTACCCAGTTGCCCAATCGTCGTCTGTTACTGGAGCGGATCACCGACATCCAGCATGAAGCGGATCGCAACGGCTTCTATGCCGCGCTACTCTTTATCGACCTCGATCACTTTAAACGCCTGAATGATACGCTGGGACATTCCTATGGTGATGAGTTACTGCAACAGCTTTCCACACGTCTACAACATAGTTTGCGCCAAACCGATACTCTGGCACGGCCAGGTGGCGACGAATTTATCCTGCTGGCGCCAACCTATAAGGCGACTATCGAAGAAGCCGCTGCCGACGCCCAACAGTTGGCCGCTAAGTTACTGACCCAGATCCGCGAACCTTTTTTACTGAAAAACCGCCAATATCAGATTACCGCCAGTATCGGCATTGTATTATTTAATAGCAGTAACAAAACCACAGATGAACTGATGTCATCTGCAGATCTGGCAATGTACCACTCGAAAGAGCAAGGACGAAACCAGCTGTATTTCTTCGAACCTGGTATGCAGCAGCGCAGCTTGTTGCGACAACAGTTGGAATCGGAAATGCATCTGGCATTAAGCCAACAGCAGTTCAAATTGTTCTTTCAGCCTAAGGTCAATAACAAAGGCAAGCTGACCGGTTATGAGGCTCTGTTGCGCTGGCTACACCCTGAGCGCGGCATGATCAGTCCGGAGCAGTTTATTCCGGTGGCCGAAACCTCCGGCTTTATTACCGTACTGGGGCAATGGATACTGGCAGAAGCCTGTAATGCACTTAAACACCTTACCGACCCTCAACTGACCATAGCCATTAATGTCAGCAAACGACAATTACAAACTCCTGATTTTGTTGCACAAACACTACTACAAATTAAAACTGCCGGCGTTAAGGCTTCTCGTCTGGAGTTTGAAATTACCGAAAGTATGCTAATGACGGATGTTGAACAAACCCGGCATAAGCTGCAACAACTGAATCAGCAGGGGATCCGCTTTGCACTGGATGACTTTGGTACCGGCTATTCGTCGTTGGCTTTCTTAAAAAATGTTCCGATCCAGGTGCTGAAAATAGATCGCTCCTTTGTCCGTGATTTTCTGAGCGACCAAACCGATTACGCTATCGTCGATACCATTATCAGTATGGCTAAAACGCTAAAGCTAACCGTGGTGGCGGAAGGTGTGGAAACCACGGAACAATTTAAGATGCTTTCCTGGCTAAAATGCGACCTGTTTCAAGGGTTTCTGTTCGGTAAACCCGCGCCCGGATTCTGCCAGCCACAGCCTATTGAGCAGTTGTTAACCTTACCCATAGCAGATCATCCGATATGACTTATCAGATTGATGAGAGCATGCTGCACCCGGCGATAGCCGCTACACCTCGGCAACACTATGTTGCCGACCGGAGTCGTGAAGCCCTGATCTCCGGACACAGCCTGCCAACCCAGGCAGCTTTACAACGCTTGCTAAATTTACTGCCACCACTCAATCCCGGCAGCGCCATTTTGCACGTCGGTGGGGGCAGTGGCTATGTCGCAGCCGTGCTGGCAAAGCTGGTGCGCCGGGTTTATGTGGTCGAACGCGACCAACAGCGGCTGGATCAGGCGGCACAACGACTGGCTGCTGATGGCCAGGAAAATATTGAACTGATCCATGCCGATGCCAATAGTGCTTTTAGTGTGCGTGAACCCTGCCAGCTGATACTCTGTACCTGCCAGCTAACGGAACTGCAGTATCTGGAGCCCTGGTTAACAGAACACGGTTATTTGGTGCTGCTGGAGCAAGAACAGGCCGCATTTTCCAATCTGGTACTGTATCAAAAGGTCGCCGGCAAACTGGAACGACGGCAAAATCTGGGCTGGATTGATTTTAGCCGCCGTTTGCAGCAGAGCATTATCGATTTAGGACTGGCCGACGAGCAATTACTGCGTGAAGCCAGCCTGGAAGCCAAAAAACAGCATAAACCGCTGCTGCAGGTGCTAACCAAGAAACTTAATTTGGATGAACGCAAACTCTATGCGTCGCTGGCGGCAGAGCGTCAGTTGGCGTTGCAGGATTTTGACGAGCTGGTAAAGCGGATCGACTGCCAGTTGTTCAACCAGTTCTCCCATACATACCTCGACAGTCAGCATGTGTTACCTGTTGCCTATCAACAGCAGCAGCTGTTACTGGCCACTGATAATCCTGATATTCAACTGGACGAGCTGTCGGGAATGAATGGCAGCGGTGGCATCCGCTGTGTATTGGTCACGCCAACCGACTTCAAACGTCTTTGGTCACATCTGGATGTCGCTCAGCGCAGCAATTTTGCCCGACCGGCCACTAACCCTGAACCGGCCGAGAACCGTGAAGCCAATGCCGATACGGTAAATCCTTATCTGGTTGCCTTGTATGAAGCCATTCTGCTGGAGGCAGTTAGCGAAAATGCCAGCGATATCCATCTGGAGTTTTATAATAATGCCGCCAGAGTCCGGCTCAGGGTAGACGGCGATTTACATAACGTACCACATTTTCAGTTTAGCCTGGCGGAGATGGCGGGCCTGGTCAACATCATCAAAATCCGGGCAGAACTCAATATTGCCGAGCGCCGCTTACCCCAGGGCGGACGCTCACAATTAAAACATGGTAATAACACCTACGACCTGAGGATCCAGACTCAGCCAGCATTACATGCCGAACATGTGGTGATCCGGCTGCTAAAACACACCGGCCGCGCTCTGACCATGCAGGAGCTGGGCATGTCGCCCAAGGTCGCCAGCTATTATCATCGCTTACTGAACAACCCGGCCGGTTTAGTGCTGGTCGTAGGGCCAACCGGTTCCGGTAAGTCAACCACACTCTATGCCGGTCTACAGGAGCTGGCTGATGACGGCACCCGTAAAGTAATCACGGTGGAAGACCCTATCGAATATTCGATTGATAATATTCAACAAACCCGTATCCGCAGCGATATTGGCTTTGATTTTCCGGAGGCATTACGGGCCTTTGTACGGGAAGATCCCGATGTGATTCTGGTTGGCGAAATTCGCGACCACCCAACCGCCTTAGAAGCGATCCGCGCTTCGCAAACCGGCCATTTGGTGCTATCTACACTGCACTGTAATGATGCGGTGGACGCGCTGCAACGGCTGTATGATTTGAATATTCATCCCAATTCGCTGGCCAGCGAATTACTGGCGGTGATTGCCCAGCGTCTGGCCAAACGCATCTGCCCGCACTGTAAAACAGAAGCCAGCCCGGACCCGGCCATTTTACGTGAAGTCTTTCCGCAAGGTGTACCAGCCAGTTTCCGCTGCTACGAGGGTAAAGGCTGCAGCCATTGTCATGACCGCGGGACCAAAGGGCGTACCGCTGTGGTGGAGTTTATGCAGGTTAATACCGATATTCGCAGCGCCATTTCGCGCCAACCCCCGATCACCGAAATTCGCTGGCAAGCCCTCGATGCCGGCTTGATCACCATGCGGGATAGTGCACTGGATCTGGTAATTAACGGCATTATTCCGCTATCTGAACTACCCAAAATTCTGCCGCAAGATCGGATGGCACCTGAAGCCCGCGGCGGCACCCGGAGAAGCTGATGCATACTACCGCAGATAAACAACGCCTGCCGGCTGAGCAGAGCTTTGCCGAAGAATTACAGCGTTTACAGCACTGGGATCCGGCACCCGTGCCGCCGGGTTGGCAGCTATCGCCGATCGCCGCTGAAAAATTTATCCTCGGCGATCCGGCACTCGGGATCCATAAAAAATTTATTGCCGCCCCCAATGTCGTGACCCGGGTCATAATCTCGCTATGTACCCAACGCGGCTGCTTGTTAATTGGTGAACCCGGTACTGCCAAATCCTGGTTATCAGAATTACTGTGTGCCGCTATATCCGGCGACTCTTCACTGATCGTGCAGGGCGGGGCGGTAAATAGCGTCGATCAGTTGCTCTACAGCTGGAATCAGGCCATTTTGCAGCGTGAAGGACCCAGTCTGGCGGCTTTAGTCCCAAGCCCGCTGTACAGGGCGATGCGTGACGGCAAATTTGTGCGCTTTGAGGAGATGTCACGTTGCCCACAACCACTGCAAGATGCCGTATTGTCGCTGCTATCCGACCGGGTAATTACTATTCCTGAACTCAGCGGCGAGCAGGGCGTGCTGTATGCGAAAAAAGGCTTCAATATTATCGCCACCGCCAACAGTGTCGATGAAGGCTTACATAAAATGAGCGCCGCCCTGAAACGCCGGATGAACTTTGAACATATTAAACCGATCAGCCATATTGACGATGAAATCAGTGTCGTGATGTGGGAAACCGCCAAGCTGAATGCTGCAGCCGGTATCGACATCACGCTCGACCCATTGTTGTTCGAAATGCTGGCGACCATTTTCCATGAACTGCGCAATGGCCAAACACTGGACGGACGCAGCACCGACCGGCTGGCTGCGGCGGCAATGTCGACCGCCGAAGCCGTGGTGGTAGGTCATACGCTTTGCGTACATAGTTACTATTATCAGCAAGGCCAGCTGGAATATGGCCAGTTGCTGCATTTCTTACTGGGTTCGGCCTTAAAAGATAACCCCGAAGATCGACGCCGTTTACTGCACTATTTTGATAGCGAAATCAGTAACAAAGCCGGTAGCCATTGGCAGCAATTGTATCGGCACCGCGAATTAATTTTATAGAAATGTAAATTTTTCTCGTTAACCGCTTGCAGATCCGCCACTACTGTATTAGTGTATTAATACAGTTATGATGGAGACAAGGATATGCCAGCAGTGATCGAAATTAACGCCTTAAGCCGCAACTTTAGCGGCCGTACCGTCCTGCACCAACTGCAGGCCAATGCCAACGAAGGCGATGTGGTCGCGCTATTGGGCAAAAACGGGGCCGGTAAAACGACCTTACTGGAAACGGTACTTGGTTTTGCAGTGCCGCAGCAGGGTGAGGTGAAGTTATTTGGTACGCCAAGCACCGAAATCGGTGCCAGAGAAAAGCAATTGATTGGCTTTGTACCCCAGCAAGACGAACTGCTGGAGCAACTGACCCCGTACGAGCAACTTGAGTTATTCGCCCGCTTTCAACCGAACTGGGACCCACGGCTGGCAGATCGCCTGAGTAGCAGCTGGGAAATCCCTCTGACGACCCGTATTAGCAAGCTGTCACTCGGGCAGCGACAAAAACTGTCTATCATGCTGGCGCTGTGTCACAAACCCCGGTTACTGATTCTGGATGAACCCGTTGCCAGTCTGGATCCGCTGGCACGGCGGCAGTTCCTGACCGAGCTGGTAAATATTGCTGCCGATCAGCAAACAACGATTATCTTTTCCTCCCATATCGTTACCGATATGGAGCGGGTGGCGAATAAAGTCTGGCTATTAAAAGATCAGCAGTTTTTATGGCAGGGCGAACTGGATGAACTAAAAGAGTCCGTGGTACGGTTGCATCTGAGCACCGAACAAAGCTTGCCGGCATCGCTGCCACCACTGCAGATATTACATCAGCAACAACAGGCATCTCAATACACTGTTACCGTAACCAACTGGCAACCAGAATGGCAGGCCGGCTTAGAACAGCAGCTGGCCGCCAGTATCCGGGTTGAACACCTGAATCTGGAAGAAATTTTTCTGGAGCTGCACCGATGAGCGCCTGGTTTGCCTTGCTTGGCCGCCTGTTATGGCCAAGTATCGTGATCAAAGTTGTTTGGGGCCTGCTAGTACTGCTGCTAATTGCTACTTTGCTCAGCCCTTACCCTAAAGCCATGGTAGTACCTCTGGCTTGCCTGATGTTATTGCTGTTTTGTATTCCGTTGCAGTTTATGACGCTCTGCCGACGTGGCAGCTGGCGCTTACTGCCCAATTTCCGCCGCCATAGCCGGCAGCAGTTGTTACTGAGCGCGGTACTATTCGGTTGTTTAGCCGGCACCCTGCTGGGGTTGGCAGAGCAAAGCTTTATGCTGGGGTTGCAATTAGGCGTACTGGCCTTTGCCAGCTTGATCCTGCCATGTCTGGTGCTGGGCCATTTGCGGCCACTTTGGTTTGGCAGCAGCTTACTGATCCTGATATTGGCCGCTGAGCTACCGCAACAATTGCCCCTGTTTAGCCTGCCATTGCTATTAACGCTGCTTGGCCTGCTTAATATGTTGCTACTCGCCTGGTTTGCCCTGAATTGGTTAACCCCGGACAAGCGCTATCAGAGCAGCACTGGTGCCCGTACTCCCTGGCTTGCAATGCAGCGCCTGACCCGCCGCGCAGGTTCACTTTCCGGTACCTTATTACTGGGACAGGGCGATAGCTGGCTTTCGCGCAGCTTACGCTATCTGGCTTATTGCTGGTATCTGCCGGCGGCAATGTGGCTTTGGGGTGCCTTATTTGGCAATAACGGCTTGCCCGAAGATCTGCTACTTCGAGCCTTATATATTTTCTTACCCGCAGTGTTGCTGCTGGAGCAACTGACCCTGATGCTAAAACGCGTCAGACGTGCCTGGTTACAACTGCCGGTCAGCCGGGAGCAACTTTATCCACTGCTGGAACAACAGGCAGCGCAACATATCCTGCTTTGTACCCTGATTTTAGCGCCGCTGGTGCTGCTGTTGGCACCGGATTTGGTCGCTGCCGCCTGCACTTTGCTGCTATGGCCAAGCCTGCTGGCGTGTTCGGTATTACTAAACTGGCGTTTGATCAATCAGCCATTGTGGCAAAGTGGCCTGGTGTTGGTAAGCTTGCAATTTGCCGGTGTCATCCTGTTGCTGACGCACTGGTCCAGTTCCTGGCTGTTACTGTTGAGCACCGCAGGGCTATGGTTGCTGGCAGCTGCATTGCGCCGCCATGTTAAAGCCCAGCTGCAGCAATTGGACTGGGGACAACTTAAGTTAATCAACCCACAAGCTATCAGGAGTGGGTTATGAGTAATAAAGCTGCGCTACCTGTCGCTGTGAGCAATTGTGGCCGGCTACTCACCCTTACCCCCCTGGGAAGCTTCGTCTGGGGTGTGATCGGTTTTTTTTGGTTACTGGGCTTTGCCGCTCCCTTTAGTTTTGTGCTGGCAAACTTACTGTTGCTGCCCTATTACTACGGCAACCTGTTACCAAAAGCCTTATATTTTATGCGCAGTAGTTATGGCCGGTTATTGCTAAGTCAGACTGAACGTCTGGTAGGTCTGACACTGCTGGCGTCAGTGGTTGTTCTGTTACCTATTCCGGGTCTACTTCACGTCACTGGCGAGCAGTTAAGCGCAGTTCCGCTATGGCAACTGATACTAATATTGGCCGGCATCCATGCACTAATGCATATTCTGGCGTTATGGTTAACCAAGCAAAAAGCCGAAGCAGGTCTGGCGATGCTGGTTGTAACTCTATATTTACTGCCAAACGGATTTTTTCTGCTGTTTTTTGGCCAGAAACAATGGTTTGGTATCGCTTTGGCGATAGCGAGTCTGAGTGTCGCCACCGTTGTTAGCAAAACCTTGTTAGCATCAGGTAAGCTATCTCAACCCGACTTTAAATTTTACTGGCCGCAGAGGATTTTCCAGCCATCCTTAGCGCTTAGCCTGCACCTACAACAAAATGGGCACTGGATCTATCGGCTCTTTTTCTACTGTTGTTATTGCTTTGCATTACCTGTTATCGGCAGCACCATCCACCTGTTTATCTCTGGTCAGTGGCAGTGGCAGCCGGCAGATAATTGGTCGATCTTTAAAAATATGCTGCTAGTTAGCCCGCTGCTATGTTGGCTGCTGCAGATTCGGCAACAACAAAGCAATCTTAGTAAAGCCTGGTTATTTTATCCTTTTAGCCGCCAGCAACTATTTTACTATATAGAACGCTACTATCTGCAGCAGCAGTTGCTACTGCTACTACCACTATGCAGCTTAATGCTCAGTCTTGGCTTGAACCAGACTGAACTGCTGGTTGCTTTACTACTTAGCCTAACTTTGTTGTTAATTAGCACTTACCTGTTATTAGGTGCCCAGACGAAATTAGGCTTCTATTTCGGCTATGGGCTTATCTTTGCTTTCGCCATCGAAATCTGGCCTGTATCTACCCAGGCCAGCACCCAAAGTTGGCTGTTAACAGGCCTATTACTAATGGCACTGCTATTACGTAGCTGGGCAATTAAAAGCTGGCAACAATTGGATTTTACCCAGGCCGCCAAAGCAGTGAGGCAGCAGGATGTTTAGTATTAACCCCAATAGTGGCGAACCCATATACCGGCAGCTTACCGAGCAGGTTAAACGCATGGTGGCCGGAGGTCAGTTGCTGCCTGGAGCCGAGCTTCCCTCAGTGCGGGAATTAGCCGCGCAATATGCAATTAACCCGATGACCATCTCCAAAGCCTATAGCCTACTGGAGGCTGAAGGCCTGTTAGAGCGCCAGCGCGGCAAGCCGATGACGATAGCCGCAGCCAGCGCGCCGAGCCAAACTGAAGCCAGCCGCCTGCAGCAACTGTTGCCGCAATTGCAACAGCTGGCGCTGGCCGCAGATCAGTTGCAACTTTCAAAAGAAATTGTAATATCCACGTTATCAAACCTACTCGACAGGATGTCAGATGATGCTTAAACACCTCTCACCACTGCTGAAAATCCGTAACTTTTGCCAACGCCACCCATTACGTGTATTGCTTGCGACTATTTTTGCAATTGCAACAGTACATTATGCCCTGCAGCATGAGGTTATCTTCACGATTGCGGCATTAAATGGTCTGCTGCAAAGCCTGTTGTTAGGCCTAAAGCCCAACCCTTCGCACGAGCCAGAATGGGTAGCCGATATTTTTACTCAGCTAAAGCGCGAGCATGATGTGCTCCACGTGAAACAACGTCAACTTAAAGTGCAGAAGATTAAAAAGGTGGCGCTCAGTAAGCTGGATGAGCAGCAAGCGCTGCTGGACTTCCCGTTTAACCTTTACCGCGTCACCGCAATGCTGTTTCCGGCTGCGCAATTAGCTGCCTTGCAAGCCTGGCTGGCGACGGAACTACCGCAGGCTGAGATTATCGACTAACTGGCTAAACCAGCCAGAGCAGCTAAGGCGCGCCAGAGTGTGATATGCTCTGCCCTGGGGAACAACCGGGCAGAGCGCCCCGTGCTCTGACAAACCAGAATAACGAGAATCACCTATGTTACTGATCCTGAAATTAGTCGCCGGCATAGTGCTGGGGATGCTGATGGGGCTGTATGCGCCACATTGGCTAACGCAAATCCTGATCACCTTTAAAGCCTTATTTGGTCAGTTGCTGTTTTTTACTATTCCACTACTTATCCTGTTTTTTATTACCAGTGGTATTGCCGCCCTGCCGCGTAATTCCGGCAAGTTATTGGGCCGCACTCTGGGCATAGCCTATTTATCGACTATCGCGGCCGGTAGCTTCGCGTTTTTAATTGCGGCCGGGGTTATTCCTTTGCTGGCGCCAGCGGCGGCCGATCTGGCCAGTACTGCCGGTGTTAACTTAACACCTTATATCGAACTGAATATCCCACCGCTATTTAACGTGATGACGGCGTTGGCACTGGCCTTTATCTTTGGCCTGGGTATCGCCAGTACTCAGGCGACCTCATTGAAGCAACTGTCGGATCAGGGCCGTGATATTATTCAGTTGTTACTGACCCGGATTATTATTCCGTTGTTGCCGTTATACATTGCAGGTGTCTTTGCACAGATGGCTGCCGCAGGTAGTGTTTTTGTTACCTTAAAAACCTTTGGCATAGTGCTGATTATGGCGATAGTACTGCACTGGTTATGGATTATTGCGCTCTTTCTGATTGCCGGCCTGAAAGCCGGTAAGTCACCACTGAGCTTAATTAAGAATATGCTGCCCGCTTATTTTACTGCGCTGGGGACTATGTCGAGCGCTGCCACCATTCCGGTATCGCTGCAAGCCACCAAAAATAATGGTGTAAAAGAAGATGTCGCCAACTTTACCGTGCCGCTGTGTGCAACCACGCATTTAGCAGGTTCAACCATTACCATTGTATCCTGCGCTGTTGCGGTGATGATGATGAAGAGCAATCTCGAAATCCCGTCTCTGCTAACCATGCTGCCCTTTATTCTGACCTTGGGTGTAGTGATGCTGGCAGCACCGGGCGTGCCTGGCGGAGCTGTGATGTCGGCCGTCGGATTATTGGGCTCAATGCTGGGCTTTGGCGAAGGCGCCATAGCACTGATGATAGCGCTTTATATGGCGCAGGATAGCTTCGGTACCGCCTGTAATGTCACCGGTGATGGCGCCATAGCAGTGCTGGTAGATAACAGTTAAAGCAGCTGCTGGCCGGGGCTCCCCGGCCAGCTTATTTGGCTAAAGATAAGCGTCAGATGATCGAATCTCCCTGTGTCGCCTGCTGTAAGTTAGATAGTGCCAAGGTCTGCATTGGCTGTTATCGGCATATCAGTGAAATTGTCGACTGGAATCGTCGCTCAGAGGCGGAGCTGGCAGCTATTATGCAGCAGGTGGCGGCACGTAAAGCCGCTTATCAGCAACAAGATATCTTCAATATCACAACCAGCCCAATAACGCAGGCCGAGTGGCAGGCAGCAAAACAAGCATCAAAACGATCACAAGATTGAGCCTTACACAAAGCCTGTCCCGACATAAAATTAACCCCACGACTTGGTGGGGTTAATAACAGCGATTACTTTTTAATTTTCACCGGCCGTTGCCAGCCTTCGATATGCCTCTGCTTGGCGCGGGCTACCACCAGCTCGCCATCGGCGGCATCGCGGGTTAGCACTGAACCGGCACCGACAGTCGCATTCACGCCTACCGTAACCGGTGCGACCAGTGAGCTGTTAGAGCCAATAAAGGCGCCATCTTTAATGGTGGTAACAAATTTATTAGCACCATCATAGTTACAGGTAATGGTACCAGCACCAACATTCACTTTATCGCCAATCACCGCATCGCCTAAATAAGTAAGATGGTTAGCCTTAGAGCCTTTGCCAAGGGTGGTTTTTTTCATCTCAACAAAGTTGCCAACATGGCTGTCGTCCAGCATTACGCTGTCTGGCCGTAAACGGGCATAAGGGCCGACGGAACAGTCGCTGCCGACCGTCGCTTTTTCTATCATCGAATTGGGTTTAATTTCAGTGTTATCACCAATAGTGCAGTCTTTAAGAATACAGTTGGCACCAATGGTCACGCCTTTCCCCAGCAACACTTTGCCTTCAAAAATAACGTTGATATCGATCATCACGTCATTGCCCACTTCAACCGTACCACGCACATCAATGCGCGCCGGATCGCGCAGGTTAGCGCCAGCCAGCATCAGCTCTTCGGCTTTGCGTTGCTGATAGGCGCGCTCTAACGCGGCTAACTGCACGCGGTTATTGGCACCCTCGACTTCCATCGGGTTTTGCGGCTGAGCAGTGGCTATTTCAACACCTTCACTATGCGCCATGGCAATCACGTCAGTTAAGTAATACTCGCCCTGGGCATTACTATTCGATAACCGGCTCAGCCAGCCTTTTAGCTGTTTACCCGGCAGCGCCATAATGCCGCTGTTAACTTCTTGAATTTTCAGTTGTTCTGGCGAAGCATCTTTTTGCTCGACAATACCGACTACCTTGTCGTTTTCGCGCACAATACGGCCATAGCCGGTTGGGTTCGGCAGATTGACGGTAAGAATGGCTAAACCGTTAGCCGGTTTTGCTGCCAGCAGTTGCTGCAGTGTTTCCAGCCGGGTTAACGGCACATCGCCATACAGCACTAATACGGTATCTTCGTCAGCGATATTCGGGATGGCTTGCGCCACCGCATGGCCGGTGCCCAGCTGCTCCGCCTGTAATACCCAATGCAGTGGCTGCTCGCCCATAGCGGCTTTTAACGCCTCGGCACCATAACCATAAACCAGCTGTGGCTTGTCGGCCCCGAGCGCGCGGGCAGTATCAATCACATGCTGCACCATCGGCCGCTCGGCCACTTTGTGCAATACCTTAGGTAAGTCCGATTTCATCCGTGTGCCTTTACCGGCGGCTAAAATGACGACATTTAAACCCATAATAACGATCCTGTTGTGTAAGATGCCGGTATTTTAACAAGGATAGGCTGCGATGTAAGCCAACCCTCAGAAAAAAGGGAGCCTGCCGGCTCCCTCTTTATAGCAGCTATCGCTGGTTAATTGGCGGCGCGGCCGTCACCAATATACTTATCGAAGAAGGCTAACATCTTTTGCCAGCGTTCGACGTTATTTTCCGGCTTGTAAAAGCCATGGCCTTCTTTTTCTTTAACCAACCACTCAAACGGGTGATTGCGCTTTTCCAGCTCGGCCCGTAAACGCTCGGCATGAATAATAGGCACCCGCTGATCTTCCTTACCATGGATAATAAATACCGGTGCTTTAAGCTTGTCTAAGTGCTTGATCGGTGACTGGGCATCAAGCCGCTCTTTATCACGACCAATCGCCATTTCCAGATAGTTAATCCCGCTTTTGCGTTGTGGAATATCACCATCGGTGTACATCAGATTCAAATCAAAGACCCCAACAAAACCGACAGTACATTTATATAAGTCCGGCTCCCGCACCGCACTCATTAACGCTGCATAGCCACCGTAAGAGCCACCATAGGCACATACCCGACTTTGGTCGACGATACCCTCTTTGACCAGATGTAACACGCCATCCGTCATATCATCGATCATTGTCGTGCCCCAATTCAGATAGCCGGCCTGTAAAAAGCTGCGGCCAAAACCACCCGAACCACGGAAGTTAGGCTGTAAAACAGCATAACCGTGTTGCGCTAAAACCTTAGCATCACTGTCGTAATCCAGGTAGTCGCGAGGACCATGCGGGCCACCATGCGGTAACATAATCAGCGGTAGATTTTTAGCTTCTTTGTTGTTGGGTAAGGTTAGGATGGCGTGAATATCCAGGCCGTCACGACTCTTATAAAAAATCGCCTGGGTTTGCGCCAGCTGCTCAGCTTTAAGCCAGGGGCTGGCATTGAGCAAATAACTTAATTGCTTATTTTTTAGATCATAGATATAAAATTCCACTGGGTGGTTGGCAGAGCGCACCGAAAGTATTGCCAGACTATTGTCACGGGTGCCTGACGTAATGCCTATGCGACGGCCGGGAAAGACTGCACGCAATCCCTGTAAATGCGCGCTGAATTCCTTACTCTGTATATCGGCGAAAAACACTTCGTTATAAATATCATAATCATAGGAGGCACCTATCACTTCATAGATCAAACCATTACGAAAGCTAAAGATTGGGCTGATATCGACATTAGGATGATGAGCCAGGATTTCTTCTTCATTGGTTTGCGGATTAAAGATACTAATGGCTTTGGTATCAGTCTGCGTATCACTTAAGCCGACGATGCGGATATTATCCGCCATAAAACCCAAGGGTATAAAATTACCATCGCGTTGGCCGTAGCGACGTAAAGTTTGCCATTCACTACGTTCATTCTGGCGATACATCATCACCATTTCATTATCGTTGTTCTGATCAACACCAACCGCAATACGGGCCACACCGTTACCATCGGTGATCATATCCGACGAACGCATCGGCGCCCGCGCAATCTGCCGGGTACGTCCGTTATCAATATTCAGCCGCTTAATTAAACTAAAAGAACCTACCCGGTTTGGCGTAGCACTGACGATAAGCACAAAGTTATCTTCATCTGGCAGATAGTTAATAACGACCGCCGGATCTTTATCGTTATCAGCCCGATAACCGGTTAACATCCTCGGATTAGAGCCATCAGCATTAACCGCAAAAATCTCACCGGTTGGTACCGGCGATTCCAGCGAGCCGATGTCCCGTACCAGGTAAATCAAAATCCGTTCAGCATTGGCCCAGTTAATGGCGCCAATTGAATCCTTACCGGTAAAATGACGAATACTAAGGATTTTATTGGTTTTGATATCGATAACCTGCAGGTAAATATTGCCTTCATCGCTTCGCGTGGTTGCAGCCAGATATTTACCGGTTGGCGAGATCTTTATTTCCAGAAACTGAGCCTGTCTGGCGTAATCCTCCAGGGTCAGGGTTTGAGCCGCTACACCAAACTGGCATAGCATAAACAGGGCGGCTATCAGCAAGCGCATGGTGAATTTTCCTGTGTTAATAATATCTATCGCGTAGCCGTTTTACTATAGGGAGGTTTACTGCTTGGTACAAGTTGTAACAGGGCCGTTACAAGGAATTTTTTGACGTAAAAAAACCACCCGCAGGTGGTTTTTTAAACTCGCAAGACTTATTTCTTCCGCATTTTCTGAATAACGCGCAGCTGGGCAATGGCTTCCGCCAGTTGTGCCGCAGCTTCGGCGTAATTAAAGTCAGCGCTGGCATGCTGCATGGCTTCTTCAGCACGTTTTTGTGCGTCTAAAGCAGCCTGCTCATCTAAGTCTTCGCCACGTACCGCTACATCGGCCAGCACTGTAATGTTGTCGGGTTGTACTTCTAATACACCACCAGCAACATAAATCAGATGCTCTTCGCCAAACTGCTTCACGATACGGACCATGCCAGGTTTCAGGGTGGTCAGTAAAGGGGCGTGAAAGGGTAACACACCCAACTCGCCCTCACTGCCTGTGACCTGCACGGATTCGACAAGGCCGGAGAAGATTTTTTCTTCGGCACTTACTACATCCAGTTGCACTGTCATCGCCATCTCGCTCTCCTAAAGCCTGAACTTACAGTTTCTTCGCTTTTTCGATCGCTTCGTCGATTGAACCAACCATGTAGAAAGCCTGCTCTGGCATATGGTCATATTCACCGGCCAGGATGCCTTTAAAGCCACGGATAGTTTCTTTCAGCGGCACGTACTTACCTGGTGAGCCAGTGAATACTTCAGCAACGAAGAATGGCTGTGACAGGAAGCGCTGAATTTTACGCGCCCGGTATACAGTAGTACGGTCTTCATCAGACAGTTCATCCATACCCAGAATGGCGATAATATCTTTCAGCTCTTTGTAACGCTGCAGTACTGTTTGTACGCCACGCGCCACTTCATAGTGCTCTTTACCGATAACCAGTGGGTCTAACTGACGAGAGGTAGAGTCCAGTGGGTCGATCGCCGGATAAATACCCAGTGACGCAATGTTACGGCTTAATACAACGGTCGCATCTAAGTGCGAGAACGTCGTTGCCGGTGACGGGTCAGTTAAGTCATCCGCAGGTACGTAAACGGCCTGGATTGACGTGATAGAACCGGTCTTAGTTGAGGTGATACGCTCTTGCAGTACACCCATCTCTTCCGCCAGGGTTGGCTGATAACCTACTGCTGAAGGCATACGGCCTAACAGTGCAGATACTTCAGTACCGGCCAGAGTATAACGGTAGATGTTGTCAACGAAGAACAGAACATCACGGCCTTCATCCCGGAACTTTTCTGCCATGGTTAAGCCGGTTAAGGCTACGCGCAGACGGTTTCCTGGTGGCTCGTTCATCTGACCATACACTAACGATACTTTATCCAGTACGTTAGAGTCTTTCATCTCGTGATAGAAGTCGTTACCTTCACGGGTACGCTCACCTACACCGGCGAATACTGAGTAGCCGCTGTGCTCGATCGCGATGTTCCGGATCAGCTCCATCATGTTTACGGTTTTACCTACACCGGCACCACCGAACAGACCCACTTTACCACCCTTGGCGAACGGACATACCAGGTCGATAACCTTGATACCCGTTTCCAGCAGGGCGTTTGAAGCTGCCTGATCTTCGTAGCTTGGTGCAGCGCGGTGGATTGACCAACGCTCTTCTTCACCGATTGGGCCAGCTTCGTCGATTGGCTCACCCAGAACGTTCATAATACGGCCCAGCGTGGCTTTACCCACCGGAACCTGAATTGCTTTACCAGTATTGGTAACTGAAGTGCCACGACGTAAACCGTCAGTAGAACCCAGCGCGATTGCACGCACCGTACCGCCACCCAGCTGCTGCTGAACTTCCAGCACCAGACCTTGCAGGTCACCGTCGGTAACGTTTAACGCGTCATAGATACCAGGTACCGCGTCTTGTGGAAAATCGATATCCACAACGGCGCCAATGATTTGGACGACCTTACCTTGACTCATGATGTTTCCTCAATTTTGCAAAACTCTTTACCTTAGCCTACAGCAGCCGCGCCCGCGACGATTTCACTGAGCTCTTGGGTAATCGCAGCCTGACGTGCCTTGTTGTAAACCAACTTCAGGTCATCCATCAGGTTTCCGGCGTTATCGGTTGCGGCCTTCATCGCCACCATCCGTGCTGCCTGTTCACTGGCAGAATTTTCTACAACGCCTTGGTACACTTGCGATTCAATATAACGAGACAGCAACATATCCAGGATAGGTTTTGGATCCGGCTCGTAAATATAATCCCAGCTGTGCTCACGCTTCGCGAGGTCTGTTTTTGGCAGAGGTAACAGTTGATCGATCACTGGCTCTTGCTTCATGGTGTTAACAAACTTGTTGTACACCAGGAATAAGCGGTCAATCCGGCCTTCGTCAAATGCTTTCAGCATGACCTGTACCGAACCAATCACGTCCGCCAGCCGTGGTACATCACCTGAACCGGCCTGGGCAGCTACTACCTTACCACCAAACCGCTTAAAGAACGCCGCAGCCTTGTTACCAATGATGGCAAACTCGGTATCCACGCCTTTTTCTTTCCAGCTTTTCAGCTCAATAGCAACTTTCTTAAACTCGTTGGTGTTCAGGCCACCGCAAAGACCACGGTCGGTTGAAATAACGATGTAACCAACCCGCTTAACTTCGCGCTCCGCTAAATACGGATGGCGATATTCCAGCGAGCCTTGTGCCACGTTACCGATCACTTTGCGCATACCTTCAGCGTATGGGCGAGTTGCAGCCACGCGGTCCTGCGCTTTGCGCATTTTACTGACCGCAACTTTTTCCATAGCACTGGTGATCTTGCGAGTATTGTTAATACTCCCGATCTTACTTTTTATCTCTTTACCACCGGCCATGACTGTATCTCCGATTTATTCAACGAATGGGGTGGCACAGGCCACCCACATTGCTTACCAGGTCTGCGTTGCCTTGAATTTCTCAATAGCGGCTTTAAACGTAGACTCGATTTGGTCGTTGTAGTTACCGGTTTTGTCGATCTCAGCCATCAGCTCAGCGTGTTCGGCTTTCATAAAGGCAATCAAACCGGCTTCAAAGTCCAGGACTTTAGCCACGTCGACGTCTTTCATAAAACCTTTTTCGATAGCGAAAATAGACACGCCCATCTCAGCAACTGACATCGGGCTGTACTGCAGCTGTTTCATCAGCTCAGTAACCTTCTGACCGTGCTCTAACTGGGCACGGGTTGCATCATCCAGGTCAGAGGCGAACTGCGCGAACGCAGCCAGTTCTGAGTACTGGGCCAGGGCCAGACGGATACCGCCACCCAGCTTTTTGATGATCTTAGTTTGGGCTGCACCACCTACCCGTGATACCGAAATACCGGCGTTAACCGCTGGACGGATACCGGCGTTGAACAAGTCAGTTTCTAAGAAGATCTGACCGTCAGTAATCGAAATTACGTTAGTAGGTACGAACGCAGAAACGTCACCGGCTTGGGTTTCGATAATTGGCAGCGCGGTTAATGAACCGGTTTTACCTGTTACCGCACCTTTGGTGTAGCGCTCTACGTAGTCAGCATTAACGCGTGATGCGCGCTCCAGCAGACGAGAGTGAAGATAGAATACGTCACCTGGGTAAGCTTCACGGCCTGGTGGACGACGTAACAGTAACGAGATCTGACGGTAAGCTACAGCTTGCTTCGACAGGTCATCGTATACGATCAGAGCGTCTTGACCGTTGTCACGGAAGTATTCACCCATGGTACAGCCAGAGTAGGGTGCCAGGAACTGCAGGGCAGCAGCTTCAGACGCTGACGCAACCACAACGATAGTGTGGGCCAGGGCGCCGTGCTCTTCCAGCTTACGTACTACGTTAGCGATGGTAGAAGCCTTTTGACCTACAGCGACATAAACACACTTAACGCCTGTACCTTTCTGGTTGATGATGGCATCGATCGCCAGTGCCGTTTTACCGGTCTGACGGTCACCGATCAACAATTCACGTTGACCACGGCCGATTGGAATCATCGCATCAACCGATTTGTAACCGGTTTGCATTGGCTGGTCTACCGATTGACGGTCGATTACGCCCGGTGCAATCTTTTCTACCGGCTCATAGCCAGCAGCATCGATTGGGCCTTTACCATCAATAGGGGCACCCAGCGTATTTACTACGCGGCCTAACAGACCAGGACCTACTGGAACTTCCAGGATCCGGCCAGTGCTTTTAACTTTAGTGCCTTCCGTCAGATCCGCATACGGACCCATTACTACCGCGCCCACTGAGTTACGTTCTAAGTTCAGTGCGATAGCATAACGGCTGCCAGGAAGCTCAATCATCTCGCCTTGCATACAGTCTGCCAGGCCATTGATGCGAATGATACCGTCAGTTACCTGAACGATAGTACCTTCATTACGAGCTTCGCTGACCACATCAAACTGAGCAATACGTTGTTTGATCAGTTCGGATATTTCAGTGGAATTCAGTTGCATACTCTATTCCCCAATTAGGACTGTAGCGCGGTAACAAGACGATCCAATTTACCTCGGACCGTACCATCAATAACCATGTCACCCGCTTTAATTATCATACCGCTCACGACTGAAGCATCTACACTGCAAAGTAATTTAACTTTACGATCAAGACGTTTAGACAACGCCGCAACAAGTTTTTCTTGTTGCGCTGCATTCAATTCAGTGCCAGACGTGACTTCTACAACTGCTTCACGCTCATATTCACTTTTCAGTTCAGTGAATCTAGCAAACACTGCTGGTAAAGCGAGCAATCTCTGATTTTCAGCCATTACATGAATTAGATTATGGGCAGCACTGTCTAAGTACTCACCACAAATTTCCTTCATAAGCTCAGCTTGAGCAGTTGCGGTAGTGTTGCTACGCAAGAAGGCAACCATATTAGCGTCGCTTGCAACTTCTGCTGCAAAGGCTAACATCTGTTGCCAAGCGGCTAGAGTATTCTGTTCAACAGCATACTCAAAAGCCGCCTTTGCATAAGGACGAGCAATATTCGTCATATCAGACATAGCCCGCTCCTATTACAATTCCTGAACCAATTTTTCCAAAATGTCGCTGTGAGCAGCGTCATCAATTTCGCGTTGCAGAATGCGTTCAGCACCTGCTACCGCCAGAGAGGCAACTTGTTTACGCAATTCTTCGCGTAAACGGCTACGGTCCGCTTCAACTTCAGCACGAGCTTGTTCAAGAATTTGCTCACGCTCAGCATTGGCTTTGGCAACCGCTTCATCAATCATCTTGCTTTCACGCTTACGCGCTTGTTCGATAATGGCTGAAGCCTGTTCTTTTGCCTCACGCAGATATTCTTTAGCTTTATCTTGCGCTAAGTGCAGATCTTTTTCTGCACGATCAGTCGCGGCTAAACCATCTGCTATTTTTTTCTGGCGCTCTTCAATCGCTGCATTGATTGGTGGCCACACAAATTTCAGTGTAAACCACACAAATACGGCCATTGCAATCGACTGACCTAATAGGGTTGCGTTAATATCCACAACGAGCCTCCTTAAAAATTACGTTATTGGGGACTCAAATTAACCTACGAACGGGTTTGCGAATAACAGTAATAAGGCAACACCAACGCCGATCATAGAGATCGCATCGATCAGACCTGCAAGGATGAACATTTTAGTTTGTAACTGTGGAGCCATTTCTGGTTGACGAGCAGAAGCTTCCAGAAAACGGCCACCCATTAAGGCGAAACCAATTGCAGTACCGATGGCAGCAGTAGACAGGATAATGGCTACAGCGAACAAGGTTGCGATTTCAATTGTCATGTTGTATCTCCAAGTTTAATGTTAAAGGTTAAAACAAAAATTATTAATGCTTTTCTGCTGCCATGCTCAAGTAAACTATCGTGAGCATCATAAAGATAAAGGCTTGTAAAACAATTACTAAGATATGGAACACAGCCCATACAAAGTGTAACGGTAATTGTGCTAAGCCTACTAAAGCGATAAGTAAGAAAATAACTTCGCCAGCATATAGGTTTCCGAATAAACGTAAACCTAAGGAAATGGGCTTAGCCAATAAGGTTACTAACTCTAATACTAGGTTAAAAGGAATTAACGACCAGTGATTAAATGGTGTAAAAGATAATTCTTTGGCAAAACCACCTAAACCTTTGTAATAGATTGAGTAACCAAGAATTAGAATAAATACGCCTAGAGCTAAACCTAAGGTGATATTCACGTCTGTCGTAGGAGCAATTTTCATGTAGCTCCACTTATGTGCCATAATTTGCTCTAAAAAGCTGTAATCAGCAGCATATTCAGGTAAACCCGGAGTGTAAAACATCACACCGAAGAAACCCGCGACAACTGGAAACCAATCCACTGGTACTAGTTTCATCAGGTTCATTAAGAATATCCACATGAAGATAGTTAATGCGATAGGTGCTATTAACTTGTCTTTTACATGAAAGGTTTCCTTAACGTTTTTGCCGACGAACTCAACGATCATCTCTACAAAACATTGGAATTTACCAGGTACACCTGCAGTAGCCCGACGGCCCACCCAAGCGAATGAAATAATAAATATCGTACCTAGGATAATTGACCATCCAAGTGAACCAACGTTGACGGCCCAAAAGCCTTCACCGATAGTTAAATCACTAAGGTGGTGATTAATATACCCTTGGACGGAAATGTTGCTATCAGCCATTTTTCATCCTAACTTTAATGTTTAAAAAAAACTGCTGCGGACCATTGCGCCACGGTTGCTAAGCTAAAGCCAATGATAAAAGCACTGGCTGCAACCTCTTGTTTTAATACAATGACAAACAAGACAATGGTTAAAATAAGTTTAAACGAATGCCCTTTTACCAGAGCCATTTTCGCTTGTTGTGCGTTGCTCAGTGCAAATTTGCTAAAGGCAATCAACGCAAAAACTAAATTTGTTACTGCTGCAATAATACCACCTTTCAAGGCAGATAAAGCAGCGAGAGCATCACTGTATAACGCAAAAAGCAGAGCCGCAAAAGCCGCTACAACAAATTGAAAAAGGACTAGCTTGTAAGCAGCAAGTCTAACTTGTTGCGGTTCTGGTTGCATTACAACTCCAGTTTCACAATTTGCCATTTAATCAGGGCAAAAAAACTGCGGCAAGTATACTGAACTGGCCTTGTTTTGCAACAAAAAGCGGCTACAACTATAGTCCTGTCGCTGATTTGTAAACAGAACGCCACTAGTCGTTTTGCTGGGCTTTCAGTTTCTGCAAAATGCCGTCCAGTTCATCCAGACTGTTATAGCTGATCAGTAAACTGCCTTTACCTTTCTTGTTGTAATCAATTTGTACCGGTGCCGCAAAATGTTCACTCAGTTTCAGCTCCAGCGCGGCAACATCCGGATCCTTTTCACGCGGCGTTTTCGCCGGTGCCGGCTCCAGAATGCGGCGCACCAGATTTTCGGTATCGCGCACTGTCAGCTGCTTTGCTGCCACCAATCTGGCAGCGTCAGACTGGGCATCACCGTCCAGTGCTAACAGCGCACGGGCATGCCCCATCTCGATATCGCCATGCTCCAGCAGTAGTTTCACATCGTCGTTTAACTGATTTAGCCGTAACAGATTACTCACTGCGGCGCGGGATTTACCGACCGCATCAGCGACTTGTTGGTGGGTTAATTCAAATTCGGTCAGTAAGCGCTGCAGCGCCACGGCTTCTTCCATGGCGTTCAGATCTTCACGCTGGATATTTTCAATCAGCGCTATGGCGACTGCGGCTTCATCCGGCACATCCTTGATCAAACAAGGCACCTCGGCCAGTTGCGCCAGCTGCGATGCCCGCCAGCGCCGTTCACCGGCAATAATTTCATAGCGGTTTTCAGCCAAGGGCCGCACCACTATCGGTTGGATAACACCCTGGGCTTTAATTGAATTGGCCAGATCTTCCAGCGCATCCTGCGACATATCTTTGCGAGGCTGATATTTACCGGGCTGTAAAAACTCAACCGGGATCTTTTGAAGCTCCGAATGTTCGCGGGCAGGGGCGGCAGCGGCAGGTTTACTGGCAGTCAGCAGCGCATCAAGTCCACGACCTAAACCACGTTTTTTCAAAGACATGCGATTAAATAATCCTTATATGCTGTTACTGAGCGACCGCACCGGCAACAGGCTTTTTCTTTTCGGAACGACGCAGAATTTCACCGGCCAGCGCCAGATATGCTTTGGCACCGGTAGAGCTTTTATCGTAATACATCACCGGCGCGCCAAAACTGGGCGCCTCGGCCAGCCGCACATTACGCGGGATCACCGCGCGGTAGACTTTGTCACCAAAATGCTGCTTTAACTGCTCGGAAACATCGTTGGCGAGCCGGTTGCGCGGATCGTACATGGTGCGCAGTATGCCTTCGATTTTCAGTTCCGGATTAACCACTGAGGCCAGTTTGTTGATGGTATCGACCAGCGCCGTTAAGCCTTCCAGTGCAAAGTATTCGCATTGCATCGGTACTAACACACTGTCAGCGGCTGACATTGCATTCACGGTTAACATATTCAGCGAGGGCGGACAGTCGATAAAAATATAGTCGTAACTGTTTTTGTAAGCTTTCAGGGCGTTACGCAAACGTAATTCGCGGGCAAACACATCCATTAGCCGGACTTCAGCCGCAGTGACATCGGAGTTAGCGCCAACCAGGTGATAGCCGCCGCTGGTGTCTTTTACCACGACTTCCGCCAGCGGTTTTTCATCAATCAGTAATTCATAGGCGGTGGCAGCCAGTTCGTATTTATCAACACCACTGCCCATGGTGGCGTTACCCTGCGGATCCAGATCGATCAACAACACCCGGCGCTTGGTGGCCGCCATTGAGGCAGCCAGATTCACCGCAGTGGTTGTTTTACCCACTCCACCTTTTTGGTTTGCGATTGCGATGACTTTGCCCACGGCTTCCCTCTTGCTGTTCAGACTTTGCTTGCTAGGCTTTGCTCAGCACCACAAGATGCCGCTGCGCATCCAGTTGCGGTACCTGCAACGGATGGATGGCGTCTACTTTAACAAAATCCGGCAAAGCTGCAATTTCTTCTTGCACCGCTGCCCCTTTCATTGCGAAAAAGCGGCCGTCTGGTGTCGGTAAATGCCGGCACCAATTCAGCATATCATTCAAAGAGGCAAATGCCCGGCTGATCACACCGTCATAACCCTGCAGCGGTTGATGATCTTCAACCCGGCTTTGCAGCGGGTGGATATTCTGCAGCTGCAACTGCATTTTCACCTGATTTAAAAATCGGATCCGCTTACCCAGACTATCCAGCAAGGTAAATTGCTTTTCCGGGTAATAGATTGCCAACAACACCCCGGGTAACCCCGGTCCGGTACCGACATCGATAAAATGCTGGCCAATCAGAAAAGGGGCTACTACCAGACTATCCAACACATGTTTGATCAGCATCTCTTCCGGATCCCGGACTGATGTCAGGTTATAGGCGCTATTCCACTTATCTAATAGCGTAACATACTGAATACATTGCGCTAACTGTGTCTCTGATAAGGTTAAATCACTTTGCGCGACCAGAGTGCGCAACCTAGATAACAACTCAGCCATAGATCCTTAATTCCGCTTAAGCGGTTTTACGCAGTAAACCCTGCTTTTTCAGATAAACCAGTAATAACGAAATCGCCGCCGGGGTAATACCGGAGATCCGTGATGCTTGCCCTACCGTCTCCGGCTGGGTTTGATTTAATTTGGTGACCACTTCGTTTGATAACCCTTTTACCTGGCTGTAATCAAACTTAGCCGGTAGCCGCGTTTCTTCATTACGCTGTTGTTTGGCGATCTCATCCTGTTGCCGGTTGATATAGCCTTCGTACTTGATCTGGATCTCAACCTGCTCTGCCGCTACCGGATCCGCCAGTACCGGGCCTAAGCTATCAATGGCCAGTAGCTGCTGATAGGTGACTTCCGGGCGACGGATCAATTCTTCCAGGCTGGCTTCTCGGGTCAGAGGTGTTTTCAGTAACGTATTAACCTCTGCTAAGGCTGGATGTTGCGGATGGATCCAACTTTGCCGTAAGCGCTGCCGCTCCAGTTCGATCTGTTCCATTTTCTGGTTAAAGGCTGTCCAGCGGATATCATCAACCAAGCCCAGTTCGCGGCCCTTGGCAGTTAAGCGGGCATCGGCATTATCTTCACGTAACATCAGCCGGTACTCAGCACGGCTGGTAAACATCCGGTACGGTTCTTTGGTACCCAAGGTGGTCAGATCGTCAACTAGTACGCCGAGATACGCCTGATCGCGGCTGGGTGACCAACCCTCCTGTTCTTTGCCATAGAGGGCGGCATTAACACCAGCCAGCAGACCCTGCGCGCCAGCTTCTTCATAGCCGGTTGTGCCATTGATCTGGCCGGCAAAGAATAATCCTTTAATAAATTTGGTTTCCAGCGTCGCTTTCAGATCGCGTGGATCAAAGAAGTCATACTCAATGGCATAGCCTGGCCGGGTAATGTAGGCATTTTCCATACCCTTGATTGAACGCACGATCGACAGCTGTACATCAAAAGGCAAACTGGTGGAGATACCGTTTGGATACAATTCGTGGGTCGTCAGGCCCTCTGGCTCGATAAAGATCTGATGTTTATCTTTATCAGCAAAACGCATGACCTTATCTTCAATCGATGGGCAATAACGTGGCCCTATGCCTTCAATAACACCGGTATACATAGGTGAGCGATCCAGATTATCGCGGATCACCTGATGCGTCTGTTCGTTGGTGTAGGTAATAAAACAAGGGATTTGTATCGGATGATCGCTTTGCTTGCCTAAAAATGAGAATACCGGAGTAGGGGTATCACCAGGTTGTGCCTGCATCACAGAAAAATCCACGGAACGGGCATCGATTCTGGGTGGGGTACCGGTTTTTAAGCGATCTACCCGAAATGGCAGCTCACGTAAACGTCTGGCCAGGGCGATCGACGGCGGATCACCGGCTCGGCCACCGGCAAACTGCTCTAAACCAATATGGATCTGACCACCTAAAAAGGTACCGACTGTCAGTACTACTGACTTGGCTTCAAAGCGTAAACCCATTTGGGTAACCACGCCTTTGACCTGATCCTGCTCTACGATCAGATCATCACAGGCTTGCTGGAAGATTTTCAGATTGGGCTGGTTTTCCAGCATTTGGCGAATTGCAGCACGGTATAACTGGCGATCAGCTTGGGCACGGGTGGCTCTGACTGCCGGGCCTTTTGAGCTGTTCAGGGTACGAAACTGGATCCCGCCTTTATCTGCTGCAATGGCCATAGCGCCACCTAAGGCATCAATCTCTTTTACCAGATGGCCTTTACCAATACCGCCAATGGCCGGATTACAGGACATTTGACCCAGGGTTTCAATATTGTGTGTCAGCAATAAGGTAGACAAACCGGTGCGAGCTGCAGCCAGCGCGGCTTCAGTACCTGCATGGCCACCGCCAACGACGATCACATCGAAAGATTCCTGATAGAGCATGCTTGCCTCGATCTGTTACCAATAAAAAATAGGGCACATATTGTAGCCTGATCCGCATCGGAGTGAAATGGCTAAAACCGGATCGGGATCCCGATTAATATATATAGGATCTTTTTAGATCTTTTCTGTTATTACTCTTATTAGCTAAGGGCTTTGCGGTGGATAAGGCATTTTTTATAAAAAGGATCAGTAGCTTATTAAGGATCAGATCCTGTGATCAAGCTTGGATCTGAGCGGGTCTAACCCTTGGATAAGATCCTTACTTATCCACATAGTCGCTTTTAAATAAAGTTATATTTTGGATAAATACAGCTTGTTAGGCAGTAAACAGCACGGTTATCAACAGGTGGCTAGCGAATTGGTATTCTTTGTGGGTAATTTGAGGATAACAGGATCATAAGATCGGCAAAGCCAGGGCTGATAGGGTTTTGCCGGATCCTAAGTTGGGATCGTCAGGCGTTTTCTGCGCCTGTGGATCCGGATAAGCTGTTGATAAATTGTGGAAGCCAGACCAAGGCTTGATCTTCTGGTAGCTCTGGATCCTGAGCATCAATATCCAGCCCAGGTAACAGACAACGTGCGCCCTTTAGTTGCAGTAGCGCGGCGATTTTCGCCCCTGCCAGACAAAAAGTATCGTAACTGGAATCACCTAAAGTGATCACAGCATAAGAAAGTGTGGTAAGATCGCCCTGATCTTGTGCTAATTGATCCGCAAAGGGTTGAATATTATCAGGCAGATCTCCTGCGCCATAGGTGGATGTAATCACTAACCAGATAGCATGCTGGTTTAGCTGATTGAGTTCGGGTTTCAGATGCGTTGTAACGTCATAGCCCGCTTGTACCAGTGTTTCAGCAACTTGTTCTGCCACATATTCCGCTGCGCCCATTTGGCTGCCGACGAGGATTTCGATCATTTGTGCCTCTTGCCAGTGAAATGATTGGCTATACTACTGGAATAAAATTGAATAACGCTAGCGCTGTTTATTCGATTTCGCGTTTTTACTGCATTGCAGGCATAGTAGAAACGACAATTGCACGACCACTGAGCCTGCGTGTTATTGAGGTTAAAACAAAGTATGTCTGACTCTATGTCATTTTCCCAGCTAATGCTGCCGGAGCCCCTGGTACGTGCTGTCACCGAACTTGGATATGAAACCGCATCGCCAATTCAGGCGGCTGCCATCCCCAAATTATTAGCTGGCGAGGATGTCCTTGGCCAGGCGCAAACCGGTACCGGTAAAACCGCCGCCTTTGCCCTGCCATTATTAGCCCGGTTAGATCCGGCGCAGAATGATCCACAAATTCTGGTACTGGCGCCAACCCGCGAGCTGGCGATCCAGGTCGCCGAAGCCTTTCAGGCTTATGCCCGCTATATGCCAGCCTTTCATGTGTTGCCGTTATACGGTGGCCAGAGCTATACCAATCAGTTGAAATCGCTGAAACGCGGTTCACAAGTTATTGTCGGTACACCGGGCCGGATCCTGGATCACCTGGATCGCGGCACCCTTAAGCTGGATAAGCTACGTGCCATCGTGCTGGATGAAGCCGATGAGATGTTGCGGATGGGCTTTATCGATGATGTGCAAACCATTATGGATGCGACGCCTGCCGGTCGTCAGGTGGCGATGTTCTCTGCGACAATGCCAGCCCCGATCCGCGCTATTGCCCAGAAGCATCTAACCAATGCCGAAGAAATTAAGATCGCCTCGAAAACCAGCACAGTGGAGCGGATTGAACAACGCTTTGTGATGCTGGATGCCAACCAGAAGCTGGATGCGTTAACCCGGCTGCTGGAAGGTGAAGAGTATGATGCCAGTATTGTCTTTGTGCGTACCAAAAGTGCTACCGAAGAAATTGCTGAAAAACTGGGTGCCCGCGGTTATGCGGTAGCCTGTTTAAATGGTGATATGAATCAGGCACACCGTGAGCAAACCATCCGCCGCATGAAAGCCGGTCAGCTGGATATTATCGTCGCCACTGACGTTGCCGCCCGTGGTTTAGATGTAGAGCGTATCAGCCTGGTAGTGAACTACGATATTCCTTATGACAGCGAAGCCTATGTACACCGTATCGGCCGTACCGGTCGTGCCGGCCGTGAAGGTAAGGCGATTTTGTTTGTGTCGCCACGCGAGCGTCGTTTACTGCGCACTATTGAATATGCGACCAAGCAGCCGATCGAGCAAATGAACCTGCCAACTGGTCAGGTGATTGAGCAAAAACGGATTGAAAGCTTCCGTGCCCAACTGGCGCAAACCATTGAAACCCAGAATCTGAGTTTCTTTGTTGATTTAATTAACGACTGGCGTGACAAGCTGGAAACCACTGATGCTGATATGGCGGCCGCACTGTTATATCTGGCACAGAAAGATCAGCCGTTAAATGTGGCTAAACAGTTCCCGGAATTACGTCAGCCGCATGCCCGCGCTGAACGCAATGATCGTGGTGGTGAGCGCCGTGATCGTCCGGAGCGTAGCTTTGGCGACCGTCCGGCCGGTGATCGGCCAGAGCGCGGTCCGCGTCAGCGTCGAGAGCTGCAGGGTGATTACAACACTTACCGCATTGAAGTAGGTAAAGAGCACGGTGTGCGCGCCGGTGATATCGTGGGTGCTATCGCCAACGAAGCCAATATTGATAGCCAGTTTATCGGTAATATCAAATTGTTTGACCATTTCAGTACTGTTGAGCTGCCGGCGAATATCCCGAATGAGATTTTCCAGCATCTGAAAAAGGTGTATGTGCGTAAGCAAAAACTGAATATTACCGTCGATACCGGTGCTGCACCGGCTGGTGAACGCCGTTCCGGCCCTGGCCCGCGTCCGGGTGCCGCGCCACGGGCTCCACGCAAACCGCGTGAATAATCCCTTTGCGATAACTTAACTGTTCAAGCCCCGCCTGCCGGGGCTTTTTTCTGCCTGTTGTAGGTTATCGCGTCTTTAAATTTGTGTCCGATCACCTTATATCTGCACTATCACCTGTTGCGGAGACTGCCGATGATTATTGCCTGCCCCCATTGCCATGCGCTCAACCGCTTACCTGCCGATCGCCCGCTGCAGGACGGCCGTTGTGGTAAATGTAAACATGCCTTGTTCAGCGGCCAGCCGCTGGAACTGACGGCAGCGAATTTTGCCGCCCATGCTGAAAAGTCTGAGCTGCCGTTGGTGCTGGATTTCTGGGCCAGCTGGTGTGGTCCGTGCCGCAGTTTTGCACCGGTATTTGCTTCTGCCGCTGCAGAGTTGGAGCCGCGCTTTCGTTTCGGCAAGGTCGATACCGAACAACAGCAAAGTCTGGCAGCGCGCTTTGCCATTCGTTCGATCCCGACCATTATGCTGATCCACCAGGGGAAGGTGCTGGCACAGCAAGCTGGTGCTTTACCTAAGGCGCAATTCTATCAATGGCTACAGCGTTACAGTTGAAAGTAAGTGGCCACTTACTACCGGCGTTGGCCGGATCTCTTGATCTGCGTCTTGTCGCGGCGTAAGGTAAGGCCAGCCTCTAAACCTGGGAGAGAATGATGAGTAACATCCGTTTTAGTCTGAGTAGTCCGGATCTGCAAGAAGGCCATTTTATGGCAAAAGATCAGGAATTTGATGGTTTTGGTTGTAGCGGCGCCAATATTTCGCCGGCATTGAACTGGCAGAATGCACCTGAAGGTACCAAGAGTTTTGCGGTAACGGTGTTTGATCCGGATGCGCCGACCTGTTCGGGTTTTTGGCATTGGCTGGTTAGCGATATTCCGGCGGCCGCTACCGGTTTGCCGCGTGGTGCCGGTAAAGGCAGCTTACCGCCGGGTAGCCGCAGTTTTACCAACGATTATGGTAGTAAAGACTTTGGTGGCGCCTGCCCACCGGAAGGTCATGGTATGCACCGCTATCAGTTTACGGTCTGGGCCTTACCGGAAGAAACCTTACCCGCCCCGGATGGCGCCAGTGCGGCGGTTGTCGGCTTTATGCTAAATGCGATGGCATTGGCTAAAGCGACCCTTACCGCGACCTATGCGCGTTAATTCGATACCGCACTAAGACTATCGGCGCATAGCCAGCGGATCTTGGATCGCCTAAGCTAAGATCCTGTTTACCAGGATCTTAGCGACTTCCTTTTGCTGCCATTACGCCTGAAAGTTCTGCTGGCCGGCTTTTTCAGTCAGTTACTCTGTCTCGGAGTGGCACGTTTCGCCTATACCCCCTTACTGCCACTGATGCAGCAACAAAGTATGCTGGATGACGCCAGTGGCGGTTATCTGGCCGCGGTAAATTACCTTGGTTATATGAGCGGTGCCTTATTGGCGGCCAGCCTGAACTCACTGGCACTAAAAGACCGCCTGTATCGCTTTGGTTTGCTGTTAGCGATTATCAGCACCTTGGGTATGGCACTAACGGAAAATATCTGGCTCTGGGCATTCTGGCGCTATCTGGCCGGGCTTAGCAGTGCCGGTTCGATGCTGATTGCCTCCGGCTTGATCCTGCACTGGTTATTGCAGCATAAGCTAAGAGCCGAGCTTGGGGTTCATTTTGCCGGGTTGGGGCTGGGGATTGCTCTTGCTGCACTGGCGGTTGAGCTGATGCTCTGGCTGGATTTTGACTGGCGGCAGCAGTGGTATTTATTAGCCTTACTCGGCGTAGCGCTGGCGGTACCGGCCTGGCGCTGGTTACCGCCGCCGGTTTTGACCGATACCAGTCAGCAACAGACTGCTATGCAGCCTGAGCCGGGCAGTCGTTTTATCCGTCTGATGTTATTCAGTTATTTTGGTGCCGGCTATGGCTATGTTGTCACTGCAACCTTTATTGTTACTATCGTTGAACGACTGCCGGGACTCACAGGCAGCGGCAATCTGGCTTTTGTGCTGTTGGGCTTGGCGGCGGCGCCAGCGGTATTAGTGTGGGATTTACTGGCCAGAGGTCTCGGTTTTCTGAATGCAATTATTCTGGCGCTGCTATTACAAACCCTTGCTATCGTTTTGCCGCTGACTGTGCCCGGACTTTGGCCCGTACTATTTAGTGCTGCGCTGTTTGGCGCGACCTTTATCGGGGTCGTCAGCTTAGTACTGACCATGGCCGGGCGTTTATACCCGACCAAGCCAGCGCGGTTAATGGGAAAATTAACGCTGGCCTATGGCTTAGCCCAGGTTATTGCACCGGCCATTACCGGCGTTCTGGCCAAAGCCACTGGTTCCTATCAACCCGGTTTGCTGCTGGCGGCTGGTTTTGTTGCGCTGTCTGCACTCTTGCTGTATTGGTTAAAACGCACTGACCAGACCTTAGCGCAGCTGCAGTAGTGGCTTAATGCTATTTACCGTACTATTTTCCGATACAAAAACTGGAAAATATCCGCCCCAGTAAATCATCCGAGCTAAATTCGCCGGTAATTTCATTCAGGTGCTGTTGGCTTAGCCGCAGCTCTTCGGCCAGAATTTCGCCGGCGATAAAGCTATGCAGTTGCTCCTGGCCTATTGCCAGATGCTCAGCGGCGCGGTTCAGCGCATCTAAATGGCGACGGCGGGCCAGAAAGCTGCCTTCGGTACTGGCATCAAAGCCAATACAACGTTTCAGATGTTCACGCAGCGCATCGATACCGGCACCGGTTTTCGCGGATAGCGGATAGACAGGCACGGCGGCCTGTTCGTCCGGTTGCAGACTTTCGCCGGTCAGATCGGCCTTGTTGCGGATCACGGTAATGCCTAAACCTGGCGGCAGGCGATCGATAAACTCCGGCCAGATAACATGAGGATCGGTATCAGCAGTGGTGGTGCTGTCGACCATAAACAGCACCCGATCCGCCTTGGCAATTTCCTGCCAGGCACGGGCAATGCCGATTTGCTCTACCTGATCCTCGGTATCACGTAAGCCGGCGGTATCGATAATATGCAGCGGCATACCGTCGATATGAATATGTTCGCGCAGTACATCGCGGGTGGTGCCGGCAATCTCGGTCACTATAGCCGCTTCGCGGCCGGCGAGGGCATTCAGTAAGCTGGACTTACCGGCATTGGGTCGCCCGGCGATGACCACTTTCATGCCTTCGCGCAGAATACTGCCCTGGGTGGCTTGTTTTCTGACCTGTGCCAAATCGTCGATAATCTCGGCCAGATCGGCGGCAACCTTGCCGTCAGACAAGAAATCGATTTCTTCATCCGGGAAGTCAATGGCGGCTTCGACATACATCCGCAGGTGAATCACTTTCTCGACCAGCTGATGAATGCGCTTGGAAAACTCACCCTGTAACGATTGCATGGCGCTGCGTGCGGCTTGCTCGCTGCTGGCGTCAATCAGATCGGCGATGGCTTCGGCTTGTGCCAAATCCAGCTTGTCATTTAAAAAGGCGCGCTCAGAAAATTCACCGGGGCGGGCGATCCGCACATTTGGCGTCTGCAAGACCTGGCGCAGTAACATATCCAGCAGTACCGGACCACCATGGCCCTGCAGCTCCAGCACATCTTCACCGGTAAAGGAATTTGGGCCGGGGAAGTACAGGGCGATGCCCTGGTCCAGTACCTGGTCTGTTGCGAAAAACGGCAAGTATTCCGCATAGCGTGGTTTAGGCAGGCGTTTTAGGATAGCAGCGGCCACGGTTTTACAGTCCGGGCCGGAGATCCGGATAATGCCAACGCCGGCCCGTCCGGGGGCGGTGGCGACTGCGGCAATGGTATCGGTACTAAACATCTTGACCTCGGTTAAACAAAAAAGCCTGTCAGATATAGCAGGGCGTGTTGACGTTTTCTGCTTAGATTTTGTTCGCACTGGCGGCGCTTTGATCGCGAAACGAGGAGCGCAGTTTAGTCATTCTAAATAAGTGACGAGTGCCAAAGAGCAAAGTGTCGCCAGCGCGAACCCTTCGGGCAGCGTTTGGCTGGCGTTTTTACTGCGTTATCGCTTGTTCATGTAGAATAACTACACATCACAAGCTCTGCCTTGTATAAACNCCAGCCAAACAGCTGCAAAAACAGCAGCAAACGTCAACACGCCCTAAAAGGCTCTGGAGTTACGTTTGCTGTGGGAGCAGATTAGGCTTTACGGGTATGTATGCCTTTCTTTTCCATACCTTTATAGATATACAGCATCTGAGCCAGCGAAATCAGGTTACTGACTAACCAGTACAGTACCAGACCACTTGGGAACCAGAAGAAGAAGATTGAGAACGCTACCGGCATCCACATCATCAGCTTCTGTTGCAGCGGATCTGTTACCTGCATCGGCGTCAGCTTTTGCATCAGGAACATACTGATACCAAAGAGTACCGGCAACACATACAGTGGGTCTTTTGCCGACAGGTCAGTGATCCACAGCATAAAGGGGGCGTGACGTAACTCGACACTCTCGACAAATACCCAGTATAACGCCAGGAAAATTGGCATCTGGATCAGCATCGGTAAGCAACCGCCCATCGGATTTACTTTTTCTTTGCGATACAGTTCCATCATCGCCGGGCCCATCTTCTGGCGATCATCTTTGTAGCGCGCCTGCAGCTCTTCAATCTTCGGCTTCAGGTTGCGCATCTTGGCCATGGACTCGTATTGGATCTTGGTCAGCGGATACATCAGGCCCTTCACAATCAGGGTGATGATGATAATGGCGACACCCCAGTTGCCAACAAAGCCCTGGATAAAGGTCAGTAACCAGAACAGTGGTTGTGAAATAAACCACAGGAAACCGTAGTCGACAGTCAGATCCAGACCATTCGCCAGCTGTGCCAGATTATCCTGATCTTTCGGGCCGGCATAGAACACGGCGCTAAGGGTCAGCGTTTGACCCGGATCGATATCCACGGCTTCACCGCGGGCACCAATCACGCCCTTGTTGCCACCATGCACCAGGCTGTATAGCTGGTTATTGCTATTGGCATCGGGGATCCAGGCAGAAACGAAATAGTGTTCCAGCATGGCAACCCAACCACCCTGGGTGCTAATTGCCAGGTTGGTCTTTTGCATATCGCTGAAATCATACTTTTTGTAGCGCTCGCTGCTGCTGCCATAGGCGGCGCCGCGGTATATCGGCATAAACATGCTGCTGCTTTCACCGTTATCGATGTTTTGCAGCAGGTGTTGGTAAGGTTGTACCGTTTTCACTTCATTGCTGTTGTTCACCAGCAAATATTCTACCCGGACATCATAACGGCCAGCGGTAAAAATAAAGCGTTTTTCAATTTGCAGGCCATTGTGGTCCAGATATAAAGGCACCACCAGGGTATCACCGCTTAAGGTAAACTCAGTGGCATCAGTACGGTACAGGGCGCGGCTACCGCTACGATCCGGACCATCACGGGCGGTTAAACCAGATTGGGCCACATATTCAAAGCCACCCAGCTGGCGCATCAACACGTAAGGTTCTGCGCTGCCTTTAGTCAGGGCATATTGTGGTAAAGTCAGGCCAACAATATCGCCGCCACGGGTGTCGATTTCCAGCTCCAGCACGTCGGTACGCACTTTCACCCGACGGGCAGTGGCTTCCGGTTGCACGGTCTGGCGTGGTCCTTCGTTGCTATCAACAAATAACGACGCAGAACTGCTGTCAGCGGCGGCTTGTTGCTGCTGTTGTACCTGCGGGACAGCCGGTTTAGGGCCATAATCTTTTTGCCATTCCTGCCAGAGGAAAAAACTGACGATTGCCAGGGCAATTATTAGAAAACTGCGTTGTGAATCCATGTGTTAGCTTTTCTCATTATGCTTATCAGGAACGGGATCTTCACCGCCCGGGTGAAGCGGATGGCATTTTAATATGCGTTTACCGGCTAACCAAGCCCCTTTCACGGCACCAAAGCGTTGAATCGCCTCGATCGCATAGTGCGAACAGGTGGGGTGAAAACGACAGCGTGGCCCCAGTAACGGGCTGATCACTAACTGATAGCCACGCACTAAACCCAGCATTAACCAGATGACAAAGCGGTGTATTGGCGAGCGATCTTCTGCCATAGCCGTTCCAGTTGTTTTAGTAATTCATCATTCGGGGTGTTACTGATATCCCCCTTTACCATGAGTACCAGATCAACAGCAGGAAGCTGGTGCTGATGCAAACGAAAGCTATTCCGCACACAACGTTTGATACGGTTGCGCTGTACGGCTAATTTAACACGTTTTTTAGCGATAGTAAGGCCAATTCGCGGCTGCGTTAACTGATTTGGCTTAGCAAGGATGGTAAACAGGGGAGAAGCAACCCGAAATGGGTTCTGGAAGACATTATCAAACTGACTGGGAGTTAACAGTCTTAACTCCCGGCCGAATTTGTAGCTGACCACGCAGCGTTTAACCGCCAGCTTAGGCAGTTAAACGTTTGCGGCCTTTAGCACGACGACGTGCTAATACCTGACGACCATTTTTAGTGGCCATACGGGCACGGAAACCGTGGTTGCGCTTGCGTTTTAACACGCTTGGTTGAAACGTTCTTTTACTCATAATTTCATCCGTCCGGTCGAAATATTTACTAAGGTTACCTGTGTTTTAGCAAATACACCAAAACGCAGCTGACAAAAATGAGCGCGAATTTTAAGTAGTTCGGTGGTGAAAGTCAATGCGATCCTCAGTTAAATATCCGATCTTCGGCTGATAGATCCTTGGCGATCCAAAGTTTTCCACAGGCTGCTGTCGTTAAATAGAACAAATTGTGAGTTACTTTTGTTTTTAACCAGAAATCACAGCTGTCTATGCGATCTATTCTGAAATAGAATAAGGCTAATAAATTTATAAAATACAGTTGCTTAGGTTTGTTTTCTTTTTCTCGCGGCTTTTTTTAAAAAGTCAATATTGCAGTTGTGGATAAGATAGTACGATAATGCGGTTTTGGCGTTTTACACCAGCCTATATCATTAATCATAATTCAGGCTTCAGGAGAGACGGTGTACCAGTCCGTTTGGCAAAATTGTTTGCAGGCATTGCAGGCAGAGCTACCCGCGCAGCACTTTAGTATGTGGATCCGCCCACTACAGGCCGACAGTTCAGCTGATGCGCTGACCCTTTACGCACCCAACCGTTTTGTGCTGGATTGGGTTCGGGAAAAGTACCTGAACCGGATCCTGGAGCTGATCCGCGATTATTGCGGTGATAATGCACCGCGGCTACGCTTCGATGTTGGCAGCAGCAATCAACAGCATAAAGTCACCGCGCCTGGCCCGGCTCTACAGAAAGTAGTAGCCGAAACGCCGGTTGCTGAGCCAGAGGTGCCTGAACCCGCCCCGAAAAGCATAGTGCGCTCTAATGTGCGCACTAACTATACTTTTGCCAACTTCGTTGAAGGTAAGTCGAACCAGCTGGCCCGGGCCGCTGCGTCGCAGGTGGCAGATAATCCCGGTACAGCCTATAACCCGCTGTTTATTTATGGCGGTACTGGTTTGGGTAAGACCCACTTATTACATGCGGTAGGTAACGGTATTCTGGCGAAAAAGCCTGATGCCAAGGTGATCTATATGCATTCTGAGCGCTTTGTGCAGGATATGGTGAAAGCGCTGCAGAATAACGCTATCGAAGAATTTAAGCGTTACTATCGCTCGGTTGATGCCTTACTGATTGACGATATCCAGTTTTTTGCCAATAAAGAGCGCTCGCAGGAAGAATTCTTCCATACCTTTAATGCCCTGCTAGAAGGTAATCAGCAGATCATTCTGACCAGCGATCGTTATCCAAAAGAGATCGACGGGGTGGAAGATCGGCTGAAATCCCGTTTTGGCTGGGGTTTGACGATTGCGATCGAGCCGCCAGAGCTGGAAACCCGGGTCGCGATCCTGATGCGAAAAGCGCAGGAAAACCAGATCCGCTTGCCGGAAGAAGTGGCGTTCTTTGTCGCGAAACGGCTTCGTTCCAATGTTAGGGAATTGGAAGGCGCCTTAAACCGGGTGATAGCCAATGCCAACTTTACCGGCCGGCCCATTACCATCGATTTTGTGCGCGAAGCGCTGCGTGATTTACTGGCGTTACAGGACAAGCTGGTCACCATTGAAAATATTCAGAAAACGGTAGCCGAGTATTATAAAATCCGGGTGGCGGATCTATTATCCAAGCGCCGTTCCCGCTCGGTTGCCCGGCCGCGGCAAATGGCGATGGCGTTGGCGAAAGAGCTGACTAACCACAGCTTACCGGAAATTGGCGATGCCTTTGGTGGCCGTGACCATACTACGGTATTACATGCTTGCCGCAAGATTGAGTCTTTGAAAGAAGAAACTCATGAAATTAAAGAAGATTTCCAAAATTTAATTCGTACTTTGTCCTCTTAACAGGGTGTTGTTATGCAATTTCTGATCAACCGTGACGCTTTACTTAAACCATTACAAATGGTCTCTGGTGCCATTGAGCGGCGGCATAACCTGCCGATCTTATCCAATGTGCTGCTGGACGTTACGGCTGATACTTTGTCGCTGACCGGAACCGATCTGGAAGTCGAGCTGGTGGCCAGCACCGAGCAGCTGCAGATCCAAAGTCCGGGCCGGATTACCGTGCCGGCAAAAAAGCTGCTGGATATTTGTCGCAGCTTACCGGAGCAAAGTGATATTCAGGTCGCGGTACAAGGCGAGAATTGCGTACTGACCAGCGGTAAAAGTAAGTTTACCCTGTCGACCCTTAGTGCTGCCGAATACCCGAATTTAGAGAGCTGGCAAGGTGAGGTTGAGATTAACCTCGGCCGGCAGCAATTGCGCAAGTTATTAGAAGACACCGCGTTCTCGATGGCGAATCAGGACGTACGCTACTATTTAAATGGCTTGTTGTTTGAAGTCGACAACGGCACCCTGACCGCAGTGGCAACCGATGGTCACCGGCTGGCGATGAGCACGCTGGCGTTACCTGCTGTTAGCGGGCAACAGAAGCAAATTATTATCCCACGCAAAGGTGTGTTGGAGATTATGCGCTTGCTGGCCAATGACGAGCAGCAAGTCAGCCTCAGTTTAGGGCAGAATCATATCCGTTTAACCGACAGCAGCTTTAGTTTTAGCAGTAAGCTGATCGATGGCCGCTTCCCGGACTACCGCCGCGTCTTGCCACGTAACAGCACTAAGCTGGTGACAGCACATCGCGCGGTGTTAAAAGATGCCTGTATCCGGGCGTCCATTTTATCGAATGAAAAGTACCGTGGTGTGCGTTTTACGCTCAGTAATCACGAAGTCCAGATCGTTGCCAATAACCCTGAACATGAGCAAGCGGAAGAAGTAATCGAAGTCGAGTATCAGGGCGACACTCTCGAGATTGGCTTTAACGTCGGCTATTTGCTGGATGTATTAAATACTCTGGCGACCGATTTGGTGATCTTGCATCTGAACGATTCTAATTCCAGTGCTCTGATTGAAGGGGTCGGCAACAATGGCGCGGCCTATGTTGTGATGCCGATGCGTCTCTGATTTTTACTCCGTTATGTCGCTGCTATTGCTGCAGGCGCAACAATTTCGCAATTTTGCGGAACTCAGTTTGCAGCCACATCCACAATTTAACCTGTTGGTTGGTGAAAACGGCAGCGGTAAAACCAGCTTGCTGGAAGCGATTTATTATCTGGCACATGGCCGCTCTTTTCGCACCAGCCGGCATCAGCGCTTAATTCAGCATGATGAGCCGGCCTTTGTGTTGCATGCCAAAGTCAGCAGTGCGGAGCAAGTACATAGTATCGGTATTCAACGAGAGCGGACTGCTGATTTACAGCTGCGCTTAAATGGCTCTGCCCAGTGTCGTCTGGCGGATATTGCTGAGTTGTTGCCGGTGCAGTTATTAACGCCGGACAGTTTTAAGTTGTTTTTTGGCGGACCCAAGGAGCGGCGGCAGTTTTTTGATATGGGTGTGTTCCACGTGGAACAACATTTTTTTGCCGTCTGGCTGCAGTTTAGTCGGGTACTTAAACAACGTAACGCGCTGCTAAAGCAAAGTCGGCAGTATAACCAGCAATTTGAATACTGGGATGCGCAGTTTGTGCAACTGGCCTGGCAACTGCAGGCGCTGCGGCAACATTATATTAGCTTGTTGCAAAATGCTTTTGCGGCATTAACCGATCAGGATAGCTTGCTGTCGACAGTAAGTTTACAGCTTTACGCCGGCTGGCCGGAGAAGCTGAAGACTAGTGCTGAGTTGCAGGAGTTGTTAAGCCAAAGTTTTCAGCAAGATTTGCGGTTGGGTTTTACCCAGTATGGGCCGCAGAAAGCCGATCTGCGACTGCGTAGCGCCGGCCACTCAGTTGAAGAAGTATTATCCCGCGGCCAGCTAAAAGTGTTATTATTTGCGCTTAAAGTTGCCCAAAATAACCTGATCGCAGGGAGTGGGCTAAAGCAGCCGATACTATTGATTGATGATCTGGCGTCGGAACTCGACCCCGGTTCAACAAAAAAGATTTTTGATTTTTTAACTAATATTAATTCACAGGTTTTTATAACTGCAATTAATGCTGACCAGGTGACACCCTTTATTGCTGCCGATTGCCGGCAAGTGTTTCACGTGGAACATGGTCAGATAACCAGCACGGACAGATAACGATGGCCGAAGAGCATAACTACGATTCCTCCAGTATTAAAGTATTAAAAGGTCTGGACGCCGTCCGGAAAAGACCAGGGATGTACATCGGTGACACCGACGATGGTACCGGTTTACACCATATGGTGTTCGAGGTAGTGGATAACTCTATCGACGAAGCCCTGGCTGGCTACTGCACCGATATCTGGGTTACCATCCACAGTGATAACTCGGTCTCGGTACGTGATAACGGCCGTGGCATTCCTACTGATATGCACGAAGAAGGCGTGTCTGCGGCCGAAGTTATTATGACGGTACTGCATGCTGGCGGTAAGTTTGATGACAACTCCTATAAAGTGTCTGGCGGCTTACACGGTGTCGGTGTTTCAGTGGTTAACGCCCTATCGGATGTGTTGGAACTGACTATCCGTCGTAAAGGGCAGGTACACAGCCAGATCTATCATCTGGGTGTACCGCAAGCACCATTAGCCGTAATTGGCGAAACGGAGGGCAGTGGCACGGCAATTCGCTTCTGGCCAAGCCCGACCATCTTTTCTGATATCAATTTCCACTATGACATTCTGGCGAAGCGGTTACGGGAGCTGTCATTCCTGAATTCCGGCGTCAGCATTATTCTGACCGACGAGCGCACGGATAAGACAGACCACTTTAAGTACGATGGCGGTATTGAAGCCTTTGTGCAGTACTTAAACCGCAGTAAGACCAGTATTCACCCTAAGGCGTTCTATTTTACTGATCAGCGCGAAGACGGCATTGCGGTTGAAGTGGCAATGCAGTGGAACGATAGCTATCAGGAAAATGTATTCTGTTTTACTAACAATATTCCACAGCGTGACGGTGGTACTCACTTAGCCGGTTTCCGCGGTGCTTTGACGCGGGTACTGAATACCTATATCGATCAGGAAGGCTACGCCAAGAAAATGAAGGTACAAGCCTCGGGCGACGATGCCCGTGAAGGCTTAACCGCAGTGATTAGCGTTAAGGTACCGGATCCAAAATTCAGCTCACAAACTAAAGATAAACTGGTTTCCAGCGAAGTACGCTCGGCAGTAGAAAGCGTTATGGCGGAAAAGCTGAACGAATATCTACTGGAAAACCCGGGTGATGCCAAGATTATCGTGGGTAAAATAGTGGATGCCGCCCGTGCCCGTGAAGCGGCCCGTAAGGCCCGCGAAATGACGCGTCGTAAAGGCGCGCTGGATATTGCTGGCTTACCCGGCAAATTGGCGGACTGTCAGGAAAAAGACCCTGCCTTATCTGAACTCTATATCGTCGAGGGTGACTCTGCGGGTGGTTCTGCCAAGCAGGGCCGCAACCGGAAAAACCAAGCCATCCTGCCACTGAAAGGTAAGATCCTGAACGTGGAAAAGGCGCGCTTCGATAAGATGCTATCGTCGCAGGAAGTCGGCACCTTGATTACAGCCTTAGGCTGTGGCATCGGCCGCGAAGAATATAACCCGGATAAAACCCGTTATCACAGTATCGTACTGATGACCGACGCCGACGTCGACGGTTCACACATCCGTACCTTGTTACTGACCTTCTTCTATCGCCAAATGCCCGAACTGATTGAGCGTGGCTATATCTATATTGCGCAGCCACCACTGTATAAAGTTAAAAAAGGCAAGCAAGAGCAATATATCAAAGACGAACCGGCGCTGGTGCAGTATCTGACCGCGCTGGCACTGGATGAAGCCTCATTACATGTGAACGAGAATGCGCCGGGGATCAGTGGTGAAGCGCTGGAAAAACTGGTGCAGCAGTATCATAAGGTGATGGCGGTCATCGATCGCTTAAGCCGCAAGATCCCGGTTAACCTGTTAACCGAGCTGATCTACGTTACCGGTTTAACTGCCGAACTGATGAAAGACCAAACCGCTGTTGAAGCCTGGGTAAAAACTCTGGCCAAGCGTCTGGATGATAAAGAAGGTGACGGTTCAATCTACAAGTACGCTGTGATTGAAGACCGTGAGCGCCACCTATTCCAGCCGAAGGTGATTATCCGTCAGCATGGTATCGATAATGAATATCTGCTGCATCACGACTTTATTAGCTCTCGGGATTACCTGAGTCTAGTTGCACTGGGTGATGAAATTCGTGACCTGATTGAAGAGGGTGGCTATATCCGCCGTGGTGAAAAGGTGAAGCCGGTAGAAACCTTTAAAGACGCCCTGGATTGGTTAATGACCGAGTCCAAGCGTGGTCTCTACATTCAACGCTATAAAGGGCTGGGTGAAATGAACCCGGAACAACTGTGGGAAACCACCATGGATCCGCAAAACCGCCGCATGTTGCAGGTAACCATTGAAGATGCCATTGGCGCCGATCAATTGTTTGCCACCCTGATGGGGGATCATGTTGAACCAAGGCGCGCCTTTATCGAAGAGAATGCGCTGTACGTCGCTAACCTCGACGTCTGATAAAAATTTAACGGGGGCAGCTTTGCCCCCTTAGTCATTTAAAGTGAGTCTGTTGCGCCATGCATAAGTACGATATTAAAACCTTTCAGGGGCTAATTTTAGCCCTGCAGGATTACTGGGCACGCCAGGGCTGCGTTATCGTGCAGCCGCTGGATTTAGAAGTTGGCGCCGGTACTTTCCATCCGATGACCTTTTTACGTTCTCTGGGGCCAGAGCCGACTAACGTCGCTTACGTGCAGCCATGTCGCCGGCCAACTGATGGCCGTTATGGCGAAAATCCCAACCGGCTGCAGCATTACTACCAGTTTCAGGTGATCTTAAAGCCGTCACCAGACAATATTCAGGAGCTGTATCTGGGCTCGCTGCGCGAACTGGGGATCGATACCCTGGTACACGATATCCGCTTTGTGGAAGATAACTGGGAATCACCGACACTGGGTGCTTGGGGCCTGGGTTGGGAAGTGTGGTTAAATGGCATGGAAGTAACGCAGTTTACCTACTTCCAGCAAGTGGGTGGCCTGGAGTGCCGTCCGGTAACCGGCGAAATTACCTATGGCTTAGAGCGCCTGGCGATGTATATCCAAGGTGTGGATTCGATCTATGATCTGGTATGGACCGACGGCCCCTTGGGGCGGGTAACCTATGGCGATGTGTTCCATCAGAATGAGGTCGAGCAATCGACCTACAATTTTGAGCATGCCGATGTAGCCGCCTTGTTTGCCTACTTCGACCAGTGTGAAAAGGAAAGCCAGTATCTGATTGAACAAGGCCTGGCGTTGCCAGCCTATGAAAAAGTGATGAAAGCCTCACATGCTTTTAACTTGCTGGATGCTCGTCATGCCATCTCGGTAACTGAGCGTCAGCGCTATATTCTGCGGGTTCGCACCCTGGCCAAGGCCTGTGCGCAGGCTTACTATGATGCCCGCGAAAAACTGGGTTTCCCGCTTTGCAAGAATCAGAGCGCCAAGCAGTCGGAGGCGAACTAATGCGTTCACAAGATTTTCTGGTTGAAATTGGTACCGAAGAATTACCACCAAAATCGCTTACCACTTTGGCACAAGCCTTTGCCGATAATCTGCAAGCCGAATTAGCTAAACTTGAGCTTAGCCATGCTGAAATTAGCTGGTATGCGGCTCCACGCCGCTTAGCAGTGCGGATTAATCAGTTAGCCGCAGCCCAGGCCGATAAAGTGGTAGAAAAGCGCGGGCCAGCGCTGAGTGCGGCCTTTGATGCCAATGGTAATCCGACTAAGGCCGCTGAAGGTTGGGCCGCGGGTTGTGGCATTACGGTGGCGCAGGCTGAGCGTTTAGAAACCGACAAAGGCGCCTGGCTATTATGCCGGCAACAGCAACAAGGGCAGGCGACGGTCAGCTTGCTGCCGGAGATGGTCAGCACAGCCTTAGCCAAACTACCTATTGCCAAGCCGATGCGCTGGGGTAGCTCAGATGCCGAATTTATCCGGCCGGTACATACCATTATTATGCTGTATGGTGAGCAGGTAGTGCCTGCTACTATTCTTGGCCGGCAGAGTAGTAATCAGACCTATGGCCATCGTTTTCATGCGCCGGCGCTGGTCAGTATCAAAGATGCCGATGCCTATCTGCCGACGCTGGAACACGCCTTTGTAGTGGCTGATTTCGCTAAGCGCAAAGCCTATATCGCGGAGCAGGTACAAGCGACCGCTCAGCAGTTACAAGCACAGCCGCAATGGGATGACGCTCTGCTGGAAGAAGTCACGGCGCTGGTCGAATGGCCGGTAATACTGGTAGGTAGCTTTGAAGAAAGCTTCCTGCAGGTGCCGGCTGAGCCGCTAATCTCGACGATGAAGGATAATCAGAAGTACTTCCCGCTGCGGGATAGTCAGGGCAAGTTACTGAACAAGTTTATCTTTGTGGCCAATATCAGCAGCAAGGATCCACAGCAAATTATCTCTGGTAATGAGAAGGTGGTACGGCCGCGCTTATCAGATGCGCAGTTCTTCTTTAATACAGACCGCAAGGTCAAACTCGCTGAGCGGTTAGACAGTTTAAAGACAGTACTGTTTCAGCAGCAGCTGGGCACGTTGTTTGAAAAATCGGAACGAATCAGCCAGGTGGCCGGCTTTATTGCCGCAAAAATTGGTGCCGATCAGGCCGCCGCTGCCCGTGCCGGCTTATTATCGAAAACCGATTTGATGACTAATATGGTCGGCGAATTCCCGGAAGTGCAAGGTATTATGGGTATGCACTATGCCCGGCTGGATGGCGAAGCGGAAGCAGTAGCCTTGGCGCTGAACGAGCAATATATGCCGCGTTTTGCCGGTGACCAGTTACCCAGTCGTCTGGAAGGGGCGGCAGTAGCTATCGCAGATAAGCTGGACACACTGGTCGGTATTTTCGGCATTGGCCAGATCCCGAAAGGAGACAAGGACCCGTTTGCGCTGCGTCGCGCCGCCATTGGTGCCTTACGTATTATGGTAGAACAACAGCTACCCTTGGATTTAACCGACCTGATTGCCGTGAGTCAGCAAAGCTTCGGCAACAAACTGACCAACCCACAGGTGGCCACTGAAGTCCTGGACTTTATGCTGGGTCGCTTCCGTGCTTGGTATCAGGACGAAGGCTATAGCGTTGATGTGATTCAGGCGGTACTGGCGCGCCGGCCAACTAATCCGGCAGACTTTGATCGCCGGGTTAAAGCGGTAGCACAGTTCCGTAAGCTGGATGCAGCAGCAGCCTTAGCGGCTGCCAATAAACGGGTGGCTAATATCCTGGCCAAAGTAGACGGTGATATTGCCACCACGGTAAATACCGCTTTACTGCAGGAAGAGGCCGAACAGGCACTGCATAGCGCAATAACGGCTGAGCAGGCTTATCAGGCCGGTCAGCATAGCTATGCCGAAGCCCTGGCGCACTTGGCCTCAATGCGTGAGGTTATTGACCAGTTCTTTGACAAGGTAATGGTAAACGCCGATGACGCTGCCGTACGGGCTAACCGCCAGGCGCTGTTAAAGCAACTGCGGGAGTTGTTTTTGCAGGTGGCGGATATTTCACTGTTACAGTAATATTTGATAAATAATAAAAAAGCCAGCTGTAATGCTGGCTTTTTTATTATGTTACCCAACATAGCACAAATAACGTGGTTGCCTCAATCCGGTGCCGGCTTGCACCGGTTTAAAGCAAAGCTTTGCTTGGCTGTGGTACGAAGTATGATATTTATATAATAAAATCAATCAGATAATAATATGGCATTGTTTGTGCTTTTATTTTGTCAACAACACCAGCGCAGACTGGTGCTGAACCTAATTTGAATTGAGGTGTAAAGCTCTGCTTTGCACGGGCAACGAGGCCCACGACAAAACTGCCTGCTGGCAGCTTAGTCGTGGGCTTTTTTTATCGGCAAAATTTGTTGTTCGCTTCGGCTAACAAGGGCTTTAAGGACTTAGACATGCAGCAGACAAAACACATTCTGGTGATTGGCAATGGTATGGTGGGGCACCATTTTGTTGAGCAACTGCGCGCCAAAGACCCACAGGCAAACATTACCGTGTTGTGTGGTGAGGTGCGGCTGGCCTACGACCGGGTGCATTTATCCGGCTACTTCAGCGGCACCAGTGCAGAGCAACTTGCTTTAACGACAGAAGAGGCTTATCAGGCGGCCAATATTCAATACCGCCTAAATTGCTGGGTGGAGCAAATCGACCGTGACCAGCAGTTGGTCATAACCCGTCAGGGCGGGCAGTTTTACTATGACAAGCTGGTGCTGGCAACCGGTTCCTATGCTTTTGTACCACCAATTCCCGGTAATGAGCAGCCGCATTGTCTGGTGTACCGTACGCTGCAGGATTTAGATGCGATAGCGCAAAGTGCGGCCCAAAGTAAAGTCGGTGTGGTGATAGGCGGTGGTTTGCTCGGGCTGGAAGCAGCAAATGCGCTAAAACAACTCGGCTTACAAACTCATGTGGTGGAATTTGCACCACAGCTAATGGCTGTGCAGCTGGATCAGGCTGGCGGCCAGATGTTAAGCCAGAAAATTACCGAGCTGGGTGTGCAGGTACATACCGGCAAAGCCACTCAGGCGATAGTTGCTGGCGCAGAGTGCCGTTATCAGTTGCAGTTTGCCGATGGTGAAAGTTTAGAGACAGATTTAGTGCTGTTTTCCGCTGGCATCCGGCCTTATGACCAGTTGGCGCGCAGCTGTGGTTTAGCTGTGGGGGATCGGGGCGGAATAGTCGTTAACGATCAGTGCCAGACGTCTGACCCACATATTTATGCCATAGGTGAATGTGCCTTATGGCAGCAAAAGATTTTTGGTCTGGTAGCACCTGGCTATCAGATGGCGCGTGTGGTGGTAAGCCAACTGACAGCTGGCGGGCTGAGTTTTACCGGCGCTGATATGAGCACCAAGCTAAAACTGCTGGGTGTGGAAGTGGGTTCTATTGGCGATGCCCATGCCAGAACGCCTGGCGCGTTAAGTTATGTGTTTACCGATCCGCGTGCTCAGGTCTACAAAAAAATGGTGGTAAGCAAAGACGGCAAACGCCTGCTGGGTGCTGTGCTGGTCGGCGATACCAGCAACTACGACAGTCTGCTGCAATACGCTTTAAACGATATGTTGCTGCCAAAACAGCCGGAGCAACTGATTTTACCTGCAGCGTCCGGCGCAGCTGTGGCCGCTTTAACTTTACCCAACAGCGCCACCATTTGTTCCTGCCATAACGTGGCTAAAGGCGACATAGTGGCGGCTATGGACAGTGGTTGCTGCGATTTAGCCAGTATCAAAAGCTGCACTAAGGCCAGTACAGGTTGTGGTGGTTGCACTGCTTTGCTCAAATCCGTAGTGGATGACGAGTTAAAAAGCCGTGGGGTTGAGGTGAAAAATCACCTCTGTGAACACTTTGCTTATTCCCGTCAGGAATTGCTGCATTTAGTTCAGGTGGGCGGTATTAAAACCTTTGCCGAACTGTTAAGCCGCCACGGTCAGGGTTTGGGCTGTGATATCTGTAAGCCGACTGTGGGCTCTATTCTGGCGTCGAGCTGGAATGATTATGTGCTGAAAAAACCTCATGTGGGTTTGCAGGACACCAACGATACCTTTCTCGCCAATATGCAAAAAGACGGTTCTTATTCAGTGGTGCCGCGTATTGCCGGTGGCGAAATTACCGCAGAAAAACTGCTGGTGATAGGTCAGGTCGCTTTGGATTTTAATCTCTATACCAAAATTACTGGTGGGCAGCGTATCGACTTATTTGGCGCCCGTTTAGAGCAGTTGCCTGCCATTTGGCAGCGTTTGGTTGATGCGGGTTTTGAGACCGGCCATGCCTATGGCAAGTCGCTGCGTACAGTCAAATCTTGTGTCGGCAGCACCTGGTGTCGTTATGGTGTGCAGGACAGTGTCGGTCAGGCCATAGCTATCGAAAACCGCTATAAAGGTTTAAGGGCACCCCACAAAATCAAAATGGCAGTGTCGGGTTGTACCCGCGAATGTGCTGAAGCGCAAAGCAAAGACATTGGCATTATTGCCACCGAAAACGGCTGGAACCTGTATGTCTGCGGTAACGGCGGTATGAGGCCACGCCACGCCGACTTATTTGCCACCGACCTCGATACCGACACTTTAATCCGCTACATAGACCGCATTCTGATGTTTTACATCAAAACTGCCGACCGTTTGCAGCGCACCTCGGTCTGGCTGGAAAAGCTGGACGGCGGGCTGGAGTATCTGCGCCAAGTGATTATTGACGATCAACTGGGTATAGCGCAGGAGTTGGAAAACCAGATGGCTGCGCTGGTGAATACCTATGCCTGCGAATGGCAGGCCACGCTGGACGACCCGCAGGCGCTGAAACGTTTCCGCCAGTTTGTTAACAGCCCGCAGCCGGATCCCAATATCGTTTTTGTCGAAGAACGGGCGCAGATCCGCCCGGCGACAGCAGAAGAAAAACGCCGGTGGCAGCAACAAATTCCTGTTACCCAGCTTTCTACGTCAGAGCTGCCTGCCACAGCTTTAGTAGAGGAGAAATAATATGGCCTGGACTGATATTTGTGCTTATGAAGATTTAGTTGAAAACAGCGGTATTTGCGCTTTGTTCAATGGCTGCCAGGTGGCGGTGTTTTTGCTGCAACAGCAGGGCAGGCAGGAACTGTATGCTATTGGCAATTACGATCCTGTCGGCGGCGCTAATGTTTTGTCGCGGGGCATTGTTGGCTCTGTCGGTGAGCAGATAGTAGTGGCTTCACCTTTGTATAAACAGCACTTTAACCTGAGCACAGGCCAGTGCTTAGAACAACCTGAAGTGGTGCTGCCTGTCTATGCGGTGAAACTGCAGCATGGCAGGGTATGGCTGCATGCCCAACAACAAAAGCAACAGGCATCAGCTGCCTGATTAACAACCAGACAGCAAGGGCTGGTTAAAAAGGTAAAGGACAAGGCTAAACATAAGGGTAAGTATGATGAGTGTTATAAGCTACTTTCTGCGTTCACCACTGGGCCGCTCAGTTATATCAGGCTGGAACTGGCGTGACGCTGACACCGGCCAGTTAAAACCCGCAGGCAAAGGCCGGGTGGTACTAATTGGTGCCGGGCCTGGTGATCCTGAGCTGTTAACGGTTAAAGCGCAGCGTTTATTGCAGCAGGCCGATGTGCTGTTGTTTGATAGTTTGGTTCCGGCTGAGCTGTTGGCGATAGCGCCACGGCGTTGCAAAAAAGTATTTGTTGGTAAAAGAGCGGGCCGCCATGCTATGTCGCAGCACGACATAAACCAGTTGCTGGTAAAGTATGGCCAGCAAGGTGGTTTGGTGGTGCGGTTAAAAGGTGGCGACCCGGCGATTTTTGGCCGGGTATCAGAAGAAGCTGCAGCGTTGCAACAAGCCGGTATTGCCTTTGCCATAGTGCCGGGCGTGACCAGTGCCTGCGCGGCTTCGGCCTATTGTGGTATTCCGCTTACCGCCCGCGGCAGTGCCACGTCAGTGCAGTTTTTAACCGCGCAGTTTGCCGACCCTGCCAAACAGCCGGACTGGTCTGGTTATCAGTACAGAGCCAATGGCTCTAACCCGACGCTGGTGGTCTATATGGGCTTAAACCGTTTGCAGCAATTGTGTGCTGGTTTAGTGTCAGTTGGCTGGCCGGACAATACCGCTATAGCGCTGCTGGATCAGGTCAGTACTGCCCAGCAACAGCAACTGCAGGGCACGCTGGCTGATATTGACCAGCGTTTAGCGGCCAATCCGCTATGCGGGCCGACATTGATTGTGATTGGCGAGGTGCTACACCAGCGGATGGCGGTAGATTTAAGCCTGCTGCAGGCTAAGGTTGTTGCTTAGTTTGCCAGCAACCATAATATAATCAGGCATTGCAGCAGGCAGCAACTTTGCCAGAACCACAGCGGATGAAGTTCTATCAGGCTTTGCGGTGCCTGAAACTTCGCATTGGGATGGCGTAAATCATATAAAAACTCAGACAGGGCCTGATAACGCAGGCTGGGGTCGGGCTGCAAGGCTTTTTCCAGTGTCCGGTCCAGCCAGGCGGGTAGCTCGCTATCGGCAGATAACACAGACTGATACTGTAGTTTTTTCTGCGCTTTTAAACTTCTGCGCCGGGCAACCTCAGGCCCGTAAGGAAAGCGCCCCGACAGCAACTGATAGGTTAATACAGCCAGTGAGTACAGATCTGAGCGCTCACTGCCTGGTGCACCTAAAAAATACTCGGGTGCGCAATATAAGGCAGTGCCGGGAATATCGCCGGCCACTTCGTCATCTGGCTGTAAGCCGGCCAGCCGTGCTGCACCAAAGTCGATAATTTTAACGCTGCCCTGTGGCGTAACCATGATATTTTCCGGTCGTAAATCCTGATGCAATATTTCGCTGCGGTGCAAAGCCTGTAAGCCTTTGCCAATTTGTTCTGTCAGCGTGCGTATTTGTTCCAGAGTGGCTTTGGGGTGGTCGAGTTGCCATTGGCGCAGGGTTTGGCCATCAATATATTCAAATAGCGTATACAGCGCTGTGCGTGGTCTGTTGATGCTGGCCGGGCGCAATACATAAGCACTGTTAACCCGTTTTGCTATCCATTCTTCGCGCAACAGCCGCTCCAGATAATCGGGCTGTTCGGCCAAATCAATCGACGGTGCTTTTAGCACCAGCAGTTTTGCTGTTTCGCTGTCCTGCACCAGATACACATGGCTGCGGCTGCTTTGTTGCAGTGGCCGTATTATCTGCAGGCCGTCAAGGGTATCGCCTTGTTGCAATAGCGGTGGCAATGGCAGTTGCTGATCGATACAAGCCGGTAAACTGCTGTCTGCCGGCAGGGCGTTAATACGCACCAGTTGCAGCGTAATATTATCTTTGCTGCCAGCGGCTAAAGCGGCGTCGGCCAGTTGCTGTGCCAGCGTTGATAAATCTGCTTGTTCTGGTCCAAGTAACGCCATTAGCTGCGGCTGTGGTAACACTTCAAATAAGCCATCTGTCGCCAGCAGAAATACATCCCCTGCCAGCAATGGCAGGCTGTGGTAATCGGGTTCCAGCACTGCGCCGGCTCCAAGCGCCTGGCTTAAAAAACTGCTGCTGCCACGCCATACCCGGTGATCCCGCGTCAGTTGTTCCAGTTGCCGGTTACGCCACAGATAAATCCGGCTGTCACCAACATGCAGCAAATGTGCATGGCGTTGCTTTAGGATCAGCGCACTAAAAGTGCAGACATAACCTTTATCCGGATCGGCAGCAAAAGGGCCATTGCGGTTTTGTGCATATAACCAGTTATGGCTGGCCTTTAACACCTGCAAGGCGGCATGCGGCACCGACCAGGCATCGCTGGTACAGTAGTAGTCGCTGAGAAAGCTTTTCACTGCGGTTTCGCTGGCAATCTGGCTAACGGTACTGGTGCTGATACCATCGGCCACCGCCAGCACTATGCCTTTGTTACTCAGCTGTGGTTCTGTGGGCAGGCAAGCGCCAAACCAATCCTGGTTCAGCGTTTTGCAACCTGCACTACTGTACTGGCCGATGGATACTTGCAATGACATGGTCAGACTTTGGCCAGATCTGCAGTGTTGCGGCTTGCTGCGGTCGTCACCAGATTACGTTTAGGCGCAGTTTTATAGTGCGTGCTGTACAGCGTCAGGCCGGTAAAAGCCAAACCGCCAACCAGATTGCCAAGCGCCGTAGGTATTTCGTTCCAGATCATATAATCCATAATGGAGAAATCACCGCCCATCATCATGGCGAAAGGAAATAAAAACATATTCACCACCGAGTGCTCAAAACCCATAAAAAAGAACAACATAATTGGCATCCACATGGCAATGGCTTTGCCGCTGACATGGGTGGAGATCATCGCGCCAACCACCCCCATCGACACCATCCAGTTACATAACATGCCACCCAGAAAAATGGTCAGCCAGCCCGCAGTGCCATGTTCGGCATAACCTAAGGTGCGCGCCTCACCGACATCTGCCAGTTTGTCAGCCACAGCCCCCGGCTCGGTATTAAAGCCCATCGTTAGCACAAACGCCATCATGGCTGCCACTGTTAAAGCGCCAACAAAGTTACCGATAAATACCAGCCCCCAGTTGCGTAGCACCCCCTTTACCGTAACACCGGGGCGGCGGTCCAGTAAGGCCAGCGGTGTCAGTACAAAAACACCGGTCAGCAAATCAAAGCCCATCAGGTACAACATAATAAAACCGACCGGGAACAACATAGAGCCCACTAAAAAGGAGCCCGTTTGCACGGCAACAGTTATCGCAAATACCGCCGCCAATGCCAGAATCGCGCCCGCCATATAAGAGCGGATCAGGGTATCGCGGGTAGACATAAAAATTTTTGCTTCGCCGGCATCGACCATTTTGGTCACAAACTCGGCTGGAACTAAATAAGCCATGGGTTCACCTTTTTCCGTTATGTTTAGTTATTCAGCTGCTGTTTTTTGCACAACAAAAAAGGCGTCCGGATCATGCTGTGTTATCAGCTGATCACGGGACGCCTTTGTCCTGAAACTGTTTTTTGTCCGGAGGTGCTTAACACCTCCGCCGCATTTAACTAGGCAACTTTGATGCCAGCCTGAAATTTTCGCTTAATCGTCTAATTTGTCTTGGTTTTTAATAATATGCCTTTGCCGTGGCGGCAGTGCTAAGGGCCATAGTTGTGCATAGTAGCGCATTTTTTGCACTGATTTGGGGCGCTTGCCGGTATTGGTGTTGTTATTAGCTAGCGCTTATGCAGGCTGAAACGCAAGGCTGGCAGTAGCTGGCACAGGCAAAAAGCGGGTATGGAACAGGCATTGCTAGAACTTAGCACTGACCATTCTATTGTGTAATGTATGAACCCTTCGACCGCACAGTTTTTGCTGGCTGCAAAACAGGCAGAAATAAAAGCCCTGTTACAGCTTTCGGCTAACTGTCAGCTGGTAACCAGCATTAGCGAACTGGTGCATCAGCTGCAGCGCGAGCGGGGCATCAGCAATATTTTTCTCGCTTCAGGCTGTGAGCTGTTTGCCCGCCAACGCCAGCAGCAATTGCAGCACAGCACCAGCGCAGAGCTGCAATTACGCACAGCACTTGAGCAGCAGTATTTACACGCACCGCAGCCGTGTAACAGCAGCCGTTTACTCAGCGGTATTGCACTGGCATTGCAGGGCATGGATCATCTGGCGGAACTGCGCGAACAAATACACCAGCAAAAAATAACCCCCTTACAAGCCACCGAAGCCTATAGCCGCTTGATTGCCGCCTGGCTGGCGGTGGTGTTGGAGTCGGCTGATCTGGCCTGTGACGCCAGCATTACCCGCGTACTGGTTGCCTTGTTTAACCTACTGCAAACCAAAGAATATGCCGGCCAGGAAAGGGCATGGGGTGCTATGGGGTTTGCCTCCGGTAAGGTAAGTACAGAGCTGGCTGAGCGTTTATTATTACTGCAACAGGCCCAGCAACACAGCGCTGCTGTTTTTCTGGAATTTGCCAGCAGCGCACAACAGCAGCAGTGGCAACAGCTGGAGCAAAGCGCCGCAGCTAAACAGCTGCAACAACTGAGAACTATGCTGCAGCAGCTACCGGGCACGGCAACGCTGGTGCCGGCAGTCAGTGATCTTTGGTATCAGTTTGCTACCGATCGTATGGACGCGATGCACCAGTTAATGGCATTGCTGACAGCTGATTTGCAGCAACTCACCGCTGCTACTGTAACTGCCGCTCAACAGCAGTTGCAGCAGCACCGGCATAAGCTAACCGAGCTGACTGCCTTGCCAGCCGGTTCAGGTTTAACTTTATTAATCGATCCCAGCATGCCGGGTTTATATGGCGCCTCGGTTGTACCGCAAACGACCAACGAGCACGGCATCACGGCACCCGGCCGCTCGTTTTATCAGCTGTTGTCGGAGCAGGCGCAGCATATCCGCCAGATCCAGGCGGAGTTATGTGACGCCCGCCGCGCTATTACCGAGCAAAAACGGATCGACCGCGCCAAGCTGCTGCTGATGCAGTATAAAAAACTCAGCGAAGAACAGGCCTATCGCCAGTTACAGCAAAGTGCAATGCAGCAGCAATGCCGTATTGCGGATGTAGCGGAAGCCGTGGTGAAAGCTTTGCTGCAGGGGGGCTAGATTAGCAAAAGAACGTGTTAATAAATCCGCTCCGGTTTAAACCGAAGCGGCTATTGTCATGGCGTTTTACAGGCAGTCCGGAGTTTGTTAGGCACTCACTTTCTTTACCAGATACCGATACGGCAGTTCAGTGGTATCGCTGCCCACTAACTCATGATCCATAAAACGGCAAAAGGCAGGAATATCACGGGTGGTGGCCGGATCGTCGGCAATAATTAATAAGGTTTCACCCAACTGCATTTTACGGATTTGCAGCCGTATCATCATTACCGGCTCGGGGCAGCGCATACCTAAGGCATCAAGGGTGTGATTTGCGCTGCTAAATAACTGTCTCATCTCTGCTCCGCAAAAATGGGGTCAGAGTACTCTGACCCCATATATTTAGTAAATAAGGGCCGTAAAAACGGCCCCTATTTTACGCGATTCGCAGCTTTGCTGCCAGCTTATGGCCGTTCAAACACCGTAGCGATACCCTGGCCTAAGCCGATACACATGGTTGCCAGGCCAAACTTACCGCCCTTAGCTTCCATCACATTAATCAGCGTGGTGCTGATGCGTGAGCCGGAGCAGCCCAGTGGGTGGCCTAAAGCAATGGCGCCACCGTTCAGGTTCACTTTCTGCTCAGCTACTTCCAGCAGACCCAGGTCTTTCATAACCGGCAAGGCTTGTGCCGCGAAGGCTTCGTTCAGCTCGGCATAATCGATATCGGCAATGCTGATACCGGCAGCCTTTAACGCTTTCTTCGAGGCTGGCACCGGGCCATAACCCATAATAGACGGATCACAACCAGCCACACCCATACCACGGACATAAGCGCGGATCGGTAAACCGAGCGCCTTCGCTTTGTCTTCGCTCATCACCAGCATACCTGAGGCGCCATCGGATAAGGCGGAAGAGGTGCCTGCGGTCACAGTACCGTTAGCCGGGTCAAATACCGGCCGCAGCTGGCTTAGTGCTTCAACCGTGGTTTCCGGGCGGATCACTTCGTCGTAATCGAACAGGCGCAGTACGCCATCGGCGTCATGGCCTTCAGTCGGAATAATTTCATTTTTAAAGCGGCCCTGCAGGGTGGCTTCGTGCGCCAGGCGATGCGAGCGGGCACCAAACTCATCCTGCTGCTGCCGGCTGATGCCATGCAGCTTGCCCAGTAATTCGGCGGTCAGGCCCATCATACCGGCGGCCTTGGCCACTGAGGTGGCTAAGCCAGGGTGGAAGTCGACGCCGTGGTTCATTGGTACATGACCCATATGCTCGACGCCACCAATCAGATAGACCTCACCCATACCGGTTTGGATGGCGCGCACGGCATCATGCAATGCCTGCATTGAAGAGCCGCAGAGGCGGTTTACGGTGACACCCGGTACTGAGTGCGGGATACCCGCCAGTAAAGAAGCATTGCGGGCGATATTAAAGCCTTGTTCCAGCGTTTGCTGCACACAGCCCCAGATCACATCATCAATATCTGCCGGGTTTAAAGCCGGGTTGCGCTCCAGCAGGCTGGCCATAACATGGGCTGACAGCTGTTCAGCGCGAACATTGCGGTACATGCCAGCTTTAGAGCGGCCCATCGGGGTACGGATACAATCTACAATAACGGCGTTTTTCATATTCTGCTGCTCCTGCGCTTAAACCGGGAAGAAACGCTGGCCATTAGCGGCCATGGCGCGGGTTTGTTCGGTTACCTGGTAAATCTCGCCCAGGTGGGCGTACTTGTCGGCCAGTGCGACAAAGTTAGCCAGACCCAGGGTATCGACATAACGCAGTGGACCACCACGGAACGGAGGGAAGCCCAGGCCATAAACCAGACCCATATCCGCTTCGGCCGCACTGGCAACAATGCCTTCTTCCAGACAGCGGATTGTTTCATTAATCATGGGTACCATCAGGCGGGCAATAATGTCCTCGGCACTGAAGTCCTGTTTGGCGGCAGCAATACCGGACAGTAAGTTAAGGCTGGCGGCATCAATATCCTTTTTCGGCTTGCCTTTGGCATCTTTGCTGTAAGCATAGAAACCGAGGCCATTTTTCTGACCGTAACGGTTAGCCTGATACATGGCGGCAACAGGATCATTGTCCAGTTTGGCCATCCGGGTTGGGAAGCCGGCTGCCATCACGTCCGTGCAGTGATAAGCGGTATCTAAACCGACGACGTCCAGCAGATACGCCGGGCCCATCGGCCAGCCAAACTGCTTTTCCATCACCTTATCAACCTGAGCGAAGTCGGCGCCGTCTAACACCAGTTTGCTAAAACCGGCGAAGTAGGGGAACAGTACCCGGTTGACAAAGAAGCCCGGACAATTGTTAACGACGATCGGTGACTTGCCCATTTTCGCCGCGTAAGCGACGACAGCGGCTACGGTTTCTTCACTGGTGTCTTTACCGCGGATCACCTCTACCAGTGGCATCTTCGGTACCGGGTTAAAGAAGTGCATACCACAGAAATTCTGTGGCCGGCTCAGATTCGCTGCCAGCTGATTGATTGAGATGGTTGAGGTATTTGATGTCAGGATGGCATCATCGGCCAGCAAGGCTTCAACCTCTTTTAATACTGCGCCCTTGATTTTCGGGTTTTCGACCACGGCTTCCACCACGATATCGACGCCTTTCACCTGCTCGTTGCTTAATGTCGGTGTAATAGCAGAGATCACTTTCGCCATACCGACTGCATCCAGCTTGTTGCGCTCCACCTGTTTGGCCAGCAGCTTGGTGGCTTCGCCCATCCCCAATTCCAGCGCTTTATCGGCAATGTCTTTCATCACTACCGGTACACCCTTTAACGCGGATTGGTAGGCAATGCCGCCACCCATAATGCCGGCACCCAGTACAGCCGCTTTTTTCACCGCCTTGGTTGCGACTTTTGCGGCTTTTTTGGCTTTCCCCTTAATCACCTGATCATTCAGGAACAGACCAATTTGCGCTGTTGCGGCATCGGTTTTTGCCAGTTTGGCAAAGCCGCTGTTTTCCAGTGCGACGGCGGCGTCACGGCCTAAAGTTGCAGCAGCTTCAATAGTCTGCACGGCTACCATGGGTGCCGGGTAGTGTTTACCGGCGGTAGCGAACACCATACCTTTGGCGGTGTTAAAGCTCATGGTGGCTTCGGTCTTGTTAAGTTTCAGCGGTTGCAGTTTCACCGCACGCTTTTTCTGCCAGTTCAGCTTGCCGGCGATGGCATCTTCCAGCATGCTCAGGGCTGCCGCTTCCAGTTTTTCCGGTGCCACCACCGCATCAATTAAGCCTTCTTTCTGTGCTTGCTCTGCGCCGCGCTCTTTGCCGGTGGTGATCCACTCCATCGCATTATCGGCACCGATAATGCGCGGTAAACGCACAGTACCGCCGAAACCTGGCATCAAGCCCAGTTTGACTTCCGGTAAACCGATACGGGTTGTGGTATCCGCCACCCGATAATCACAGGCCAGGGTCCACTCACAGCCACCGCCCAGTGCAAAACCTTTAATCGCGACCACCGAAGGCACAGGTAAATCTTCACAGTAATCAAACACATCAGAAGCGGTTTTAATCCAGGGAACCAGTTCGGCTTCCGGACGCTCGAATACGGGTAAGAACTCGGTAATATCGGCGCCGACAATAAAGTTGTCTTTGCCGCTGACAAACAGCACGCCTTTTAATTCAGGATCCGCGTGCAGCTTGGCCAGCGCTGCCTTACAATCGGCCAGCGTCTGTTGATCAAATTTGTTGACCGAACCTTGGGCGTTAAACGTAAACCTGGCAATGCCAGGTTTCAGATACTCCACCTGGATGCTGTTACTTTGGTAAATCATAAATATGCTCCTTGGTCGCGTTTGCTATATAGGGTTATTCGCAACTGGTACGATGAGGTTATCCCATCCAGTGTGTCGTGCTTTAATGAAAATATCAATAGTTATTTAAACAGGTGTTTGAATTCCGGATAGGTGCAAAGTCTGAAGGACCCTACCTATTTTCTCATCCGATAGTTAGTTAGCATTTTGGAGCCTTGTTGTGAAACGCCTGCTTGTTTTATGTTGTACCCTGCTACCGGGCTGGTTATTGGCCAGCACCGCGGATCTTGCTGTGCTGCAACAGCAGCGCCAGCTGTTTTTACAGGCCGAGCGGCAGCTGGGATCGGCGCCGGTACCCCAGATTGAAAGCTGGCTGACCGAATTAAGCGATTATCCGTTACGTCCCTACCTGCAACAGCGCTGGTTGCAGCGACGCCTTAGTGCCCACGATGAGATAGCTGGTTTTTTGCAACAGCATCAGGGTTCGCCGCTGGATTGGCCGTTACGCCGACCCTGGTTGATGAGTTTAGCAAATAGCCAGCAGGCCGAGCGTTTTTTACAGCATTTTCCCGGCTCGAATGATGCAGAACTGAGCTGCATTGCCCTGTTACAACGCCTGAAAGCCGAGCCTGCCGCCAAGACCGCCATCTGGCAGGAAACGACGTCACTCTGGACTGTAGGTAAGTCACAACCTAAAGCCTGCGACCCTTTATTCAGCCAGTGGCGTCAGGCCGGACAATTACAGCCGGAAATTGTGCTGCGCCGCATCCAGCTAGCCGCAGATGGTGGCGACGTTGGCCTGATCCGTTATCTGAAAACCCTGTTACCGGCCGACCGGCAATATCTGGCTGATCTGTGGCAGCAGGTTCGTCAGGACCCGCAGGTGATCAGCCGGCCACGTTTTTTCCCCGGCCGTCACGTAGTGGAGCGCGATATTCTGACCTACGGTTTAAAACGTCTGGTATGGCGCTCGCCTGATTTAGCATTACAAACCTGGCAGCGTTTCACCAGTGACCCTTATTTCACTGCAGCGCAGCGGTTGGACGTGCAGCGCCAGTTTGCGATTGCCCTGGCGCACCGCGGCGATAGCCGGGCAACGGACTGGATGCGCAAACTCGCACCGGAACAATTGGATAGCACCCTGGCGCAGTGGCAGGTTGGGCATGCCCTGCGTGAGCTGGATTGGCCTCGGGTACAGCAGGTGATTGAGAATTTTCCAGCGGAGCTGGCCGCGGATATTAACTGGCGTTACTGGCGGGCCCGGGCGCTGGAAGAGCAGGGTAAGCAGGCTGAAGCCGACAGTATCTTCCGTGAGTTAGCACAGCGGCGGCATTTTTATGGTTTTATGGCCGCAGCCAAGCTGGGGTTGCCGCCCAGTCTGGCGCATAACCCGGTACCCGTGAGTGCAGAGGATTTAACTTTGATCCAACAGCATCCGGCAGTACAACGGGCCAAGGAATGGTTGGCGCTGGGCCGTTTAACCGAAGCGCGGCGGGAGTGGAATTTCTTGCAGCGCTCTGCCAATGGCCAGCAGAAACTGGCGGCGGCCAAGTTAGCCAATGACATAGAGTGGCATGAAAGGGCCATTTTTACACTGGCCGATGCCGGTTACTGGGATGATGTGGAGCTGCGGTTCCCTCTGGCCTTTAAAGAAGAAATTCAACGCTTTGCCAAGAATGCGCAGGTGGACTCCGGCTGGGCCATGGCCATTGCCCGCCGCGAGAGTTCCTTTATGCCGGATGCGAACTCGCCGGTTGGTGCCCGTGGTCTTATGCAAATTATGCCGGATACGGCCAATTATATTGCCAAAAAGAAAGTACAGGTGAGCCAGCTGTATAACCCGGTCACCAATATTGATTTTGGTACTGACTATCTGAACTACCTGATGCGCCGTAACGACGGCAACCTGATTATGGCCACGGCAGCTTATAATGCTGGCTACAGCCGGGTCAGACAGTGGATCCCGCGTGACCGGGCCGTGCCGGTCGATGTCTGGGTAGAAACCATTCCGTTTCGTGAAACCCGCGAGTATGTGAAGGCGGTAATGGCGTATTATCAGATCTATAATATTCGTTTAAATGAACCGAACGATGTGTTCCTGCCGTTAGTCGCCATGCAGATTGGGAGCACAGCTAAATGATGCTATTATCGGTTTTCCCTTTACAGCAATGCATAAGGTATTTATGAACCCGAATTATCCTCAACTGTATCAGGCGCATGTGCAGGAACTGCAGCAACGGACCCGAAACGTGCTGGCGCGCGAAAATCTGGATGCGCTGGTTATTCATTCTGGCCAGGCCAAGCGTAAGTTTCTGGACGATATGGACTATCCGTTTCAGGTCAATCCGCATTTTAAAGCCTGGTTGCCGGTGGTTGATAATCCGCATTGCTGGTTGTTGGTAGACGGCGTTAATAAGCCGAAACTGATTTTTTACCGGCCAAAGGATTTCTGGCATAAGGTACCGCCGGTACCGACAGATTTCTGGGCTGAATACTTTGATATTCAGCTGCTGGAAAAAGCCAATATGGTAGAAAGTTTGCTGCCTTATGATAAGGCCCGCTTGGCTTATATCGGGGAGTATCTGGAAGTAGCCCGCGCTTTGGGTTTTACCGAAATTAACCCGGAGCCGGTACTAAACTATCTGCATTATCATCGGGCCTATAAAACGGCTTATGAGCTGGCTTCGATGCGCGAAGCAAACCGACTGGCCGTAGCCGGGCACCGCGCTGCCGCTGATGCCTTTTACGCTGGTGGCAGTGAATTTGAGATCCAGCTGGCCTATCTCTCAGCAGTAGGTCAGGGCGAAAATGAAGTGCCTTACGGCAATATCATCGCCCTGAATGAACATGCGGCCATTTTACATTACACCGCACTGGAGCGTGCTAAGCCGGCGCAGCATAAGTCGTTTTTGATTGATGCCGGCGCTTCCTGTCATGGCTATGCCGCGGATATTACCCGTACCTACAGCTTTAACCGGCAAGACGAATTTGCCGAGCTGATTAAGGCGGTGAATACCGTGCATCTGCAGGTGGTTGATACTATTAAACCCGGTATCAAATATACTGAGCTACAGCTGTTGACACACCGTTTACTGGCGCAGGTGTTATTGGACTTTGATTTTGTGCGCGGCAGTGTTGACAGCCTTGTTGAAACTGCCATTAGCCGGACTTTCTTCCCGCATGGTGTTGGGCACCATTTGGGGTTACAGGTGCATGATGTCGGTGGCTTTATGGCCGATGAGCGCGGCACCCATGTTGCGGCGCCGGCTGAGCATCCGTTTTTACGTTGTACCCGCCTGATTGAGCCAGGAATGGTGTTTACCATTGAGCCAGGGCTGTATTTTATCGAGTCGTTGCTGGCCGATCTGCAGGCAACACCAGAGGCAAAACAGCTCAACTGGCAAAAGGTTGACCAATTCCGTGTTTACGGTGGTATCCGGATTGAGGACAATATTATTGTCCATCGCGAACGTAATGAAAATATGACCCGCGAGCTGCAGCTGCCATAAGCAGTGGCAAGGGCGCATTAAGGACCCTATGCAATATCGTTCGATAATCCGGATCCTGGGGATGCTGATTGCCATTTTCAGCATCACCATGGTGCCGCCGGCACTGGTCGCATACTGGTACCAGGATGGTGCCGGTGTGCCCTTTATCCTGTCTTTTATTCTCTGTTTGTTCAGTGGTTTTTTAATCTGGTATCCAAACCGGCAATATCGGGCTGAGTTAAAGGTCCGTGACGGCTTCCTGATCGTGGTGTTGTTCTGGATCGTGCTGGGTGCGGTAGGGGGCATCCCGCTGGTACTGGCAGAGCGGCCCAATATGAACCTGGCCTCGGCAATGTTTGAGGCTTTTTCCGGCCTGACGACTACCGGTGCGACGGTATTAACCGGCATTGAACTACTGCCAAAGGCAATTCTTTACTACCGGCAGCAGCTGCAATGGTTAGGTGGTATGGGGATCATCGTATTGGCGGTTGCGATTCTGCCGCTGTTAGGTGTCGGTGGTATGCAGCTGTACCGCGCGGAAACGCCTGGGCCGGTAAAAGATAACAAGATGACGCCGCGGATTGCCGATACCGCCAAACATCTGTGGTATATCTACCTGGCGCTAACGTTGGCCTGTGCGTTGGCGTTTTATGTAGCGGGGATGTCCTGGTTTGATGCGATTTGTCATGCTTTCTCAACAGTAGCTATCGGCGGCTTTTCAACCTATGACGCCAGCATTGGTCATTTTGACAGTGGCTTGATTAATACCATCTGTATTGTGTTTCTGTTGATCAGTGCGGTGAACTTTCCGCTGCACTTTGCTGCTATCCGAGGTAAGAGTGTCACGACCTATTTCCGCGATCCGGAGTTTAAAACCTTTCTTGGCATTCAGGCGGCGCTGATTTTGATTTGTTTTCTGGTGTTATTACACACCAGTGTTTATCCGGACGCTCTGACAGCACTGAACCATGCCGCCTTTCAGGCAGTGTCGATTTCCACCACGGCAGGCTTTGCTACCGACGGCTTTGCTGCCTGGCCATTGTTTTTACCGATCTTACTGATTTTCTCCAGTTTTATCGGCGGCTGCGCCGGTTCGACCGGCGGCGGGATGAAGGTGGTTCGGGTATTACTGCTGTTTAAGCAAGGGGTGCGCGAGTTAAACCGGCTGGTGCATCCACGGGCTATCTATGCCATTAAACTTGGCCGGCGGCCGGTTGAAGATCGTATTGTACAGGCGGTTTGGGGCTTTTTTGCTGCTTATGCGCTGGTATTTGTGGTGATTATGCTGGCGCTGATCTTTACCGGGCTGGATAATATTACCGCCTTTTCGGCTACAGCGGCTTGTCTGAATAACCTGGGGCCAGGCCTGGGTGAAGTGGCGGCCCATTTTGGCAATATTCCGGATGCCAGCAAGTGGATCCTGATTATTGCCATGGTGTTTGGCCGGCTGGAGATCTTTACCTTGCTGGTACTCTTTACGCCGGCATTTTGGAAAGATTAGACACCCTAAATAAAGATAGCGCTGACCTGGAATAGCTTTTCCACTTCAACGATATGCTTTTTATCCACCATAAACAGGATAATGTGGTCGTCGGTTTCAATCCGCGTATTATCGTGAGCGATCAACACCTCGTCACCACGCACTATGGCGCCGATCGTTGTACCGGGCGGCAGCCGGATCTCGCCTATGGTTTTGCCAACAACCTTACTGGTGCTGCTGTCGCCATGCGCTATCGCCTCGATGGCTTCGGCAGCACCACGGCGCAGAGAGTAAACGTTAACAATATCGCCACGGCGGATATGGGTCAGCAGTGCCGAGATGGTGGCTTGTTGCGGGGAGATGGCGATATCGACTTCGCCACCTTGTAACAGATCGACATAGGCGCCACGTTTAATCAGCACCATGGTTTTCTGCGCACCCATCCGCTTGGCCAACATTGCCGACATAATATTGGCTTCATCATCGTTAGTTACCGCGATAAAGACATCGATTTGCTCGATATTTTCTTCTTCCAGCAATTCGGGATCCGAGGCGTCACCAACATAAACCACCGTATTATCCAATCCGCTGGATAAAAATTCAGCCCGTTCTTTGCCACGCTCGATCAGTTTCACACTGTGGGTTTTCTCCAGCGCCCGTGCCAAACCAAAGCCGACATTGCCGCCGCCGGCAATCATAATGCGGCGGTAGCTGCGCTCCAGTTTTTGCAGCTCGCTCATCACCGCCCGGATATGTTTGGTTGCCGCGACGAAAAACACTTCGTCGTCGGCTTCGATAATGGTGGTGCCTAAAGGCTTAATCGCCGTGCCGCGACGATAAATGGCCGCTACCCGGGTTTCAATATGCGGCATATGTTCTTTTAATGCCGACAGGGCGTGCCCGACCAATAAGCCACCATAATAAGCCCGTACTGCCACCAGGCTGACTTTGCCTTCAGCAAACTCTACCACCTGCAGGGCGCCCGGATAGTCAATCAGGCGGCGGATATAGTTGGTAACCAGGGCTTCCGGCGCAATAAAGTGGTCTACCGGCATATCGTCTTTATGAAACAGCTCATCGCGGTATTTCAGATACTGGTTGGTACGGATGCGGGCAATTTTCAGCGGCGTATTAAACATACTGTATGCCACCTGACAGGCCACGATATTCACTTCATCGCTGCTGGTTACTGCAACCACCATATCCGCATCTTCAGCGCCGGCTTTACGTAAAATATCCGGATGCGAGCCATGACCAAACACCACCTGTAAGTCAAAGCGGTCTTGTAATGCCCGCAGCTTATCGAGGTTGGTATCGACAATAGTAATGTCGTTTTGCTCGCCCACCAGGTTTTCTGCCAGGGTTGCACCCACTTGTCCGGCGCCGAGAATGATAATTTTCATACTGGTACTCTGTTAGGCCGCTTTATGTAGCAAGGCATAGAAAAAGCCGTCCATATCCTGCTCTCCCGGTAAAATCTGCCAGCTGCTGCTGCCCAGTTCCGGCAACGGCAGCAAGCTGGCGTCGTTTTGCTGCGCCAGAAACTGTGTCAGCTGAGCGCTGTTTTCGGCCGGTAACACGCTACAGGTGGCATAGAGCAGGGTGCCGCCGGGTTTAAGTAGGCGCCAGGCACACTGCAGGATCTGCTGCTGTAATTCGGTTAGTGGCGCGATATCGGTTTTTTTGCGTAGCCAGCGGATATCCGGATGGCGGCGGATCACCCCGGTTGCAGAGCAGGGCACATCCAGTAAAATCCGGTCAAATAACTCACCTTGCCACCAACTGGCGGTATCCAGCACATCGGCTGCTACCACCCGTGCCTGCAGCTGCAAACGCTGCAAATTTTCCGTTACCCGCTGTAAACGCTGGGCATCACGATCCAGCGCTGTTAGCTGTAAGCCAGGTGTTTGCTCCAGCAAATGACAGCTTTTACCGCCGGGCGCACTGCAGGCATCCAATACCTGCTCACCGGGCTCTGGCGCCAGAAAGAGCGCGGCATGCTGCGCCGCAGCGTCCTGTACTGAAAACCAGCCTGCGGCATAACCTGGCAGGGTGGTGATATCACAAGCCTGGTCCAGCTTGATCGCCACTGGCAAATAGGCAAAAGGCTGGCTGGCGCTGATACCGGCCTGTTGTAATGCCTGCAGGTAGTCAGCGGCACTGATTTGCTGTTGGTTAACTCTAAGCCACAGTGGCGCCTTTTGCTGGTTTGCCGTTAACACCGCCTGCCACTGCTGTGGGTAGGCTTGTTGCAGCTCGCTGATCAGCCAGCCCGGATGGTTAAACTGCACCGCGCTGCTGGCCTGGCTAAAATCAAACAGCTCCGGCTTGCGCTGCACATTACGCAGCACGGCATTAATCAGCTTGGTCAGGTTCTGACCCTTTAATAATCTGGCCGCCTCTACAGTTTCGCTGATGGCGGCATGGTCTGGGATGCGTAAAAATTTGAGCTGATAGATGCCGACATAGATCAGAAACTGTAGCGGCCTTAGCTGTTTAATCAGTGGCTTATCCATCAGTTGCTGACAGACGGTTTCCAGCTGCGGTAGCTGGCGCATCACGCCAAAACAAATTTCCTGCAGCAGGGCTTTGTCCGGTGCAAACGCCAGTTTTTGCTGGCCTTTCGGCAGGGCATCGGATAACGACTTGCCCTGATCAATCACCTGATAACAGATCTCTGCTGCCAGGGCGCGTAACTGAGCACTCATAATTGCTGGCCCACGGTCAGCCACTCGGCCCGGCCATTCAGAAAATCAGCTGCACTCATCGGTTTTTTACCCGGTGGCTGTAACTGGGTGATCTGTAGCACCTGCTGCTGACAGCCAATATAGATGCCGGTTTTATCGGCTTTTAAAATGCTACCCACTGGTCCTGACAGGCTGCTGGCGACCTGAGCCTGCCAGACCTTTACCGTGCCTTGTGGCAGCTCCAGGTAACTGACTGGCCAGGGATTAAAGGCGCGTATTTCACGCTCCAGTGCGGCGGCGTCTTTGTTAAAGTCGAGCCGGGCTTCATCTTTGCTGAGTTTTTCGGCATAGTTCGCCAGTTGCTCATTTTGTGCCTCGGCCTGCTGTTGCAGTGCCGGTAAATCCGCCACGGCGGCTAACAGCGCTTGCGGCCCCAGCTGCGCCAACTTTTGATACAGGCTGGCGCTGGTGTCCGTAGCTAAAATCGGGCAACTGACTTTGCTGAGCATAGCGCCGGTATCTAAACCTTCATCCATCTGCATAATGGTGATGCCGGTTTCACTGTCGCCAGCCCAGAGTGCGCGCTGGATTGGCGCTGCACCCCGCCAGCGCGGTAATAACGAACCGTGCACGTTAATACAGCCCAGTCTTGGCATGTCTAACACCGCTTTAGGCAGGATCAGGCCGTAGGCAACGACAACCATCAAATCGGCGTCTATTGCTGCCAGCTGTTGTTGCGCTGCAGCTTTTTTCAGCGATTTAGGTTGATAAACCGGAATATCATGTTGTAGAGCAAGTTGTTTGACCGGGCTTGGCTGCAGCTTTTGGCCACGTCCCGCCGGGCGATCAGGTTGGGTATAAACCGCCACCACCTGGTGTGGGCCAGTTAATAAAGCCTGTAAATGACAGGCAGCAAAATCCGGCGTACCGGCAAAGATAATACGTAAAGGCGTGGTCACATTAAATCCTGTTTAAAGCGCGTGGCGCTCAGCCAGTTTGGCTTCTTTTTCCAGTTTCTTGCGGATCCGATCACGTTTTAGCGGCGACAAATAATCGATAAACAGCTTACCGATTAAATGATCCAGTTCATGCTGCAAACAGATCGCCAATAAGCCGTCGGCTTGTAACTCAAACCAGTTACCGTCGATATCCTGCGCCTTTACCGTGACATTTTTCGCCCGCGATACCGAAGCATAGTTCTGCGGTACCGATAAACAGCCTTCTTCATAACTGGTCTCGCCATCATGGGCGATGATTTCCGGGTTGATAAAGACCTGCGGTTGATTGCGCTCTTCCGACAAATCAATCACCACCACCCGCAGGTGGACGTTAACCTGAGTTGCGGCCAGACCAATGCCATTTTCGTCATACATGGTCTCTAGCATGTCTTTGACCAGCTGACGAATTTCGGCGTTAACTTCCGCCACTGGCTTAGCAATGGTGCGTAAACGCTCATCGGGAAAATGTAATACTTTTAAAACTGCCATAACACCTACAAAATATGCTTTAATTAGTTCGCTGTGGTATGTTTTAATTTTAGCCATTATTGCGCTTTAATAACAGCTTAGCGTGTAATTAATAAAAATGAGTATAGGGTTAAGGATGCGGGCATGCTGAAAAAAATAACACTGACACTGGCGGCCTTGTTATGCTGGTTTTCTGCGGCGGTAACAGCGGATGTATTGCAAGTGCGCCCAGATGCGCCTGCAACCTATGTGGTAAAGCCGGGAGATACCCTCTGGGATATCTCGGGTTTATATCTGAATCAACCCTGGCGTTGGCCAGAACTCTGGCAAATGAATCCGCAGGTGGATAATCCACACCTGATCTATCCCGGCGACGTGTTGTCTCTCACCTTTGATAGTGAAGGGCGGCCGCGTTTGGGGCTTAGCAGTAAAAGAGCTATGCGGTTAACACCTCAGGGGCGGACAATTCACAAGAACCCTGACGCTATTGCTACCTTACCGCTGGGGATTATCCGGCCGTTTCTCAGTTACGATCAGGCGATGTCACAACAGCAAATCGATGCCTTGCCTTATATTCTTGGCAGCAACTCGGCAGCGAAGAGTGCCAATGAGACCAATACACTTTATGTGAAAGGTGAACTGGTAGAGGGTGCGGCCTACGCAGTTTACCGGCCGGGCCGTGCTTATGTCGACCCGGATAGTGGCGAAGTACTGGGTTACGAAACCCGTTTGATTGCGACTACCCGTGCTTTCCGATCAGGCCAGGCGGGCAGCGAGGGCACAAGTTTTGAACCGGCTGCCATGCGGGTGTTGTCGGTGACCCGCGAAATCCGGCAGGGGGATAAGGTGATCCCGGCTTATGATCAGCAGGCCCTACCGGCTCAGTTTGTGATGACGAAACCCGAGCAGGCGGTCAGCGGCAAGATTATTGCCAGCTCGTCAGATTTGCGGGAGTTTGCGCGGATGGATGTGGTGGTGCTGAATCTGGGCCAGAGCGCGCTGCGTGCCGGCCATATGCTGGGTATTTACCGGCAATCGCCGACTGTGGTTGACGGTAGTGGTAAGCCGGTATATCTGGAGGATGCCTCCAGATTACAAAAAGTGATGCGCGACTTTGGCGGTGAAGTGCTAAAGATGCCAAAAGAAAAAGTGGGCGAGCTGATGGTGTTTAAAACATCAGATAACGTCAGTTTCGCTGTGGTGACGCAAACCGATAAACCGATCCGGGTTGGAGACATTATTACCAACCTGTAAACGGTAGTTCAGGGATGATGCGACAAAATGGAACTGCTACAACACTGGCTGGCCACAGCCGTTGTACATGGCTTAGATGGCCATCGCATTCGACAGCTGTGCCAACATCTGGAACTGGCAGCCTTAATCAGGCTGCCGGCCAGCACCCTGCAACAACTGGGCTTAACAGCGAAACAAGCCCAGCTGCTTTGTTATCAAAGCCAACCCTGGGTCGAACAAGCGCTGCAGTGGCAAGCTGAAAGCCCACAGCATCACTTACTTTGCTTCGATGATCCCCGTTATCCTCTGCTGTTAAAAGAAACGCCGCATCCACCGGCTGTGCTCTTTGTGAAGGGCGATGCTGAGCTGTTACAACAGGCACAAATTGCGATGGTCGGCAGTCGCTCACCGACGCCGGGTGGCCGGCAAATTGCCCGCCAGTTTGCGGCTGAACTCAGTACGCAGGGGATGGTGATTACCAGCGGCATGGCGCAGGGAATTGATAGTGAGAGTCATCTGGGAGCACTGGAAGCGGGTGGCAAGACCATAGCGGTGCTGGGTCATGGCCTGCGGCAAATCTATCCGGTAGGAAATCGGGCGCTGGCCGGCAGAATAGTACAGCAAGGTGCCTTAGTCAGTGAGTATTTTCCGGATGTACGTGCCCGGGCAGAGTTTTTTCCGCAGCGTAACCGCATTGTCGTCGGGCTAAGTACCGGTACCCTGGTGGTGGAGGCGGCGCTGCGCAGTGGTTCCTTAATCAGTGCCCATCTGGCGGTGCAGTACAACCGCGAAGTCTTTGCCGTGCCGGGCGCTTTGTTTAATACCCAGGCCGCTGGTTGCCATTATCTGATCCAACAGGGCGCTAAACTTGTTACCTGCGTGGCCGATATCCTGGAAGAGCGGGCGCTGTTTGCCGATAACGGTTTAGCCAAAACGGAAAAAAATCCTGAAATCAGCTTGTCTGAACAGCAGTTGTTAGCTAACGTAGGAGATGAGCCTATTGCCACTGATCAGTTGGCAGAACGCTCCGGCATGTCAGTAACAGACGTATCCATTGCCTTGCTGCAACTAGAACTTGCAGGCAGGGTAGCAGTAGTCCCCGGTGGTTACATAAGAGTGAGGAGTGCCTGAAGATGTTTGATATCCTCGTTTATCTGTTCGAAAATTACATCCACAACGAAGCCGATGTTTATGTGAACCATGCGGATCTGACCAAAGAGCTCAGTAAAGCCGGTTTTCACGATGATGATATTTTCCGCGCTCTGAAGTGGCTGGATCGCCTGTCAGCGTTGCAGGAAAATCATATCAAGCCCTATCTGACCAAGGCGGTCAGTACTGCGACCCGTATCTATACGGCAGAAGAATATCGGAAAATCGATACTGCCGGTCAGGGTTTCCTGATGTTTTTGGAGCAAATCAATGTGCTGGATGCGACCACCCGGGAAATGGTGATCGATCGGGTGATGGATTTGGATGCTGCCAGTATCAGTCTGGAAGATTTAAAGTGGGTGGTGCTGATGGTGCTGTTCAATGTACCAGGTAAAGAAACTGCCTACGCCCAGATGGAAGATTTAATCTTTGACGAAGTGGACGGCCCGCTGCATTGAGCTAAGGCACCACTTTAAGCTTATCTAGAGATCATATAGACGGATGTCTGATCATAACCCGCTGTTTCAGTTACCACAGCACGCCGAACCCTGCCCGCAATGCGGGCAGCCTTTAGTTATTCGCTCCGGTAAAAGCGGCCCCTTTCTGGGTTGCAGCAGTTATCCGGCCTGCGACTATCTGAAGCCACTACATCAGCATGATAATACGGTGGTCAAGATCCTGCAGGATGAACCCTGCCCTGAATGTGCCGCACCGCTGGCGGTGAAGCACGGCCGTTATGGCATGTTTATCGGTTGTACCCGTTACCCGGATTGTCATTTTGTGGTACACGAAGAAGCGTCAGCCAGTAGCAGCATTGCCTGTCCGCAGTGCCAGCAAGGTCAGTTAACAGAGCGGCTGAGCAAGTTTGGTAAAACCTTTTGGGGCTGTAACCGTTATCCGGATTGCCGCTTTCTGGTTAATGATGCGCCGCAGCTTGGAACTTGTCAGTTCTGTCAGTTTCCACTGTTGCTGCAAAAGAAAAGCGGCCTGTATTGTGCCGCTAAAGCTTGTCAGAAAAAGCAGCCGGCAAAGGCTGACTAGAGCACCATCTGGTGCTCTCGGCTATAGCTGCTGTAGCATCTGTTCCAGTTCGGGAAAGGTGGCGGCGGGTAGCAGGTCAATCAGCTGGGCGAAGCGGGCCTTTAACTCTGCGGTGCTGTTGGCAGATAAATTAATATGTCCCATTTTACGCCCGGCGCGCTTGGTTTTACCGTACCAGTGTAAGCCCAGCGCCGGTAGTTCGAGGATACTTTTCGGGACCTGATCTTCGCCAAGGATATTAACCATCAGCGTAGGCCGGATCAAAGCCGTACTGCCCAATGGCAAACCACACACAGCCCGTAAATGATTCGCAAACTGGCAGCAGTCAGCGCCTTGCTGTGTCCAGTGGCCGGAGTTATGCACCCGCGGTGCCAGTTCATTGACCAGCAGCTTACCCTGTACATCGAAGAACTCGATAGCCAACACCCCAACATAGTCCAGCTGCTCGGCGACGGCGGTAAACATTTGTTCCGCTTGCTGTTGTAGTGCGGTTTCAACCGGGCGAGCCAGCGACACACTGAGTACGCCATTAACATGGTGGTTCTCTGTCAAAGGATAAACCTTGATCTCGCCATGGCGGTTACGGGCACCGACCAGTGAGACTTCACGGTCAAAACGAATAAACTGCTCGGCAACTATAGCCTGCTGGGGATCCGCTGCTAAGAAAGCCGCCAATTCTTGCCATAATGCCGGCGCGGCTGCCGCGTCTTTTAACCGCCACTGTCCCTTGCCATCGTAGCCGGCCAGCGCACTTTTAAACACCAGTGGCAAACCCAATTGCGCGATAGCGGCGTTAAAGTCCGTTTCGTTATTGATCACAGTAAAGGCACTGGTTGCGACACCCGCGGTTTGTAACAGGCTTTTTTCCAGCCGGCGATCACCGCCAACCTGAATGGCCTGCGCACCGGGTAAAAACTTACCGCTTTGCTGGCATTGTGCTAACACCGGCAGTGGAATATGCTCAAATTCAGCCGTTACGACATCGGCATCGGCCAGCGCTTGCGCCAAACCGTTACCCAGTAATTGCTGGGTCAATGGATGCACGATGTTGTCACTATTCACATCATAAGCACTGATGCTGATATTCAGCGGCGCACCGGCCAGCGCCATCATCCGGGCCAGCTGCCCGGCGCCTAAAACTAATACTTTCATAGTGCAACCTGTGCTGGATCCGCTTGGCTTAATACGCTTTCGGTTTGGGCGGCGCGGAAGGCATCAATTTGCTGCATTAAGGCCGCGTCTGAGGTGGCAAGAATTTGCGCCGCTAGCAAGCCAGCATTGGCAGCACCGGCTTCGCCGATGGCCAGGGTGCCGACTGCAACACCTTTGGGCATCTGGACTATTGATAGCAGCGAATCAATGCCTTTTAAGGCTTTCGATTGTACCGGCACACCCAGTACCGGCAGGCTGGTAAAAGCAGCGGCCATACCCGGCAGGTGTGCCGCGCCGCCGGCACCGGCAATAATCACTTTTAAACCCCGGCTGGCGGCTGAGCTGGCATACTCTGCCAGTAGCTGTGGGGTACGGTGTGCGGAAACCACCCGGGTTTCGTAGGCAATACCAAACCGGTCCAGCATATCTGCTGCGAGTTTCATGGTAGGCCAATCAGACGTTGAACCCATGATAATACCAACCTGCATAGTGGTTTCCTTCTCTGTACGTAATGAACATCGGGCCGTAAAGCGGTATTATACCCGTCATCGGCAACTGAAGAAAATTTTTAGTACAGCAGCGCTGCCAGGCAGCCCGCTGACTCAGACAGTCAGGAGTATTGATGCAACCCTATCAAACCCAGTTAGCGCAGGTGCAGGCATTCTTAATGGCGCTGCAGGATCAGATTTGCCAACAATTACAGCAGGCTGACGGTGGTGCGGCCTTTGTCGAAGATGCCTGGCAGCGCGCGGAAGGCGGCGGAGGTCGCAGCCGGGTTCTTACTGGCGGTCAGGTTTTTGAGCAGGCAGGGGTGAATTACTCGCACGTCTTTGGCGCGCAGATGCCTGCCTCGGCCACAGCGCACCGACCGGAGCTGGCAGGGCGTAATTTCAATGCCTGCGGCGTATCCTTGGTGATCCACCCGCATAACCCTTATCTGCCAACCACGCATGCCAATGTCAGGTTTTTTATTGCCGAAAAGGAAGGCGCGGAGCCGGTGTGGTGGTTCGGCGGGGGCTTTGACCTGACGCCGTATTATCCGTTTGAAGAAGATGTCGTGCATTGGCATCAAACGGCGAAACAGGCTGTGGAGCCCTTTGGGGCTGATTACTATCCAAACTATAAAAAATGGTGTGATGACTACTTTTATTTAAAACATCGTGGTGAAACCCGTGGTGTTGGCGGTTTATTTTTCGATGATCTTAATGCACCGGGTTTTGAGCAAAGCTTTGCCTTAATGCGAGCGGTCGGCGAGGCGTTCTGCCAGGCTTACTTACCTATAGTGGCTAAGCGCAAAGACATCCCCTATGGCGAGCGCGAGCGGCAGTTCCAGCTATACCGGCGTGGCCGTTACGTCGAATTTAATCTGGTATATGACCGTGGCACCCTGTTTGGCTTACAAAGTGGTGGCCGTACCGAGTCGATTTTAATGTCGATGCCGCCACTGGTACGTTGGCAATATGGTTATCAGCCGGAGCCGGGCAGCCCGGAAGCCTTACTCTACGAACGCTATTTAAAACCGCAGGATTGGCTGCAAATTTTGACCAACTAACAGTTAATCATATGGCTCGCCAGTTGCCCAATCGACTGGCGAATACCATCACGCAGCATTTTGTTTTCTACCACCTCATCTAACGCCTGCTCCATACAGAACATCCACTGATCTCTGAGTTGCTGATTGACTGTAAAGGGTAGGTGGCGGGCACGCAGCCGCGGATGGCCATATTTCTGCTCGAACAGGGCCGGGCCGCCAAGCCAGCCGGATAAGAACTCAAAAAACTTTTGCCGGATACCATCCAGCGGCAGTGGGTGGATGGCGTACAACTCTTTGGCTTCCGGTGCGGTTGCCATAATATCGTAAAAGCGATTTGCCAGCGCCCGCACTGCCGTTTCCCCTCCCATTAGCTGGTAAGGGGTTTGCCCGGGTGTCGGATGTGCCGTATTATCCTGATTGCAGGTTTTTTTACTGAACATTTGGACTAACTTTTTAAAAGGCATAAATAAAGTGGACCGTTACGCTGTGTTTGGAAATCCGATAGGGCATTCAAAATCACCCTTTATCCACCGCCTGTTCGCACAGCAAACGGCAGAGTCGATGCAATACGAGGCCATTCTAGCACCAGTCGACGACTTTGCCGAACACTGGCGCGCTTTTGTGGCAGCTGGCGGAAAGGGCGGCAATGTTACCGTGCCTTTTAAAGAACAAGCATTTCAGCTGGCTGAACAGTTAACCGCAAGAGCCAGCGCAGCCGGTGCCGTCAATACTCTATACTTTGACGCAAGTGGCCAACTATGGGGCGATAATACCGATGGTATTGGTCTGGTGACGGATCTGCAGCGGCTTGGCATAACGCTAAAGGCAAAGCGGGTGCTGTTACTGGGCGCCGGTGGGGCCAGTCGTGGTGTAATAGGTCCGCTATTGGCGGCCGGTGCGAGTGAGGTGATCCTCGCCAACCGTACAGTCGAAAAAGCGCAAGCTATCGCAGCGAGTTTCCCGGGAAAGGTCATAGCTTGTGCCTTAACGGCGATCCCAGACCTTGCGTATCAACTGATCATTAATGCCACCTCATCCGGTTTAACCGGTGCACGTCCTGAGATAGCTGCGCAGCACCTGGCCTGCTGTGAGTTGGCTTATGATATGTTGTACGGTAAGACGCCGACCCCGTTCTTAGTTTGGTGTCAGCAGCAGGGCGTACCAAAGATTGCTGATGGCCTGGGTATGTTGGTCGGGCAAGCAGCGGAAGCATTTCGAATTTGGCGTGGCAAGCTACCGGAGGTTGCGCCGGTACTGCAGGCGTTAAGCGCGGAGCTCGGGCGATGAACCAACAGTTAATTTTCAACAATGACTTTGCGATTGCCAGCAACGCAGCGGCTATCAGCTTTAGTTGCCTGGTGGCGGGACTAAAAGTCCGCTGCTTTATTCCGATACCTGCGACACTGAGCGCCGCGGATTTTTTGCAGCAAGTACAGGCCGATAGCTTTTATTGGGAAGATGTAGCAGAGGCCGCGATTGCTGCAGATACATATAATAGTGCCGGTGAGATCTGGCTAACCGGCAACGATTAATCTTGGTATGAGCTAGCCAGTCAGGTACTCGTTTTTTAGTTGCACATAATTGCTGGCAGATTCTTTTAAAAAGGCTTTCTCACTATCATTAAGCGGACGTGCCTGTTTCGCAGGGCTGCCTACATACAGATAACCACTTTGTAGTCTTTTACCTGGTGGTACTAAACTACCGGCACCGATAATGACATCATCTTCGACAATAACGTCATCCATCACGATAGCACCCATCCCAATCAAGATGCGGTTACCCAGGGTACAGCCATGCAGCATCACCTTATGGCCTACGGTAACATCTTCACCAATAATAAGCGGCGAACCTTCCGGCTTGCCGTTGCTAGGCCTGGATAAATGTAATACTGAACCGTCCTGCACATTAGTGCGGGCACCAATCCGAATATAGTTAACATCCCCCCGCGCAACAACTAAGGGCCAGATACTGACATCGTTAGCCAACACGATATCGCCAACCAGTACGCTTGACTCATCCACATAAACGCCTTCTGCCAGGGTCGGCAATACACCTTTATAAGCTCTTATCGTCATCATTTCCTCCAGTGCTGCGTTATTATGCAGTAAATGTTCTAAAAAAGCGCTTTTCGCTGCATTTTTCTGCGAACGATCTAAAAACCCGAAGTTTTCTATAAACTCTGCTTGCAGCCTCGTTAAAACTCCCTATAATGCGCGCCATGCCACGGGTGCTGTGTTAAACGAGTTTAGCTGGCAAACCGGGTGAGAAAACGAAGCGCTCAAAAATCTTGAAAAAGACGCTTGACAGCAACGTTTAAATCACTAAAATGGCCGCCTCGCTTCAGGGTGCTGATGAAGGCCCCGAAAAGCAGAGTGAAGCAGTAAGTAAAGTGAAATTGAGTCGAACGTGACGATGAGTCTTAAAAAGAATCC
>NZ_AHTH01000022.1 GCF_000245735.1 Alishewanella jeotgali KCTC 22429
AGCCGCAGCTAACGAAACGGGTGGAATGCTAGACTCTATGAACTTTGACGTTCCAGGGATGAGTTTCACACTCTCGGCAATTTCATTGACACGGGTTTTGTGGAAATCTTTGTATAAACTGCAATCAACACGGCTGTAATTTAATACATCTTGAACGAGTGCGTGTTTAACTGCTGTTAGTCTATCTATTGCTTCGTTATTGCCATACAGCACTGAGTTAGGATCGTTCTGCGCAGTTTTGATAAAATCACTGAGTGCGCAGCATACCGTAGAAAGATATTTCTGTAGCATCATATAGTCTGCAGCTGCAGTGATGTAGATGTTGAACGAATAACGCTGATTCAAGCTCATCTGTCTGCTAAGCTCTTCCACGTTTAGGTCTTCATTAAACCCCATTTTCTTGACAAGCTTATAAAATTGAGACTTGACAAATGCATCAGCTCTTTTTGATTCTGAAATGAAGTTACTTTCAGAGCCAACATCATTGATGTAAATATCTCTGTAAACAGAAGCCTTTACACTTGCATCTCGTTCTTCAAGAATTAATTGTTCGGCCATCTCTGACAAAGTTTGCACTTTACCATCGCTGTGTTGGTATTTATTAAGTGCAACATTTAGTTCGTTGCGCAGCCTTTCAACTTCATTTAAGAGGTTAGCTTCATTATGGATTGCCGCGTTAGCGCGATTAAGGTCCTGCTCTGTAATTTGCACATAGCCTCGGTTATTCAAACCGCTGGCATTGGTACCCAAAATTTTGTCGGCCATTAGTAAGTAAACGGACATAGTAAACACCTCGATTCTATCGCTGGTAGTATAGCCCAAATGGGTTAGTCTTTAAGTAAGGTATCTGTTAAGCTAGCATCAGAATTTTAACTCGTCTAATGCGTTCTCATGGGTATCCGCCTTATCTTTTAAGCCGTAGCTGCTAGGTTCACTGCTTTTTTAGAAAGTTGCATGCGTAAAAACCAATATCGCTGCTTTCAGGTTGTTGTTCAAGCTGAATTGATACCCTAACATAACGCCAGCTTTCGGATTTAAAGGTTATGTTAATGAAAAAACAATTACTTGCAGCAACAATTACAATGTTAATCACGTCAGCCGCGTCAGCAAATAGCTGGCTGCCTGGCCATGATCATACTCAATGTGATGGTGCCGTTCACTCCCCTTTATCTGACTTGCTGTTTGCAGAGCAGGCCAAGCAGGTCGCATTAAACAAGCAAAATGCTGCGGCATTTAGCCAGGTACGTAGCAATGGTTCATCAGGTGGCGCTGTTTTTGGTAGCGGTGTTAATGTTACCAATGTTGTCGTCGTAATGAACAAAAACTGGCTTGATAAATTTAGCGAGCAATACACCAAGGACGGAAATGGAAAGTATTTTGAGAGTGGCGCACAGCTTGCTGTAGAGCGTATTCAAAAACAATTCGACAAGCTTAATGAAGTTTTTGAGTTCCAAAAAGTAAGCACTCGACTTGTCCCAGCATATTTTGCTGTGGTAGATAATGCCACTGCTGTTGATGGCAAAGATTTAGCAGATGCTGTTGCGTGTGTATTTAGCTCCGATGAAATCTTAGACTTCTATAACCTCACTGCTAACTGTATTGCTAATGGCTTTGACCGTGTTAAAGATATAGCCCGTGGTAAGGTAGACCTTCTGTATTATGTTCGCGAGCAAAAATACGAGGACATTGAGTATGTTGTAGGAGGAGCCCCATATCGCGTCACAGATACTGCAGGCGGCCATGGCATCCATCGTTTCGGCTTCTCTGTTTACGATATATATATGCGGGAAGCCAAATATTTTGAGCTTTTAAAACAATCAGGTTTAATCCCCGTTAGTGAAGCTGAAGAGGGAATGCGTCAAGTTCGGTATGGCCATACACTAAATGGAGTTTTTGTTCACGAAGTCGGCCACGCGTTTGGCGCGATGCATGAAGTTAGTGATAACGAGCCAATTACCACAGAAGCCAACCGAGCTTACGCTTGTGGACCAACCCTTTTCAGTTACCCAAGCCGTAACGAAGAGTTTCGGAATAAAAAAGCGACAATTGACTGGTCAAATGTAGGCTCATGGGAAGATCCAAATCACTACTTCTTCTCAGATCCTGAAATCTCAGTAAGTGGCGATCCATGTGGCGTATATAGTGCAGCTAACAATATTGCTTATGTACGCGACAATGCAACGACCATCCCATTTGCTTCGACCAAAGCGGCACCAAGCGCCAGCGTCAGCTTTGTCATTAACGAGCTGGTATTAAACCGTAGCGAAGAAAAAGGCCAGGTTGTGCTGCGCCGTACTGGTGATTTATCTGCACCTAGCCATGTAAACTTGCTGGCAAAAGATGATACAGCCTGGGAGCTGCGCGATTTTAAATTTGGTTTAAAAGAAGTGGCTTTTGCTGCAGGTGAAAGTGAAAAAACCATTGAGTTCGATATTTTACCACGCTCAGAGCGTCACCCAGATACGCGCTTTGATATTATTGTGCGCCAGGCTATTGGCGCTTCGTTCACCGATACAACTGTGAGCGTAACCATTGCCAGCGACAATAAAGCGTTAAATGGTGAAGTGGGCTTTGAGCGCTCTACCCTATCGACCTTTGAGGGTGATATTTTAGAGGTGGTATTTAAACGCACCAATGGCACTGATGGTGATGCCACTTTCACTGTTACGGCTGAAGCAGGCACCGCTGTTGAAGGGGTTGATTTTAAGCCTGTCAGTGCAACTGTGACCATTAAAGATGGCCAGGATTCGGGCACTGCAATGCTGGAGACTATTAAACGCGATACCGCCCAGGGGGCGCGTTCTTTAAAGCTGAAAATCAGCCAGGTTAATGGTGCAGCACTTGGTCAGGCCGAAGCGACAGTGACCATTGCTGATGTGACAGATGTGGTATTCGCACAAACACAAATCAATGCTACCGAGGGTAACACCGCTACGGTTGAAATCCGCAGAAGCAACGATTTAACCCAAGCGGTAAGCGTAAATGTTAGCTCGGTGAATGGTACGGCAACAGCGGGGGTTGATTATCAGACAGTAAACCAAACGGTTAACTTTGCTGCTAATCAGACAACAGCAACGATTGTAGTGAGCTTAATTAACCGCGAGGGTACTCAGGGTATACGTTCGTTCCAGCTTAACCTGAGCAGTTCTACCGCTGGCGTATCTATCGGCTCTGCGTCCAGTGCAACAATTAACATCAGCGATGTGGCTGTGGTGCCGCCTACGACGCCAAGCCAGCCTGATAGCGGTAAATCTGGTGGTTCAACGGGTGTGTTCTTCGCCCTACCAATTTTATTACTCGCTTTATTACGAAAATACAAAGTTTAACGTTTGTCATAGTAAAGGCCCCGGTAAACAGGGCCTTCTGTTAAAAACGTCTGCTAGTAATATCGGGTTCTGATTCAGGAGTCTACCTATCTGCCATAGAGATTATATTTTGCTGATCATTGGCAAAACGTGTTATTACTCAAATAAGTACATAAATTGACCGCTAAGGCTATCGTTTCTGCAGAAGATCAGCCATAGTAAGCCTTATCTACTGTCATACACGTAATCGCTATGAAATGGTTGTTGGGGGCTTTGCTGCTAAGCGCGAGTCTTGTACTGAGGGCGGAAAGCCTGATCATGTACACCGAGCATTTTCCTCCTTATAGTTTTGAGCAGAATCAGCAAATTACTGGCCTTAACACTGAGCTGGTGCGGCGTAGTTGTCAGATTGCCAAGATCCAGTGTGAGTTCCGCTTATTGCCCTGGCTACGTGCTTACGAAGCGGCGCAAAATGATCCCAAAGCCGGTTTGTACTCCACCTCACGCAATCCATTGCGGGAAGACGCTTTTCAATGGGTTGGGCCGCTGGCCCATGCCAGTGCCAATATGTACTGGTTAAAATCCCGCCCTGATGCACCGCCCCGTACCCTGGAGCAGGCAAAGCAGTATATCGTTGCTGTTGCCCGTGGCGATGTTTATGAGCTGTACCTGCAAAGTATGGGCTTTGAAGTCGATGTCAATTTATTGCGGTTTAATAGTAAATCCGATGCGGTACTGCCGTTTTTGCATGGTAAGGTCGACTTGCTGATTGCCTCGGAACTGATTCTGCCGGTATGGTTGGGCCAGCATCAGCAGCAACTCAGTGCAGTGGAAGCGGTAATCGATTTATCGGCCGTTGGGCATAATTATCTGGCATTACACCCACAACTGCCGTTGGAGCAAGTGCAGCGGTTACAGCAAGCGCTGGATCAGCTAAAAGCCAGTAGTGAATATCAGCAACTGATGCAGCACTTTTTACAACCCAAGCCATCCCTGATCCCCGCTCATCCGTAAAACGTAGCATGGCATTGGTGTCACGGTTTTGTCATGTGCTGGCGCTAAGTTAAGATTTTCTGCACTGTCTGGACATTGAAATTGTCAGCGCTAGCCCAAACCTTTGTGCTGGCTGACTAAGGCGAACTTTGCGACGCGCCGGTGGTCTGTTTTGACGCTACGACGTATCAATCAAAGCTGAGCGTTATCAATTAAAGCGATTAGCATGATTTGTTTTATTCGTTTTAAATGCTAATCATGCTTGGCTACACTAGCCAGCGTTGAAACATTAACTGTTTTATTAACTGTAAGGAGCAACACATGTCTTCATTAATCAATACCAAAATCAAGCCGTTTAAAGCGACTGCTTACCATCAGGGTAAATTTGTACCAGTAACTGACCAGGATTTATTAGGTAAGTGGACTGTTGTTTGCTTCTACCCGGCTGACTTCACTTTCGTTTGTCCAACAGAATTAGGCGACTTGGCTGACTTCTATGCTAAGTTCCAGGAAATCGGTGTTGAAGTGTACTCAGTATCAACTGACACCCACTTCACGCACAAAGCCTGGCACGATGCGTCAGAAACGATCAAGAAAATCAACTACCCAATGCTGGCTGACCCAACTGGTACTATCACCCGCAACTTCGGCGTGATGATCGAAGAAGAAGGTCTGGCACTGCGTGGTACCTTCGTCATCAACCCAGAGGGTGTGATCAAGGTATGTGAAATCCATGACCTGGGTATTGGCCGTTCAGCTGCTGAGCTGTTCCGTAAAGTACAAGCTGCTCAGTACGTTGCTAATCACGATGGTGAAGTGTGCCCAGCTAAGTGGACTCCAGGTGAGAAGACGTTAGCGCCTTCTCTGGATCTGGTTGGTAAGATCTAAGTTTGATGCAACTTGCAGGCAACTGCAGTGTTGTAAGCTGATTACAGCCCCTCGGTGAAGCTGTAATCCAGCTTCACACTGCCAAAGGAAACTTTGGTGTCTGGCCGGTGGAAACACTGGCCCGATCCTCCCTTGCCTTGCTGCGCCGCGACTTTCAGTTTTTAAGGACTTATTCTCTATGTTAGATACTAACCTGAAGCAACAATTACAAACCTATCTGCAAAACCTGAAAACCGAGGTTGAGCTGGTGGTATCTTTAGATGATAGCGCCAAAGCAGCCGAGGTAAGTGAACTGGCAACTGAGATTGCCGAATTATCGAATTTAGTCACCTATCGTCGTGACGATAGTCTGGCACAGCGCAAACCGGCGATGTTAGTGCGCTCTGTGGCGAAAAATACGCAAATTACCTTTGCCGGTGTTCCGCTTGGCCATGAATTTACCTCTTTAGTTTTGGCGTTACTGCATTCCGGTGGTCACCCGATCAAGATCGAAGCCGATCTGATTGAGCAAATTAAAAATATCAGCGGCAACTTTAAGTTTGAGACCTATGTGTCCTTAAGCTGCCAGACCTGTCCGGAAGTGGTGCAGGCGCTGAATATTATGTCGGCGATTAACCCGAACATCACTAACGTGATGATTGACGGTGCCATGTTCCAGGATGAAGTTGCAGCCAAAAATATTATGGCGGTGCCCTCGGTATACCTGAATGGTGAGTTGTTCTCTCAGGGGGCCATTACGCTGGAGAAAATTATCCAGAAAATTGACGTTAACGCCGAAAAACGTCAGGCCGAAGCACTGAAAAACAAAGCGGAATTTGATGTGTTAGTGGTCGGCGGTGGCCCTGCTGGCGCAGCAGCGTCAATTTATGCTGCCCGTAAAGGCTTAAATACCGGGATCGTGGCCGAGCGCTTTGGTGGCCAGGTCGCAGATACCGTCGGCATTGAAAACTTTATTTCGGTGAAGTACACCGAGGGTCCAAAGCTGGTAGCCGGTTTAGAAGCCCATGTGCGTGAATACGACGTGGATATCATGAATAACCAGCGTGCGGTGAAACTGCGCAAAACCGATAAGGTTGAACTGGAGCTGGCCAATGGTGCGGTACTGAAAAGTAAAACCCTGATTTTAAGCCCGGGCGCCCGCTGGCGCGAAATGAATGTGCCGGGTGAACAGGAATACCGTGGTAAAGGTGTCGCTTATTGTCCGCACTGTGACGGCCCGCTGTTTAAGGGCAAGAAAGTCGCTGTGATCGGTGGTGGTAACTCCGGTATTGAGGCGGCCATTGACCTGGCAGGTATCGTTGAGCACGTGACAGTACTGGAATTCGCCGCTGAGCTGCGGGCCGATGCGGTACTGGTGAAAAAAGCCAACTCCATGGGCAATATCACCATTATTACCGAAGCCCAGACCACTGAAGTGACAGGTGACGGCACCCGGGTGGACGGTATTAACTATACCGATCGGAAAACCGGAGAAGCGAAACGGATTGAACTGGCAGGTATTTTTGTGCAGATCGGTCTGGTACCTAATACTGAGTGGTTACGTGGAGCAGTGGAATTATCGCCGCGTGGCGAGATTATCGTGGATAAGCGTGGTCAAACCTCGATCCCTGGCGTCTTTGCCGCCGGTGATGCTACTACAGCGCCCTATAAGCAAATTATCATTGCCATGGGTGCCGGTGCTAATGCGTCTTTGGGCGCATTCGACTACCTGATCCGTCACTAAGCAACCGTTTTACATAGCCTGGGATACTCTCTCATCCCTTTTGGCGGCACCTTTGGTGCCGCCTTTTTTATGATGCCTATCGTGTAATGTAACCAATATTGGTGCTAATACATTCAAAAAGTAGAACTGATTTGAACCAGGTAATATCGCTGGAATTAACTAATTTTGCACTCTAGAGAGTGCTATTCAGCATCGGTAGTTCACAGTGCATTGTTTGCCATCATTGCTACAAGAAAACGAGTCAGGTAAGCAAATGTTGCCTCCTTTATCATCAATAATCTTAATTCCAATTTTAGCCAAATAGTCAGCTAAAGCATGCAAATCAATTGCATTTTTATCAACAACGTAATTGCGAGCTTCTACAGGGTTATGTGGAATTCGCTTGCCATTTGCATCTGTCGCGACTGGTACGTTCGCTAATGTAACATTTAGCAGCAGTCCATCGGTCAGATCATTGGTAAAATTGAAGTTAAATTTGAGCTGGCTACCATCCGAAAACACAACTGTAGAGCTTGTTCCAGTGCTTAAAGAGGTAGTGACAGAAAATATAGAATTGACGCCTAGCTGCAAGTTGGCTGCCAGTGTTTCCGCAATCGCTCTCGTATCAAAAATTGCGCGCTGTAACCCAGCATGTTGGTTGTTCAAAAAATGACTAAAGCTGCTAGAGAAAGCATCAGGATACTGCAATGCTTCTGCAGCACTACGATAAGGGAATGTATCTGGTAGTAAAATTTTACTGCCGGTTAGAACAGTTTTTAAATCTTCAATGGTCCTACGGTAAGCTAAAAGCTGTTGCTGAGTTTGTTCCTCATTGGCTAGCGTTACGCGATTCAGGTTCAACTGTATTTTATCGTCGGTGTTTCGAGGTCCAGCAGAGTGACGAATTACCTCCGCTTGATATAAATGATACTCTGCATTACTGATATTAAGTACTTTTATTTGGTGATTTCCAGTAGGCATTCTCATTGCCACTTGTTCTGCAGCAGCCTTCATATAAGCTGAAGAGCAGTCATTACATGCAACCAAAGATGTCTGCGCAGCTACTGATGAGATAGATAAACTAAGAAAAAATACTGGGTATAAGAACCTCCATATTCCGTAGGCTATGGATGGACGTAAATTGGTATTGTTCATTACGGCTCTTTTACTGGTTCAGACGGTTTAAATGTGTCTTATTAATGACCAATGCTAGTTCATCAATAGGGTTTGATCAATATTTATGCTTTTTGTGGTTATTGTGTTTATTTTTCTGCAGCTTTGTCTCATCCCGTTCGGGGGTACCTTTGGTTGCCGCCTTTTTTATGTCTGCGTAATTTTTAAGAAAGTTGAGTATAAGAGCATTTGTTTTTGATAGCCTTTGGTTATAACTGAGCGCAAATTGCTATTTCCGCTTTGCCGCGCTGCTGGGTAAGCTGTTAGCCTGATGATAAAGGCTGCAACCCGAGGCGACTGTGCAGTATCTGCCACTTTTTGTAAAACTAACCGATAAACCGGTGCTGATTGTCGGCGGCGGCAGTGTGGCGCTGCGCAAAGCCGGTACCTTATTGAGTGCCGGCGCCCGCTTAACCGTAGTGGCACCGGATTTTGCGCCGGAATTTCTGTTCTGGCAGCAGCAAGGGCAGGCTGAGTTACTGCAAGGTGTCTTTGTGCCACAGCTATTGGATGGCAAGTTGCTGGTGATTGCCGCCACCGATAATGACGAGGTTAACGCGGCGGTTTATCAAGCCGCTACAGAGCGCAATATGCTGGTTAACACCGTTGATGATCAGCCAAAGTGTGGCTTTATTTTTCCATCGATTATTGATCGCAGCCCGATCTTAATTGCCATTTCCAGCTTTGGTACTGCCCCGGTACTAGCCCGTCGGCTAAGGGAAAAGTTAGAAACGCTGTTACCGCAACATCTGGGGCCACTGGCTGAATTGGTCGGGCGTTTTCGTGATCAGGTCAAAGCGAAGTTTCAGGGCTTTGCGGCGCGACGTCAGTTCTGGGAGCGGGTATTTGACTCTGATGTGGTACGGCAACTGGCAGCGAACCGGCCACAGCAAGCGGAGCAACAGTTAGCAGAGATGCTGCAGAGTGAACAACCACGTCAGGGCGAAGTATGGATTGTCGGGGCTGGCCCGGGCGATCCGGAGTTATTAACGTTGAAAGCCTTACAACTGATGCAGCAAGCCGATGTGGTGGTATACGATTATCTGGTGTCGCCACAGATTATGGAGCTGGTACGCCGCGATGCGGAACGGATTTGTGTTGGCAAAAAAGCCGGTGCGCACTCAGTGCCACAGCAGGATACCAATGCGCTGCTGGTACAATTGGCGAAACAAGGTAAAAAAGTCTGTCGCCTAAAAGGTGGCGACCCCTTTATTTTTGGCCGCGGCGGCGAGGAAATAGAAGCCCTGTTGCCAGAGCAGATCCCGTTTCAGGTGGTGCCGGGTATTACCGCCGCGGCCGGTTGCGCCGCCTATGCCGGTATTCCGTTAACCCATCGTGATTATGCCCAAAGTGTGCAGTTTGTGACCGGCCATTGCCGTAAAGCCGGCGATGAGCCAGACTGGCACAGTATGAGCCGGCCGCATCAGACGCTGGCGATTTATATGGGTATTCTAAAAGCAGCGGATATCCAACAGCAGCTGCTGACTTACGGCCGCGATCCGGCAACGCCACTGGCGATTATTGAGAATGGAACCCGTCGTGAACAGCGGGTGATCACCGGCACCTTGTCTGAATTAGCGCAATTGGTCGAGCAGCAACAGGTTGTTTCGCCAGCGTTATTGGTGATCGGTGAAGTGGTAGCGCTGCAATCGCAGTTGCACTGGTTTGGGCAGCGTCCTGGCGCCGCGGTGTTTCAGCAGCCGCTAACCCGGCTTGCCTAGCGCCTTGCCGTAACGCCAAGGAGAGTAGTGAGCGGTATGACAGAACTTAGCAAAGCGACGCATATTCAGTGGCAGCAATACCAGATTGATGCGGCCGCGCGCGCCCGGTTAAAGGGGCATCAGAGTACCGTGCTCTGGTTTACCGGCCTGAGCGGCTCGGGTAAATCGACGGTGGCCAATGCGTTGGAGCAGGAATTGCTGGCGCGCGGTGTACACACCTATTTGCTGGATGGTGATAATGTGCGGCATGGCCTGTGCGCTGATCTGGGGTTTAGCGAAGCGGATCGGCGCGAAAATTTACGCCGGGTCGGTGCTGTTGCTGGCCTGATGGTCGATGCCGGCCTGCTGGTACTGAGTGCCTTTATTTCGCCACTGCGCGAGCAACGCGAGTTGGTGAAAAGTATGCTGCCGCCGGGAAAGTTTCTGGAGATTTATATCGCCACACCGCTAGAAGTGTGTGAGCAGCGCGATGTAAAAGGTTTATATAAAAAGGCACGCGCCGGGGAAATTGCACACTTTACCGGAATTTCCGATCCCTATGAGGCGCCACTGGCCGCCGACTTGGTGCTGAATACAGCGCAAAGCTCGCTGGAACAAAGTGTCGATAAATTGCTGGCGTTATTAGCCAGTAAAGGGGTTATTGTTTAGTGCGCAATTCCATCAAGGCTAAAGATTATTTTGAATAACCATTTAAATTATCGGTTTAACTAATACCAAACGAGGTGGCAAGCGCATAGTACACTTTGTCCAGAACCGTGTTTTTCATGGATGAAAAACGGGAGCCCCCATGGATGGGTTTACGGCGTGTTCTGGCAAAGTTGTACGGAGTGCTTAGCCGCCGGACGCACAACACCTGATGCTGCTGTTTTAAAAATCACTTTAGGATCTGACAGCTAGCTGTGTACTGCTAATTTATGGTACTGAAGACAGAGTTTGTTTGCGAAATAGCTACTACTGGAAATTACTATGCTATTTTTAAACGCTATTATCGAGATTGCTGAACAGGCCGGTCAGGCGATCTTAGAAATTTATCAGCGGGATCCGCGAGAGTTTAATATTACCGATAAAGCCGATGCCACACCGCTGACGGCAGCCGATCTGGCAGCGCACCAGCTGATTGTTAATGCCCTGACGGAGTTGACACCGGACCTTCCCATTTTATCGGAAGAAGCCGCCAATATCAGTTGGGATATCCGGCAGCACTGGCAACGTTACTGGCTGGTCGACCCGTTGGATGGCACTAAGGAATTTATCAAACGCAATGGTGAATTTACCGTCAATATTGCGCTGATCGAGCAAGGTGAGCCGGTACTGGGTGTGGTGCATGCGCCAGTGCTGGCAAAAACCTATTATGCGGCCAGAGGTCAGGGCGCCTGGCTAAAAACCGCAGCCGGTAGCCAGTCAATTCAGGTTAGTCAAACTTCCGATCGGGTTCGGGTGGTTGGCAGTCGCAGCCACCCCAGCCCGGATCTCGCCGGTTATTTAGCCCAGCTGCCACAGTATCAACTGGTTGAAGTAGGTAGCTCGCTAAAATTTTGTTTAGTCGCTGAAGGGGCGGCCGATGTCTATCCGCGCTTTGGCCCGACCATGCAGTGGGATACTGCCGCCGGACATATCATTGCGCTGGAAGCGGGCGCCAGCGTACAATTTGATGGCATTAACGGCCGGGTTTATCAGCGTGAACAGCTACTTAATCCGAATTTTATGGTCTCGGCGCTAAGACAAAGCTAAACTGTCTTCATCAACTAAGGTGAATTATGCGTTTAGATAAGTTTATTTGTGATTGCACCGGTCTGACCCGTTCGCAGGCCGGCAAAAGTATCCGTCAGGGCTTAGTCAGTATTAATGGCGAGCCGGTTAAGCAAGCTGCCCGTCAGGTCAGTGTAACGGATCAGGTGGAGCTTGACGGCGAGCTGCTGCAACTGATCGGCCCGCGCTATATTATGCTGCATAAGCCTGCCGGCTACGTCTGCGCCAATGATGACCCCGAACACCCGATTGTTTTTACCTTGCTGGATGAACCGCTGGTTGAACGTTTACATACCGTTGGCCGGCTGGATTTGGATACTACAGGTTTGCTGCTATTGACTGACGATGGTCAGTGGTCACATCGCTTAAGCTCACCAAAACACCATGTCGCCAAAACCTACCGGGTCTGGACTGCAGACCCGATCCCAGCTGACGCCATTGCCCAATTTGCTGCTGGCGTGATGCTTCGTGGCGAAAAAGAGCCGACCAAGCCAGCACAATTAGAGCTAGTGGCAACGCATGAAGCCCTGCTCACCATTCACGAAGGCCGCTACCATCAGGTAAAACGAATGTTTGCCGCTATCGGTAATAAAGTCGAACGACTACACCGCGAGCGGATCGGTGCTTTGCAGCTGCCGGCAGACTTGGCAGAGGGGGAGTATCGTCATTTAACAGTGGAAGAAATTAGTCTTTTAGTCTAAAAGTAATTTACGCTGTTGCGTATAGCAGTTTCTGTGTTGTGTTTTATACAGTTAAGCTGCTGACTAAAAACAATAAACAAAGAGGGATTTTATGAATTTTATTCTGTTTCTGATTATCGGTGCGGTCGCTGGCTGGTTAGCTGGCAATATTATGAAAGGCCGTGGCTTTGGTGTGCTGGGTAATATCGTAGTCGGGATCGTCGGCTCCTTCCTCGGCGGTATGCTATTTGGTGCCCTGGGGTTAAAAGCTTTTGGTTTGATTGGTTCGCTGATTACCGCAACAGTGGGAGCTGTGGTGTTGCTATATCTGATTAGTCTGGTGAAAAAAGCGTAGAGCGCCCAAAGAACTAGCCTTGCCTGCGCGCTTTATGGCTCTCGCTGGTGTCGATTTTTTAAACTATATGGTGTTTTAGAACAAATCCAGTGAACCAGGTTGCGGCTCAGGTTGTGACCCGGCATTAGCCTTCTGCTGTAAGCGCGCCCGGCGCTGCGCCAGCAGTTTTAAAATACGCGCCCGCTCTGTTGCCGACTTCAGATGCCAGTTAAAGCGCTCTTCGCGCGAGCGCAGGCAGCCCTTGCAATAACCGCGTTGATTGCTCTCACATACCCCAATGCAGGGGTTCGGTAGCTCAAATAACTCAAGTTGGTCCACGGCCGTGGCGACCTGCTGTTTTACACCTGTACAGATACTCTAGCGGCTCACTGCCGGCGATACAAATTTTAATTATTTTCAGGAAAAGTCATTTTTTCAGCAAAAAGCGGTTGACTCCGGATAGATAGACGTCTATTAATATAACCAATCTGCTTTTTAAATAAAGCAACAACAATTAACCGTAAGAGTTAGTGAGTATTAGATGCGTTTAGCAGCCGTTCTGAACATCATTGTCCTCGTAATCGTGGTGATTATTAATCTCCGCGGGGGCGGTGTATTGGAACGATAGCGCACACTAAGTCGACTTCCAGCAAAACCCCCGCTCCGCAAGGACCGGGGGTTTTGTCGTTTCAGGGCTGGTGAAAATTGATTCGGGCAACAAGTAAAAAGGGCAACAGCAAATGAAAGGCGCAGAATTGGTATTAAAGGTATTACAGCAGCAGGGGGTAGACACCATCTTTGGTTACCCGGGCGGCGCTATTATGCCAATTTATGATGCGATTTATCACAGCACCGTTAAACACTATCTGTGCCGGCATGAACAGGGCGGCGCCTTCTCGGCTATTGGCTATGCCCGCGCCTCTGGCAAGGTTGGTGTCTGTTTAGCAACATCTGGCCCCGGTGCGACTAACCTGATTACCTCGCTGGCTGATGCCCTGCTGGACTCGGTACCGCTGGTCGCCATTACCGGTCAGGTATCACAAGCGGTGATGGGCACCGATGCCTTTCAGGAGGTCGATGTTTTAGGCTTATCGTTGGGCGTAACCAAGCACAGCTTTATGGTCCGCGATGTCAATGAGCTGGCGCATACGTTACAGGAAGCCTTCCGGCTGGCACAAAGTGGCCGCCCGGGCCCGGTATTAGTTGATATTCCGAAGGATATTCAACTGGCTGAGGTCAGTGAACCCGAGTGGCCAACGCTACCTGCTGCCCGCTTAGCGACCTCACTGGCTAACGCGGCCAAAGCGCGGCAGTTGATCGCACAGGCGAAGAAGCCGATTGCCTACATCGGCGGCGGTGTGCAGATGGCGGATGCGCTGCCACAGTTACAGGCTTTTCTGGCCGAAAGTGAGATGCCATCAGTCACCACGTTAAAAGGCATGGGCTCGGTGGCCCGCGCTAACCCGCACTATCTGGGCATGCTGGGGATGCATGGCACCCAGGCTGCTAATTTGGCAGTGCAACAGTGTGATTTACTGATCTGTCTGGGTGCGCGTTTTGATGATCGGGTAACCGGTAAACTGGATAAGTTTGCGCCGCACGCCAAAGTGATTCATGTGGATATCGATCCGGCAGAAATTAATAAGGTGCGCTTTGCCGACTGTGCCTTGCTGGGCGATATGAAGCAAATTCTGCCGGCGATCAGTACCGCCACCCAATGCGCTGACTGGCTGACGCATTGTCAGCAATTAAAGCAGCAATATGGCTGGCGCTATGATCATCCGGGTGAACGAATTTTTGCTCCTCTTATGCTGAAACAACTGAGTGAACGGATGCCGGATAACAGCGTGGTGTGCTGCGATGTAGGCCAGCATCAGATGTGGGTGGCGCAGCATATGCGTTTTAATAGCCCGCGCAATCATTTATCCAGCGGCGGCTTAGGCACCATGGGCTTTGGTTTACCGGCGGCAATTGGTGCCAAGCTGGCACGGCCACAGGACACGGTTATCGCCGTCAGTGGCGATGGCTCCTTTATGATGAACGTGCAGGAGCTGGGTACTATCAAGCGCTTCCGGCTGCCTGTGAAGATCGTCATTATCGATAACCAACGGCTGGGCATGGTGAAGCAGTGGCAGCAACTGTTCTTTAATGAACGCTATAGCGAAACCGATTTATCGGATAACCCGGATTTTGTGGCGTTGGCAGCGGCCTTCGCTATTCCTGGCCATACCATTACCCGCAAAGATGAAGTGGCAAGTGCGCTGGAAGCGATGTTTAGCTGGCCGGGGCCCTATTTATTACATGTACGGATCGATGAAAAAGACAACGTCTGGCCTTTAGTACCGCCAGGTGCCGCGAACGAAGATATGCTGACGGAGACGAACTGATGCAACATACCCTGAATATCACTACCCGCAATGAAGCCAGCGTGGTCGAGCGTTTACTGCAGGTAACCCGTTATCGTGGTTATCAGCTGGCAGGTTTGGCGATGACCCCGCTAACTGACCGGGCCGGTTTACAAATTACCCTGACAGTGCAAAGTGAGAAACCCATTACGCTACTGACCAGTCAGCTGGTGAAGTTATATGACGTACAGCAACTGGAATTGGCTTCGGCTGATGTTGCTGTGCTGCGTGCCTAATCGTGCTTAATTGACTTACGTTTTTTACAGGATAACAAGATGCCAAAACTCAGATCCGCTACCGTCACCGAAGGCCGTAATATGGCGGGCGCCCGTGCCTTATGGCGGGCCACCGGTGTAAAAGATACCGACTTCGGCAAGCCGATAGTGGCGGTGGTTAACTCCTTTGTCGAATTTGTACCCGGCCATGTGCATTTGCGCGATCTCGGTAAGCTGGTAGCCGCCAGCATTGTTGAAGCCGGCGGTATCGCTAAAGAATTTAATACCATCGCGGTTGATGATGGCATTGCCATGGGGCATGGCGGTATGCTGTACAGCCTGCCGTCGCGGGAGCTGATCGCTGACTCGGTAGAATATATGGTGAATGCCCACTGTGCCGATGCCATGGTCTGTATCTCGAACTGTGACAAGATCACCCCGGGTATGCTGATGGCCGCGCTGCGGTTAAATATTCCGGTGATCTTTGTTTCCGGCGGGCCAATGGAAGCCGGTAAAACCAAACTCTCGGATCAAATTATCAAGCTGGATCTGGTTGATGCCATGGTATCGGCGGCCGATCCCAAGGTCAGCGATGCCCAAAGCGAGCAAATTGAAAAAAGTGCCTGCCCAACCTGCGGCAGCTGCTCGGGGATGTTTACCGCCAACTCGATGAACTGTCTGGTGGAAGCATTGGGCCTGGCGCAGCCGGGCAATGGATCTTTACTGGCAACCCATGCCGATCGCAAAGAATTATTTGTGCAAGCCGGTTTCCGGGTTATGGAGCTGTGTAAGCGTTGGTATCAGGACGATGATGCCAGCGCCTTACCGCGTAGTATTGCCAATAAGGTTGCCTTTGAAAACGCCATGATGCTGGATATCGCGATGGGCGGTTCAACCAATACGGTGTTGCATTTACTGGCTGCCGCTATTGAAGCCGAAGTGGACTTTACCATGGCCGATATCGATCGCTTATCGCGTATTGTGCCGCACCTGAGTAAGGTGGCGCCCTCTACGCAGAAATATCATATGGAAGATGTGCATCGTGCCGGTGGCGTGATTGCGATCCTGGCGGAGCTGAACCGTGCCGGTTTGCTAAACCCCAATACGCCGCATGTTGCCGGTAGCTCACTGGCTGAGGTGTTGGCGAAGTGGGATATTAAAACCACTACTGATCAGCAGGTAAAACAGTTTTACCTGGCCGGTCCGGCCGGGATCCGCACTACTCAGGCGTTTTCGCAAAATTGCCGTTACCCGTCATTAGATGATGATCGGGCCGGAGGCTGTATCCGTGATAAGGCGCATGCTTATTCACAGGATGGGGGCTTAGCCGTACTGTTTGGTAATTTGGCTCCGAATGGCTGTATTGTTAAAACGGCAGGTGTTGACGAAGAGTGTTTGGTTTTTAATGGCCGGGCGCGGGTATTTGAAAGTCAGGATGACGCTGTTGCCGCCATTCTGGGCGGCAAGGTCGTGGCCGGTGATGCCGTCATTATCCGCTACGAGGGGCCCAAAGGTGGCCCAGGCATGCAGGAAATGTTGTATCCAACCAGTTATTTAAAATCAATGGGGCTGGGCAAGGCCTGTGCGCTGATCACTGACGGTCGTTTCTCGGGTGGTACCTCAGGCTTATCAATTGGTCATGTGTCACCGGAAGCCGCCAGTGGCGGCGCTATCGCGCTGGTCGAAGAGGGTGATCGGATAGAGATTGATATTCCCAACCGCAAAATTGCCATTGCTGTCAGTGACGAAGTATTAGCCAGTCGCCGCGCTGCGATGCAAGCCAAGGGCAGTAAAGCCTGGAAACCGGAAAACCGTCAGCGCGTGGTCAGCGCCGCGTTAAAGGCTTATGCCTTGCTAGCAAGCAGTGCCGACCAGGGTGCGGTACGCGATCTGTCAAAACTGGAGCAGTAATGGATAATCTGGCACGGGCAGCAACCGACAGCAGCGATGCTGAGGTGATGCAGTACTATCTGCGGGAAATTCTGTTGTCGCCGGTGTATCAGGCGGCGGTAGAAACGCCGCTGGATGAAATGCATAAGTTAAGCGCCCGCCTTGGGCAGCAGGTGCTGTTAAAGCGGGAAGATAAGCAGCCGGTATACTCCTTTAAACTGCGCGGCGCCTTTCATAAACTGCATAAAGTGCAGCAACAGCAGCCTGATGCCAAAGTGATTTGCGCGTCGGCCGGTAACCATGCCCAGGGTGTGGCGCTGTCCGCCGCGAAATTAGGTCTGGACGCAACCATAGTGATGCCGATCACTACGCCGGAAATTAAAGTAGCCGCAGTTCGGGCCTTAGGTGGCAAGGTGGTGCTACATGGTACCGCCTTTGATGAAGCCAACAGCTTTGCGATGCAAAAAGCGCACACCGAAGGCGCCATCTATATTCCGCCCTTTGACGATGCTGATGTGATTGCTGGTCAGGGTACCGTGGCCAAGGAGCTGCTAAGCCAGCATAACCGTCTGGATGCCGTCTTTATTCCGGTGGGTGGTGGTGGTCTGATGGCGGGGATGGCGGTCTATATCAAAGCCATTCAGCCCCATGTCAAAGTTATTGGTGTAGAGCCGGAAGATGCCGCCTGCTTAAAGGCCGCCCTGGCAGCCGGTGAGCCGGTGACCTTGCCGCGGGTGGGGCTTTTTGCCGATGGGGTGGCAGTAAAGCGGATTGGCAGCGAAAACTTTAATCTGGCCAGACGGTTTTGCGATGAGGTGGTCACGGTAAGCAGTGATGAAATCTGTGCTGCGATCAAAGATATCTTTGATGATTTACGGGCCGTGGCCGAGCCGGCTGGTGCTTTGGCACTGGCCGGGCTGAAGAAATACAGCCAGCTGTTAAAAAACAGCACCTTACCACGGCCGCAGCATTATGCCGCTGTGCTTAGTGGCGCTAATCTTAACTTCGATACCCTGCGCTATGTGTCCGAGCGCTGTGAGCTGGGCGAGAAAAAAGAAGCGGTGTTTGCCGTAACCATCCCGGAGGAAAAAGGCAGTTTCCGCCGTTTTTGCCAAACTCTGGGTGGCCGTGCCATTACCGAATTTAACTACCGTTATGCCAGCGAGCACAAAGCGCAGATCTTTGTCGGCATTAAATTGCGCCATGGTGAGACTGAACTGAATACGGTGAAAAAGGCGCTGACCGACGCCGGTTATCAGTATCTGGATCTGTCGGACGATGAGCTGGCTAAGCTGCATGTGCGGCATATGGTTGGTGGCATGCCACCGCGTAAGCTACAAGAGCAGGTGTATCAGTTTAACTTCCCGGAATACCCGGGAGCGTTGATGAACTTTCTGAATACGCTGGGTGAACACTGGAATATTACGCTGTTTCACTACCGCAACCATGGTGCCGCTACCGGCGACGTGCTGGCCGGTTTTGAAGTGGCAGAGCACAGTGCCATCGCCGGCTATCTGGATAATCTCGGTTATGAATACCGGCTGGTAACAGATAATAGTAGCTATCAGGCGTTTTTAACCGCTGCTCAGCCCTAGATCCCTTTAGCACTGCAGAGCGCTGTATATAAATTGAACTTATCACTATTGTGTTAACCAAAGCGTGCAGTTAGACTGCGCGCGTTTTTAGACAGGAGAGCAATAATGAGTAAGCAAGCGGCAACCGAGCATGGCCGCGGAGAAATTCGCGACAATGCATTAAAAGCCTTAGTGACCAGTAAGCTGTTTCAACCCCGGGTGGTAAAAGCGAAAAAGGGCAAAGGTTCCTACAACAGAAAAGGGCGTAACTCGAAAGATTACGCCCTTGTTGTTTCTGCCAGCCTACATTAAAAACTAAACCTAGCCTCATTGCTGCGTCGCAACAACGACCGGGTTTAGGGTTGCTTGTCAGTTATCTGCTCTGCAAAATACTGCTGCTGTAATTGTTGTACCTTGCCCTCCGCAACCAGTTTTTGCCAGGCGTTGCTTAGCGTTTGCTGTTGGCTGTCTGACCATCTTTTTTTACTAAAAGCAAAGTAAACCGGATTTTCATATAAGGTAAACAGCGCCTTGTGTTGCGATGGATTGAGAGTGTTATGCAGATAGAGCTGTTGCAGATTAAGCTGATCTTCCAACATATATTGCACCCGGCCGCTTAAAAACAGCTCCAGTTTTTGCTGATTAAGGGTAACAAAGACTAAGCGTTGGCGAAAAGCGGGCGCAGTCTCCAACGCTTGCTCAAAAGCCGCACCGTAGTAAATGCCCTGCATAGCGGCAATCAAATCTTTGCCATTAACTAAATCAGTTAGCGAGGTTTTATCCGGTGCCGGAACCAGGTTAGTGACCAGCTTTACCTGTTCTTGCTGGTGTGGGCCAATAAAATAGGCAAATTCTGCCCGTTGCTCGTTATAAGACACATTGCTCATTGCGTCTAGTTCACCACTGGCAAGCAACTGCATCGAGCGCCCCCAAGGGGTTTCTAAAAACTGACTACTGCAGCCCAATTCTTTTGCCAGTGCTTGAAAAAGCTCAATATTGTAGCCGGTCCAGCTGCCATCAGCCGCTTTAATAAAGCGTGGCGGAAAATGTTGTGCCTGCATGGTGAGCTGGCAAGCTTGCGATACCGGCATAAATAGCAGCAACAGCAGAGTGATAAGCGCTAAGTGAAGTGACTTCAAAGCAGGAAAACTCCGATTGGCATAAGTACTTTTTTGCTCGTGGTAGACAGCGATTGGCATGTCCTGCTCCGCTAAGGGCATTGTGTTAGAATGTGTTATTGAATTTTAGTCTGACGGTTTGAAAATGGTTTGGCAAATATTAGTCGCTTCAGCCAATCCGGCCAAAATCCGGGCGGTTGAGCAGTGTTTTCAGGTGAATTTCCCTGAACAAGCTATTGCGGTGCGCGGTATTAGCGTGCCGTCCGGTGTTGCTGAGCAGCCGCTGAGTAGCGAAGAAACTTATGCCGGAGCGAAAAACCGCCTAATGGCGTTAAAGCAGCAGGGCGCAGCCGATTTTTATGTGGCCATAGAGGCCGGTTTGGATGGTGAGATGACCTTTGCCTGGATGCTAATTGAACATCAGGGCAAGCTCGGTAAGGCGCGTTCGGCCAGTTTAATGTTACCTAAGGCGGCGCTGCAGGCGTTGGAGCAGGGCCAGGAGCTGGGCGATGTGATGGACGAGCTATTTGGCACCCAGAATATTAAACAGGCTGGTGGCGCTATAGGTTTATTAACCCAGAACCGGTTAAGTCGCAGCGGCGTGTACCAGCAGGCGTTAACGCTAGCATTAATCCCGTTTTTAAACCCGGACTGGTTTTAGGCTGACAGTGATTAGACCGGATGCCGTTAGCAGATTAAAACGGCATCCGGTCAAGCCTGAATCAGACGCTGGTATGTAACCGCACCTCAATATTGCCGCGGGTTGCATTTGAGTATGGGCAGACCTGATGCGCTGCGGCAACCAGCTGTTCAGCCGCATCCTGAGCCAAACCGGGCAGGCTGACGAACAGATCCACATCCAGTCCGAAGCCACCATCAATTTTACCAATACCGACTTCAGCGCGAATCGCTGTATCGGCCGGCAGGTTTTGCTTACTCTGGCCAGCAACAAATTTTAATGCGCCGATAAAACAGGCGGCATAGCCGGCGGCAAACAGTTGTTCCGGGTTAGTGGCATCGCCTTTACCGCCCAGCGCTTTGGGTGCAGAGAGTTTGGTGTGCAGTAAGCCATCGTTTGACTGCGCCTGACCATCACGACCACCGGTAGCGGTGACGACTGCTTTATACAGAATATCCATGTGTTTTCCTCATTCAGCCTACTGTTAGTGACCGATGCATACTAATCATAATTAATCTTGCGCGCAATATAATTGTGTGAAATATTTTTTGCGCGATAGCGCCGGGCTTCAGTTATAATCAGTGCACTCATTACTTTACTCGCCCGAGGCTTGGTTGATGACAGCCAAAACACTCCCGCTACCACAGCAAGTATGCTTTGCACTCTATAGCGCCAATAACGCGATGATGCGGCTGTACCGGCCGTTATTGCAGCCTTTTGATCTGACCTATCCGCAATATGTGGTGCTGTTGGCATTGTGGCAGCAGGATAATATCAGCCTGGGGCAGCTTGGTGCGGCGACGTTGTTTGACTCGGGTACCCTAACGCCTTTGGTAAAGAAGCTGGAACAAAAAGGCTGGCTTAATCGGGTGAGTGATGCCAGTGACGAGCGGGTGAAAAAGGTGCTGTTAACCGCGGCAGGTCGGGCTTTAGAAACTGAGGTCGCAACTGTGATGCCGGCTTTGCGTTGCCAGGTGGCACTACCGGAAAGCCAGCTGCTGGCGCTACGTGAGCAGGCGCAGCAGTTGCTGCAACAGCTGCAGCAACTGGAGGCTTGTCGTTAGGGCTTTAGCTGTTCACATTAACCAGTAAGCGGCCCTGAATGTCTCCGGCCAGCAACGCTTGGGCTTGAGGTATGGCGTCTGCCAGGCTGATTTCCCGACTGAGTAAGGTAAAGTCGTCTGCGGTTAATAACCTGGCCAGTTGTGCCCAGGCCGCCAGTCGCGGTGCCATCGGTTGCATCACGCTGTCGATACCACAAAGTGTAATGCCGCGCAGAATAAAGGGTGCTACCGAGGCCGGGAAATCCATCCCCTGTGCCAGACCACAGGCAGCCACCACACCGCCGTAACGGCTTTGGGCACAGGCATTGGCCAGCGTATGACTGCCGACTGAGTCTACAACACCTGCCCATAGTTCTTTAGCAAGAGGTTTGCCCGGAGCGGACAGGCTATCACGACTGATGACTTCAGTAGCGCCAAGTTGGCGCAGATAGTCAGCGGCACTGGCTTTGCCCGTCGCAGCCGTAACCTGAAAGCCCAGCCGCGCTAACAGCAATACTGCAAAGCTACCGACGCCGCCGGTGGCGCCGGTGACCAGTACCGGGCCGGCAGAAGGGGTTAACTGATGTTTTAACAAAGCCTGTATGCACAGCATGGCGGTATAGCCGGCAGTTCCGATAATCATCGCTTGCCTGGCAGTCAGTGGTGCCGGGATCGGTTGTAACCAGGCAGCAGGCACAGCAGCGCGCTGCGCCAGGCCACCCCAGTGTTTCTCACCCACGCCCCAGCCGTTTAACAGCACCTGATCACCGGTTTTAAACGCCGGATTCTGGCTACTCACCACAGTACCGGCCAAGTCGATGCCTGGCACCATCGGAAAGTCCCGCACCACCGGCGCTTTGCCGGTAATCGCCAGCGCGTCTTTATAATTTAATGTGGAATAAGCAACATCAACGATGACTTCTGCACTGGGTAATTGGCTATTATCGAGCTGTTGTAACGCTGCGCGATAGTCAGGTGTTTTATCGATCACTAACGCATTGAACATTGCAAGTCTCCTTTAGGGTTGGATAGAGGCTAGTGCAAAGGATCATTTGGTTCTATGCGGCTTTGGTCGTAACCGTTATAAAAAACGCCGTACATAAGAGCAACTGGCGTGAATTTGCAGCCCACTGCTTTGTGCCCAGCTTAGGGCATGGCGCACCAGCTTTTCGGCCAGGCCCTTGCCGCGAAACTCCGGTGGCACATAGGTATGGCAAAAATCGATGTGTTCGCCGTTTAACTGGTAGTCGAGTAAGGCGCTGGCATTACCCTCGCTCAGAATAAAACGCTGGCCTGCGCTGTCATGTTGGATGTTTAACTCACTCATTATTCCTCCTCCAACCAGGGCGTCTCCGGTAACAAAGCAAGATGTTCGGCATACCGCTCTAGATTAAAGCTCTCCTGACGCTCAATCACTGCATACATTTCCGGTGCTAAGGCACATGCCATCAGCTCTAAAGCTTCGTCACGGCTGTGACCGGTCATCCGCAGTCGCATTAAGGTCGCTGTCACTTCTTTTGGGTAGTTATCGGCTAACTGGTTTTCCAGTACCTCAAAGAGTGTGTTTTGGTCTATCAAATCGTCATCTTGCATTCTGAGCACCATGCGTATGAAACAAAAAAAATAGCAGCACAGCCCTATCGCAGGCTGCTGCTTTCGCCTGTTGCTTAGGCTAAGCTAGCGCTCACTAAATAACAATCAATAATAAGTACTATGCAGCAATCGGGAATGGGGTGGCGCTACTGGGCGCAAAGTTTAGGGCCGGGCATTCTGATGGCGACGGCAGCGATTGGTGGCTCGCATCTGGTGGCCTCAACCCAGGCCGGTGCGCTCTTTGGTTGGCAGTTACTTTGGTTGATCTTACTGGTAAATATTCTGAAATATCCGTTTTTTCGTTTCGGTGTACAGTACACCCTGCAGCAGAACGAGAGTCTGGTAGAAGGCTACTGGCGTAAGGGGCGGGGATATTTTTATAGTTTTGTGCTGCTAAATGTATTGGCGGCGGTGGTGAACACGGCAGGGGTACTGATTCTGACCGCGGCACTACTGCAATATGCCCTGCCCTGGCAGTTATCACTTACCCTGCTGTGTTGGCTGATTCTGGCCAGTTGTTTGCTGATTTTACTGCTGGGGCATTATCGGGCGCTGGACCGGGTGTCGAAAGTGATTATGCTGTTGCTGACACTCACCACCTTAGTGGCAGCAACAATAGCCTTTAATAATGGGCCTACCGCGCCGGCAGGTTTTCAGGGCCCCTCACCCTGGCAATTGGCGATGTTGGGATTTTTGGTGGCACTGATGGGCTGGATGCCGGCACCGATTGAAATTTCGGCCATCAGTTCCCTCTGGCTAAAAGCCAAGCAGCGTCAGCAGCCGGTGAGTCAGCGGCAGGGACTATTCGACTTTAACCTCGGCTACTGGCTGACCACTTTTTTAGCACTGGTGTTTGTGACGTTGGGTGCGCTGGTGCAATACGGTAGCGATCAGCCAATAGCGCTGGCGGGTGCAGCCTTCGCTCAGCAACTGGTGGAAATGTATGGTCAAACTATCGGTAGTTGGGCCAAGCCATTGGTATCACTGATTGCGTTTTTATGTATGTTCGGTACCACCATTACGGTGTTAGACGGTTATGCCCGCACCTTACATGAGTCAGGACGTTTACTGGGCTGGTATCAGGCTGATAACCGCCGGATAGCGGCGTTATGGTTGTTATTGCAAGCGCTGGCAGGTATGGCGTTGATCTTGTTTTTCCGCTCTGCGTTATCGCCGATGCTCACTTTCGCCATGACGCTGGCGTTTTTAACCACTCCGGTCTTTGCCTGGTTAAATTTTAGTTTGTTGCGAGGTCAGCCTAACCAGCCACTGCCATTCTGGCTTAATACCCTAAGCTGGCTGGGTTTGGTCTATCTGTTTGGTTTTGCCCTGTTATATCTGGCCTGGTATCTGGGGTTATTAAATGCTTGATATGGCTGAGCTGCATTGGTGGCAGTTAGTGGGTCTGTTTTTGCTACAGCTGGGGTGTATCCTGTTGGCTGCCCAAGTTTTTGGCCGCCTTGCCCGTTATATTGGTCAGCCCAGAGTCGTGGGTGAAATGATAGCCGGAATCGCGCTGGGGCCGTCTTTATTGGGTTGGTACTTGCCGGAGTTACAACAGGCGATCTTTATTCCAGAAACCCGCAGCTGGCTGTATTTCGGCGCCCAGCTTGGTGTTGGGCTCTATATGTTTTTAGTTGGTCTGGAATTTAATACCCGACTGTTCCGGCAACAGGCGCAGAGTGCGTTAACCGTATCGCTGGCGGGCATGTTAGTGCCCTTTGGTGTCGCGGCTTTGTTGGCGCTGTGGTTATTACCTATGCCTGGTTTGTTTGCGCCCGGCATCAGCTATGCCAATGCGGCACTGTTTCTCGGTGCCGCCATCGCCATTACGGCCTTCCCGATGCTGGCGCGGATTATTTATGAACGAGGCCTCGCCGGTACTAAACTGGGCACTCTGGCGCTGGCGGCCGGCGCTATCGACGATGCGGCAGCCTGGCTGATACTGGCGCTGGTATTGGCCAGCTTCGGTGGCGGTAGTGGGCTGCTGATTAAAGCGCTGCTGGGTGGTAGCCTCTATGCCTGGTTGATGCTGACCAAAATGCGGCTCTGGTTACAGCCGCTGGCGGACCGGGTGGCGCTAACGGAGCAATTGGCGGTCTGGCAATTTGTGCTGATCCTTTTGTTGTTCGCATTGTCGGCCTGGAGTATGGATTTTGTTGGCTTACATGCGGTCTTTGGTGGCTTTTTGCTGGGCGTGGCGATGCCTCGCGGTACCCTGGTGAGCGTGCTGCAGCGGCGGCTGGAAAAGCCGGTGTTACTGCTGCTGTTACCGATGTTTTTTACCTATTCTGGGCTAAATACCCGGCTGGATGTGCTGGGCGCCAGTGGTCTTTGGTTGGTGACCTTGGCCGTGCTGGTGTGTTCCATTCTGGCCAAATTTGTTGCCTGCTGGGCGGCAGCCCGGCTAAAAGGCGCCGATAATCCAACGGCGCTGGCGATCGGCGCACTGATGAATGCCCGGGGCCTGATGGAGCTGATTATTATCAATATTGCACTAAGCTATGGCGTGATAGAGCAAGGCTTGTTTTCGATGTTAGTGGTTATGGCGATTGTCACAACGCTGATGGCCGCGCCGCTATTTCAGTTGGTCTATGGACGCCACCAACAAGAAAAGCGCGCATAGAATTGCGTTGGTTTTATCATGGATGTAGCTCAAATTTATTGTAATAGATTAAGTTAATGCTGCTAAAACCAGAATCATTCTTGCCACAGAACTTACAGCAGTGTCTAATCATTACAACAAATTAAACAGCAGTACAGGATAGCTAAACACATGAATTTGCAGCTGCATGAGCAACTCAAGGGTAACATCTGGGAAATTGCTAATCGTTTACGTGGCCCATACCGTCCACCTCAGTATCGTTTAGTTATGTTACCAATGGTGGTACTGCGCCGCTTGGATTGCGTGCTGGAGCCGACAAAAGACGCTGTTTTGCAGCAATATGACAAGCTTATGGCAAAAGGCACAGCAGCAAGCGCTATGGATAAATTGCTGGGTAAAGCAGCAGATCCTACCCGCATTCACCCGCTTTACAACACCAGCCGTTTTACCTTCGCAAAATTGCTCGGTGATTCTGAAAATATAGCGCCAAACTTAGTGGACTATATCAATGGCTTTTCGCCAACAGCACGCGCCATTTTTGAGCGTTTTAAGTTCACCGATCAAATTGAAAAGCTGGATGCCAGTAACCGGCTATTTACCATTGTGCAAGCAATGGCAGAGGTAAACTTACACCCGGAGCGCATTGACAATCTGCAAATGGGTTACTTGTTTGAGCATCTGGTCATGCGCTTCAACGAGCAAGCTAACGAGGAAGCGGGGGACCACTTTACACCACGTGAAGTTATCCGCTTAATGGCCAATCTGGTGTATACCGGAGAGCAAGACGTCTATAAACCCGGTATTTTTCGCACCATCTATGACCCAGCCTGTGGCACCGGCGGAATGTTGTCAGAATCGGAAAAGTTTATTCTTGATCAAAACGACCAGGCCAACCTGGCGCTGTACGGGCAGGAATATAACGATGAATCCTGGGCAATCTGCTGCGCTGATATGCTAATCAAAGACGAGGACACCAGCAGTATTGTGCTGGGCGACACCTTGGGGGACGGCAAAACCAGCGATGGTTTTCAGGGCAAAAAATTCCACTATATGCTGGCGAACCCGCCCTTTGGTGTTGAATGGAAAGACCAGAAAAACGTAGTTGAAAAAGAGTACGAGCAACTGGGTTTTGCCGGGCGTTTCGGTGCCGGGGTGCCAGCTATTAATGACGGCTCATTGCTCTTTTTGCAGCATATGATTGATAAAATGCACCCTTATGCTGAAGGCAGTGAAGATGCCATAGGCTCTAAAATTGCTGTGGTGTTTAATGGCTCGCCGCTGTTTTCCGGTGATGCCGGCTCGGGCCCGTCTAATATTCGGCGCTGGATTATCGAAAACGATTGGCTTGATGCCATTGTCGCCCTGCCGGACCAATTGTTCTATAACACCGGCATATTCACCTATGTTTGGCTGGTGACTAACCGCAAAGCGCCGGAGCGGCGTGGCAAAGTGCAGTTGATTGATGGCACACGGTTTTGCCAGCGGATGAAAAAGAGCCTGAACAACAAGCGCAATGAAATCACCGAAGAGCAGATCCGTGAGCTGACAAAGTTGTACGGCAGCTATCAGGACGGTGCCACCGCCGAGGTAATAACCGATCATAAAACCGGTGAGCGTGAAACCCGCGTCGTGTCGCGCATTTTTGAAAATCGTGAATTTGGCTTTCTTAAAGTGACAGTAGAGCGGCCATTACGGATGAATTTTTTGGCAAGCCCGGAACGTATTGCCCGGCTGGACGAACAAACGGCCTTTGTTAATCTGGCCAGTTCGAAAAAGCGTAAGAACGAAGCGGCCGCTGCAGAAGAAATCGCCCAAGGGCTTGAACTGCAACAGGCCATTCGGACACTGTTAACCACGCTTAGCAACAAAGGCCAATATAACGACCGCGCCAGGTTTGATGCCGACTTAACTGCCGCCAGCAAAAAAGCCGGACTGAAAATACCTGCAACGGTTAAAAAAGCCATTTTTAATGCCTTGGGGGAGCGAGATCCAGCGGCGGCGATTTGCCGAGACAGTAAAGGTTACCCAGAAGCTGACAGCGAACTGCGCGATACCGAAAATATCCCGCTACCGACAGGTACTGTACTGCCATTGCCAATGAAGTTTGGCCCGGATAAACCCAACGATGAGCTGGTCGCTGCATTTAAAGCACACATTGAAGCTTACATGGCACAAGAAGTACTGCCGCACGTACCCGATGCCTGGGTGGATTATAGTAAAACCAAAGTGGGGTATGAAATACCCATAAATCGTCATTTCTATGTGTATAAGGCACCACGGCCGCTGGACCAAATTGAGCAGGAAATCACCGCGCTGGAAGATGAAATTGCCCAGATGTTAAAAGGGTTGGTGACATGATAAATGGCTCTCCAGCACCATTGCGGTTGGTTATCGAAAATCGTAATAGTAAATAATGCCGATCAAGAAGAATAGATAAAGAGGTTGCATGTGAATTTACTTGAATCGGTCCCCGAAGACTGGATTAAGGCTACCGTTGGAAAGTACTGCGACGTTCAGCTTGGCAAGATGTTGCAGAATGATCCTGTTTCTGAACAGGATGAGCTTAAACCGTATTTACGAGCAATAAATATTTCAAAAACGGGCGTCGACTTGTCCCATGAATTTCGTATGTGGATTAGGCCCAGTGAGCGCGAGCGATTTAGACTTTGTGCGGGCGATATTTTGGTAAGTGAAGGTGGTGATGCAGGCCGTACGGCGATTTTTAGTAGTAACGATGACTACTATTTTCAGAACGCCATAAACCGTCTTCGCCCCCAAAGCTATAGTAAAATTCTTCCTGAGTTTATCTACTACTGGTTCACCTTTCTCAAGGTGTCAGGGTATGTAGAAATGGTGTGTAATGTTGCTACCATCGCTCACTTTACAGCAGAGAAGGTTAAAGCTGCTCCTTTGGTTTTGCCGCCGTTAAAAGCCCAGCAACGAATAGCGCAATTTCTGGATCAAAAAACTGCGCAAATAGATGGCTTGATAGAAAAAAAACGTGCTTTGCTGGAGCGGTTAGCCGAAAAGCGCCAAGCGTTAATTACCCAAGCTGTAACCAAGGGGCTCAATCCTAATGCACCTATGAAACCCTCCGGTATTGACTGGTTGGGAGATATTCCGGCGCATTGGGAGGTAAAACGCTTACGTTTTTTATTGGATGGAGGAACGATCAACGGTCTTTACAAGCCGAAAGAACAATTCTCACCCGATGGATTTGCTTTTGTACAAATGGGAGAAGCGTTTAGAGCGGTAACATTCGATGGTGGAACTAAGGATCGAGTGTTGGCAAGTGATTCAGAAGTGAAAAAATGGGGTCTAAAAGAAGGTGATTTCTTGATTGCGCGAAGATCATTAGTATTTGAAGGTTCTGGAAAAGCAGTAAAGATCAATAAGTTGGAAGAAAATCACTTATTCGAGAGTTCAATGATAAGAATCAGACCAATTTCTGCTGATAAGCTTTCAGACTTTTTATCGTATTATTTTCAATCATCTGTTTGTCGAGCGTTTTTTCTATCAATTACTAAGCAGGTGACGATAAGTGGAATAGACAGTCAACAGCTAAAGGACGTTTCAGTCCCAATGCCACCATTAGACGAAGCAGCTAGAATTCAACAACTATGCTTGGAGTCAGATCAAAATCATGGAGTTGTGACCGAATCAATATTGCGCTCCATATCACAGTTGAATGAATACCGAGCTGCTTTAATCACTTCAGCTATTACTGGTAAGTTGGCGCTCGATTAATGTCTGTTACTGTGCTGCCAACTTGTTATAGCACTAGAAACGCCATACTGACGGGTGGAGCACAGCTGGCTATAATGAGGCCGGAGGTGATGTTATGAACCGTGTGGCGGTAAATCCTGAATTAATGCAGTGGGCGCGGCAGCGCGCGCATTTAGCTATAGAAGATTTAGTAGCTAAGTTCCCTAAGCTGGCAGACTGGGAGCGCGGTGCAGTATTGCCTACGTTTAAGCAGTTAGAAGACTTTGCTAAAGCGACACACGTGCCGTTTGGCTATTTGTTTTTGCCAGAGCCGCCGCATATTCCTATGCCTATTTCTGATTTTCGTACCCTGGACAATCGTTATGTAGGCTCTGCCAGCCCCGAACTGCTTGATACCATTTATGCGATGCAGCGCCGTCAGGCCTGGCTGCGTGAAACCCGGCTGGAAAGCGAAGCAGAGCCCCTGGCTTTTGTTGGCAGTGCCAGGCTGAGTGATAACCCCGCAGCAATCGGCCGTGAAATGCGCCGTTTATTGGGGTTAGAACACGGTTGGGCCGCCAGTGCCCGTACCTGGACAGAAGCGCTGAGCGTGCTGCGTAGCGCCGTTGAAGCACTGGGGGTAATGGCGGTAATTAATGGAGTAGTCGCCAACAACACGCACCGGGCGCTAAATGTGGAAGAGTTTCGCGGTTTTGCTTTGAGTGATGATTATGCACCACTTATTTTTGTTAATGGTGCCGATGCGAAATCTGCGCAAATGTTTACTCTGGCACACGAGTTAGCCCATTTATGGTTGGGTGCTGCAGGCTCTGGCGTGTCAGGCTTTCAAGGTATCTTCCCTACTGGTGGTGAGGTAGAACTATTTTGTGACAAAGCTGCTGCTGAGTTTTTGGTGCCGGAGGCCGAGATTCGCGCATGCTGGCCTGGCGTACAACGCGAAGCGGCGCCGTTTGAGTTGTTAGCGCGCCGGTTTAAAGTAAGCCCTATCGTGGTTGGTCGCCGAGCCATGGATTTACGCCTGACAGAGCGGCAATTTTTCTTTGATTTCTATGAAGCTTACACCCAGCAAGAACGCCGCAAAAAGCAAGCATCAGCGGGTGGTGGCGACTTTTATAACAACCAAAATACACGCGTAGGCGGTATGTTTGCCACTCAGGTTATTCGGGCAGCAAGGGAAGGCAGAATTGGCTTTAAAGAAGCTTACGAGCTAACCGGATTAAACGGCGGAGCTTTTCAGGAATATGCCCAACGTCTGGGAATGGAGTTACCACGATGAGCTATATCCTCGATTCGGATGTCCTGATCACTGCCAAGAACAGTTACTATGCCTTCGATTTATGCCCTGGTTTTTGGCGAAGTTTACTAGCACAGCATCACCGTGGCCATGTGTACAGCCTGGATCGGAACCGGCAAGAGTTGCTGCAGGGCCGCGAGGACGACAAATTAGTGGCATGGGTACATAACGATGTACCTGCCAACTTCTTTTTAAGTTGTAGTAATGCAGACGTCGTGGCGGCTTATACCGAGGTAATGCTTTGGGTGCAGCGTAATCCGCAGTTTCACGATGGTGCCAAAGCTAAGTTTGCGACCGGTGCAGATGGTTGGTTAGTCGCCTATGCCAGAGTATATGGCCATATTGTGGTGACGCTGGAAGAATCGCGCCCTGAAGCGCGTAATCAGATAAAACTACCAGACGTATGTATTCAGTTTGGTGTTACCTATCAAAATGTATTTTCAATGCTGCGGGCGTTGAGTGTGGAATATGATTATAAGGAACTAACTTAATGCCGGCATATAACGAGGCTGCGTTTGAAACTGCGATTGAAACCGGCCTACTCGCCGCTGGAGGTTATCAGCAGCGCAGTGCACAGGCTTATGACGAAGCGCTGGCAATGTTTCCTGATGATGTCACGGGGTTTCTGCAAGACAGCCAGCCGGCAAAGTGGGGCCAATTGCAGGCGTTATTAGGCGATAGAACAGCAGCTACAGTGCTTGATAGTCTGGTTAAAGAATTGGATATCAAGGGCACTTTGCATGTGCTGCGTTATGGTTTCAAATGCTATGGCAAAACTTTCCGCTTGGCTAATTTCCGGCCTAACTCGGGCATGAATTTACAAGCCGCCGCAGATTACGCTAAGAACCGCTTAACCGTAACACGGCAGCTAGCGTTTACGTCAGTTCTGAAAATGGCTGGCGGCAAGAACCGTCGCTGCATTATCGACTTAACCCTTAGTTTGAACGGCTTACCAATCGCTACCGTCGAGTTGAAAAACCCACTAACGGGCCAACGTGCTGCCGATGCGGTTAGCCAATATAAGCAAGACAGGGATGAGCGTGACTTACTGTTTGCCTTTAAAAAACGTGCCTTGGTGCATTTTGCAGCCGATCCGGATGAGGTTTGGATGACCACCCGGCTGAAAGGTAAAGATACCGTATTTTTGCCTTTTAACCGAGGCCATGCTTATGGCGCTGGTAATCCACCAGTGGAGAATAACTGGAAAACACATTATTTGTGGGATGACGTTTTGCAACGTGACAGCCTGATGGACATTTTGCAGCGTTTTATGCATTTGGAAGTAAAAGAGCGGCAGGTAAAAACAGATAAGGGTGTGCGCACCATCCGCAAAGAAACCATGATTTTTCCGCGTTATCATCAATTGGATGTAGTGCGTAAATTGGTAACGCATGCGCGTACTTACGGCTCTGGCCGGAACTATCTGATCCAACACTCTGCCGGTTCAGGAAAATCGAATTCTATTGCCTGGCTGGCTCATCGGTTGGCGAGCTTGCACAGTGACGATGATGAAAAGGTGTTTCATTCTGTCATAGTGGTAACAGATAGACGTGTGTTGGATCAGCAATTACAAAATACGATTTATCAGTTTGAACACAAAACCGGTGTGGTGGAAAAGATTGACGAGAATACTCAGCAGTTGGTTGCTGCGCTGTCCAAAGGCACGCCAATTATTATCACTACGCTGCAGAAGTTTCCGTTTATTTCGCAGGCGCTTTCTACTCTGGAGAGTAAAGGTAACAGTATTAAGATTGACACCGCAGGTAAACGCTTTGCGGTGATAGTAGATGAAGCGCATTCGTCTCAAAGCGGTGAAACCGCTACCGCGCTGCGTGGCATGTTAAATAAAGATGGTATTGAAGCTGCGATTGCCGCGCAGTTATCAGAAGAGGAAGACGATACGTTGTCAGACGCTGCCCGGGCCGCAATATTGCGTGAGTCCCTTAGCCGTGTCCGGCAACCTAACCTAAGCTTTTTTGCTTTTACCGCCACACCAAAATTTAAAACTAAAGCATTGTTTGATGAGCCAGGACCATCGGGTACTTCGCCGTTTCATGAGTATTCAATGCGTCAGGCCATCGAAGAAGGCTTTATTATGGATGTGTTGCAAAACTACACGACTTACAAACGGTTCTTCGGTTTGATTAAGCAGATAGAGAATGACCCTGAAGTACCGCGCAAAAAAGCGGCTAAGGCATTAAGCCGCTATATGGAATTGCATCCGGTGAATATTGATCAAGTGGTGTCAGTGATAGTAGAGCACTTCCGCCTTTTCGTGATGCATGAGCTTGGCGGCCGCGCCAAAGCCATGGTTGTTACTGGTTCCCGCTTGGCGGCAGTAAAGTATAAACTCGCGTTTGATCGCTATATAAAAGATAACGGTTACAGTGGGATTCGGTCCTTAGTGGCCTTTTCAGGGAGTGTAGAAGACCCGGACGATCCCGGTGCATCCTATACCGAAGTTGCAATGAATGATGGCTTAGCCGAGAGCGAACTACCGGAAACCTTTGAGCGGGATGATTATCGCGTTCTGCTGGTAGCTGAAAAGTATCAAACAGGGTTCGACCAGCCGTTGCTACAGACCATGTATGTGGTAAAACGCCTGGCTGGCGTACAGGCAGTGCAAACATTATCACGCCTTAATCGTATGGCACCCGGCAAGGCTCGCACTTTTGTGTTGGATTTTGCTAACAATGAGGATGATATTTATCAGGCATTTAAGCCTTATTACGAAACGACCCCGGTCGGTGAGAATGCTGATGTGCATCAGCTATCGGCGTTGCAGCACAAATTGGTGACTCGGGCGATTTTCACGCCGGATGATGTGAATGCTTTTGCTGAAGTTTGGTACAAAGGTAAACGAGAGCACTCAGCAACTGATCATCAGGTTATGAATGCCCTGTTGGATACTGTCGTGGCGCGCTTTAACGGCCTGGAGGAGGATGAGCGCGAAGAATTTCGCGGGCAGTTAACGGCATATCGCAATCTTTACGCTTTTTTGTCGCAAATTATTCCGTATCAGGACAGCGAGCTTGAGAAGCTGTACGCCTTTGTGCGGAGTTTGATTACCAAGCTACCACCACCAGGAAATGGTTTAGCTTTTGTGCTGGATGACGAAGTGGCGCTGCGTTATTTTCGCTTACAGCAATTGACCGATGGTTCTATTGATTTAAGCAAGGGTGAGGCTTATCCACTGAAAGGGCCAACTGACGTTGGTACCAGCAGGGTTAAGGAAGAGCCGGTAACGCTATCATCATTAGTAAATAAGCTTAACGAACGCTTTGGTACTGATTTTACTGAGGCTGATCAGCTATTCTTCGACCAGATAACTGCCAGTGCGCAGCTGAATGATAAAATTGTTGAAGCCGCCAAGGCAAATAACTTACCAAATTTCGCAGCTTATTTAGAACGTATGTTGGACGAACTGTTTATTGATCGGATGGAAAACAATGATGAAATTTTCTCCCGTGTGATGACCGATAAACAATTCCGCGCAGCAGCACATGAGCATTTGGCAGAAGAAATCTTTAAACAAGTTCGCGACAGGCATAATATTGAGTTATTTAAACGATAGTCTGCTCACGCCGTGTAGTATGTTGAAGGCCGCATAATGCAATATTAAATGCGGCCTTGAATTCTTTTAAAGCGCCAGTGTCTTTTCGCCGCGGGAGATGCCAGAGACGCCGCTGCGCACTACTTCCAGGATCTGGGTACCGCTTAATGCCTGAATAAAGGCATCCAGTTTGTCACTGGTGCCGACCAGTTGCACAGTGTAGGTAGTGGCAGAGACATCGACGATCTGGCCGCGGAAGATATCGGCACTGCGTTTCACTTCATCCCGCTGCTCGCCGACGGCTTTCACCTTGACCAGCATCAGCTCGCGCTCGATATGGGCAGCCTCGCTCAAATCCGTCAGTTTTACCACTTCAATCAGTTTATGCAGTTGCTTGGTAATTTGCTCGATCACCTGATCATTGCCATGGGTCACCAGCGTTAAACGCGACAGCGTCGGATCTTCTGTCGGCGCCACGGTCAGCGAGTCGATATTATAGCCTCGCTGTGCAAACAGGCCGACCAAACGTGCCAGGGCGCCGGATTCGTTTTCCAGTAATACAGAAATAATATGCCGCATGCTTAAGTCCTCTCTGTCTTACTTAAAAACATCTCATTGACCGCACCGCCCGGAATTTGCATCGGGTAAACATGCTCTTTCGGATCGATATGGATATCCAGAAACACCAGCTGATCTTTGAGCTCGACAAAGGCGCGCTGCAGCGCCGGTTGCAGCTCTTCCGGTTTGGTGACCCGGATGCCAACATGGCCATAGGCTTCAGCCAGTTTGATAAAGTCAGGTAACGAGTCCATATAGGAACTGGCGTAGCGCGACTCATAGTTCATATCCTGCCACTGCTTAACCATGCCCAGATAGCCGTTATTCAGGTTGATAATCTTCACCCCCAAACCATATTGCTTGCAGGTCGACAGCTCCTGAATGTTCATCTGAATTGAGCCTTCGCCGGTGACACAGACCACATCCGCCTGCGGGAAATTCAGCTTGACGCCCATCGCTGCCGGCAAGCCAAAACCCATGGTGCCAAGGCCGCCGGAGTTGATCCAGCGGTTTGGTTTATTAAATTTGTAGTACTGGGCGGCAAACATCTGATGCTGGCCGACATCACTGCAGACAAAGGCCTCGCCCTTGGTGATCTTGCTGACCTGCTCTATCACGTGTTGGGGTTTTAGCAGTGCAGAGGTGGTGTCATAGCGGCCACCATGTACAGCACGCCAGTCATTAATCTGCTGCCACCATTGCTCCAGTGCACTGCTATCCAGCTTTTTCTTTTTCTGCTTCACAGTTGCCAGCATTTCTTCCAGCACTGGCTGTACCAGGCCAACAATAGGGATATGGGCATTAATGGTTTTTGAGATACTAGCCGGGTCAATATCGATATGGATAATGGTGGCATTTGGACAGAATTTTTTGGTGTTGTTAGTGACCCTGTCGTCAAAGCGGGCGCCGACCGCCAGGATCAGATCGGCATGGTGCATGGCCTGATTTGCCTCATAGCTGCCATGCATCCCCAGCATACCGATAAACTGCTTATCCTCACCCGGATAGGCACCCAGCCCCATTAGGGTATTGGTCACCGGCAGGTTCAGGTATTGCGCCAGTTCAGTCAGCTCGGCGGCAGCGCCACCCATAATCACACCGCCGCCGGAGTACAGCACCGGCTTTTTCGCTGCCAACAGCGCGCTAACCGCTTTTTTAATCTGGCCGCTATGGCCTTTTAGTTTTGGCTGATAAGAGCGCAGCTTAATTTCGTCCGGGTAATGATACGGAAACTTATTGCTCGGAATCGTCATATCTTTCGGGATATCCAGCACCACCGGGCCCGGCCGGCCGCTTTGCGCAATGTAAAACGCCTTCTTAATCAGGTACGGAATATCCTCGGGGCGACGCACCGACATATTGTGTTTCACAATAGGGCGGGAAATGCCCAGCATATCGGTTTCCTGGAACGCATCTTCACCAATCAGATGGCTCATCACCTGGCCGGTCAGCACCACCATCGGGATTGAGTCCATATAGGCGGTGGCGATACCGGTTACTGCATTAGTGGCACCCGGGCCGGAGGTAACCAGTACCACGCCGGCTTTACCGGTGGCACGGGCATAGGCATCGGCCATATGGGTCGCGGCCTGTTCGTGGCGCACCAGCACGTGTTTTACTTTATTTTGCTGAAATAACGCATCGTAGATATGCAATACAGCGCCACCGGGATAGCCATAGACGTATTCTACCCCTTCATCGGCCAGCGCACGGATCACCATTGCTGCGCCCGATAACATCTCGGCATGTTTGGATTGGCTTGTCATAGTCAGGTCTCATCATTTTACAGAGGTCAAAGCGCCTGTTTTTCGGGTACAGAACGCTGTTGGCAGCCTAAATGCTACCTTGTGCTACGTGGTTGGCTGAACGGTATTGGCGAACCTTACCGGCGCTTTAGTGGTTAGCTCTGAGGCTTTTATGGTGCGCCTGATTAATTTACGGTAATGGCAGCGGAAAGTCGATGCCTTTTTCATGCTTTTAGACTTCTTTACTGCTTTGAAAAGCGGCAAGTCGCCACCATAGTACAGGGAGTTAAAGCTAAGGAAGTGATGTATGCAAAACCCTATCGTTGATGTCAGCCTGATGAATGCCCGCGAAGTGCTGGACCGTTCGTTACAGCAGCTGGTGATCTTCCAGTTCTGGTCGGCGCGCAGTGCGCTTTGTCAGCAGTTAAGTCCGGTATTGGAAAAAATTGTCCGTCAGTACCCACAGCAATTGTGTCTGGCCAAAGTAAATTGCGATCAGGAGCAGGATCTGGCGATGCAGTTTGGTGTGCAATCACTGCCTACCGTCATGCTGATTAAAGATGGCCGGCCGGTCGATGGTTTTGCCGGTGCTGAGACCGAACAGCAAATTCTGACCCGGCTGGCGGCTTATCTGCCAAAACCGGAAGATGAGTTGATTGCCAAAGCGCAGCAATATTTGGCACAGCAGCAACTCGCTGAAGCTTATCCGCTGCTGGCCGAAGCGCTGACGCTGGCGCCAGAGCGGGTAGAAGTTAAACTCTGGTTAGCCGATACCGCTATTGGCCTTGGCCAGTTAACCCAGGCGGAAAAATTGCTGGCTGAAGTGCGGCTGGCCGATCAGGACGCCTTATATAAAACCGTACTGGCCAAGCTGGAGTTGGCGCAGCAGGCCAGCAATACACCGGAGATCCAGGCGTTGGAAGCCCGGCTGGCAGCAGCACCGGCGGATAACAGTTTAAAAGAGCAATTAGCCGTGCAGTACCAGGCCGTCTTACGCTCAGAAGAGGCATTGGCGTTGCTGCTGCAAATTCTGCAGCAGGACCTGAACTTTGGACAAAGCAAAAAGCTGTTTTTAGATATCCTGGCGGCCTTGCCCAAGGGCGATCCGCTGGCCAGCCAGTACCGGCGTAAACTCTATGCGCTGCTGTACTAAGGCCGCTTGTTGAGTGCCTTTAGCTGCAGTGATGCTGAGCTGGGTAAGCTGTTTACTCAGGTTGCCGCTGTGCTGCACCGCTATCAGCGCTATTGGCAGTTACAGCCGATGGCGCTCGCTGCTTTACCCTTTGATGATGAACTGAACAGCCTGCTACAGAGCTTATCGTTTACCGAGTTGGCCGCACTGGAAGATAACCCAGAGCAGCAACAGCAGCTGTTTGGCGCCTTTTTCCCAGAACTCTTTGCGCTACCGGCGACCAAGCAGGTTGAGCCGACAGAGGCCTTACCCGAGTGGCCATTTTGGCTGACCAATAGTATCGGCGGGCGTAAACTCTCGCAAATTCAGCATTTTTGTCAGCAGCTCGCCCCGTCGGAGCTGCCGCTGTTGGAATGGTGTGCCGGCAAAGGCCATCTGGGGCGGCTACTGGCGGCGCAGGGCCGGCAGGTGACCAGTATTGAATGGCAGGCCGAATTGTGCCGGCAGGGCGAGGCACTGGCAGCGCAATTTCAATTGCCGCAGCGCTTTGTTTGTGCCGATGTGCTGACGCCAGCGGGACGGGCAGTGCTGTCGCCGCAGCAACAGCTGGTCGCTTTACATGCCTGTGGTGACTTACATCTGCAGTTAATAACAGATGCCGTTGCCGTGGGCGCGCAAGCCCTGCAGCTGGCGCCTTGTTGTTATCATCTGATTGCCGCTGCACATTATCAGCCGTTATCGGCGCTGGCACAGCAGCATAATCTGCAGCTAAGCCGCCAGGATCTGAAACTGGCGGTACAGGCGCAGGTTACCGGTGGTGAACGGGTCGCGCGGCTGCGGCAAACTGAAGTCAGCTGGCGGCTGGCGTATCAGTTATTGCGCACTGAACTGACGGCTGATGCCAGCTATCAGCCGCTGCCATCTTTACCTAAGCACTGGTTTAGCGGTGACTTTAGCGCCTTTTTGGCCTATGCGGCGCAGCTGCAACAACTGCCGTTACCGGCGGTTATCGATGATCACGCTTTGTTGGCGAGGGCTGACGAGGCGTATCTGCAGCTGCAACGTATTGATGCGGTGCGGCATCTGTTTCGCCGGCCGCTGGAGCTATATCTGGTACTGGATCGGGCGTTGTACCTGCAACAACAGGGTTATCAGGTACAGCTGTCGGTGTTTTGTGCTTATCAGATCACGCCGCGAAACTTTTTAATCCGGGCCTGGCGTGATACGTCAGCTTTGGCTGACCGGTGTAGCCTGTAAGCTGCGTTGGCTCTGCTTCAGATAGCACTCAATTTGCTGATCTTTACGCTGCCAGCGCTGGTTCAGCCATTGCTGGAAGTTATCGCGAAATACCGGATCATTAAAATAATCACCAATGACTGCGGTATCAACCGGCAGGATCTCGGCCTGGATCACCACCCGCTTTAACCGTCCCATTAGCATATCCAGCGCAATATGCTGGGTGTTATCCGGGTAAATCAGCGTGACGTCCAGGATGGCATTAAACTGCTCGCCCATACTGGCCAGTGTAAAGGCAATACCGCCGGCTTTGGGGGGCAGCAAATGGGTAAAGGGACTGTTTTTGGCGCGCTGTTTTTCCGGGGTGCAGCGGCTGCCTTCAACAAAGTTGATGATGGTGGTTGGCGTATGCACAAACTTAGCACAGCTTTTTCGGGTGGTTTCGATATCCTTGCCTTTAAGCTCAGGATGTTTGGCCAAAGTCGCGGCGCTATAGCGTTTCATATAGGGCATATCCAGTGCCCAACAGCCAGTGCCAAGGAAGGGTACCCATTTTAATTCATCTTTTAAAAAGAATTTTGGCTCTGGGATCAGGTGATAAGCAAAGGTACTGACCACCGGAATATCAACCCAGCTCTTATGGTTGGCGATCAGCAAATACCAGCTGTCTTTATCCAACTGCTGCTGACCGCTGATTTGCCAGTCGACATCATTAAACAGGTTAATTAAAAAGGTGTTCACCGCCGTCCAGCCCCGGTAGCAGCGCCGGCCAAGAGCGGCTATCAGCCGGTGCGCAGCTTTAAAGGGTAACAGTAGTTTCAGGATGCCAAGCGGGGTGACCACTATGCCCCAGAATGCCAGATTCAAAGCAAACAAACTAAAGCTGATCGGTAACAGTAAAAATCCGGGTAAAAAGCTTAGCATCGCTGACACACTCCGTTATTTGCCTGCGCCTGTCTCTAGCCTGGCCAGTTGCTGGTCTTTCTCCAACCATAACTGGTTAAGCCACTGCTGAAAGCGCTCACGATACGCCTGATCGTGGTAGTCACCTATTAACTCTTTGGCAATAGGCAGTACCTTAATATTGACTGTTATAGCATGAACCTTGCCGGAAATATAATCCCAAAATGTCGGAATGCCACCGGGATAGTGAATGGTCACATCCAGCAGTTTGTGTAATTGTTCGCCCATTGCCCCCAGCACAAAGGCGGTGCCACCAGCCTTGGGTTTTAACAGATGCCGGAAAGGCGACTGCTGGCGGTCATGCTTATCACGGGTAAAGCGGGTGCCTTCGACAAAATTCATCACAGATACCGGCTTAAAGCGGAATTTGGCGCAGGCTTTACGTGTCGTTTCGATATCTTTGCCCTGTAGTTCCGGACGTTTTTGCAGCAATTGTTTGCTATAGCGCTTCATAAAGGGGAAATCCAGCGCCCACCAGGCCAGGCCCATAAAGGGCACATACAGCAGTTCTTTTTTCAGGAAGAATTTAATAAAGGGGATCTTGCGGTTAAAAATATTCTGCAGAATTAAAATATCGGCCCAGGATTGATGGTTGGCGATAATCAAATACCAGTCTTTACGCGACAGTTTTTCCAGTCCTTCAACCCGCCACTTGATCGAGGTAAAAATACGGGTCGTCAGGTTATTGACGCTGATCCAGGCTACCGCCATCGCATCCAGCAGATAGGTCATCCAGGCTTGCCAGCGTTGGATCGGCAGGAGTTTCAGAATCGCCAATAACATAATGGGTACAAACCAAAATAAGGTATTGACGACATACAGCAGAAAGGAAAGCGACCCCTTTATCGGGTGCGGTAACCAATTTAACATAAGGCACTTATCTCATTTTCAGGTGGCAATACCACCGGCTAAATGGGGAGGTGTAAGTGGTTACACCTCCGATCAGTGCCTATTCTAGCTTAATCTTCGAAGTAGGTGTAACCATAAACGCCGGCTTTCAGCTCATCCAGCAGTTCATCTTTACGCTCATCCTGCAGATCCAGTTTAGCCAGTTGTTTGGTGTAAGAGGCAATCAGCTTCTTGGCATCAAACTGCACATAGCGCAGCACATCGGCTACCGTATCACCCTTGATAATATTGGTCAGCTTGTAACTGCCATCTTCGGTCAGTTCGACATGCACTGAATCGGTATCACCAAACAGGTTGTGCAGATCACCCAGAATTTCCTGATAGGCGCCAACCATAAACATACCAAGCAGATATTGCTGATCGTCCTTGTATTCCGGCAGCGGCAGGCTGGATTCGATACCATTGCCATCCGCATAGCTCTTCAGCATGCCGTCAGAGTCACAGGTAATATCCTGAATAATGGCGCGGTGATTCAGTGGCTCCGTCATCCGCTCCAGCGGCATTACCGGGAACAGCTGATCAATACCCCAGGCATCCGGCATGGACTGGAACAGCGAGAAGTTAACGAACAGCTTATCAGCCAGTTTTTCATTTAACTCATCGTGAATCGCGCGGTGCGAGCGGGCATTCAGATCCAGATTCGCCCGTACCTTATTAATGGTGGCAAAGTACAGCTGCTCTAACAGCGACCAATCTTGTAACGTCAGCAGGCCATGCACATACTGGGCATGGGCATCGGTAAAGTAGTGGACAGCATCATGGTAAGACTCGACGGCACTACGTGGCGTAACATTGTTGTAGGCATCCCACATCCCTAAAATGACTGTCGGCGCGTCTTCGCTTGGCTCCGGCAGGTTCACTAAACCAGGCGCCCGTTCGATATCGATGGCATCGGTTACCAGCACTGCATGGTGTGCGGTCATCGCCCGGCCAGACTCGGTGATAATATTCGGATGTGGTAAGTCGTACTCGTCACAAACTTCTTTTAAACCATTAACCACGTTGCGGGCATATTCGTACATGGTGTAGTTCATCGAACAGGCAGAGCGAGATTTCGAACCTTCGTAATCGACACCTAAACCGCCGCCGACGTCTACTGTGGTAATAGGCACGCCGAGGGTACGCAGTTCAGCGTAGTGACGGGCACATTCGCGGATCGCATTGTGAATATCGCGGATATTGGCAATTTGCGAGCCGATATGGAAGTGCACCAGCTGCAGCAGGTCTAACTTGCCGGCATCACGCAGAATATCGATGGCTTGCAATACCTGAGTGGCGGTGAGGCCAAATTTACCTTTTTCACCACCGGTATTTTGCCATTTGCCTTTGCCGACCGAGTTTAAGCGAATACGGATCCCGATCCGTGGCGCCGCACCCAGATTATCGATTTCGCGTAGCAGGGTTTTTAGCTCTGACAGCTTTTCAACAACCACATAGACAGTATGGCCCATCATCTGACCAATGGTCGCCAGGCGCAAGAACTCGCTATCTTTATAGCCGTTACAGACGATTTGCAGCGGCTGCTCGGTTACGCCAAGGATCGCCATCAACTCTGGCTTACTACCGGCTTCCAGGCCGACTTTGCCGCTATCATGGCTAATCAGGCGCTTAACTACTGAGAATTGCTGGTTTACCTTGATTGGATATACTGCAGTGTATTGGCCCTGATATTCTTTTTCGGCTTTGGCGCGTTGGAAAGACTTAATTAAGGTATCTACCCGATGCTGCAGAATATCGGTAAAGCGTACCAATACCGGCAGCGTCAGGCCTTCTTCCTTAAAGCGTTGCGTCAACTCCGGAAAGCTAATACCTGGCTTACTGTGATCCTGATCCGGGTAGGCAATCAGATCACCAGCCTTGTTCACATCAAAATAGCCTTCACTCCACACGGCTACGTTATAGATGGAACGTGCCTTCTCAAAACCCCAGTCTGCCATTGTCTTTCCTCAAAAAAATTAACTGCTATAGTTTAAAGCCATTAGCCGCAAGGTGCAGCAAAAAAGCCGAAAAATTTGTATGTCAGCGCTATCGAAGGCAAAATACGCGCCTTATACGTTGCAGGGGGTAATAATGTCAGTATTTGATGACAAAAAGTGGCTAACCGAGGTGTTTGCCGACAGCGGTAGTGTGTTTGGCTTAGCCATTACCAGGAAACTGGATGAAGTGCAGTCACCCTTTCAGAAAATTGCCATGTATGAAACCACTCATTTTGGCAATTTAATGGTGATTGATGATGTGATTATGCTTAGCAGCCGGGATAACTTCCTGTATCACGAAATGCTCAGTCATCCGGTGCTGTTTACCCATCCGAATCCGAAGAATGTGGTGATTATCGGCGGCGGTGATTGCGGTACCCTGCGCGAGGTGTTAAAGCATCCTGGCGTAGAGCGGGTAACACAAATCGATATCGATGAGCAGGTGACCCGGATGGCAGAAAAGTACTTCCCGGAACTGTGCGCATCAAACAATGACTCGCGCGCAACGCTGAAGTTTGAAGATGGTATTAAATTTATGCGCGAAGCTGCGCCGGGCTCTATTGATGTGATTATTGTCGACTCGACTGATCCTATTGGTCCGGGTGAAGGCCTGTTTAACCGCGCCTTCTATGCCAGCTGTGTGGCGGCCTTAGCGACTGACGGTATTCTGGTGCAACAAAGCGAATCGCCACTGATCCATATGCCATTATTAAAAGCAATGCGTCAGGCCATGAGCGACGCCGGCTTTGCCAGCCTGCAAACACTAAACTTCCCGCAAATGGTGTATCCATCAGGTTGGTGGACCTGTACGCTGGCGAAGAAAAGCGGTGAATTTAACGGTTTCCGCGAAGCCGATGCGGCGGCTGCACCCTTTAGTACCGAGTACTACAATGTTGAGGTACATAAGGCGGCCGGCGCCCTGCCAAATTTTGTAAAAAAAGCCTTTGCTGAATAGTCAGCTGTAAAATAGACAGCTGTAAAACACAACGCCCGGCTTAGCCGGGCGTTGTGTCTTTAGCACAAGAAATTACTCGACGATCGGTTCGATATGCACTTCTACCCGGCGGTTGCGCGCGCGGTTGGCTTCTGAGTTATTCTGAAACGCCGGCCGATCCGGGCCATAACCGATGGTTTCAATACGGATTGGTTGCACACCTTGCGCCACCAGATAGCTTTGTACTGACTCAGCCCTGGCGCGTGACAGGTTCATATTAAACTGATACGGACCGGTATCATCAGTATGACCGGCGACTACCACCATGGTTTTCGGATAGTCACGTAAGACCTTGGCGATATCGTTTAATGCCGGATACAGGCTGGGGCGAATATCAGAGCGGTTAATATCAAAAGTCAGTTGCGCCGGAATATCCAACACTAAACGGTCACCGTCACGTTGTACGCCCACACCTGAACCTTTTAGCTCTTCGCGCAGCGCCTTCTCCTGGTTATCCATATAGCTGCCAACGGCCGCACCGGCTAAAGCACCGACCGCGGCACCAATAACCACCCTTTTGTTTTTATGGTTGCCAGTCGCTTTACCTGCAATAGCACCGGCTACCGCACCGATGGCTGCACCGCGGGTGGTATTTTGGTTATCGGTAGTGGCACAGCCGGCTAAGACCAGGCTGCCAGACATCACGGCTACTAGTGCAACTTTTGCTTTCATCTTGTTTCTCCATTACGCAATTGGCGCTAAGTATATAGCAGTTTAGTTTAAGGGTATGAATGATTGCTGAATTTGCGGATTCGCTGATAGAAATAGCGTTAGACATATAGACTGCCAAAGATTAAGCTTTGGACCAGCAGAATAACCCAAAGCAGATGTTGGTAAGCAGGTAGCGAAGATGGCGGTGTGTGGCTGGAAACGGATCGTTTTAAAAGTAGGCAGTGCGCTGATTGCGCCTAATGCAGCCGGCTGCTCTACCCGGTATTTGTTATCTATCGCCCGCTTTATTGCCGAGTGCCGGGCGGCCGGTACTGAGGTGGTGCTGGTGTCGTCAGGCAGTGTCGCCGCAGGTCGCAATGCCATTAGCTATAAGCAGTTGCCGTTGCCAATTAACGTGAAACAGGCAATGGCGGCAGTGGGGCAGAGTCGGATGATGGCAAGCTGGGCACAGCTATTTGATTTTGACTGTGCACAGATCCTGCTGACCCATGACGATTTAAAAGATCGCCGCCGTTATCTGAATATCGATAATACCCTGCGCACTTTGCTGGCGAATCAGGTGCTACCCATTGTTAACGAGAATGATACCGTTGCCACGGCCGAGTTAAAGGTCGGCGATAACGATAATCTGGCGGCGATGGTGGCGATTCTGGCTGATGCTGATGCCTTATTAATCTGCTCGGATATCGACGGCCTCTATACCGCCAACCCACGTACTGAACCTGACGCTGAGCTGGTGCCACAGGTTACGCAAATTACACCACAGATTTATGCGATGGCCGGTGGCAGCCACCATGCTATTGGTACCGGCGGCATGCAGACGAAAATTCAGGCCGCCGATAAAGCAACCCGTGCCGGTATTGATACCCTGATTATCAATGGCCAGAAAGCGGCAACTTTTGATGAATTACTGGCCAACCGCCAATGTGGCACCTTGTTCCACAAGCAACAGGAACGTGTTAGCGCCAAGAAACATTGGTTACGCCACAGTTTAAAACCGCGCGGCCAGTTAGTGATTGATGGCGGCGCCGAACAGGCGCTGCTGGCGCGCGGCGCTTCACTATTACCGTCTGGGATCTCCGCTATTAATGGCGATTTTGATAAGGGTGATGCAGTACTGGTGCAGAGCACTGGTGGCCAAACGTTGGCCCAAGGTATTAGCCAATACAGTAGTCAAGAACTGCACAAAATTCGTGGTGTTCATAGTCAGCAAATCGCCAACATTCTGGGATATTGCCCCAGTGAAGTGGCTATTCACCGCGATGACTTAGTACTGTTTCGGGACTAGCTCCTGTACTAGTCCCGCCATTTCGCGGTCATTTTGTCCTGGCCATATGGCGCTCTAGGGGTCAAGTTGTGCGAGTAATTGACTCTCGCGACCAAGGATACTGCGCTGCTCATGGATCCGTCGTTGTAGTTGGTCGATACGCTGGCGTAATTCGTTGAGCTGGCGATTATTATCGGCCAGCAGCGCCTGATGCTTATCACGAGCGCTTTGTAATTCGTTTCGTTGGTCGCTGCCAGCCTGTTGCTGCTGTTGCGAGGCTTCGTTGCGGGCTGCAGTCAGCTGCTCATTTTGCTCAGCTGATAGTGCATCCACTTGCTGCCGATAGGTTGCAGCGATAGCAGCAAGGTCCGTACGACGCTGATCCGTTACAACTTTTTCAGCAGCGGCGATTTCCTGTACCTTGGCATTATGTGTCTGGTCGATCCGTTGATAGTCCGCTCTAAGCTTTTCATCCGCTTGAGCTTTAAAGAGCGTATAGTCGGCCCTTTGCATCGAGTTACGGGCATTCTGAGTCTCAGTGGCATGTGCGCTGCGGGCGGCGTTACGTTGTTCGTTGCGAAGATCCTGAGCTTTGGCGCGGGCAGCTCTAAACTCTGCCGATTTTAAGCGATAGGCACTTTCAATTTCCGCAGCCTGATTATCATGTATTTGCTTATATTCTGAAGCCTTGGCTTGCCGCTGCTGCTGTAGCTGATTGCGCAACTCGACATTCTGGCTACTCAGTTGCTGGGCGAGTTGATCTCGTTGCTGATAGCTTTGTTGCTGCAGGGTATTTAACTGTTCGTTGGATTGTTGCGCTTTAGTTTGCAGCTCCTGCTGCAACTTGTTGTACTCAAGTAGCAGTTGCTGGAACTGTTGCTCATCAGTAGCAATCTGCTGTTCAATCTTTTGCTGCGCTGCTTTGGCGGTTTTCAGTAACTTTTTATAATCACTACTGCCAGAAATCACATGCTTGTCGGTAAAGCGACTCAGTGGCATACCAAAAGAGATGGATTGCACCAAATTCAGATCCATACCGACCTGCCATTCGCCATTATAAAGCGCAGAATTTGCCAAACCGTTCAGTTTAAACTTCTCGTTCTTCTTCTGCGTTACCTCCAGAATGTCCACATCCTGTAAACGACCAATTCGTCGGTGCATTGTTTCTTTTGGTGCAATTTCTGCATTAAATCGATACTGCCAGACTGGGCTGACCTTAGTGCCAGTTTCTTGTTCGGCTTCTACATTAAAGCTGGTGACTTGCCAGTGTTCGGGCAATTCTGTTTGCAATTGTTGTTTGACGGCAGCCAGTTGCGGTGCGTCGCTGCAGGCTGTAAGCCACAGCATCGGTATTAAGATAAAGGTTAGTAAAAATTTCATTTGTTTGACTCCGTTTAGTAACCAGACAACAGTTTGGCTGGTGACCGGTTGGTTGTTGACTATCAACCCGAAGTCGCGTGCACGGCGTTGCGACCCACAACAGAGTTATGGCTGTTATAGTGTAGTTGGTAGCAAGAGGGAGTGGTAAGCTGTTAGTGTAAAAAACAGGCAAAAAGTACTCAGGGAGACAAGATGCAGATTGCGGTAGTGGGTGGAGGGATTAATGGTTTATGCAGTGCCTGGCAGCTGGCGCTGGCTGGCCATCAGGTTACTTTGTTTGAACGCGATCAGTTAATGCAGGCCACCAGTGCTGCCTCATCTAAACTGTTACATGGCGGCTTACGCTATCTGGAGCAAGGTGAGTTCCGACTGGTGCGCGAAGCCTTGCAGGAGCGACGCTGGTGGCTAAAGAAAGCGCCGCAGTTGACCCGCCGCTTACCCATCCTTTATCCACTCTATCTGGATTCACAGCGTGCCCGCTGGCAGCTGAAAATCGGACTCTGGCTATACGATAGCTTTGCCGGTAAAAAAGGCATTGGCCGGCATCGCTGGTTAACAGCAGCGCAGACGTTACGCTGCTCGCCGCAGCTAAAAGCCGACGGTTTATTGGGTGCCTATCTGTTTTTTGATGGTCAGATGGATGATCAAAAACTCGGCCTCTGGATGGCAGAGCAGTGCCGCAAGGCCGGCGTCAATATTGTAGAGCACAGCCCGGTATTAAAAATTCAGCCAGATGGTGAATTACAGCTCGCCACTGGCAAATTGAAATTCGCCAGCATTATTAATGTCGCTGGCCCCTGGAGCAGTACCTTGTTACAACAATCCGGCCTGCCTGCGGCACCCCTGGATCTGGTGCGTGGCAGCCATTTGTTACTGCCTGCGATTAGCCGTTATGGTCATATGCTGGAAGTACCGGGCGAGCGGCGTATCGTCTTTGCTTTACCTTATCAACAGCAGTGTCTGCTGGGTACGACCGAAGTCAGGCAGCAACTGGATGAGCCGGTGCAGTGCTCGCCGGCAGAACGCGACTATTTACTCGATGTTTACGCACATTACTTTACGCCAGCGGCCACGCCAGAGCAGCTGTTGGGGAGTTTTGCCGGCGTCAGGCCTTTGCTGACCGGCAGTGAAGACGCCAGCCGCGCCAGTCGGGAGTATCAGTTTAGCTGGCAGGGGAAGATTTTGACCGTCAGTGGCGGCAAATGGACCACAGCCAGAGCCTTAGGACGCCAGGTGAGCAAAGCGGTCGTTCGCTGAACCCGACATAAATGATCGGAGACGATGACAGCGTAAAATTAGCTGTCATAGGCTTGTCAGATCGCTAGTGCTAAAATGATTTTAGTGTGTATCTAATCGTTAAACCCTACCGGAGTCTATTTTGCAGTTCCTAAGAAACTTATCGGTTAAACAGCAGCTTATTTTAAGTCTGGTGCTGGCAACCTTGCTGGCAACGGCCATCATGGGCACGCTCTCTTATCAACAGGCACGGCAGGTGGTGGTTTCAAGGATGCTACACCACGAAATGCCGGCGCTGGTTGAACAAGTTGGACAGCGGCTGGATGCGCAAATCCGGGAAATGACCACTGCGACTCAGCAACTGGCAGAAAACCCCTATCTTTTGGCATGGGCAGCGGAAGGTTTTCCGGCCGAAGGTGAAACTATGGTGCTGGCGCAAATTCGGGCTGTACGGCAGCAACTACAGTTAGATGCGGCGTCCTGGGCTGACCGGCAAAGTGGGCGTTACTGGAATCAGGACGGTTTTCTGCGGCAACTTAACCCAGAACAAGATGGCTGGTTTTTTGCGTTTCGCAACAGCGGGCAGGCGACTAATGTGAGTTTATATACTGAGCCGGACGGCCGGGTACGAATGTTTGTTAATTTTCAGCAAACGCAGGGCCGTGGATTATCGGGCATTGCCGTCTCGCTACAACAGTTGGTGGAGTATCTAAATGCTGTGCGGATTGCGGAGTCCGGTCTGGTGTTCCTGATTGATCAGGCAGGACAGATTATTTTGCATCCAGAGTCGATCAAACAACAGCAACCGTTAAGTCAATTATTAACACCGAAACTTAGCGCTCAGCTACTTGCTGCCGGCTCGAATAGTGTGGTTACTGACGAGGTGTTGCTGGTGAGCACGCCGGTCAGCAGCGCAGGCTGGCGGGTGGTGGCGCAGGTGCCGATTACCGAAGTGTTACAGCCTGTAGTAAGTATTCGCAATCAGGTGCTAGCTACCGGGTTGGCTCTCACTTTGTTTGCTGCCTTTGTCGCTTGGTTGGTGGCGAAACGTTTAACCCGCCAGCTCCAGCAAGTTGGGCAATCGTTGCAGGATATTGGCCAGGGCGAAGGTGATTTACGGCAACGGTTACCGACTACTGGTGCCAGTGAGTTACAGCAAATTAGCCATGGTTTTAACAGCTTTGTCGCAAAGATTAGTCAACTGATTGCGGAACTACAGCAGCAAAATCAATCCTTATTACAATCGGCTGGCACTATCGCAACGACAGCTGAGAGCAATCAGGAACTGGCAGCAGAACAACGACAGCGACTGAGCCGGATCGCGGCGGCTATTGAGCAGCTTGGCGCTACCATCGGTGAAGTTGCACAGCATGCAGCTCTGGCAGCTGATACTGCGAAAACCTCGCGTAAACAAGCCGATCAGGGATTACAGGTATTAACTGAAACTAACCAAACTGTTAGCCAATTGAATGCGGAAGTCGAGCATATTGCGCAAGTAGTAAGTACCCTGGCACAAAATAGTGACCAGATCGCTGAGGTGTTAACTGTAATCCGGGCGATTTCTGAGCAAACTAATTTATTGGCGTTAAATGCTGCGATAGAGGCGGCGCGAGCAGGTGAACAAGGCAGAGGATTTGCTGTAGTTGCTGATGAAGTCAGGCAATTAGCACAGCGCGCTGCAATGTCGACGGATCAGATCCAGAAGATGAACGAGCAACTAGCTAGTCGGTCACGTCAGGCGGTTCAGGCTTCTGCTGATGGTCAACAGCGAGCCCGCCAGAGTGCAGCCGCCATGGCGACGGCCAGTCAGATGTTGCAGCAAGTGGTGGAGGGTATTCGTCATCTTGATCAGTTAAATCAGGACGTCGCCAGAGCAACGGATGAACAGGCTGCGGTAGTACAAGAGATTAGTCAGAGCGTCCATGATAGCAACCAGCTGATCGATCAGAGTGCCGTAGCCGCTTCCGATTTAGCCAGTTTCAGCAATGCGCTACAACAGTTATCGGCTAGTTTACATCAGCTGAGTGCCCGTTTTATTGTTTAACTAGAACTGAAGTTACAGCCGGGCACGGAGCCCGGCATCGACTTTTAAAGCTCCAACGCCAGGATTTTCGAGCGGCGCTGATAGTTATACAGCTGCTTTTTCTGAGCCGGCAGATCATCGACGGTCACCAGTTCAAAGCCTTGCTCCAGAAACCAGTGAATACTGCGGGTGGTCAGGGCGAACAGCCGGCTGTATTTGCGTTGCCGGGCCTGCTGGATCACACTTTTTAGCAGGGTAGTACCACGATCGGCATCGCGGTAATCCGGGTGTACCGCCAAACAGGCAAATTCGCCAACATTCTCTTCCGGAAACGGATAGAGCGCGGCACAACCTATCACCAGACCATCGCGTTCAATCAGCGTAAAGTAGTCGATTTCCATTTCCAGTTGTTCGCGCGAGCGGCGTACCAACAAGCCTTGCTGCTCCAGCGGCCGGATCAGATCCAAAATACCGCCGATATCGCTGATCACCGCACGGCGCAATTTTTCTGCCGCCTCGGTCACAATTTGGGTACCGATACCGTCGCGTGAGAACAACTCCTGTAACAGCGAGCCATCTTCACTGTAACTCACCAGGTGACAACGTGGCACGCCGGAACGACAAGCCGTTACTGCAGCCCGTAAGAAGGCCGCTGTACCAATACAGTGATCGTCCTGTTGCTCCATTTCATACAGAATGGTTTCTGCCATATTTGGCATTAATTCTGCGGTGATATCCCCATTTTCGCCGACGATGCCGCCCACTTCGTTAAAGCCAATCATCTTATCGGCTTTCAGCCGGATCGCGACCTGGGTGGCAATTTCTTCGGCGGTTAAATTAAAACTCTCACCGGTGACGGAGGCAGCGATCGGCCCCATCAGCACTATGCCGTTATTATCAAGCTGTCGGCGGATACCGGCGGTATCGATACGGCGCACCTTACCGCTGTGATAATAATCGATACCTTCATCAACACCGAGCGGCTGGGCGATAACAAAGTTACCGCTGACTACGTTAATTTGTGCGCCCTGCATCGGGGTATTGCTTAAACTCATCGATAAGCGGGCGGTAATATCCAGCTGTAACGCACCGGCAACCTGTTTAATCAAGCGGAAGGAGTCATCGTCAGTGACCCGGATCCGGTTATGGTATTGAGGCTCCAACCCGGCGTTAAGCAGCGCCTGGTTGATTTGCGGCCGGGCGCCATATACCAGCACGACTTTAATCCCCAAGCTATTTAGCAGGGCAACATCGTTAATAATGCTGCGAATGCCGGGTTGCATAATGGCTTCGCCACCCAGCATCACCACAAAGGTTTTGCCACGGTGGGCGTTGACATAGGGGGCTGACTGGCGGAAACCGCTGACGAGTTCAGTTGTACGCACGGGCGAATATTTTCCTTGCACGGTATACAGATAAGATAAGTCTGGCAGCATTCCGGGAAAACTGCCAGACCAGCACAAAAAGTTGCGCAATTTTAGCAATAAAGTGGTTTTATATCCAATATTGCTGCATAAATATTCCTGTTTAATCCAGAATAATATGCGGTAAGAAACGTGAACTGTCTTTGGTGATCAGGCTGTTATCTTCGCGAATGCCGATACCTGCCGCCAGATCACCGACCACCCAGCTGCCAATCAGTGTATAGCTGTCACCAAAGCGTGGCAGCGGCGCAAAGGCTTGCCGAATATAGCCGCTGTCGGTATAAGGGCCGCCCTGCTGTAACCGTTCTCCTTGTGGGGTAACCAACTCAACATTGGCGCCCTCCCGCGAGAACAGGGGTTTGCGAACCCAGCCCGGACTCAGTGGTGTTTTGCCATCATCAAAAAAGGCGGGTAGCAGATTCGGATGGCCCTGATACTTTTGCCACAATAACGGCAGAATCCCTTTATTGGAGAGCAGTAACTTCCATAACGGCTCTAAAAAGCGGGTGTCGGAGCTTAAAATGGTGCTGGCGAATTCTTCCTGCAGCATAAACTCCCACGGATAGAGTTTAAACAGACCCAGGATCGGATAGCCTTCCAGATCGACCAACTGGCCGTCGATATCACCAATCTGCTCCAGCTGGATATAGCGGCTGTCCAGGCCACTTTGCAGCGCAATATCCATCAGATAATCAACAGTGCCCTTGTCTTCCTGACTTTCGGTGACGCTACTGAAATAGAAAGGACGCGGCAAAGGCAGCTCGGCAAAGGCCTGCTCCAGCTTATCCTGCAGCGAGTTAAACTGATCGGCGCCCTCAGGCAACACACCACGCATTTGCTGATCTTCCAGCCATACCCACTGAAAAAAACCGGTTTCGTATAATGAGGTTGGCGTATCGTAGTTCAGCTCCAGCAATTTCGCCGGGCCCTTGCCGTCATAGGCAAAATCCATCCGGCCATACAGGTGCGGCTCGGCACGCTGCCAGCTCTCTTTCACCGCGTCCCAGAACTGCTCCGGGATCCCGAGTTGGCTAAGCTGCTGTTCACTGCGTAGGATATCCGGGATCAGATCCAAGGCCATCTGATGCAGCTGTTCAGTCGGCGCTTCCAGATCATCTTCAATCTGCGCCAGACTAAACTGATAATAAGCCGACTCATCCCAGTAAGGCTCGTTATCAATGGTATGAAACTGAAAGCCAACACTTTCAGCAAAAGCCTGCCAGCCCGGGCGGGGTGCGATCGGAACCTTTTTCATTGTTTAGCCGCCATAGGTGGTTTGCCGCGGCGCAGCTGCTGCGCGTTGCTGTGCCTGAGCACCAAAGCCACCACGACGGGCCAGGGTGGCAGGTTTGGGTTGTACTGCCGAAGGCCTGACCTGAGTTGGGCCTGGCTGACTGGCCACCGGTGTATTGCCGGCAGTGCGGAAAGTACTTTGATCATCCCGGGCTTTGTACAGAGGTTGGTTTGGTACCGTATTACGGCCACCGGCTGCGGCTGCACTTTGTTGCTGCTGTGGTGCCATACCGCCACGGTTTAGCATCTGTCCGGCTAAAAAGCCCATCATCATCGGCATAAAAAAGCTGCCCTGGGCATGCTGCTCGGGCGCGGTTTCACAGCGACCTACGCCAAAGTCCGCTTCACATTCCTGCTTATTGGCATACTTAGGTGCTACCTGTGGGTGTAATGCCTGGGCTTCGGCAAAGGCTGCCTGGCACTGAGCCGGCGGATTATAGAAGGCCGCACATTCATCCGGGGTATTAAATACCTGGGCTTCGACCGCTTGTTCGCTGCCACAGCCCTGCAACACCAGGGTTGCGGCCGGCACCATAAAGATCAGCGCCGCTTTGCGGCTGCGCTTAAAAACTTTTTTCTGCATCTCAGGCTCCTTAAATAATGCGTTAGTAGGTCATACAGGCTGCATTGAGCATACCAACACTGATTGAGCAGCCAGCGGAGAAAATACCGGCGGCGATATCACCCTGAGTGATACGTTGTGACAGGTTTCTCAGGGCCAATTGGCTGACAAAAAAGGTCAGCACTTGCACCAGCAGGGCAACCAGACCCCAGATAGCGCAATCGAGTAACGACATGGAATGGGTAATGGCACTGGACAACGGCAGCGCAAAGCCAATCAGGGCTCCGGCAAAGGCGACGGCTGCAGCCGGATTATTGTCGCGGATCAGGCCAAATTCGTCATGGGGTGTTACCCAGCTGTACAGCCGGACAAAGACCAGCACTGACACCACAGCCAGGGCAAAGTAAGCCAGAAAAGACGGTAAGCCCGCCAGTGAAGTTAAAGCGGTATCAAGCATGATAAAACTCCTGCAATAAGAACTGTGTTGATCCTGCGAAAAATTGCTGCCAATTACAAGAAAAACCGTACCTACTGGCGGCAGCACAGGTTACGACCGGCATTTATCGCATCTGGCGGGGCTCATATCCTGTTTCGGCAGCGGTAGCAGAGCAGATTTTCTACACTCGCCACGATAAAACATAATAAGGAACTTTGTATGACAAAACTTTCCGCGTTAGCACTTGGGGTGGCTTTGGCTCTGGGCATTGCAGGTTGCAGCAGTCAGCCGGCCTCAGAACAAACTCAGCTCACTCAGGCTGACAGCCAGCGTGCTGGCTTTGAGCTGAACAACTTTGATAAGAGTGTTGCGCCGCAGCAAGACTTTTTTCGATTTGTAAACGGTAACTGGCTGGGTAACACTGAGATCCCGGCTGATAAGGCGCGCTGGGGCAGTTTTGACGAGCTGCGTGAAAACGCCGAAAAGCAAGTGCTGGAAATTATTCAGGAGCTGGCAGCCACTGAGCATCCGAAAAACTCTGACGCCCAGAAAATGGCCGATCTCTACAAGTCATTTTTAAACGAGCCGCTGATTAATACACTGGGCCTGAATCCACTGCGTGGCGATATCGCCCGCATCGAACAGGTTCGCAACCATCAACAGCTGGCTGTGCTATGGGGCGAATTACAGCGCTACCGCTATGGCACCCCGATTGCTGTGTTTGTCGGTCAGGATCAGCGGCAGTCAGACCAATATATTACCGGAGCCAGCCAGGGCGGCTTGGGTTTACCGGATCGCGATTATTACCTGAAAGATGACGAACGTTCGCTGCAGTTACTTGGTCAATACCGTGACTTTATCGCCAAATTATGGCAACTGGCCGGCTGGGAGCAGCCGGAGCAAGCGGCTGAACAGGTGATTGCGCTGGAAACCCAACTGGCCAAGGTGCAGTGGAGCCGGATCCAGAACCGGGATCGTAACGCCACCTACAACAAGCTCAGTGTTGCTGAGCTGGGTAAACTGGCGCCGGGTTTTGACTGGCCGGCGTTTTTACAAGCTGCCGAGCTCGGTCAGGTGCAGGAACTGGTGATCCGTCAGCCATCATACTTTACGGATTTTGCCAAGCTGCAGGCGCAGTTACCGGTAAGCCAGTGGCAAACGTATCTGAAATTTCACCTGCTGCGTGCCAATGCCGCTAATCTGAGCGAGCCCTTTGTCCAGGCCAGTTTTGATTTCTACGGCAAAACCTTAAGCGGCTTGCAGGAGCAGCGCAGCCGGGAAAAACGCGCCGTCAGTCTGGTCGATAGCAACCTCGGTTTTATGGTCGGCAAAGAATATGTCGCCCGGCATTTCAAACCCGAAGCCAAGGCACGGATGGATGAAATGATTGAAAATCTGCGTGTCGCCTTTAAAGAAGCCATTAACGAACTGGAATGGATGAGCGAGGCGACCAAGGTCGAAGCTCAGGCCAAGCTGGCGAAGTTTAATACCAAAATCGGCTACCCGGATGTCTGGCGTGACTACGACTGTTTAACCATTGATGCCAACGATTTAATCGGTAACCTGCGCCGCAGCAGCGAGTGCGAGTATCAGCGGATGGTTAACCGTTTAGGTCAGCCGGTAAACCGTGATGAATGGGGGATGACACCGCAGACGGTGAATGCCTACTACAGCTCGACGATGAACGAAATTGTGTTCCCGGCCGCGATCCTGCAGCCGCCGTTCTTTAACGTCGATGCCGATGATGCGGTGAACTACGGCGCTATCGGTGGCGTCATTGGCCATGAATTTACCCATGGCTTTGATGATCAGGGCCGGCGCTCTGACGGTGATGGTAACCTGCGCGACTGGTGGACGCCGGAAGATGAGCGGCAGTTCCGCGAGCGCGCACAGCGTATGATCGATCAATACAATGCCTTTAATCCGATCGATAACCTGCATCTGCAGGGCGCTTTGGGTCTGGGTGAAAATATTGCCGATCTGGGTGGTTTAACAGTGGCGTTCCGTGCCTATCAGAACGCGATTAAAGATCAACCGCGGCAGACTATCGCCGGCTTTACCCCGGAGCAGCGTTTCTTTATCGGCTGGGCTCAGGTTTGGCGTATTAAGTTCCGTGATGAAGCTCTGCGTCAGCAAGTGATTACCGGGCCGCACTCACCGGGCATGTACCGGGTACTGGGGGTGTTGTCGAATATGCCAGAGTTTTATGAAGCCTTTGATGTTAAAGAGGGTGATGGCATGTACCGCAGCGAAGATGTGCGGGTGAAGATCTGGTAAGGTCACGTAACAACGCAAACCCCGGCAGTTGACCCTGTCTCTTATACACAAATCCCCCGGTTTTTACTGGGGGATTTTTTGAACTCTCCGCACGCTTTCCGATCAGATCTTTCACTTAATCTAAAGGTGAATACTGATGAACAATGCACAATGGGCAAAAAGTACTTTTGGTCAGGCCGACTTAGGGGATCCCCGCCGAACCACACGTCTGGTAAAGTTAGCGGAAACCTTAGCAAACGATCCAGGAAAGCCATTCGTGTCTATTACACAATCCCCCGCCGATATGGAAGGCGCTTATCGTTTTATCCGTAATGAGCACGTCAATGCTGACGCGATAGCAAAAGCAGGCTATCTGGTCACAGCAGCGCAAGCCGCCAAACATAATTTATTACCTGGCTTTAGAGGATACCACTGCCATCACTTACAGCCATCGTTCCGTGCGAGATGAGCTTGGTCATGTCAATCAAGGAAATAACTATCGGGGCATACTTGCGCACAGCGTTTTGTTATTCGCTCCTGAGCAACAAGAGCTTGTTGGATTAATTGAACAATCCCGCTGGACACGGGATATCAGCACGCGCGGAAAGAAACATGTGCGAACACAAACACCTTATGAAGAGAAAGAAAGCTTCAAGTGGCAGTCTGCTTCGGTCAATCTATCGGCACGATTAGGCGCTAAAATGGCCGATGTGATATCCGTCTGCGACCGCGAAGCTGATATCTATGAGTACTTGCAGTATAAGCTCTCAAAGCAACATCGCTTCGTGGTTCGTTCCATGCAGAGTCGCCATATTGAGCAGTCTGAACAGAAGCTCTACGACTATGCTGCAGGTCTTGAAAGCGCCGGACAAAAGCAAATCCATATAGCGCAAAAAGGTGGACGTAAAGCACGTACAGCAACAGTAGACATTGTCTTTGCGCCAGTCACGTTGCAAGTGCCGGCAAATAAGCGTGGCGAATCACTATCGCTTTATTATGTCGGGTGCGAAGAGCGAGCCGATGACAAAAACGCGTTAAATTGGCATTTGCTGACTACCGAACCAGTCCAGAGCAAAGCAGATGCACTGAACATCATCCGTTATTACGAGCATCGCTGGTTAGTAGAAGAATATCACAAAGCCTGGAAAACGGATGGTACAGATATTGAGAATGCCCGCTTACAAAGTAAAGATAACATTGAGCGGCTTGTGACCATCAGCGCCTTTATTGCTGTAAGAATAGTGCAGCTGAAGTTTGCGCGCGAACAACCAGACGAGATAAGTTGTGAACAGGTGCTGTCGCCAAAAGCCTGGAAATTGTTATGGATAAAACGGGTCAGCAGGACCTTACCTGACACCGTCCCCTCGATGAAGTGGGCTTATACCGAGCTTGCAAAGCTCGGTGGGTGGAAAGATACAAAACAAACCGGCAAGGCCTCGGTCAAGGTATTGTGGCAAGGATGGTTCAAACTACAAACCATCCTTGAAGGTTATGACCTAGCAAAGTCTCTTGAGGCTGACTTGTGATCAAGAGACAGGCAATAGCCGGGTAGCCGGGCCAACTGCGGGGCCAGATGCTGCTCGACCTGATTAATGTCCACATCCAGATCGAACAAGCGACGGATCTGTTGCAATACGGCCGGCAATACCGGCCAGTGATCCAGCTCCAGCTGCAGCCGAAAGCGGTGTAAATCGGGCTGATGATATAGCGTAAAATGGCCCTGAGCCTGCCGCAAAGTAAAGGTTCTGCCGTAATAATCATTGCCGGCCCACTCCAACCCCGATAATAACCGTGCCTGCAGAAATTGCCGTAACTGCTGCCAGGCAAAAAGCGGACGATAGGCTAAAAACAAGCTAATTCCGGCTGCGGCGGGCAGCTCGCGCTTGCGAATTTCACCGGGGCTGAGTTTCAGGACCTGTTTACACTGCGCATTAAAACTGCGGATACTCTGAAAACCACTAGCCAGCGCCACTTCAGTCACTGGCAGGGCGGTACTTTGCAGCAGTTGTTTCGCCAGCAGCAGTTGCTGTAATAACGCATAACGCTTGGGTGACAGCCCCAACTGGCGGTTAAACAGTTGTCGTAAGTAACGCTCGGAAACACCCAATCGCGCGGCCAGTGCCGGCATCGCGCCCTGCTGCAAGGCGCCTTCGTCAATCAAGCGCAGTGCCCGCGTCAGGGTGCTGTTTGTGCCACGCCAGGCCGCGGATCCGGGAGCGCTGTCTGGCCGGCAACGCAAGCAGGGACGAAAACCGGCAGCAAGCGCCGCCACGGCAGAGGGATAATACCGGACATGCTGCTCTTTGGGTGCCGGCGCCGGACAAATATTGCGACAAAAGATCCCGGTACTGGTTACCGCGACAAAGAAGCGGCCATCAAAGCGCGCATCGCGTGCTAAGCGGGCCTGCTGGAAAATTTGCAACTCTGTCTCAGAAAAAACCATAACCGGCTCCGGTAACGAATTGGCCTCAGTATAACCAGAAGCGGCCAAATAACTGGCAGTTTTCGGCACTGATTAGCTAGCGCGCAATAGCAAGCAACTTACTGCGGATAACCGGTGATCTCGCGGATTTTCTGATACAGCGGCTTTAACTGGCGGTACATTTTTAAATACACCTCGCGATACAGGCGTTGGTATTGTGCCGCCACGGCTGGCTCTGGTAAAAAACGCTGCGGGCTTTGACACATCGCCTGCTGCGCCTGCCTGAAATCGGCATAACGCTGTAATCCCACCATGGCAGTGATAGCAGCGCCCAGCGCTGAGGTTTCACTGGTATGCGGCCTTTCCACCGGTAAATTAAACACATTGGCAGTCAGCTGCAGAATCTGCTCGCTTTGCGCGCCGCCTCCCGATACCCGCAGCCGCTGCATCTTTACACCATTGCGACGCTCTAAACGCTCGCGGCCTTCGAGCAAGGCATAGGCCAAACCTTCAATCAGCGCCCGGTAGACATGAGCGCGCTGATGCACATCGCCAAAGCCAATTAAGGCGCCCTTGGCTTCAGGCCCGGGCTCGCGAATACCGGGTGACCAGTACGGCTGCAACATTAGCCCCATACTACCGGGTGGCACAGCTTTGAGTAGTTCATCAAACAGCTGCTCTGGCGCGATGCCCAGCACCGCCGCTTCCTGCTGCTCCTGCAAACCAAACTGGGTTTTAAACCAACTTACCAGCCAGAAGCCACGGTAAATCATCACTTCAGTATTGTAGAAACCGGGTTGAGCCGCCGGGTAAGCCGGCAACCAGGGGCCGGGTTCTATATAGCGCCGATTGGCTGTGCTGATGGTGGCTGTAGTGCCATAGCTGATACAGCCGGTATCAGGCGTTAGACCACCAGAGCCCAAGACTTCGCAAGCCTTATCAGCAGCGGCAGCAAACAGCGGGATCCCGGCTGGCAGTCCCAACGCTTGCGCAGCGGTGCCGGTCAGCTTGCCCAATTCCGTGGCTGGGGGCTTTAATGGCGCCAACTGCGCTGGTTTTAACGATAATGCCTGCCACTTCCAGCTAAAACGGCTGGCCCAGCCCTGTTGTTGAAAGTCAAAGGGCAGGTAACCAACCTGGGCCGCACTGCAATCCACCAGCTCACCGGTGAGTTGTAAGGTCAGGTAACCGGAGAGTAAGACATAATGGGCGGTCTGTTGCCACAGTTGTGGCTGCTGCTCAGCGAGCCAGTTTGACGGCGCCCGGCGCTGAAAGCGCTCGACGATTGCGGTAATACCCATTAGCCAGAACAGACTGCGCCAGCTACCAAGCCGGGGCAACACTGTGGCCGTGCGCTGATCTAACCACAGCATCGCCGGGCGAAGCGGCTGGCGGTCTTTATCCAGACAAATCATGGTGCCGCGTTGGGTGGTCAGCGTAACGGCCGCAATGTCGCTGGCAGCGACCGGACTGCGCTGCCACAAATCGGCACAGGCTGCGCTTAAGGCTTGCCAATACGCACTAACCGGCAACTCCGCCATACCGGGCTCAGGTGAGTGATACGGCGGCATCGCTTGCTGACCTTTAGCGATAATATTGCCGCTGTCGTCAACAATAATGGCACGGACGCTTTGGGTACCAAAATCCAGCGCCAGGACATAGGTTGGGTTGCTGGCCATAGTTCTCGTTATTATCTGCCTGCTAAAACCTCACTCTAACCACAGATAATCTGAGGGTCAATTCAGCAATTAGACTTGATATTAAGCGATGCTAACCCGATATCGGCAAAGTTGTACCTAATTTATCTAAATGCCTGGTCAGTTGCTGCAGCAGCGGCGCAGACCAGACACCGGAACTGGCAGCAGGAGCGCGAAAATGCAACATATAGTGATCACTGGGGGTAATAAAGGTATTGGGCTGGCGCTGGTAAAACAGCTGCTGGCGCGTGGCAATCTGGTCAGTGTGTTATGCCGCAATAGCTCAGACGAGCTGGAGCAAAGTGGTGCTACCGTCTATAGCGGCATTGAGCTCAGCGACAACCGGCAACTGCAGCAACTGGCCGGCAAGTTCGCTGCCAACAGTATCGACTTACTGATCAACAACGCCGGGATCTTTAGCAATGAAACGCTGGACGACTTTGATCTGACCCGGATCCAACAACAGTTCCAGGTTGATGCACTGGCACCACTGGCACTCAGTCAACTGTTACTGCCGGCCATCAAAAACGGCGGCAAAATTGCCATGATCACCAGCCGCATGGGCTCCATCAGTGATAACGGTTCGGGTGCTTACTATGGCTACCGCATGGCAAAGGCCGCACTGAATGCCGGCAGTGTCTCTCTGGCCCGTGATCTAGCGCCACGTAACATTTATGTCGGTATTTACCATCCCGGATTTGTGCAAACCCAGATGGTTGGTTTTGCCGGTGATATCAGCCCGGATGAAGCCGCCAGCCGGATAATTCAGCGCATCAATGAGCTGGATGCCAGTCGCAGTGGCCGATTTTTTCACAGTAACGGCAGCGAGTTACCCTGGTAATAGCGGTTTATCCGGCGAACTGTGTACCGCAATAAGGTTAATCCGTTGTTCATCTTTGTATGTTAGAAATGATTTTTTCTATCTTTTTGTAAAGGAGCGGTGCCAGCACCGCTCCTGCCGTCCTATTATGGTTTTTTCATGAAATATCTGATTTGTCTGGCGCTATTGATTGCACCACCTGCCTTCGCTAAATGGTGGATTGAACCTAGTGAACTTGCCGTCAGGGCTGACTTGCAGTTTCTGGCCGATCACCGCTTATTGTCACAACCCCTGAACACCTATCCGTTAGTATGGTCAGCTATCGCAACAGAATTGCAGGCGCTGGATCCACAATCGCTGAGTACCCGGCAACAAGCCGCCAGACAACGTTTGCTGGCAGCATGGCAACAAGATCAGCAGCTCGGCTTTAGTTATCAGGTAGATGCGGCAACCAGCGAAAACCGCTTTTACAGCTTTGGCGACCATTTCCGCGACAAAGCCGCTGTCCAAGTGCGTTATCAGTTCAGCAGCCAACATCTGAGCGGTAAACTTGCCGCCGCAACCACAACCCGGGGCGATGAAGGACAACGCTGGCGTGCAGACGATAGCTACCTCGCTGCCAGGCTGGGTAACTGGATTATCAGTGCCGGCAGTCTGGACCGCTACTGGGGGCCATCCTGGGATACCTCGTTACAACTTAGCCAGAATGCCAGGCCTGTACCCATGCTCAGCCTGACCCGTTACAACTCGGAGGCTCTGGATCTGCCGCTGCTACGCTGGCTGGGCCCCTGGACCTTTACTACCGGCTTTGGGCAGTTAGAGGGCGAACGGGCCATCCCAAATGCCAGGCTCTGGGCAGCACGGGCTTCCGCCAAGCCGTTAGCAGGTCTGGAAATTGGCACCTCCTGGTCTATGCTGTGGGGGGGCGAAGGTTATGGCAATGGCCTCTCAGATTGGTGGCAGGATTTATTTCAAGGCGGCAGTGAGCAAGGCACTGAAAATATGCTGGCCGGTTATGATATCCGCTGGTCGGATGTTATCGCAGGCGTGCCTTACGGCCTCTATGCTCAGGTCACCGCTGAAGACTTTCACCGCGAAAAACGGCGCCTGATTAACACCGCCTTTCTGCTCGGCGCGGATATCTACGTGGAGGCGCTGGATAGCCGCATCTACCTGGAATTTTCCGATACCAAGGTCGGCTGCTCAGCCGAGAGCCGCAAGCTGTATAACTGCCTGTATGAACATAGCTTTCACCTCGATGGCTACCGCTATCACCGACAAAGCCTTGGCAGCACCTATGATAATGATGCCCTGACCTGGGTCGCCGGCATTATTACGCCACTGGCAACTCAGATCAGCTGGCATAACAAAGTTCGCTGGCTACGCCTGAATCTTGATGGTCTTGATCTGAGTGAACCCGGTGGCAACAAGGTGTCACCCGCAGGGCGAGATCGCGAACGTTTTTTAAACAATAAACGATCAGTTTGACGATCTGATCTAGTTGTGATCATATACTCCTTTTTTGGGAGCATGCCATGTACCTTGAACTCTTTACTACACACTTTGACACCATCATCGACAACCGTCAGTCTGCAAAAGTTACCTATCCTTTATCTGATGTTTTATTCGTGACCTTATGTGGCGTGATTGCAGGCGCAGAGGGATGGTCGGAGATCCATGATTATGCTAAAGGTCATCACGAGTGGTTTCAGAAACAAGGTTTTTTAAGTGATGGCGTCCCGGTAGATGACACGATAGCGCGTATTATTTCCAAAATTGCTCCGGAACAATTCAGGCAATGTTTTATCGACTGGATGCAAGCGGTGCACAAGCTAACGCAGGGAGAAGTGATTGCCATAGATGGCAAAACGCTACGTAGCTCTTATGCACCAGAAGACAGAAAATCGACCATCCATATGGTGAACGCCTTTGCTTGTGCGAACAAAGTGGTGTTGGGGCAGCTGAAGACCGTGGAAAAATCGAATGAAATCACAGCCATCCCAGAGCTGATTCGATTGCTGGATATTGAAGGCGCCCTGGTTTCAATAGATGCGATGGGATGTCAAACGGCGATAGCAGAGCAAGTGATAGAGGGGAATGGGGATTATCTGTTGGCGCTTAAGGCAAACCAGGGAACGTTATACAACGCAGTAGAAGCGTTATTTGCCGGGCAACGAAGTCGCCCTCTTGATGGGATTGTCATAGAAAAGAACCGAGGCCGAATAGAAGCAAGAAGTTACCATGTAAAAGACGCCAGCGAACTGAAGGGAAACTTTAGTAAATGGGTTGGTCTGCAAACCGTTGGAATGAATCTAAGTTACCGGGAAGTAAAAGGAAAAAAATCGGAACTCACTTATCGTTACTACATCAGTTCAGCCAAGCTGAACGAAGTACAGTTAGCCGAGGCGGTTAGAGCTCATTGGGCCGTTGAAAATAGCCTACATTGGGTGCTGGATGTCAGCATGAAAGAAGATGCTTGCCAGATTTATCAGAATCACGCGGCGGAAAACTGGTCAATACTACGGCAATGGTCTTTAAATATGCTAAGAGCAGAGCCATCGAAAGGCAGCATCCCCGCAAAACAAAAACGTGCCTGGATGAAAACGGATTATTTGGAAGATGTCTTAAAAGCTGGTTTCAGCAGCAGAGTGTTTGAAAATTAAACACTCATGCGGGAGCCCTGGTGTCACCCGGCAGGTACGAGCAGGTGCTACAGGCGCAAACGACTTATCAGTATCAGTTGCAGGATGGCAAGCTGAGCATCACAGCCGCGCTGACACATCGCCACTGGCCGGGCATTGCTAAAGGTGATCGTATCGAGCCGGCGTTAGCGCTAAGCTGGGAAGGCCGGTTCTGACTGGCATCACAGCGGTATCGCTACCGATGCCGGACAAGCCAGTACTGCCGGGTTGGGACGGCAGTGCTGGCCTGAATCTGATCAGTGTTTAGCGTCGAGGATTTTTTGCAGCTCCAGTAGTTGTTCTTTGTTCAGCTCCGCGCTTTCCAGCAGCCGTTTAATTGCTTCAAAGCGGTGGCCGGCAGCTTCGGCGCGAATTTTGATGATTTTTTGCTCCAGCGGTTGACCATCCGCATCCAGCACCATTACCCGCCGGACACCATTCTCCTCAATGATTTCGACATTTTTTGGCAACGGCGGCAACGGCGGTAACGGCGCCTTTGCCAGCAGCGCTTCCAGCCGTGCCGCCTGCTCCGGTGCTAACTCTTGCAATAAGGCTTGCCACTCAGCGCTTTCCCGCCAGTTGCTACCGCTAAAACGTAGCTCGCGCTTCTCGCCATCCTGCAGCACCACAATGCGGGTTTCCTGCGCTTTGCTCACTTCCGGGGCCGGCTCTGCCTGAGCTTTTGGCAGGGCACAGCCGGTTAATAGGGCGATCAGGGTCGCCAATAGGGTCTGACGCATAACAATTCCTCCTGTTGATCGGGCCAGCTGCTAATGAAAGTTTAATGCCAGAATTTTTATCTTTTTAATTCAACATCTTAAAATGAAACCTTTACCGAACATCCCGATATCGGCACATCAGTTTCCCCATTTCGGCAGATCCGCAACAGTCTCTTTGACAACACTCTCGCTAAACAGCTGATTAAGCTTATAAATTTCTTGCTGGGCAAAGTGGTATAAGCTTTGTAAGCTAAAACTATTCTCAAAGTACGCAGGACCTCGTTATGTCAATCCGCTGGGCGCTGAGCCTGGGTATCATTTGTTTGCTGGCGTTAATGGCGCTTGGCCAAATTTGGCTGTTACAACGGCTGGAAAGTCAGCTGGCACAGCAGGTTACAGAACAAAGTACTGAAATCACCCGGGTGGTGTTATCGCAAACTGCTGCTAACCTGGAACTATTGGCAAAGGCGCCACTGCCACCTGAGCCGCCGGTTCCCGCTACGCGGCCAAGACTGGAAATTATTGAAATTGAACATCAGGGTAAACAGCTGGATGTCCGGCTGATCAATGATCAGATGCGCCAGGCCGAGCTGGCACGCGAGGCAGCGCAGCGTATTCGCACCCAAATTCAACCTGAACAAATAAAACAACAACTGGAACAGTTGCAACTACGCCGCCAGCAAGCGAGAAGTACGCCGCTGTTAGCCGAATTTAGCCGCTACGCGATGCTGCTGATCGTCAGTACCACCTTACTGGCGATACTGATAGCACTACTACTGGGGCATCGTCTGATTAAGCCGTTACAGCATCTGGTACAGGGGTTTCGGGCTTTACAGCAAGGTCAGCTTGGACAGCAGGTGCCGGTCAGCGGCTTAAGCGAGTACCGTTATGTTAGCGACCAGTTTAACCAGATGAGTGTCCGGCTGGCCGAACTGGCCGAGCAAAGCCAACGGCTGCAACAGCAACAACATCTGGCGGAGCTGGGCGAAATCAGCCGCGGCATGGTGCATGCGCTACGCAACCCGCTGCATACCCTGAACCTGTTACTGGAGCAGGTTGCCAGCAGTGATGACCCTGCGTTACGTCAACGCTTAACTGAACAGGCCGAGCGCAAGATGCAGCATATCAACCGCAGCCTGACCGCAATGCTGACGCTAAGCTGTGCCGATATTGAGCGCAGTAAGCTGGTGGCGCTAAAGCCGGTACTACAGGACTTACTACTGGAATTTAGCTCAGACCAGAGCCGGATCCGCTTAGCCGGTGATCTGGAGGCGCGGTTGCCGGGCGCAGAAACTGAGCTTAGAACCATTTTACATTCGTTACTGGCCAACGCCGTTGAGGCCAGCCCGCCTGGCGGCGAGATTACGATTGAGGTCAGGGAGCAGCCAACCGCACTGCAAATTCAGATCCGGGATCAGGGCCCAGGGCTGGATCCGGCTATTGCCAGCCGCTTATTTCAGCCACATTGTTCCGGCAAAGCCGAAGGGGCTGGCATGGGGCTGTACCTGTGTAGCCGTTTACTTAAACTCTATTATCAGGGCGAAGTGCAGTTACACAATCACCCACAAGGCGGCTGCGTGGCGACACTCACCTTTCACAGGACACAACAGCATGACTGAGCGGCTACTGGTAGTAGAAGATGATGCGCAGCAGCGTCAATTGCTGTGTGAGTTACTACGCGCTGAGGATTATCAGGTACAGAGCGCTGACAGTGTCGAAACTGCGATTCTGGCCCTCAAGCAACAGCCGCTGGATTTGGTGCTATGTGACTGGAAACTGGGTCAGGGCAGTGGCCTGCAGGTGCTGCAGTACCTGCGCCAGCATTATCCGCAGCTGGGCTTTGTGGTTGCTACGGCCTATGGCTCGGTCAGCCATGCGGTAGAAGCCATTCAGGCCGGTGCCGACGACTACCTGACCAAGCCGTTTAAACGGCAGGAGCTGTTGCTGGCAATCAGTAAGGGCCTCAGTGCCTGGCGGTTACGGCAGCAAAATCAACAACTCACCGAACAATTAAGCGAGCAACAGCAACTGGTGGAGCTGATTGGCCATGCGCCCTGTATGCAGCAGTTGTTTCAGCGCATCAATCGTATCAGCGCCAGCCACGCCACTGTGCTGATCAGCGGCGAAAGTGGTACCGGCAAAGAGCTGGCTGCCCGCGCGCTGCATCAGTTGTCGGGGCGCAAGGGTCCCTTTATCGCTATTAACTGCGGTGCGATTCCGGAACAACTGGCCGAGGCTGAGCTGTTCGGTGCCGAAAAAGGCGCCTATACCGGCGCTCATCAGAGTAAAGCCGGGAAATTTGAAGCCGCTAATGGCGGCACCCTGTTTCTGGATGAAGTGGCCGAGCTACCGGCTGCGCTGCAGGCCAAACTGTTGCGACTGCTACAGGAAGGTAAGGTCACCCGGCTGGGTAGTCATCAGGAAATTAGCCTGGATGTGCGGCTTATTGCAGCCAGCCATCAGGATCTGGCGCTGGCGGTGCAGGAAGGTCGCTTTCGGGAGGATTTGTTTTACCGCTTAAATGTGGTGCCACTGCACATGCCAGCGTTGCGCGAACGACGGGAAGATATCCCGCGACTGATCCAGCATTTTTTACAAAAGAGCCAGCAACGCTATCAGCTGCCGGCAGCAGAGCTGAGTAAAACCGCGCTGCGCCAACTAATGGACTACCCCTGGCCCGGCAATGTGCGTGAACTGGCAAACCGTATTGAGCGCTTTGTATTACTGGCAGATGAGCGCGAGCTATTAGCCGATCTTAACACCGCAGCTACCGTCAGCAGCGGCTTTGTATTACCGGCGGAGGGCCTGAACTGGCAACAACATGAGCGCGACTGCCTGCTGCAGGCGTTATCGCGTAGCAACGGCAACCGCGCCCAGGCAGCCAAACTACTGCAGCTACCCTATAAAGCATTTTTGTACCGGCTGGAGAAATATCAGCTTGGCTAAAATCAGACCGTCCTGCTAAGGTAAAGTCTTTGCTTGTCGCGGAGGCTTATGGCTGCCATTAACCCCAATCGTCAGCTGGCACAGGCCATCAGCAGGTTACAGAAGCAACTGAATCAGGTTGCGGATAAAACAGCCCTGATGGCAGTACTGGAGCAACTGGCCCTACTACCACAACCGATCCGCTATTCTTTTAAGCAGCGCGCTTATCTTTGCAGCGCGGGGCTGTTACTAAGCCTGCTACTGGCTGTACTGACCTATCAGTTACAAAGCAGTGTCGTGCTGTATTATGCCGCAGCTATCCTGGCACTGTGCAGTGTCGTACCGCTACTGGCTGCGCTTTACCATTTACAGCAGTTAAAACGCTTTACTGAGCATTTGTACTGGAAAAATGCGCTACTGGATAACAACTTATCGGAGCTGGCCAACACGGACTGGCCAAACGTCACCCGCAGTTGGCAGCAGCAGTTTGCCGAGTTCCGGCGAGGTAATCATCAGCGGGAATTCCGCCAGCTTATCCGCGGCCACTTCAGCGGCGCCGAACATCAATTTAGTTACCACTACTGGCATTTTCATTATGTAAACAAACGCACTCAGGTAACGACTAACAGTAAAGGTCAGGTGCAAACCCGTACCATATACGACCACTTTGACCGCTATGGCCTAATTATCCCTTTTGCCTATTGCCTATTGCCGCGATCTCTTTGTGACGTCCTTTGCCGCTGACGGCATTACTGGCGAACGTTATACCAGCGACTCTGGTCGCTTTAATAAGATCTTTCAGGTGCGGGCCGCCGAACCGATGCAAGCAGCACGGTTTTTAAAACCAGCGGTCATAGTGGCGCTGGAGCAACAAGCCCGGCAGTTGAAACAACTTAATCTGGCCTTTAGTCATGACGGACAGCTTTGTATCAGCTTTGCTGACAACGATATGTTGCAGAGTAAAGCCCCTTGCGGTCTGGATCAACTGGCGCAATTCAGGCAAAGTATCGAACAACCAACTGCACTGCCCAAGCTCAGCCAGCTGTTAGCGACAGTGCATCAGCTACTGCGGCATTCAGACAGTAACTTTTAGGAGCAGCACCATGGGACTGGGTATTCTAATCGGCATCGTCAGCATCGTTTTGATTATGGTGGTGGTCATTTATAACGGCATTATCACCCGGATGAACGCAGTGGAGCGCGGCTGGGCGAATGTGATTACTCAGGAGCGGCAGAAGAATAAGATGATCCCGCATCTGGAGCAGGTGACTGAGCAATTTAAACAGCATGAAATGGGTTTACAAAGCAGTATTGCCGAACTACGTTCTGGCTTGGCGCGTTTACAACCCGGCACTATCGATACCGCCACCTTGCAACAGGTTGAGGGTAGCACCCAAAAACTGTTGCAGGGTTTAACAGTAGCGGTAGAAGCCTATCCGGAACTCAAGGCTTCTGAAATCTTTAACAACCTGATGCGTGAAATCGCCGAGCAGCAAGAAAACATCGGTGCCGCGATCCGTATTTTTAACCAGAATGTGGAAGACTTTAATAATGGCATCGAAGTCTTCCCCAACTCACTGGTCAACAACCTGCTGAACAAGAAAAGCCGTGTTACCCCGTTCCATGATAGTGAGGCCGAAGCGGGTTTTGAATATAAATTGAAATAATGTTACCCATCAAAAACCAGTATCCAGGGTTTAAGCTGGTGGTTGTCACCTTTACCCTGGATGACTGTTATTGTTTTATTAATTTTGTTTTTCGGAATCTCTAACTGAAACGCCAGATTACTTTCGGTGCCCATGTACAATGAAAATTACGCATTTTCTCCGGTAAGGTGTTTAAATGACCAAACTGCGACCATCGCCAACAGAATGCTACTGCTGGTAAGTAGTAACAGATGAATCGACAGCGCATGCCCCTGATCCATACCGATCACTTTCAACCCTATTTGTGACAGATGATAACTTGGCCAAATCCAGCCGGCTTGCTGCAGCAACGTCGGCAACATATGAATCGGTAACCACAAACCCGATAACAAAGCCATCGGCAGATACACCAGATTAACCACCGCTGGGGCAGCTTTATCACTGAGGGTTAACCCTAAAATCAGGCCAATTAAGGCAAAAGGCAAGGTGCCCAGTAATAACACCACCGCCAGTAATAACCATTGTCCAAAGGCAAACCTTACGCCGCCAAACAGTGCAGCAATACTAAACATAAGCACAATAATCGCCAGTGAAAACACCAGGGCGGTCGCAAATTTTGCCAGCAAATAGGCTGGCACTGGCATAGGTGACAAGCGCTTTAAGGTTAACCAGCCATGAGCCCGGTCGCTGGCAATATTGATGGCAAAGTTAAACATGGCCGGACCCATAATGCCAAAGCAACCATAGGTCACCAACATATAAGCGCTCGCGCCGCCGCTGTTAAACAGCACACCAAAAAATACATAGAACACCACCGGAAAGGCTAAGGAGGGAATGACAAAAGCAGGGGTACGCAAAATGCTCAGCAGATCGTACCAGGCTTCTTTTCGATAAATAGCTGCGGTGTTCATGCGGCTTGCTCCTGTTGCGTTTCAGGGGTTTGGGTAAGGTGTAAAAAGGCTTGCTCTAGGGCGATGGGCCGGACTTCTAAATCAGTAGCCTGCTGATCTGCATGTAATAAGGCGCGCACAGTTTGTTCAGCATTGCGGCTATGTAAGGTGATCTGCTGTTGTTCACGGCTAACTTGCAATACCGCTGGCAATACGGCCAGCTCCGCATCCGTTAAGCGGCTGCGACAACGCACCACTTTGTATTGCATTAGGGCTTTTAATTCGTCCGGACTGCCTTTGGCCACCATCCGCCCCTGATGCAACACCGCAATGCTATCGGCTAATTGCTCGGCTTCTTCCAGATAGTGCGTGGTTAGCACCACAGCGACGCCTTGCTGCCTGAGCTGTTTCACCTGGTGCCATAATGCCTGTCGCGCCTCGACATCCATACCCAAGGTCGGCTCATCGAGAAACAGTAGCTTAGGCTTACCCGCTAATGCTAAAGCAAACAACAAACGCTGCTTTTGCCCGCCAGATAAGCGACCAAATCGCTGTGTAGCATGGCTTTCTAGCCCTGCCAACTGCACCAGCTCGGCAGCGCTGTAACCCTGCGCATAGTAACTGCTAAACAAATCGCACTGTTCATAAACGCTAAGATTGGCGCTTAAGCTGCCGATTTGCATCATCACCCCAAGCTGCTGGCGTAACGCCTGGCTGCGCGTTATACCCTGCTGCTGGTTGCCAAAAAGCCGGATATCACCACTATCGGCTTTTACCAACCCTAGCAGGGTTAAGATTAAGGTGGTTTTACCAGCACCATTCGGGCCAAGCACACACAGTACCTCACCTGCAGCCTGCGAAATATCTACGCCTGCCAGCACTGTGTTGCCGCCATAGGCTTTAGTCAGGTTTTTAACATCAAGTGCCAACATGGTCATTACTCCTTGCCAACAAGGTGCTTTTGCAGGAACTGACCAATATGTTGGTTCAGCCACTCTGGGGCATCTGCCATAATAAAATGCTTACTCTCAACCGCGAATGCGAAGCGATGATATTGCGCCGGCACATTAGCTAACTGCGTTTCGTAATTGGCCTGCACCTGTGCAGGTGTGGTATAAGGTGCGCCATTCTGAAGTGCGCCCAACGTCAATACCGGTACGCGAATATTCGCCAGTTGCGGTCTTAAATCTGCTTGCATCAGTTCACCCATTACCCGGCCAGAGGTCATACCGTCAGAGCGAAACATGTCGTTGACAATACGCTGATGCCAGCTTTCATTGTTTGCCATACCTTTAGCCATCAGCATGGGGTCGAAACTACCGGGTGCAGCTTGCTGTGAGCCTGTGTTACGCGCGGCATTTTCGGCAAACAGCGCGCCTAAGGCCGGTAAACCATCAACATTAACCGCCCCCCCTATCTGTTCCGGTGCGGAAGCAGCCAGCGCCAGGGCTAAATATCCACCCAACGAATGGCCAATCACTACTGGCTTTTGCAATTTCTGCTCACCGATATAACTAAGAATGGCCTGCTGCTGGGTAACTAAATAGCTCTCACCCCAGCTTTGCGCTGACAAAGGCGTTACACCCGCAAAGCCTGCCAGGGTAAAGATATGTAACTGGTACTGATCTTTGAGTGCCGCCACTGTGCTTTGCCAAACATCAGCGGAGGAGGCCAGGCCCGGAATAAGCAGAATTGCCGGACCTTCACCCACCACCGTTACCTCAAAACAGGCACAGGCTGATTGGGTGTCCGGTACCGCGACCTTGTGAGCTGCTGCCGTTTGTGTTGCCGCCACTGGGCTAACTGTCGTTAATCCCAGTGCCAGTGTCACTGTAGTTACAGCAAAAAACGTCTTCAGTTTGCTTGTCATGTTCATGACTGGTTCCTCATAGTTAACGCACACCTTAGTGCTGATGAGAGCAGTCTAGTCTGCAGCGATGGCTGGCACAGCTCACCTTTGTCAGCACTTTCGGCTGACAACTGCCATTAGAAAAGATGATCTTTGTCACTTACTGCTGCTACAGAAAATTCGTTAGACTGTTCTGGCGAATGTCAGGCTCAGGACGCACCATGTCGAATCAGGATCTGCTGCAAAAAAAGCTCAGTTGGGTTTATCTGTTTAATTTGATCTTTTTCTTTATTCCGCTTTTTACCGTCCGTTTTCTGTGGTGGCAGTATCTGTTGATGGCTGTGGCGCTGCTGGGTTTTCTGTATTGCTACTTTTGGGCATACAGCTGCACTCGCCCGCAAATGCTCAAACCAACCCTTGGAATTATTACTATCGCCAGCCTTATCACCCCCATTAACCCCGGCTCTATCGCGATGTTTTCCTATGCTGGCTTTTTTATCGGTTATGCCAATCCATCAAAACGTTACCTCGCAGCCATCGCTGCCCTGGTCGCCTTGCTGGTTGCCCTCGACCTCGCCCTGACTATTCAATGGCCGCATTTCCTACAACTTGGTATTCCTATAGTGCTCGGGGTAAGTTTTTTAGGCTGGATTGAACAACAAACGATGCGCAAACGCTTACAAGAGCAGCAAAGTGCCGATGAAATCAAACAACTGGCCGCCATGGTGGAACGCGAGCGCATTGGTCGAGATCTGCATGATATTTTAGGGCACACCCTATCAAGCGTGATCTTAAAAGCCGATTTGGCGGAAAAACTGCTGGCACACCAGCAAGCAAAAGCGGCACAGCAGCAACTGACCGAACTTAGCGCTATCGCCCGCGATGCATTAAGTCAGGTGCGGCAAAGTGTCTCTGGTTTTAAACATCAGGGGTTAACTGCCGAAGTGGCGAAACTGCTGTCGCGCTTACGTGATGCCGGCTTTCAGGTCGAACTGAGCGGTGAGATCCCACAGCTGGATAGCCGCCGTGAAACCACAATAATTCTGGCGCTGACCGAGCTCGTTACTAATATTATGCGTCACAGCCAGGGCGATAGCTGTCAATTAGGTTTTATGCAAAACAGTAATCGCTTACAGCTGCAACTTACCGACAACGGCAAAGCCGCAGCATTCAAAGAAGGCAACGGTTTAACCGGCCTGCGGCAGCGCCTTGCTGCGATTGGCGCACAGTTAACGTTAGAACACGGCTCTGGCTTTAGGGCTATCATTGATTTACCGCTACAGGAGCCGCTATGAATATTCTACTGGCTGAAGATCAGACAATGGTACGTACGGCACTCGCCAGTTTGTTGCGCATAGAGGCCAATATACAGGTTACAGAAGCGGTGGATGGTAATGCAGCCTTACAACAGTTAAAGCAACACAGCTTTGATATGCTGCTCACCGATATTGAAATGCCAGGCGTCAGCGGTATTGAACTGGCGCAGTATGTACAACAGCAAAAGCTGGCTACCAAGGTGGTGATTATTACCACCTTCGGCCGCGCCGGTTATGTAAAACGGGCGATGGATGCCGGGGTCGGCGGCTTTTTATTAAAAGATGCGCCGGTCGAACAGCTGGTGCAGGCAATGCAACAGGTGATGACAGGCAAAAAAGTCGTCGACAGTGAGCTGTTACTCAACTCACTGGGCGAGCAGGACCCGTTAACCGATAAAGAGCGCCAGGCCCTGCGGTTAGCGGCTGAGGGCAGAAGCACTGGCGAAATTGCCAGCGCGCTCTATATTGCCGAAGGTACTGCTCGTAATTACTTGTCGGAAGCCATCAGCAAACTTAACGCGGCTAACCGCATTGATGCCGCGCGCATTGCGCGGCAAAAAGGTTGGCTTTAAAGCCGGCCTTGCTGTTTACGAATGATTTTGCTGACTTTACCTGAATTAGTCTCGACTTAATCTGACACATCTACTTGAAAAGATGAGAGTTACCAGTTTTGATATGGGTGTCGAATCCGTAATCAAAAACAAAAGGTAACTCTCATGCTGCATACTAACAATCCGATAATTAAACACAAGGCTGGGCTGCTGAATTTAGCTCAGGAGCTTAATAACGTATCAAAAGCCTGCAAGGTTATGGGCGTGTCACGTGACACGTTTTACCGCTATCAGGAGCTTGTCGCTGAAGGTGGTGTCGATGCTCTTATCGATAAAAGCCGTAGAGCACCAAACCTCAAAAACCGTGTGGATGAAACCATAGAAAAGGCGGTTATTGATTATGCTATCGAGTATCCTGCTCATGGCCAGCACCGCACCAGTAATGAGCTGCGTAAACAAGGCGTGTTTGTCTCTGGCAGCGGTGTTCGTTCTATCTGGCTACGACACGATCTGGAGAACTTTAAGAAGCGTTTGAAGGCGCTGGAAGCCAAGGTTGCCGATGAAGGTATACTCCTGACAGATGCGCAAATTACCGCCCTTGAGAAGAAAAAACACGACGATGAAGCCTGTGGTGAGATTGAGACTGCCCATCCTGGCTACCTGGGGTCACAAGATACGTTTTACGTTGGCAACCTGAAGGGTGTTGGCCGGATTTACCAGCAAACTTACGTCGATACCTACTGTAAAGTCGCGCATTGTAAGCTGTATACCACCAAGACGCCGATCACTGCAGCAGACTTACTCAACGACAAAGTACTGCCATTCTATGAGGCTCAGGGCTTGCCTGTGCTGCGCATTCTGACTGACCGGGGTACAGAATACTGCGGCAAAGTAGAACAGCACGATTATCAGCTATATCTGGCGATTAACGACATCGACCACACCAAAACCAAGGCCATGTCGCCGCAAACTAACGGGATCTGCGAACGGTTCCACAAGACGATATTGCAGGAGTTCTATCAGGTTACGTTCCGTAAAAAGCTCTATGGAGACCTAGCCGAGCTACAAAAAGATCTGGACGAATGGCTGGTTTATTACAACAATGAACGAACTCATCAAGGCAAGATGTGCAATGGCAGAACGCCAATGGATACTTTGCTGGATGGAAAGCAGGTTTGGGTGCAGAAAAATCTGACTCAAATCTAATCTGACAGACACCGTGAAAAACTGGTAACTGTCAGATCAAGTCTGAGCTAGTACACTTTACCATCAGTAAACTCAATACTAAGCAAAAATTCGCCGCCCATATCCGCCCTGGTTTTGTAAGACCACACATCAACTGTTTGACCTCGCTCCACACTATTCGTGCTAACACCCAAGGTCAGTTGCTCTTTCAGCAGAGGCTGACCCAGGCGGTCTACCACCTCGATCCCACTCATACCACAACGTAATAACTTTCCATCGTCTAACCTAAAGCTACAGTTAGCCATAGCTGGCAAACTCAGACTCATACCAAATACAAAAATCCAATACGTTAACCGCACGTGTAATTCTCCTTTTAACTAATATCCTATATGGTAATGATTTTAAGGCTGAGTAATACAAAGACGTCTTGAGCCCTTTAGTATAGACCCGGCTCCATCAGCTTTAGTTTCTTTTGCTGCAAAAATGTTAGCCAACTAGGAGATTGCAGTGTTTCAGGCAGTAATTTTTGATATGGACGGTGTGCTGATCGACTCTGAGCCACTCTGGCATCAGGCCGAACAGCAAATTCTTGGCGGGCTGGGCGTTGATTTTAGCCGGCCACCACTACTACAAAGTACCGGCCTTACCACGGCTGCGGTCATCGCGCACTGGTATCAGCATCAACCCTGGCCCTTACTTAGCCCGGAGCAGGTACATCAACAGATTATCGACTTTGTTGCCTCTGGCGTCGCCAGTAGTGGCGAACCGAAAACCGGCTTACTGGCGCTGCTGGCTGAAAATGCACGGCGTCAGCTCAAGATGGCCGTTGCTACCAACTCGCCTAAGCTGCTGCTGGATACCACCTTACAGCGGCTACAAATCCGGCATTATTTTCAGGCGCACTGCCATTTAAAGCTGGTCAGTCGCGGTAAGCCGGCACCGGATATTTATCTGCTGGCGGCCAGCCAGCTTGGCGTCGCACCAGAACAGTGCCTGGTATTTGAAGATTCCTTTGCTGGCGTAACGGCTGCCAAAGCCGCGGGGATGACTGTAGTCGCCATTCCCGCTGCACATGAATGGCAGCACAGCAAATTTGCGATTGCCGATTATAAAATCCGCTGTTTTAGCGAGTTTGACTGGGCACAACTGTGACAGAATGCTGAGCAACAGCTGACTGGCAGAACAGTGAAAATTGGTCTAGTCTTGCCATAAATCACTCTACTGCAGGGAGCAACCTGATGCGTATTCGCCTTCTTTTCACCCCGCTGTTACTGGTCAGTATGATGGCCAGCGCCAATATCGAACTCGATCTGGAGCCGGGCCTGTGGCAACACAGCTTTAAAATCAGTAGCCAAAGTGGCAGGCTGGAGCAGATGATGCAGGAATTTCAGCAGCAACTGGCCGCCATGCCAGAGGCGCAGCGGCAAATGATGCTGGACATGCTCAAGGCGCAGGGGATGAGTTTTGACGGCATGAATGGCAGTATCGAAGTTTGTATGACCGCGGAAGATTTGAAACAGGGCAAGCTGCCGGAGCAGGAAGGCTGCAATCAACAACTGACACAGCAAGGTAAAAACCGCTTTCGCTTTACCTTTCAATGCAACTCAGAGCCACCGAGCAGTGGCAGTGGTGAAATGCTGATTATCGATCGCAAAACCTATCAGGGCTCGGCCAGCTTTAGCAGCGACTTTGATGGCCAACAGGAACAGATGCAAATGAGTCAGCAAGGGCGCTGGTTACGCAGCAACTGCACCTAGTCAAGGGACTAAGTGGCAGCCAGCACCGAATCCCGGCTAATTAGCACCGGTTCAAATAATTGCTGCACCTCGTTGCTTTCTTGCTGATATACCTCGCGCAGCACCCAGCGCGCAGCCATCTGCCCCATGGCACTGATCGGATAATCGATAGTCGACAGCTTCGGGTAGGTGTAATAGGCAAAATTAACATTATCATAGCCCATTACCGACAGCTGCTGCGGAATGTTAAGCCCAAGCTCGCGCGCGGCAGTAATGGCGCCCGATGCCATCTCATCGTTAGCACACACTAGCGCACTAAAGGTTTTACCACTCTGCAGCAGACTTTCTAAGCCCTTGCTACCGCCGGTTTCGCGGAAATCACCCTCAAAAAATAATGCCGGATCGGCAGTGAGCTGGTATTCCGCCAGCGCACGCTGATGGCCATGATAGCGATCGCGGGCGTCGGTTTTCCACATCGGGCCGGCAATATAGGCAATTTGCCGGTGCCCTTGCTGCAACAAATGCCGGGTAGCCAGATAACCACCCAGCTCGTTATTAAGACTAATACAACGGTCAGCAATGGCCGGAATATGGCGGTTAAGTAACACAAAGGGCGTATCACCGGCGGCCAGTTGCAGTAAATAGTCATCGGATACCGCCTCGACATGCAGGATCAGCGCATCACAATTACGGCTTTGCAGAAAGTCGATGCCGTCTTGCTCGGTGGCTAGATCACTGTGACCTGCGGTAATGATCACATGTTTGCCAGCCGCACGAAATTCGGCCTCTATACCGGTTAGCATGGCACCATAGAAAGGACCGTGCAGCTCCGATACCAGCACCCCGATACTATTCGAGCGATTCGAGGCCAGCGACTGCGCGATACTATTTGGCCGGTAATCCAGCTGTGCCATCGCATCCAGCACCTTACGCCGGGTCGACTCCTTAACCGGCGTATTATTGTTCATCACCCGTGATACGGTGGCCAGTGACACTCCAGCCAGCTTGGATACTTCGTAAATCGTCGCCATAGTGCGAACTTATCCTTTCCTCAATCAGACTCTCACTGCGGCTTCGCGCGCTGCCAGATCGGCCGATACCTGTGCTACCTGCTGCCGATGCAGCGGATAATAGCGCATAATCCAGGCGACCAATACGGAACCCAGCGCCGGTAGCAACGTAAAGCTCAATAAAATACCCTGTTGCGTTACCGCCGTTTGCTCCGCCGCCGGTTGATACTGATAAAACGCCAGTAACCAACCTGCCAAGGCCCCACCCACTGCCAGGCCCAGCTTTATAAAAAACACCACCGACGAGTACACCAGGCCGGTGGTGCGCACACCGGTTAACCACTGGCCATAATCTACCACATCAGCCATTTTTGCCCACAGCATCGGGGTGGCCATTTGTAAGAAGAAACACCAGGCAATATGCAGCACAATCGCTAACTGCCATTGACTGCTGCCAACCCAAAAGCCAGCGGCACAGAGTAAAGCAGCCAGCAGCTGCAGGGCAATATAGGCTTTCACCTTATCTACCCGCGCCGCCACAAACTGGGCACAGGCGCAACCGGCGATATTGCCCAGCATACCCAGTGTCATAAAGGTGGTCACCAGATCCTCGCGCTGCAAAAAATACTTCACATAATAAATAACCAGGGTATTTTTCAACACCATGCCGATGAGTAGCAGCAAAGCCGCCAGACTCAGCACCCGCCAGGCCGGATTTTGCCACAATGCCTTAAGTCCGGCTTTTAACGTCAGTTGCTGATCGGCAGGTGGCTTAACCCGTTCGCGCGTACCTTTAAAACAGAGTAAAAACAGCAGCACACCCAGCACGCTCATTGCCGCTATCGTCAGCTGATACCCTTTGGCCTGATCGCCCTGCCCAAAAAAACTCACCAAGGGCAGAGTGCAGGCGGTGACCAGCAAGCCCCCCAACATACCAAACACAAAGCGGTAGGATTGCACCGACACCCGCTCATCCGGATCGGCAGTCAGCACGCCGCCCAATGCCGAATAGGGAATATTGATAGCGGTATAGGCCAGCATCAGTAGGGTATAGGTAATAAAGGCATACCAGATTTTGCCGCTGGGCGATAAATCCGGCGTAGTAAAGGCTAATACGCTAATAAAAGCAAAGGGTAGCGCCAGATACAACAGATAAGGCCGGTATTGGCCAAACCGACTTTTGGTTTTATCTGCCAGCGCCCCCATCAGCGGATCGGTGATGGCATCGATAATCCGCACCACTAAAAACATGGTGCCGACCACAGCCGGCGAAATGCCAAAAATATCGGTATAAAAAAAGGTTAAAAACAACATCACCGTCTGAAAGATGATGTTGCTGGCAGTATCGCCAAGGCCATAAGCGATTTTTTCTTTTTTGCTCAGCATAATTCTACCCTGTTGCAGTGCGCTGCTTATTATTATTTTCTGCTTTGCCAAAGTTGCTGCAATGCCCGGCCGCTGGCTTTAACAATGCGCTGCTGACTGGCGTAATCGACATAGACTATACCAAAACGCTTGGCATAGCCCTCGGCCCATTCAAAATTATCCAGCAAACTCCAGGCGAAATAACCGCGCACATTCACGCCGGCAGCAATGGCCTGCTCGGTCGCCACTAAGTGGCTTTGATAATACGCCAGTCGGTCAGCATCCTGTACTTCGCCATCTACCAGTTGATCGACCATGGCCGCGCCATTCTCGGTAATGTAGACCGGCGGCAGCGGATAACGCTGATGTAGCTGTAACAGAATTTCCGTTAAACCTTGCGGATAGATTTCCCAGCCCATGTCGGTCAGTGGCGGTTGTGTCGGTTTAACATCATGAAACCAGCCATCTTTACCGGCAGTAAACACGGTACGGGTATAGTAATTAATGCCGAGAAAATCCAGCGGCTGAGCAATAATTTGTAGATCGCCCTCAGCGATCTGCGGCCATTCAGCTGGCGCCAGGTAGGCGCTCAGATCCGGATAGCTACCTTCCAGTAAAGGTTGCAGATACCACTGATTATGATACTGATCGGCCAACCAGGCGGCCTGTTGATCGGCTTTGGCTTCGGTCGCAGCAAAGCAAGGGCTGAAATTCAGTACTATGCCGTTCAGCGCTTGCGGACAGTTACGGCGCAACACCTGTAGAGCCAGACCGTGCGCCAGCAATAGATGATGAGCCGCCTGCCGGCCATGCTGGCGGTTTTGTTCGCCCGGCGCATGAATGCCGGCCTCATAACCCAGATAGGCGCTGCAGAAGGGCTCATTTAAGGTGGCATATGAATAAACTTTATCGCCAAAGGCCTGACTGACAATATCGGCATATTCGGCAAAACGATAGGCAGTGTCCCGATTTAACCAACCGCCTTGATCTTGCAGATATTGCGGCAAATCCCAATGGTATAGCGTAACAAAGGCTTTGATCTGCCGTGCTTCCAACTCAGCAAGTAAATCCAGATAAAACTGCAGGCCGGCCTGGTTAACGCTGCCATCGGCGCGGATCACCCGGCCCCAGGCCACGGAAAAGCGATAGGCATCCACCCCCAGGCTACTGATGAGTTCGATATCATCACGCCAGCGGTTCAGATGATCGCAGGCTACCAGCCCATCAGAGCCGTCGCGAATCCGGCCAGGCTCGGCGCAAAAGGTATCCCAGATACAGGGCTCGCGACTTTCGGCAGCACCCTCAATCTGAAAGGCGGCGGTGGCGACACCAAAGATAAAATCTGAGCGTAACAGCGGTGAGTTTTCGGCTAAAACAATCTTCTGCATAGAGGCTTCTTCTGTCTGGTTTTTGCACATGCTTTTTACACAATGACGCCAAAAAATATTGCGCTCAGCGGCAGGTGTGCTATAAATGAAAGCGCTTACATTAATACTAGACGCCGCTTTGCCGAACGTCAATTAAAACAGAAACGACAAGGGAACCCTTATGGCTGCCACACCCATTATTACGCCAGACGCTGCGGCGCAGCCCGGCGCGCCAACCAGCTACCGCTTTGCGTTAACGGCTCTCACCTCATTATTTTTTATGTGGGGTTTTATTACCTGCTTAAACGACATCCTGATCCCCTATTTAAAACTGTTGTTCGATCTGAACTATACCCAGGCGATGCTGATCCAGTTCTGCTTTTTTAGCGCATACTTTGTGGTGTCAGTGCCGGCCGGTATGCTGGTCAGCCGCATTGGCTACAAGTCGGGCATTGTCACCGGTTTGTTAATCGCCGGTGCCGGCTGTTTGCTGTTTTTACCGGCAGCACAGATGCATGTCTATGCGATGTTCCTGTTTGCACTTTTTGTACTGGCCTCAGGTATTACTATTTTGCAGGTGGCGGCAAATCCTTATGTCAGCGTAATGGGTAAACCGGAAACCGCCTCCAGCCGCTTGACCATGACGCAGGCCTTTAACTCCCTGGGCACCACAGTCGCGCCCTTCTTCGGTGCCTGGCTGATTTTCGGTGGTATGAATGCCCCTGAGCCGGTACCGGGTGCCGTTACCGAATCGACCGTACAAGTGCCTTATTTAATCCTGGCCGCCAGTCTGATCGTATTAGCGGTCATTTTTGCCTGGTTAAAACTGCCGGCAATGGGTAAGAAAGATCCGGCAGAGGCTCTGCCACTGGGTGGTAAAGCCTGGCAGCAGCGGCATTTAGTACTGGGCGCTATTGGTATCTTTGTTTATGTTGGCGCCGAAGTCGGTATCGGCAGCTTTTTAGCGATTTATCTGTCGCAACCCGAGATTGGGGGCATGACCACAGCGGCGGCATCGCACTATATTTCCTGGTACTTTGGCGGTGCTATGGTCGGCCGCTTTATTGGTGCGGCCGTGATGCAAAAACTGAATCCGGGTCGGGTACTGGCCTTTAATGCCATTATGGCGGTGCTGCTGCTGGCGATCACTATTCTGTCTTCCGGCAAGCTGGCGATGTGGTCTTTACTGCTGGTTGGCCTGTGTAATTCGATTATGTTTCCGACCATTTTCAGCCTGGCGATCCAGGGTCTGAAACAATATACCAGTCAGGGCTCAGGTATTCTGTGTCTGGCTATCGTGGGTGGTGCCATACTGCCGCTGCTGCAAGGTATGTTAGCCGACCAGATCGGGGTGCAACTGGCTTTTGTCTTGCCACTGGTATGTTACCTGTATATTGCCTTCTATGGCCTGAAAGGCTGTATCCCGCAAACTCCCGCTGTAACTAAGGAATAAACGGATGAAGATAAAAAAAACCGCTATGGCTATGTTGATGCTCTCGGCCAGTGGCAGCCTGCTGCTGGGCGCCTGTAGCGAGGCACCGGCGCCGGTGGCGCCTGATAATGCAGCCACCTCTGTCTGGCCACAGCTGAAATTGCCGGTGGCACAGGATCCGGCGATGGAGCAGGCGATCAGTGAGCTGCTGGCGAAGATGACGCTGGAGCAAAAAATTGCCCAGATGATCCAGCCGGAAATCCGCGATATCACTGTCGAAGATATGCGCAAATACGGCTTTGGCTCCTATTTAAATGGCGGCGGCGCTTTCCCGAATGACAATAAATACGCCACCCCGGCCGACTGGATTGCCTTAGCCGAAGCCATGTATCAGGCGTCGATGGATACCAGTGGCGATGGCATTGCCATTCCAACCATGTGGGGCACCGATGCCGTGCACGGCCACAATAACGTGATTGGCGCGACCATTTTTCCACACAATATCGGTTTAGGTGCCGCGAATAATCCGGCGCTGATTGAACAGATCGCCGAAGCCACCGCACGCGAAGTGATGGCGACCGGTATCGACTGGGTGTTTGCGCCGACCGTGGCCGTAGTGCGCGATGATCGCTGGGGCCGCACCTATGAAAGTTACTCCGAGAATCCGGATATCGTACGCGATTATGCCGCAGCTATCGTGCGGGGGTTACAGGGCGCTGCCGAACAGGATTTTCTCAGTGAGCGGCGGGTGATCAGTACGGTAAAGCACTTTGTCGGCGATGGCGGCACTACCGGCGGTGTCGATCAGGGTAATACCGAGGTCAACGAAGAAGAGCTGTTCCGCATCCATGCTCAGGGTTATGTCGGCGGTTTAGAGGCTGGCGCCCAGACAGTAATGGCGTCTTTTAATAGCTGGAATGGCAGTAAAATTCATGGCGATCGCTACCTGCTGACCGAGGTACTCAAAGAGCGGATGGGTTTTGATGGTTTTGTCGTCGGCGACTGGAATGGTCATGGCCAGATCCCGGGTTGTACTAATGATAACTGCGCCCAGGCAGCAAATGCCGGCCTGGATGTGTATATGGTGCCGACCGCCGCCTGGAAGCCGCTGTATTACAATCTGATTGAGCAGGTAAAAACCGGCGTGATCCCAGAAGCGCGGATTGATGATGCCGTACGGCGTATTCTGCGCGTGAAAAAACGTGCTGGCTTATTTGATAAGCCAAGCCCGGCACAGCGCCCACTGGCCGGTCGTACCGAGTTAATCGGTGCGCCAGAACACCGCGCCGTAGCCCGCGATGCCGTGCGCCAGTCGCTGGTACTGCTCAAAAATAACGAGCAGTTACTGCCGCTGAAACCACAGCAACGTATTCTGGTCACCGGCCCTGGTGCCGATAATATCGGCCAGCAATCCGGCGGCTGGACCATCAGCTGGCAGGGTACCGGTAATACCAATGAAGATTTCCCGGGCGGCACCTCGATCTATGGCGGTATTGCCCGCCAGGTTACGGCAGCCGGTGGGCAGGTTGAGTTATCAAGTGATGGCAGCTTTACGGAAAAACCCGATGTCGCTATCGTGGTCTTTGGCGAAGAACCCTATGCCGAAGGCAATGGTGATCTGGATAACCTCGAGTATCAGCGCGGTAATAAAACTGATCTGGCGCTGCTGCAACAGTTAAAAGCGCAGGGCATTCCAGTGGTGTCACTCTTTATCAGTGGCCGGCCTATGTGGGTCAATCCGGAGCTCAATGCCTCTGATGCCTTTGTTGCGGTCTGGCTGCCGGGTAGTGAAGGCGAAGGCGTAGCCGATGTGATCCTGCGCAATGCCGCTGGTGAGGTGCAATATGATTTCCACGGCAAGTTATCCTTCTCCTGGCCAGCGACACCACAGCAAAGTACTGTCAATATTGGTGATGCTGACTATCAGCCGCTGCTGCCCTATGGCTTTGGCCTGCGCTATGGCGATGCCAGCACCCTGAGCAATACTCTGTCAGAGGATAGTGGTGACGATGCCGCCAATAGCGAGCTGGTGATCTTTGAACGCGCACCACGCTCACCCTGGCAGTTACAGCTACTGAGTGGCGCAGAGCGTATTGGCGTAACCAGTAGTGTGCAGGAGTTTGGTGCTATTCGTAGCCGTACCTTTGATAATCAGGTACAGGAAGATGCCCGTCGCTTTGAATTTAGCGGTAAAGCAAATGCTGGCTTTAGCTTTAGCAGTACCTTCCCAAGAGATCTGCGCGCCTTTATTGGTAATGAAAGCCAGTTAACATTGAAATTAATGCGTAATGGTCCGGTACCTGATAGCGTGCTGTTAGGCGTGAATTGCGCAGCAGAATGTCAGGCAAGCCAGAATATTGCCCCTGCCTTGGCGGCAATGCCAGAAGGGGAATGGCAAACCTTGCAGCTTAGCCTCAGCTGCCTGCAGCAACAGGGCCTTAACCTGAATCAGGTATTAAACGTCTTGACCATCCAAAGCGAGGGGGCCTTAATATTAAGTTTGGCCGATGCACGCTTAGTAGCAAATGGCGTTAACCCTGCTCTAGCTTGTCAGTAATCGTTGCAGCCTCTCTCAAGGACTCAAACTTGAGAGAGGCGCTTGTTCCAAAAATAACTGCACCGCTTTTACCTTACTCCGACTTACCGGGATCTCGGTATGGTCATGCAGCACAAGCACCCCTTCACGCCCAAGTTTTTTAAATCGTACAATCGCAGAGCGACTCACCCAAAAAGAACGATGAGGCTGGATCCCATCAAGTTCCCGACACTTCCCTATAGCATCTTTAAGATTTGCCAGAATAAGCGCTTGACCCGCTGTTGTTACCACCAGTAAATAATGTAGCTCTGACTTTAAATACAGGATCTGACCGCGCTTGGCAGCCTATAAATACCTATCAGAAATAGTCTTATCTTCTGCTTTATCTTCAGTTTTAGGAAGCGAGGTTAGCTCTCCAACCTTAGCGGATGCAATAACAAGCTTAAATCCTAATTGCCAGGGTGCATTTATTGCTATTCAACATATTACGACTGGGGGTAGCACAACACTAATATCACTTATTATCGCTACAAACCATTGAGTCTTTGTTTCGGGTAATCATACAGAA
>NZ_AHTH01000021.1 GCF_000245735.1 Alishewanella jeotgali KCTC 22429
GCTTTCAGTGCGTCAGACCATTTTGCAAAACATTGGTATCACGGTTTGTGTTGGCATGGCGCCGACTAAAACCCTGTCAAAATTGGCAAACCATGCCGCAAAGAAATGGCATAAGGCAGGCGGTGTGGTCGATTTAACGGATAAAACCCGACAACGAAAACTCATGGCACTTCTGCCTGTTGGCGAAGTGTGGGGGATTGGCAGTAAACTCTCAGCAAGGCTCAACAAACTTGGTATTCACACTGTCCTGGATTTGGCTGATGCCAGCCCCTCTTTTATCAAGCAGCAATGCTCTGTGGTTGAATCGCGTATCGTCGCAGAGCTTAATGGCGAGTCGTGTCTGGCGTTAGAGCAAGTGACACCCACCAAAAAACAAATTATCAGCTCCCGCGCCTTTGGCGAGCGCATCACTTCAAAAGATTTGATGCACGAAGCAATAGCCGAATACATCAGCAGAGCTTGCCAAAAGCTGCGTAAAGAAAAGCAACAAGCCAAGCAATTAACGGTGTTTATACGTACCAGTCCGTTTAGCGACCGGCAACGAGACCCATACTATGCCAATAGCATCACCACGGCCTTGACTCATCCCTCGGCTGACACGCGGGATTTTTTGTCAGTAGCAACGAAGCTGCTCGATAAAATCTGGAAAGACGGATACCGCTACGCCAAGGCCGGTGTCATGCTTGCTGATTTTTATGATGAAGGCGTATATCAGGTCGATTTATTTGAGCCTGCGCCTCCTGCCTATCAGAGCAAAGCGCTGATGACGGTGATTGATACCATCAATGTCAAAACGGGCAGCAAGGTCTGGTTTGCAAGCCAAGGCGCATCACAGGCATGGAGTATGAAGCGTGCGATGTTATCGCCGCAATACACAACGAAATGGACGGATTTACCGGTAGCCAAGTAAGTTCTATAAAATCACACATAATTGATTTAAGGCATAATTGCGCATAGTATTTCGGTTGAGGGTCCTGGCATATCACTGCAACCTGCAGACCACCAGGAACATGGGAATGGCCGGTCGATTTGATTGGCCTTTTTCTTTATCAAACTATGCCTACCGAGCTAATCAAAGCAAGACGCTTGTTCTTTTTTTACATAAGGGATGCCATGAGTTATACCGTTGAAATTACCAAGGACAACCTTATCCCAATTCCTGATACGCTCTGTGCTGAGCTAGGATTTACCGTTGGGGATATACTGGTTTGTGCGATGGATAAAGATCGTGCTGAAATCAGCATGAAAAAGCATAGCGACCAAACACTAACTGACGAACAGATCTCTGCTGCAGGAAATTTAACGCGTTTGGTAAGCATTGAAGCTGCCAAGTGATTGCGGATGCAAGGCACTCCCTGTGAGTATTATTAGGTAACTAGATGACAATCAACACAGCTATAAAAAACGATCAAGAATATGAAGCTGCATTAGAAGCCATTGAGCAACTGCTTGAAGCTGAGCCTGGAACGCCTAATGGTGAAAAGTTTGAGGAGTTGGCCAAAATGATCACAGAGTATGATGATATTCATCACAAGCTCAACGAGTAATCCAGTGCCAAGTTGCTCTTTGAATCGTCACTAAGTGCCATTAAGAGACATTCACTTAGCTCTTACAACAACTTTGGCCTTCTTGAATTGGTGGGCATTTCACTGTTCCATAAGAGCAGTATACACAACAATCGCCCTTCAAAGGCTTTAGGAGAACTTTGCAAGATTCACATTCATAATACCACTGGCAAGCGTTGGTTGACATTTCTTCGGTTTTACTGAAACCGCACTCAGGGCAAGTAATGGTAGAATTTAACTCTATACCTCGCATGTTTGCTCCTTCAAAGGTTTAACAATGTCCAATACGGACATTACAATCATCAAACAAATACCCGCATAGAACAAATAAGTGCTCCAGTCATATTGCCATAGTGGATAGAGGGTTAACAAAACAGCTATAGGCCCAATAACTCCAAGAGTACCTCTCGTATGATTTTGGTTTTTATACCAGTTATACAAATTTACCAACAACGCCAAAGTTGCAAATATAGGTAACAAGGTATTTACAGCAATCCCCTCAAAGTGAGAGAGAAAGCCTAATCCCAATGCTGATGCTAATGAACCGAGAGCAGGGAAACACCCCGTACAACTGAGGGCTGCAAGCCAAACACCACCTGAGCCAACTTTATCTAAAATCTTATTAATCATTTTTAACGTCTAACATTATTTGAATGACTTGAGTGTAAACTCCGTAGATAGGTACGGAGTCAATGCTATTTTAGCGAATCGATTATTGGGCAGTGAGATTGGTCGTTATTGTTGCGGCATGAATTAGTCATTTCTTTTATGACGACTTCTAAGCGTTGAAGGTCAGCTATCTTACTTTGAATTAAGCTCAGTTTCTGCAAACCTAGAGATTCAACTTTGGCACAATCGCCATCCATTGACATCAAAGACGCTACTTCCTTTAGAGTAAAGCCAAGTGCTTTAGCCTTACAAATGAATTGTAATTGCTTGGTGATTGAGTCGTCATACACACGATAACCATTTTGAGGTTTTTGAGGTTGTTTTATCAAGCCTTCTCGCTCATAAAAGCGTATAGTTTCTACGCCTAAACCAAGTTCTTTAGCCAACTTGCCTATTGTTTTCATCGTATAACCACAAAATCAGCCTACTTCATGACATTAGTATATCAATACGATGTAAAATTTCTCGAACTAATAATGACCGCTTCTCGCTCTTAGCTGACTGTTAAAGTAAGTATAATTTTTTATAACGATGTGTCAGGTCTGAGCTAGTACACTTCATATAACACCGATATTAGAAAATTGAAAAAGGCTGCCTGAGCAGCCTTTGGGGTCAGCGGGCCTTATTAGACTGCGACAACACAGATGCAGCCAAAGACTTGGTTTGCTCACTGTACTTGTCACTCTTCATAACAGAAGAAGCCTTAGACTCCATCTCCACACCGGTCTGGTGTGTAGTTTTTGTCTGACTAAGTACCGAACCGGCCAGCGACTTTTGAATCTGTGAGGCATTCTTGTCGGATAAAATAGATGATGCTTGTGAAGCTAACTTTGATGACGATTGTTTACTGTTAGTCATGATAATAATCTCGAAATATAGTGTTTAATATGCCGGGCCTCAAATAGGCCCAGCGTTTCTACTGATGTTAAACCGTTTCTATAGGCACAAGGATCGGCCAAGCCTTGAGGCCATGATTTCTCGCAAAGAGCATCTGGCCAGACTTAGGATCTTTGCGATAAGGTCTAAAAATCAGTTTCATTCCTTTCGGAATTTTCACTTTGTTTTTAGAAGCCATTTGCGCACTCCTTCTAGTTCTATAGGAGGCGATGGTTGAAAGTTTTCGAGATTTCGACTACATTAGTCGTGCTTTCAAGGAAACTTCCTGAGTCCACCTCGCTTGGTTTTGGGCAACTTTCCTGCCCAAACAGTGTTGGCGCACTGTTTGGGCAATACCATACCCGCTCACGGAAATACCATCTTCCTTACTTCATTACTTCCTATAAGTCTGTTGTAAATCCTATAATCACCTGATTCTTTTCTAAATCTTCCCGCTATAACGGCAGGACTAACCATTAATTTTTTTGCAAGATTAACTACACTCTCTGGCGTAGTGAGTAATGCAAAGTATTTGTCCCATTCAGATTTCTCAGCAAGTGCTTTTAACGCCAAATCATCAGCTTCGTCTTCGTCACTATTTTTCTCCCCATCAAGGTCATCAAAATAGACTTCTTTTGAATTTTTCAAATGAAGGGAAACGTGGGCAAGCTCATGCATCAAAACAAACCAAAAATTATCCAGTCTGTCATACCGAATTGTCATTCCTATTACCGGGTTTCCGTCAACGCCCCACATCGCAGCACCATCAAGGTATGTTCTAGGGAGGTGTTCCTGAAACACTAAATGAATACCATTATTTGCAAGTTCTTCTTTAGCTAACAACGGACCTTTTTCTAAACGAGATAGTTTTAAAATCTCTCTTAAAAACGGTAAATCAATTGAATCCAAGTCGCATTTCGGTAATTTTTTATCTAGTGTCTGATGAAGTACCTTCGCCTGCCATGCTTGTAACGCCAGACCATCCATGCGCTTATTCGTTGTATGAACTGCACTTCTTAAATGAGGTGCTCCTGCTAATGAAAATGGCGTAATCTTCACCGCTTCAAACATGTCCCTAATCAACTCTTCGGCTCTCTCTTTTGCCTCTGTAACCGATTTTATCACTTTCGGGAAAAAGCCCTTTTTAAACATGGCTGCAATTGGGTAATCTTCGTAGTTCACGTTACGCTCATCCAGCTCTCGTGTCTGGTCTTGCATCAGAACTTCATAAGAAATACCCAACCCTTCATGCAGCTTCTTAATCATCGATAAACTCAGCGGTGACTTACCGTTCATTACTTCTGAAACTCGACTCTGACTTCCCAGATACTGGATTAAATCCTTTCTTGTTAACCTCTGCTGTTCCATTCTATGTTCTATAGCAGACACAGGATCTGGCAAGCCAATATCAAAATGCACTTTCTCATAGTTGGATATAAGCAAAGCCATGACGTCAATTAAGTCATCATTCGAGTCATCACCAGACGACAACAATTCGTCTAAATAGGCCGTTGCTTTTTTATACTCTTCACTATTTCTGATTATTTTAATATTCATATATCACCCGCCAGCCCCCTGTGAGTTCCATCTCTGGTTAAACCGACAATCCAACTTCGTCAATTCGTAACATGCTTTTACTAAATATGACTTTAGCAACCACTTTAACTGCCCCACGGCCAACAACAAATGTCATATTATCAGCTCCTGAGACTTCAGCCCCCTTATAATCTTTCAAAATGTCATCTACGCAGTTCCAAGTAGCATTTTTCGCGTCATCCAGCCAGCACTGCAAGGCAGTGCGTTTCTCAGCATGCCTCTTAATGAATTCTGCTAATCTGTCCTGCCTAATGACTTGCAATACAAGCTACTCCTAAGATACATATATGCATTATTGATCCATTTTTCAGATATTCCAAATTATTTTTGAAATTATTTTCCCGTAAAACCCAAATGAGTTTGAGATGGATTATGCTCAACATGCAAACCACAGCAAGCCGGTGCTGTTACCTCATTGATACTGCAAATCCTGCGACCTAATTCTCTCCATTGACTTGTACTGGATTCAGCTCAAACTAACTGTGTACAAAAACAGTTAGAATATAGGTGATTTATCATTTTAAGGGTAATGACACGTCCGCTTTTCGCTCATAGTGAAGAACGTCACATTGTGCCAATAGCCGACATCACATACTTTTGATGGCGAAACTGGTTGTAGAAGTTATACAAACAATCATTTATTGAAATGACAATTACTTAGGGTCCCCCCCTAAAGTCGCTTAGCATGTGGAACAATCAGAACAGCCACAAGAGTAGAGGGGGTATAGGAAGTATAAACCACCTTTTTGCTCCTCATCCGAAGTATCTTACCTGAAATTCCCTCACTCGTTTACCGCTCAAGCCCCAATTTTAACTGCCGGTCCAGCCTAAACCGCTCTAATAAGGTTCGATTTGGCGGTAAAATCTCTAGCCTGATAGCTCGAGAGATACAAACTGCCCCACCGCCCCGTTTAAAAGTTGGCAGTGTTGAGCAGTGTTGGATTTGGGGTCGTCAGTCAAAGAGACGACTCTGTGATGGATCGAACAGGCTGGGAGTCAGTGGCGGCGCTCGTTCTGGTGGCAGCTCACGCTGCTTGGCGGCATTCGCCTTGGCTGTTTTCTGTTTCAGATGCTTGAGAATCTGCTCAATGACCTTCGGATCTTCGATGCTGGCAATCACTTTGACGTGACCGCCGCAGTGTTCGCAGACTTCAATATCAATATTGAAGACTCGCTTGAGGCGTTGCATCCAGGTCATGGCGCGGTGGCGCTCTGCAGGACTCTTGTCACGCCAGTTAGTATCGAGACCTTCCGATTTGTCGGGCTTCTTGCCCCGCTTGGCGGGTGTTACTTGAACTCGGTGTTTGCTGTTCGGTGCAAAGACGCCGTGGAAGCGTGTGAGGTTGACTCGCGGCTTAGGTACCAACGCAGCGAGTTTGGCGATGAAGTCCAGCGGCTCGAAGATCACATGGGTGGTGCCATTGCGGTACGGAGTTTTGAGCTCGTAACGCACCTGCCCATTGGCGGTTAATGCCAGACGTTTTTCTGAAACCGCTGGCCGACTAATGTAGCGACACAAGCGCTCAAGCTTATCCCGCTGATGCGCTTCGGCCATCACACCGGCGTGTAGCGAGAAACCAGCATGGTTGGCTACTCGACTGCTTGAGTCGGCTTTATCCTCACGCCCTGGCAAGGTTTGCAGGGTGAAGACTTTGCGCCCTTGCTGGGGGCCGACGGCAATGCGATACGTAACCGAAGCACCATGTAATTGAGTCAGCGTATCGTCTTCGCCCTCTTCCAGTGTCAACCACGTATTCTCGGCATCACGCTCCAAAATCCCACGCTTTTCCATGCAGCGAGCGATGCGATGGCTGAGGGTGTGAGCGAGCGTATTCAGCTCATCGTAAGTGGGTGCCTTGACACGATGGAAGCGTTGCTTGCCATAGTCATCTTCGGCATAGACACCATCGAGAAACAGCATGTGGTAGTGGACATTGAGATTTAGCGCGGAGCCAAAGCGTTGGATAAGAGTCACTGAGCCAGTTTGTGCAGAGGCTTTGGTGTAACCGGCTTTTTTGATCAGATGAGTTGAGAGTGTACGATAGACGATACTCAAGACCTGGCCCATCAGCTGGGGATGGCGAGCCAGCAAAAAGCGTAGCTGGAAAGGAAAGCTGAGCACCCACTGGCGAATGGGCTCCTTGGGGAAGACTTCGTCTATCAGCAGCGCCGCACTCTCGGCCATCCGGCGGGCACCGCAGCTAGGGCAAAAGCCGCGTCGTTTACAGCTGAAGGCGACCAGACGCTCGTGATGACAATCCTCGCAGCGAACCCGCATGAAACCATACTCCAGACGGCCACATTGGAGGAGGTCGTTGAATTCTTGTTGGATGTAGCGAGGCAGGTGTTGACCTTGGGCTTCGAGTGAGGCTTTGAAGGCTGGGTAGTGCTGCTCAACCAGCTGGTAGAGCAGCGTCTGGTCGGGTTGGTGGCGTTCGTAACCGTTTGTTTGAGTGGGCGATTGACTCGCCGTGGCGTTCCTTGCCAGCGACATGGGTATCCTCCGCTGATACTGTGGTTATGTACAGTATCAGCGGCTTGCGTTCAGACGTCCAGTCTGGCCCTAGACATCGCTAAATGCTTAACCCGCAATAGCCCTCACGAGTTGTTATCAGCCACTACCGGTTGAGCGAGAAGGTTTTGGGTTCAGGGTGCTATTGCTCCACCAATCACAATACTGAAGCCCCAACTGTTATCAGTTGGGGCTTTTTCTTGTCTGTTTGCGGCGGTTGCGTTTTATCGGTAGTCGTCGAGCTCTGCACCATCCCACATAAGAGCTTAACGGTGCGATCTTCAACGCCATCACACAAAACTTTCTTTTTCACGCACAGTCAACTTATTGGATGTTTTATTAACAACCCAAAAGGAGATATTTAGCGGGCGGCCGGAAGGTGAATGCTAGGCATGATCTAACCCTCGGTCTCTGGCGTCGCGACTGCGAAATTTCGCGAGGGTTTCCGAGAAGGTGATTGCGCTTCGCAGATCTCCAGGCGCGTGGGTGCGGACGTAGTCAGCGCCATTGCCGATCGCGTGAAGTTCCGCCGCAAGGCTCGCTGGACCCAGATCCTTTACAGGAAGGCCAACGGTGGCGCCCAAGAAGGATTTCCGCGACACCGAGACCAATAGCGGAAGCCCCAACGCCGACTTCAGCTTTTGAAGGTTCGACAGCACGTGCAGCGATGTTTCCGGTGCGGGGCTCAAGAAAAATCCCATCCCCGGATCGAGGATGAGCCGGTCGGCAGCGACCCCGCTCCGTCGCAAGGCGGAAACCCGCGCCTCGAAGAACCGCACAATCTCGTCGAGCGCGTCTTCGGGTCGAAGGTGACCGGTGCGGGTGGCGATGCCATCCCGCTGCGCTGAGTGCATAACCACCAGCCTGCAGTCCGCCTCAGCAATATCGGGATAGAGCGCAGGGTCAGGAAATCCTTGGATATCGTTCAGGTAGCCCACGCCGCGCTTGAGCGCATAGCGCTGGGTTTCCGGTTGGAAGCTGTCGATTGAAACACGGTGCATCTGATCGGACAGGGCGTCTAAGAGCGGCGCAATACGTCTGATCTCATCGGCCGGCGATACAGGCCTCGCGTCCGGATGGCTGGCGGCCGGTCCGACATCCACGACGTCTGATCCGACTCGCAGCATTTCGATCGCCGCGGTGACAGCGCCGGCGGGGTCTAGCCGCCGGCTCTCATCGAAGAAGGAGTCCTCGGTGAGATTCAGAATGCCGAACACCGTCACCATGGCGTCGGCCTCCGCAGCGACTTCCACGATGGGGATCGGGCGAGCAAAAAGGCAGCAATTATGAGCCCCATACCTACAAAGCCCCACGCATCAAGCTTTTGCCCATGAAGCAACCAGGCAATGGCTGTAATTATGACGACGCCGAGTCCCGACCAGACTGCATAAGCAACACCGACAGGGATGGATTTCAGAACCAGAGAAAGAAAATAAAATGCGATGCCATAACCGATTATGACAACGGCGGAAGGGGCAAGCTTAGTAAAGCCCTCGCTAGATTTTAATGCGGATGTTGCGATTACTTCGCCAACTATTGCGATAACAAGAAAAAGCCAGCCTTTCATGATATATCTCCCAATTTGTGTAGGGCTTATTATGCACGCTTAAAAATAATAAAAGCAGACTTGACCTGATAGTTTGGCTGTGAGCAATTATGTGCTTAGTGCATCTAACGCTTGAGTTAAGCCGCGCCGCGAAGCGGCGTCGGCTTGAACGAATTGTTAGACATTATTTGCCGACTACCTTGGTGATCTCGCCTTTCACGTAGTGAACAAATTCTTCCAACTGATCTGCGCGGGAGGCCAAGCGATCTTCTTCTTGTCCAAGATAAGCCTGTCTAGCTTCAAGTATGACGGGCTGATACTGGGCCGGCAGGCGCTCCATTGCCCAGTCGGCAGCGACATCCTTCGGCGCGATTTTGCCGGTTACTGCGCTGTACCAAATGCGGGACAACGTAAGCACTACATTTCGCTCATCGCCAGCCCAGTCGGGCGGCGAGTTCCATAGCGTTAAGGTTTCATTTAGCGCCTCAAATAGATCCTGTTCAGGAACCGGATCAAAGAGTTCCTCCGCCGCTGGACCTACCAAGGCAACGCTATGTTCTCTTGCTTTTGTCAGCAAGATAGCCAGATCAATGTCGATCGTGGCTGGCTCGAAGATACCTGCAAGAATGTCATTGCGCTGCCATTCTCCAAATTGCAGTTCGCGCTTAGCTGGATAACGCCACGGAATGATGTCGTCGTGCACAACAATGGTGACTTCTACAGCGCGGAGAATCTCGCTCTCTCCAGGGGAAGCCGAAGTTTCCAAAAGGTCGTTGATCAAAGCTCGCCGCGTTGTTTCATCAAGCCTTACGGTCACCGTAACCAGCAAATCAATATCACTGTGTGGCTTCAGGCCGCCATCCACTGCGGAGCCGTACAAATGTACGGCCAGCAACGTCGGTTCGAGATGGCGCTCGATGACGCCAACTACCTCTGATAGTTGAGTCGATACTTCGGCGATCACCGCTTCCCTCATGATGTTTAACTTTGTTTTAGGGCGACTGCCCTGCTGCGTAACATCGTTGCTGCTCCATAACATCAAACATCGACCCACGGCGTAACGCGCTTGCTGCTTGGATGCCCGAGGCATAGACTGTACAAAAAAACAGTCATAACAAGCCATGAAAACCGCCACTGCGCCGTTACCACCGCTGCGTTCGGTCAAGGTTCTGGACCAGTTGCGTGAGCGCATACGCTACTTGCATTACAGCTTACCAACCGAACAGGCTTATGTCCACTGGGTTCGTGCCTTCATCCGTTTCCACGGTGTGCGTCACCCGGCAACCTTGGGCAGCAGCGAAGTCGAGGCATTTCTGTCCTGGCTGGCGAACGAGCGCAAGGTTTCGGTCTCCACGCATCGTCAGGCATTGGCGGCCTTGCTGTTCTTCTACGGCAAGGTGCTGTGCACGGATCTGCCCTGGCTTCAGGAGATCGGAAGACCTCGGCCGTCGCGGCGCTTGCCGGTGGTGCTGACCCCGGATGAAGTGGTTCGCATCCTCGGTTTTCTGGAAGGCGAGCATCGTTTGTTCGCCCAGCTTCTGTATGGAACGGGCATGCGGATCAGTGAGGGTTTGCAACTGCGGGTCAAGGATCTGGATTTCGATCACGGCACGATCATCGTGCGGGAGGGCAAGGGCTCCAAGGATCGGGCCTTGATGTTACCCGAGAGCTTGGCACCCAGCCTGCGCGAGCAGCTGTCGCGTGCACGGGCATGGTGGCTGAAGGACCAGGCCGAGGGCCGCAGCGGCGTTGCGCTTCCCGACGCCCTTGAGCGGAAGTATCCGCGCGCCGGGCATTCCTGGCCGTGGTTCTGGGTTTTTGCGCAGCACACGCATTCGACCGATCCACGGAGCGGTGTCGTGCGTCGCCATCACATGTATGACCAGACCTTTCAGCGCGCCTTCAAACGTGCCGTAGAACAAGCAGGCATCACGAAGCCCGCCACACCGCACACCCTCCGCCACTCGTTCGCGACGGCCTTGCTCCGCAGCGGTTACGACATTCGAACCGTGCAGGATCTGCTCGGCCATTCCGACGTCTCTACGACGATGATTTACACGCATGTGCTGAAAGTTGGCGGTGCCGGAGTGCGCTCACCGCTTGATGCGCTGCCGCCCCTCACTAGTGAGAGGTAGGGCAGCGCAAGTCAATCCTGGCGGATTCACTACCCCTGCGCGAAGGCCATCGGTGCCGCATCGAACGGCCGGTTGCGGAAAGTCCTCCCTGCGTCCGCTGATGGCCGGCAGCAGCCCGTCGTTGCCTGATGGATCCAACCCCTCCGCTGCTATAGTGCAGTCGGCTTCTGACGTTCAGTGCAGCCGTCTTCTGAAAACGACACTAAAACACTTGCTTAAGCGACCAGAAACCCGTACAACAATCTATGAACAGATTAGGTACCATTTCTTATGATAATTGGCTATGCCAGAGTTAGTACTCAGGACCAAAATTCAGATTTACAACTTGACGCCCTAAATGCGGCAGGTTGTGAGGAAGTATTCCATGAGTCCTTCACGGGAAAGCATCGTGATCGACCCATATTGTCGCAATGCCTGCGTACACTTCGTGCAGGCGATGTGTTAGTGGTATGGAAGCTTGACCGTTTAGCAAGGTCCCTAAAGGATTTGGTCGAGATTATCCATGATCTTCAGAAACGCAGTATTGGATTCAAATCCCTAACGGAATCAATCGATACAACCAATTCTGCCGGGAAACTTATCTTCCATATTTTTGGCGCCTTAGCCGAGTTTGAGCATTCACTTATCGTGGAAAGAACCAAAGCGGGTCTTGCCGCTGCCAGAGCCCGGGGTAGAAAAGGCGGTAGAACGCTATCGCTTAATGAGAATGATGTGAAAAAAGCGGCGGCCATGTTATCAGATCCGATGATTACAAAAGCGGAGGTGGCAAAGCACTTTAAAGTCAGTCGAACGACCTTAAATGCTGCGTTAAACAGAAACGGTTTTAAAATATGAAGTAAATCCGAAGGTACCGGGAGTTTTTGTCAATTTGCCTAGGTTGAAGTTTTAGGTGTTCAAGAAGTAGAAAAATTTAAAATTCATTTTGAGTTGCTATCGAGGTGTCAAGTTGAAGACCGATGTACTGAATAAATTGGCGATGTTTACTGAACAGTTAAATCTCATGCTTGAAGATCATGACTTAAAAGACACCAGTCGTAGAGAGTTTTACCTTGGTTTATTAGCTCATTGTGCCAGATTGTTTAGAATCATTCAGCTTAATCAGTCAGCTAAGGAATTAAATAAAATACTTAAGATTAATTCGGTAAGTATAAACCTTGGTGTGACTAATGATGATGCTGGAAAATCATTAAAAAAATGTTGGATGGAAACTTCTGCCGCTATAAAAGAATATATGGAAGTAAACCTACAGTAATTTTTCATCCTTGTTTACTGACCAGCAAGTTATTGAACACATAATGGTGCGACATTTCGATTGAATGCGAGTAAAGTGTAATTGGTTGATTGGTCACTTTTGTAAAGAATTTTCTTGGTTATTAAGGAGAACTTTACAAAAATCTTTACTTAAACCAGATTTTTTTTGCTAATGTATTGTATTTAATATATAAAAAACCAATCGCTTGCTTCAAGGTAAGCGGAACCATTTTAAGGTTGTAGACTGATTGTTGACTAAGCCCCTGCTACGGGGCTTTTTTCTGCTTGCTATTCAACACCGTCAGTGTCTATAGTCAGAGTAGTGCTCAGCAGGAAGCGCCACTATGCCACAGCATTCACATCATCATTCTCACTCACATTCGCAGCACCCGCACTCGCGGCATCAGCACGGTCATGGGTCTCATCGGCATGGCCATGGTTTAGCATCGACAGAGGATAGCGGTAGCCGGCTCGGTTGGGCGTTTTTTCTGAATCTGGGATTTACCATTATTGAGTTTATCGGCGGCTGGCTGACTAATAGCACAGCCATTATGGCTGATGCGATTCATGATCTTGGCGACAGTCTGGCGCTGGGCAGTGGCTGGCTGTTGTATAAGTTGGGTAAAAAAGCGCCCACTGCACATTACACCTACGGTTATCGCCGGCTTAGTTTATTTGGCGCCTTGTTAAATTGTTTAATTCTGATTGGTGGTTCAGTCTGGATCCTGGCAGAAGCCATTCCGCGACTCAGTGAGCCGGTGATGCCGCTGACTGAGGGCATGATGGCGCTGGCCGTGCTCGGCATAACCGTGAACGGTTTCGCCGCCTATAAACTCAGTGGCGGTAAAACCCTGAATGAGCGGGTACTGAACTGGCATTTACTGGAAGATGTGCTGGGCTGGGTTGCGGTGCTGCTGGCGGCGTTGGTGATGCAGTTTGTCGATTGGCCAATTATTGACCCGCTGTTATCGATCGCCTTTACCTTGTTTATTCTGTTTAATGTGCTGCGCAATTTACGCAGCACGGCGCGGCTGTTTTTTCAGGCGGTACCGGATACCGCCTTACTGGCGCAGATCGAACAACGTTTACTCACCCAGCCGCAGGTGCGTGAAGTGCATCATTTACATCTATGGTCGCTGGATGGTGAGCAGCATGTGCTCAGTGCGCATCTGGTAGTAGAGCTGGAAGAACTGAGCCAGTATCAGCAGTTAAAAAGCCAGGTTGAGCAGCTACTCAGCGAGTTTTCACTACTGAATACCACGATAGAAATTGAGCTGGCCACTGAAGCTTGCCGTGATCGACGGCATTAGTGTGCCCGCACTCCAACTCCCTGTTGCTGTGCCAGTAACTGGCGGAAGGTTTCGGCGGGTACCGGTTTACTAAAATAGTAACCCTGATAGTAGTTACAGCTCATTTGTTGTAGCATCGCCAGTTGCTCAGCGGTTTCAACACCTTCTGCCAGCACTTCAAACCGCAGCGTATGCCCTAACTCAATAATCGCCTTGGTAATTTGCTGATTATCCGGGTTGGTGGTCATATTGCAGATAAAACGCCGGTCTACTTTCAGGATATCCAGCGGCAGGCGCTGCAAATATGCGAGGGAGGAATAGCCGGTACCGAAATCGTCAATTGCCAATCTGACGCCGGTGGCCCGTAACTGTTGCATAGTTTCGATAACCTTGTCCTCGTCCTGCATCAGGGCGCTTTCGGTCACCTCCAGCTCCAGGAACTTAGCCGGAAAGCCGGTCTCCGCTAACAAGGTTCTAACTTGTTGTCCCAGTTCGCCGCGGCTAAATTGGTGAGCAGACACATTGACCGCCAGGCTTATGGCGGGCAGACCTTCGTCCAGCCAGGCTTTGCCTTGCACGCAGGCTTGCTGCAATACCTGGATCCCCAGAGCATGAATAAGGCCCGAGCTTTCAGCCAGTGGAATAAAAATTTCCGGGCTGACAAAGCCCAGTTCAGGATCACGCCAGCGTAGCAACAGCTCTGCACCTATTATCCTGCCTGTTGCCACCTCCAGTTGCGGCTGATAATAACAATGTAATTGCCCGGTTTTAACGGCGTTACGTAACCGGCCTTCCAAAACCAGTCGCTGTCTGGCTTGGGCGGTTAGCTGGTCACTATAATAATAATAAGTATTACGGCCTTCAGCCTTGGCTTTATAAAGAGCCGCGTCGGCACCCTGTAGCAGGGCTTCGACGTTGTCGTGATGTTGCGGAAACAGGCTGATACCAATTGAGGCAGCCGCACTAAGCTCCAAATCCGGCGGTAACATCAGGGTTTGCTGCATGGTGCGCAGCAGTTCCTGTGCAAAACGGGCGGCATCTTCCGGTTGCTCCAGATGTTCGATCAAAATAGCAAACTCATCACCGCCCAGACGGGCCAGGGTATCGGTATCGCGGCAGCAAATCCTAAGCTTCTCAGCAACTTGCTTCAGTAGCTGATCACCAACATTATGGCCGTAAGAGTCGTTGATATTCTTGAAGTTATCCAGATCCAGAATCAGTACCGCCAGTTGTAACTGCTCACGGCGAGCGACTTTCAATGCCTGTTCCAATTGATTGGCAAAGAAGTGCCGGTTCGGCAGGTGGGTCAGCGGGTCATATTGCGCCAGAAACGCCAGCTGGGCTTCCTGCTGTTTATAGGTGGTCAGGTCAATGTCGATACAGTAGATTTGCGGCTTTTTATCCGGCAAGATCACCACTGCATGCGAGGAATACACTGTGACCGGGCTGCCATCCTTGCGTTTTAATACCAGCTCTTCAGCATGGCGGGCCTCGCCGCTGCTGGCCATCTGGCTTACTGCCTCCCTGACACCTTCCTGCATTTTTTCCGGAATAATCAGATCCAGCAAATTACGGCCGATGGCTTCCTGGCTGCTGTAGCCGTACACCAGCTCACTGCCTTTATTCCAGAACAAGGTAGTACCATCTTCATCATAGCCCTGCACCGAGATCGTCGGCATGCTATCGAGCAGGGTACGAAAGCGCAGCTCACTCTCTTCCAGTTTTAGCTGCGCCAACTTCACATCCGAAATATCCTGAATAACAGACACAAAAAAAGTGTCGGAGATATCGGTGGCGGCAATTAATGACACGGACAATCTGGCCCAGATCACCTGGCCGTCCTTACGCAAATAGCGTTTTTCTAATGAGTAATGCTGACGCAGGCCACTCAAAGTTTCTTCAACCAGTGCCTGGTCACGGGCTAAATCCATCGGGTGCGTCAGCTGCTGGAAGCTCAGTTCACGTAGTTCTGCCATGCTGTAACCGAGCAGGCGACACAATTCCTGATTAACACGCAAGAACTGACCGCTTGGGCTGACATGGGCAATACCGGCGGCGGCTTTTTCAATGGTCTGGTCCAGAATATATTCGGACTTGGTAAGAGAGCGCGAAAAATGCAGGCGTTGCCTTAACAGTACCCATGCCAGTGCTGCGGTTAGCACAATATAAAAATAGCCTTTATAGCTTTGATAGCGGGACAGGGTTTGTGGATCCACAGCCAAAGACAGGAGTAATTGGTCGCTAAAGGTGATCCATAGCGCACCAAATAACAAGTAGATCAAGGCACCGAACAGAGGGTAATAGCGGAGCTTTTTGAGTTTAGCGTCCAATTGCTTCATAGCGTGTGGCGTTGTCCAGAAAGATATAGCGAACTCTTTTCTATCAAGCATAGCTGAATTTTACTAACTGTATGGAGCTCGTCACAAAAAACGGGCGTGATGCCCGTTTTAACCTCGCCGCAGACTACGACAGCATTAGAACGAATACACCAGTGTTAAAGAGGTTTGGGTATCAGTGCGCTTTTTATCAACCGGTACATCAGAGTCATTTTGTACCAAAAAGGCGGCTTTCATCTGCATGGCACCGTTGATCCGCGCGCTCAGCGCCGTTTCGGCAATGGTACGGGTATTATCATCACCGTACTCGACACTCAGCGTTTGGGTAAAGGTCGCTGATTCACTCAGCGTCCATTTATAGGATGCAGCAGCACGGGCCAATAAACCGTTCTCGGTTTCATCATTGGCACGTTTAGCGGTGTAATAACAGGGACCGATCTCAACATCCAGAGATTGCTGTTCCAGATTTAACAACCGGGTACCATAACCGGCGGCCAGTGTGGTGTAGCGGGTGTAGGCACCAAACTTGTCATCGGTGTAAGAACCCAATACAAACAGGTTATCGTGTTCTTCGGTTAGCTTGTACGCACCTTTGGCCGATACCAGGTAACGTTCGGCAGAGCGCTCTTTAACCCTGTTGCCATCGGCATCGGTTTTCTGATCTTCCTTAAAAAATGCACTCAGAATATACTGGTTGCTCCATTTACGCAGATCTTGCTTAGCATCCAGTTTACCGGTGATCGAGGTACCCTCGGTATTACCGGTAGTAGTAATAGCGCCAAGCTCTGCCGAGGTGGTCCAGACTTTCTTATCGGCAGCCTGCGCCTGAGTGGTTGCGGCCAGCGCGGCCAGCATTGCAAGAGTTAATACTTTCATACAGCTTCCTTTACGTCTTTCTTGATATGTACGTCCATTTGCGGGAATGGAATACCAATACCTTGCTCGTCGAAGGTTAATTTCACTTTTTCCAGCGTGTCCCAGTACACGCCCCAGTAGTCTTCGGTTTTTACCCAGGGCCGGACAATAATATTGACCGAGGAGTCCGCCAGCTCTGAGACCCGGATATTTGGCGCCGGTTCCGGCAATACCCGCGGATCGTCCTGAATAATCTGCTGTAGAATAGTTTTGGCTTTGCGTAAGTCCGAGTCGTAACTGATCCCGATCACCAGATCGACACGCCGGGTGCTTTCGGCAGAGAAATTGGTAATATGGCCGCCGGTAATCTTCGCATTCGGCACTATTACCCTTTTGTTGTCCGGCGTTTTCATAATGGTCTGAAAGATTTCGATCTTATCGACGGTGCCAGTAATGCCGCCGGCATCAATAAAGTCGCCTGATTTAAATGGCCGGAACAGAATAATCAGTACGCCGGAAGCAAAGTTCGCCAGCGAGCCTTGTAGCGCCAAACCAACGGCCAGACCGGCGGCACCTAAAATGGCAATAAAGGACGTGGTTTGTACCCCAATCTGTGACAGTGCCATCAAGGCTGTGGCGATCATCAGGATCGCATACAGGATACTGGACAGGAAGGAGACAACGGCTTTATCTATTTTGCGGGATAACAAGCCTTTTTCCATCAACCCAGACACACTACGGGCGATGATGCGGCCGACATAGAAAATCACAATAGCTGCGATAAGTTGTAGCAAATATCCCAGCAGTACTTCGTGGTTTTGCTGAAATAACTCGGTAATTTGCTCCATAGGTTCACTCCTGTGAAAGTGGTTCGAACCGGCATAGTATCATAAAATCTCGCCAATTTTGGCTGGCAAGTGAGCATTTGCGGCTATACTGGGGCGAGCTGCTGAAAAAAGCACTTGGTAGCCAGTGTGCTTTTTGGTTAAAATGCCGCGTCTCAGAGGTGACTGTAGCTCAGTTGGTAGAGCCCCGGATTGTGATTCCGGTTGTCGTGGGTTCGAGCCCCATCAGTCACCCCACTTTTCTGCCTGCAACCTCGCTGCGCCCCCTGCTATACTTGACTAACATTTAGTCTGTTCCTGGCAAACCATGGACTTAACTTCGTTACAGCAACAATTACAGCAACCCAAACTGGCTCCGGTTGAGCAATGGGATCCGCCTTTTTGTGGCGATTTGCCGCTTCGTATTGATAGCCAGGGCCGCTGGTGGTACCAGGATGGCGAAATTACCCGTCCGGGCCTGATTAAACTCTTTGCGTCAGTGTTAATCCGCCAGGGTGATGATTATTTTTTACAGACGCCGGCTGAGAAAGTGCGGATCCAGGTGGAGGATGCGCCCTTTATCGCAGTGAGTAGCGACTGGCAAGCCGGCCCTACTGGCCCGGAGCTGTGGCTAACCACTAATCTGCAAGACAAAGTTCCGGTCTGTGCTGACTACCCGCTGTTGTTACAGCAGCATGGCGGACAGCAACTACCTTACCTGATGCTATGGCGCGGCCTGTCGGCCCGTTTACACCGTAATCTGTACTATCAGTTGCTGGATCAGGCGCAGCTACAACAGGATGGCGCTGGTAGTCGTGCAGTACTCTACAGTGGTGGGCAACCTTATCTGCTGGCATCTTCGGATGAGCTGCCCGGGTAGCGGTTCAATGCTGTGACAGTGCGGCTTATCGCAAATTCTGGTCAGATATCGCAAGCCAATTGCGGGGCAGCCTGTCGCGTTTGATAGTGAAGCAACACTTGCCACAGGATAATAATAATGAAAACGTCACTCTCCGTGCTAACCCTTGCCTGTTTAACCGCGTTCAGCTTGGCTGATGCCGCCGCCACGACCTATATTCATGCCGGCCGCCTGATTACCGCTGAGCATACCCAACCGCTGACCGAGCACACCATCATTGTTGATGGCAATAAAATTGTTGGCGTCGAGCGTGGCTACCAAACGCCAACAGCGGGTGCCACTTTGATTGACTTACGCCAGCATACAGTGATGCCGGGGCTTATGGATATGCATACCCATTTTTCGACTCAGATGAGTGCCACCTCCTACGGTGAGGGCCAGCGCCTGAATGAGGCTGATTTTGCATTACGCGGAGCCGTGTTCGCTGAGCGTACTCTGCTGTCTGGCTTTACCACAGTACGTGAGCTTGGCGACAGTCATCAGGTGAGTGTGGCGCTACGCAAAGCCATTGCTCAGGGCTATGTCAGTGGACCGCGGATCTTCGCGGCAGGTAAATCTCTAGCCACCACCGGAGGTCATGCCGATCCGACAAATGGCCTGGCTTACTTACTGCAGGGCGATCCGGGTCCGAAGGACGGGGTAATTAATGGTGCGGACGAGGCCCGTAAAGCGGTGCGGCAGCGCTACAAAGAAGGTGCGGATCTGATCAAGGTGACGGCCACTGGCGGGGTACTGAGCGTTGCGAAGAGCGGCATGAATCCGCAATTCACCGACGAGGAGCTGGTGGCTATTGTCAGCACCGCACGCGACTACGGTTTTAAAGTGGCGGTGCATGCGCACGGCAAAGAAGGGATGCAGCGCGCCATTAAAGCCGGCGTCGATTCGATTGAGCACGGCACCTTTATGGATAAAGAAACCATGGCGCTGATGAAAAAGCATGGTACCTACTATGTGCCGACGATCAGTGCTGGCAAATGGGTGCAGCAAAAAGCAGAAATAGACGGCTTTTTCCCGGATTTGGTCCGCCCGAAAGCCGCGACTATCGGGCCCCTGATCCAGCAAACCTTTAGTGAAGCCTATAAAGCAGGTGTAAAAATTGCCTTTGGCACCGATGCCGGCGTTGGGGCGCATGGTGATAACTGGCGCGAATTTGTGTATATGACCGAAGCCGGCATGCCGGCCATGGCAGCAATTCAGTCTGCTACTATTGAAGGCGCGCGTTTACTGGGCATGGAGCAGGAGCTGGGCTCAATTAAGGTGGGTAAACTGGCCGATATTATTGCGGTGCCTGGCAATCCGTTACAGGATATTCAGCTGATGGGCCAGGTGAGTTTTGTGATGAAGGATGGTCAGATTTACAAGCAATAACGCCATTGCAGCAGGCACTAGGCCTGCTGAAACCGTGCCAGAATCAGTCGCAAATCGTCTTCGATTTGTGCTTTCAGATCTTTCTCGGCAGTCAGACGAACTTTATCCTGCTGCCGGGTCAGTTTTTTGTCCTGATCCTTGCGGGCCTGATGGGTTGGCATATCTTTAACCGTCAGATACATCTGATATATCCCGGGGTAACTGCTTACAGCATCGGGCTTATCAGCGGCCGGCCAGTGGTCCAGTAACACCCATAGCCTTAAGGCACCCTCCGAGAATTCACATTGTTGTTCCAGCATGGCGCGGCTGATCAGTACTATGCTCTCCTGCAGGTACGCTCTCTTTTCCTGCTGTTGCTGGCGGGCCTTTTGCTCAGCCAGCTGCTGCTGTTGTTTCTGTTGCTGCAGTAACCACAGCAGCTTGCCGGCATAAAATGCCAGGCCCGCGACAATCAACACTGCTGTAATCAGCAGTAATACTAACCACCAGGTCACGCCGGATCCTCATCACCTAACAAATCTTTACGCCAGTCAGTACGCTCGAAGCGACTCAGCGGATCCTCATCCTGCTCTGAAGTTGGTGTGTCTGGTTGCTCATCATCCAGCCCTAACAGCGCTAACAGTTCGCTGATGCGGGCGGTCTGGCGGTTAAAATACTTGGCATCTTTACCGGTTAACAGCTCATCGCGTTCTACCCGCTCCAGTAAGAGTTGCAGCTTAGGATCGTTTTCCAGTTGCAGCAGCTCCTGCTCAGGGCTTAGCGGTTCAGCCTTCGCCGGCTTCAGCTGTACCTTGGGTAACGGGGCTGGCGCTGTTGATGCAGGTAACAATTCCAGACTGGTTTCTGGTAGCAATGCGATAGGTTTTTTACTGCCTAAGCGCGGATCTTTCTTCTGCTTACTGCCAGCACTATCCTGACCGGTCTTGGCTTGCTGCATGCTGTTGCGGTTACCTGATTTCAGACCGGCGCCTTTTTTCTTGCTTTCATCCTTGTGCTCACGGATCTTACGGATTTCGCTGGCCGGCAAATGGCGTTGTCCGTTGTCGTTGGCCTTACGGGATTTTTTTTGACGCGTCATAGTGATCTGGATACCTGTAAAAAAGGGCGCACATTTTAACCAGCTTTGCGTAAGATCACCACATCCTTTGCAGGAAAACTTAGACTTAACTGATCGCGACGGGCTAAAAAGTTAAAGGTATCCGGGTGGAAAAAGCGGATATGGGTAGGATCCCGTTTATAGTGCCAGTTGGCAAATTGGCTAACGGCCGGATAGTGGCTGGTCATAATGGCCAGTACGCCACCGGGTTGCAGTAACCTTAACCAGCATTGCCATTCCTGCGCCGGATTGACAAAGTGCTCAATAGCCTCACTACAGCTAATAAAGTCATAGCGCCGCGTCAGCACCTCAGGGTTATTGGCAAAGAACGGGTCCCACAGCTGCATCTGATGACCGGCTTCCTGCAGCATCTGGGCTAATAACGGGCCGGGGCCACAACCAAAATCCAGCCCCTGCAGCCGGCCGGCGGGTAAAGCGGCCAATAAAGGCCCGGCCAGATGGCTTAAGAACTGTCGGTAGCCGGCATCGCTGACATCATTATTATGCAACTGATAATGTTGTTGTTCTTGTTCTGCAGTTAACAACTGGGCGCTGGGGACAAAAACAAGTGCGCATTGCTGACATTGCCGGTACTGACGCTGCGGGTCCTGGCTAAACAGGCTACTGTCCGGGTGCAGACAGAGTGGACATGGTTCCATCTAACTTTCCTAAAAAACAAAGGGCGATAAGAATAACTTATCGCCCTGTTTATTTGTGCCTAGTGGTGGACACTTCTCTCGAATCGCTCAAATCATCCTGAAGCGCAGCCAACATCGTGTTGCCAGTTATCCGTATATTGTTGTTTGCTGTCCGTGCGCGCTCTTTTCTTATTCACGACCTTCCTGGTAACTTTCGTAATCATCCTTGTGCGCCTTAGCGCCTGACACCATCCGGGCATCTTAAAACACAGCGCACCCAAGGGTGCTGATAGCTTCCTTTACCGCATGTCCCTGTTGTTGTATCGCTTTTAGCGAACGGTTTAAATTTACTCTGTTCTGCGCAGATGGCAAGTCTTTGCTGCTAAAAAATACAAAAAAAATTCGACTTTAGTCTAGGCTTTTAATATTTTCAGTAACTTATACTGTATAAAATATAGCAAAAAAGTTCCTGAAAATTGAAAATCAGGTTGATATCGTACAGTGCCTGTGAGAGATCTCGCACAGCGGAAATAAAAAACCGGCCTGACAGCCGGTTTTTTATTCAGACTTTGTTCAGCTTAGTGTAAGCCACCCAGGTATTGCGACAGTACCCGAATATCTTCATCGGTCAGCTTTTTCGCTACTTCGCGCATCATACCGTTCATATCGTTAGCGCGGGTACCGGCGCGGAATTCTTCCAGCGTGGTTTTCAGGTAATCGGCATTCTGGAAACCGATACGTGGGAAGCCCGCCAAGCTGGTACCGGCACCACGCGGACCGTGACAGGCGATACAGGCTGCAATACCGCGCTCGGCATCGCCGCCACGATATAGTTTTTGGCCGGCTTCAATCACATCTTCCGGTGTCGTACCCGGTGTCATGCGCTGTGACGAGAAATAGGCGGCCAGATCTTTCATATCCTGATCAGACAGTGCGGCTACCATACCAAACATGATGGCATTCGAACGACCTTCTTTACCACCTGAAGTCATACCCAGTTTGTAGTCGGTCAGTTGCTTATACAGGTACTCAGCATGCTGGCCGGCAATTTTGGGGTAGATGGCTAACGGACTGTTACCATCCGGGCCATGACAGGCGGCACAGGTTGCAGATTTTGCTTTGCCAGCCTCGGCATCACCATCGAAAGCGTTTGCTGCACCGATTAAACCGAATAACAGCGTCAGAGGTAGTACGAGTTTTTTCATTTTTGATCCGTCTCAGTCCGCATTCAAACGCCAGTGAGCTGGCTATAATGAATAATATTAAGGTGTTTTTTCGCCTATTTTACACGAAACTGCTCAAAGTAAAATCCCATCCTTTAGTCAAAAGCTTCTTCCGATCCTCCAGATCCGTTACAATAACCCTAATTTAACTGCCGGAGCAGCTTGTGTCACAACCTAAGTTCAATTTTCAGCAGGTCAGTTTTCTGACCAGTGCCCCTGATATCAGGGCCTTGCCAGCCGATACCGGTATCGAAGTCGCCTTTGCCGGCCGCTCCAATGCGGGTAAGTCGAGTGCGCTGAATACCCTGACCCGGCAAAATAATCTGGCCCGAACCAGTAAAACGCCTGGCCGAACCCAGCTAATTAATACCTTTACGCTGGCGCCGGAAAAAAGATTAATTGATTTACCCGGCTATGGTTTTGCCAAGGTACCGCTGGCGGTAAAAGAAAAATGGCAGAAATCGTTATCTGAGTACCTGCAGCAGCGGCAAAGCCTGAAAGGTTTGGTGGTGTTGATGGATATTCGCCACCCGCTGAAAGATCTGGATCAGCAGTTGATCTTCTGGGCAGTGGAGAGCCAGTTACCGGTGCTGATCCTGTTGACCAAAGCAGACAAGTTGGGGCCCGGCGCCCGAAAAAAGGTGTTGCTGGAAGTGCGCGAAGCCGTACTGGCTTTTATGGGCGACGTGCAGGTGCAGGTATTCAGTTCGCTGAGTAAGCTTGGCTTACCTGAGTTTGAGCAGGTATTAAACGGCTGGTTTAGCGACGAGTCGATAGCAGACGTCGACGCGCCCTAAGTAAACCCTTCAGGATCCCCAAAAAAAAACCGACCCAGCAGGGTCGGTCATAGCAATCGGGGAGAAGCTATATAAAAATCAAATCAACAGGGTGTCTTATCGCTAAGACGGCCACAGTATAGCACTAATTTTGTGCTGTTTAAAGTATTTGCTCTAAAAAGTGTTGTTCAGTTACGTGAACTGCAACTGGCTGCTGCGCCATTGGCTTGTGATCAGAAAAACGGGCATAAAAAAACGCCCCGCTGCAAGCAGCGGGGCGGCTAAATAAAGCCTACTTTCAGAATCCGGGGTGCAACACCCTGGTTGAAAGATAGAATATCTTACCTCTGTACCCTACGACTCAAATTCTAGTCATTTTCTGAGCGATTGCAAGAATTTTTTGTAATAAAACTACATAAAAGTCTAAATGGTGCATTTTTAAGACTTTTTATGTAATTAAATTACCACGCCCTAGTGGGCTTCATCCCAGTTGTCGCCATAACCCACTTCGGCCAGTAAGGGTACATCCAGCTTAGCGGCACTGGCCATCAGCTGCTTTAACTCGGTCGCTAACCAACTGACATCGGCGGTGGTCACTTCGAACACCAATTCATCGTGTACCTGCATAATCATCGCTGCTTTGTCTGCGGCATGTTGCTGCAACCAAGCCTGTACCTTAATCATCGCCAGTTTAATAATATCGGCTGCCGTACCTTGCATCGGCGCATTAATTGCCGCCCGCTCGGCGGCCTTTTGCCGGCCGATATTTTTGGTATTAATATCGGGCAGGTATAAACGCCGGCCAAACAGTGTCTCGACATAGCCCTGCTCATGAGCGTGTTTCCGGGTGCGCTCCATATAATCAAGCACACCGGGGAAGCGCTCAAAATAGCGATCTACATAATGCTGTGCTTCGCCCCGACCGATGCCGAGTTGTTTGGCCAGACCAAAGGCTGACATGCCATAAATTAATCCGAAGTTCACGGCCTTGGCACGGCGCCGCTGCTCACTGCTAACTTGATCCAGACTTACCCCAAATACCTCAGCCGCGGTTGCCCGGTGTACGTCCAGGCCTTTGGCAAAGGCGTCCAGTAGGGCTTTATCCTGCGACAGATGCGCCATAATCCGCAGTTCAATCTGCGAGTAATCGATGGCCATAATCAGCTTACCTGGCGGTGCAATAAAAGCCTGGCGGATCCGCCGCCCTTCTTCGGTGCGGATCGGAATATTCTGCAGGTTGGGTTCAGTGGAACTCAGGCGGCCGGTAGCGGCGACTGCCTGATGATAAGAGGTATGCACCCTGCCAGTTGCCGGATTTATCATCTTCGGCAGTTTTTCGGTATAGGTGGAACGCAGTTTGCTCAGGCCACGGTGTTCCGTGATCAGTTTGGGAAATTCATATTCCAGCGCTAATTCTGCCAGTACCTCTTCCGCTGTAGAGGGCGTGCCGCTCGGGGTCTTTTTCAGTACCGGCAACTTCATCTGCTCGAACAGAATTTCTTGTAACTGTTTCGGGGAGGCCAGATTAAACTCTTTGCCGGCTTGTTGATAAGCCAGTTGCTCCAGTTCGGCAATCCGCTGAGTTAACTGCTTGCTTTGCTCGGCCAGTAACTGGCTATCAATCAGCACGCCGTGCCGCTCGATATCGGACAGAATAGCAATCAGCGGCAGTTCAATCTCATTGAATACTTTGACCAGGCCGGGGCTTTGCTGCAACTGTGGCCACAATGTCTGATGCAGTCGCAAGGTGACATCGGCATCTTCGGCAGCGTACTCGGCCGCTTTTTCCAGTTCAATCTGGTTAAACGTCAGCTGCTTGGCGCCCTTGCCGGCCAAATCTTCAAAGCTGATGGTGCTATGCCCGAGATATTTCAGCGCCAGGCTGTCCATATCATGGCGGCCGGCCACCGAATTCAGCACATAGGACTCCAGCATGGTGTCAAACTTAACGCCCTTAAGTGCAATATCGTAACGTGCCAGCACACTTTGGTCGTACTTCAGATTCTGACCCACCTTGGCTTTGGCTGGATTTTCCAGCCAGGGTGTTAAGCGTTGCAGACAGTCCTTACGATCCAGTTGTGCCGGTGCGCCCAGATAGTCATGTGCCAGCGGCAGGTACCAGGCTTTACCCGGCGCGGTTGCGAAGGACATCCCGACCAGTTCCGCCTGCATATAATCCAGGCTGGTGGTTTCGGTATCAAAAGCCGTCAGTTCAGCTTGTTCCAGCTCGGCCAGTAAGGCAGTCAAATCTGCTGAGGTCAGAATGGTCTGATACTGCTGGCGATCAATCACTTGTCTGACTTGCTCAGTGCTTTCTGTTGTTGGACTGTCTGCCAGCTCGGTCTTCGCTATTCCTGCCGCCGGCTCACTGTTGGCCAGGACTTCCGCCAGCCAGCGTTTAAACTCGCACTCCCGGTACAGCTCTGCCAGTTGTGCCCGGTCGGCAGGCTGGATCGTTAACTCGTCCAGTGTGCAGGGAAGCTCTACGTCACACTTAATGGTTGCCAGCTCGTATGATAGCTTCAGCTGGGCTTCAAACTCCTGCAGTTTCACGGCCATGGTTTTCGCACCACGGAAACTTAGGCCTGCGACCTGATCCAACTGCTGATAAATCTGTTCAATTGAGCCCAGCCCCTGCAGCAGAGCCGCTGCCGTTTTTTCACCTACCCCCGGCAGGCCCGGGATGTTATCCACTTTATCGCCCATCAGCGCCAGATAATCGATAATCAACTCCGGACCAATACCAAATTTTTCCAGCACTGCAGGAGGATCGAGCAGCGTATTGGTCATGGTATTGATCAGCGTGACATGCTCATCAACCAGCTGCGCCATATCTTTATCACCGGTTGAAATCAGCGTATGGCGGCCAGCGGCACTGGCCTGGCGGGCCAGGGTACCTATTACATCGTCAGCTTCAACGCCGCTGATGCATAATAACGGCAAACCCATAGCACGAATAATCTTATGCAGCGGCTCAATCTGGCTGCGTAGATCGTCTGGCATCGGTGGCCGGTGCGCTTTGTACTCAGCATACATTTCGTTGCGAAAGGTCGGTCCCTTGGCATCGAATACTACCGCCATCTGGGTTGGCTGATACTGTTTCAGCAAACTTTTCAGCATATTGACGACGCCATAAATGGCACCGGTCGCTTCGCCGCGGGAGTTAGTCAGATGCGGTGGCGCATGATAGGCGCGAAATAAATAAGAAGAACCGTCAACCAATATTAACGGATTTGTCGGGATATAAACCATGATGCTGTTCCTGCGCGGACTTGATGCTATAGCATGCCATAGCAGACCAGATCAGGCTAGCTGAACAAGTTTCCGGGATAGAGACTTATTCAGGCATAAGCTGTGGATAACTTTGTGCAAAACAATAGCAGATACACACGCTATTCGTACATAGCATGGTCGCTTTTGGTTTTTAAGTGTTTGTTTTTGTTAAGAAAGGTGCGAAACTGCAAGTGCCCTTGTTCTTATTTTTTTAGCATTGCGTAATGTGGAAAACGCTTTAGCTTTCGCCCGGAGTCCATTCTCGACAGCAGCCTGCAACTCCGCGCAGGTGGAACAGACTATCACAACTGTCAGTTTTGCCCAGCGCTAATTTTAAAAAATTTTGCTTCTAAAAACATGTTGTCCTGCTCAAAAAAGCATAAAGCAGATTTGACGCGCCTTTTAGCAGATTAGCATCGCGATTTGATCTTGGGTTATTGTTGTGCAAAGGCTGAACAGGGACTCTTCCGTTCTGCGGCAAAGGCAGGCTATAATGCCAGAAAATCAGTATGGCTTTTAGGATGGGATCATCACTATGAAGAAATTATCACTTGCAGTGGCATTACTGCTGACCACGCTAGGTATCAATGCCAGCACTGACCAGGAAAAAGATGCCATTGCCAAGCGTATCGCCCCAGTGGGCCAGGTTTACGTTGCTGGCGCAGCTGCCGCAACTGCTGCCGTTGCCTCGGGGCCTCGTAGCGGTGAGCAAGTATATCAGGCTGCTTGTTTTGCCTGTCACGGTACGGGTGCCCTGGATGCCCCTAAACCAAATTCAGCAGACTGGAAGCCGCGTATGGCGCAGGGTTTTGATGTGTTGTTAAAGCACTCGATCGAAGGTTTTAACAACATGCCTGCGATGGGTACCTGTATGAATTGTTCGGAAGATGAAATTGCTGCCGCAATTCGTTTTATGACCGATGGTGTTTAACTAGTTACCGCTGTATCTTGAAAGGCCGCGCAATAGCGCGGCTTTTTGTTTTCGCATTGTTTTAAAGCCGACTAGACGAATTCCGTTTTATTTCTTTACTCACTCTTCCATGTGTCTAAACTTTATGCATAATAACACTTTGTTATTATTGCTCTGACCAGTTTTTTTGCGCAACGGAATGGCGGATTTGAATAAGTTCTCGACACTTCAGCATCAACTCAATAAAGCTAATACCCGACTGCGTCGACTATTAGCTTTAGTTGCGCGCTATAAAGAAGCCTATACTATTCAGGGCGCTCTGTTGAAGCTGTCGGAACTGGCGAGCAGTATTAGCGACATGGCAGAGTTTTATCCGGCGATCCATAAGATGGTGTCGGAGCTGCTGCATGCGGAAAACTTCTATGTGGTGCTATATGACAGTGAGACCGCGCAATATAGCCTGCAGTATTTTTCTGACGAAAAAGATCAGCAACTGATCGTGTCAGTGCCTTCCAGTGCTTTTTCCAGCGGCTTAACCGGTTATGTTGTGCGTACACAACAACCCTTACTTTGTGATGAGGCGCAGTTTGATGCGCTAGTCAGCAGTGGTGAAATCCAGTCTCAGGGTTCACCGTCAGCGCACTGGATGGGGATCCCATTACTGCGCGAAGACAAAGTTATCGGTGTGATGGCTATTCAGTCCTATGATCCGGCGTACCGTTATAACGAGCATGATCTGAAACTATTTAATAGCATTGGCAGTAATACGGTTATTGCGCTGGATCGGGTAAAAAGCCGTGAGTTACTGGAAACGACAGTACGACAACGCACCTTGCAACTGCGGCAAACTAACGAGTCGCTGCAAAAAGAAATCAAAGAGCGGATCCATGCGGAGAAGTTACAAGCCGCCCTGTATGAAATTTCTGAACTGACAGCCAGTAGCCAGGATATGCATACCTTTTACCGGGCCATGCATAAAGTTTTATGTGGCTTAATGGCGGCAGATAACTGTTATATTGCACTTATCGATCAGGATGGTACTAAGCTGACGTTTCCGTTTTATCTGGATCAATATAGCCCGGCAGCCAGTGACCGGCCCTTGGGTAAAGGCTTTACCGAATATGTGATCCGCTGTGCTGAGGCGCGCTTGATCAATAGCGAAGAAGCGGCGCAGCTGGTAGAGCGAGGCGAGATCCGCCGTGGTATTGGTAGTTTAAATCAGCCGCATCGTAACTCCAGCAGTTGGTTGGGGGCACCGTTAAAAGTGGATCAGCGGGTACTGGGTGTAATAGCGGTACAGTCATACGAAGCCGGTTATCAGTATACAGAGCAGGAATTAACCATTCTGCGTTTTGTCTCACAGCATATCGCTGTTGCCATACAGCGCAAACTAGCCTCAGAGCGGCAACGTCAGCATCAGGAAGAATTAGAACGTAAGGTGTTTGAGAGCACTCGCGAGCTGCGTCAAACCAATTTATTTTTACGCTTACAGGTAGAAGAGCGCAAGAAGGCCGAACAGAAACTATTTTATGATGCTAATCATGACGTATTGACGGGGCTGGCGAATCGTCAAATGTTCCTGCAGCAGTTAAAACAACAGTTTGCGTTAAGTAAACGTCAGGCTCATCCGGGCATGGCATTGTTGTTCCTTGATCTGGACCGCTTTAAGTTAATTAACGATACCCTCGGCCATCATATTGGTGATGCCTTTCTGATTGAAAGTAGTAAACGTCTGTTAAGTGCTATTCGCGAGCATGATTTGGCCGCGCGCTTTGGTGGTGATGAGTTTGTGGTGATGCTGGTTAACCTACAGAATGCGCAGGATGCAGAAGAGGTGGCGCAGCGGATTATTGACAAGTTTCGACAACCTTATCAATTAGATGGCAATAAAACCCAGTCTGGTGTCAGTATTGGTATCGCACCCTTTGCTCCAGAATATCACCATGCTGATGCCTTGCTGCGCGATGCCGATGCGGCAATGTACCATGCTAAAGCACTGGGCCGTGGTCGCTATGCGGTATTCCAGCCTGAAATGCGCGATCAAATGTTAAAGGCGCTGAGTAATTAAGCGCCGACCCACCGGATGTTGTTTATCCTTTATTCAACAATTGCCGTAAGCGCGCAATATTCGCCGCGGCAGTTTGCTGGCGCTGTTCGGCCGTTTTCGGCTGATCCGGCTTTTGCCACTCCAAGTCATCCTGCGGTAATTCCTGCAAGAAACGGCTGGGTTCAGGTCTGATGGTTTCGCCAAATTGCCGACGTTCGCGGGCATAGGTAAAGATCAGTTCGCGCTGAGCCCGGGTAATGCCAACATAGGCCAGCCGGCGCTCTTCCTCGACATTGTCTTCGTCGATACTGGTTTGGTGCGGCAAAATACCCTCTTCCATCCCAACCATAAACACATACGGAAACTCCAGACCTTTTGAAGCATGCAGGGTTAATAATTGCACCTGATCGGCCTGATCTTCCTGCTCCTGCCGCTCTAACATATCGCGCAGACAAAGTTTACTGACCACTTCATTGATCGTCATGGCTGGCTCGTCATCTTTGCCTTCCAGCATTTCGACAATCCAACGGTACAGCTCGTTGACATTTTTCAGCGCCATTTCCGCTGCTTTCGGGCTATTACTGGTTTCAAATAACCAGGCTTCGTAATGGCTTTGCCGGATCAGGTCACGTATGGCTTCGCTGGCCTCAGCGCGCTGGGCATTATCTGCCAGCTGATTAATCCAGTCAGCAAATTGCGTTACCGCCTGCAGACTGCGCGCCGGTAATACCTGTGCCAGCTCTGGGTGGCAACAGGCAGCGAACAGGCTGATATGCAGTTGATTGGCCAGGTTGCCGATTTTTTCCAGCGTGGCATGGCCGATTTCCCGCCGCGGCACATTAATAATCCGCAATAGCGCGTTATCGTCATCCTGATTCACCAGCAAGCGCAAATAGGCCATCACATCCTTGATTTCGCTGCGGGCAAAAAAGGAGGTGCCGCCGGAAATACGATACGGAATACGGTTAGTCATCAGCGCCTTTTCAAATACCCGCGCCTGATGGTTGCCGCGATAGAGGATGGCATAATCCCGGTATTGGCTGCGGTTACTAAAGCGGTGCGAGATTATTTCGGCTACTACCTTGTCGGCTTCGTCTTCTTCGTGTTTGCACGGCAAGACTTTTAGCGGCACACCATAGCCGTTGACGCTAAACAGCTTTTTCTCAAACTCATGCGGGTTATTGGCGATTAGAATATTCGCCGCTTTTAAGATCCGCTCCGCCGAACGATAGTTCTGCTCCAGCTTAATCACCTGCAGCTCGGGAAAGTCTTTTTTCAGCAGTACCAGATTTTGCGGCCGGGCACCACGCCAGGAATAAATTGATTGGTCGTCATCACCAACCACGGTAAAGCGTCGCCGCTCGCCGACCAGCCATTTCACCAGTTCATACTGGCTGGTGTTGGTATCCTGATATTCGTCGACCAGCAGATAGCGGATCTTTTGCTGCCAGCGTTCGCGGGTTTCGGTCTGATGTTGAAATAACAGGGTTGGCAGCAGAATAAGATCGTCAAAATCAAAGGCATTACACGCTTTTAGCATCTTGCTGTACTGCAGATAGTAATTCGCCAGGCTGATCGTCTCTGCATCCAGCGTTTGTTGCAGTGCCAGCTCAGGTAGCGTCAGGTCATTTTTCCAGCTGCTGATCCGGTTTTGCAGCTTACGGATCAGTTCTTTATCACCGTTATACTCGCCATCGGTCAGTTCTTTTAACAGCGAAAAGCTGTCCTGATCGTCAAACAAACTGAAGTTAGCTTTGTAACCAAGCTGGCGAAATTCTTTTTTCAGAATTTCCAGTCCCAGCGTATGGAAGGTCGAGATGGTCAGGCCACGGGTGGCGCTTTTGGGTAACTGGGCGTTAATCCGCTCCCGCATTTCTCGCGCTGCTTTATTGGTAAAGGTCACCGCCGCGATATGCCGCGCCGGTAACTCGCATTCCTGAATTAAGTACGCGATTTTATTGATGATGACCCGGGTTTTGCCACTGCCGGCACCTGCCAGCACCAGACAGGGGCCGCCAATAAATTTAACCGCTGCGTCTTGCTGTGGATTTAACTTCATCTGACCTGCCTTTTGTTCCGGGGTGGCATTGTAAGGCCTGACGGCAGAAATTTCATTCGCGTTCTGCCATTTAGGCCGTAGAATAGAGTAGAGCAATCGAAAACACCGGAGAAGATGATGCTGGATCCGAAAAAAATTGAAGAGATCGCCCGCCAGATCGGCGCTGTGATCCCACCGCAGCTAAAGCAATTTGCCGATGAGTTGGAAAGCAAGGTTAAGCAGGTACTGCAAGCGAAGCTGGCCGATCTGGACTTTGTTAGTCGGGAAGAATTTGACGTCCAGCGTCAGGTACTACTGCGGACCAGGGAGAAAGTTGAGGCGATGGAGCAACAACTGGCAGCCTTACTGGCTGAGAAAACCCAGGATTTTCGCCAGAACGAGTTACCCAGCTCAGATCAGCAGTAATGCAACCCTAAAAGCTGCGCCGGTGTTGGCCGGCGCAGTTAATTGTTTATTTTTGTACGGATTTCAGAATTTCTGTTAAACCTGCAACCGCACCACCGATATTCGCCAGCTCGGCCGGCACTATCATCGTATTATTGGCTTTAGCCAGATTACCGAATTCTTTTACATATTGCTCGGCAACCCGCAAGCTAACGGCTTCCTGACCACCAGGTTGGTTAATGGCCTCGGCGATTTTACGCAACCCCTCAGCGGTAGCGATGGCAATCAGCTCGATTTCACGCGCCCGACCTTCGGCTTCGTTAATCTGCCGCTGTTTGTCCGCTTCCGACAGATTAATCACTTCCTGCTTCTGACCTTCAGACACGTTAATCATCGCCTGACGCTCACCTTCCGACTTGGCAATGGCTGCCCGCCGTTCCCGCTCGGCCCGCATTTGTTGCTCCAGTGCATCTTTAATACTAACCGGCAGCTCAATATCGGCAATTTCATAACGTAACACTTTAACGCCCCAAGGACCGGCCGCTTCGTCCAGTGCCCGTACTACCTCTTCATTGATTTTTGCACGCTCTTCAAAGGTTTTATCCAGATCGGTCTGACCAATCACTGAGCGCATAGTAGTCTGGGCCAGCTGTGCTGCGGCATAGCGGTAATCGATAATACCGTAGCTGGCCTTCATTGGGTCAATTACCTGCAAATACAGAATGCCATCAATGCCGACCTGGATGTTGTCTTTGGTAACACAGGTTTGGCGTTTAACGTCGATCACTTCTTCTTTCAGCGTTTGGATATAGGCCACTTTATCAATAAAAGGGATCAAAAGATGGAAGCCGGAGTCCAGTGTGCGCGAATATTTGCCTAAGCGCTCAATTACATAATTACTCCGCTGTGGCACGATCCGTGCCGATTTGAAAATGGTAATTACTACTGCCAGCGCAAAACCAAAGGTTAAAACGGTTTGAATATCCAGTTGTTCCAATTTGCTAGTCTCCTTTTAAGTCAATCATTTACTCGGGATACGGTTAGGTGAATACCTTCATTTTTGACAACTTTCGCTAGCTCACCCGCCTTCAAATTGTCTGTCGAATGAGCATCCCAGTGTACGCCGTTTAATACCACGCGACCCCGTCCATGCTGGAAATCGTCAATTACGGTCACGGTATCACCAATATCTTCTGTAAAGCTGCTGGGGTGCTCGCCTTTGTCAGCAGTAAAGCCGACAAACCAACGTTTAAAGCGGCCGCGCGCAGTGAACAGTAGCAGTAGACTGACGATACCAAAAATACTGTACTGCGCACTCGCTGACTCGATCCAACCCAACTGCAGCAGTACGCCAACAACAATAGCGGCCAACCCCAGAAATACAGCGACAATACTGGTAGCGAGTAATTCACTTAGAATGAGTATTACGCCGACCAGGATCCAAATCATTGCAGTGCTCAAGCTATTCTCCTTCAATAGCGCGATCTAGTGCTCAGTGTAGCGCTAAATCTGCAAGTTACTAACTGTAAATTTACAACTAATTGTAAGCGGGTATGTCACACTAAACTATTGCTTGCTACAAAGATCAATAGCTTTATGCCGAGAACAATTTTCCGTATAGCACTCTGGTTCGGAATAGCCTGGTTACTTTGGTATAGTTTCGATACCTGGGAAAAGCGCCCCACTACTTCGTTATCAGCTAATGAGCAGCTGTGTCGGGCACCTATTGGTTGGCGTTTGGCAGTTTTGGACCCAGCGTTCCAGCTATCAGAAACTCAGGCTTTGGCCCTGATCACTGAAGCGGCTGAGCAGTGGAATAAGGGTACCGGGCAACAGCTTTTTGTCTATGATGCAATTGATGGATTTCCGATCTATTTTCAATTCGATGAGCGACAGCAGCAACTGGCACAGCGTTTGCTGCTCCAACGCAATGTAAGACGCTACGACGAACACCTTGAGGTGCTGCAGCGTCAGTACCAGCGCCAGTTAGCGCAGGTGCAGCAACAGCATGTACGGGTAGAGCAATTACAGCAGGAATATCAACAACAACTACTCAGGCTAGAGCAACAGCGCGCAGGCGTTATGCCGGCAGCTGTGCAGCAACAATGGCGGATCCTGGAAGAGGAACAAAGGGTGTTGGCAGTGCAGGCGGAGGCTTTAACGGCTGAGCAGCGACGTTTGCAGCAAATGGTGGCGCAACGTAATAGCTTATTACCGGAACAGCAAGCGATAGGGAGCCATGAACTGGGTGTGATGAGCATTCGGCAGGCGCAGCGCCAGATGGTGATCTACGCTTTCGCCGACCAGCAAGATTTACTGGTCACGCTGCAACATGAGTTTGGTCATGCCCTGGGATTGCCACACAGTGACGATCCCAAAGCAATAATGCATGCCCAATTGCATGCTGGTCAGCAGTGGTTAACCGCAACCGACTTTCAGTTATGGCAGCAATACTGTGTTAATTAGGCCACTATTTTTTGGCTAACTGATTATCCAGAACCTTTAAAAAGCTCAGTACGGTTTCCACCACCTGATGATAAAACGCGACATCGACTTTATCGGCGGTGTCCCGAGGGGTGTGGTAATCGGCATGATCGGCCACGCCAAAGTAGATAAAGGGCACGCCCTGCTGATGAAAGACGCCATGATCAGAACTGAGCGTCCAGTCCTGACTGTGGCCGGCTTTGTACCAGGGGCGATCGTGGGCGGCGATTAACTTAACAGCGCTCTGTTGTTGCAACTGTTCCAGTAATGGCAGTAACCAGGGATGATGATAACTGCCAACGGCAAACAGCTGCTGTTCGGTATCGCGGCTTAACATATCAATATTGATATTAAACCTTAGCTGCTCGGCACTGAGCAGGCCGGTACGAAATAGTGCTACCGCACCCTGCAAGCCTTTTTCCTCACTGTCCAGTGCGGCAAACAGTACCGGATGGCGCAGCGGATGCTTGGTAAGGTAGCGTGCCAGTTCTAACATGGCGGCGACGCCGGAGGCATTATCGTCGGCGCCATAGAAGATGGTATCGCCGTGCATGCCGAGGTGATCATAATGAGCGGTAATAATCAGTGGCTTTAAACCCGGCTCAGTACCCGGCAATAACCCGAGCACATTGGCTGCATCTTCCACTCCAGGAATAACGGCATTTTTGCGTCGAAGCCAGCGATTAAATGAAAAATGTTCCGTTACGCTATAGGGGTGCAGGTAACCCTCGCTGCCGGCGGGGGTTAAACCGATAGCGGCAAATTGTTCGGCAATCCATAATCTGGCAGCGATGCCGCCCGGCGTACCCGGGGCGCGCCCTTGCCGCTCTGCCGCGGCCAGCCAGCTAAGGTCGGCCATCATCCGCTCCGCATCAAGACGTTGCTGTGGTGCTGCCGGCACGGCCTGTTGTTTTAGCGCAGTAATTCTGGCGCTTTCCTGCTGGGTTAGCTGCGTTAACCAGTAAGGTTTCAGACCATAGTAAGCCAAGAGCGCTATGACTACGATAGCCAGGGGCCAACGTAATTTTTTCAGTAATAACATCTGAACGTCCAGTTATCGATAAGTTTCTGCAAGGCAGCAATTCGCGCTGCCAACTACGTTTATGCAGTTATCATACTGATAATGTCCGGCAAAGTAGTGTTTTTTCGACTAGTTCTTACTGCGCTGCGACCACTTTTATTTCGATCTTCCAGTGCGGATCGGCCAGTTTAGCGGCCACGGTAGTGCGTGCCGGTGCTGCGCCTTCAACCAACCAGGCATCCCATACCTGGTTCATCGCGGCATAATCGGCCATATCAGCCAGAAAAATCGTGACGTCGACCAGCTTGCGTTTATGACTAAAGCAACGCTCCAGCAGGGCGTCAATCTGAGACAGCACATTTTCGGTTTGGCTTTTAATATCGGTTGCCGAGGTATCCGGCACCATGCCAGCGCAAAAGATCAGGCCATTGGTAATAACGGCTTCTGAATAACGGACTGTAGGATCAATATGTTGGATGCTCATCTTTATTGCTACCTTAGCCGGGAAAAGAGTAATGATAGGCTAACGCGCTTTATTGAAAACTGCCAGTTGCGGGCATAAAAAAGGGCGTACTGTCATGCGAAGCAGTACGCCAAGCCGTGGTTAGGAAATTGAACTCGTTGCTTAGTTTTTAGCGGTTTTTACATTATTAAATAAGTCGTAGGCAGCCATGGCCGGCAGACGTTGCTGGATTTGGCTTTCCAGTTGATCCAACTGCTGCACTTGCTGGCACATGGCTTCACCACGCTGCTCCAGCACACTGGCTTTGGCTTGCATATTTTGCTCTAACTGTTCGCCAAACTTTTCCATGCGCTGGCCAAAGGCTTCCATCCGCTGCTCGAAAGTGCCCTGGCCGCTGACCATGGCTTTGCCAATTTGCAGCATAATATTGCCCATGCTTTCTTCGACCAGGTTTTCAATTGCTGCATCAAATTCCGGACCAAAAGCCTGATCCAGTGTCGACATCTGGCTGCCACGTAACTCCAGCGTATCGCCATTACGGATAATAATATTGTCGGTACTGAGCTGAATTTTTGCCATCACCTGCTGCAGCGCCGGATGGTCTTGCAATGATTTTCCGGTCAGTTCAGTTAATACCTGCCCTACCGCAGTACTCGCCAACAGCATGGCATCTGTCACTAACTCCACCGTAGAGTTAGCTTGCTGGCGAATGCCAGCCTGATATTGCTGTAATAGCACCCGGCTTTCGGCATCCGTTGTTTGCTCTTTGTCTGCTAACCAAAGCCGGCCTTGTGGGTCAATACGCCACAGAGGCTGCTGTTGTTGTTGCAAAACCAGTTGGGTGGGTGAGATCAGTAAATCGTGTTCAAGTTGAAACTGGCAGCTTTGCTCAGCTACAGCCGGGTTAGCGAGGACAACGGTGGCGGTTAATACTAAGGCTTTCATTATTTTATCCTTCTTGCTGATTTGACTACTGTTAGTAGAGCAAAGTGAATGCCAACTATTAATGCGCTGATTTTAAACAATAAAATTATTTATTCAGTGACGGGCTTAGGAAGTTTATTGTTGGATTAGCTAAAAAGTGGTGAGTTTGGCTAAGTGGTTGTCGCTGTCTTTAGAAAGAACTTATTCAGGCCGCCTGAGTTTTTAATTCCTTTCTGGAATAACCAAGAGAGATCCATTCTTTTACCAGTAGTCATCTGGATGGCTAAAATGTGGGTAATTCATTTAAGCAGGGTTTGTTATGCTGTTATCGTCACTGGTCGCTCAGGCCAGCCCGCTGTCTGAACAGCAGGTAAAACAATTACAGGGGCTGGTAAGCCAGCTTAATCCGATCCAGCAAGCCTGGGTTAGTGGCTATCTGGCGGCCAGTGCCCAATTGGCCGGTCAGAGTGTGGCAGTGGCTCCTTCCGCAGTAACGGCACCTGCCGCGACTTTAACAGTGCTCTATGGTTCACAAACCGGCAATGCCAAGCATGTTGCGGAAGATTTGGGCAAGGCAGCCAGTGGCAAAGGCTTTACGGTTAAGGTGCAGGATCTGGCCGAATATAAGGCGGCTAATCTGAAAAATGAGCGCTTTTTAGTGATTGTTACCTCGACCTATGGCGAGGGAGAACCGCCGGAAAATGCCATCAGCTTTTATAACTTCCTGTTTAGTAAAAAAGCGCCACAGCTGCCAGAGCTACGTTATGCGGTATTGGGCTTGGGCGATACCAGCTATGAATTTTTCTGCAAAACCGCACAGGATTTTGATCAGCGCCTCGCCGAATTAGGCGGCAAAGCTATTATTGCCCGGGCGGACCTGGATGTCGACTACGGCACTGCCGCCGCAAACTGGCAGCAGCAGCTAATCACTACCTTAGAGCCGGAATTTGCGCAGGCGCCGGCGGCAACGGCTGATGTTATTAGCTGGCCGGGTGTCAGCCAAACGGCGGCGGCACAGAGCAGTTACAGTAAACAACAGCCGTTTAGCGCTGAGCTGTATACCAATCAGAAGATCACTGGCCGTGATTCGAGCAAAGATGTGCGGCATATTGAGATTTCGCTGGCGGGCTCCGGGCTGCGTTATCAGCCGGGTGATGCGCTGGGTGTCTATTTCAGTAATGACCCACAGCTGGTAAAAGAACTCTTACTGCTCACTGGTATTGCCGCCAATACCCCGGTGTTACTGGGCACAGAGCGACTGACTATTAGTGATGCCCTGACTGAACAGCTGGAGCTGACCCAGTCCTATCCCGCCTTCGTCGATAAATATGCCAAAGCCAGCGGCAGCGCCGCGTTACAAGCTTTAGCCGCCGATAAAACCGCGCTACGCAGCTACCTGAGCGAGCGGCAGATTATTGATGTCGTGCGTGAACATCCGGCGCTGATTAGCGCGCAGCAACTGGTGGATGCGCTACGTAAGCAACAGCCACGCTTATATTCTATTGCGTCCTCACAGGCTGAGGTGGAAGACGAGGTGCATTTAACGGTGGGTGTCGTGCGTTATGAGGCCTATGGCAAACCGCATCTGGGTGGCGCTTCCGGCTTTTTAGCCGAGCGGTTAGCAGAGGGTGGCAGCATTAAGGTGTTTGTTGAAACCAATAACAACTTCCGCTTGCCAGAAAATGATGACACACCGGTAATTATGATTGGCCCGGGCACCGGCATTGCGCCTTTCCGCGCCTTTTTACAGGAGCGGGATGCCCGTGCCGCCAGCGGTAAAAACTGGCTATTCTTTGGCAACCCACACTTTACGCAGGACTTCCTGTATCAGTTGGAGCTACAGAATTACTTAAAGCAAGGCTTGCTGACCCGGCTCGACGTTGCCTTTAGCCGCGATACGGCAGAAAAGGTCTATGTGCAGCATAAACTGCTGAAACATGGCGCTGAGGTCTGGCAATGGTTAGAGCAGGGCGCACACCTGTATATCTGCGGTGATGGCGCCCGGATGGCGAAAGACGTGCATCAGGCGTTGCTGACGATAGTGCAGCAGCAAGGCGGTAAAGATGAAAAGGCCGCGCAACAGTATTTAGATCAGTTACGGATAGCCAAACGCTATCAGAAGGATGTGTATTAATGAGTCAGTATCCTGTTAATCCTGAATTTGTCGCGCCGGGCAAGTTGTCGGACAACGAGCGCTTAAAGGCCGAAAGCGACCATTTACGTGGCACTATCACCAGCGACTTGCAAAATGAGATTACCGGTGGCTTTACCGGCGATAACTTTATGTTGATCCGTTTTCACGGTATGTATCAGCAGGATGACCGTGATATCCGCGCCGAGCGCGCGGCGCAAAAGCTGGAGCCGCTGCACAATGTGATGTTGCGGGCGCGGATGCCCGGCGGCATTATTTCACCAGCGCAATGGCTGGCCATTGATAAGTTCGCGGCCGAGCACACCTTATATGGCAGTATCCGCCTGACCACTCGCCAGACTTTCCAGTTTCATGGCGTGTTAAAGCCGAATATTAAACCGATGCATCAGTTCTTAAATAGTATTGGCATCGATTCGATTGCCACCGCCGGTGATGTTAACCGTAACGTGCTGTGTACCTCTAATCCGGTCGAGAGCGAGTTACATCAACAGGCGTATCAGTGGGCGATAAAGATCAGCGAACATTTGCTGCCGAAAACCCGCGCCTATGCCGAGATCTGGCTGGATGAGGAAAAAGTTGAAACCACCGAGACCGAGCCGGTGCTGGGTGATACCTACCTGCCACGTAAGTTTAAAACCACAGTAGTAATCCCGCCACACAATGATGTTGATGTGCATGCCAACGATCTGAACTTTGTTGCCATTGCCGAACACGGCAAGCTGATTGGCTTTAACGTGCTGGTAGGTGGCGGCCTGGCGATGACCTTTGGCGATACCTCGACTTATCCGCGCCGGGCGGAAGAGCTGGGCTTTATCAGCCTGGAGCATGTACTAAAAGTGGCCGAGCATGTGGTTACCGTGCAGCGCGATTATGGTGATCGGGTGAATCGTAAAAACGCCAAAACCAAGTACACCATCGATCGCATCGGCGTCGACAATTTCCGAAGCGAAGTGGAAAAGCGCGTCGGTGTCGCCTTTGAACCGGTGCGCCCTTATGAGTTTACCAGCCGCGGCGATCGCTTTGGCTGGGTTGAGGGCATTGATGGCAAGCATCACCTGACGCTGTTTATCGAAAATGGCCGGGTGCTGGACTTCCCTGGCAAACCATTAAAAACCGGTTTAGCGGAAATCGCGAAGATCCATCAGGGCGATTTGCGGATGACTGCAAACCAGAACCTGATTATTGCCGGCGTGCCGCTCGAGCAAAAAGCGCAAATCGAACAACTGGCACGTCAATACGGTTTGCTGGATGACAGCCACAGTGAGCAGCGTAAAAACTCGATGGCCTGTGTATCGTTCCCGACCTGCCCGCTGGCGATGGCGGAAGCGGAGCGTTACCTGCCTGAACTGGTGACGAAAGTTGAAGGCTTGCTTAGCAAAAACGGCGTTGCCGATGATCATATCGTGCTGCGGGTTACCGGCTGTCCGAATGGCTGTGGCCGCGCCATGCTGGCCGAGGTCGGCTTAGTTGGCCGGGCGCCGGGTAAATACAATGTCTATCTGGGGGGTAACAAAGTCGGTACCCGCATTCCGAAACTGTTTTTAGATAACGTTGCAGAAACAGAGATTTTAGCTCAGCTTGACCAGCTTATCGGGCGTTGGGCCACCGAACGGCAGGCCGGCGAAGACTTTGGTGACTTTGTGATCCGTAGCGGTGTGGTCGCGGAAGTCAAAGTGTCAAAAACCGATTTTCACGCCTGAGCCGGAGTAAACAGCATGGGGCAAGTACTGAATGATTACCGGCAGATCCTGCAGCAGAGCACCGAAGTGCAGCAAATATGGCTGACGGAAATTAACTCGCTGTTGGCACCTCTGTCGGCAGCTGAGCGGGTGGCCTGGGCGCTGCGTCATTTACCAGAGCAACCGATGCTCAGCTCCAGTTTTGGTATTCAGGCCGCGGTGATGTTGCATCTGGTCAGTGTGCAAAAACCGGATATTCCGGTGGTGCTGACCGACACCGGTTATTTATTTCCGGAAACCTATCAGTTTATTGATCAGCTGACTGAGCGACTGGGACTGAACTTGCAGGTTTATCGCGCTGCACTGAGCCCACAGTGGCAGGAAGCCCGCTATGGCCAGCTCTGGTTAAGTGCTGAGGGTATCAAGCAATATAATCAGCTTAATAAGGTCGAGCCCATGCAGCGAGCGCTACGCGAGCTCAATGTGGGCACCTGGTTTACCGGCTTGCGCCGCAGCCAGAGCAGCACCCGCGCCGATAAAGCCATAGTGGAAATCAGTCGGGGGGTGGTTAAGGTGCAGCCTATTATCGACTGGAGCAATAAGGACGTCTTTTACTACTTAAAACAGCATAACCTGCCTTATCATCCGCTGTGGGAACAAGGCTATTTATCGGTCGGCGATACCCATTCCACCGCAAAGTTTGAACCGGGAATGAGTGAAGAAGATACCCGCTTTAACGGCTTTGGCCGCGAATGTGGCTTGCATATCGATGGTGATGGTATTTAGTTCGCTAGTATAGCATCAGCCTTTAATACAGTGGCACTGCCGGCACCAACCCATTTTACATTCTGACATGGATGTAATTGCCCGAACTCTTAGAAATATCTCTCTAAGAGCTCCTGGAGCCTAGGTAAGCGTTTAGCATGCGTTACAGATTGTAGCTTCTGATTTGGAATTGATTGGTAGCGTATGCGCTTGGGATTAGCGCATTGTTATCATTCTCTACCAGGGCCTCTCGTACATACTCATCAGAGATCATTCTCTTAATTTCTGCTGTGGCGTTGTATTCACACAGTATTGCATCAACCGCAGCTAC
>NZ_AHTH01000020.1 GCF_000245735.1 Alishewanella jeotgali KCTC 22429
GCGGCGGCCTTTTTCACCGGCTGCGACAGGTCCGGGCTAAAGGGGCCGATAATGAGGGCGATATTAGGCACATGCAGAAAATCAAAGCCTCGCCCCAGACAGAGCATCCACTCCCGATGTTCAATATCCAGCTGCCGCCGTTGTTGCCGCTGCAAGGCGCTGTGCCGCAAATTACCAAGCAGCAGCGGCAGTAAATCGCGCTGCATCGCCGCTGGCAATAATGGGCAGAGCTGTTGCAATAAGGCCGGTAACTGCGGACTCAGGTCTGGACTGTACTGGCTTAAATCCAGCATCCGGCCAGTACTGCCATGCAATACCAGCGCGTCGCTGTCAGTTTCAAAACCAACCACCAGCGCATAACACTGCTCACTGGCGGCAAAAATGCTCTGTAGCTGATCGCGGATCTGCAGCGCCTGCGCCAGTGCGGCATCACGATCATGTTGAAAGCCGGCACAACCGCGCTCTCTGGCGCCAGCTGAAAAATGGTAGCTAATCAGTACCAGCACCGGCCGGCCTTGCGCCAGCGCCTGATTAATATCATCGCACAGCAAATCGCCCAGATACGGCCAGCCGAGGTTAAAAATGCCACCCAAATTGCGGTAGGGCTGAATAATCCCCAGCGGCGTTTGGGTAGCATGCGGCAGATGGATCCGGCCATCCATGCATTTTAGCGCAATAATTTTAGTCGGATGCTGCGCCAGATAAGCCTCGCGGGCAGCGGTGCCGGCAATAAAGGCCGCACTATGCCGGCTGGCTAACTGCTCCAGCCAGCTTAGCCGGTCTGAAAAGGGTTGTTGATGCAGCTCTGGGGTAGCGTCTGACATAGGGCATCCGTTAAGTTAAGCTGCATTAACCATAACAGAAAAATTGCAGGGCTTGTTGGTGCTTACTGCTGCAACTTTAGTCGAGGTGCTGCGTGTATCGCTACCCGTTTTGGCTAACTGGGCAATAGCCAGATTTTATGGCAGGCTAGTGTTGAATGTTGAGTGTAAGAATAATTGGCTTGGATTTTTTTAAAAGGAAGGCGGTAATGCGTAGTAGTTTGTCATTGTTCGTTGCAGTACTGGGTTTAGCGGCCTGCGGTAAGCCCGCCCCTGAGCCGGAGTTGACGGCACGTTTTACGCCGGAACAGCAGCAGTTACTGCAGCAGGGCAGCCTGCGTGCCCGCAGTTGCGCGGCGTGCCATGGCGCTAATGGTATCTCGCGCCAGGCGTTATACCCCAGTCTGGCTGGCTTACCAGAAGCACAGCTGACTGAGGCATTGCAGCAATATCGCGATGGCAGTCGCAAACATGCGTTAATGAGCCCGCAGGCGCGCGGCCTGACCGATGACGATATTGCGCTGCTCGCCGCTTATTATGCGCTGTTGCCCGGCCCTAGTCAGCCATAAACAGCGCCAGCAGATCCTCGGCATTACCCTGCCACAGCTGGCCCTTACCGCTGCTCAACAGTTGATCGGCCAGTCCCTGCTTGTATTGCTGCAGTTGTTGGACTTTTTCTTCTACCGTATTGCGGGCAATCAGTTTGTACACAAAGACCGCTTTATCCTGGCCGATGCGGTGGGCGCGGTCGGTGGCCTGATTTTCTGCCGCCGGGTTCCACCAGGGATCATAATGGATCACCGTGTCGGCAGCCGTCAGGTTCAGGCCGGTACCACCGGCTTTTAAACTGATTAAAAAGACTTCTGTTTCACCCTGTTGAAAGGCATCAATTTGTTGCTGCCGGTTTTTGGTCTGGCCGGTTAACTTACTGTAACTGATGCCGAGAAATTGCAGCTCTTGCTCAATCAGGTGCAGCATGCTGGCAAACTGGCTGAATAACAGTACCCGCCGGCCTTCTTCAATCATTTCCGGCAGATTCTCCCGCAACCAACTGAGCTTGGCGTTATGCCGCACCAGCTGCGCCTGCTCTATCGGTACCAGGCGGGCATCACAGCAGGCCTGACGCAGTTTCAGCAAGGCGTCCAGAAATTCGATCTGGCTGGCGGCAACGCCTTTACGCAAAAATAGCTCCCGTACCTTGGTTTCCATAATCAAGCGGATACTTTCATACAGGTTGCGCTGATCGGCTTCCAGCTCCAGCAGCTGAACAATTTCGGTTTTCTCGGGCAACTCCGCAGCCACCTGACGTTTGGTGCGGCGCAGCATAAAGGGAGCCACTTTTTGTTTTAATGCCTGTGCCCGCTCGGTATCGGCATGTTTCTCAATCGGTTTGCGATACACCTGGGTAAAGTGGGCTTCGGTGCCAAGCAGCCCCGGCAATACAAAGTCAAACAGTGACTTTAATTCTCCCAGATGGTTTTCCAGCGGCGTGCCCGACAAGGCCAGGCTAAAGTCGCGTTTTAACGCCCGCACGCTCTGTGCGGCCTGACTGCCGGCATTTTTAATATGCTGGGCTTCATCCAGCACCACTACACTAAAGGCGCGCTGCCGGTACAGCGGCAGATCCCGCACCAGCAGCGGATAGCTGGTCACCAGCACATCGAACTCTGCCAGTTGCTCAAACAAAGGCCGGCGTTTGGCACCGTAAATTTGCAGGACCCGCAGCGCTGGGGTAAAACGCGCCGCTTCATTCTGCCAGTTGCCAAGGAGTGAGGTCGGGCAAACAATCAGCGCCGGCTGGGTTAAACGCCCCTGCTGCTTTTCGTGCAACAAGAAACTTAAGGTTTGCAGGGTTTTACCCAAGCCCATATCATCGGCCAGAATGCCGCCCAGGCCAAAGTGGCGTAAAAACACCAGCCAGTTTAAACCCTGCTGCTGATAGCTGCGCAGTGTCGCCTGCAAACCTGTTGGCAGCGGCACCTCACTAATACCCTGAAAATTGTGTAACTGCTCGTTCAGACGCTGCAGGCGGTTGGCATTCAGATACTGAATCTCCGCCGCACCGGGTGGCGGCAGGATCGCGGCTTTATAGTCTGGTAACTCCAGCGTTAGCGGCGATTTCTGTAAGTTCAGCAGCTCAACGATGGTATCAATCAGCGGCTGAATTAATGCCATCGGGATCGCCAGTTTGCCCTGCGGCAGACTCAGCCAGATGGTTTCACCGGCGGTGGGCAGGCCATAATGCCGCAGATACTGACTAATTAACGGTAATAACGGCACCTGCTGACCACTGACATCGACCTGGATCGCCAGCTCAAAACCGCTTTGTTTACCGTCACTGACCTGTAAATAGGGCTTGGCATCCAGAATTTGCAGATTAAAGTCACTGTCCTGCTCTATGCGCCAGCCTTGCTGCCGCAGTTCGGGCAAAGCTTCCAGCAGCGGTTGCCATAGCTCTGGATTATCCGGCCCTTCCCCTATTGAGAAGGCGCTGAGCGTATTCGCCGGTGCCGGCAGTTCACAACTGACCAGCCCCAGTGCCAGTAATTGCTCCAGAGCCGTCACTTCCACGCCACGCTGGCGTAGCACAAAGATACTCTGCGCCGCCGTTACGATCTCAGTTTGCCGCTGCTGTAAATTCAGCGGTAGCCGGTGGGCGCCATAATCAAAGGCCAGAATAGCGACGGGTCTGGCCGGCATTTTCGGTTGCTGCACCCGCATTTGCAGTGCCAGCACCGGTACCGGTGCCACATCCAGCTGACTGGCGGCTGCGCCCTCCGGCAGCGGTAAAGTGACTGCCGGGAATAGCTTTTGCAGCTGGCCCAGCCGCTGGGTTAGCTGTGCCGGCGGGATCAGTGGCATCTTACTCAGCAGTTTTAACTCGCGCCCCGTTAATGCCGTATCCAGCGGGCCCAGTTCATAATGATCGGTATTGATAAAACAGGGCGGTTCGGTAAAGATTGGCTGATTCGCCTCATCTTCTGCGATCTGACACTGCAGCCGTTGTCCACCAGTGCTGGCCTGCCAGCTCAGTTGCAGCGGTCGCGCCTCCTGCCAGCTTAAGGGTTGCCGGGCTTCGCCAAAATAGCAGCGGCCGGTTGCCAGAAACGCCTGTAACAACTCATAACCCCAGCGCCCCTCAAGTAAATGCTGATCCTGTTGATTGTGGGAGCGGAACAATGTCAGTAAGCGGTAATCTTCTTCGGCCAGCCAGCTTGGCGGCTGCGGCGCGACCAGATCGTACTTACCCAAAGGCTGGCCTTTACTGTAGCCGCCTTTTTTCAGCACCTTGACCCGTCGCGGATAGAGCTGCAAACCACTTTGGCCATAACTCAGTAAATACAGGATACTCTCTTCGCTGCTGGCAGCATCAGGTTCACGTACTCTGGCCACTTCAGCAAACCAGTTATCCAGCTGCAACAACGGCATTTGTTTGATCCGCAGTTGCTGCTGCGCATAATCGCGCTTTAAGCGCAGCAACACGGCCAGCACATGCTTACAGCGGCCGCCGACTGGGCAACTGCAGCTATCTTCTAACTGCCACTGCCCTTGTTGTTCACGCAGACTGATTTTTTGCCGGTAAGGCGCAAAGCCGGCGCCCCATACCTGGGCGCTGATTTGACTCAGATCGTCGTTGTATTCCAGTTTCAGCACTTTACCGGCCTGCAAATAAGCACGGGCACGATGGACCGTCGCCGGATCAAACCACTGCAGCAGCTTGGCATCCGACAATGGGAAATTGGTATCAACAGGATCTTGCTCAGACACGTTTTTCTCGGCGTTACACAACAGGCAAAAGACCTATGTTACCGTAAAGGCAGCACAGACCAAAGCCTAAATAATCAGAAATCAGAAAAAGTAGGTCAGTTGCAGCGCAAGATAATCATCACGACGCAGCCAGAACAGCGCATCTTGCGGGTTATTACTCTGAAATAGCCAACCGTTCAGGCTTAACCGCAGGCTGTCAGTCAGGCGCAGGGCCCCCTCCAGCTTGATGCTGCGGCTTTGTCGCTGATCCAGATCCTGCAGCACACCAAATAAAAACTCGGTGCCGGCAATATCATTCAGCGCCAGCCGCCAACCGAAGAACAGATCATTCTGCCCCGGCAGGGTCGCGGCCTTGCCGCGACTATCGTACTGATATTCGGCAATCCAGCCCAGATCCCAGCTTTGCCCAAAGACGCCGACCCGGGTGTATTCAAAACCACCGGTGGCGGCAACATAGTCAAAAGGCCCGCTACGGCGGTAAATCGACTCCAGCTTCCAGAGCCAGTCGCCCTGCACCCAAAGCAGGTCAAGTCCATACTGCTCCATCTGGTAATAGCGCGGCTGCAACTCGGCATTTGCGGTAGGTACTAAAACCGGCTCGCGGTTATTACCACTAAAGAAACTCAGCCCCAGATCCAAACCGGCAAAGCGCTGGCTATAGCGCAGGGCAAAGTCCAGATTATGTTTACCGGAGCTGGATTCATACCAGGCCAGGTCATGATTTACCGGCAGCGGCGGACTAAGCCGGCCCTGTGGTGAAGGGAATAAGCGTTCGCGAAAATACGGCAGTACAAACAGATCCAGGGTGCCGGCATTACCACTGCGCCGCAATTGCAGCATCGGCTGCCCCAGTTTGGCTTCCAACTCAACCCCGGCCGCCAAATCACTTTGATTCAGCACATCCACCAGATGTTGTGATTCGGTAACCCCCCAGAACAGGGTATCGATACCGGCTTTAAATTCCCAGCCAGCACCGATATAGCGCCAGTAAGCCTGCTGTAGATCGACCAGATTGCTATCACTATCAGACTGATGCCAGCGTAAATAAGGCGCCAGGTCTAGTTGATGTCGACGATTGGCAGCCTCATACGACCACAGCGCGCGATAACTTAACAGCTGCTGCGAGCGCTCGGCTGCCGCCAGGCCCCGGCTTGCAAAAAAACGCTGTTCAAAACCCAACTCCTGCTGCAAACGGCTGGTGCCGCTGGCAACTTGTGGTGCCTGAGCGGGTGTTACTGCAGGAGATGGTGCAGGACGGGGTGCTGTTGCCACAGGTTTGGCCGGTTGTGCCGCAGGGCGGATTGGCTGCGGTACTGCCACGGCTGCCTCAGGCCCCAGCGCAGTTGCAACGGCTTCAGGTTTAGCCGGTTGGGCAGTGGCTAAGCGGGTTGGTAATTGTTGCTTCGCCAGTTCGCCGTAATACCATAGATGTGCCTGTTCCGCCGGCGTGGCCAGCATTTGCTCGCGGCTTGGCACCTTTAACCGGGCGCCTTTTAATAAATAATGCAAATTCTGGTCGCGAAAAGCGGCCGGATTATGTTGCCACAACGCATAGATCACCTGTGGCATCGTTACCTGCTGATCGGGCCGCACAGCCTGCCCCAGCCGCCAGAGTGTGGTATTGGCATCGACCGAACGCTCAGTCGTCGCCTCTACTGCAGCACATTGCAGTAAAGACAATACCAACAGCGTTATACGGCCGATGCTACATGCCATGGCGGCTCCTTATCGCGCCCGTTCCAGTGCAGCAACGTCAAAGTCTGCTGCGGTACGGCCAGTTCTAAAGTTGATGCTTTCTAGAATCAGATCAGTGCTTTTACCCGTTTGTTGATTGTGCATCGTCAGTTTATGAGGTCGCCAATATTGATCGAGATATAATCGGTAGTCCTCAACTGTCAGTGTTTTTAGTAAAGCGTCTTTACGATCGAAGTATTCAGCACGTTGCACCCTGTAATGCTCCTGATCAATCCACGCAATAATCTTGCTGTAACCCGAAAAAGTATCTACCGGGATCTGCTCAAGTACAAAGCAAGTAAGCTCACCGCACTTCTCGTCACCTAGATAGCGAAAGCGAAATTTCTCTAATTCAAAGGAGGTCATATCCTCGTACGCAAACTCACTGGCCATAAAGGGCCCGGATTTATTGCGACTGGCAATACGTCTGGTACGTCTTACACTGGGTAAGTACAACCACTGGTCATCTTCAACAGTAGGATGCGAGTGTGTCAGAAAAGCCGAGCCACGAACATCCAAAGGCTCATCAAAAATGGTCAGGCTTTTATCACCATCACCCTCTACCTCCAGCGCCAGAGTTCGCATCCGCCGCACACTTTCCCGCCCTTGTGCTGTACGCAGCACCATCAACATATTGCTCTCTGAGTCTCCCCAACCACGGTCACGGTTTTTCTGCTCAGTAGCAATAGCTAAACCACGCTCCAAATCAGTTTCCTCTGCAGCGGCAGGAATAAAAAGCAGACTTAACCAAAAAACACTAAGCAGTTTCTTCAACATGTGATTTATCCTTATCTTTATCCAGATGAAGCAGGCAAGCAGGTAGAAATAACAAATCGACAATTAATGCGATGAGTATGATCATGGCCGTCAGTAGCCCCATATCAGAATTTAGCCGGAATCCTGAAAAAATGAGTACACCAAAACCACATACTAACACCAGTGTCGTAATACAGAGTGCCCGGCCAACACTGTGGAAGGCATAACTCACTGCACGCTCTGTTGCCAGCCCTTCACTTCTGGCGTGTTTATACTTAGCCAGAAAGTGCACAGTATCATCCACAATAATACCCAAACTCATCCCAGCCACCACAGACAAAGCGAGATTAATCTCACCAATCATTAGTCCCCAGACACCAAAACCAACTATCGCCGGCACCAAATTAGGAATCAGGCTAATCAGACCGAGCTTAAGCGAGCCTAGACTAAAGATCAGAATCACCGAAATCAGGATTAATGCCAGCGGTAGCGTTTTTAGCATTGACGCCATATTGCGCTCACCGATATGAGCGAACATCAAGCCCGCACTAGCGGCTGCTAGCTGATATTGCGGATAATGTTGCTCGATAAATTGATAAGCCCGGCTTTCCAGGTTGGTCAATTCTTTGCTGCCCAGGTTATATAATGTCGCGGTAAGTTTAGTGGCACTCTTGTCAATATTGAGTTGATGATTCAAATCGAGACCAAAGGGTAAAGACATTTCATACATCAATAGGTATTGCGCCGCCTCTTCACGGCTTTCCGGTAACCGATAAAATGCCGGATCATCCTGATGCATATTTTTGTTCAACCGCTTCATAATATCGGTCAGGGTATTAACATGCATCACCTCCGGCTGCTGTAATAACCAGTTACTAAAGGCTGCAACGGCGCTGAGAAATTGTGGTTCATTTACCCCCGAAGGTTGCCCACTATCCAGAGCAAAATCTATCAGAGTGAATCCACTCAAATGCTGCTCCATAAAATCGTTGGCTTGCCGGAATTCTGTTGCCGGCGCAAAGTACTCATTGGGTTCATCATTGATCTGATTTAATGTCAATAATCCCAGACATAGCAACACCAAACCAGAGAAACTCCAGCGCAACAGCTGTTGTCTACCAATAACCCAGGTTGCCAGATGCTGGATTACCGTGTGTTGCCTGGCATCAGTCACTGGCCGCATAGGTAACCATAACAACAAAATGGGCAATAACACTAAACTGTAGAGGCATGCCAGCATAACGCCGATTGCAGTAAGGTTACCCAGATCCCGTAAAATAGGGACTTCAGAAAAATTAAGCGTTAAAAAGCCAATTGCTGTTGTCACACTGGTGATCAGTACCGGCATCAGATTTCGCTGTAAGCTATAACTTACTGCAGCTGACTTTTGATACCCCTTGGCTAATGCGAACTGCATGGAAGCGATAATATGCACAGAATCAGCAACGGCCAATGTCATCAGTATGGTCGGAACATTGACTGTTGCAGTACTCATAAAGATACCCAGCCAACCTGCTATCCCCAGAGTGCTTAACAACGAAGTAATAATCACCACAAAGGTCGCTAGTGACGCCCAAACTGAACGCAGTAACCAACCCAATACCAGTAATATGGCCAGAAACATCAGCGGCACCAACTTCTTCACATCTTGTTCAGCCTCAGATGCAAAGGCATAGTTCATCGCAATAATGCCGGTGTGATAAAAATCAACGTCAGGAAACTCCTGTTGCAGCTGAGCGCTGATGGCCGTTACCGCTTGCCAGACATCTAAGACTTCCTGATGTTGATTCTGCTCCGGTAGCTGCAAGGTGATATTGATCGCGGCGACAGCGCCATCAGCTGCAATCAATCGGTTACGCAGCAAAGGTTCGTTCAGGGCAACAGCCTGAATTCGCGCGATTTCGACGGCGGTCAGGGGTTGCTCTGCCGGCACTAGGTCGGCTACCAATAAATCATCGGCGACGGCTTCAGTATGCTGATAGTTAGTGATTGAATCCACACGGGTTGAGTAGGGAGTTTGCCAGGCGGCTTCGGTATAGCGTCGGATTAACTCTAATCTTTCTGGCGTAAAAATTTTCCGATCTCGGGGCGCTATCCCGATCAGCATATTGTCACTTTTGTTGAATTCGTACTGCATTTGCTCGAAAGCCAGTAACTGTGGGTTATCCTCCGAAAAAAAAATACGATAGTCACCACGGAAATACAGCTTTCCTAAACCAGCACTTAGCACCATCACCAACAACAGGCAAAACGCCAACACTATTGTGGGATAACGAATAAACTTGTCAGTCCATGCCGGCGCCATGAAAGATCCTCATAAGTAAACAGAGTTAAAAGTGTACACCCTGCAAACCAGAGATACAGAATTCCCCCGAAAAAATTAAATTTATCTATGCTATGCCTTTACCCTGACGAAAAATTTGCTATTAATTTACCCATATAAAACAATTCTATCAAATTTATGTCACTAGCCATCATCTACAGTCGGGCTCGATATGGCCTGGCCGCCCCCTTGGTCACTGTTGAGGTGCATTTAAGTAATGGCTTACCGGCTTTCCAACTAGTGGGGTTGCCAGAGACGTCGGTGAAAGAAGCACGGGACCGGGTACGCAGTGCCTTACTGAATAGCGGATTCCAATTCCCGGACCGGCGCATTACTGTTAATTTAGCCCCTGCCGACTTACCGAAAGAAGGTGGCCGTTTTGATCTGGCGATTGCCCTGGGGATTATTGTCGCCTCTGGCCAGCTACCGGAAAAATGCACTGATCCCTTTGAATTTTGCGGCGAACTGGCGCTATCTGGCGAAATCCGGCCGATTCTAGGCGAAATCCCGCTGGCGATTGCTTGCCGCGATGCCGGACGCGCCGCCATTTTACCGATGACTAATGCCCAACAAGCGCAGCTGATCCCTGACGCGGCCGTGCATGGCGCCACCCATTTACTGCAAGTACACAGTTTCTTACTGGAACAGCAAGCCCTGCCCGCCATTCCACCTCTGCCTGACAAACCACCAGGCAACCCGCTGGATCTGGCGGATGTAAAAGGCCAGCCGCAAGCCAAGCGGGTGCTGGAACTGGCCGCTGCCGGTGAACATAATTTGTTGTTATTCGGCCCACCTGGTACTGGCAAATCGATGCTGGCACAACGCTTACCGGGGATCTTACCGCCGTTAACAGAAAGCGAAGCACTGGCAACCGCCGCTATTTACTCGATTGCCGGTATCGCCAGGGATCAGCAAGATTGGCAACAACGCCCATTCCGCTCGCCACATCATACTGCTTCTGCGGTCGCGCTGGTTGGCGGCGGCTCAGTACCCAGGCCGGGTGAAATTTCACTGGCGCATCACGGGGTGCTATTTTTAGACGAGGTTACTGAGTTTCCGCGTAAAGTATTGGATGTATTACGGGAACCCCTGGAAACCGGGACGATTCACGTTTCCCGGGCCGCAAGGCAGGCCGAGTTTCCGGCACAATTTCAGCTTGTGGCTGCGTTAAACCCCAGCCCCACCGGCCATCATGAGGACGGCCGCGCCAATCATGGTGAAATTCTGCGTTACCTGAACCGCTTGTCCGGGCCTTTTCTGGAACGGATTGAATTACAAATCGAAGTGCCGTTGTTGCCGGCGGGTAGCCTGAGCAGTCAGCAAGCGGAAGAAAGCAGCCAGCAGGTGCAGCAACGGGTGCTGGCCGCAAGGCAATTGCAATTAGCGCGTCAGGGCAAAGCCAATGCCCGTTTACTGGGGCGGGAGCTGAATCGCTACTGCCCACTGAGTAGCAGCGATGCGACGTTTTTAGAAAACACCCTACAGAAATTTAAATTATCAGCGCGGACCTATCACAAGCTACTAAAAGTCAGCCGTACTATTGCCGATCTGCAGCAGAGCCCGCAAATTGAGCGCCCCCACTTGCTGGAAGCGCTCAGTTACCGGGCCTTAGATCGGTTAATTCAATATCTGCGGCAATAGACCACTCAGTACTTACTGAATACCCTGCTGTAATTTCCATTTCAGGGTCTGACCACCGAAAAATGGCACTATCGGATGACCGTTTGGCAGAATAATTTCCGCCGGCACCTGCCATTCCTGTTGTACCAGCGTAATGGTGCCGCTGTTGCGCGGTAAACCATAGAAATCAGCACCATAGTGGCTGGCAAAGGCTTCCAGCTTATCGAGGCAGCCCAGCTCATCAAACACCTGCGCATATAACTCGATAGCACTGTGCGCGCTGTAGCAGCCGGCACAGCCGCAGGCCGATTCTTTGCGGTGTTTTTCATGCGGCGCCGAGTCGGTGCCGAGGAAAAACTTGGCTGAACCGCTGGCCACCGCGGCACGCAGTGCTTCCTGATGAGTGCGGCGTTTTAATACCGGCAAGCAGTAGTTATGCGGCCGGATACCACCGACTAACATATCATTACGGTTCAACAGTAAATGCTGTGGTGTAATGGTCGCCGCCACATTAGCTGAGGCTTCGGCGACAAAGCTGGCGGCGTCAGCAGTAGTAATATGCTCAAACACCACCTTTAGTGACGGCAAGCGGGCAACGATATGCTGCAAATAGCGATCAATAAATACTTTCTCACGGTCAAAAATATCAATCTCGTGATCGGTCACTTCGCCATGGATCAGCAGCAACATACCCGCTTCGGCCATTGCCTCAAACACCGGGTATAAGGCATCCAGTGCCGCGACACCTGAGCTGGAGTTTGTCGTGGCACCGGCCGGATATAACTTAGCCGCCACGACCCCTGCCGCTTTGGCTTGCTGAATATCAGCTTTGCTGGTTTTATCGGTTAAATATAAGGTGACCAGCGGCTGAAAGCGGCTACCGGCCGGCCGTGCTGCCAGAATACGATCGCGGTAGGCAACTGCCATCTCGGCGGTGGTAACCGGCGGTACTAAATTAGGCATCACGATAGCCCGCTGAAACACCCGCGCCGTGGCCGGTACGGTTTCCAGTAACATATCGCCATCACGAAAATGCAGGTGCCAATCATCAGGGGTTTGCAGCGTTAAAGTCGTCATCGGTAAGCTCCGGCCGGCTGGAAAAGTTGCGCTATGATAGCAGGGATAGCCCGCTGACGAAATTACTGCTCAGGCTTTTTCAGTCGCCACCAGCTCTGCTACACTTGCTGCCATGGCAGCGATTCTGCTGCTACACCAACCAGGAAACCTTGCCATGTCAGACTTTGACCTCGACTTAGACCATTTAGATTTTGACGCCGCCGAAGATTCCGTCGCTGCCCAGCTGGCTGCTGCCAACAGCGCTGCCGCCGAACCGCAGTTTGGTGATGACGATGATGAGTGTAGCGGCGGCGCCTGCAAGATTTAGTAATCGTCTAGTGACCGAGGGCTTTAGCCCAGATCACTGAACCTAAAATACACAAAGTACCGGCCAGCATCAGCAACGAGAACGGCAATGCCGTGCCGGTATAAAGTAAGCCCAACAACGGACCGGCCAGGGCACCACTGCCAAAGCGTAAGGTACCAATTACCGCCGTCGCGGTGCCGCTGTGTTGTGGAAACTGCATCAGGATCAGCGCATCGGCATTAGTCGCCATCAGTCCCAGGCTAGCCATTAATGGCGCAATACTCAGCACCGTAAACCATAATCCCAGCTCTGCGGCATTGACTGCGGTCAGGGTAGTTGCCGCCAATAAAGCCAGCACCAAGCCAATAGTCAGCATCCGCATTGGACCAAACCGGGTCACTAAACGGCTGTTAACAAAGTTTGCCAGCATCAAAGCAGAGACGTTTAAACCAAATAGCAGCGCAAATAGCTGCTCGCTAACGCCGAAATAGCTGATATAGACAAAGGATACGGCCGTGAGAAAGGTAAAAAAGCTAAAGGACGCAAACATCGAAATGGCGATAAAGGGCCAGGCTGAGCGATTAGCAAACACCTGCTGATAGCCACTGAAAAATGCCGGCCGGGCGCTATTGCCACTTTGTTGTTTAATCTCTGGTAAAAAGTGCCAGCACAATAGCAGCATAATGGCGGCATACAACGCCAGCAACGAAAAGATATGCTGCCAATGGGTGATATACATCACACCGCTACCAATCGCCGGTGCAATCAGCGGCGCCAGCATCATAATCATCGACACATAGGACATGCCCTTAGCAGTATGCTGTTGGTAAAGATGCCGCACTATACCGGGGATCACCACTGTCGCTGCCGCACCACAAAATGCCTGTAACGCACGCCAAAGCAGAAAACCTTCGATACTCGTGACCAGACTCAGCGCTACACTGGCGACCAGAAAGCCGGTTAAACCAAACAGCGCCAGTGGACGGCGCCCGAGCATATCGGCCAAGGGCCCAAATAGCAGCATCCCCAGCGCATAGGCCGCCAAATAGATACTCAGCGACTGTTGTACCAGAGCATTAGTCGTCTGTAGTTCTTTTGCCATTAACGGCAGCGCTGGCAGGTACATATCAATCGCCAGCGGCGTGATTGCGATCACTGCGGCCAGCAACATCACAATCCGCAGCGGTGGTAAAGCTGTAGTCATCAGAACCCGTACCATAAAAAGTGCCATCATAGCGAATAGCCGCTCAGCACGACAATTTTTACGGCATTTCTCGTGGCTTTTGCGTTAAGAGCATAGCCAAAATGTCAGAACTGCGGTAAAACCTTGTCTGAATCTTCAGTTGCCCGTTGTGGAATAGCACCATGAAAAAAAATAAAATTATTACTACTGACGAAATTTTACTGACGCTCTGTCGCTCGGTTGAGCGGGTGCTGGCTGCAGCCGGTAACCCCGGTGTTAATCATTCCCCGATGGTACAGAAAATTCAAAAAACCTGTTTACGCCCGGACCTTGGCTGCTTTGTGTTGTTTGACGGCGGTTTTTCCGGCCTGGTGGTAATTAACTTTACCGCTCAGGCGGCGATGGAAATTTACCGCCGCTATCTGCTTAGCATGGGTATGCCCGAGTCAGAGCTGGCATCCTTCCATACCTCGGATGAAGTGGGTAACGTGATGGGTGAGCTGATGAACCAGATTGTTGGCGATTTTACTGGTCAGGTACGTTTAGAGCTACAAACCTCGATCAATCAGAGCCAACCAAAAATGATGGCAATTAACAAGCAGGTACAGATCCTAATCAACACTCAGCTGGATCAACCGCAGGCACGGCGGGTTACCTTTAGTACGCCGGACCATAATATCTTCTATATGGAACTGGCGATGGATAAAACCGAGTTTATTCAGCTCGGTGAATTTGAAAAGGGCGTGCAAACAAGTCCGGATGATATCCTGCAGCAGGCGCAGCAAGAGCAAGCGCAGGAGCAGTCAAATGCCGCCGCTCAGCAAGCCGATGATGATTTTTTGCGTGATCTCGGGCTGTAAAGCAAACATAGAATAGCCTAGCTACCAAGCTAAGCCCTGAAAACTAGCAAGTCTTGACAGTAATTTTGGCTAAACAGCAGGAAAAGATGAAGGATAAAGCGACCTCTTTTGATATTGCCTATCTGGCTGGCGTGTCGCAGTCGACCGTGTCACGGGCGCTACGCGACAGTCCACAGGTAAACAAAGAAACCCGCGAGAAAGTGCAAGCGATTGCTCGTCAGCTGAATTATAAGGTGGATAAAAACGCCAGTAATCTGCGCAAGCAGCGCAGCAGTACCCTGGCGTTACTGCTGTTTGAAGATCCCACTACCGATGAGTCGCTAATCAATCCGTTCTTTTTATCGATGCTTGGCAGCATTACCCGCGCCTGCGCCCGTAACGGCCAGGATCTGCTGGTGTCGTTTCAGCAACTCAGTGACGACTGGCATGCCGACTATGAAGACAGTAAGAAAGCCGATGGCATTATCCTGCTCGGCTATGGCGACTATGTCGACTACGAAGAAAAGCTGGCCAAATTACTGGCGCAGCAAACCCACTTTGTCTGCTGGGGTGCCGAAGTATTAGGCCATCCGGAATTTACCATTCGTAGCAATAACTGGCAGGGTGGTTATCTGGCCGGCGAGCATTTACTCAATACTGGCCACCGCCATTTTGCTTTTATCGGTAACGCCTCAGAGGGCAGCCCGGAATTCAGTGCCCGCTATCAGGGCTTTATTGATGCGCTGGCCAAAGCCGGCATTACACCACAACAGGTTCCACACTTTGATGCGATATCGACCGAAAGTGCCGGCGACCAGGCCACCGCTGCCTTGCTGGACAGTGGTGTCAGTATCGATGCCATTTTCTGTGCCAGTGACTTGATTGCAATTGGCGTAATGCGCTGCCTGAAACGTCGTGGCATTAACGTGCCAGAGCAGATCGCTGTGATGGGCTTTGATGATATCCCCGCCGCCTCTTTTGCCTCACCGGGCTTAAGTACCATTCAGCAGGATACCAGCAAAGCCGGTGAGCTATTAGTGAATAACCTGCTGAAACTGATCAACAACCAGCCCATTACAGACAACCTGATTGAGCCTAAGCTGGTGGTGCGGCAGTCCTGTGGCGCTGCCGGCAATAGTGCTAACTAGCCCATTAACTGGCCGGTAATACCGCAGCCTCTGGCACAGTTTGCACTGTCTGACGGCCAGCAAGCTGCTCCAGCGCCTCGCGCAAGGTCGGGTAAAACGTCAGCCGCCCCGGCTCTGGCTTAACGCCGGCCTTAGCCAGGGTTTTTAACGGCTGGAACTGCAAATCAGCAATCAATAATTCCACCTCTTGTTTACGGCAGTGATCTAACAACTTATCCAAGGCTGCCAGACCACCAGCATCTAATAGTGGCACCCCGTCCATATAGAGTACAAGCCCTCGCTGTTGCTGGCTGAGCAGCGCTACTTCGGCAAAAATCCGATCGGCAGCGGCAAAGAACAGCGGGCCGCTGATTTTTAATACCTTCCAACCTGCGGGTAGTACCTGTTCAACTTGCTTGCGGTTGCCACTGATATCGGTGACCTTAGTCATAGCAGCAATATCTTTCATAAACAGCATGGTCGCCAGCAAAATACCGGCGGTAATGGCGATCACCATATCAAATACTACGGTCAGCAGCAGGCATACCAGAAATACCAGTACGTCACCGCGCGGTGCCGTTTTTAGCAGATGCCAAGCTTTCGGGGCCTCACTCATACCCCAGGCCACCATGACCAACAGCGCGGCTAAAGCTGCCATTGGTATATAGGCCAATATCGGGGTTAGTAGTAATAATGCTAATAGCACCACCATAGCATGTACCATAGCGGCGACGGGTGACTGAGCACCGGCTTTTAAGTTCGCCGAAGAACGCGCCAGCGCCGCGGTGGCTGTGATCCCACCAAAGAACGGCGTAATAATATTACCGATGCCCTGCCCCAATAATTCGCTATTGGCACTATGGCGCCGACCACTGGCATTATCCAGCACTACCGCACAGAGTAGCGATTCAATGGCTCCCAACATAGCAATGGCAAAGGCGGCCGCCAATAAATCCTTCGCCAGCTGCCAGCTAAAACTCAGTGGCTCACCTGCGGGGCCGGGGCGGTTCCAGGGCCAGTCAAAATAGGGCAAGTATGGCGGCACCCCGGCAGCCAGGCTGCCATCAGCAGCGGTATAACTAAAACGCGAGGCCACCGTCGGTAAATCAATACCAAATTGCAGTAATAGCAACCCCAGTAAGGTACCGACCAAGAGCGCTGGCAGATGCGGCGGAATAGCAGTATTTAAACGACGCCAGCCAATCATTACCGTCAGTGTGACAGCAGCGACCAACAGACTTGGCCAGGCAAAGTGTGGTAATTGCTGGCCAAGTAACCAGATTTTATCGCCAAAATGCTCAGGTAACGCCGCCAATGGCAAACCAAAGAAGTCTTTGATTTGCAAAATAACGATCACAATCGCAATACCTGAGGTAAAGCCGAGGGTTACTGACTCCGGGATATATTCAATTAAGCGGCCCAACCGAAACAGCGCCATCGCCACCAGCATCACCCCGGCCAGCACTGAGGCGAGCAGTAAACCACTTAAACCGTACTTTAACGCTATCGGATACAGGATCACGACAAAGGCCGCGGTCGGCCCGGAGATACTAAAACGCGAGCCGCCGGTTAGCGCAATCACAAAGCCGGCGATAATGGCCGTATAAAGCCCATACTGCGGCGGTACACCGGATGCAATCGCCAGCGCCATCGCCAGTGGAATTGCAATAATACCGACCGTAATACCGGCCAGTAAGTCTTTGACCAGCTTGTGCCGGTTATAACCCTCGGCCAGACTCTCACGCAAAGCATGGCAAATCCGTAACGAAAATAAATGGGCGCGATGCGACATCCGGCATTCCCTTAGCTAAGGATAATATAGTAAGTGTAGCGCGGACTTAGGCTGGGGACTATCGGCTTTTAGTCTGAATAGGTTATTAGATGAGCTGATCGAAAGCACAGCTTATTGAGCCAGACCATACCAGGGTCTATCGTTATTTATAGTATGTTAGAGGTACGCCCGACGTACAGACAAAAAAGGCCTGAAATTCAGGCCTTTAACTGTTTACAACTACCCTACGTGATTAAAAACGAAAGGTTGCTGTAACAAAGTTAGTATCGTCAACATTTAAGTATGACAGCGATACTCTTTTGAAATCGATACCTACACCAAAACCCACTTCAGTGCTTGACTCAGAGACGCTGGCACCAAAGCCTTTCGCTTTAGCGCGACCGTTGAATACACCTACACGAGCATGCAGTTCAACTGAATCATTGAGTTTAATTGTTGGACGATATGCCGCACCAATTAAAGACTGTAATTTAGCGTCTACGCCATAGACTTTGTCAGAGTTCAAGCCAATCACTGCCAAAGCTTCCACTTTGTGTGCGAACGTTTCTGTTGCTTTTAAAGTCGTTCCAACCACACCAGTGGCGCCAAAGTGACTAATAGTCTCTCTTTCAATGTCTGCAGAAATTTGTGTCAAACCAAGTTCAAAGTAAACATCTGCTTGTGCCGTGCCAACAAAAGCTGTCGTCGCTAACAACGAAGCAAAAATAGTATTTTTTAACATCTTACGCATATAACCTCCTTTAAATGCACTCTGAGTTTACATCTCAAATAGATTTTAGCAATTAGCTAATCACAACAAATATAAGAAAAAAACCCACAGGGCAGCATTGCCGTGTGGGTTTCTCTGCAACAGGATAATTAGTTGTGGCTTTGCAGCACTACTAAACCATAGGGAGCCAGCTGACTGGCATTAAGATCAAAGCCCCAGCTGGGATTGAGGGTGTTATCCAGGGTGACACTGATATCTAACGGCTGTTCACTCAGGTTCAGCACAAAGCGGGTATGGCTGCCATTTAACTCGCGGTCAATCTGCAGCAGGCCGGCGGCAGGTTCTGCCACCTGATAGCTGCCTGCCAGCTTTAGCTCGGGCCGCTGCTTTTTCTGCGCGATTAAGAACTGATACAGCCGCCACAGTGAGTCTGGCTGGGCTTGCTGCTCTGCTACGGTATTACCACCGGCGCTTAACTGCTGCTGTAAAAAGTCCGGCCACCAATCGGCAAACTGCACGGTAAACTGCTCTTTTTGCTCTACCCAGCTAAGCGGCGCTGCGGTAAAGCCAGCCTGGGCCTCAGTGTTCCACAGCATAGGTGCGCGTTTGTATACATCGTGGCCACTTTGTGCCTGCGTTAAGCCAATCTCTTCACCGTAGTAAAGATACTTAGTACCGGGCGAGCTAAACAGCATGGCTGCGGCCAGTTTGGATTTTTGCAGTACCGTCGCACGATCACCGCTTAACTGAAAAGCGACGCGGTCCTGATCATGGTTAGTTAAAAACGGCGTGAAGAACGCCAGTGGCGCGGACGAGTCCAAACGACGTTGCAGGTTTTCCTGTAGCGGGTGTAATTCGCCACTTTGCGTACCGCTAATAGTACCAAACTGCGCAGCATTGCCAGCATTTTGCTGCAGCTGACCAATAATTTTATAACCCACTTCAAAGTCAAAGCCCTGATCCAGCCCCTCACCGTTGCCCCAATATTTGGCGGCAATCGGGATATCTACCCAGGCTTCGCCAACTAAATAGGCTTCCGGGTTCACGCTTTTCACAAAGGCATTAAAATCGCGCCAATAATCAATGGTCGCCGGCAAATCGGCCTGACCATCCGGGCCACTTTCCATCACAAAGCGCACCGCATCTAAGCGGAAACCAGCCACACCCTTGTCCAGCCAGAATTTCGCCATCTTCTTCATTTCGGCCACCACATCCGGGTGTTCTAAATTCAGATCCGGCTGGGTCGCACCAAAGGCGGCGTAATAATATTCACCGCGCCGTTCATCAAAGTGCCAAACTGCGTCCGGCTGATCATTATCAGCCCAGGCGTGGCCCCAGCCCTCGCCTTTGGCTGGTAAGTCTTTACGCCAGACAAAGTAATCTTTATAGGGCGCGATGCCCTCGGCTGACTTTTGAAACCACTCGTGTTCACGCGAGATATGGTTAATTACTAAATCCAGAATCACCTTAATGCCTTTGGCATCGGCTGCCTGAATAAAGGCTTCAAATTCTGCCATGCTGCCGTAATCACGCTCCACCTGATAAAACTCAGTAAAGTCGTAACCGTGATAGGAGGGCGCTTCAAACATCGGCGTTAACCAGATGGCGTTAATACCCAGCTCCTGTAAATACGGCAGCTTGGCGGTCATACCATTAAAATCGCCATGGCCATCGCCGGTCGTATCGTAAAAGCTACGCGGCCAAATCTGATAGAACACCGCATCCTGCCACCAGGGGCCAGACTCGGCTGCTGCGGTCGCAGCCAGCGGTGCGGCAACAGTTTCAGTTTGCTGTGGCGCCGGCTTGCAGGCACTAAGTGCCAGCGCCAGCGTCAGCGCGGTTAATGAGGTTTTTAACATGGTTTATCCCTTTACTGTTTCGGTTTTTACCCGCAACACATAAAGTGCCGCTATCACATAACTGACGCCACCTATCGCCAGCGCATAAATCGCCTGCCCCTGGAACAGATAACCCACCAGGCTACCCAGAATGGCTGCCGCCAGCAGCTGCGGCAGTACGATAAAGATATTAAACATGCCCATATACACCCCCATTTTATGGGCGGGTAAACAGTTAGATAACAGCGCGTAAGGCAGTGACAAAATCGAGGCCCAGGCAATACCAATGGCAATCATCGGTAACCAAAGCAGCGCCGGATCTTTAATCAGGAAGAAGGAGAATAAACCCAGAGCGCCGAATAACAGGTTAATACAGTGCGCTTTTTGCGTACTGGTGGCTTTAACCAGCAGCGGGATCAGCAAGGCAGCAATGGCGGCGAAACCGTTATACACCGCAAACAATACCCCAACCCAGTCGGCGCCATTGTTATAGGCCACCGAGGTTGTATCGGTGGTACCATAGTGGTAGCTGGTGACGGCGGCGGTGGTGTAGATCCACATCGCGAATAACGGAAACCAGGAGAAAAACTGCACCACGGCCAGTTGGCGCATGGTTTTCGGCATGGTAAATAAATCGTCGGTCAGCTGTACCAGCATATTGCGGTTTTGCTGTTGCTTAAACCAGCTGGCCGCCCATTGCAGTAAACCAAAGGCGGCAATTAAGGCGCCAAGTAAATACAGTTGCTTATCCAGCTGCCAGAATGCCACCGCAGCAAAGGCTGCCACGCCAATCACCACAGCGGCGGCACCACTGCGCCAGTAGTCCTGAGCCGGGGTTGCCATAGGCGCACTGGGGTGTTCTGCCTGCTCAGCGGCATCAAAGGCAGCCAGTTGCTCCGGGCTATATTCCTTACTGGAGATAATGGTCCAGCCCACCGCTAAAAACAGTACCACACCACCGGCATAGAAAGAGTACACCACCGAATCCGGGATCAGCCCTTCAGCAGCAGTATTGGCGACGCCAAACCAGTTGGTCATAATCCAGGGTAAGGCAGACGCGACCACGGCACCGACACCGATAAAAAAGGATTGCATGGCAAAGCCGGTCGGCCGCTGCTGTTTATTCAGGTTATCACCGACAAAGGCGCGAAACGGCTCCATCGTCACGTTAATGGCGGCGTCTAAAATCCACAGCATACCGGCGGCGATCCACAAGGTCGGCGAGTTTGGCATAATCACCAGCGCCGCGGTGGTGGCTAAAGCGCCGTATAAAAAGAACGGCCGGCGGCGGCCCAGCTTAGTCCAGGTTTTATCACTAAAGTGGCCAATGATCGGCTGAACCAGTAAACCGGTTAGCGGGGCGGCGATCCACAGGATCGGAATTTGCTCCATGTCGGCGCCCAGGGTTTGGAAGATCCGGCTGACGTTGCCATTTTGCAGGGCAAAGCCAAACTGAATACCAAAAAACCCAAAGCACATATTCCAAATCTGCCAAAAGCTGAGGTTTGGTTTGGTTTGCATAATGCTGTTCTCTTTTGCGGTTTTATAATTATTTACCTGTCAGGCTGCTTGATACCTGCATTTAGCGGCAAGAACAAGATGAATACGTATTCAGCAAGGCGCAACGCCGCGAAGGCACCGCGATTGATAGGTTTTACAGACCGGCAAACACAAACGGCTGCGCCGGTTTAGACTGCGCCAGCGGGTCGAGGGAATATTGGGTTCGGCTTCGGAGGAAATACCAAAGGGCACCAAGGCATTGCGAATCACGCTAAAGACACTGGCCAACACACTGCCATATTTGGCGGGCCAGCGTACCGAGTTGGGACCGACCTCGCCCCGGCGCTCGATACCGCGCGGAAATAACCAAAGATTCGCCGGAATTTCATCTTTCCAGTCCATCGAGCGGGCGGTAATAATGGTTTGCTCCGGGCCCTTATAGACAGCCCGGGTGCAGGCGGCGGCAGGCTGGGTGATTTAGGCGGTTAGCAGTGCAGTAAGTAACATCCTTAATTTAAAACGCATTATTTCGCTCCTTCAAACGAATGCTAGAAATAGTAATCCTGTTACGTTTAACTTAGCATTAGTCAGGTAATTACGCCTAAATAGTGACATCACAGCTTAATTCTGGTTGCGCTTTGTACCATTTGACTAGACACTCTTTCTTCACTCACCTTGGTAGCTTGCTACCACGTGTTCCGCCAAGAGCTTTGCAAGAAACACTGTAACGAGCTTATCTTTAAAGCCGCTGCGCAGCAGGCGTCTGCTTACTTTGCTTGTTATGCAACCCTTTAAGAAACTCTGGAGCCAGATCTGCACCGTTCGGCCAAACAACAGTCTCAAGCTCAGGGTCGACCGACACCCTCCGAAAAATAGAAATTTCCTTCAGTGGTTCAAATACAGGCCCGTGGAGTTCACCATTTAGATCGATTTCGCCAGAAGTACCATCATCAAATGCTACCCAAATTGTGTAATCAGCCACGTATTTGGCAGACTTAATATGCAACATAATTTACTCCAGTGGTGCTATATAATTCAGAGGTTCCCCTGCTCTGGCTCGACGCCAGTTCTCTTCCAGCTCACTTTTGTGTATTCCTATCCACTCCTGAACAAAAGTAACGGCTCGCTTGGGCAACTCCCCTTCCAGTATGGTTCCATCAAATGCAAATAGCGCTTCATAGCCAGAATATTTTGCATGAAAATGCGGTGGATTGTGGTCGTTAAAATACATAGCAATCAAAATTCCGTAAAATCGGCTAATTACTGGCATAGCATTTATCCCACTGAAAAAGGTAGCTTCATAATATTGGATCAACGCGAGGAGTCAAATCTGGCATAACGTCAGGCTAATCATTCAGTATCTGAACCCGAAGGTCTCTGGGTTTGGTGAGGTGCAATAAGCGCTAGTAAGTTTTCCAGATACCCTGGATGAGAAAACCTCAACCCAAACACTGAGGTTTTTTTACGCCTATTTAGGGTGTGATATCTAATATCAATACGCCCCGCGCCGGCACGGTTAGCTGTTGTTGCAGCTGCAATTTTGCACCGGTTAGCACCTCTGTGGCCTGCACCTTGGCTGGCAGCACCTGCCTAAAACGTGCCAGATCCAGTGTCACCGCTTCGGGCTGCTTATTCAGCACCACCATCACCGTTTGCTGCTCGTTATAGCGGAAATAAGTATAGGTGCCGCGATCCGGGGCAAAGTGCAGTAGCTTACCCTGATGGATTGCGCTGGCAGTTTTACGCCAGTTTAGCAGCCGGCTGACCAGTTGTTGCGCCATGCGCTGAGTATCCGTTAACCCCACGCCGGTAAAGGCATTGACCTTATCGCCCGCCCAACCGCCGGGGAAATCAGCCCGTACCTTGCCATCATCACGCTGTGGCGGGCTGGTCAGCGCCAGCTCAGTGCCATAAAACAGCTGTGGAATACCGCGCATGGTAAAGAGGTAACTTAGCGCCATCCGGAACAAGTCTTGATCTTCGCCCAGCACTGAAAATAAGCGGGCGGTGTCATGGTTACCCTCAAAGATCACTAAATTGAAGGGGTTGGCATAGACATGGTCATTGCTCAGCATTTCATACAGCCGGATCCAGCCGCTATTCCAGCTCTCCGGCTCTGCCAGTGATTTTAGCAGGGCGTCATACAGCGGAAAGTCGAGCATCGCCGGAGTATGCGAAACATAGCCATCTTTATTCTGCTTGCCGGTCTGCCAGTACGATACGATAAGCGGATTCGGGCTCCATTCTTCACCCACAATATTAAACTGAGGATATTCCTGCATAATGCGCCGGCCCCACTCGCTTAAAAAGGCTTTATCGGCATAAGAATAGGTATCTTCCCGAATACCGGACAGCCCGGCATATTCCACCCACCAGATGCTATTTTGAATAAGATAGGTTGCTAATCTGGGGTTACGCTGATTCAGATCCGGCATGGTGTCGACAAACCAGCCATCGGTAAATAGCTCGCGATCAATATCGGCCGCATAAGGGTCCTGAATGGTGCTGCGGTTATGATTGGTTGGCACAAAGTTGCCATTGCCATCGCCGCTCGGGAAGTTCAGCCAGTCTTTAGCCGGTAAGTCCGGCAGCCACCAGTGATTACTGCCTATATGGTTCACAATAATATCCTGAATCACCTTAATACCGAGCGAATTGGCGGCTGCAACAAAATCACGGAACTGCGCATTGCTGCCAAAGCGGGGATCCACCCGGTAAAAGTCGGTGGCGGAATAGCCATGATAAGAGAAAGCCGGTTGATTATTTTCGGTTAGCGGCGTTGGCCAAACCGCAGTGACGCCCAGCTGCTGCAAATACGGCAGCGCTTGTTGCATCCCGGCCAGATCGCCACCATGACGGCCGTTGTCATCCTGCCGGTTCGCCTGCTCTAGCATCTCGGGTACGCTGTCGTTAGTGGGGTCGCCATTGACAAAGCGATCCGGCGTAATCAGATAAATCGCATCGGCGGGCGAGAAGCCCTGACGCTGTGCCGAACCTTCATTTCGTGCCAATAACGGGTAATCAACTTGCTGTACGGCTTTTGCGCCGCGCCAAAGCTGCAGTGGCAAGGTGCCCGCTGCCGCATCAGCAGACAGTGTCAGCTCAACAAACAGATAATTCGGGTTATCGGTACGATGTACCGCGCTGATGCTAACCCCGGGATAGCTGAGCTTAGGTGTCAGCTCCGCTAACTTATCCCCGTATAACATCAGCTCAACAGTCGGATGCTGCATACCAACCCACCAGTTAAGTGGCTCAACCCGCTTAATGCTAGCGGCAAGTGGCGAAACGCTATAACAACCTAGCATTAATGCAATAACACTTAATAGCCTGAAAGAACCTAAGCGCATCGCCACCTCCGTTTAGTAGTGCAGCCTTAGCTGCTTAGTTTCTGCGGTAAGTGGCAGCTTAATCTTTAACTGCTTATTTGCTTTGTCATACCAGGCGATATTTTCACCGCGGGCAAAGCGCTGCGGCTGGGCAACTATCGGGATATAACGGCCATCCAGATAGATTTTGCGCGCCTTGCCACGCTGGTTATGCAGCACCAGTGTTAAATCGCGGCTGGCCGGCTTGCCCTGATACTCCCCGCCATCGCGGCTGAAGTTCAGCGTTAGCCTGTTGTCTTCCGTCGTGGCCGCGAAATGCAGCAGCTCATATTGGCCCTTGGCAACCGAATCCGGCGTTACGCCATCATCTTCAAACAGGCTGTACTGGCTGGCAGCGACACTTAGATCGGCGTAATAGTGCAGTGTTAACGCCTTGCCCTGATAATCCGCAGTGCGTTGCAAGCTGTCGGTCATCGGAATAAAGCTACCGGCTTTTACCAGCACCGGAATGGTGTCGATCGTTACCGGGCGCTGTAGCACCTGACCACCTTCCAGCCGTTCCCCGCTAAAGAAATCAAACCAGATGCCTTGCGGCAGATTTACCGGCCAGCTTGTTACGCCTGGTTCCGTTACCGGCGCCACTAAAAAGGCATCGCCCCATAAATAGCTGTTGGCTTCATCGCGTAGCGCCGGGTTTTGCTCATCCAGGAAAAACAACGGCCGCATCAGCGGTATACCACTTTGGCTATGCTGATAGGCCAGCGTATAGTTATATGGCAGCAGGCGGTAGCGTAGCTCCAGCCAGGGGCGCAGGGTGTTAATCACTTCCTGGCTATGGAATACCGGCTCAGGGGCAATATGCTCCTGGGCATGTGGCCGGTACACCGGCTGAAATACGCCGTATTGCAGCCAGCGGATATAAAGCTCAGGGTCAAAGACCTCGCCACCGGCAAAGCCACCTAAGTCAGAATGGATCCAGCCAAAGCCAAACAGGCCCATTTGCAGCGCCAGTTCAACCTGAGGCTTTAGCCCGCCCCAGCTGCGGTCAACATCACCAGTCCAGGGCACCATACCAAAGCGCTGCGAACCTAAGCTACCTGCGCGCATCATAATAAAAGGCCGCTGTGCCGGGAAATCACGGCGATAGCCCTGATGCACCAACTCAGCCCAGCGATGGCCATAGGCATTATGCACTGCATCGGCAGGCTGTAAGCCAATGCCCGGCAGATAATGATAGGTATCGGCCGGGTGCACTTCAGGCTCGCCCAGATCGCCCCAAATACCACCAACACCTTGCGTCAGTAACTCATGGTAACGCTGCCAGAACCAATCGGCGGCTTTGGGATTAAACACATCAACCAGACCAGTATTACCAAAGTAAAAATCAAAGGTCTTTGGCTGACCATCCGGCCCCGGTGCGATAGCCCCCGCGGCGACCGCTTCATCCCAGCGCTTGGAGGTTGTCAGAATAAAGGGCTCAGTCACCAGGATCGTTTTAACGCCATCGGCGGCAAAATCAGCCAGCATCTGCTCTGGATTTGGGAAAGCCTGATGATCCCACGCCAGATTACCCATATGGCCCTGAATATCCGGCCCAAACCAGTACAGATCGATCACAATGGCATCTAATGGCAGCTTAAGATCGCGGAATTTTTGCACCACCGCCCGCGCCTCTGCCTCAGTGCGATAACCAAAGCGCGAGGCATAGTTGCCTAAGGTCCAGCGCGCCGGTAATGGCGGTTTGCCACTGACCGCCAGATACTGCTGGATCAGCTCAGGCGTCGTATCGGCAGCGACCAGCAAATAGCTGCTGCGGCCGCCCTGAGCACGGAAACGTAACTGATCTGCCTGGCTATGGCCCAGATCCAGCTCACCGGTCGCGCCATTATCAAACAGCAGCATATAGTTTTTATCGGATAAAACACCGGCCAGACTAAAGTACATCTGGCTCGACTCGGTACTGTAGCCATAATGCGCCTTGTTATAGAGCGGTAACTTATGACCGCGGCGATCCATGCCCAGTACCCGCTGCCCGGCACCGGCCAGCTTCTCCTGCTCGGCAAGACTAAAATCAAAACCAAGCTGACCGTCCGCCTGAATGAGACCGGCCTGATCCCGGGTTAACAGCTCGCCATCGCGGTAAAAGGCAATACTTAACGGGCTTTTGTTGATCACCAGTTGCAAGGCATCACTTTGCAAGGTCAGTTGTTGCTCATCAAGCGCCAATTGCAAGGCTACCGGCTGTGGTGCTGTGCCGATCAACAAGGAGTCTTGCTGCAGCACAGCGCTTGGCTGATACCAGACAGCGACACTGTGGGCGTTATAAAAGTCGATGCTCACTTCACCCTGATCCGTGGTCAGGATCAGGCCCTGCGCGGTTTGGCGGTGACTTTGATAATGTTCGACGGCCTGACTGCTGTTAAACAGCAGCCCCAGCAATAACAGCAGGCCAGCGATCCGCATTATAACAGGCTGCATAGTGGCTCCTTAACGCACCAGTTGATACACAACCGAGCCCAGCGGGGCCAGTTGCACCGGGATCTGCCCCAGACCATTGCTCACCTGCAGCTGATTCTGTTGCCCGGATAATTGATCCTGCAGCTGATAGGTACCATCTGCCAGCTGCCAGGCACTGATCAGACTGGCCGGTAACTGCAACGTAAATTCAACGCCCTGCTGCGGATTAAAATGGCTAACCACCACCAGTTGCTGCCGCTCGACATAGCGGGCAAACGCCAGTTGCTGTTCCGAGTATGCACTGCCAGCGGCCAAATTGTGCGTATGCAACTCCAGATAAGCGCCATTCAATGCCGGGGCATTACGGCTAAATTGCATTAAGGTTTCATAGAATTGCCGCAGCTCCCGCTCTGCCGGGCTTAGCGCACCGCCATCAAATTTGCCACCATTCATCCAACGTTGGTGATGCGGTACCCCCCAGTAATCAAAGATGGTGGTGCGGCTGGCCTTACCAAATCCCGCGTCATCCGCACCCGGTTCGCCCACGTCCTGGCCGAAATACAGCATAGTCGGTGAGGTACTGATCAGCGTGGATACCACCATCGCCGGCATCCCTTTGCGGGCATCACCGGCAAATTCCGGGGCCGCAATACGCTGCTCGTCATGGTTTTCCAGAAAGTGCAGCATATGATGTTCAATATCAGCCATCCGCTGTTGAATGATCACCAGCTCAGACGTCGGGCCTTTACCCTGCATCACCAGCTTCAGGCTGTCGTAAAACTCGACTTTATCGTACAGGTAATCCATTAAACCAAGCTTGATATAGTCGCGATATAAATGCGGCTGATATACCTCGGCCAGTAAAAAGGCGTCCGGGTTTTGTTGTTTAATATGCGAGTTTAAATAGCTCCAGAACTCTACCGGTACCATCTCGGCCATATCGTAACGAAAGCCATCAACGCCCATTGCAGTCCAATACAGCACGATGTCACGGAATTTAATCCAGGTATTAGGCACTTCTTTGCCTTGCCAGAACTGATAATGTGCCTGCCAGTCTTTTTCAGCGTAGTCGGCCGGTAGTTTGTCAAAGTCGTAACTACCATCCGGACGCACACCAAAGTTGATTTTTACCGTTTCATACCAGTCGTCAAAAGCCGGCTGCACCGAGCGGGCGCCATTACCGGTCCATTTCGCCGGCACTTCGGCAAATTTGCCATCGGCCAACGGGTGAGCGTCACCGCCCAGCACCTGATAATCGGCTGGCCAGGCCGGTACCTGAAAGGCGGAACCGGGGATATAGTAGAAATTATTATCGCGGGCATATTCCACACTGGTATCGTCATCCGCACCAAAATCGCGCACCCCTTCCGGTTTGGCCAGTGACTCATAACGCCGCGCCACATGATTAGGGACGATATCGATCAATACTTTCATCCCATGCTGATGGGTGCGGGCGATCAGCGCCTGAAATTCTTCCAGCCGTTTGGCCGGGTCGTCGGCCAGATCCGGATTCACACTGTAATAGTCTTTCACTGCATAGGGTGAACCGGCACGACCCTTTACCACATCAGGATCATCATTGCTGATGCCATAGGCAGTATAGTCGCGGATCACCGCATGGTGTGGCACCCCGGTGTACCAGATATGGGTAGTACCCAGGGCTTTAATGCCTTGCAGGGCGTCATCAGTAAAGTCACTAAACTTACCGACACCATTTTCTTCCAGCGTACCCCAAGGCTTGTTGGTGGTTTGGGTGTTGCCGAATAAGCGGGTAAATACCTGATACACCACGGCCTTGCCTTCAGCATCAAACTGGCTGGCTTGCTGTGGTGCGCTCGCTGCTGCGCTGTGATTGGCTGGCGGTTTATTGTCACAGGCCACCAATATGGTCAGTGCCAGTGCACTGAGTCCGGCCGCGATCTTCGCTTGCATATCTAATCCCCTTGTCTTGCTGTTTTTTTGCTAAGTTACCGCAGAACGTCGGGCAGGTTATGCCTTTTTTTGGTGCATACGTATGCAAAGCGGCAACGTCAGGCCCCAGCGATACTGCAGATACAGAAATATTGAGTGCACATCGCAGCTGACATATAGTTAAGAAAAACCTGAGGTAATAATGCAGACGCCAACAGATATCCAGCAGCTCATTGCGTTTTTAATGCTTTTATTGATGGTTTCTGGCGCAGGCTGGGCGGTGATGGCCTGGTTAGTAAAGATTTGCCCGAAAGCCAGTAAGTTTTTTGCCTTGGCGCATATTCAGGTCTTATTCGGCATGCTGTTGCTGCAGCAGCGCACTGAAGCAGCAGCCTTCTGGTACTGGCAGTTATCTGACCTATTGATCCTAAGTGGCTTTTTCTCGCTGTATCTTGGCATCGCCAAGCTCTATACCAAAGCGATACAGTTGCAGTTTGAAGTGTTACTGGCCGCCAGCTGTCTGCTGGCGTACTTGCTGCTGATTGACGGTCCGGCCAGCCTGCGTTTGGGCGGCGTAGTGTTTTCACTGGTCAGTATGGCGATCTTTGCCCGCTGTGCTCAGGTGGAATGGCAAACCATTCGTCAGAGCTTTGGCCAGTTCTACGCAGGCTTGTTCGCCGCACCACTGTGCCTGTTTAGCCTGTTTTTTCTGTGGCGTAGTCTTGATACGCTGCTACAACCCAATCCCAGCATCGCTACGCTATCGCTGCAAAGTAGTGAATCGGCGAAACAACTGTGGTTTTTTATCGTGCTGATTCTGATCATGAATCTGAATCTGGTTGGTTACGCGATTAGTCGCTTAGTCAGCAAAATCCGTCAGCTGGCGGATAAGGATTTATTAACCGGCGTCTGGAGCCGGCGGATCATTATGCAGCAGCTGGAATATTACTTGCGGGATAGTATGCGAAATCAGCGCCCCTTTACGGTATTGCTGCTGGATTTAGACCATTTTAAACAGCTTAATGACCAATACGGTCACGCTTGTGGTGATCAGGCGTTGCAAGCTGCCACCCGCGTTTTTCAACAACAGCTGCGGCAGGGCGATTGGCTGGGGCGCTTCGGTGGTGAAGAGTTTGTAGTAATTCTACCCGACACAGCACAGGCGCAGGCGCTGGAAATCGCCGAACGACTACGTCTTTCGCTGGCAGAAACGACCGTGCCAGCCCCCATTTCCAGTGCGCTAACCGTCAGTATTGGGGTCGCCGAGCATCATAGCGGTCAAAGCGTGCCGGAACTGCTGGAGCAGGCTGATCAGGCGATGTATCGCGCTAAAGACAGTGGCCGCAATGCGATTTGCTGCGCCACTGCACAGTAAAAATAGTACTTGCTCTCCATCAAAGAGTGAACCAGTGCTCTTCCCGCAATGTATAATACAAACTTACTACTTTATTAAGACTTTTCTTGATAAACATACGCTATACCAACGCTTATTCTGTCGTTCGACATTTAGTAGGGGTTTTCGCCAACAAACTCCAGGATAAATACTGAATACAACAAAAAAGCTTGAGCTTTTACGTTTTTCATTATTTATCGGATGGACACACGCCACGGATAGCAAAGCCAACCAAGGTTCCTATTTGTTATTCAGCAAGGTAGTCAGATGAAAATTATATATCGATTGTATTCCGGATACGCAGCACTACTGATACTGATGCTCGTGCTATCATTATTTGGTCAATTCAAAATTAGTATCGCAGATGCGAATCTTACCCAGCTATCTGAGCAAACTGCGGTAGAACAGCGACAAGCAATAAATTTTCGCGGCTCAGTACATGACAGAGCCATTTCTCTGCGTGATGCCGTGTTAGTCAATAATACTCAGCAGTCGCAGGTGCATCTGGCAGATGTTGCGAGGTTAAACGACTTCTATCAGCAAGCCGCTATTATTTTGGATCAGATGTATCAGTCCGTTAAACACAGTCCAGATGAGATTCAGCTGCTAAACAATATCAAGAGTATCGAGCGTACAACACTGGCTCTCACTGACCGTTTAGTTACGAAGATCAATCAGGGGCAATATCAGGAAGCGAATCGCTTTTTACTATCTGATATCTCACCCGCCTACACCGCCTGGCTCCGCAGTATTAATAAGTTAATCGATTACCAGGAAGAACTGATTCAACAACAGGTCACTAATGCAAAGTTGGAGACCAATAGTTTTCAGGGCGTCATGCTCGTTCTCACCTTATTTGGAGTACTTATTGGCAGTATAGTGGCGTACCAAACCGTAAAACGACTACGCCAAACCATCGGTGGCGAGCCGGAATATGCCGCGCAAATTATCAGTGAGATTTCTAAGGGTAATTTAACAGATAATATTCACTCAAATGATGAAAAGAGCATTCTGGCCGCACTGAAGCTATTAAGTTCACACCTAAATCAGATTACGCTGAATTCCAAGAAGGCGGCCAATGAGCTGCTTACCGCATCCGAGCAGTTACTTAAAACCGCCAACTTAAACGAGCAACTGATCAGCCAGCAAAAGTTATCCACTGAGCAAGGTGCAGCTTCTATCCAGCAGATGGCAGATACGGTTCATGATGTTGCCTCCCATACCACAGATGCCGCCGATATGGCGCAGCTGGCGATGTCTGAGTTTAAAGCAGGTCAGGCCGAGGTCCTAAAGACCCAAAGCAGCATCAATGCTCTGGCCACAAAAGTCGCCGATGCCTCTATAGTAATCAACAACCTTTCTGATGACAGCCGGCAGATAGGCTCGGTATTAGAAGTAATACAGGGCATTGCCGAACAAACTAACCTGCTGGCACTCAACGCGGCTATTGAAGCTGCGCGGGCGGGTGAACAGGGTAGAGGTTTCGCGGTAGTTGCTGATGAAGTCCGTAATCTGGCCAGAAGAACACAAGATTCTACCCGCCAGATCCAAACAGTGATTGAAAAAATGCAAGCCAGCACCAGCAAAGCGGTAAGTGTGATGGATGAGGGGCAGGCACAAGCTCAGGTGAGTGTCGAACAAGCCCGCTGCGCTGGCGAATCATTAAATGCCATCAACGTATCGGTTACCCGCATTAGTGATATGAATACGCAAATTGCCACCGCCGCTGAGGAACAAGCTATGGTCGCAAACGAAATTAACCAGAACTTTAATCAGATCACCAGTTCAGCCAGCCGTGCCGAACAGGAAGCGTTAAAGATAACCACGGCGAGCAAACAACTCGAAAGCCTGGCTAAAGTGCTGGAGAAAAACGTGAGTCAGTTCAAAACATTCTGATTTGCGAATGATGATGCCGGCACTTAGGCCGGCATCATAGTTCGGGCAGCAAAAATACAATTCTCATACCTGCCGCAAAATACTTTCTGCCCAGGCGACGGCTTCCAGATACATCGGCGCCAGCTCTGCGCCTTCAGGCAACGACTGCAGTAAATCATCGGTCAGTGGCCAGTCGGCTTGTTCCAGCGCTTCGGTGAGTTTCAAAAAGTGCCCGAACTGCCCTTCACGTTTTAGCAGCGCCAGCTTAACTTCAGGCAATAATGGCAGCTGAGCAAGTAACTCATCCTGCGGCTGCTCGACTATCAAGTGTACATTGGAGAATAGCCCGGTTAAAAAGCTGCTGGGTGGATTTTTAGTTAACTTAACATGGTTAGCCAAAGCATCGCAAAAGCGCGCTCTGACCAAGGACTGCCGCAGTAACTCATCTGGTGAACCGTCCTGCAGATTGGCCAGCGCTAACAGCGCAATAAATTTTTTCAGCTCGGCCTCGCCCATATAGACCATCGCATGTTTAACTGAGGTTATTGCCTGGTTCTGACCGCTGTGATTAATAAAGCGTAATAGTTTATAAGACAGCCCCAGGTCACGCTGGCAAATATCAGCTAGCCGCTCGAAGTCGAGTGTACAGGCGGAGGCTTCTGCCATTAAGGCCAGCAAGTTCGCTTTATTGGAGCTCAGTTGCTTATGCTTTAGCATTTCCGGGCGAGCAAAAAAGTAGCCTTGAAATAACTGAAAGCCCATCAATTTTAATTTTTCAAACTGCTCGGCTGTTTCCACCCGTTCGGCCAGCAGTGTAAAAGGATAATCCGCTACCCGGCGCAGGTGACGGCTAATCTGCAACAAGTTAAATTGCTGCACATCGACCTTCAGATAGCTGATAAAAGGTAAGAACGGGTCCCATTTTGGGTCAAAGTCATGATCGTCCAGTGCCAGCTGGTAGCCAAGCTCCTTAAGATACTTCAGGGTAGCTAACAGCTCAGGTGTTGGTGGTACCGTTTCTAACACCTCGATCACCATCGATTCCGGTTTAATCGAGGTCGGGAAATGATGCAGTAGGGTTTCTTCAGAAAAGTTGATAAAGGCCAGTTTATTTGAGGTGACCTTCTCCACCCCCATCAGCAGGTGATGCTGCATAATCAGCTTTGAGGTTGCTTCGTCTGCATCTATTTTTGGAAAGGCGTTTGCTTCACCATCGCGGAAAAGCAGTTCATAACCGATGGTTTCTTTAGCTTTGTTAAAGATTGGCTGACGCGCTATATACCCATACATCCCGGCTAACTCCAAAGTACGACGCCTGAAGTTCAGTATATGCCGATATAGCGGGGATACAAGAGCGCGACAGCAATTATCTCGGCTGCCGCGCACGTCGTTCTGAGACTAGGCAGGCGCCCGGTTAGTTGTTTTAGCTTGGGTGAACACTCTGGGCTTTTTCGGCTTTTTGGGTTTCGCCGCTGCGCTACTTAGCACTGTCTCGGCTAACGGCTGCTGCGGAACAAAGCCGGCTATTTCTTTGCGCGGCAACTGCAGCTTGATTAGCTTTTCAATGCCTTTCAGTTCTTTTAACTCTTCAGCACAGACCAGCGATACCGCCAAACCAGCGGCACCGGCGCGACCGGTGCGGCCAATACGGTGCACATAATCTTCAGCAACATTTGGCAGCTCATAATTGACGACCTGCGGTAATTGCTGGATATCCAGACCACGAGCAGCAATATCCGTTGCCACTAACACCCGAATGCCGCCGGCTTTAAACTCAGCCAGAGCTTTGGTGCGGGCATTCTGGCTTTTATTGCCATGGATAGCCATGGCGCTGATGCCGGCTTTTTCTAATAACAAGGTTAGCTTATTGGCGCCATGTTTGGTTTTGGTAAACACCAGCACCTGCTGCCAGTTGTGCGCTTTAATTTGCTGGATCAATAAATTGGCTTTCTGGCCTTTATCAACCGGGTATAACCACTGCTCAATCCGCTCTACCGTGCTATTGGGCGGCGTTACCGTCACTTCCAGCGGTTCATGCAGCAGGCCTTTGGCCAGGGTGCGGATCTCTTCAGAAAAGGTGGCCGAAAACAACAGGTTCTGCCGCTTCGGCGGTAACAGCGCCAGAATTTTCTTAATATCGCGGATAAAGCCCATATCCAGCATCCGGTCGGCTTCATCCAGCACCAGAATTTCCAGCTGATTAAAGCGCACCGCGTTTTGCTGGTATAAATCCAGCAACCGGCCCGGCGTGGCAATCAAAATATCGACACCTTTACGCAGCGCCATCATCTGCGGGTTAATTTTAACGCCACCAAATACCAGCGTACTGCGTAGCGGTAAATGCTTACCATACAGCTGCGCACTTTCTGCAACTTGCGCGGCCAGTTCACGGGTTGGGGTTAAGATCAGTGCCCGTACCTGATTCGGCTGTACTTTACGGCCTTGCTCGCGACTGTCATTCAACCGCTGCAGTAACGGTAAGGTAAAGCCGGCAGTTTTGCCGGTACCGGTTTGGGCGGCGGCCATCAGGTCCCGCCCCGCCAGTACCGCAGGGATAGCTTGTTGTTGAATAGGTGACGGCGTGGTGTAGCCTTTTTCAGCTACAGCTTTGAGCAGCTCAGCCGCTAAAGGTAAATCAGTAAATTGCATGCGTATTCCCGCAATGGTGCTGCGAAAATCTCTGCCCGCAGCTGCAGTGCCCTTCAAAAGGAAGGGCGCGCAGCATACAGCATTTGCTCAGCTTTAGCGAATTTGGCGCTTAGAATAAGGTATAGATAAAGCCCGCCAGCGCAGACTGCTGACTGACAACGATCAGCCCGCCTAACAACGCCAACACCAAAATAATGGGCAACAACCAGATTTTTTTGCGCACTCGCAAAAAGGCCCATAAATCAGTTAAAAATTCCTGCATTAGAATGGATCCTCCAAGTCTTTTGCCGTTGGCTCTTTATCGGGTTGGCGCCAGAAACTGTCTCCTTTCGGGTGCGCCTGATATTGCAATTTACCGCATAACCGCAGCAGTAAGCCCAGTGGCATTATCAACAGATAAAACACCACGCCAAGCAGCAGTCGGGTATTCAGCCAGCCCATAACTGCCGCAAAAGCCATCCATACCCGATACGGATAATATAAGCCTGGCGCATAAACCAGCGCCAGCAATAAAAATCCTGTAGCGACCATCCAAGGCCAGAGAGACCAAAACCAGCCAAAAAGCCAGGGTAGCAGTAAACCAAACAGCATCGGGATCACTAGCGCCATTTGCAGGCCAAATTGGCGCAGCCCCTTGTGGTCAGTTTTTTTTAGTAACAGCGCACTCATCTGTTATCTGCTCCCCGGCACTAATCTGCGGCAAAGACGCGCTGGCGCGCCGCCTGTAGTTTTAAAGCAGGCTGGTCAGCTTTATGTAGCAGGCAGTTGCCCAGCACCAGTACATCCATATCGGTAGCAAAGAAGCCCTGCAAGGCATCAGCCGGGCTGCAGACCGGCGGCTCACCCCGGACATTAAACGAAGTATTAATCAGCACTGAGGTGCCGGTCTGAGCTTTAAAGTATTGCAACAGCTGATAAAAACGCGAGTTAGTATCGGCACTGACCGTCTGCACTCTGGCACTGTAATCAATATGCGTAATGGCCGGCAGACTGGAGCGCTGCTGTGCCAGCCGGGCTAAACCGCTTAACCCCGGCGCCACCTCAAGTTGTAATTCAGCGGCCAACCTGGCTACTAACAACATATAGGGGCTGGGGCAGTTAAGTTGAAAATACTGCTGCAAATCCTCGGCCAGCACCGCCGGTGCAAAAGGGCGAAAAGATTCGCGCTGTTTAATTTTCAGGTTCAGGATACTTTGCATCACCGGGCTGCGCGCATCACCAAGAATGGAGCGATTCCCCAATGCCCGCGGTCCAAATTCCATCCGCCCTTGAAACCACCCGACCACCTTACCCGCCGCTAGTAACCGTGCCACTTCCGGATACAGCTGCGGCTCGCTCAAGTACTGATAGGGTGCCTGCTCTGCCTGTAACAGCGCCTGGATTTCGCTGTCGCTATAGGCTGGCCCCAGATAGCTCCCCTGCATCTGGTCCTGCTGCTCATCGCTGTGCCGTGGCTGCTGAAAATACTGATACCAGGCTAGTAAGGCCGCGCCCAGGGCACCACCGGCATCGCCGGCAGCCGGTTGGATCCAAAGCTCCTGAAAAGGCCCCTCGCGCAATAAGCGACCATTGGCGACACAATTTAAGGCGACACCACCCGCCAGACAAAGCTTGCTGGCGCCGGTCAGTTGTTGGGCATAACGGGCAATTTTCAGTACGACCTCTTCGGTCACTTGCTGAATGGAAGCGGCTAAGTCGAGATAGAGCTGGCCGGGTTCGGCGTCTGCTGTTAACGGTGGTGCGCCAAACAAAGCGGCAAAACGCTGATTAATCATGCGTGAGCCAACCGGGTAAGCAAAATAGCGCATATTCAGTGCAAAGCTGCCATCCTCGCGCACGCTAATTAATTCGCGATAAATCAGCTCAACATACTTAGGCTCACCATAAGGCGCCAGCCCCATTAACTTGTATTCGCCGGAATTCACCTTAAAGCCGCAGTAATAGGTAAAGGCCGAATACAGTAAACCTAATGAATGCGGGAAATGCAGTTCCGCTAAAGGCCTTAGCTGATTACCCTGGCCATGCCAGATAGTGGATGTCGCCCACTCGCCAACCCCATCCAGACAGATCACCGCCGCCTCCTGATAGGGGCTGGCATAAAACGCCGAGGCAGCATGCGCCTGATGGTGCTGGCTAAACAACAATTTGGGTAGTGGCGTTTTGCGATCCAGCCCGGCTAACGCCCGAAGCTCACGCCGTAATACGGTTTTTAAATACAGTTTTTCTTTCAGCCAAACCGGCATCGCCATTAAAAACGAGCGAAAACCGCGCGGCGTATGTGCCAGATAGGTTTCCAGCAAGCGTTCAAATTTCAGTAACGGCTTGTCGTAAAACACTACGGCACTTAGCTCACTGAGATCTATCCCTGCTTCGCGCAAACAATAGCGAATGGCGTCGGCGGGGAAGCCGGCGTCATGTTTCAGGCGGCTAAAACGCTCCTGCTGCGCTGCCGCGACTATCACGCCATCGCGCAGCACACAGGCGGCACTATCATGGTAATAGCAGGAAATACCGAGGATATAACGCATAAATCCATTAACTGAAAACTTATTGCCTTAACTTAACCTGATTTTTAAAAAGCCGATAGAGCTGGTATCAGAAAACTTGCTGCTAACAAGGGCTTAAGGTAACGTAAGCTGATGCTTTTTGAATCAGGTTGCAACAAAGTTGGCAACACCACAGCCCCCACGCAAAGTCTTTTATTTGATCGCGCTGCTACTACCGGTATTACTGTTACTGGTACTGGAAATGCTGTTGCGTGTCAGCCCCTGGTATCAGCGCTATCCGCTGTTTATCGCCTCTGAATCATTAACTGGCTATCTGCAAACCAATCCGGATTTAATAAAACGTTATTTTGCCGATCCCAAGCAGGCGCCGGATCTGGCCATTGATACCCAGTATTTTCCGGCAGTGAAACCAGCCGGCCAGTTTCGCATCGTGCTGCAAGGTGGCTCCAGCGCTGCCGGTTTCCCCTATGGCCGTTTTGGCTCACCGGCGGCAATGTTACAGCAGCGGTTAAAGCGGCTGTATCCGCAGCGGGATATTCTGGTGCTTAACACCGCCCTGTCAGCGGTAAATTCCTATACGTTGCGGGATCTGAGCGCCGAAATTCTGGCGATTGAGCCGGATCTGATCCTGATTTATGCCGGCCATAATGAATATCTGGGCCTGATGGGTGTCGGCTCAGCGCTACTGGGAGACGGCCACCACCTGAGTAAGCTGCTGTATTTACAATTACGGCAACTGGCCTTATTCCAGGCCGGACAACGCTTATATAGTGCGCTTAGAACAACACCCGCGCCAGCGTTGGCGGAGCGCACCATGATGGCGCAGATTGCCGCCGAACAGCAGATCCCGCTAAATAGCTCACTGTATCAGGCCGGATTACAGCAATTTCAGGCTAATCTCAAGGCGCTGCTACACCGCTACCAGCAAGCCGGGGTACCCGTGATTTTAAGCAGTATCGCCAGTAATGAACGCCAGCCCCCCTTTAGCTCCAGCCAGCCGGCATTAACCCTGGCGCCGGAGCCGCAGCAAGCACGCCAGCAATTACAACAAGCGTTACAACAGAACCCCGATGTTGCCAGCTGGCATTTTCAGCTGGCCGAGCTGCTGCTCGACGCCGGTGAGCAGCGCGTAGCGCTGCAACATTTTCAACTGGCGCGGGAGCATGACCTACTGCGTTTTCGGGCGCCGCTGGCGATCAATCAGCAGCTGCAACAGCTGGCCACAGACTTTAAACTGCCTTTGGCAGATGCTGAAGCACAGCTACGCCAGGCCAGCAACAATGGCATTATCGATTATCAGCTGATGCTGGAGCATCTGCATCCGAATGCCCGTGGTTATTTTCTGATTGCCGAAACCTGGTTACCACTATTGGAGCGCTATTTGGGGCCGCCGGCCGTCGCGGTTAGTCAGGCCCAGGCCTGGGCGGATATGCCACTGACTGCGGTGGATTTGCAACTGGCCGATTACAAGATCCGCCAGCTGACTGCCGATTACCCCTTTACCACCGAGCCACAGCAGGTCAGTTTTGGCCCACGGCAAAACCCGGAGCAGCAGCTCGCCTGGCAAAGGGCGCAGGGACTCAGCTGGCTACAAAGCAACCAGCAGCTGTTGGATTACTACCAACAACAGCAACAACCCGCGAAAGCGGCGAAGGTGGCCGCCTTATTATTTGACGCCTTGCCTAACCAGCATCAGGCAGCCTATGTCGCTGGTCAGTTGTATTTTGATAGTCAGGATCTGGTACTCGCGATGTATTATCAGCAGCGCGCCGTCAATCTGGCGCCAGAAAATATATCCTATCGCCTGATGCTGGCGCGTAGTTACTATTATGCTGGTGAGCTAACCGTAGCGCTGCAGCAGGTAGAACAAATTCTGACCCTCGACCCGACTCATGCGCTGGCGTTGCGCCAACAAGCCCAATTGCGGCAGCAGTTAGCGCCAACTCAAGCCCCCGGACACCCATAACATGCAACGTACCCTGTTCTGGCTTATTGCCCTCAGCTTACCGCTACTGCTGTTTCTGTTGCTGGAAGGCGCGGTACGGCTGTTGTTTCCGGCCCAGTCTTTACCCTTGTTTAAACCCTACCCGGCAAACCCGGCCTATCTGGTAACCGAAACCCAGATCGTCAAACGCTACTTTCCAACTGGCGCTGCTGTACCAAGGGTTGAGCTGGAACCCAGCTTTGTGTTGGCACAAAAGCCAGCTAATGGTATCCGCTTAGTGGTACAGGGTGGCTCGACCGCAGCGGGTTATCCTTATGGTATGGGCGCGGCCCTGGCCGGTATGCTGGAACAACGTTTAAGGCGCACCTTTCCGGAGCGGCCGGTAGAGGTAGTCAATACCGCCTTATCGGCGGTAAACAGCTACACCCTACTGGATTTTGCCGACGAAATTATTGCGCTTAAGCCCGATGCGGTGCTGATTTACGCCGGTCATAACGAGTACCTGGGCTTGTTAGGTGTCGGCTCTAATTATCTGGCGGCACGCTCGCCGCGACTCAGCCGTTGGCTACTTAGCTTACGGCAACTGCGCAGCTTTCAATTGCTGGAACAGGGCTATCTGCAGCTGCGACCGCCAGCACAACTAAGCGGCAACAGCCGTACTTTTATGGCGCAGGTCGCGCGCGACAAAGCCATCGCTCTGGATTCGCCGACTTACCAAGCCGGGCTAACGCAATTTCAGGCCAATATGAGCCGGTTACTAGCGCGCTATCGTGCGGCGGGGATCCCGGTTTATCTCAGTACAATAGCCAGCAATCTGGCAGATCAGCCACCTTTTCAAAGCGAGCCTTTAACCGCACAACAACAGCAACAGTTACTGCAACTTAGCCAGCTGCGCGAGCCTGCGGCACAACAAGCGCTGGCAGCAGCGCTGCAGCAAACTGCAGCCACAACCGGCCATGCCCTGCTGCACTATCAGCTTGGGCAATGGTACCGGCAGCAACAGCAATTTGCCGAGGCTAAAGTACAGTTTATTCAGGCGCGCGAGCACGATTTGCTGCGTTTTCGGGCGCCGCTGGCCATCAATGAACAGATTAAAGCTTTGGCAGAGGACTATGGTGCGGTATTAGTGGATACCGAGGCCGCCTTTGTTGCCAACTCGCCGGGCGGCTTAATTGGTCGCAACCTGATGCTGGAGCATCTGCATCCGAATGTGCAGGGTTATTTTTTATTGGCTGACAGCTTTTACCGCGCACTCTATCAGCGCAGTGCTTTTGGCGTATGGCCAGGGCCGGTACCGGCAGAGCTCGCCTGGCAAGAGCGCCCGCTCACCCCGGCCGAAGAATATGCTGGTTACTTACGTATTCTGCAATTAACGTCCGACTATCCGTTTAAAGCCACTGCCACAGCGGTGACTTTCCCAACACCCAATGATCTTAGTCAGCAGCTGGCGCTGTTACATGTGCAGGGCAAGCTGGATTGGTTAAGTATGCAAAACCGCCTGGCCGAACATTATCATCAGCAACGTAACGGCGATATGCTGTTAAAAACTCTACTGATTATTGCCGATGCCCTGCCGCATGATGGCAAGGCCAACCTGCAGGCGGCACAAATTCTGCTGCAGGCGGGACGCAAAGCAGCAGCGAAACATTATTTGCAGCGGGCACTGCTTACCGACCCGATACCGGAGTTAGCACAACAGCTTATGCAGCAGCTAGATTGAACAAATTAATCAGTACCTGTTAGCGCGTCTGATTGTGCAAAGAGTAAGAGTCTGTCGTCACCACGGGTTGCCATATCTCTAATAAGATTACAAACGCGGCTAAAACGCCTGTGTGGAGAGCTGAACTTAAAGCATTTCCGCGCAGAGCATTATTTAGCTCGATTAGCGATTTTAATATTGGCTTCCCTAGACAGTATTGGGATGCGGAAAAGCAGAGCCGGTATAAATATTTCCGGGATTCTGATGCAATGACTAGGCGGTATTTGCAAAGCGACCCGATTGGTTTGGCTAGTGGGTTGAATACTTATGGGTGTGTTGGTGGAAACCCTATAACATTTATTGACCCATTGGGTCTGGCGCAAGTGTGGTGCAGGCCGTTGTTTGGGTTAAACTCACAACTCGGTTTGTTACGACATGACCAGCTATTTTATATAGCTTGAACAAATAACGTTTTTTTCAAAAAATAATATTGTTATTGGCCTGGGGGATTTCCGTCAAGATGACAGTAATCATGAGAGAAATACACTTGCCAGTCTAGACAGCTTGATGATAGCTTGCTCGAAAAGCTGAAAAAAAGCTCGAAAAAATTTGAATTTTGATAATTACAATATGACAAACAATAACTGCCTGGAACATGTGAAAAAAGTTATCCGTTTTTATAACGTGCTTGAGTTTTATGTAAGGAATCCAGGCAGATGAAAAGGTTTTTGTTTTTCCTTACTTTAGTTGCATTCCTATTCATAAGTCCTCTTCATTATTACGCTGAATACCATCTAAAGAATTTTAGCGATGGGATCTTTTTTCATTTTTTAAGAATTGCATATACACCAGAGGATTATAACGATGATTTACTTGAAATTTTCATAAGTGATCACGATGAGATTTCAGTTCAGTTAAATCATAAATACAGAGGCTCTTATAAAATACTCATGTATGGCGAGCATGTGAAGAATAAAGAATTAGATTTTGATATAACTCTCGAATGCCAAGATTCAAAGCTGAGATTTACCCAGAGCCAGCAAAAACATACAGATTTGTTTAGGGTGAATTCTTCTAATATGATTATTGGTTGGTATGATGTTACTTCTGACATGCCCCTCGTTGCAAAGTGTTTAATTAAAGCAGAGCTAGGGGGTAGTCCTACTCCTGTGTTTTTGAAAATATTGATTGCTAATCATCTTTAAATTATAACTTTGTTGAGAAACTTTAGTCGCTAAGTGTGGGAATAAAATTAGATTAGTCCTTAGCTGATACGAGGTGACAACTAAGTAAAGCAAAAGCATGGTATGGTGTGCCATGTTGCGCATCGTCAACCTCGCTCCCTGCGAGGTTGTCCCGGCCTTCTTTGTATAAACGGCGGGATGCAGAGAAAGCCTTCTGCTATAACTACTTATAGGATTATGATGCGACCACTGTCAGATACCTGCAGTCAGATACGATAGGGTTAGGGGTGGGTTGACTATAATTCCTCACAACTGGACATCTCATTTTTAAAATAGCTCAATGCCAAATAACCCAAAGACCGTAAGCCTGTTATCGTCGACGATGCTCATTACCGGACTGATATCAGGTGCAGCACTATACTCTGCTAATTACTTTCAGTAATAAAATAAAAAGCTGCAGACCAGCTGCAGCTTTTTATTTTTCGTCACTACCAGACCAAGCCTGACTGACACAAGGCACGCACCAGAGCCACTGGCTCTGATGCTCAGTAAAGCTTAATCTTTCTTCGTTACTGTTAACTCCGGCTCTTCAGTATAGGTGGCATCAAGCAGGAAGTTGTATGTTGCGGTCTCGGTAAAATCCATCCGCAGGTTATCGTTACTTGGTTCGATAACCTTAGGTACACCCAGTGTAAGGGTATTGCCCGCTGCACCAGCACCGAGGTTCACCGTAGCCCAATCACTGGAGGCAACTTTAAACTCGTAGTCTCTGGCAGTGATGTTGATATCTACGCTGTACTTATTGCCACCAATATAGTTGAATGCATTTGCCTCACCCCAACCGTTCATACCACCACGCAGGAAAATGGTGGTTGGGCCATAAGGCACATACTCAGATACGGTTAAGGTTGGAGCAGCGGCATTATTGGCATTTAACGTAAAGACATAGGTTGAACTCTTAGCGATATCAATCCGTAAGTTATCGTTACTGGTTTGGATCACCAGCGGCGTGCCAACCACTACCTGATTACCGGCGGCGCCAGCTCCCATATTAACGGTAGACCAATCACTGGAAGCAACCTTAAATTCATAGCTACCCTGGTCAATATTGATACTGGCAGTATAGATACCGGCACCATCATAATTAAAGGCATCGGCTTCACCCCAGCCATTAAAACCACCACGGATAAAGACATCGGTTGCGGCATAAGGCGGAATATCCGGCGCTCCCAGCGTAGCATCCGCAGCTAATCCTGGACCTTGGGCACCCATTTGCGGTTTAACAAAGACTGCAATAGTGTTAGCCGGTACGGTAAAGGTACCCTCATCCGAACCTTGCCGGAAGCTGGCACTATGCACCCGTTGATCCACTGAGGCTTGCTGGATTGGGTGTAACTCAAAGCCAGCGGCAGTTGGTACGGTATGAGACAACTCACCGGCGGTACCGTTAATGACGACCACCAGCGCATCATACAGCGGGTCCAGATCCGGCACACCAATACCGTCATCCAGGCTCATTACGATTAAGCCCTGCTGCTGATTACGGCCAATATTATGGAAGCCTAAGCGGGCAGTAATTTCATCTGCTGTGCGTAAGCGGAACAACGGGCTACCACTGCGGATGCTTAAGAACTCTGCAAATACGGCCGCCGCAAAGCGGATATCTGAGCTGGCCGGCTTGGTTTCACGATTCAGGAATAAGCGGGCAATATTTTCCCAGCTCGCTTCGTTTTTCTCTGCCAGCGGTAAACCTACAGCCCAGTTGTTAGTCTGATAGGTGAAGTCGACAAAGTTAAACCAGTCGCCGGAATCATAGCTGTCGCGGTCCATGGATTTGGAGCGTAGGAAATCGCCACCCAATTGCAGGAACGGAATACCCTGGCTCATTAACGGGATGGCAATGGCAACATTTTGCGCCCTAACCCGCTCAGTCAGTGCCATCGACTCCGGTAACTTAGCCTGCAGGTTATCCCATAGCGTTTCATTATCATGCTTGGACACATAGTTAATAATATCCGCCGGGCTTTCCGCATAACCTGCCGCCTGACTATTCCAATTGGCACTGCTGGCCGGGCCGGTAATATCGCGGTAGTTTTTAAACACGAAGTCTTTTAAGGTACCCGCTAAGCTAATGCGCACAAAATCCTGTTGTGCCAGATTGCCATCGTTATTTACCCCGCTAAACAAGGCAGCACTGCGCACAGCTTCACGGATCCGGTCGTTAAAGGTGCCCACTTCAGTACCCGCCATATCCTGCTGCTTGGCTTGGGTAAATAAGCGGTTATTGGCAACCTCACCAAAGTTCCAGCCTTCACCATAGAAATACACATCCGGGTCAACCGCACGCACCGCCTCGCGAGCCGCCAAAATACCCTCTTTTGGATGGTGGCCCATAATATCGAAGCGGAAATCGTTAAAGCCAAAATCACGCGATAAGATCACCAAAGACTCTTTGATAAATTTATCGAACATCTTATGTTCAGTGGCGGTATTTTCACAGCAGGTTGAACGCTCGATATTACCGGTGGTTTCGCTGTAACGGTGATAATAGCCAGGAACAATTTTATCAAACACTGAATTATCAAACAGGCCTGAGCTACTGGTATGGTTATATACCACATCCAGCGCCACCCGCAGCCCCAGCTCATTCAGAGCTTTGTTCATGGTGCGCACTTCTTTGATCCGCGCAATACCCTCTGGGTTAGAAGCGTAGCTACCTTCGACGGCAATAAAATGATGCGGGTCATAACCCCAGTTAAAGCCGTCAATGGCACGCATAGACTGTACTAACGCCTGGGCTTTAGATTCGTATGGCAAATAACTTTGCAACACAGACTCAATAGTGGCATTGGCATTTTCTACCCCGCATACCGGCGCCTGCGCATTTAACTGACATAACCGACCGATGGTATCCGTCAGATTGACCCGGCGATTAGCATCTTCATTGATATTCGCCTGATCATTCAGCGGCAGCACGTGGAAATGGGTTAAGCCATTTTCTGCCAGCTTACGCAGATGACGTACCGGCGCAGAATCGGCCTCGGCAAAGGCCAGATATTTACCGCGGTGGGCTGCCGGCGTGCTCTGATCGCGAATACTGAAATCACGCACATGACCTTCATAGATCACGATATCGGTCGGGTTGGCTACTACCGGTACTTCACGGCTATCCCAGCCCTCAGGCTTGGTGTCATCGTCATTTAAATCAACAAACTGACTGTAACGACCATTGGTAGAGACGTTAACAGAATAGGGATCGGTAGCTTCTATGATCTCCACCTTGCGCGTTAACGGGTGGTAGACTTCAACTTCAAAACGATAAAACTGCCGGTCCAGGGCACTGCGGGTACCGCTGTAACGCCAAACACCGGTCGCAGTATCTGAAGTCATATTGTGCGTGGCAGTCAGCGCTTTGCTGGCATTGTACACTTTTAATTTAACCGAACGCGCGGTCGGAGCCCAGACAGCAACACTAAGGTCATTGCCGTTGTAGCGCAAACCCAACTGCGCATCTAAGGCGCTGTTATCGCCAGAGGCATAGAGATCATCCAGCACCTTAGCCACTTGCACATAGCTGGCACTGATCAGCTCGTTATCGCTATTGTAGGCCGCCAGCGCCAGCTGATTCTTTGCCATAGATTTTGCTTGTTCAGTGGTAAAGTTTGCACTGAATACTGCAGCATTGGCCAGGTGTGGCACTAACTGAGCCAGGCTGTCATCAGCTGATACCGGCGTCAGCTCAATACTACTGCCACCTTCAATTTCATCACTATTGTTGACGGTCAACTTGGCGTCAGTCGAATAGAATAGTTTCACTACCGGTGCTGTATCTGCTACCGGCGTATTCCAAACAAAGGTATTAGCCGTTAACCAATGCGCTGACGCGCCCTGAATACTGACCCCTAACGATACAATCGGAAATTCGTAAACGTTGGCATTACCTGAAAATACCCAGTTCATCCGGGCAAAATCAGGGTCATCCTGTGACAGTGGCATCTGCATATCCGGACCAGGGTCTTTACCAGCATCATCGGTACCGATATGGATAATAAAGTTACCGCAAGCGCCTTCGGTACCGGCATAGCCGGGTTTCAGATTTAAGATCCAGTAGGCACCATAGTTCGGATCAACACCATTGTACTGTAAACCATTATCCCAGGACGGCGCTATTGAAGAGGGTAAATAGGCATCACAGGCTTCATTGTTCCAGGTATGTAAGCGGAAACCTTCATAGACCCCATCCTGCGGCCGTTTATAGAACAGCACCGCCTGATCAGGACCTGCCATAACAACAGGCATCGGCGCATTGGGGTCCTTACCGACCTGACAGCCGTCATTTGTTTCGTTCGGGAACTGGCCTTTGGGGCAGGAAAACGGTGGCGGATCGATACAAGCCGAGTTTGTCGCATTTGGAATTTGCGGCAAGGTACAGGTTAACAGCGCACTGCCAGGGCTGGTTGAATCGCCTCCGCCACAACCATAAAGCAGCGTTGCGGCCAGCGCAAGGCTACTTAGTTTTAGCATTTTGTATAAATTAAACATGGTCTACTGACTCCAATTCTGTATTACCAGTAGCAAGCTAGCCAGCTTGCTACGTTAAAATGAGTACACTGCACCTAAGAAGTACTGCCGACCGAAAAATTGCAAAGTACCGGTCATCGCCTGCTGGCCAAAATAGCTCTTGGTTGGCTCGTCCGTCAGGTTATTCACCTGGAACAGCATTTTCAGGTTGTCGTTAAACTGGTAGCCAAACTGAAAATCGACCACCAGCTCACTGTCAAAGTTGGTAATTTGTTCATTGATGCCAACCTGACTCGACACGAATGGCGAGCGGTAACGCGCATTAATCCGGGTATCAATGCCTTGGTATTCCCAGAACAGAGTGGCATTAACGACATTCTTCGACAAACCTTCAAAGCTGCTTTCAATCGGCTCGCCACCCAGGCTGTTAATCAGTGAAACTTCACTTTCGGTATAGGAATAACTGAGCTGTGCTCCTAAACCAGAAAACGCACCAGGTAGCGATTTGAATACCTGAGTCCATGCAATCTCCGCCCCCCGGATATAACCTCCGGCGCTATTGTTTACTGCAGTAAATAGAGAACCATTACGGGTCGCTACTGGCACACCTGATTCAGGGTCCGGAATAATAAAATCCGGCACCGGAAAGCCGGCAGCCTTAAAATCAAAATTTGGCAGCACATCATCCTGAATAAAGGACTTAATATCTTTATAAAAGAGTGCGGCTGCCAAAGCACCACTGCCAAAATAATATTCCAGTGACAGGTCGTATTGGTTGGCTTCAAACGGCCGTAGGAAAGGACTATTGGAGCTATTCCCGGTAATTTCCCCGGTATCGCTGATATTAAAAGAGGTTACCGACGCCAGCCGATTAATTGGTGGCCGCGAGATCACCTTCGCACTGGCAAAACGCAGTTGCCATTCATCAGTTAGTGCCAGATTCAGGTTTAAACTAGGCAGGTGTTTAGTATATTTGTCGCCGACAATACTGGCTGCATAGCGTGTATTGATAAGTCCAGCCTGATCAGGGATATTTTGGGCGCCACGCAGCGGATCACCACCTACATCTGAGAGGTTTGTCGCACTTTGATCAGTGGTCACCCGCCGCACCCCGATATTACCAGATAATGGCAAGCCGAATAATTCAGTGTCCAGATTCGCCATCAGATAGCTGGCAAGTACATCCTCATAAACCCTCCCACTTTCTAATACTGACCAGGCTGTATTGGCGGTAGAGTTAGGATCACGGTTGATCACATCCGGATTACCTGCGCCCCAGGTTTGCACTGGCTGAGGTATCCCTTGCGGAAACCAGGCTGCCAGGGCCTTATCCAAATCAATGGCAAGATAACTTGGATAGCTGGAAAATTTCCCCTTAAAGTCGACCTTTTTCACCATATCCTGCGTCAGGCGCAGTGGTGGCTGGCCGGTTAAGAACATGCCGTCACTGCCGTATTCAAATACCGAGCGGTCATTTGAGTAGCGCCGCGCTGAATAGCGCGCCCCGACTTCAATCGAACGAATTATCGGTAATTCCAGGTCAAAACTTAAATCCAGCTTGGCGGCGTTCACTTCGTCGGTATTTAAATAAGGGTAAATGCCATATTTGCTTACCATTAGCCGATTAATATCGCTAAAAGCAGCCGCCTGACTTAAACCGATAGCCGGTAAATTCAACCCATTTAACTGATAGTTAATTGCAACATTCGGATCCAGTACCGGGTTCGCAACCGTAGCGTCTTGAGCGACTAACGACCAGAGCAAGCCATTACGGAAGTCACTGCTTGCCCGCGAGTGTGAAACATCAAACACCAAATTAACCCGGTCATTGATATCCCAGTCGGCTTTCAGACCGTAACTATGGACTTCATCTGAGTCACGGTTATCATCGTTCACCACTTCAACCCGGGTAAAACCATTGCGGGTGCGGCTGATATTACCGCCAATCAACGAGGAGCCGTTATAAATTGGGTTGCTGATATTCGCCGTAGCACCTTCAAATTTTACCCGGAAGCCACGGGCAAAAGCTTCTTTATCAAACTTCGAAATAAATACATCACCGGTTAAGCTGAACGCGTCATGTGGCTGCCACTGTAAAGAGCCAAGATAGCCATTGCGGGTCTCTTCACCGCCCAGGTGCTGAATTTCAAAACCTTCGCTGATATATTCCGGTCTGTTGTCCTGATTTAGGTCCCGACTCACGTTATAAGCCAAACCAATAAATTGGGTTGCTACGCTCGGTTGATAAAGACGGGCATATCCCAATGCCAGCCCCAGCGTATCGTCCAGAAATTTGCCTTGATAAGACAAACTAAAACGGTGCCCATGCTCTTTACCATCCGGCACTTCGTTGGCACGGTCATTCATCATACCCCGTAAATTTGCGGTAAAGGTGTGTTCTTGTTGGTTGCTGAGAACTCGCGCAGTCTGTAGTTCAACAGTACCGGCGACGCCCCCCTCAATTAACGAGGCTTTCGGCGACTTGTATACCGCAGCCGAGGAAATCAGCTCAGATGGATACTGATCAAATTCAATATTACGTTTACCGCTGGTCGAAACCTGTTCCCGCCCATTCAGTGTCGAGAACACAAAACCGCCGGACATACCGCGAATATTAATTTCTGCCGCCTGACCGCCAGTGCGTACCGCTGAAATCCCTGGTAAGCGGGTCAAGGCATCTGCAATGGATACATCGGGCAAAGCTCCGAGGTCATCTGCGGAGATGGTTTCTGAGACCACATCACTAAATCTTTTGCTATCGAGCGATCGAAATAAACTCTGTGCGAAACCACGCACCTGTATTACTTCGACCTGTTCTTCGGTAGTTTGCTCTACTGGCGCTGGCGCCGCTTGTTGCGCCTGAGCCAAAGAACCAATGCCCGCCGTCAGCATAGCCACCGACAGCAGGCTTAGTCTGTACCTTGCCATACCTTCTTCCCCGTCTTTGTTGTTATAGAACAGTTAGCGCTACCGGAACCGGACGCTGCTGCTATTTTTGTTCTGTTTAGTTATTGACCGGTTTACAGAATTGCGCAATATGAATACGTATTCATAATGATGTTAAGCATCCAAGGGTCTGCCCTAGTCCAGCCATGGTCATGCCGACAGCATCCGGCATAAAAAAATGACAGCGGTATCCCTTTGCCCTAGCAGGCGGCAGTGGTATCTTGAGCGCCAAGAATTTATGCGACGGAGCTAAAGGTTGAAGCAAGCCTTACCAAAAAAATCTGTGTTTGTGCGAAATCTGGAACAGCTACTAGCTTTTTTATACAGTTCGCAACAATCTTGTTTTTATGCACAAGCGGTAGACTTTTTTCAGGAGCGGCAAAGCAGACAACAACAGCTGGCTCTCGCCGAAAAAAGCTGGCAACAGGCGCAGCAGGCCAATGCTAAACCCGAACAATTACAACACAGCCGCAAGATTTTTATGGACCTGCAATATGCCGATGAAAAGCAGCGCCTCGCACGTTGGCAGAGTCTACGTCAGGTAGCGGAAGCATTACTGCAGCTTTGCGAAGGAAGCTCTGCGGCAGAAAGCCAGATGCTCAGCGCCCGTCTTTTGGGTGGGTTACTTATTACTTCTGGCAGCAATATACGCAAGGCTTTGTTACTGGAATATGCCTATAAACCGCTTTACCGGGCACTCCTAACCTTACGATTACTCGAGCACTTACTGGAACAACAGATCTTAAAAGATCCTAACTGGCTGCTGTGGTTTAGTCAGCGAGATACCTCTGCTCCTGAGTCTTGTCCATACCGCCAGAAATTACAGCTGCCGTTGATCATGGCCACCGTCATACAGCACTTCGGCCAACTCGACCCTGATGCGCAACGTTTGCTGAAACAAGACCAGACGATATCCAACTCTGATAAAGCTTTGAGTGCTGCAGAGCGCGAGGTTTATCTGGCATTGACCCTTCAGGGGAGTGTCCAATTGCTGCAACAGGGCCTAGGTATGCAGCCCTTTACCCGAGGCACTAAGGAACAACGCGAGCAGCATCTACAGACTGAACAGTTCCTGCAGCAGCAAATACACAAACTTGTCACAGCCAAACCTAATACACCTTTAGGAGGCTTGTTAAAGGTGCCTCAAGCCTATACCTCAATAGTGATGCCTGGGCGCAGCAGATACAATTATGACAGCTTACCAAGAGCCGCTTTATTGATGCGGGAAGCTGCCCATCGCGGCGACTATCATAGCTTGCTGGTTGATATCCTATTTCGGATTGTCGGCTTGTTTCCGCAAGGCTATGGTGTGGTTTTCACCCCTATGGGTGATGATGGCAAACCCTTATTAAAATATGAGTTTGCTATCGTAAACAGTTTATATCCTGAAAAACCCGAGCAACCGGGATGCAGGGTGGTCAGCCGCAACCAGCAGTATCGTAATACTGGCTATAATATTAGTTTAAGTCCCGAGCTTAACCTGTACTTTAAGCCCGCCCGCGATCATTTAAAAACCCTACCCGAGCAGCGCCTGAAAGAGCTTTTAAATATGTTATACCAGGACGGGGAAGAAAAGTATTTGAGCAAGCTAGTACCTAAATGTTGGCAGCCCGATAATTTCTTTAGCGTTCCGGAGCATCAGAATTTGTGGCATAACGCCGAACAAAGGCAGAATTAGAGCCCCTTTAAGCAGTGTGACACCGACTTAAAAGGGGCGCTACTTTAACCCAGTTGTTGTAGCAAATTCTGATGGGTTGGCATCGCAGTAACCGTTTTCGTGATCACTTGCCGTAAATCAGTAAAGAAACCCTGTAATTGTTCGTAGCTCAGACTATTAGCCAGCGGGTGGTAGCTAACAGGCAATAAATTTTGCCCCAACATCACCTGCTGCCAAGCGACTTCGGTAAATAACTCATCCTGCTGTCGAAATACCTGACCACTCTGCTGGAACAACTCTAACCGCTGCGCCAACCCCGCGGGCAAAGTCATTTCGCGACAGTATTGCCAAAGCGGGTGGTCGGTACGCTGATTTAAGTGGTAATGCAGAATAATAAAATCGCGGATAGCTTCAAACTCGTGCTGTGACTGGCGATTAAACTCTGCACTGAGCGCCGCCATATCTCTGGTTGCAGGAAAACACTGCACCAGTCGCACTACGGCACTCTGAATCAGATGAATACTGGTTGATTCCAACGGCTCCAGAAAACCACTGGACAGGCCAATCGCCACACAGTTACGCCGCCATTGCTGTTTGCGCCGGCCAGTCACAAAACTGATCTTGCGGGGTTCGGCCAGGGCAGGTGCATCGAGGTTGCCGAGCAGGATCTGCTTGGCTTGTTCATCTGCTAAAAAGCGGCTGCTATAGACTAGGCCATTACCGGTGCGGTGTTGCAGTGGGATCCGCCATTGCCAACCACCGCCATGCGCAATAGAGCGGGTGTATGGTACTATCGGATAGCGCGCTTCCGAGGGCACCGCCAACGCACTGTCGCAGGGTAGCCAGTGTTGCCAGTTGTCATAACCGGCAGCCAGTGTTTGCTCAATCAGCAAAGCTCTTAAGCCAGAACAATCGATAAACAAATCTGCCGCTAAGACCCGACCGTCTGTCAGCACCACTGTAGCAATGTCGCCAGACGGTTGTTGCTCAACGTGAGCAATTAAACCCTCAACCCGTGTTACGCCACGTTGCTCACTGTAGCGGCGTAAAAAGGCCGCATAAAGCCCGGCATCGAAATGATAAGCATATTGCAACCCAGGTAGCGGCGAACCAGGCAACTGCGACTGCGGGCTAAACTTACCGGCTTTCGCCGCCTGATAATTCAGGGAATAATCCCAAAAGCTACTCTGTTCGCCCTTGGCTCGCGCCGCCAACCAGAAATGATGGAAGGACGCCATGCCCAACTGGCGACCAACCGGACCAAAGGCATGCATATAACTCTCACCTAAACCGCCCCAGTTCTCAAACTGAATGCCCAGCTTAATACTGCCTTTGGTTTCGCGTAGGAACTCGGCCTCATTAATGCCTAAGGCAGCATTAAAATGCTGAATTGCCGGGATAGTCGCTTCGCCGACGCCGACAGTGCCTATGGCATCAGACTCCACCAGCCGCAATTCAATTTGTTCACCCAGGATCCGTGCCAGCATCGCCGCCGTCATCCAGCCTGCAGTACCGCCACCGACAATCAATACCCGGCGCACGGCGTTTAAATGTGTATTATTCACCTTTCCTCCAAACAAAAAGGCCCCTGTCTATCGGCGATAGTAACAGGGGCCTCTACTTACGTCAGGTGTAATTAGAACTTATAGGACAAACCAGCCATATAAGAGCGACCATAACGCTGATACTCGATAACGCGACGGCTGTCATCACCTTCTACCCGCACGAATGGCTCATCCGTCAGGTTGTTTGCTTGCAATAACAGAGTTAAGCCTTCATAACGACCCGAGAAGCTATAGCTGATTTGTGCATCGACAACGGTCTCAGCTTCAATCATCCGCAGGTCACGACCATTACCGAAACCTGAGATTTCGCCGAGGAAGTCAGAACGGTAACGGCTGCTGACCCGGGCAGAGAAGCCATCGTTCTCATAATAGAACGTCAGGTTCGCTACCCGTTTAGATAAACCTGGCAGCGGCGTAGCAGGATCATTCGGATTAGACTGAATGCTGCTGTCGGTCCAGGAACCGGTCAGAATGGCACCGAAGCTTTCCAGCTGTGGCATAATCATCGCACCGCTGGCAGACAAGGTAAATTCCAGGCCATTAATACGACCTCCCTTGCCGTTTTGTGGCGTTGTGGCAAGACCTTGGTTAATTACCGGTACTTCACCACCAGATGGGAAGCCGGTAAAGTCCTGGATCACCTGTTGGTCATAAATATAACTTTCCAAATCTTTGTAGAAAGCCGCGATAGCCATGTAGCCTTTGCTATCATCAAAGTACTGTTCATAAGACACATCAACTGCATTGGCAATCCACGGCCGTAACGTTGGGTTACCACCAGAGGCGCTCCAAGGTGAGTTTTGCTCCGGTCTCGCCTGGGCGTTATTCAGTGCTGGGTTAAAACTATAGTCCTGGCTGGCGCGCAGTTGGTCCATCCGGGCCCGGGCCATAGTACGAGCTAAACCAACCCGCACGTATTTACCTGTGCCCACTTCAAAGTTCAGGTTCAGGCTTGGTAATACTTCCCAGTACTTATCGCCACCATCAATCCGGAATGAAGATACATTAATGCCTGTACCTGAAGCCGCTAAAGCATAAGATGATTGATCAGTGTGGACAATCTGGGTACCGACATTACCTGTTACCGGAATATCGCCGACACGGCTATTAATACCCAGCTTCACATATCCTGTCACCACGTCTTCCGCAACATTCCAATCCTTAATCAGCACATCGGCGTTAGGATTGCGTACCCGCACCAGAGCACCGCTGTCGATCAACTGTCGCGGATCATAGCTGACCATGCCTGGGATCCCGAATGCCGCTAAACTGGTGGTACCGGCGATGTTAGGAATTGGTGCAGATAAGGCTCCACCCGGCAATGCCAGAAAGAATTCATCAGCTTTTTTATCTTTTTCGCGGTTACTGTAGTTTAAACCCACTTCCAGCGAATCGAAATTCTCGCTTTCCAGCATAGTACGGGCACTTAAACGTACCTGATTAAGATCATCGGTAATAGATGGTGAATTGTAATAACCTAACTGGCCACCAGGAATAATATCGCCGCCCCAGCCTTGTGGACTGGTCAGGCGAATCAAATTCGGATCGGCATAATTCAGGGTTGAGTTAAAGACCGGACCGCGCTTACCCATCGCAAATGATAAATTATCCAGTGCGCCTGAACCGGCTGGCCCGGTGCCCGCGTCAGACTCTAAAATCAAATCTGTACGATCGAGAGAGGAATGGCTCAGATCTAAAGTCGCGTCCCAGCTATCTGATAATTTGAATTCGGTTTTCCAACCGACAGAAAACAAATCAGCCTCGCGGAAGTTACCATGGTTACGGACGATACCCTTAACACCAGTGTAACCACCCGAGGTGACAAGACCATTTTCCACCGTCGGGTTAACTAATGGAGCACCGCCCCAGAACAAAGGTAATTCGATAAAACTGGTGCGCTGTGTTTCGTCAAATTTTGAGTAGTACAAATCTACTGTACTACTAAAATTATCGTTAGGTTTGTATTCAAAGACACCGATAAAACCGTCACGCTCCAGTAAATTTGAATTGGCGTATAACTTAGCACCGCCAATTACTTTGTTACCTTCAGCCGTGTCGGCGTATCCCCAAGCTTCAAATCGCTCAATTTGCATTGGATTAGAAATGGTGGCAAAACCTAGCGCCACACCGATAGTGTTATCCGCAAATTGATCGATATAAGAAATACTGAAACGCTTACCGTTATCGTCAGCACCGGCATTCAACGCACTGATTTGGCTCCATTCATAACGGGCGTTCACTGCCACAGTACGCTCGCCGTGTGCCAGCGGGCTAACCAAACGCATATCGGCAGTACCAGCAAGGCCCTGACCAATTAAGCCTGCGTCAGGCGTTTTATAAACAACAACACCACTCAGTAACTCAGAAGGATACTGGTCGAACTCTACGCCGCGGTTATCACCTGAGCTGACTTGCTCGCGGCCATTTAATAATGCGGTAGAAAAATCCGGTGCTAAACCGCGAATACTGATGACCTGACTGCGGCCGTTAAGACGTTGTGCTGTCAACCCAGGTAAACGCGCCAGTGACTCAGCGATACTCACATCTGGTAACTTACCAATATCTTCTGCAGAAACCGCTTCAACAATAGAACTGTTAAACATCTTAATGTTTTGCGATTCTTGTAAGCTACGACGGAAACCTCTGACAGCAATCACCTCAACGGCTTCTTCTTGTGCTTGCTGTGCTTGGGTATTCTCCTGTTGCGCGAGCGCCATCGAGCTACTTCCAGCCGCTGCCAATGCTAATGTCAGCATACTGAGTTTAAACTTATTCATATTCCTACCTACCCCGGTGTGTTGTTGTTTTACTGCTGCTAAACCGAAAGTCTGACTGAAATCTGTCAGCTGTGGTTTCGCCATGCTCATTTATTAAACTTATTCGGGCGTGACCTCAATATGAATACGTATTCATAGTGCAAAAGACGCACAAGCAGAGTGCAAGTGCTGGAAAGCTGCACTATTGTTGTGCACCAGACAGATAGCGACACCCAAGCTTGACGCAGAGTTGAGAGCAAAAGTATCGCGAAAAACAACAGTGGAAGATAAAGTATGGCGCTCTGAGCAACTGCATACGTATGCAGGATGTTTCTTATTCAGGCAGCGCTGTTTATGCTTGTCGTAAACACCACACCCTCTCGACAGGTGGTATATGGAACAACTTAAACAGCTTGCCAGCCTTGCTGGCTTGCAAGACAGCTATATTCATGCGAATGGTCATCAGGAACATATTGCGCCTGAAACCCAGGAAGCCATTTTACAAGCTATGGGTTTCGATTTGAGTGATCCGCAACTCATTACAGCTCAGATCCATAAGCTGCAACATTCAGCTTGGCAACAAGCAATACCGCCGGTCACGGTAGCTGAACAGCAGCAAGCTTTTACGGTGAGGTTACAGTTAGCCGCGTCTGCCGCGAATAGTCATTGGCAGTGGCAGATCACGCTGGAAGATGGTGAAGTGTTAAGCGGTGAGTTATTACTGCAGGCCAAAGATATTGCGGAACGCGCCGAAATCAATGACGTTGCGATGCTAGCTTTTAATTTGCCGTTTCAGCTGGACTTACCGCTCGGCTACCATCAGTTGACGCTAAAAGATGGTAAGCAGACTCTGAGCCAACAACTGATTGTGACGCCGGCCCGCTGTTTTCAGCTGCATGACAGCGCCATCCTGCATAAAACTATGGGCCCAGCCGTACAGCTGTACGCGGTGCGCTCTGCCCGCAACTGGGGTATGGGTGACTTTGCTGACCTCAAAGCTATGGTTGCCCCATTAGCAGCGGCAGGTAACGATTTTATCGGCTTAAACCCCTTGCATGCGCTCTATCCGATGCTGCCACAGGATTGCAGCCCGTACAGCCCCAGCAGCCGTTTATGGTTAAACACGCTTTATGTCGCGCTGGATGAAACCTCGGATTATCACGCCTGTACCGCAGCACAACAGCTAGTCGCCAGTGCCGATTTTCAGCAGCAGCTCGCCGCCTGTCGCGCCACGGCGAATGTTGATTATCCGGCCGTTGCCGCCTTAAAGCAGCAGGTCGCGACCTTACTGTTTCAGCATTTTCAGCAACATGAACTGGCGCAGCAAAGTGAAAGGGCCAAGGCGTTTCAGGTTTTCGTAGCAGAGGCCGGCGTGAGTCTGTATCAGTGGGCCGTATTCTCGGTACTACAGGGCCAATTGTTCTGGCAAGATCTGCAAACCGCCGCCTGGCAGCAATTTCCGCCAGAACTGCAAAACCCGCATAGCCCCGCCGTTGCGGCCATTGCCAAACAACATGCCAGCGCTATCGAACAGCAGCTGTATTTACAGTGGTTAGCACAGCTGCAGCTGGCAGAGGTGAAAGCCGAGTGCCGCAAACAAGGTATGGCCATTGGTTTATACTGTGATGTCGCTGTAGGCACCAGCCGTAGCAGCGCCGAGAGCTGGGGTGCGCCGGATGACTTCTTGCTGGATTTAAGTGTCGGTGCACCGCCGGATATTATGGCGCCAAAAGGCCAGAACTGGGGGCTATTAGCTTACAACCCGGTGACGCTGCAGCAAAAAGCCTTTCAACCCTTTATTGAACTGATCCGCGCTAATATGCGCTATGCCGGCGCCTTACGGCTGGACCATGTGATGGCATTATTGCGGCTTTGGTGTTGCCCGCTCGGCGCCGATGCCACAGCCGGCTGTTATTTGCGGATGCCGGCGCAGGAGTTGTTTGCCATTTTGGCACTGGAAAGCCAGCGTAATCACTGCGTCGTGATTGGGGAAGATTTGGGCACGGTACCAGCGGAAATCAGTGAACTGATGCAGCATTATCAGGTACTGTCTTACCGGGTATTTATGCTGGAGCAAAAGGCTGGCAGCTATCAACACCGGGATCTGACCTATCCACCGCAGGCACTGGCAACAGTTACCACACACGATATGCCTACGCTGGTCGGCTTCTGGCAGGAACTGGACTTAGCGCTACGTCATCAATTGGATTTATTCCCCAGCCCAGCCGTGGCCGACAGCCTGCACCAGCTAAGAGAGAGCGAAAAGCAGATCCTGCAACAGCAGCTCGGCATTGCGCAGCCGGATGCGGCAACGCTGGTTCGTGCCTGTCATCTGTATACCGCAGCGACGCCGGCACGCTTATTCGCCTATCAGTTGGAAGACCTGGTATTGCTGGAAACGCCGGTCAATATACCGGGTACCAGCACTGAATATGCGAACTGGCAGCGCAAGTTACCGCAGAATATCGAGACGATTCTGAGCGATAACAAGGTACTGCAGCTGATGCAAGAAATTAAGCAGGCGCGCAGTTAAGCGCTCACAGCAGGTTGAAATTAAACGCGGGCTTAATGCTATCGTGCAGCGGCCAGCAGAACGCCACGCCACCCAAAACGGTGGCGTTTTTCTAACAATAAATGAGAGAACATGATGTTAAGAAAATCCCTGGCTCTAATGCTGGCAAGCGCCGTCACTGGCATTATCTTGTGTTATCCGCAACCCGCTCAGGCTTACTGCCCGCAAACATCCGATGCTACTCCCAGAGGCCCGATCGCGTTAAACGAACAAGGTGAATTCGTGCCAGACTGGGCAAAAAGTGCGGTTTGGTATCAGGTGTTTCCGGAGCGCTTTCGCGATGGTGATCCCAGCAATAACCCGACGGTAGGGGATATTGCCGGTGCCGATCCGGCTGAGCCACCTAAAGTCTGGCAGATCCATCCATGGGGCAGCGACTGGTACAAACGCCAGCCCTACGAAGTGGCCAACGGTGAACCTGAATTATGGCGACATCTGTTACGCCGCCGCTACGGTGGCGATCTGCAGGGGGTGATTGACAAGCTCGACTATATTCAAGATATGGGTTTCAATGCGATCTATTTAAACCCGGTTTTTACTGCTCCCTCACTGCATAAATACGATGCGGCCAGCTTTCACCATATCGACCCAAATTTCGGTCCGGATCCGGCGGGTGACCGGGCACTGATTGCCACCGAGAATCCATTAGACCCCAGCACCTGGGTCTGGACCAAAGCCGATGAACTGGCGCTGGAACTGATCAAACAAGCGAAGCAACGTGGTATCCGGGTTATTTTTGATGGTGTGTTTAACCATATGGGCATTAACAGTTTTGCCTTTCAGCATCTGCAACAGCATCAGCAGCAATCGCCCTACAAAGACTGGTTTACCGTACACAGCTTTCGTGATGAAAAAACCGGTAGTGAATTCCGGTATGAGGGCTGGTTTGGTGTCGCGTCATTACCCGAGTTTAAAGAGGATGCCCAGGGTCTGGTTGCCGGGCCACGGGATTATGTATTTGCCGCCACTGCGCGCTGGATGAATCCGAAAGGTCAGGGCCGCGAGTTCGGTATTGATGGCTGGCGATTAGATGTCGCTTTCTGTGTCGCCCATGGCTTTTGGAAAGACTGGCGGCAGCATGTCAAAACACTGAACCCTGACGCCTACATCACTGCCGAACTGGTGATGCCGCCGGAGTTGGTAAAACCTTATTTTCAGGGCGATGAGTTTGACGGTGAAATGAACTATAACTTTGCCTTCACCGCCGCTGAGTTTATGTTTAACCCGGCGCCACAACGGATTAAGGCAAGCGAATTTGACGCCAAGCTGGCTGAAATGCGCGCGCTGTACCCCAAGGGCGTGGCTTACGTCACCCAGAATTTATTTGGCAGTCACGATTCGAACCGGATTGGCTCCCATATTGTGAACCGTGGCATCGGTAACTTCCGCGACTGGGGCACCTATTTTCAGTTGTCACAAGTCAGCCAGAATCCAGCGTATCAGGTGCGCAAACCTAACGCTGAGGAACTGCGGTTACAAAAGCTGTTTGTTATTTTTCAAATGACCTATGTCGGGGCACCGATGGTCTACTATGGCGATGAAGTCGGGATGTGGGGCGCTAACGACCCTGATGATCGTAAGCCAATGATCTGGGACGATATTCGTTACGAAGACGAAATCACTAACCCGGATGGGAGTTTACGGCCTGCTGACAAGGTTACGGTAAATCGTCAGTTACAGCAGCATTACCGGCAATTGATTCAACTGCGCCAGCAACTGCCGGCTTTGCGACTGGGGGATTATCAGACCCTGTTGGTCGATGACCAGCGCGAGCTGTATGGCTTTGAGCGCCGTTACCAACAACAACGGGTACGGGTACTGTTAAACAATAGCGAGCAGCCACAGCAGATCACCCTACCAAAAGCACAGGCCAACTGGCAGGATGCGCTAAGCCAACTAGCAATCAGCCACAATGGCGATACCATGCAACTAACGATTCCAGCCAAATGGGGCGCTGTACTGGTTGCTAACTAACGGCCAGACAAGATCTGCGTTTTTGACCCGCTCTGAAAAGTGCGCACTTTATGCAGAGCACTGCATGATTGAAAGAACGCATTTGTGTTGTCTACAGATTGAGGTAATGGAATACCAAACCGATCAACCAGGTAATGATACCGCAGTAAAGAGCCTGCTTATTTTCGTCTGGTTTAGGCTCTTTGTTCTGCAGCGCACAAGCAAACTTATAGCCAAAACCAGCTCCCACTGATGTAAAACTCAGCTGTAATAACAGATCAATTGTCATTCTTTTTATGTTGCGATGATGGCTGGCCTATTTTCCGATAGCGGTCTGCGAGCTTAGCAAGCGCGAATATCAGACCACTATACAATAAGCCCAACGGCAAAATTGCCGGGATTAAATAGTCAACACTAATCAGCACCTGACCAGTATTTAGCTTATCGAAAATATTCCATAATCCAAGTCCGCCAAAAAATAGCAGTAGTAATATCATGGGGATATATGGCCGCATGCTCTCTCCTTATTAAGCCTCGCAGCGTTGATAAACTCAGTACCAAACACCTCACTTATGAGCAGCGACGAGGCGCTAAAACAATGTCGGAAATCTCTGTTCGCGCTTTTGCGCAGATCTCGTGTCCTAGTCGCAGCAAAAGAAAAAGCGCTGGGTTTAGCAGCGCTTTTTATTATAGATTAACTTTATTGCAACACAACTTACTTGGCAGTATCGGCCTTAGCGTTTTTCACAAACTCATCCAGCCAGGCCGTGGTTTCCCACAGCATATGTAGCACAGACTCACGGGCGCGGTAGCCGTGTGATTCCAGTGGCAACATCACTAAGCGGGTGGTGCCGCCGTTGCCTTTAATCGCCTGATATAAGCGCTCGCTCTGCATGGGGAAAGTGCCGGCGTTATTATCATCACTACCATGGATCAGCAGTATGGGTGTCTTAATTTTTTCGGCATGGAAGAACGGCGACATCCGCACATATAACTCCGGATCATCCCACAGGGTACGCTGCTCCATCTGGAAACCGAACGGCGTTAAGCTACGGTTGTAGGCGCCGCTGCGGGCAATACCGGCTTTAAACAAATTGGAGTGCGCCAGTAGATTTGCTGTCATAAAGGCACCATAAGAATGACCGCCAATCGCCACCCGGTTCGGGTCTGTTACGCCGCGCTCTACACCTGCAGCAATCGCCGCTTCCGCATTTAAGATCAGTTGCTCGATAAAGCTATCATTCGGCTCCTGCGTCCCTTCGCCAACGATCGGCATGGTGGCATTATCCAATACCGCATAGCCCTGAGTTGCCAGGAACTGCGGTGTCCAGTAACTGATGCGGTTAAAACGGTACGGCGAATCACTAACCTGACCGGCAGCGTCAGCACTGCGGAACTCGCGCGGATAAGCCCAAATCACGGTCGGCAGTGCGCCATCGCGGGCTTTATCGTAGCCGGCAGGTAGCAGCAGTGTCGCCGACATCGGAATACCATCAGCACGCTGATAATTAATCAGCTCACGGCTAATACCCTGGGTATGCGGCATCGGGTGCGGTGTTTTGGTCAGGGCTGTCAGTTCACCGCTGCTGAGATCGCGCAGGTAGAAATCCGGCGGCAGATCCGGCGCCTCACGCTGGGTTAACAGCTTGCCTGATGGTAACAGCGTATAAGGGAACTCGTAGAAAGGCGCTTCCGAACGCCATAAACGGCGGGTTTCGCCAGTAGCCAGCTGACGTTGATCGATAAAGGGTCTGTTACCCTCTGGTGACGCGCCTACGCCCGTTAAATAAATAGCGCCATCCGCTACCCGCAACAAGCGCTGGCCGTTAGCGGCCGTGGTTAATAACGGACTGCCCGGATCATTATAACGATCTTCAGAGGAGCGCTCCCAGAATACCCGGGCTTGCTGCGCCGGATCCAGATACCAGACTTTTTCATTGCGATCCTGCCACCAACGCTCCCAGACCAACAGGCTGCCATCGGCGGCCGCTAACAGGTAGGAGAAACGGAAGCTTAAATCCAACAGCTTTTCTGGCTCGGCGTTAAAAGGTGCAGCCAGTTGGAACAGCTGATCCCGTACTGTCACTTTATTCGCCGGATCGCCACCATCCGCCGCTTCAGCCCAGTAAAGTGTTGCCGCCTGATCCGGGCGCCAGCCTACACTGCGCCGGCCAGTGATAACCGCGTCAAAGGCTATCGGTAAATTATCGGCTACCGGTTGCTGCACCACCTGATATTGCAGCTTGCCGCTGGCGTCCCACACCTCGGTGGTATAAGCAAAGCGCGATACCGGTACCGCATAGGAAAACGGCTGCTCAATACGGCTGACCAGAATAAAGTTATTGTCCGGCGATAACTCGGCACCACGCAGCAGTTGTGGCTTGCCCAGGGTAGTCACCTTATTGTTCAGGCCGACTTTTACCAGCTGACTGGTAAAGTAGTAGCTAAACAGGGCTTCATCATGTTTGTTTTTTAATAAGTCCTGATAGGTACGGGCTGGTGCAGTGCGGCCACGGGCTTCGGTAATCACCGGGCCAGTTGGCACCTTGCTTTGCACCGGTTCAGCACCCCGTTTGGCCGGAATACTGGCGGCAAAAATCGCTTTGCTATCAGCAGTCCATTGCAGCGAGCCCCCCCAGATGGCATTTAACCGGATATTGCTCCAGCGGCTGGCCCGCAGTTTTTGCAGATCCACCTGCCACAGTTGGGCTTCGTTATCTTCCAGTTGAATAAAAGCCAGATAACGGCTGTCGGGGGAGAAATTCAGATTGACCGCTTTCAGATCCTTCGGCAAGCCTTTGATCGTTTTTGTCTGCTGCGTATCCAACTCGATCAATTGTAATGACGAGACATAGCGTGGTTGTGACGGACCATTATTCGCCGGATTAAACCTTACGCCAGCCAGCCGGTATTCCGGTGCCGCCAGATCGGCAATACCCGGTAAGGCGGCAAAACCGGTACTTAGCATCAGCTTGCCATTTGGGCTTAACATCGCCCCCGGTGCCGGTGCCGCATCAACGATAGCTACAATCTCTTTTACCGGCTGCTGATAGCCAATATCCACAGCCGTTGCCAGTGCCAGTTGACTGCAACTGAGCAAGCTACCCAGTAACGCAGCGCGAAGGAACATCTTCATTGTTGGATTCCCTGTCTTTTTGTTAGCCCTTTGTTATAACAGCTTTTGCCGGCAATACCAGCTTGCTTTCGACCATGTTGAGAAAAACTGAGATAAGCGCCAGCAAGACTGCGCTGCGAGTTACAAGTTGTTACATTGTCGTAGCGAACATAACGCAAAGGCTCAGCGCTATTAAGGTGCAATTCAGCGGGCGGGCTGCAGTATCGATAGCGTTACCCCAACTAAGAGGACGCTGTTATGTTAAAACCCTTTATCGCGCTTTTCGTGATCAGCGCTCTGGCTGCACCAGCTCTGGCTATGGATTCGCCGTTCTATGTCGGTGGCCAGGTCAGCGCCACTAAGCTAAAAGAAAGGGACAGTAGTGAGAGTATTTCCTTCGACTTTACCACCTTATCTGTGCTGGCTGGCTACCAGTTTAATCCTTACGTCGCTGCTGAGGTACGCTTTGGTACCGGTGTCAAAGGCGAGCGTTACCGCGAGCCGGGTTATCTGGAGGAACTGACCGTTGACCAACAAAGTATGCTGCTGTTAAAGGCCGGCGTACCGTTTTCCAATAGCTTATCGCTGTACGGTTTAGCCGGTTATGGTGCCAGTAAATTTAAATATGAGGTGCAGGACGAGGGTTTTCGTTTTACCGATAGCGAGACGCTGGATGGCTTTGCCTGGGGCGTCGGCGCTGGTCTGAAATTTACCCCCAGACTCACCGCGACCCTGGAATATTTACAGCTACCGCAGGAGCGCTTCCGTGACGGCAGTGAAAGCTACAAGTTAAAAGCCAATAATCTGAGCCTGGGTATTAATTACCAGTTCTGATTAAGCGCCATAAAAAACAAACCCCGGTCAACTGCCCTGTCTCTTGATCACAAGTCAGCCTCAAGAGACTTTGCTAGGTCATAACCTTCAAGGATGGTTTGTAGTTTGAACCATCCTTGCCACAATACCTTGACCGAGGCCTTGCCGGTTTGTTTTGTATCTTTCCACCCACCGAGCTTTGCAAGCTCGGTATAAGCCCACTTCATCGAGGGGACGGTGTCAGGTAAGGTCCTGCTGACCCGTTTTATCCATAACAATTTCCAGGCTTTTGGCGACAGCACCTGTTCACAACTTATCTCGTCTGGTTGTTCGCGCGCAAACTTCAGCTGCACTATTCTTACAGCAATAAAGGCGCTGATGGTCACAAGCCGCTCAATGTTATCTTTACTTTGTAAGCGGGCATTCTCAATATCTGTACCATCCGTTTTCCAGGCTTTGTGATATTCTTCTACTAACCAGCGATGCTCGTAATAACGGATGATGTTCAGTGCATCTGCTTTGCTCTGGACTGGTTCGGTAGTCAGCAAATGCCAATTTAACGCGTTTTTGTCATCGGCTCGCTCTTCGCACCCGACATAATAAAGCGATAGTGATTCGCCACGCTTATTTGCCGGCACTTGCAACGTGACTGGCGCAAAGACAATGTCTACTGTTGCTGTACGTGCTTTACGTCCACCTTTTTGCGCTATATGGATTTGCTTTTGTCCGGCGCTTTCAAGACCTGCAGCATAGTCGTAGAGCTTCTGTTCAGACTGCTCAATATGGCGACTCTGCATGGAACGAACCACGAAGCGATGTTGCTTTGAGAGCTTATACTGCAAGTACTCATAGATATCAGCTTCGCGGTCGCAGACGGATATCACATCGGCCATTTTAGCGCCTAATCGTGCCGATAGATTGACCGAAGCAGACTGCCACTTGAAGCTTTCTTTCTCTTCATAAGGTGTTTGTGTTCGCACATGTTTCTTTCCGCGCGTGCTGATATCCCGTGTCCAGCGGGATTGTTCAATTAATCCAACAAGCTCTTGTTGCTCAGGAGCGAATAACAAAACGCTGTGCGCAAGTATGCCCCGATAGTTATTTCCTTGATTGACATGACCAAGCTCATCTCGCACGGAACGATGGCTGTAAGTGATGGCAGTGGTATCCTCTAAAGCCAGTAATAAATTATGTTTGGCGGCTTGCGCTGCTGTGACCAGATAGCCTGCTTTTGCTATCGCGTCAGCATTGACGTGCTCATTACGGATAAAACGATAAGCGCCTTCCATATCGGCGGGGGATTGTGTAATAGACACGAATGGCTTTCCTGGATCGTTTGCTAAGGTTTCCGCTAACTTTACCAGACGTGTGGTTCGGCGGGGATCCCCTAAGTCGGCCTGACCAAAAGTACTTTTTGCCCATTGTGCATTGTTCATCAGTATTCACCTTTAGATTAAGTGAAAGATCTGATCGGAAAGCGTGCGGAGAGTTCAAAAAATCCCCCAGTAAAAACCGGGGGATTTGTGTATAAGAGACAGGCTATTGCCAGGGCCTGCGCTTACCCGGCTTATGGAGCCCTTTTGAAGCTGGAGTGCGGGCAATTCTAGGGCAGCAAGTTAGCGTGCAGGCCGCCCGGCAGCTATTAAATACGCTGGTAAAGCAGCTGGGTGCACCCTGTGGCGTGGCGGCTACTCTGGTGGAGGCGCCGCGCTTCTTTCCTACTGCGCAAGCAATCGCGGCTAGTGAATTAGGTTTTTTGAAAATGCCACAGGCGCGACGGGATACCTTGCGTCGCTTTAGTGAACATATGCTGCATGATACCGAGCCGGATAATATCGACCGCTGGCAACAGCTAAAAGGTATTGGCCCCTGGACCTGCCAGTACGCCCGGATGCGCGGTTTGGGCGATCCGGATATCTGGCTGGCCGGTGATGCCGGTATTAAGAACGCCCTGCAGCAAACTGAGCTGGCGTTAACCGCAGAGAGCGGCCGGCCCTGGCGTAGTTATTTAACCCTGCAGTTGTGGCAGTCGCTGGCAAAACCGCCGCTGGCTGATTAGGAGAGTGAGAATGTATTACAACTATCTGCACAGTCCATTGGGGCTGATTGAAATTGCGGCTAACGAGCAAGGTCTTACTGCTGTCAGCTTTTGTGCTGCGGCGACACAAGCTTGCAGTGAGCAACCGCTGCTGCTGGCGGCCAAAACGCAACTGGCTGCCTATTTTGGCAAAGAACTGACCGAATTTGATTTACCGCTGGCCGCAAGCGGCACCGCCTTTCAGCAGCAGGTCTGGCGCGCCCTGACCGGAGTACCCTATGGTCGCACCGCCAGCTATCGTGATATCGCTATCGCTATTGCGAATCCAAAAGGTGTGCGGGCGGTAGGACTGGCCAACAGTAAAAACCCGCTGGCGATTATTGTGCCCTGTCATCGGGTGATTGGTGCTAACGGTACTTTGACCGGCTATGCCGGCGGGCTGGATAAAAAAGCCTGGTTACTGGCGCACGAGCAATGATGGGCGGCAGCTACCGCTGCCGCCAGTTGGATCAGGGCTAGGCTTCTACCCCTGCATTTTTGAGTTGCTGCTCCAGGGCGGCAATTTTTAACTGCGCCTGTTTGTTGGAGAAGGTTAAACGCTCAATGGTCGAACTGCTATTGTCTTTAACAAAGCTTAATTGTTCTTCCAGCTTGATAAGCTGCTGTTGAATCTGCGACTTTTCCAGTAGCGCCTGTTGTTGCGCTTCCCGCAGCTGCTGCGACTCATCTCGTTGCAGTTTAATAGTTTCGCGTTGTCTGGCGATATTGGCGGCGGTAACTTCACTTTGCTCTTTTAGCATCACATTAGCATCGCGTAAGTGAGCCAGCTTGCTTTCATAAACTTGTAACTGAGCTCTTAGACGCTGTAACTCCTGCTCTTGTGCTTCAAATTCATGTTCAGAGCGCATCTCTGGTAATTGGGCAGTCAGTGATTCAAGCTGCCGGGTTTGGTTGGCAATTTGCTCGGCTTGCTCTTCTATCACTTCTTTCGCTTCTTTCAGCTGTTCAAGATAATGTTCCTGAGCCTGCTGCAGTTTAACCAGTTGCTGCTCCTGCTCGGCCAGTTGTGCCTGCGCCTGGCTAAAGGCTGCCAGTTGTTTTGCCGCGTCTTCCTGTTCCTGTTGCAGCTTTTTCTGCTGATTGTCATAGGCCTGCTCGGCCTTTTGTAATTGCTGCTCCAGCAAGGCAACCTGTTGTTTCTGCTGCGACAACTCCTGTTGCATCTGCTCCAGCCGTTGCTCCAGTTGCGTTACATGCTCAGATTGTTTTGAGCTGGATGAGGAGTGCAGCTCATTATAGGCAAGCTGCAGGCTGTCAAACTTCTGGGTCAGGATCTCCAGTTGCTCAGTTGCCGCTCTGGCGGCCTCATGAGCCGTGGTTTTCTGTTGTTCCAGCTGATGCAACTGTTGTTTTAATTGACTGATATCGGCCTGGTGCTGATTCAGGTTTTGCTGTAACTCATTCAGTGCTTTCTGGCGTTGGGTTGCTAACTTTTGTGCATCAGTAAATTGTTGATGCAGGTCACTGTTGTCAGCATTTTGTTCCTGAATTTGCTGTCTTAGCTGATTGAGCTGCTGTTGCAATTCCGCATACTGTTGTTCGTGCTCGGCCAGTTGCTCGGCATTAAGCTCTGTTACCGGCATTGGCGCTGCTATAACAGTTGGCGCTGATTCTGCCGCCACCATCGCCGCAGTCTCTGTTGCTGTATTGTTCAGACTAACAGTTTCTGGCTCATGAGCTGTCTCTTCGGGTGTTTCGGTTACCGCAGCCGTTACCTCAGCAACGGTTGGAGTTTGCTCCTCTGTCGCCAGCTCATGCAGCGCTTGCTGCAATTGTGGGTCTTCTGTGTTGCTATCTGCGCCGCTATGCTGTTCTGGCTGATCTTTCTCAACCTGCTGGCGTTTCCCAAGTTGTAATAATTTTGATAAAGAACCCGGTACTTTTTCTGACAGCGAAGAGAGTGCGCTCAGGCCCAGGCCACCTTTCGCGGCTTTGTCCTCATGATCGGCAGGGGGTTGATAATTATTTTTACTACACCACTGATCAAAGTGCACCATAATGCTGGTGCGGCTGCCACCGATTTGTTTAATAAGGCGCTCCAGAGTGATCGGTTGACCGCTTTGTTGTAATTGTTCACAGGCTGTTTTTACTTCATTGTAATTTGCCATGTTTTCCTCTGGTTTTTTACAAAATGGAGGCTCAGCATACTTATTTTTAACTTAAACGGAAATAGACATTTTGTGCTAGTTCTGGCACTTTTCTATTCGGGGTAAAAATGCCGAACCTCCTGTTTTGCCTCGCCTGTTGCGCTCTTCAATCGGGATGCTGTCAGTGACTCCAGCCGGGCTTCGGTTATGCTTTAAAGTTCGTTATGATAGAACAGCGGCAGTGGCCGATATTAGGAGGAAAACATGAAAAAGGTATTGGCGTTAGTGGCGTTAACTGGCCTGTTGTTAGCGGGTTGCGCCCCGGAAGTCGGATCAAAAAAGTGGTGTAAAGCCATGGAAGCCAAGCCGAAAGGCGACTGGACGGCCAACGAAGCGAAAGATTTTGCTAAACACTGTTTATTTAAAACGGAAGAATAAAGCTCGCAGAGCCAACAGCTATTGACTGTTGGCTCTATAGTTCAAGCGCAAAGCTATATTCAGGCAAAGGTCAGCACTAAGCTGATAATGACACCACTGATCAGCAGCTGCAGCAGACAAAAGCCCATAATGTCCTTCGCTTTTAACCCGGCAATTGCCAATACAGGCAGCGCCCAAAATGGCTGAATCATATTGGTCCAGGCATCACCCCAGGCCACGGCCATCGCGACCCGATTGACATCGGCGCCCAGCTCTAATGCCGCAGGCAGCATTACCGGTGCCTGCACCGCCCATTGGCCGCCACCGGACGGTACAAAGATATTGACGATACCGGCACTGATAAAACTCCAGAACGGTAAACTCTGGGCACTGGCGAAACTGACAAACCACTCCGACATACTCTGCGCCAGCCCTGATTGAATCATTACTGCCATAATGCCGGCATAAAACGGGAATTGGATCACAATACCGGCACCACCCTGGATCGCCTGTTGCAGGCTGTGCAGTAACCGCCGCGGCGTGCCGTGTAGCACTATGGCCAGAAAGATAAACAAATAGTTGACGATATTCAGGTTTAAACTGCCACCTTTGACAAAATACTGCACCAGATAGGCGATACCGGCAAATCCCACTAACAATGCCAGCAGCATACTGTTTTCCAGTTTATCGGCCGGCCGCTCATTACTGCCGGCCGGTGCCGGTTGATCCTGCAATTTAGCCGGGTCGACATAGATGCTGTCAGCGGCTTTGGGTAGCATTAAGCGGTTAACCAGCGGCACCGCGATAAACAGGATAGCGAGCAGCAGCAGATTAAAACTGGCAAAGATGGTGTCAGTCGTTGGAATCAGACCAATCAGGTTTTCGCTAAAGTGCCCCGGTGTGGCAATGGTCAGCGGCACTGAGCCGGCCAGGCCGCCATGCCAGACAATAAAGCCAGAATAGGCACTGGCTACCAGCAAGCGGTAATCGACCTGAATCTGTCGTGCCAGAGCTTTGGCAAATAAGGCGCCCACCACCAAACCAAAGCCCCAGTTCAACCAGCTGGCCAGTAGTGAAATCAGTGTCACCAGTATAATGGCCTGGCCCGGACTTTTCGCCAGCGCGGCCAGATGATTCAGTAAGCCGGTGACCAGTGGCGTACTGGCCAGCATATAACCTGCTACCAGCACCAGCAACATCTGCATCGAGAAGCTGAGCAGGCCCCAAAAGCCATCGCCCCACTGCGTCACAACCGCCAGCGGGCTTTGTTGTTCAAACAACATGGCGGCAGCAAACACCACCAGGGTTAACAGCAACACAAAAATATAGGGGTCGGGCAGATAGCGTTCGACCAGTTTTACAAAGGGTTTAGCCGCAGTATTTAGCATAGGGGGCTCGCTTATCGCTGGATAGATGTGCTTTACCTTAAAGCATTTAGTTAGCTCATGCCAATTCGCAATTGACTCTATCCTGCTGTTAGGAGCTGCTGGCCATGATATTGGCGGTTTTTTGGCTGGCTTCAAGAGGGCGATTTGCAGTATGCTTGGTGCTCTGGCTCAGAAACGGATACAACAATGCAATTTACCAAGATGTTTGCCGGTGCGGCACTTTTAGTGAGTAGTCTGCTGCCCTTTTACACACAAGCGACCATAGTACAATTTAAAACCTCGTTAGGCACCTTTGAGGTCAACTTGTTCGATGAAACCACGCCGGAAACGGTAGCGAATTTTTTAAAATATGTCGAACAGGAACGCTATCACAACTCGGTGATCCATCGTATGGTGCCTGACTTTGTGGTGCAGGGTGGTGGTCTGTACTATCCCGGTGAATTGCCATTAAAGGCTATTCCTACCTTTGCCGCGGTGAAGAACGAGAAAAAGTGGTCCAACCGTCGTGGCACTATTGCCATGGCCAAACTGGACGGCCAGCCAGACAGTGCCACCAGTCAGTGGTTTTTTAATTTGAAAGACAACCATGCCGGTAATGCTCAGTTAGATGCACAAAACGGTGGTTTCACTGTGTTTGGTCAGATCTCAGAGCAAGGATTGGAAATTCTGGATGAAATTGCCAAGTTAAAACGCTTTAATATGGGCGGTGCCGCGACCAGCATCCCGCTTCGCGATTACACGGCAGCGGATGCCGCGGCCGGTAAAACGGTGACAACCGATAATCTGGTGATGATTGAAAGTGTCGTGATTGTCGATGCCCGCCCGAATACGGCTGCCGGTTTATCACCTGCCCCGAATGAAGCTACAGTATTACCACCCGAAGAGGAAGAAGAGAAGAAAAGCTCTGGCAGTATGCACTGGTTAGTATTACTGCTGTTACCGCTGGCTCTGGTCCGCCGTCAAAACCGCCGGTAAAACTATTGCGGCAGTCAGTCCCCCGACTGCCGTAGGTGCTGCGATATGTTGGCGCGATCCACTCTCAGACAGCTCGAACTCACCCCGATAGATCGAGCTGCACTTTCAAACTATCAAGCAATATTAAGCATGCTCAGCCGGCAACTGCGGGCGCACAGCACGCCAGCCGTTATTGGCATCACAGGTGCCCAGGGCACTGGCAAAAGCACCCTGGCCAGCTTGCTGGTTACTGAGTTGCTGGCGCAGGGTATAGGCTGTGCTGCGGTCTCATTGGATGACTACTATCTGACACGCCAGGCGCGACAGCAGCTAGCTGGTACTGTGCATCCGTTACTGGCGCAGCGTGGCGTACCGGGTACGCACGATATCGGACGGGCGCTCAGTGATGCCAGACAGGTACTGGCCGGTGCAGCCGTCGCCTTACCGCGGTTTGATAAAGCCCTGGATGATTCTTTGCCAGACCGGCCTGCTGCACAGCTGGATCTATTGATTGTCGAAGGCTGGTGTTTGGGGTTGGCGGCAGAAGCAGAATCCGGGTTGGTATCGCCAGTGAATCAACTGGAGGCCACCGAAGATAGCAGCGGTGCCTGGCGCCGTTATGTCAACCAGCAATTGGCGGCAAGCTATCAACCCTACTTTGATTTGTTGCAGCCGCTGATTTGGCTTAAAGCGCCGGATTGGGACAGTGTTTGCCGCTGGCGCGCTAAACAGGAGCAACAGCTCTGGCAACAACGCGGTACCGGAATGACGACTGAGCAGTTAGCACGTTTTATGTTGCCATTTCAGCGTCTGACGCAGCTGAGTTATCAGCAATTGCCGGCGCGGGCAAACTATACTATTGTGCTTAATCAGGCGCAGCAGCCGCAGTTCAGCGGCTAACCGAGGACGCACCGTGATTTATACCCACCGTTTAATTATGCGGCCGCTGACCCTGGCCGATGCCCCCTTTATGCTGCAGCTGTTAAACGACAATAGTTTTATCCGCAACATCGGCGATCGCGGGGTACGCTCAGAAGCCGAGGCGGCCGCCTATTTGACGGCCGGCCCCTTAGCCAGCTACCAGCAGTATGGTTTTGGTTTACGCGCTATCGAGTTGCAACAAGGCGGCCAGTTGATCGGGATTTGTGGCTTAATTCAGCGTGAGACGCTGGATGCGCCTGATCTCGGCTATGCCTTGTTGCCGGACTATACCGGCCAGGGCTATGCACTAGAGGCAGCTAAGGCCGCCGTTCAGTGGGCGGTAGCGTTAGACCTGGCGCAACTGTATGCGGTGGTCAGCATGGAAAATGATGCCTCAAAGCGGTTGCTGGCGAAGTTAGGTTTTCGCAATCAGGGTGTGATTAACTGGCAGCAGGAAGAAGTATTATTGTACCAACTGCTGTTACCGACTAGCTAAAGCCCTATACTAGTGCTCTTTTGTCTTAAAGCACCGCCCCGAAAATGCCATTAATGCGCCGGGTTTTGTCCCGCCTGACTGAAGATTACTTATTGCTGGCACTGCTTGGCCTGCTGCCGTTGTTGTTGTGGTTAAAACCAACCACTGCTGGCGGCGTGCTGGTGTTAATCGACTGGCAAACGGTTTCGGCGCTGGCCGGTTTAATGTTATTGAGTAGAGCGCTCGAGGAAAGCGGTTATCTGGCCCGTTTTGCCGGCTGGCTGGTGGCACTGTGTCATGTTGAGCGTTTGCTGGCGGCCGTACTGCTGCTGTTTGCTGCGCTGCTGGCGGCCATTGTCACTAATGATGTCGCGCTCTTTATTCTGGTCCCCATTACCTTAAGTCTGGGACGGTTAACTGGTATTGCGACCGGGCGGTTGATTATTTTTCTGGCGCTGGCGGTGAATGCCGGCTCGGCCTTAACCCCGATTGGCAATCCGCAGAATCTGCTGCTGTGGCAGGCATCCGGCTACAGCTTCTGGCAGTTTACACTACTGATGGCGCCGCTGGCCCTGAGTTTGCTGGCGCTGATCCTGCTACTCAGCTATCCGGCATTCAGCGCCCGCCACTTAACGGTAGCAGTGCCGCATCAGGCCAGCCTGGACAACCGGCGCTTATTTGGCTGGTCACTGCTTGGCTATCCGTTATTTATTCTGGCGATGGAACATCAGTTGGCGCCTCAGGCCGCCTTGCTGGTGCTATTAGCGTTTTTACTGTTCAAGCGCAGCGTAGTCAGCGGTATTGACTGGTTATTATTAGTGGTGTTTAGCCTGATGTTTATTGATCTCGGGTTGTTAGCACAGCTGCCGCTGATGCAACAGCTGGCGACCCAGTTGCTGGCCTTGCCTGGAGGCAGTTATACCGGAGCTGCTTTGATGTCGCAGTTGATTTCCAATGTGCCGGCAGCGATTTTTTTGCAGCATTTTACCGACGACTGGCGCGCCTTAAGCTGGGGCGTCAGTGTCGGAGGCTTCGGGCTGGCTATAGGTTCGCTGGCCAACCTGATTGCATTGCGGCTTAGCAAACAACCCGGTTTATGGCGTGAGTTCCACTATTGGTCGCTACCGGTGTTTGCCGGCAGCGTATTATTGGGTTGGCTGCTGTTATAGCCTGAGTAGCGTTGTCTGTACGTATGCTATTCAACGTGCTGAAAGTCCGTTGCAAGGGTGCTTAAGCGCGCCAGCTCCAAGGTCTTTTGCTGTATTTTTCGTTGTAGCCAGTAAATGCCCAGCACTGACAGCGGTGAAATCACCAGGCCATACAACTGCAGTACCTTTGGGGCAATAGCGCCCGGTTGCCACCAATTGCCTAGCCACAACAAGATACTAAATATGATAAGGGCTGCAAAGGAAAGCTGGTTATATCGATAATATTGCAGGCTTAACTTACAACTGCGCAGCCGAAATTGCAGTAGGCCATTGCTGCTCCAATTATCATAAGCCAGTATAGGTTTATGTACTTTCCAGCTTACGCAGAGGGTTGCTATCGCTCCGATAAGCAAAAAACTTGCGGTAAGATAACCCAGCCAACCTTGCATATCCCTTAGGAATAGATAAGCCGCTATCATCATTACCAAAGCGCAACACCATTCGCCATACATAAGCAATCGTTGCCGCTTTTGTCGCTGATTGGCTTTGGCTAAATCTTCAGCGCTGGGCGCTTGCTCCTGCGGTGTCGCTTGTTGTTGCCAGCTTTTTGCTAGCGCAGCAAAATCAACGTTATCTGCCATTTTGCATTAACTCCAATAGTTCTGTTTTAGCACGGTTTAAGCGCACTCTCACTGTGCCCTGATTGATCTGCAGGATTTCTGCAATCTCTGGGGCATCTAAATCTTCCATTGCCAGCAAAATAACTTGCCGATTAGCCGGCGATAAGCGTCGTACGGCGTGCATGAGTTGCTGACTTTGTTGCTGTTCATCAACATCCGTAGAGGGACAATCTTGCACAAAATGCTGTTGATCTTCCTCTTCTAAGCTACGCCATTGTTGGCGGCTGGCGCGGGCAATATGATCCACCGTAACGTTATGCACAATGCGAAACAAATAGGCCCGTGGCATTTCTGCCGCTTGGATACGGGCTGCTGATTGATGCAGCGCCAGAAAAATATCTTGCTTTAAATCCTGGCGCGCTGCCGGATCGGCCTCTGAAGCCAACAGGGTACGGCTAATAGCACCCTGATTGTGTTGCCAGAGCTGCAGTAAAAACTGCTCTGGCGTATTGGCACTGTGCTTAAAAAATCTCAAACAAACCTCGCGATGTTCTCTGTTGTATTTTTATAGCGTTCTTATTATTGCTCAGCGCCCTGCTTAGTTATTTAAAGCCAAGTTATTTACAGATAGTTCTCTGAACGCTTAGGTATAGTCTGCCGCAATGGCAAAAGTGTTACATAAAAAAATTAAAAAAAAAGATGTAACGGTTCACAACATGGTTACGACTTCTACAGCAAACACCGTAATTATCCCCAATTCATGTTGGAGCTATTAAAGATGAACACCGTAACATTCAAACCTTGGATACTGACCTTGGTCATGCCTTTAGTTGTTACAGCACTGCCCTCAGTGTCTGCGTCCGAAAGCGTGCTATATCATAATGCCACCTTAATAAATCCAGCTACTGAGCAGCAATTAACTAACGGCTGGTTATTAGTACAAGACGGCCGTATTGTGAAAATGGGCCAAGCAAAAGCTGCCAGTTTGCCTGCCGCCAGTAAACAAATTGATTTACAGCAACAGTATGTACTGCCGGGATTAATTGATGTGCATTTACATCTAACGGCAGGGCCCCACCGCGTTGAAATGCGCGACGGCGCACCCGTGCTAACGATGGCAGGTCATAGTGAAGTAACCCGCTATCACGCCATTAGTACCTTAGCGACAGGTGTCACTACTGCCTTTAGTCCCGCCGGGGATCCGCAGGCCAATGCTGATTACGTGCAGCAACAGCAGGCAGGGCAATGGCTTGGTCCGAAATTGCATTATGCCGGATACGTGTTTGAACCTACGCCCATCTTCGGAGGAGCCATTTACCCAACGGATGAAGCCAGTTGGCGGGCTGAAATTGCTAAACAGCAAGCCTTGGGGGTGGATTACATTAAATTATATACCGGTTTGACCGCAGATGAAGTTGCTTTAGGCGTGCGCTTAGCACGTGAGGCCCGGCTTAAAACCATCGCACACTTGGACAGTGTTAGCTGGCAATATGCTGCTGATTTAGGGATTGATATTTTAACTCATGCCCTCCCCACCAGTGCTGAGCTGTTAACTGGCGCCGCCAAAGCAGCTTATCAAGCCGAGCGTAAAAACCACTATAACCAACGTTTTATTTATAGTTGGTTCCAGCATGTGGACTACGACAGTGAGCCCATGCGGCGTTTGATTACTACCTTAGTAAAACAGCAAACGCGTATCGACTTAACTATGGTGGTCAATGAGCTGTTTTATTTTGCCCGAGAACTTGATGCTATTTATCCAGAAGACGCCATGTGGGTATTTCATCCTCAAATGCGCCAGCGTTGGCGCGCGCTAATGGCTGCCCCCAGCTATGACTGGAGCACAGCAGACTTTGCTGCGGCGCAGCAGCAATTACCGAAAGTACAAGCACTGTTTAAACGTCTGTACGACGCCGGTGTGCCGCTGGCGATAGGTACTGACAGCACTGCCAGTGGCCCATTTTATTTGCGGGAACTGGAATTGACGAAAGCTGCCGGCTTAAGCAACTGGCAGGTATTACAGCTGGCAACCAGTGGTGGGGCGCATCATCTGGGGCTAACCGATCACGGGCAACTAAAAGCAGGTTATGTCGCCGATTTTATTGTGTTAGCCGCTAACCCAATTACGGATCTGCATGCCCTTAACACCCTACATACTGTGGTGCAGCAGGGAAACCTAATGCAGGTCGAGGCGCTAAAGGCGCAACTGAGCTCGCTAAGCCAGTTTGAATTTTAACCACCTTCTCTAAACAATTAATGTTACTAGCTAAGGAAAAATCATGGAAATACTACAACAGTGTTTAACGCAAATTAGTCCAGCCTGGTATCAAAGTAATAGCAATGAGCTGGTGTGATTCGGCATCTTTTTTGTCGCCATGTGGCTGATTGCCATCGTGATCGACGCAACGTTACAAAAAATTCAACAAGAGGGCTAAGTCATGGATATGTTAAATCAGTGGATCGCAACATTCAGTAACACCTGGCAAGAGGCCGATTGGGTATTTCTGGTGTTATTTGGTCTATTTTTCTTCGCGGTATGGTTTCTACCCAGTCTGCTAGCGCTGCTGTTTAACCGCCGCCATCTTGGAAAAATTGCGCTGCTAAATGTACCAGCAGGCTTTTCTGTGATCGCCTGGGGTGCGCTAATTGTGTGGGCGGTAACTGGCAAATTAGGCGAAAAGCTAGCGGCAAAAGCGCGGTTAAAGCCGGTTTCGTGAAGTAGGTTATAGAAAATGAGTTGCGCCTGCATACAAGCCTGTTGCAGGCGCAATGCTTTAGTTAATTTAAATTAACACCGGGGCCAGTTATATTTTGATTTATTGGCAAAGTTTGCCATACTCTCTTTTGTGCTAATAAGCCTCGATAGTCACGGGAGTAGATAAATGGCAACGATGAATGTGTCTTTACCTGACAGCATGAAGCAATGGGTTGAATTGCAAGCAAAGGATGGCCGTTATAGTAACGCCAGTGATTATGTTAGAGATTTAATTCGGCGCGATCAGGAACAAGCAGCAAAAATTGCCCAGTTACAACAGCGGGTTACCGAAGGGCTTGCCAGCGGTACTGGAGAGCGGACTATGGTGCAGTTAGCCGCAGAAGCTATGGCCCGAATGGGCGCTTAATATGGCCTATCAGCTAAGTAAGCTGGCTGAAGAGGATATTATTAATATCTTCATTAGTGGTGCAACACAGTTTGGTGAGCAGCAAGCCAGGCGTTATCACAACCAATTAGCCGCAACATTCGATTTTTTAGCCGCGAATCCGTTGGCGGCGCCAATTAGAACAGAAATTAGCCCACCGGTACATCTACACCCGGTTGGCTCACATCTTATTATTTATCAGGTAACAGCAGATACCGACATTTATATCATCCGGGTGCGGCACCGTCTGGAAGATTGGACACTCGCCCCCGATACTGTTACAGCCTAATACTATCGCCCTCATTTAAAATCAGCAGCGGTACCAGGCTCCTTAGCAGTTGCTGCATATGCAGCAACTGAAATACAGTTTGTCCAACTTTAACCAAGAGTAATATTACCTATATCATTCGCTTGGAATATGCTCTGATAAAGTCGGAGTTGTGGTTTAAGCTTACTGAGTGTTAATGTCAGTAACGGACTCAGTGTTAAGAGGAAGGAACCCTATGCGTTTAGCTTGCTCCGGATTATTACTGGGCTGTTGGCTGGCATTGCAGCTCCCGGCGGTAGGTGCGGCTACGCCAATTATCGCTGCCGATTACCTGGAAACCTCACCGCACCGCGAATTGATTGAGTATGCGTTAAAGGTTACTGAAGCGGATTATGGGCCTGTTACCCTGACGTTCGGTGGTGAGATGGTGCAAGGCCGGGCCGAGCAACTGCTAAAAGACGGCAAGCTGTTACATCTGGTGGTGTTTGCGCCTTCGCCGGAACGCGAACGCGATCTGCTACCGGTGTATTTTCCATTAAGTCAGGGGCTGTTGGGTTATCGGATCTGCATTATCAATAGCGGACAGCAGTATAAGTTTGAGCCGGTTAAGACGTTACAGGATTGGCAAAAGGCCGATCTGACAATCGGACAAGGCACCCACTGGCCGGACGTAGCGGTGTTACGGCATAACAGCCTGACAGTTGTCACCAACCCCTTATATACGCTGCTGTTTGAGATGGTGCGCCAGCAGCGCTTCGATTGTTTTGCCCGCAGTGCGGATGAGTTAGCACGCGATTTGCAAAGTGAGCATGCAACGGGTCTGGTGGCTGAACGGCGCTTGTTATTGCATTATCCGCAGCTGTCGATGATCTTTGTGTCGCAGAGTTTTCCGCAGCTGGCCGAGCGTTTACAAAAAGGCCTGGAGCAGGCCTATGCCGATGGCGTGGTGCAGCAGCATTTTCGCCGCCATTATGGCACCATTGTTGACCAGTTACGCTGTGAGCAGCGGCAGCTGCTAAAACTGGAAAACCCACAGCTAAGTGAGGCCAGCCGTCAGGCGCTGCTGCGCTTTGCCTATACGCCGGAGCAGTTATTAGCGGCGCCGGCTGCGGCTTGCAAAGGGCAGTAAAACTACTGCCGTCTTAACAACATTCCTGTAATTTGCGTTCCAACTGCTCAATCCGCTCCTGCGCCTGTTCGCGGTAACGGGTTAGTCGTTCGATAGTGGCAGCAGAATTTGATTTCACAAAATTAACCTGTTCTTCCAATTGCAGTTTTTGCTTCGACCACTGATAACGCTCAGCCTGGATCTGCGAGGCCTGATCGCGTTGCTGCTGCAGCTCTTCCCGCAGTTGTTTAATGATTTCACGTTGCTCTGCCTGATGATTAGCCGTCAGGGCACTCTGATGTTTTAACAGCGCAATAGTGGCTCTTAATTGTTCCACATTGTCAGAGTTCTCAGTGGCCGGTGCGTTTAGCATCGCTTTTAACTGCGCCAGCTCCTGAGTTAAATCCGCCACCTGATCGGCTTGACGGGCCGCCGCTGCGATGGCTTCATCGCGTTCGGCGATCAGACTATCCAACTGGGTTGTATCAACGGTAGCTACCGCAGCCTGTTGCTGTTGCAGCTCGGCAAGCTGTGCCTGTGCTTGCTGTAACGCTTCCGTTTGCATGGCCTGTTGTGCAGTTTGTTCTGCCACAGCGGCCTGATGCTGCTGTTGCAGGCTGGCCAGTTGTTCGCGCAGCTGTACCACTTCTTCAGTGTCTGCAACCACCTCTACGCTGATCCGTTGCTGCAATTCTTGCTGCAAATGCTGATTTTGTTGCCGTAATTGTTGCAGTTGCTGCGTTAGCTCTGCTGCGCCATTCTGGCCGCGACCAGCCAATTGCTCCAGTACCGCATCGCGTTCGGCAGTCAGTTCAGCACACTGATCGGCGTACTCGGCCAACTGTTGATGGATCTGTTTCTTCGCTTCGAAGTACTGGCGTTGCTGCTCGGTGCTGCGCTTGCGCAGTTGTTCATGCTCATCGTTCAGGCTATCAAAGCGCTGTTGTTGCGCCGCCAGTTCTTGCTGCCATTGCGCCTGTAACTGAGTTAATTGCTGTTGTTTCGCGTCGGCTTCCTGCTCTGCCAGTTGCAGTTGCAGTTGCAGCGCAGCGAGTTGGGCAGCATTGGCCGTCAGTTGTTGCTGATAAGCGGCGGTTTCATCCTGCAGCTGTTGCAACTGTTCCAGCCGGGTTAACGCTGCCTGATAGTTTTGTTCCAGCTGCTGTAACTCTTGCGTCGTATCTTCCAGTTGCTGTTGTTGCTTCTGCAACTGCTGTTGATATTGTTGCAGTTGCTGCTGATTAAGTTCGGCTTCTGCTTCGGCATTGGCTAATTGCCGTTGCGCCTGCTCCAGCGCCTGCTGTTGGGTGGTTAACTGCTGTTGCAGTTGTTGCTGCTCCAGCTGTAACTGGTCACGCTCAAAGCTGACATTGGCAAAATTATCAGCTTGCAATGCCAGCTGCTGTTGCTGGTTAGCCAGTGCTTGTTCCAGTTCAGATTTACGCTGCTCTGCCTGGCGTAAATTTTGTTGCAACAGTTGCACCTGCTCCACCGCTTTAACTTCGGCCTGCAGTGCTTCGGTTAACTGTTTATTTAACTGGTCGGTTTGCCATTGGGTCTGCTTCAGGGCTTCCCGCTGAAAGGCTGCCATAAAGTCTTCGCTGAAAACCGACGCTGAGTTTGCAGCGTCCTGCTGTCGCTGTTGCACCTGCTCGGTGCGCCACTTTTTATAGTGCGACACCACGGTAGCCTGAGCATCTGATACTTTAGACAGCAAGTAATCCAGAGACACCGCCTTGCCAGAGCTCTCTAAATCATCACAGATCTTCTTAACATCAGTATATTGCGACATGATTCTTTACCTTTTACCAACCAATGGGCGTGTTCGCTATGCGCTGCCCGGAATGAAAGCTTAAGGAATGGCAGAGCCTTGCGCAAAGGCTAAATGCACAAAATTTGCACAGCGCAAGGTGTTAGCTGCGGATTTAATTCATCATATTGATCTTTAATAAATTATTTTTTTAACCTGCATTATTTTGCGCGCTGAAAGCGTGTAAAAAAGCAGCGGAATAGCCCGAAGGTATTAGGGGGTAAAACCTTGGTTTGCGCGATACACTTTGCCAAAGCTAAATTTTACCGCTAAATTAACTGATTATTTATACAGTTGTTGTGCCTGATGATCCTATATATCGCGGAAAAGCCCAGTGTCGGCCGTGCCGTGGCCGCTGTTTTGCCCAAGCCGCACCAGTCCGGTGACGGCTTTATCAAAGTTGCTACCGGTGATGTGGTGACCTGGTGCATTGGTCACTTATTGGAATTAGCCGAACCAGAGCAGTACGCGCCGGAATATAAAAGCTGGCGCAAAGCGCATTTGCCCATTATTCCCCAGCAATGGCAGCAACAGGTAAAACGCCAGACCAGTAAGCAATTTCAGGTAGTAAAGCAGCTGATCAAGCAGGCAACACAACTGGTGAATATGGGGGATCCGGATCGGGTGGGACAGATCTTGGTCGATGAAGTGATCCACTATGCCGGTGTCAGCCAGGCGAAACTGGCCGCTACCCGGCGCTGCCTGATTAATGATATGAACCCGGCAGCCATTAAAAAGGCGCTACAGGATTTACGGCCAAATAGTGACTTTATCCCACTGGCGACCTCGGCACTGGCCCGCGCCAGAGCCGATTGGCTGTACGGCATTAATATGACGCGTTTATGTACACTTTTGGGTCAGGATGCCGGTTATAAGGGAGTGTTATCGATTGGTCGGGTGCAAACTCCGGTACTGGGTTTAGTGGTGCAGCGTGACCTCGAGATCGAAAACTTTGTCAGTAAGCCCTTTTATGAGGTGTGGGTTACGCTGCAAACGGCACAACAGCAGCAATTTCAGGCCAAATGGCAGCCCAGTGCTGCCTGCGCACCTTATCAGGACGAAGAGGGCCGGGTACTGCTGAAAAAACTGGCCGAAACCGTAGTACAGAAAGTCAGCGGCCAGGCCGCTGTTGTGAAAGCAGTGAGCCGCGAGCAGAAAAAGCAAGCACCACCGCTGCCATACAGCTTATCGGCACTGCAGATCGATGCAGCCAGGCGTTTTAATCTCAGCGCCCAACGTACGCTGGATCTCTGTCAGCAACTGTATGAGCGGCATAAGCTGATCACCTACCCCCGTTCAGATTGCCGCTATTTGCCAACAGGACATTTTGCAGACCGTCATAGCGTGAGTCAGGCCATTGCGAAAACGGCAGTAAATCTGGCCAGTGCGGTGACGACTGCTGATCTGAGTTTACATAGCAAAGCCTGGAATGACGCCCAGGTCGGGGCGCACCATGCCATTATCCCAACCTCGACCAGTATCGATGCCAGCCGCTTAAGCCGCGAGGAGAAGCAGCTGTACGAACTGATTGCCAGACAGTACTTAATGCAGTTTTACCCCTCCTTTCAGTATGTCGAACATCAAATCGATAGCGAAGTCGCCGGCGGACTCTTTATTGCCAGGCAAAAGTCGGTCATTGCCGAGGGCTGGAAGCAGCTGTTATCCGGCGGCGTCAGCGCCGGCAAGGATAGTCAGCCCAACTCAGATTATGCGGCCAGGCCATTACCCGACGTAAAGCCCGGTGACGTCCTGCAATGTGTTGCCGGCAAGCTGGACGAGAAACAAACCAGTCCGCCCAAAGCCTTTACCGATGCCACCTTGCTGGCGGCCATGACCGGTATTGCCCGTTATGTGCAGGACCCGGAATTAAAAAAGATCCTGCGGGATACTGATGGCCTGGGTACTGAAGCGACCCGCGCCGGCATTATCGAGCTGTTGTTCAAGCGCCGGTTTTTACACAAGCAGGGTAAAGAGATCCGCGCTACTGCGGTGGGCCGGCAGTTTATTGGTTGCTTGCCGCCACGCCTGGTATTACCCGATATGACCGCGCAATGGGAAGCGCAGTTAGAAGCGATAGCTGAAAAAAAACTGGCTTACCGTGATTTTATGCAGCCGCTACAGCAGGAACTTACCAGCTTGCTACAGGACATCGACGCGCAGCCGCAGTCCTTTCAGGGGTTAGCCCAAAAGGGTTATGCGGTAAAAAGGCGACGTGCCGCCAGGCCCCGCCGTGCCAAGCGTACCGCCTGATGCATATTGGCTAGATAGGCGTTGGCGATATTTTGCACTAGGCTCAACAAACCGTCGGCAGCCGCTTTTTTGGCTACTGGCTGGAGATAGCAGGAAATTCGCCTACACTTATGACGTGCCATCGCTCTTCTGAGCAAGGGGTGGCACGCCCTGGCGGGTATGTCGTCAGAGCGAACAGCCAACGCTGTTTCTACACAGAGAAGGTGCATAAAATGATATTGTTAGTTGGTGGTGAAAAAGGTGGCAGTGGCAAAAGCTGTCTGGCGCAGAATATAGCCGTCTACTTTTCGCGGGAAAAGAATGCCAATGTCATGCTGGTTGACTGCGATCCGCAGCGAACCACATCGGATTGGGTGCAAGAGCGCCATATGAATCCGGAATTACCCTGGATCAACTGCGTACAGATGTACGGTAAGATCCGTTACGAGCTGAAAAGTCTGGAAATGCATTATGATGTGGTGGTGGTAGACTGCGGTGGTCAGGATAGCGTAGCCTTACGTTCGGCAATGGTAGTTGCCAGCCATGTGCTATTCCCGTTGCGCCCCAAGCGGCGAGACTTAAAAACGCTGGAGCACCTGGAAGATTTAGTCAGCGCCTGTAACGTGGTTAACCCGGACATGATCGTCGGCTGTGTGCTGACGCAATGTCCGGCCCTGCCAAATCAGGCCAATCGCATTCTGGATGCGAAAGAAGTATGTAAAAGTTTTAATTTGCGGGTGCTGGAAAACATCACTTACAGCCGTAATATCTATGACGACAGTGAAGAAAAAGGCTTGTCGGTAATGGATGTGGATAACGACGGCAAGGCCGCCGGCGAAATCCGGGCAATTATTGAAGAACTCCTGTCGATGAAGGCGATTCAAGAAGATGGCGCTAAGCGACCTGAAGAAAAAGTCTTTGCAGTCAAATAAACCCAGCTTTACCGTTGATGAGTTTATTGATGATGCACATAACTACGCCTTGGGGCTGCCGCAAATCGTCAGCTTACGGCAATTATTACCGGAAGAAGACGAGCCGCCGCGGCTCCCGATGCGCCATGCGACCTTTACCCTGAGTGAAGAAGCGATTAGCGCCCTGAGTGAGTTAAGTGAATTAACCGGTGAACCCAAATCCAAACTGATCCGCAAGCTGATTTTGCGTGCGACCAAGTCAGTGCAGTTTGATTTAGCCAAGGTAAAAACGGCGAAAGCCAAATTACCACCGGGTGGCAGTTAGGCTGTGGTTCAGTAACTGAAATCTGAGCTCGTGCCGCTGCCTAAGTAGCGGCACGAGCCGAAAATCTGTTTACGTTAACGCGCCAGATAGGCGTAAGCGGTCAAAAAAGCGGTTTCCTGAAACGCCTTTAATCCGGTCGCTTTGAAATCGACCGGTAATGGAAAGCGTTTAATTTGTTCTTTTAGCTCAGTAGCGGATAACAGGCTAACATTACAATTGTCCAGCAGTTGTAACGCCGCCTCAATTTTAAATCCGACCGCACCACCGGCGAACTTGCCTTTTTGTGGCCGCTCTTTAATCACCAGATGCTGGATCTTGTAATCTTCGACTAACTTGCGCACAGCAAATTGAAATTTACGTACCTGATCGGACTGATTATCCTGACTCAGTGCAATCCGGGTTTGCCGGCAATCCGGCAGGTTAAACAAACCGTCCTGGTATTCCATTAAGCATAAAATTGCTTCACTGCCTTTAATCTCAACGCCACATACGCGCATCTTAGTATCCTGTTTAGTTGCCGCTCAGGCGGTCATAGTACTTTTCAATAATGGCACAGCTACGCTGCAAGGGCTCACCAAAAAGTACCGGGTTAAAATCTTTGTTAATACAGTAATTTTGTCTGAAACGTAACACTGAGTCTTTATTCTCGGCCGCTGCGGCTAAAAACTCCTGTTGCCGCAGCCCCAGTGACTTACTGTAATCCTTAAGTTCACGTTGGATCGAGGCCAGCGCCTGTGAGTCAGACTGCCATTCAGTCGGGATCAGGCTCACCGCATAATCAACCACTTTGTCACGATACGGCTTTAGCGGCGGCTCGCCGGAAAAGGTTAACAACAGCAAAAAAATGACGACGAACCAGAAAAAGGTTTTCATGTACTGACTCCGGCAACAACTTAGACGCGATCTTACCTGAATCCTGGCTAAACTGCATTAGCGGCAACAGCCGCTGCTTCAGTCTTTCCTGATGTACTTTTATTTTATATCAATAATTCGGTACGGGTTACTGATATACTAAGCAGGCTGGTAGTCATAGCTGGGGAATGATGGTGGACGAGCAAAAAATTGAAGTAAAAAATATTCCAACCGGAGTAAAAATTCACCGCCCGCCCGAGGGCAATCCAAATAAGTATGCTTCCCGGGATCGGATCTATGTCCGGGCAGTAAAGGGGTTACACCAAAGCCTGCGTCGCAATATTGGTTTTGTGTTTATGGCGTTGTTTTTCGTGTTGCCCTGGATCCAGTTCGATGGCCACCAGGCAATTTTGCTGGATATCTTTGAGCAAAAATTCAATATCTTCGGCCTGACGCTCTGGCCACAGGATTTTACCCTGTTGGCCTGGCTGTTTATGATTGCCGCCTATGCCCTGTTCTTTGTAACAACCTTCTATGGCCGGGTGTGGTGCGGTTATATGTGTCCGCAAACGGTCTGGACCTTTATCTTTATGTGGTTTGAAGAAAAGATCCAGGGTACCCGTAATCAGCGCATGAAGCTGGATCAGGAACCGATGAGCTTTAATAAGTTCTGGCGCAAGGCATTAACCCACTTCTGCTGGTTGGCATTTGCCTTGTTCACTGCGTTGATTTTCGTTGGCTACTTTACCCCTATCGGTCCGCTGTTTGTTGAGTTCTTTACCTGGCAGGCCGGCTTCTGGGCTACCTTATCGGTGCTGTTTTTTACGCTTTGTACCTATGGTAACGCCGGCTGGATGCGGGAAATTATGTGTACGCATATTTGCCCCTACGCCCGTTTCCAATCGGCGATGTTTGATAAAGATACCTACACCGTCACCTATGATGCCGCCCGTGGCGAGAACCGTGGCCCGCGTAGTAAAAAAGATGCGAACTATAAGGAAAAAGGCCTGGGCGACTGTATTGACTGTAACCTGTGTGTGCATGTCTGCCCAACCGGCATTGATATTCGCAATGGCTTGCAATATGAGTGCATTAACTGTGGTGCCTGTATCGATGCCTGTGACGATACTATGGAGAAAATGGGCTATCCGAAAGGCCTGATCAGCTATACCACCGAACATACGCTGCAAGGCCGGCCGGCCAAGGTGTTACGGCCAAAACTGGTTGGCTATTTTCTGGTGTTGGTGGTGGTATGCGGTGCCTTTATGGTGAATCTGGCAATCCGCTCCCCGCTGGAGCTGGATATTATCCGTGATCGCGGCGCCTTGTACCGGGAAACGCCGGAAGGGCTGGTGGAAAACACCTATACCCTGGGTATTATCAATAAGTCACAACAGCCGAAGACTCTGGTATTAACGGTAACCGGTATTGATAACCTGCAATGGCTGGGGCCAACCGAGGTGGAGCTGGCCGGTGGCGAGAGTCGCAATGTGGTAGTCAGCCTGGCGCTGGACCCTTATGAGGCGAAACGCCCGGTGCTGGACCTGACCTTTAGCGTGCATCACAAAGATGCGCCTGAAGTGCGGGCCGAGCAGGGTAATAAATTCTTCAGTGGTCGCTAAGCCAGTGCAGCAATTTGATTTCTCTACCCTGCAGCCGGAGCTGATTCTTGATGCGCTACACCACTATGGCCTGGACGTTAGTTCAGGCCTGCTGGCACTGAACAGCTATGAAAACCGTGTCTATCAGTTTAGTGCTTATCGCGATAATGCGGTCAGCGCCGCGCGCTATGTGGTGAAGTTTTATCGCCCGCAGCGCTGGAGTCTGGCGCAGATTCAGGAAGAGCATCAGTTTGCTTTTGAATTGCAGGCTAATGAGGTGCCGGTGGTGGCGCCATTGTGCTTTGATGGTGAGAGTGTGTTACCGTTTCAGGGCTTTTATTTTGCGGTTTTCCCAAGCCGTGGTGGCCGAACCCTGGAGATCGACAATGACGACCAGCTGGCATTACTGGCGCGCTTTTTAGGCCGGCTGCATCAGGTTGGCCGGCAACAGGTGTTTCAGGCACGCCCCCAGCTGAGCATCGACAGCCATTTGCGGCATAGTCAGCAGGTACTGGCGGCGCTGCCTTTGATCCCATCCTATTTACGCCCGGCCTTTGATTCGGCGCTGCAGCAGGTGATTGCTGAAGCCAGCCGGCAATACCAACCGAAAACCGTGATCCGCTTACACGGTGATTGTCATGCCGGTAATTTGTTTTACAACGGGGAAAGCCCGTTCTTTGTGGATCTGGATGACTGTCGCAGCGGGCCGGCGATGCAGGACCTGTGGATGATGTTAAACGGTGACCGGCAACAGCAGCGTGATACGCTGGAGCTGATGCTGGAAGAATATGAACAATACTGTGATTTCGACCGGGCCGAGTTGAAACTGATCGAACCGCTGCGAGCGATGCGTATGATTCACTATATGGCCTGGCTGGCGCAGCGCTGGCAGGATCAGGCCTTTGTAATGAACTTTCCGTGGTTTGCGACAGACAAATACTGGGAACAACAATGCCTGGCACTAAAAGAGCAATTGGCGCTGTTGCAACAACCACCGTTAAGTCTGGTGCCAGACTACTGAGAATTTGTTAAGCTTGCGTCCATCCTTATTGATCAGAGGTTTTAGAATGAAAAAGTGGTTAGTAGCTGCTGCGGCAGCTGTGCTGTTACCCCTGTCTGCCGTCGCCAGTAATTTTCAGGTTGGTAAGCACTATGAAGTGATTGCTGAGCAGAGAACCGCCAAGCCGGAAGTGAAAGAATATTTCTCATTCTTCTGTGGTGGTTGTTACGCTTTTGAGCCTATTGCCCAGCGTCTGGCGCAGTCTCTGCCGGACGGGGTAGAGTTTAAAAAATTCCATGTTGATTTTATTCGCGCTGCGTCACCGGAAATTCAAAATGCGCTGGCACGCGCTTATGTGGTCGCAAAAAACCTGGGTAAAGGTGATCAGGTGTCGACTGCCATTTTTAACCAAATTCACCGCAGCCGGGTGCCGTTTCGCAGCGAAGACGATATCCGTAATCTGGTCCTGATTAACGATATTGATGGCGAAACCTATGATAAAGCCATGCGCAGCTTTGGCGTGCGTGGTGCGGTCAATCAGATGATGAAAGAGCAGCAGGAGCTGAGCGAACGCCGCGTGCTGACCGGTGTGCCCATGCTGGTGGTGAATGGTAAATATAAGATCCTGAATGAGAGCTTGAGTCAGCGTAATATGCAGCAGGAAATGCAGCAGTTAGTCGAATACCTGCTGAGTAAAGATTAAGACAGTTTAGTCAGTGCAAGTCAAAGGCCAGCGTGACGCTGGCCTTTGTCGTTTTACTCGCCGGCAATTTCAACGGCAGTTGGTACCAGCTGATACGCATCTGGCTTGCCTTCACCCTGTGGCCAGACTTTAACCGTGCCAGTGGCGTAGGCGGTTTTACCCTTGGCGCTTAACGGAAACACCATATCACCGTCCCGCACCTTGATCCGAAAGCGCGGCTCATTTTCGGCGGTAGCCAGCGTCATCCAGCACTGTTGCTTAGTGCAAACCCCGGTGACTTCGCCTACTACCGTAACCTGTTGCTCCAGATAAGCTGCCGGTTTAGCCAAAATGCTGGCAACGGCGGTGATTTGTTGCTTATTGACGGTGTCACCAAACGTTACCGGCTCTGCTGCAATAACAGCGGAGGCCAGTAGCAAGCTCAATGCGGTAGTGATTAATCTCATAGTACCCTCAAGTTAAATAAGAAGCATTCTTATGCAATTTACCTGTAATATGCGGTCTTTGCCAGCATCTGCCGGCCTTTACAGATAAAAAAACGCAGCATTGCGCTGCGTTTAGATATTTAGTTTAACCCTTAGCGGGCACCCGGCTCGGCAAAGCGGGTCATCCAGTCTTTCACCTGGTTATACCAATAAATCGAGTTATTTGGCTTCAGGATCCAGTGGTTTTCGTCCGGGAAGTAGATCATACGCGACTCGACACCGCGGCTTTGCAGGGTGCGGAACAGCTCAAAGCCCTGCCCAACCGGGACCCGGTAGTCTAGCTGGCCATGGATCACCAGAGTCGGAGTATTAAAGTTGCCGGCATAGTAGTGTGGCGAAATGCTCTTATAGATCTCCGGGTTATCCCAGTAGTGACCAAAGCGGGTGGAGTGCACTGCAAAGTCAGCCGACATCTGCGAGTACATATTGTATACCGCGGCATGGATCAGCAGGGCTTTAAACGGATGCTCGGTACCCAGCAGAATTGACGTTAAGTAGCCGCCATAGCTGGCACCACCGGCCACCATACGCTCGCTGTCAATCCAGGGCTGATTCTGGAACCAGGCTGTGGCGGCCTGAATATCAGCCAAAGGCTTGGTGCGCCAGTCCGGGTTAATCGCATCGGTAAAGTCCTGGCCAAAGCCACTGGAACCGTGGAAGTTAGGCCAGGCGGTGACATAACCCCAGGACGCGAAGGTTTGCGCATTCCAGCGGTAGCTAAAGCTGTCGGTAATGGCATTGTGTGGGCCGCCATGGATCAGCAGGAATAACGGATACTTTTTCGATTTATCAAAACCGGCCGGGTAATGTACCCACATCTGGATGTCATTACCATCAGCACCCTTATAGGTAACCGACTCGTAACTACCCAGCTCGGTTTTTGCCAGCAACTCATCATTAAAGCTGTCCAGACGGGTAGTGCGACCGTTACGGATATCCACTTTGACCAGCCGTGCCGGGAACATAAAGCTTTCGTTGGTGGCTACCAGCACGTTATTGCCAGCCAGGGCCGGGCTGTTAAAGCTGGTGTTTTTGGTAATGGCTCTTTCTTTACCGCTGCGGGCATCAATTTGATACAGGCGGCTGGTGCCGGCGTCATCAATGCTGGCGAAGAAGCTACGGCTATCGTTGCTCCAGACAAAGTTGCTAACTGAACGATCCCAGTTGCCCGTCAGTTCGCGCGTGGTTTTCGCTGCCAGATCATAAATCATCAGCCGGGCGGTATCGCCATAAAAACCCTGAATTTTTTGCCGGCTAAAGGCTAAGCTTTTGCCATCCGGGCTAAAGCTTGGGTTGCTGTCCGGTGCTTGATTATCCGGGGTGATATTTTCTGCTTTATCGCTGCCAATAGCCGCTAAGAAAATATCAATTTTCGGATCAACGGTATTGTCTGAACCGTTAGCATTAAAGGCGATAAAGCGCTCTTGCGGGTGCACGTCGTAGCTGCTGGCGCTCTGGCTGGAGCGAGGCAGTTCCAGACCAAATTTCTGGGTTACCGGCTCAACAGTACCGCCTTTGGCCGGAATACGGAACACATGAGCCTGGCGGTTTTCGTCAATCCAGTGATCGAAATGGGAATAGGGTAAGGCGTTCCACTGCCAGGCCGAGACTTTTTTGTCTTTGTTGGCTTTTAACTCTGCCGCCATCTCTTCCCAGTTTTTACCCGGCCAAACGCGGCTGATAAAATACAGATGCTCACCTACCCATTTAATGCCATAAACCCCGGTTGGCACTTCAGTTAAGCGCTGGGCTTCACCCGGTGTGGTTAATGGCAGCAGGTAAATCTGGCCGGCTTCATCTTTATTACGCTGGCTGATAAAGGCCAGGGTTTTGCCATCCGGCGAAAAGGTCGCTTCGCTGGCGCGCATACCATCCACCGTCAGCGGTCGCTGCTGGCCCTTGTCGTCAAATAACCATAGACGGGTATGGCCCTGATCGGCTTTCACATCAAAGCGGGTAACAGGGGCAACGATAAACTTACCGTCAGCGGAGGCTACCGGGCTGCCTATGCGCTCCAGTTGCCACATCCGCTCGACACTTAAGCTGTTATCCTGTTCGCTGCTGGCCAGTGCCGCCAGCGGTAACCACAGAAGTAACAGCCAGAGTTGCTGTAGTTTTTTCATCTTGGACTCCGGTTGTTTTTTATTGTCGCTGCGATGTTAGCACAAGTGCGGACTGGCCCAAGCCGTTTTGCCGCAGCATGCGGCGTTTTAGTCGGAAATGCCACCTGGTGGTATTGCTACTGGCTTTATGATCCGGCCGCTTGATATCTGATGTGTATTGGAAAAGTCTGTCATAGGGCCTTAGGGATTTTGCTATACTGCCGGCCGTTGTAACGCCGGATATCAGACAGCCAATGGTGAGCAAGCCCAATCAAATACAGACAACAAGCCAGTATGGCCTGGGTGATCCCGATGCCCGCTTTTGTGTTTATGTCGCGAACCGACCACCCATGCTGGAATATCAGGCTCTGGCCCAGATTCAGCCGCTATGCCGCGGCGAAATCGCGCTGATCAATCAGGCCTGCGGCAATGGCTGGCGCAAGGTGTTTAATGTTTACGCCAAGCTGCTATTTGCGCTGCCGCAAACGCCGTTGTTTACATTCCACCAGCATGCCGCCAGCTGGCAAGATTATCGCGATAGCCGGCTGTTACAAAACGGTAGTGATACTGCGCTATTATTTTCCGCACCACAGCTTGAGCCGGTAACAGATCGCATCCATATTATTGCCGGCCGCACCTTTGCCAAAGCGCTGCTGGAACAGGGATTAGCAGCACAGTTGCAGTGGCTAACTGCCGAATTTGCTATTGATAAGCGGCAACGGCTGTTGGTTTGCCCGTATTTTGACTACCGGCAGCTTAATAATGAGAAAATTGATTATCTGGTTAGCCTGATTCGGCAGTTGGAGACGTTTTAATGAACCTGTCTGCGCAGTTACAGCAGCTTTCGACTTTACTACAACCTTACCCTTTTGGTATTGGTGGCAGTTGTTTACTCTGGCAATTGGGGCTGGAGGCGAACCCGGGCGATATCGACGTGGTTTGCCGCGAGCAGGATTTCGACGCCATTTGCCAGCTGTTAGCTCAGCATTATTCACCAGAAGCCGTAACCTTTAACCCTGACTTTGTCACCCGCCACTTTGCCCGCTTTAGCCAGCCGGGGCAGCGTGATATTGAACTGATGGCCGGCATTGCCGTGCTACAGCAAGGCAGGCTAATCGAATGGACATTCCACCCGGAACGCTGCTACTGGCAAAACCAGATCTGCTTTATGCCCGCCAGCGACTGGCTGGAACTATATGGTCTGTTTAACCGCCCCAAGCGGGTGGAGACGTTACAGCGGTATTTGGCGCAGAGCAATTCACCTTGCTCCAAGCGAGATGCAGTTTGACAAGCTGCCCGAGTACGAGCATTTCAAGAATGAGCATCAGGTCGAAGTCACTTTTGTACAGTAGCGCAAAAATATCAGTGAACATGCTGATGCCAACTAAGAAGATGCAAATATTCAGAGCCCAGTTATAACCTTGAATTAAGCCCCAGATACTGCTGATTACAACAACAAAACAAGCAGAGACAAGGATAAAATTGGCGAATGAGCGTTCAATGTTGATGCTGACAGCGTCAGAGAGGTGTGGTTGAAACCAATAGAAAGCCAAGAAAAAATATGACAGCAGGTGAAACCCAAGCCCTAAAATCGCTAACAGCTTGAGCCAACCAGGTATAAGCTGAATCCGTTGTAGTTTCAGCACCACTCTTAAGCTCTCTTCGCTTGACATCTCAGATCTCCTTTCCGTTATAAAATTGATAATAGCCCAGCAGCTAGAGTCAATCAAATCTTGTACGCCATCTCAGTCTTTGCGATATAAGCAATGATCTTGGACTTTTTAGTTAATATGCTTTTACTAGCGAAAATAAACTTGGGGAGACACGGATGGCGCCACTAAATTGGAGCAGAGACCAAAGCTTAGTCGCTTTTAGTTTGTACTGGCGTTTACCTTTCGGGCGTTTTCACTCCAATAATCGTAAGCGTCCGGCGATCACAGGTAGGTGTTCTAATTTAAGTGTCCACTTAATTTTTAGTGGACACTTAGTGTCTTAGATCGCATCACCTGGCTGGACAGATAAGTCGATGTTCCAGGGTAACAGTTCATCAATGCGGTTGATCGGATGATTACCGATACGTTTTAACACGGCAGTTAAATACGCATTGGGATTGATGCCATTGAGCTTGGCGGTGCCAAGTATCGAATACAGCACGGCGGCCCGTTCCCCTCCGCCAACAGAGCCGGCAAACAGGTAGTTTTTCCGACCCAGGGCGATGGGCCGTAATGACCGCTCCGCACTGTTGTTATCTATCTCAGCATAACCATTATCCACGTACGCCACCAACGCGTCCCATTGCTTTAGTGCATATTGGATAGCTTTAGACAACGCAGAGCCTTTTGATAAGGTGCGCAGGGTTGTCTGTAACCAGTTGTTAAACTGTACCAGGATAGGTTTTGCCTGCAGACTTCGCAGGCGCTGTCGTTCATCCGGTGGTTGCCCTCGCGCCTGTTTCTCAATCACATACAGTGATTGGATTATGGTCAGGGCTTCTTCTGCCAAGGGGGACGGGCCGGATTGGGTAATGTCATAGAACTTACGCCGCACATGGGCCCAACAACCATGCTGGGTGATGTGGTTTTGGTATAAGGCATTGTAACCGGCATAGGCATCAGCCTGCAGCGAACCTTTATACCCGGTTAAATGGGCAGTGGGGTGCAGACTTTTTCTATCTTCACTGTATTGCAGCCACACGGCAGGCGGTGTGGTATCGCCCCAGGAACGACCATCACGCACATACGTCCAATAGCGACCGGTTTGCGTGCGGCCTTTTCCTGGTGATAAGGTTGGCGCGGTCGTGTCATCCGCATAGATATGTTGACCGGCTTTGACATGGCGTCCAATCGCCTCAGCAAGGGGCGTTAATAATGCACCGGATTGACCAACCCAGTCTGCCAGCGTCGAGCGCTCGATATCAATGCCTTCCCGCTCCATCCGCTCAGCCTGACGGTACAGTGGTTGATGGTCGAGGTATTTATCGACAATCACTTGTGTCAGCAATGCTGCGCTGGCCAGGCCTTTTTTAATCACCCGCTCCGGAGCCTGACCTTGTACCAGCGTGTCGCAGTGCTGGCAGCTGAACTTAGGGCGTACAATGCGGATAACCCGATAAGATGCGGGTACGACATCCAACATTTCAGAGACATCCTCACCGATATGGGTTAATTCGCCCTGACATGCCGGACACTGGCAAGGTGCATCAACACGCTTTTCTTCACGTGGTAACTGTGCCGGTAAGGTCACACGACGACGCGCAGTGGCTTTCTCTTCGACAGCGCCATCGGTAAGTTTCGGTAAGGCGGCCGTCTGCATCTCCAGCTCTTCTAACTGCAATTCCAGTTGATGGATTTGCTTGTCCAGATGCTCCGAGGAACGACCAAAACGGGCGCGCTTTAATACAGCTAATTGATGGCGTAATGACGCAATAACCGTGTCTTGCTGGGCAAGCGTTTCCTGCAGTTGCAGGATAATCGCCTGCAACTGTTTCGGGTCATTGGGTAAGGTAGGTGCCAGCATTTTCATGCGGCGTATTATAGCAAAAAGCGATGGATAACTCATTGATTAATTGTATTTAAGCTGTGTTTTTTGGCGTATTTTTTCTGGCGGGCGGACGCCAGTCTAAGCCTTCAAGCAGTAGCGCTAACTCCGCTTGGGTTAAATGCACAGCACCGGATTTTGCGACAGGCCAGACGAACTGTCCCTGCTCAAGACGCTTGTAGAATAAACACAAGCCCTGACCATCCCACCACAGTAATTTCACCCGGTCACTACGCCGTCCGCGAAAGACAAACACATGACCACTGAAAGGGTCTTTTTGCAGGACGTGCTGCGCCATGGCAGCCAGGCCATCAAACCCTTTGCGCATATCGGTGAAACCCGCACACAGCCAGATACGCACATCACGCGATAACATCATCATGATAACGCTGCCACCAGTTGCGCTAACAGGGCCGGTGTCGCCTCGTGCAACATCAACTGATGACCACTTCGAAATGACACCGTGATGGCAGCTTTAGGCAAAACGGGGGCTGCTGCATTAGCCGGGCGGACGCTGACAGGTAGAAAAGCTGAAGCAGCTACAGGCGCATCCGGTTCACCTTTAGCGCGTCTGACCCACAAAGCCTGACCCGCCTCAGCTTCACGCATCCAGCGAAATACCTGGTTGGTGTTCACATCGTATTTGCGGGCTAATTCAGAAACGGACAGTGTACGCTCTTTGGATTCTCGGACAATCTGCCATTTAAACTCAGGGGAAAAGACCCGGCGCACATCGGGGTGTTTTAAAGCTGTCATTCATAAGTCCTCACAGTTGGCAACAGTGAGCACTATGATGCGTGATCAGTTAGCAAATAAAAGATGTGTTCGCCGGACGCTTACCAATAATCCCGAAATTATAAAATATGCTGCTTTAATTCAGCGCACCCCATCGGCGTTAGCAATGAAGCTCTCCAACATTGCCAGTTTAGATCCTGCCATTTTGATGACCGGTCGCTCGGGATTAAAAGCCGCGTCAAAAATGGATAAAGCATTATGGCAAGAAATGCAGCAAGATTGGCCGACCTTTGTACTTGCTATGGCACAGGCAGAGGCAAGTTTCATTGGTGCCCAATCAGAGCAAATGCAGCAAACCGAAGACGTTAAAATCACCACTAAGCTAAGTGAAGTTCAACAGCGGGTTGGTCAGAGCTTTTTTCGTAATGCCGTATTAAGCGCTTATGATTATCGTTGCTGTATTACCGGCTTAGCAAATCCTCGTTTATTGGTAGCGAGCCATATCGTGCCATGGCGTAGTGACGAGCAAAATCGGCTTAACCCAAGTAATGGTTTGGCGTTATCAGCTCTCCACGATAAAGCTTTTGATTTGGGACTTATTACTATTAGCGAGGATTATCGAGTCATCGTTTCGACAAAGTATAAACCGACAACAGATCCGTTTTTCGATGAAACGATTTTACGCTTTAACCGGAAGCCGATTCTATTGCCAGAGAAGTTTTTACCTGCTCCCGAGTTTCTAACCTTTCACCGAGAGCAGATTTTTGAGAAGGCAGTGTAAAGGCTGAATTTGTTTTCTGCTATTTTCGTCATCATCTTGGCGATTAGACGTTTCCATGCACTGCGACCTCACTTTTACGCGCACAAAAACGCAATTTTTTACACTTTTATGCGCGTAAAAATGTTGATTTGTTTGTTTTTATGCGCATAAAAGTGTAGTGTTGTCGCTGTTTCCCTTGCTGGAGCCTGCCATGCAACGTGAGTTATTAACGACCTTACTAAACTGGAAAGCCTTGCCGGAACGCAAGCCGCTGCTAATTGACGGCGCCCGGCAGACCGGTAAAACCTACTTACTGCAAACTCTGTTTGGTCAGCATTTCCCTAGAGTACTGCGTATTGATTTTCTGGAATCGCCAAAGATGGCTGATGCCTTTGCCGGCTCTTTAGTACCGCAAGATGTACTGACCAATATAGAGCTGTTAACAGGTCAGCCGTTTAATCTGCAAACCGACTTATTAATCCTCGATGAAATTGGTGAATGCCCGCGTGCCGTTACCGCCCTAAAGTACTTTGCCGAGCAAACCCCGCAGGCGTTTATTGCTGCCAGTGGCTCTAATATTGGTTTGCTGAATACTTTCCCGGTGGGCAAGGTGGAACAATACAATTTACGCCCTTTAACCTTTCGCGAGTTTTTGTTGGCCGCCAATGAGCCGGCCTTACTAAAGGTGTATGACGCAGCGCAAAACTCCGCTGCTACCCACAGCAGATTGTTTGAAAAGTTAACTGATTATTACTTTACTGGTGGTATGCCGGAGGCGGTGAGCCTGTGGTTTAAATTGGTTGATCAGAGCATTTTGGAGCGGGTTAGAGCGGTTGCAAAAGTACAGGCGGATCTGCTGGCTGGTTATAGCCGGGATTTTGGTAAATATGCCGGTAAAACCGATGCGGCGCTGATAGAAGCTATTTTTACAGCTGTACCGTCACAGCTGGCAGCTGTGGTAGATGAGTCGGTTAAGCGCTTTAAATTTAAAGATGTTTATGCACGTAAATCACGTTATCAGGATCTGGAAACCGGCATTGCCTGGCTGGAAAAATGCCGTCTGGTATTAAAAAATTATCCGCTTGAAGGGTTGCCCCGCAGTTCGCTGGCTGCTTATAAAAAAGATAATATGGTAAAGCTGTTTCTGTTTGATGTCGGTCTGCTAAACCACATGCTTGGTGTAAGTTATCTGGAGCTTAAGCAGCAGAATTTTGAGTATAAAGGCTATATTGCAGAAAATTTTGTACAGCAGGAGTTGGCTGCGCTGGGGATCGATCCATGTTTTTCCTGGCATGATGCCAGAGCGGAAATTGAATTTATTCTAACTGATGCGACAGGCAATATTGTTCCGTTGGAAGTGAAAAGCGGTAAGCGCACCCGTGCCCGATCGCTGCAATCCTTTATTGAAAAATGCCAGCCGCTAAAAACGATCAAATTAACGGGAACTCAGGGCTCTTCAGCGCTGGAACAGCAACATCTGGTGTACCCACTTTATTATACCGCGCATGCCGTTACTCAGCATCTGTTGACATAAAGGTTAGACGTTATCGCTACAGGGAGCCAACCATGTCATTTTTAGAACTTAAAATCCCGCCGCTATTGTTGGTGCTGTTATTTGCGCTTGGGATGTGGCTGCTGGCACCACTTACTGCGCCATTCTCTGTGCAATTGGCGCTACCGGCGTTATATACCACAGTGTTAGCGCTGTGTCTGGCGATGACCGGCATAGCGGTGGCATTGGCCGGGGTATTGGCGTTTCGGCGTGCTAAAACCACAGTGGATCCGCGGGTGCCGCAACAAAGCTCCAGTCTGGTGCTAGTGGGCATATACCGTTATAGCCGTAACCCAATGTATCTGGGGTTTTTATTGTTGTTGGCAGCCTTTGCCTGTTATTTGCAGAGCCTACTGGCTTTGGCTTTTTTACCGCTGTTTGTACTTTACTTAAATCAGTTTCAGATAAAACCCGAGGAGCGTTTTTTACAGCAGAAGTTTGGCAAGGATTATCAGGTTTATTTACATAATGTAAGGAGATGGTTATAGCGATAATGCTTTTCTACTATTTGCCTGTCTTGCTATTTTCGTTTTTTATCAGCTACTTGCAATTTCACTCCTATGACGTTCTTGTTGTCATGTTTCTCATGTGCTAATTTTTAGCTGGCTAAAGTGTGGCCATGTAAATAAACATAAGAAAAGGACATCCATGAACATTCCATTTAAACTCTCACTGTGCGCTGTGGCGACGGCCTCCCTGCTTTTACCGCTCGATTCCATCGCACAACAACAAAATACTGAAAGCTCCGACCTGCAACAAGTTGAACGTATTGAAGTAACCGGCTCCCGGATCAAGCGTAATGATCTGGAAGGCGCCGTACCAATCACGGTGATTGACCGTGATGCCATTTCCAAGTCTGGTTTTTCTAATCTGCAACAGCTGCTGGAGCGGACGCCGGTAGCCGGTGTGGGCACGTTTTCTACCCGCGGTAATAATCAGGACTCCACCGCCAATGGCGGCGCTGCCATCAGTTTGCGCGGCTTTGGTGCTGATGCTACCTTGGTATTGATCAATGGCCGGCGGGTTGCAGTAAGTGCCTTTGCCGAAAATATTGCCAATTCCTTTGTCGATATTAATAGTATTCCGGTGGCCGCCATTGAACGGGTAGAAATCCTGAAAGATGGTGCTTCTGCCGTGTACGGCTCTGATGCCGTTGCCGGCGTGGTCAACGTGATACTGCGTAAAGATTTTGAAGGCACCGAAATCTCCTTTAGTCACGGCGGTACAACAGGGCCATCCTATGATGAAACGTCGGCCAGCATGGTGTGGGGGACTCAGGGTAAAGAGGCCAGCGCCACGCTGATTCTGGATTACTTTAAGAACACTACTATTCTGGGCTCGGAGATGGGCCGCTTTGGTACTGCCAATCAGGCACCTTATGGCGGTAATGATTTACGTTCATCGCGTGGTTATCCGGGTAACTTTATTGTCAACGGTGTCACCCGGATCGACCCGGGCTGTCCGGCAGATCAGGCTTTTGGCCAGACCTGTGTTTTTGACTATGGTCCTTTTATTATGGCTGCCACCCCTGCTGAGCGTGTAGGCGCGGTATTAATGGCCAGCCAGAACCTGGGTGCCAATACTCAGGCTTATGCCGAGTTGTCGGTACAACATAACCGGTCTAAGGCGCAGGGGGCGGCAACGCCGCTCGATGGCGATGCAGGTCTGACTGTACCGGGTACTCATCCCAACAATCCTTTTGGCACTGATATCAGAATTAACCGCTTCAGAACCGTTGATGCCGGCCCCCGTACCTGGGATATCGAGTCTGACTCATTACGCCTGGTATTGGGCGTGAAAGGCCAATTTAATGAATTGGATTGGGATATTTCAGCGCAAAAAGGCCGTAGCGAGTCGATGCAAACCGGCAGCAAGTCGCAGGGCTGGGTAAGAACCGACTTTTTACAGCAGCAGATCAACCTTGGTCGTTATAACCCCTTTGGAGGTTTCAGAAACTCTCCGGAAGTGATTGATGCGATTACTACCAGTCTGGTGCGTCGCGGCGAGTCACATCTGACCGCCTTTGATGCCAGTATCAGCGGTGATGCCTTCAAGCTGGGTGATCAGATGGTGTCGTTCGCAGCCGGCGCGGAATACCGTAAAGAAGATGCCTTTGACCAGCCGGATGATCAGTTCCAGCGTGGTTTGATTTTTGGTACCGAATCGGTATCTGCTCAGGCTGAGCGCGATCAGTATGCCGCCTATATCGAGTTTCTGGTACCACTGACCGACCAGTTAGAGTTAACCCTGGCTGGTCGCTATGATGATTACAGCGATTTTGGTTCGACCACTAACCCCCAGGTTAGTATCAAGTGGCGGCCACAGGATAACTTTACTGTACGGGCATCCTATGGTCAGGGTTTCCGGGCGCCATCACTGGCCCAGATTGGTTTAGGGCCGTCGCAGGAGTCGGTATTCTTTACTGATACTTTCCGTTGCCCTACCCCTGATGCCAGCAATCCGGCGTGTGCTGCAACTGACTATACCATCGTCTTTGTCGGCGGTGAGGGCTTACAACCGGAAGAGTCCGAGACCTTTAATATCGGCTTTGTCTGGCAGGTCACTGATCAGTTTGATATCAGTGCGGATGTGTGGAGCATCACTCAGGATAATAAAATCGACAAAAACGACTATGAAAACGTGTACGCTGCGGAGTGTAACCGTCAAAACAGTACCCTCTGTGTGCGGTTAGCGCCTTTGCCGGGTCAAACGCTGGGAGAGCTGTCCCGGATCTTCAATAGCTACATTAATATCAGCTCGCAGGAAGCCAGGGGCTTGGATCTGTCAACGGCTTACCGCTTCAATCTGCAGCAGTATGGTGCCTTGCGGCTTAGCCTGGACTACTCCTACACCGATTCATTTAAGAAGAACGGTATCGAGTACGCCGGCGAGTACAACTATCCGCAGCATCGCTGGTTAGCGACTGCCGACTGGAGCTACGGCGATTGGGGTCTGGTGACCAGCCTGAACTATGTGGGTGCCTTTGAAGATTATGCACCTCCGGCCGAAGTGATGAGCACCAAAACCCGCACCGTCAGTGCCCAGGCATTGCTGGATATTCAGGGCCGTTACAGTCTGAACAGCAATACCACTCTGATGCTGGGGATGAACAATGCGCTGGATAAGGATCCGCCATTTGCGATTGGTGACGGTGATGCCGATCTGTATGGCTATGCCTCTAAAGTGCACAACCCACGCGGCCGCTTTATTTACGGTAAGATCAATTACCGTTTCTGATTAGCTCGTTAGCCTAACCGAGGCAGCACTGTTGTGCTGCCTTAATCGGTTTATCCCAACATCGGCTTTAAATATTTCCCCGTGTAAGATTTCTCACAGGCGGCTACCTGCTCCGGCGTGCCGGCAATCAGGATTTCGCCGCCGCCGCTGCCGCCTTCCGGGCCTAAGTCGACAATCCAGTCGGCGGTTTTAATCACATCCAGATTGTGCTCAATGACCACTATGGTATTGCCATGATCACGCAGCCGGTGCAGTACATTCAGCAGCTGCTGGATATCGTAAAAATGCAGACCGGTGGTCGGTTCGTCCAGAATATACAGGGTTTTACCGGTATCGCGTTTACTCAGCTCGCGCGCCAGTTTTACCCGTTGCGCTTCACCGCCGGATAAGGTGGTCGCCGACTGCCCGAGCTTTATATAGGACAGGCCAACATCCATCAGCGTTTGCACCTTACGCTTAATCGCCGGGATGGCGTCAAAGAAATCCAGTGCATCTTCCACCGTCATATCCAGCACTTCGTGGATATTCTTGCCTTTGTATTTAATTTCCAGCGTTTCGCGGTTATAGCGTTTACCCTTACAAACATCGCAGGGCACATAAACATCGGGTAAAAAATGCATTTCTACTTTAATGACACCATCGCCCTGACAGGCCTCACAGCGACCGCCTTTGACGTTAAAACTAAAGCGGCCGACCTGATAGCCGCGTGAGCGCGCTTCCTGGGTACCGGCAAACAGCTCGCGTACGCCGGTAAAAATACCGGTGTAGGTCGCGGCGTTAGAACGCGGCGTGCGGCCAATCGGGCTTTGATCGATATCGATTACTTTATCAAAATGCTCCAGCCCGCTTACCGCCTTATAGGGCGCCGGATCGTCACCTTCGGCCTTATTTAATACCCGGTGGGCGATGCGGAACAGCGTATCGTTGATCAATGTCGACTTTCCGGAGCCGGACACCCCGGTAACACAGGTCATCAGGCCAAAGGGAATGGCGAGATCGACGTTTTTCAGGTTATTGCCGCTGGCGCCGGTCAGCTTTAACCATTTATCATTCAGTGGCGTACGCTTCGCTGGCACCGCGATTTTGCGCGCCCCCGACATATACTGGCCGGTCAGTGACTCTTCTACCGCCATCACCTGTTGCAGCGTGCCCTGCGCTACGATATTGCCGCCATGCACGCCGGCGCCGGGGCCGATATCAATAATATAGTCCGCGGCCCGCACGGCATCTTCGTCATGTTCAACCACGATAACGGTATTACCCAGATCGCGCAGATGATTCAGTGTCGCCAGTAAGCGATCATTATCACGCTGGTGCAGGCCGATAGAGGGCTCATCCAGCACATACATCACGCCAACTAAACCGGCGCCGATCTGGCTGGCTAACCGGATGCGCTGTGCTTCGCCGCCAGACAGGGTTTCGGCGCTGCGTGACAGGTTCAGGTAGTTAAGGCCGACATTCACCAGAAACTGCAGCCGATCCTGAATTTCTTTTAATACCTTTTCGGCAATTTTGGCTTTCTGGCCGGTTAAACTCAGTTGCTGGAAAAATGCCAGGCAGTCGCCAATCGCCAGTTCTACCACTTGCGGTAAGGTGGTTTTACCAATAAAGACGTGGCGGGCTTCGGTACGTAGCCGGGTGCCATGACAGCTGGGGCAAGGCTGGCTGGCCAGATATTTACTTAGCTCTTCGCGCACCGAGTTCGATTCGGTTTCGCGGTAGCGGCGCTCCATATTCGGCAAAATACCCTCAAACGGATGGCTGCGCAGCACAATATCACCACGGTCATTCAGGTATTTAAAGTCGATAATGGTATGGCCGCTGCCATACAGGATAACGTCTTGCTGCTTTTTGCTCAGGCTGTTAAAGGGCACATCCAGCTGAAAATTGTAGTGTTCAGACAGTGCTTTGAGCATCTGAAAATAATAGAAGTTACGCTTATCCCAACCCCGGATCGCCCCGCCAGCCAGACTCAGCTCATCACTGACCACCACTTTTTTCGGGTCGAAGAATTGCTTCACGCCCAAACCATCGCAGCTGGGGCAGGCACCGGCCGGGTTATTAAAGGAAAACAGCCGTGGCTCCAGCTCGGTCATGGAGTAACCGCAAGTCGGGCAGGCATAGTTGGCGGAAAACACCAGCTCTTCAGCATCAGGCTGGTCCATCAGCGCCACCCGCGCCACGCCGCCCGACAGTTGCAGTGTGGTTTCGAACGACTCGGCCAGCCGCAGTTTAATATCATCCCGCACCTTAATGCGGTCCACTACCACTTCAATGGTGTGCTTTTTCTGCAGATCTAACTTTGGCGGATCGGACAGATCGCAAATTTCGCCGTCAATCCGCGCCCGCACATAGCCCTGTGCTGCCAGATTTTCCAGCGTTTTAACATGCTCACCTTTGCGCTCCTGCACCACCGGTGCCAACACCATCAGCTTGGTACCTTCCGGAAATTCGGTGGCTTTATCCACCATCTCGCTAATGGTTTGCGCGGCGAGGGGCAGATCATGCTCCGGGCAACGCGGCTCGCCGACCCGCGCAAATAATAAGCGCAGATAATCGTAAATTTCGGTAATGGTACCCACAGTAGAGCGCGGATTATGGGAGGTCGACTTTTGTTCAATCGAGATCGCCGGTGACAAGCCTTCAATATGATCGACATCCGGCTTTTCCATCAGGCTTAAAAATTGCCGGGCATAGGCCGACAGCGATTCGACATAGCGGCGCTGCCCTTCGGCATACAGGGTATCAAAAGCCAGCGACGATTTACCGGAGCCGGATAAACCTGTTACCACGATCAGTTTGTCGCGTGGCAGGGTTAGCGAAATATTCTTCAGGTTGTGGGTGCGGGCGCCGCGGATCTCAATTTTGTCCATGGTGGTTCCATTTAGCCGGATAATGCTGTACAAATATACACTAGGCTGTGCAGTAATTGCCAGCGACAAGCGGATTAAAGCTGCTTATACGCCGCCAGTCCGGCTTTGGCCCGCCGTAGGCAGAATTTCACTGTCGCAATGGCAGGCATTGCTGCGGGCGCTGCCGCCGGCCGGCTTTTTTATGCTAAACTGCCGCCCTGTTTATTTTGAACCTCTGGTGTTAGCTGTTCGCATGCATCATTTGAATGCCCTGGAAAAGCGCGCCGCCGTAGCGCTGGCGCTGGTGTTTTCAACCCGTATGCTCGGGCTCTTTATGCTATTGCCGGTGTTTGCCCTGTATGGCGAACAGCTGGCCGGTTTTTCCCCGCTGTGGATCGGGTTAGCGATTGGCGCCTATGGTTTAACTCAGGCGATGTTACAAATTCCTTTTGGTTGGCTGTCGGACAAAATTGGCCGACATAGAGTTATGCTGCTGGGCTTAGCGCTGTTTGTGCTGGGTTCGGTCGTGGCAGCGCTGGCAGAGTCCGTTTATCTGGTGACGCTGGGCCGGGTATTGCAGGGTGCCGGGGCGATTTCCGGTGCGGTATTGGCATTGGCAGCCGATCTAACGCGCGAAGAGCAGCGGCCGAAAGTGATGGCGATTATCGGCGCCACCATCGGTTTATCCTTTGCCTTGGCAATGGTACTGGGGCCATTATTGGCGAAACTGGCCGGTTTAAGTGGCGTGTTCTGGTTTACTGCGGTAATGGCGGTGGCGGCCATGTTGTTGGTTGCTTTCGTGGTGCCGAAAAGTGTCAGTAAGGCACCGGCTGCCGAAACCTTAGCTTTACCGCAAAGTTTGGCTGCGATGTTCCGGCATCGGCAATTATTACAGCTGGACTTAGGCGTATTATTGTTGCACCTGATGCTTACGGCGATGTTTGTTGCACTACCGCCGCTACTGGCGTCGCAGCAGTTCGCGGCAGAGCAGCATTGGCAGCTGTATTTACCGGTATTATTGCTGTCGTTTGTATTTATGGTGCCGATGATGCTTATTGCGATGCGCCGGCAGCAGGAAAAACGGTATTTTTTAATAAATATACTATTATTAGTTATTGCGATGTTAATCGCTTGGCAGGCAAACAGCTTCTGGTTGTTGGCGCTGGCGCTGCTGGTATTTTTTACCGGCTTTAATTTTCTGGAAGCCAGTTTACCGGCAATGGTGTCGCGGGTGGCACCCGCCGGCCAGCGTGGCAGTGCGATGGGGATTTACTCCAGCAGCCAGTTTTTCGGTGCCTTTTTAGGCGGCTTGCTGGGTGGTGCTATCGCCCAGCACTTTGGTTTTATGGCGGTGTATGGCGCCCTGGCAGTAATTGGTTTAGTATGGCTTATCATAGCCAGCACCATGCAGGTGCCCGCCCGTGCCCAGCGCTTATCGCTACCGGTTGCTGTCAGCACTGAGCAGCAAGCCGGCCAGCTGGCAGCCAGGCTCAGTAGCCTGGCCGGGGTACAGGAAGTCACTATTTTATTGGCCGATCAGCGCTGCTACCTGAAAGTCAGTTCGCAGCAGTTTGACATCGCACAGGCTCAGTCTTTGATTGCCGCTGGCAATCAGTAACAATTTTGCAGGAGAAATACGCATGGCGCGTGGAATTAACAAAGTCATTTTAATCGGTAATCTGGGCCAGGATCCGGAAGTCCGTTATATGCCGCAGGGCGGCGCCGTCGCTAACCTGAGCATTGCGACCTCTGAAAGCTGGAAAGATAAAGCTACCGGCGAAATGAAAGAGCAAACCGAATGGCACCGGGTCGTGATTTACCAGCGTCTGGCAGAAATTGCCGGCGAATATCTGCGTAAAGGCTCTAAGGTGTATATCGAGGGCAAGCTGAAAACCCGTAAGTGGCAGGATCAGCAAGGCGTAGAGCGTTACACCACCGAAATCGTTGCCAATGAGCTGCAAATGTTGGACGGTCGTGGCGAAGGCCAGGGCGGCGGCATGGGTGGTGGTATGGGCGGTGGCCAGCAAGGTTATCAGCCGCGGGCGCCACAACAAGCCGCTCCGCAGCAAGCTGCCTATCAGGGCGCACCCCAACAGAATTTCCAGCCGCAAGGCAATTATCAAAAGCCGGCACAGCCACAAGGTGGCTTCCAGCAACAGCCGCCAGCGCAGCAGCGCCCGCCGATGGAACCACCAATCGACTTTGATGACGATATCCCGTTCTAGAGTTAACCTGAGACATATTTTGTAAAGAATATCTATTAAGCCCTTATTATAAGGGCTTTTTTGTTTTTTTATACCTAAATTATATGTAAAAAATAAATTGACAAATTTTGTTTATTGTATACCTTTAATAATTGTAAAGATTGGAGGTGTAATGCGAGCTGATTTTGGAACGACAACATTTGTTATGGATAGTGGAGAAAGGTCCTGTTTAATTATAGACAGAATGACTGGTATGCCCCTCTTCTATCCTAATTTATTCCTCACTACTCAGTTTCGTAATGCTCGATCCAATTCGTTTTCATCTATCTTATCAGCCGCTAATAATTTAGTAGTTTTACTCCGTTTCCTAGACAGTCGTGGGATTGATCTTGAACAGCGCATAACTAACAAAACATTTTTTGAAGTTAATGAGCTGGATGATTTAAGAGATTTCACTCAAAGAAAGTTTTTCTCAAAAACAGTTGCTAACTCAGTTTCTTCAATGTTTTCCATGGATGAGTTGGAGGAATCAATAGGATTTGTTGAATCACCTACCCAGTATATGCGTTTAACAACTATTGCTGAATATGTATGGTGGATTTCACATCATCTACTTTCGAGACCCTCTGCAACTGAATCTAAGCAAATCGATAGAATTAGGGCTCATATTAAGTCTAGACGTCCATCTAGAAAAGGACGTAATAATGTTGAAGACCGCTCTCTTGATGACGTTCAATTGGAAGCTTTATTTGAAATTATACGTGTTGGTTCGGAGTTCAACCCATTCACACCGGAAGTTCAACGTAGAAATCGATTAGTTATTTTATTGCTCTATCACTTAGGAATCAGAGGTGGAGAACTATTAAATATTAAAATTGAGGATATAGATTTTTCTAAGCATCAATTAAAAATAGTCCGGCGTGCTGATGAAATAGATGACCCACGAATTAATGAGCCAAATGCAAAAACACTAGAGAGAATTCTTCCAATTTCAGAAACTCTTATTAAAGAGCTTCATGATTATGTTACAAAAGATCGACGTAAAGTTCCTAATGCAAATAGAAACGGTTTTCTTTTTATAACTTACAAAGCAGGACCTAGCGTGGGACAGCCTCTCTCAAAATCTGGATATAATAAGTTAATGCGTGTTGTAAAAGCTGTTTCACCACAACTGTTCTTCTTGACAGGACATAAGCTTAGACATACATGGAACCGTAAATTTTCTGAGCTTATGGATGATATGGATAATCCACCCAGCGAAGCGAAGCAGGAGCAAATCCGGTCTTATTTGATGGGTTGGAAACCCAGCTCTGGGTCTGCTACACATTATAACAAGCGCTTTAGACAAGAGCAGGCAAATAAAGCTGCTTTAGCACTTCAAAAGAGCAGTGGGACTCGTCTGCCAAAGGATTTACGTAATGATGAATAAAGAAAAGAAGCAGTTATTAGTCATTCATAATGGTTCTACAACAAGGATACCGGCCAAGGCAAAGGGTTATGACTTTGATGTTAACGACACGACTTGGGTGTTGGATAAAAATGTCTCTACTAATTTGAGTGTAATTCATAGTTTCTTATCCGGCAAAGTGTTAAAAGGATGTTTAAGTACGCTCAGTTTTTATGCATCAAATCTCTCATCACACCATACAAGAAATGTTGTTGAACGCTTTCAGCACTTTCTTCGAGAGACCGAGGCCAATGAAATAACTGATACTGTATTGATCAATTACCGCACATCTTTGACCAAGGCAACTGAATGGTATTTAGGCACTATCAGAGGTTTTTTACGGCGATGGTATCAGCTTGGCTATTTTGGTATTAGCGAAGAAATTATTACTTTGCTCGATGGTTGGACGATTAAAGGTCATCGAAAAGGCGATGCCGTTAAACGAAAACATCCAACCCTAGGACCACTAACAGATAATGAGTTGCAGGCCTTCAACGAAGGCGTCGTTAAAGCTTATGAGCTAGACCGCATTAAAACCTCAGATTTAGCCATTTCACTGGCGGCGAGTAACTCTGGGCGGCGACCAATACAGATTTCTCATTTAAGAGTTGTTGATGTTCTGTGCGGGACTAACAACAAAGGTGAACCTTTCTATGTGCTTAATTTCCCTAGAGGGAAGCATGGCGAAGGCTTCAGAGCTAAATTTAAACCTTTTGCGATCACCCATGACCTATGGTCCATTCTGTCTGCTCAAGCCAAGAGCGCGGTCACCTTAACGGAGAAAAAGTTGGGGTTTCAGTTGCAAGAACAAGATCGGCAACAAATCCCATTGTTCCCGGATTACAGGGTATTATTTCAAGTTACCTCTCCAACCGAATATCGAGCGTTACTGGCAAGTGACAAATTACATATGTCTGCAGCGGAAGTAACAGACATCCTGCAATTTGCTGCCGAGGAAGCAGGCGTTAAATCAGAGCGTACAGGAGAGGACCTATTTATAAATGCTCGCCGCTTTAGATACACAACAGGAACCAGAGCTGCCCGTGAGGGATTCGGTGAACTTGTTATTGCTGAACTCCTAGATCATTCAGATACTCAGAATGCAGGCGTATATGTGAAAAATATTCCGGAGCACGTTGAAAGGTTAGATTCCGCAGTAGGTTTTCAATTGGCACCTTATGCGCAGGCATTCGCCGGAGTCTTAGTTGATTCTGAAAAAGAGGCAAAACGTGGCGATGATCCAACAAGCAGGATTCGTACTGGAGTCGGTAAAGGTGTTGGCACATGCGGCGAGCATGGTTTTTGTGGTGCAAATGTACCTATACCTTGTTATACGTGCATGCATTTTCAGCCCTGGCTCGATGGGCCACATAAAGAAGTTTATCAAGACTTATTGGAAGAGAGAGAGCGAGTCAAAAGTATCACTGGCGATATTCAAATTGCGGCAATTTTGGATAGAAGTATAGTAGCTGTTGCGGATGTTATACTGCGCTGTGAAAAGCGAAGAGCGGATCTGAATGAAGAAAGAAGGCTTAACAATGGCTGAACTATTTCAGTTTAAACCACATTTCGAAGTTACAGCATCAGAAAATCTGAGTCTTTTTATTGGGAAATGTCGTGACGAGCTTAAAGTCTTTGGGGAAAACCTAGATTGGCAATCTTTTGTTTGGCCAAAAATAGCGGTATTTGCAAAGTTAGGGGTTACGACTCGTAAGCCAGCGTCTAATGAATGCATGGATGATACATTTACTGAATTTGCTAAGGCTTATCTTCGTTATCAGCAAGGGCATAATCCAACAGGCACCAGAAATGAGCTCAAGGCGCTTAGAGCTGTTGAAGCAGCTCTTATCCAAGTTAAAGGTAATGCTTCAATTGATAGACTATCTATTGATTGTTTGGATGAAGCAGTTGTTTTAGCTAAGCAACACTACTCTAGCGGGTCAGCATATCAATGCGGAAGAGAGATTGAGCGATTAGCCGTATTTTTATCAGATAACAATTTGATACCTTCAAACTTAAAAACATGGAAGAATCCGATTCCCAGGCCTAGCGATACAACGAAAACGGGGAAAGAGGCAAAGGCGGTAAGAGAGAAAAAATTACCAAATGAGATTGCTTTAAATGCAATAGCAGAGATTTTTGCAAGTGAGCCATCTAAACAAAGAGATATTTTTACGACTTCAGTTTTTGCTATGTTAATGGCTGCCCCGTCAAGAATCACTGAAATCCTTACTCTACCAGCTGACTGTGAAGTAACTGAAATAGATAAGAATGGGGTCGAACGCTACGGTTGGCGTTTTTTTTCGGGAAAAGGGTATGAGGGTGACATCAAGTGGATACCAACAGTTATGGTTGAGGTTGCCAAAACTGCTGTGAAGCGCGCTAAGGGCTTATCGTCTCATGCCAGAAAATTAGCTAGGTGGATTGAAACGAATCCAGATAAATTTTATCGACATGAAAATTGTCCAGATGTTTCCGATACCGAAAAACTAACTATAACGCAAGCTTGCCAAGCTCTGGGACTCTCTATTAAAGACGAAAGTACCTGTAGGTCAGGTTTAAAAAGTAAAGGATTAAAGCAAGCAAGTAACTTTCATACCTTAGATAGTCTTTGGGTTCATGTCAAAGAATGGTTACCTGAAGATTTTCCTTGGTTTGACAAAGATAAAGGTATTAAATACAGCAATGCATTGTTTGTTCTAAATATAAATCAGTTCCATGGCAACAGAGGTTGCCTTCCTTTGGAATTGTTCAAGCCGAGTAATAATTTTTTCAACAACGACATCATTACCAGAGAAAGCTTAGGAGGTGTCCATAAAAGCATTTTTGACCGTTATTCTTACTTTAATGAAGATGGATCTCGGCTGAAAATGACTTCAAAACAGGCTCGGCACTTACTCAACACAATGGCACAGCGTGGTGGCCTTTCAAATCTTGAAATAGCAAAATGGTCAGGACGCGCTGATGTGAAACAGAATCGTACATATAACCATATGACCGAATATGAGTTAGTCGCGATGGCTGAGCAGCTTGATACATCAAAAAGTCTGTTTGGTCCCATGGGTGAAGTCAGTAGCCACTTTCCAGTATCGATTCAGGAATTTAATACCTTGGAACAAGCTGCAGCTCACGTTACCGAATATGGTTACTGTGTGCATGATTACACAATGAGTCCTTGTGACAAGTACAGAGATTGTCTCAATTGTTCAGAGCAGGTTTGTATTAAAGGCGACACAGTAAAGCTTGAGCGCATTAAAGCGCAATTAGACAGAACCGAAGCGCTCTTACAAAAAGCAGAACAAGGTATTGATGAGGGAAGCTTAGGTGCTGATAGATGGTTTACCTACCATCAAAAAACAGCAACCAGATTACGAGAATTAGTCAGCATACTTGAAAATCCGGAGATTGAGAAAGGAGCACAGATTAAATTACGTGGTAATGACTTCACACAGTTACGTCGTGTTGTTGAGAAAAAGGCTGTCGAGTCAATTAGTAACGACTTATCAGACTGCGATGAAGCTTCGATTTTAGAAGATATCACAAAAATGCTTGGAGGTGGCATTGGCTAAGCATCTGAACAGACGAGATATTGCTGCAATCGTAAATTTGATTCGAGGGTGGGAAGAAGCAAAACTTACTTGGTCTGCTATTTGTGAGGAAGCCGAACCTTTGATCGGTAAGGTTCCAACAAGACAATCACTTAACGCCCATGATGCGATTACAACAGCATATCAGGCAAAGAAAGATTCTTTGAAAGGAAAAGCACCAAAAAAACCACTGCCTGCAAGCTTAAATGCAGCTGCTTCTCGTATTGCAAATCTTGAAGCAGAATTAGTAGAGGTTAAAGAGCAAAATCGTAAGCTCAAGCAGATGTTTACTATTTGGCAATACAATGCCTATAAACATGGGATGAAAGAATCTCAATTGAACATGTCGTTACCAAAAATAGATCGTGAACGTTCAGATAAAGAAAAACGATAACATATAAGGTAGGCGCGCAATTCTATTAATACGTATTAGCGGCTTGCAATATTTCTAAGAAGTATGCAGAAGAATATTGCAAAATATTACATGGACCATCATTTTTGAAATATCAGATAGGTATATTTAGATTTATTTATTCTGTCTTCTTATCTGAATTAGTCTCGACTTAATCTGACACATCTACTTGAAAAGATGAGAGTTACCAGTTTTGATATGGGTGTCGAATCCGTAATCAAAAACAAAAGGTAACTCTCATGCTGCATACTAACAATCCGATAATTAAACACAAGGCTGGGCTGCTGAATTTAGCTCAGGAGCTTAATAACGTATCAAAAGCCTGCAAGGTTATGGGCGTGTCACGTGACACGTTTTACCGCTATCAGGAGCTTGTCGCTGAAGGTGGTGTCGATGCTCTTATCGATAAAAGCCGTAGAGCACCAAACCTCAAAAACCGTGTGGATGAAACCATAGAAAAGGCGGTTATTGATTATGCTATCGAGTATCCTGCTCATGGCCAGCACCGCACCAGTAATGAGCTGCGTAAACAAGGCGTGTTTGTCTCTGGCAGCGGTGTTCGTTCTATCTGGCTACGACACGATCTGGAGAACTTTAAGAAGCGTTTGAAGGCGCTGGAAGCCAAGGTTGCCGATGAAGGTATACTCCTGACAGATGCGCAAATTACCGCCCTTGAGAAGAAAAAACACGACGATGAAGCCTGTGGTGAGATTGAGACTGCCCATCCTGGCTACCTGGGGTCACAAGATACGTTTTACGTTGGCAACCTGAAGGGTGTTGGCCGGATTTACCAGCAAACTTACGTCGATACCTACTGTAAAGTCGCGCATTGTAAGCTGTATACCACCAAGACGCCGATCACTGCAGCAGACTTACTCAACGACAAAGTACTGCCATTCTATGAGGCTCAGGGCTTGCCTGTGCTGCGCATTCTGACTGACCGGGGTACAGAATACTGCGGCAAAGTAGAACAGCACGATTATCAGCTATATCTGGCGATTAACGACATCGACCACACCAAAACCAAGGCCATGTCGCCGCAAACTAACGGGATCTGCGAACGGTTCCACAAGACGATATTGCAGGAGTTCTATCAGGTTACGTTCCGTAAAAAGCTCTATGGAGACCTAGCCGAGCTACAAAAAGATCTGGACGAATGGCTGGTTTATTACAACAATGAACGAACTCATCAAGGCAAGATGTGCAATGGCAGAACGCCAATGGATACTTTGCTGGATGGAAAGCAGGTTTGGGTGCAGAAAAATCTGACTCAAATCTAATCTGACAGACACCGTGAAAAACTGGTAACTGTCAGATCAAGTCTGAGCTAGTACATCTTATCCATAGAACTACGGAGCTGCTCCAGTAATTTTTCCTGATCAGATTCCGGCAACCCCCCAAAAATCTTCACCATCTCAGCTAGCTTATCTGATGAGCAGAAAAAATAGGCTACTGGAACATCAAGTTCTTTTGCGATTTTCTCCAAAGTCTCGAAATCAGGGACTCTGCTGCCTTGCTCATATTGGTTCATACGTGAACTAGCTGTATTACCAAAGCCAACCAAGATGCCCAGTTTGCGTTGGGAAATGTCTTTAGCGATTCGAGCCTCTTTGAGGCGTTTGGAGAATGGGTTGTTCGACACAAATAATGCATTTTTTTAGTCTCTGGATAGCGGAGATTGTGGGTTATTTTCTCCAACTATGTAATACTAACGTTTTGTGAGAGGCCTGAGAAGAAAAAACATTCCAATTAGGAAACACCCACTATAAAACCGGAGTTAGCCATGCCCAGAGAGTACAGCGTTAGTGAGGACGTGCTGAAAATCATTTCAACGTTTTTTGTCGATGGTTGCTATGTGTTCCAAGTTGTTGAAAAATTCATGGAAATGCACCCTGAGCTCACAATTAAACAAGCAAGAGTCAAAGCTGATAAATCCATGCGTTTTTTGGAAAGAAAAGGAATTTTGCAGTCAAAACACGATGAGGGTGGTACCCGTAAGTACGAACTGTTGCAAACCCAAGAGTCCGTAACGCAAACAAATTGTCAGACTTCTGAGAAGGCCATACAAAAACTGCGTGAAAAATGTAAAGCGCTTGAAGCTGAAGCTCGCGCCGCGCATCTAGAGTGGGAATATTTGATAAAGCTGAAAAAAAATCCTGAAATCAGTGTCATTAGTGATATTAGAGATATTACAGAAGTGCTGTGTAAAGAAGCCGAACAGAATACGCTGTTATTAACTGCGCAATATTCAGCATTAGAAAAAGTCCTAAAAAGGTTGAATGTATGCGCCTGAGAAAATGGCAGGCAGATTTTGTTCAGAAAACTATAAACGCTTTTAAACAAGGCCAGCGCATTTATTTTCTGTCTGCGGCACCTGGTGGTGGTAAAAGTGTAGCGTGCGCAGAGTTAGGCGCCAGAATGCACGATGAAGAAATGGTAGATCTGATTTTATGTCTGTCTCCCTCGTCTGAAGTACGCGACGGCATTTACAGAACCTGCAATCAACGTATGCCGACTCTTTTTCATAATGGCCTGGGTTCGATCGGGGAGTCAATGACCTATCAAAAACTGCTAACGCTAAAAGAAGAGTATTTAGAGCCAGCAAAGAAAAAGAAAGTTTTAGTCATCTGTGACGAAATCCACCATTGCGCCGGCGGTTTGGATGCTATCCCTAACGCATGGGGAAATAAGATTTTAAAACTTATATTTGAACTGGCTGATTATACGCTATTAATGTCAGGGACCCCCTGGAGGACAGATAATCTTCCAATAGCTCTTGCTGACTACTGTCATGCTGACGAGCTAGTTATCAACTATCAATATACTCTCGCTCAGGCTATGGCTGATGGGGTATGCCGACAACCTGTCATCACATTAATTGACAATGATGCCTGTAAAATAAACCAAAAATGTTTTAAATCTATTAATGAGGCGTTGAGCAAAACTGAGTTAATGTATCAACAGATCCTCGAAAATGAGGATGCCTTAAATTTCATTCTAAAATTGTCTGTGAACAAACTATTGTCGCTAAGGTTACTGACACCAGATGCTGGTGGTCTGGTTGTTGCGCATTCTGTTGAACATGCCAGAAAACTCAAGAAGATTTTGGAGACAGATTTTAATCAAACAGCTGTGATTGTTACCTACAAAGAAAAAAATCCACAGGCGATTATTGATAAATTCCGACATGGTTTAACGCATTGGATTGTCAGTGTTGGAATGATTGCAGAAGGAACCGACATTCCCAGACTTCAGGTTTGCTGCCATTTAACAACTGTGCGGACAGAACTCTATTTCCGTCAAATTTTGGGGCGAATTTTAAGGGTTCGTGATAGTGATGTATATTCACAGGGGTTTTTGTACACTTTTGCCGAAGCTCAGCTCAAAATGTTTGCAAATCGCATTCAAGATGAGATGCCAAACAGAGGTGTTCTTCGTTCCATCGAGCAGCAACCAAATGAATTGCAACAACATCATACCCAAACAAAAAATGCCACCAATGGAGGCAACTTGAATAATGAACCCTTGTCTTCAGGCCGATTTGTGCAAACTGACCTTATAGGTTTTGAAAACGCATTTTATTCACTGGAGTTTGCTGGAACCTTCCGTGAACAGGTCATAAAAACTTTTGCGAAACAATTGCTTGGGTAGTTCAGTAAATCAACTTACTTAAGAATGTATTTGGTCAAGATAAGGACAAGCGGACTCCTGATCGATACCCCCCAACCGGCCAAGATAATTGTCGTCAACCGGTCATCCTAATTGTCGCCGAACATAAATGAATTCAACAAAAAAATTTACCTGCAATTACCAGCTTTTCTAAACCCTGCAGCTATCGCTTCATGCTCAGTTTTAAACTCGATGGTGTTTGCAGGTGAAATTTGTTGATATCCCGGGCAGCCTGCAGGGAGATGGTAAACTCTGCTGTTTTTGTTGGCCTTAATCGGCGGGGAGCTTGGCACGCTTGGAGTTTGCTGTGTTTGCCTTGATGGCAGCTGGGTTACCACACCCTCAGCGCGGTTTTTATGCCCAAGAGACCAGGTGCGCTCACCGGTTACAAAGGGATTTGAATGCCCCATGCGTTTAGCAATGCGTTTATCTCGCTCGCGCTCCCACTCGGTAACGGGAAACTGCTTATCCCAAGCCATTAAAAGCTGCTGTTGTTGGCGAGACATGTTGAGGTCATAACGGTCGTGCATGTAAAAGTAAATCCGAGCGATTTGCCCTTTAATCGCATCGCGCGGCTCTGCGGCTCTTGCACTAAAATCGATTTTAACCGGACATTGACCATGCTGCGGCTTGGCATTAGAAAGCATGGTGAAATTGAAATTAGAGCGGTCGGCATTGACTTCGCCTATAGCTGGGGTGAGGTTGTGTAAATCGGCTTCCATGGCATTGAAGACAGGGTCTGTGTCATTGCAGTTTTTACGCCCACCATTCTGCCAGCATTGTCTGGCACGGCCAAAGTTCGAGGCGGGCACCACATGCTCCCACTCAATACGCTCAGCCCGAGTCTGCTGCGCCCGAACTTGATAGCCACAGCTCTTTAAATCAATGCGGCCACCCGAGCGGCCGACCCATTCCCAGTTACAACCACAGTAAAAATCGCCCTGTTGGTTTCGGTCATGGTAGATAAATTGCCGTGCTTCAATTTTAGCACGGTCAAATGTGGCAGGAGCGGCCAGTAGCGAGGTGGAAAAGACGAGTGCAACGAAAAGAAAAAACCGTAATAACATCAGCAGCATAATCCATTAATTAAAAGCAGGTTAATAGTACCCAATTTTATCAAGTTGGTCACCATACCAGCTTAAGTAGGATTTGTAGTTTTTAAAGGGCGTTTCAAGCGTATTGATAGTGACATTATCAAGGCTGACAATAGCCACGCTAATGCCATCCTTGGTACGTGTGACCTTGGGCAAGGTAAGCAGGCCCCTCCCTACAGCATGCCATTGCCTTAATAGTGCTCTAAACGTGTCTTCATTGATAATACGGGGCTCCATAACCGCTCCTTGTTAAATATATGATTAATGAAATGTAGCATTTATTGGTTTATTTTCAATATCGACATGCATTTCATCGCAGCTGCGCTTTTAAAACGCTCGTCATTCGTTATACTGTATAAATATACATATATTGGTGCGTGTTATGTCTGTCGAAATACTTGGAAAGGCGCAATTAAATCAGCCTATTTTTTTACCGCTTTATGGCCACCAAATCTCAGCGGGTTTTCCATCCCCTGCACAAGACTACATTGAGCAAACGCTCGATTTAAATGAGCTGTGTATTCGTCATCCTGCTGCCACCTTTCTGGTTAGAGTCAGCGGTGATTCCATGAAGGATAAAGGCATATTAGACGGTGATGTCTTAGTAGTAGACCGGTCTGAAACTGCCGTACATGGCAGTGTGATTGTGGCGTCACTAAATCGTGAGTTTACCGTCAAAGAGCTTTGCTTAAAGCCCATTAGGCAGTTACTGCCGCACAACAAGGCATACAAACCCATTTTGCTGACAGAGCATGACGAGTTTGAAGTCTTTGGTGTCGTCGTCAGTGTGGTGCGAAGAATGACACGATGAAACCTGTTTTTGCTTTAGTCGATTGCAATAACTTTTATGCCAGCTGTGAAACTCTTTTTCGCCCTGACCTAAGAGGCCGGCCGATTGTGGTGTTATCCAACAATGATGGCTGTGTGGTGGCTCGCTCTAAAGAGGCCAAAGCACTTGGTATTAAAATGGGTGTGCCCGCATTTGAGTTAAAGCCATTACTCGAACAGCAACAACTGCTCGCCTTTTCATCCAACTATGCGCTGTACGCCGATATTTCAGCCAGGGTCATGACCACGCTTGAGATGTTAGCACCGGCGGTTGAGGTCTACTCCATTGATGAAGCGTTTCTCGATTTGACTGGCGTGTCACATTGCACCGCGCTGGAGCGTTTCGGGCTTTGC
>NZ_AHTH01000019.1 GCF_000245735.1 Alishewanella jeotgali KCTC 22429
ATAAAAAAGCGATAAAAAGGCCAGCAAGGCCATTTTCTTGATGTTTTGCGCTACCGCCGCCAGTAAACACTGCATCTGCACTTTCGCCAGACCACGGAACCGTGCATAGCGATGGCCATGATGCTGTTTTGCGTCTGCGAAGCTGCGTTCAACCGTCTCTTTTCGTCGGTTGTAAATCTTCTTACCCCACGGACAGCAGCCGCAAACCACTCACATGCTCTTTATCCTCTTCCCAGACATGCCGGGTTATCGTTTTCTTATACTGCTTGTTCTTCGTGCAGTCCTGACGTAGCGGGCAATCCTGACACACTTTAGGGTTAGATTGATAATGCCGGTAGCCCTGACGGTCTGTCGTGCTGTAAGTCAGGATTTCACCTTGGGGGCAACGATAGGTATCGGTTGTTTTATCGTAGGTAAATTGCTTCTTCTTAATCGGATTAGCGGTGACATTGGGACGACGGTAGGCAATAACCGGTGCAATTTGCCGCTCCCGGATTAAATGGCAAAGCGGTGCAGTAAAGTAGCCCGCATCCAAACCAACGGCTATCGGACTAAACTTAAAGCGCTCAAGCTGACGGTCTAATCTGGCCAGATAGGGCTGGCTATCATGCACATTCCCCGGCGTCACGAAGGTATCCGTGATGATGCCGTGGCGGCCATCCACGGTGCGATGGTCCAAGGTAGAAGAAGCCCTGTGGTTTGCCTTCCCGCGTCATAAAGCCACTGTCAGGGTCGGTTGTGCTGACCTTTTGATTTTTGGTTTCGGGCTCCTTCGAGTCATCTTGCTTCAGTGGCGCTTTGCCATGGGCTAACCGGTCCTCTTCAACCGCCTTGTTGAGCTCAGCGATATACGCCGATGCACTGACCGCCACCTCTTTGTTCACCGCCTTGCGCTTATTGGCATTGGCTTTTAAATGTGTGCTGTCAGTGTAAAGCGTGTGACCACCAATCAGACGCTGCTCATACGCCTGTTCAACTATCCGGTCGAAGATACGCTGAAACACATCCGTGCCGTTAAAACGACGAATACGATTCTGGCTCAGCGTGGAGGCATCAGGCACTTTCTCGGTTAATCCCATCCGCAAAAACCAGCGATAAGCCACATTAACCTGAATTTCCTGTACCAGACGACGCTCACTGGGAATGCCAAACAGATAGCCGAGGATCATCATCTTAAACAAACGGACAGGGTCAATCGGCGGACGGCCATTATCTTTGCAGTAGAGATGTTCGACTTCAGCACGAATGAACTCGAAATCAATGGCGGCATCGACCTTGCGAACCAAATGGTTCTTCGGTACCAGCTCTTCGAGCGTGACCATTTCTAACTGATATTGTTGAGGAGAGGGAGTTTTGAGCATGTTGGTTAGCCTTCAAATCAACTAACCCTATTAGATCAAAGTCCTGGATCGGCGTCCAGGACTTTGTCAGCAGTCTGAAGCCGCTTTCAAAGCGGCTTTTTCGGAGTTTGGAGCGAGTTACGAGGTTCGAACTCGTGACCTCGACCTTGGCAAGGTCGCGCTCTACCAGCTGAGCTAAACTCGCATTGTGTTGCACTTCTTTCGCACATCGCAATCTGGTATTGCCTGTGGTTCTTAGCGCTGCCTGATTAAAAATCTATTTAGAATCAGCAGCTTTAAATGGTGCCCGGGGCCGGACTTGAACCGGCACGGGGTTTCCCCCGAGGGATTTTAAATCCCTTGTGTCTACCGATTTCACCACCCGGGCATACTGTGCGTGGGCACCGACAGAACGGCGCGCATCTTAATTAAGGCTGCGCCGATATGCAAGTTATTTCTGTGTGTGATCAGGCACAACAATTTTCGGGTCTGGTTTATCGCGTAAGATTTTATCCAGGTAACCCATCGCAAAAGCAGAGATGACAAAGGTAATATGGATTAACAGGTACCACATAATCTTGTCATTCTCAATTTGCTCAGTATTCATAAACACCTTCAACAGGTGAATCGACGAGATGGCAACAATAGAGGCCGCGACCTTATTTTTCAGGGAATTAGAGTCGAGCTTACCCAGCCAGCCCAACTTATCGTCGTGACCATGTAAGTCTAAACGCGAGACAAAGTTCTCATAGCCGGAAAACATCACCATCACAATCAGGCCGCCAACCAGGGCGATATCGATCAGGCTTAACGTAATCAGGATCAGTTCCACTTCTTTCATACTAAAAATCAGCGGAATAAAGTGAAACACTTCCTGGAAAAATTTAATACCCAGCGCCAGCAAGCACAAGCTTAAGCCAAGGTAAATTGGCGCCATAATCCAGCGCGTGGCATACATTAAACGTTCAAAATAACGTTCCATAACAATTCCTGTTAAAATATCTTGCTCAATAATGGGGGCGCGCCGCGTAGCTTCAAGCCTGACGCGGCCGCGTTTTTACTCTGTTACCAGGCTAATGAAGATGGCAGTTTCGGCGTCGATAATAAGCTAATAAAACGCTGCCAACGCTCATCTTCGCTGCTTGCCTGCTCGACATACTGTTTTACCAGATCTTTGCCCCAGTTATAGTTAATCACATAGGCGCCGTAACTTCTGACAAAACGTAGCCGCTGCCGCGCTTCGGCCTCACTTTGCAACAAATATTGCTGTTGCAGCGCAACAAATTGTTCTTCGTCAATCTCGCCATTTAGCAATAAACGGGCGATTTCATTACCGGCATAACTAAGGCGTGCCATCAGTTTTAAAAAGCGGTCGTAGCTGGCGGCCTGCGATGGATCCAGCCCGGCTAACGGGTAAAGTACGTCGCGTTCAAACGCCAGTTTTTGCTCACCGGGAAAGGCGATATCAATACCATAGTTGGCGGTGCCTTCCGCGATTAACGACTGCGGGCTGAATAGCGCATAAACACTAAACTCCACCCAGTTACGCTGTTGTTTTAGCTCGGTTTCCAGTAGCGCATTATAGGTGTGATGGCCGGGGTAGCCCTCGTGACAGCCCAGATCGACAGCGCGGGAGATATCAATCGGCCGCTCGGTATTAATCTGGATCAGACTATAAGCCTTGCCCTGATACCAGTTATAACCGCTCCAGGGTTTGTCGGTCACAAACTCCAGCGTAAAATTCTCCTGCGCCGGCAAGCTGATGCGCTGTAAGGTCCGGTCGCGGCATTCCGCGATCGCCCGTTCAAACACCAGCTGTAATTTATCCGCCGGAATAACAAAATTTTTGCGATAGGCCACGACCCGCTCGGTCAGGCTGCCCTCGCCGGGTACCAGTTGCTCCAGCTCAGCCAACACAGGGGCAAAGCTGCTTAGGTCCTGTTGCGGTGGCTGGGTATCGTAGAGTTCGCTAGCTTGTTGTTCAAAGCTGGCCGCAGTGCCGTTTTGTAGCGTATCGGCATGGCTAATCAGCGCCGTTAGCTGTCGCTGTAAATAATGCAGCCGCAACTTTAACATCGCATCCGTTTCGCTATGCGCCTGTAACGCATCGCGCAGCAGCTGAGCTTCAGCAAGTAGCTCTGGCAGGGGTTGCGGCTGCTGTTTTACTGCCTCGGCCCATTCAGCCGGGCCATAATAGGCATCGACATAGTTGCTATCGTATTGGCCGAGTGCCAGCACCAGTTTCACATAGTGCTCGGCGGCTTCATCCAATACGGCAACACTGACCGCTGCGGCCGGCTCACTGTTTAAAGGTGCCACGGGTTTATCACAGGCCGTCAGCAACAGGGTGCTGCACAACAGCGCAGTTAAAGGTTTGAATAGGGTTTTCATTCGCAATCCTGCAATGGGAAGAATGTCGGCTAATCTAGCGGTGAGTCAAAGGTTACGCAATATGCGTTGCCTTATGCGACTAAAGTTTCTGCAAAAATTTATCCATTTAGCCATCTATACTGTTGCAGATAAAAAATAACCATGGTATTACTAATGACGTTCTGCAACTTCGACTTTCAAGGCAGTAAATGATTTCTTCGGTATTAGTGCGTTTCAATAGCCTCCTCCTCGTGCTCCTCTGCGCTGCGCGGGGCCGTGCTTATTGGTGAAAAACCCTTACCGATAAACCTAAAACCCCGTGCCCAAGGCCGGGGTTTTTTGTTTTTATCCCGGCAAGCAGTACGCCACGATTTGATAACATAGGATTGCGTAATGAGTGCTGATAACAAAATCTGGATCTTCGATACCACCCTGCGTGATGGCGAGCAGGCACTGCGTGCCAGTTTAAGCCAGAAGCAAAAAATCCAGCTGGCGCATGCCATTGCCCGCTTAAATGTCGATGTAATGGAAGTCGGCTTCCCGGTGTCCAGCCCCGGTGATTTTGATTCGGTACAGCGTATCGCGCGCGAAGTAAAAGGCCCGATCATTTGCGGCCTGGCGCGGGCAGTGGCAGCCGATATTGAAGCCTGTGGCGCCGCGTTAAAAGATGCGGAACGCCGCCGGATTCATACCTTTATTGCCACTTCCCCGCTGCATTTGCAGTACAAGCTGCGCAAAACCCTGGCCGAAGCCTCAGATCAGGCGGTCGCCGCCATTAAACTGGCCAGCCGCTATACCGATGATATCGAATTCTCCTGCGAAGATGCCGGCCGCACCCCGGTGGACGATTTATGCTGGATAGTCGAGCGGGCCATTGCTGCCGGCGCCACCACCATTAATATTCCGGATACCGTGGGTTACACCATCCCCAACGAATATGCGGCTATTATCAGCACGCTGCGTAACAAGGTGCCGAATATCGATAAGGCGCGCTTAAGTGTGCATTGTCATAATGACCTGGGGCTGGCGGTGGCGAACAGTATCAGCGCCATTCAGGCCGGCGCGCGGCAGATTGAATGTACCGTCAATGGTATTGGTGAGCGGGCCGGTAACTGCTCGCTGGAAGAAGTGGCGATGATTATCAACACCCGCAAGGATATTTTAGCGCCGCTGTATACCGACATTAAAACCACCGAGATTTACCGCAGCAGCCATCTGGTCAGCCAGATCTGCAATATGCCCATCCAGCCCAACAAAGCCATCGTTGGCGAAAATGCCTTTGCCCACAGCTCGGGTATTCACCAGGATGGCGTGTTAAAAGCGCAAAGCACCTATGAAATTATCTCGCCTGAACAGGTCGGCATCCGCCAGAACGAATTAAACCTGACATCACGCTCGGGCCGTCATGTTATTCAGCACCGCTTGGCTGAGCTGGGTTACACCAAAGACGACTACGATCTGGAAGCGGTGTACAGCAGCTTTGTCGCACTGGCCGATCAGAAAGGCCGGGTGTTTGATTACGATTTAGAAGCCCTGGTGTTCTTCCAGAATTTGCAGGAGCAGGACGAGTTCTACAAGTTGGAGTTTTTAAGCTCCTCGACCCATACCGGCCATGTCGCCAGCGCCACCGTAGGCTTAAGTTGCGGCGGCAAGATCTTTACCGAAGCCGCCACCGGCAATGGCCCGGTCGAAGCGGCGTTTCAGGCGGTACAGCGCATTAGCAAATTACAGATCCGGATGGTCGATTTTAACCTGTCGGCGAAAGGCAGTGGCGAAGACGCCCTGGGTCAGGTCGATATTATTGCCGAACATGAAGGGCGGCGCTTCCATGGTGCCGGTTTGGCCACCGATATCGTCCGCGCCTCAGTGCTGGCCTATGTGCATGTGCTGAATATGATCCAACGTGCCCAAACCATCGACGCCCATAAACAGGCCAAAGCGAACGAATCCCAAATTAAACAAGCAGCAGGTGAGATATGAGTAAGCATTACAAGATCGCGGTATTGCCCGGCGATGGTATCGGCCCGGAGGTCATGGCCGAGGCGATTAAGGTACTGCAGGTGGTGGCGGATAAATTTCAGTTCCAATTAACGTTAACCGAAGCGCTGGTTGGCGGCGCCGCCCTGGATGCCACCGGCGTACCACTGCCGCCGGACACGCTGGCTCTATGTAAAGCCAGCGATGCCATTTTGTTTGGCTCCGTCGGCGGGCCAAAGTGGACCGGCCTGGCACCGGATATGCAACCTGAGCGCGGCTCTTTGCTGCCACTGCGTAAAACCTTCGACTTATTCTGCAATATGCGTCCGGGGCAAATTTATCCGGCCTTTGCCGACTTATCGCCACTGCATCCAAGGGTCAGCAGCAAAGGCATGGATGTGCTGTGTATCCGCGAACTCACCGGCGGTATTTATTTTGGCGAAAAGGGTCGTAGCGGCGACACTGCCTTTGATACCCAGCGCTACAGCGTGGCAGAAGTGACCCGCATTGCCGAAGTAGCCTTTCAGGCGGCGCAAAAGCGCGGCAAAAAAGTCACCTCTATTGATAAAGCCAATGTGCTGCAAACCAGTATTTTATGGCGCGAAACGGTGGAACAGGTGGCCAAAAACTACCCGGATGTGACACTGGAGCATATGTATATCGACAATGCGGCGATGCAGCTGATCCGCAGTCCACAGCAGTTCGACGTGATGCTGTGCGATAACCTGTTCGGCGATATTTTATCCGATGAAATTGCCGCCATCGCCGGTTCATTGGGCTTGTTACCGTCGGCCAGTTTAAATGGCAGCGGCTTTGGCTTGTACGAGCCCGCCGGTGGCAGCGCACCGGATATCGCCGGCCAGGGGATTGCCAACCCTATCGCACAAATATTAAGTGCCGCCCTGATGCTGCGTTACAGCTTTGGTGAAGAAGCCGCTGCGCAGGCGATTGAGCGCGCAGTGCAGCAGTGTTTAGAGCAGCACATCGTCACCCGTGATATCGACCCGAAATCTACTTATGGCACCGCCGCCGTTGGCGCGGCCATTGTCGCCACCTTACAGCAGGAGACACACTGATGGGCCAGACCCTGTATCAGAAAATTTACCACAGCCATGTGGTTGGCAAATTAAACGCCAGCACCGATTTATTATTTGTCGACCGGCATTTAATTCATGAAGTGACGTCACCGCAGGCGTTCTCCGGCTTAAAACTGGCTGGCCGCGCGGTGCGCCGCCCGGATCTAACCTTTGCTACCATGGACCATAATGTTTCTACGCAGCGCCGCAGCCTGGATGCGGCCGGTGAAACCTCGCGCAAGCAATTAGAAGCCCTGGCCGCCAACTGTGATGAGCACCGTATTCCACTGCTGGATCTGACCCACCCCGATCAGGGCATAGTGCACGTGATTGGCCCGGAGCAAGGCTTAACCCAGCCGGGGATGATTATTGTCTGTGGTGATTCGCATACCTCGACGCATGGTGCTTTCGGTGCTCTGGCCTTTGGTATCGGCACCTCGGAAGTTGAGCACGTGCTGGCCACCCAAACCCTGCCACAGCAGCAAGCGAAAACCCTGAAAGTGGAAATTAACGGTGACCTGCCGGCTCATGTTACGCCCAAAGATGTGATCCTGGCGGTCATTGGCAAATTAGGTACGGCTGGCGGTAATGGCTATGTCGCCGAGTTTTGCGGGAGCGCCATTCGCGGCATGAGTATGGAAGGCCGCATGACACTGTGCAATATGAGTATTGAAATGGGTGCCAAAGCCGGTTTAATTGCCCCGGATGACACTACCTTTGCCTATTTAAAAGGCAAAGCCCATGCACCACAGGCTGAGCATTGGGACGCTGCGGTTAGCTATTGGCAGAGCCTGCATTCCGATGCCGATGCCGTTTTTGATAAAAGCATCAGCCTGGATGCCAGCAGCATCAGCCCGCAAATTACCTGGGGCACTAATCCGGAGCAGGTGATTGCCGTTGATGAACCCATTCCGGCACCGGAAAGCTTTAGCGACGACACCAAGCGTCAGGCCGCGGAACGCGCCCTGCAATATATGGGCTTAAGCGCCGGCCAGAAACTGACCGACTGTGCCGTTGATGTGGTCTTTATCGGTAGCTGCACCAATAGCCGGATTGAAGACTTACGTGCCGCCGCCAGCGTCGTGCGGGATCGCAAGGTCGCGCCCGGCGTGCGGGCATTGGTCGTGCCTGGCTCTGGCGTGGTCAAGCGGCAGGCCGAGCAGGAAGGTCTGGCCGAGATCTTTAAACAAGCGGGCTTTGAATGGCGGGAACCGGGCTGCTCAATGTGTCTGGGTATGAATGACGATCAAGTCGCCGCCGGTCAGCGCTGCGCTTCCACCAGTAACCGTAACTTTGAAGGCCGTCAGGGCCGTGGCGCCCGTACGCACTTAGTTAGCCCGGCGATGGCCGCCGCCGCCGCCATCGCCGGTAAGTTTGTTAATGTCGCCCGTTTAGAAGGAGCCGCCCAATGAGCCAGATTTTTAAACAAGGCCTGGTGTGTCCGCTGGATAAAAATAACGTTGATACCGACCAGATTATTCCCAAGCAGTTTTTAACCTCGGTGAGCCGCGATGGCTTTGCTGAAGCGCTGTTTTATGACTGGCGTTATCTGGCTGATGGCGCAGCCAACCCGGAGTTTGTGCTGAATTATCCGCAATATCAGGGCGCGTCAATTTTATTAACCCGCGCCAACTTTGGCTGTGGTTCCAGCCGCGAGCATGCGCCCTGGGCGTTGCAGCAATACGGCTTTAATGTGATTATTGCCGAAAGTTTTGCCGATATTTTCTTTAATAACAGTGTCAATAACGGCATGTTATTAATTACCTTAAGCAAAACCAATATCGAGCTGTTGTTTAACCGCTGTGCCCAGGGGCCGCAGCAGTGGCAGATCGATCTGGCAAGCCAGGAGATCCTGTTCGGCAATAACGCGGCGATGGGCTTTAATATCGATCCGGATATTAAACAGCGTTTACTCTCCGGGCTGGATTTTATCGGCTCCAGCGAGCAGTTAAATCCCCAGATCGCCGCCTTTGAGGCGCAGCGGCGTAGTAACTTACCCTGGTTGGGTTAGCGCTAGCCGTGTCGAAGTGCAACCAAGATTAGTTGGCTTCGACCAGTAAACCGGTAAAGGCCACCCACTGCTCGGGGGTGGTCAACTCCTCTGCCAGCTCACCGCTTTGCAACTGCTGCCAGGTCAGCGGCCGCTGTAAATTAAAGCTCAGTTTTACCCGCTGCGGGTTACTGATAAATAGCAGCAAATTCTCGCGAATGCGCTCAGTGACCAACTCAGTACTTTGCACATAGACTTCCAGTTGTGGCTTTAGCTCTGCCAGCTGCGCCGTAGCCGGCTGCGCTAACAGCACGGGCTGCAATTGCTGCAAATAGCCGTTATTTTCCAGTGTCAGTTCGCCGCTGACCAACTGCAGCGCCGCCAGCGCCTGCTGCACTCTCGGCTGCTGCTTACCTTGCTGATAAGCCTGCTGCTGTTCCAGATCCATCGCCGCCAGCTCACTGCCTAACTGCCATAACGCCTGTACCGCTGTCAGTTGCAGTTGCAGCTCTAACCGCATCGCATCGCCAACCCGCAGTTGCTGCTGCAAGGTCAACAGATCCTGCGTAGGTTGGTATTGATACCGGTAATCCAGCCATAGCGGCGATGCAGCCAGCAATTTTCCGACTTCCGGCGGCAGCATCTGCTGTAGCAGGTTACTCAGCTGCAATTGCTGGATCCGTAATTCACCCTGCTGCGACAACTTGCCGGGTTTAAAACCGCGGATACTTAAGCGGCCAATTTCAGCCACGGTACCCACACCGGCGATTTGCAGCTGTAAGCCGCTTAAGCGGTAATGATCGCGCCAGTAGTTCGCGCGGATTTTGCTGTAATCTAGCTGTACTGCCGGCATCAGCCCCTGACTCGCCATCTCGGCATAGGAGCTGTTAATCAATTCAATCTGGCCGGCGATCAAGCGCTCAGCTTTATAATTGCCATAGTAAAACCCCGCGGTTGCCAACAGCAGCGCGCCGAGCGAAATAATCAGTGTTTTTTTCATCAGTTCTACAACATCTTCCGCGAAATTGTGCAGACTACCATAGCCTTATCGTCGCAATAAAGTTTTGACAGTGTTATTTTAAGGTGTAGCTAAAAGCAGACTGTTACAATTGACCGAAGTTCGCCATGGAATACAGAAGATGCCGGAATATTTTTTATGGTTTGATTTACTGGGGATAGCGGTGTTTGCCATTTCCGGTACCCTGGCGGCCTGGCGTAACCATATGGACGGCTTTGGCGTGATCGTGCTGGCCAGTGTTACAGCCATCGGCGGCGGTACCCTGCGCGACCTGATCCTGGATGTACCGGTGATCTGGATAAATAATAATGCCTACTTTTATGCCATCTTTGTTGCCGCTATCGGCACTATCCTGCTGGTACGTAACCGGCTGACCATTCCCAATAATACCCTGCAAATTGCCGACGCCTTTGGTTTGGCATTCTTTGTGATTATGGGTACCCAGAAGGCGCTGGATCATGGTACCTCCAGCATGGTGGCCATTATGCTCGGCACCATGAGTGGCGTCTGTGGCGGCATGATCCGTGACGTGTTGTGCCGCGAAGTACCGATGGTGTTTCGCGGCGAACTTTATGCCTTTACCTGTATTTTTGGCGGCATTATCTATACCTCGCTATTGGCACTGGCGGTACCGCAGCTGTACGCGATGCTGGCCGGTATGCTGGGCTTATTATTGTTGCGGCTGGCGGCGATCCGCTGGCACATTACTATTCCAGTATTCGGCAAGCATCATCAGGAGCTGAACGAACCCTGAACAGAGTACTAAAATGGCGGCCGATACTTTAATCTACCGCAACAATCCGGCCGGCCCTTTTCGCTACACTTAGCCGCAGTTAATGGTTAAGGAGAGCTACTATGGCCAGCCACAATCCGCATCGTGTTTATATCAGTACCACAGCCCGTTCTAATCAGTATTTACTGGCAGAATTTAAGCCCGACGCGGCGTTCTACCAGCAGTTCAGCAGTCATGAAGCCTGCTACCAGCAGTTAGCCCAACAACTGTTTGCGCTACTGCCGCAATATGATTTGCACAATGTGCAATTAATTGCCAATGACAAACTGCCGGTGGTCCGTTTCCATCAGGAAGCCTATACCTTGCAAACCGAAAAGCAGATCCTGTTTTTCTATAATCCTAAATACCATGAAGGTCAGGGTATCTTCAGCCAGCATGATTATCAGGCACGCAAGATCCGGGTGGTATTTCTGGCCACCGGCGAAGAGCTGCGATCCCAGGCTGCGGCCTTTCACAGCAAAGTAGTACAGTGTCTGCAGGCCTGGCAGCAACAGTTACCTGGTAAGCCGGCACTGAAACTGCGCGACCATCAGCAGCTGTCTTATGATCTGTTTGCAAAAACTAAAGGTCATAAAGAAAGTTATGGCTATAAACTGCGCGGCCTCTACCCACGTTACAAAGCCCGGCACTGTGCGCTACCGGACGAACACAGCGAGCTGACTTACGTCACTGTTACCCTGCCCCTTACCCGGCAGCTTAAACAGCAATGGCTTGCAGCGGGTGCGACCGACTTTAGCCCGCTGTATCAACAGCTGCAACAACGCTTTGTCGAAGCCTGTGCCGGCAAAAAGCTGGACCGGCTGGCCATCGTTGCCAATGGTCTGACACCGGTAGTGCGCAGCAGCAAGTGGGACCAAATCGAGCAGAACCGCGAGCTGCAGAAAATTAGTTTTAACCCGGATTGTACTGAGCCCCAGCTGCTCACCTTCTGGCAGGCTGATAAGCTGGTTGAGAGCGCACACTTTATTATTGTGGCCGATAAAGACGACAACACCGAGTTTGGCTATGGCCGCTTTATGAACCAGGTCGAAGACGCGCTACGTAGCTTCGCCCGGCAACTGGAGATTCCGGCAGAGCGCCAGGATCTGATTGTACGCTTTTATCAACATATCAGTTATATCCTGCCTGCGGCCTAATCCCCGGCGTCGCAACGGCAGCTGGTCTGCCGTTGTTGATTATCGATAGCTTGACTTTTGGTTAATGATAACTATTATCATTTAATCGCATGCAAGAACTATCGGAATATGCAAAACCTGTGGTCAAGCTGGTCGCGCCTGGAGTACCAGTTGTTTAAACCAGATTTTTTATCAGGGGGTGTAACATGAGTTTTCGGATTGAGCATGATTCGATGGGAGAGCTGCAAGTACCTGCGAAAGCCTTGTATCAGGCACAAACTCAGCGTGCCGTACAAAACTTTCAGATTAGCCTCAAGCCAATGCCAGTGGGTTTTATCAAAGCCTTACTGCAGATTAAAAAAGCCGCAGCCCTCACCAATGCCGAACTTGGCTTACTCACCGCGCCGCAGGCCCAGGCAATCAGTCAGGCAGCAGAGCAACTACTGCACGACACCGACTTAAGTCAATTTCCGGTGCCGGTGCTACAAACCGGCTCGGGTACCAGCAGCAATATGAATGTGAATGAGGTGCTGGCGACGTTGGCCAGCCAGCTCAGCGGTGCCAAAATACACCCTAATGATCAGGTAAATCTGGGGCAAAGCAGCAACGATACGATACCAACCGCGATCCAGCTCAGCAGCTTGCTGGCGTTACAGCAGCAGTTACTACCGGCGATTCAGGGCTTGCAGCAGACGATCAGCGAAAAATCTGCCACTGTCGGCCATATTGTTAAAACCGGTCGCACCCATTTAATGGATGCGATGCCCGTGACCTTCGCGCAGGTACTGGGTGGCTGGCACAGTCAGTTGCAACATGCCACACAACAACTACAGCAGCAGATACCGCTGTTAAGCCAACTGGCGCAGGGCGGCACCGCGGTAGGAACCGGCATTAACGCCCACCCCGGGTTTGCGGCGAGGTTCGCCCAACAGCTCAGTAAGCAAACCGGTCTGAGGCTGAGCGTCAGCCCGGATTTTTTCTTTAACCTCAGCTCGCAGGACGGCGCCCTGGCGTTATCAGGTTGCCTGAAAACGCTGGCCGCCGCCTTACTAAAGATCGCTAACGACTTGCGTTGGATGAATTCCGGCCCCCTAGCGGGTTTAGCGGAAATCAGCCTGCCCGCTTTGCAGCCAGGCTCGTCAATTATGCCCGGCAAAGTGAACCCGGTTATTCCGGAAGCCGTTGCTATGGCCTGTGCTCAGGTATTTGGCTGTGATACAGCGATTAGCATCGCTGCCCAATCCGGCAATTTTGAACTTAACGTGATGTTGCCGCTGGTGGCCGATAACTTACTTCACGCCATAGCTTTACTCAGTGGCAGTTGTGACGCACTGGCTAAACAGGCCATCGCCGGCTTTACCGTCAACGAGCCACATATTGCTTCCAGTCTGGCGCAAAACCCGATCCTGGTCACAGCCCTTAACAGCCGTATTGGCTATGAACAGGCAGCGCGTATTGCCAAGCAAGCCTACCAACAACAACGCCCTATTCTGGATGTCGCCGCCGAGCAAACCGGGATCGATCGGGAGGAGTTGGCCAGCTTGTTGGATCCGCAAAAGCTGACCACTAACTAAACTGCCCCAGTTATTGACGCCGCGATGACCGAGTAACTATCAACTATAGCGCACCAAAGACACAATAAATTCACACATAAAACAATATTGCAATAGCCCAATAGTTATTTTATGGTGGTACAGCTAAATCACTCAGATGCGCTCAGCCACATTTTTCATAAGGATACCTAATGAAAGGATTTATCAGTTTTTTGTTATTTTGGTCAGTGAGCCTGGCCGCTCAATCTACCCCCGTTAATCTCGATTTCTCACAAGTTGCAGAGCAAATGCCCATCGGTTGGAATATCCAAGGCAATGAGCCAGAGGTTATCACCAGAGAGCACCCAACATCGTCAGGTCAAAGCCTGCGCTTAAGTCGAACTGAGACTTCATCAGATAGCTTTGCTTATGCTGCACAGGCTACCCCTTTTGATTTTATCGGAAAATCGCTCAAGTTAACTGGCTGGATAAAAACAGACCAAGTCAGTACCGATGGCGGTGCCGCACTTTGGATCAGGCTGGACAGTGGCAGTAACCTGGCAGCTTTCGACAATATGGGCGAAAACATGTTGAAGGGCACTGAGGCGTGGCAACAAATTGAACTTTCTGTAGAGGTACCGCCTGATGTCGACATGCTGACATTTGGCACACTGCTAGCCGGCACGGGTACGGCCTACTTCGCAGATTTAAAGCTGACACTGGATGGTATGCCGCTGGAGCAAGCACCAAAACCCACCTTTATCGCTTCGGAACCACACCAATTCGAGCAGGATTCTGGCATAAGAATTAGCCAACTATCTGCTGCATAACAGCAAAATCTGGCGGTATTGGCTAAAGTATGGGGCTTTGTAAAGTATTATCACCCTGAATCTGCAAAGGGCAATATTAGTATGGATGCGGAGTTATTCCGGTTAATTCCGCAACTACTTACCGTATCTGACGCGGAAAGAGACAAAAAACTTATTACCTGGATCAGTCAGCTCGGAGAGTTAACCCCCTGCGATAAATGTAAGGAAAGTAGCGAGGCTGCATTAGTGCATCCGGCAGAGTTCTGGTTAGGCTGGAATTTATCGGCAGAATTAAACCAACAACTGGCCCGCATCTATGCCACAGAGCTTCCTATACCGCATTATTGGGTAAAGCCTGCCCCCGGGGTGGCCAATCCTGTATTTAACGAAAAGCCGTACACTAATATTAGCTATCAGGATTCAGGCTTTCGTTTACTCTCCCTGTTCAGGCTGTGGAATATCATTCACTACTACTCACCGTACCGCGATCTAACAGAACAACCCTGGGAGCAAGTATTACTGAATGCGATTCCAGCAATTGTATCGGCGAAATCAGAGCTGGACTATCAATTGGCATTAGCCAAAGTGATCTATGCTATCCACGATACCCATAGCCAGTTTAACCCTGCCGACTTCTCTTTATTACGACAGTTTATCGGCACTAATAGTGCTCCTGTTGATGTTCGCTTTGTCGAGCAACAAGCGGTTGTATATAAGGTTTATCAGGAGACTTTACCCATCAGAGTCGGCGATATCATCACCCATATTGACAACAAAGCCATTACCGAACGCCTGGAATATTTACGCCCTATTGCAGCAGCGTCCAATGAGCCGACCCGGATGCGCAACTGGGCCAGGTGGCTACTTCGGGCCAATACTGAACAATTAGAGGTTAAGGTGCTGCGCGATAATAAAGCACTGACTCTGGTATTACCCATGCTGCCATTAGATGCTATTGAGCGTCAGCGTTTTTATTATAATTACGGAGATACGGCGTCTCACCGCATAACCCCTGAGATTGGTTATATCCGTTTAGATAAAATTGCCGGAGTAAATATTAGCGACATGATGCAGCAATTAGCTGATACCAAAGGACTCGTTATTGATATTCGTAACTATCCGTCTGATTTTGTGGTGTTCAGTTTAGCCGAATATCTCTACCCACAGCCTTATTCCTTTGTGAAATTTACCAAAATGCACCCAAGCAACCCCGGCCAATTTAACTGGGGCGACCAAATTGCTGTTGGTAAAGAAAATCCTGACTATTACAAAGGAAAAATAGCTATTCTTATCAACGAGCAAACGCAAAGTATGGCGGAATATACCACTATGGCATTTCGCGGTGCGCCCAAAGCGAAAGTGTTTGGTAGCACCACAGCCGGTGCGGATGGCAATGTCTCGCCAATCATATTGCCTGGTGGCGACACTACCGGTCTATCCGGTATCGGAGTGTTTTATCCGGATAAGACACCGACACAGCGGGTTGGCATAGTGCCCGATGTTTTCGTCACGCCGACGGTAGCCGGTATCAAAGCCGGGCGTGATGAAGTCTTGGAGCAGGCGCTGCAGTATCTGCAGGCCGATTAATCCACTAACATGCTGTAACATAACCGGCAGCCTGACTGCCGGCTTTTTTCTGCCTATAATAGCGACCTGGTTTCAGATAACACAGGCCTGCGATGAGCCATTACAGTATTCTGGCTGCCGCCGTTGAACACCGGTTGCTGGAGAAAAACAGCGAGTTTATTACCTTCCTGCAACCGGTAAGCGATCGTGAACAGGCGCTGCACTGGCTGCAACATTACCGCGAAAACTACAAAGACGCGGCCCATGTCTGTTGGGCCTACATTATTGGCAATACCCGCCAGCCGCAGACTCAGGCCTTTAGTGACGATGGCGAACCCAGTGGTACAGCGGGTAAACCGATGCTACATGTGCTAACCGAGCGCGAACTGGGAAATTGTCTGGCGGTGGTGGTACGCTATTTTGGTGGTATTAAGCTCGGCGCCGGCGGCCTGGTACGCGCTTATTCCGCAGCAGTATCGCAGGCAGCACAACAGGCTCTGTTAACCATAGTAAGTCCGCAAAGTCTGCTGCGGATCGCCGCAGACTTTGCTTTAGAAGCCCGGATCCGTCAGTTATTGGCGCAGTTTGATGCCACCTTACTGGATGTCCAGTATCAACAGGGTGTTGCATTATCCGTCAGCCTGGCTGCCGCCGACCTGGCAAGTTTTAAGCTGCAGCTGCAAGAGCTCTGCGCCGGCGCCGTCTTGCTAACTGAACCGACAGCCTGAGTAAGCCCAGAGAGCTGGCGTTTTGTAAAATTTACGTTATTTTAACACGAAAGATTTATTTGCCAGGGAGGTAACCTTATGCAACGACTGCAACAATTGGATCAGATCCGCGGCCTGGCCGTATTGGCGCTGATCCTAATCAATATCTATGCGTTCGCCTTGCCGCCAGACTATAGCCACAGTCTGCGTTTACCGGGGATAACAGCCGGTAGCCTCGATATCTGGCTTTATAACCTGCAAACGCTATTTATTAAAGGCCGCTTTATCACACTCTTTAGTGTGCTGTTTGGTGTCAGTTTGTTACTGATCGCAGAAAAATATGGTACTGATTACTTACGTCGCCGCCTCTATTGGCTAGCACTGCTCGGTGCACTGCATGGCTGGTTCCTTTGGTTTGGTGATATTCTGCTCTGGTACGCCTTAACGGGCTTAATGATCTTAAAGCGCAATTATTTCACGCTTGATAGCGCTCAACTGTGGCGTAAAGCGATACGCTTTTTTTTGATCGGCTTAATCCTGCCGTTGATGCTGTCCATCATGATCCTGCTTGATAGCAGCGGAATCGCACCAGACTTAGCTGATACTGAAACCTTCGCACAACAAATCGCACTCTGGACTGGGCCCTACTGGCCGCAAGTTGTTGCCAATCTGACACATAGCCTGTTGGTCGCGCTGCTGTTTGCATTTTCAGCACTCTGGCATACTACAGCCCTGATGCTACTGGGCATGGCGCTCTATAAAAGCCAGTGGTTTAACACCGGCTACAGTATGGGTATGACCTTTAAACTCTTTTTTGGTAGCCTGTTGCTTAGCCTGAGTATTGTTTGGCTGGATCAGGCGACAGATTATCTGTTCAGCTTAAATTCTATTTTGCCTTGGGCCTATCTGGCCGAGGTGATGATGGCTTTAGCCTTCGCCAGTTGGTTGATCCAGCAACGCGCTTCGCAGTGGCCACAACGCTGGCTGGCACCTTGCGGCAAGCTGGCACTGACACTCTACATCAGCCAAACCGTATTGATGGTACTGTTGTTCCGCGTGCTGCGGCCGGAATGGTTTGCCACCCTGGATAGACTGCAGCTAACGACTATCGCTGTGCTGATGCTGCTGTTACAACTGGGCTTTAGCCAACTTTATCTGCGTTATTATCAGCAAGGTCCATTGGAATGGTGCTGGCGCCGGCTAAGCCAAAAACCTGAGCAACCTGATAACACAAGCTCAGTCACGGCGAAGCCAGCAGACTCTAATTAATATTAGGGCGTGTTAACCTTTGCCGGTTGTTTTTGCCGCTGGGTGGCAGGTCTTCCCCCTGGCACTGGCGGCTGTATTTGAACTGGCAATTCCCGCTATTCCATGGATAATAACCGCCAAAATCAGAAGATAGCGGCGCTGCGATTCTGCGCCGCCGATAGGATGCGCTATGTCTCAATTACTTCGTATTGTGCTGATCCATACCCACCTGCCGGGTGTGGTGGAATTACAACTGGATCAGCATACTAATATATGCGGTACCAACGCCTCGGGTAAAACCACGCTGCAGCGGCTGGTACCGGTATTTTACGGTGAACAGCCGAACCGGGTGGTGCCAAAAACCCGCAAAAAATTCGATGAATTTTACCTGCCTTATACCAACAGCTATCTGATCTATGAATACCGGCGCGAAGGCGGCGAAATTTGCCAGGTAGTGCTAACCCGGAAAAGCGACGGCGGTGTCGATTACCGCTTTGTTGGCGCGCCCTATCAGAGCGACTTTTATCTGCAGCACAGCAGCGAAGGCGCCAAAGGTATGAGCTACAGTGACTGGGCAGCGGCAATGCGCGCCCGCCCGGATGTACAGGTGTCGCCAAAAATCAGTGCCACCAGCGAGTATCGCAGCATTATTCAGAACGATGCCGCCGCGCTGCGCGGCAACAATGCCGATAGTCTTAAACTGCGCCGCCTGGCCAGCAGTTACAGCCTGGTTGCCAGTGGCCATAAACTGCGGCATATCGAAAAGCTGGTCAGCGCCGTGCATGCCAAAGAAGGCAAAATGGATACGCTCAAAGCGATGCTGGCAGCGATCTTTGAAGAAGACGGCGTCACCCTGCCCACCACCAAGGTTAAAAACACTAAGGCGCGGGAATGGATCCAGCAGATGCGGCAGTCGATGCGACTGGACCGGCTGCAACAGGATTTTGAGCGGCTAAAGCAACTGGCGCAGCAACTCGACGCCAGCGAAGCCCTGTTAGCGGCGCTGCTACCGCTGCTACAAGACGATGAGCAGCAGCAAAAACAACGTAAAGCCGATGCCGAAGCACAGGTGCATCTGCTACGGGGGCAGCTGCAAACCGCCAAGGACGTTTATAATGCCCAACAGCTGGAGCTGAGCAGCAAGCTGGCCCAGGCCGAAGCCGGTTTACATGAAACCAGCGCCCGGCTGGACCAATTGCAGCAGCGCTATGACGACTACGACAGCAAGGATATGCCAAAACTGCAGCGCGATACCGATGCCTTGCCACTGTGGCGTGAAACCCTGCAGGAGCTGGCCGAGCAGTATCAATTGATGGTGGAGCAGCATGGCGATTTAGAGCGCCAGCTGGAGCAACGCAAAGCCAAACTGGCCGAAGCCTTTAACCGCTTAAGTGAGCAACACCGCGCCAAGGCGCGCACCTTACAACAACAAAAAGATCAGACCCGCGAGCAGCAGGAACACAAGCTGGCGACGCTGGAGCAAGGCTTCCAGGGCCGCCTGCAAGAGGCCCAGCAGCAATATGCCGACCAGCTAACCCAGCTAAGCAGCCAGATCGCCGTATTACAAAGCCAGCTTAGCAGCCCGGCGTTAACCGAAGAGGAGCTGGAAGCGCAGCGCGTTGCCGAGCTGCGGCTGGAGCAAGCGCAGCAACAGGCACAGCAGCAGGCCCGGCAACTGCAGCAATTACAGCAGCAGTATCAAAAAGCCCGCGAAGCACGCGAACAGGCCGACCAGCAACTGGAGCAAGGCCGCAAAGCACTGCACAGTGCCGAGCAACAGCTACAGCAACTACACCGCCAGCTCAGTCCGGAACAAGGCAGTCTGCGGCATTTCCTGCGTCTGCACTACAATGGCTGGGAGCAAAAACTCGGTAAGGTGCTGGACGAGCGTCTGCTGGACCGGCAGGACTTACAGCCGCATCTGAGCGAGCTTAGCGACAACCTCTATGGCCTGACGCTGGAGCTGACTGCCATTGATACCCCGGATTATGCCCAGGATGAGGCCGCGATCCGCCACCGTATTCAGGCCGCCGAGCAGCAGGTACAACAACTGCAAAGTCAGAAACAGCTGGCCGAAAAGCTGTTAAAAGAGCGCTTTGAACAGGCCGAGCTATTGCGGGCTCAGGTCGAGCAGGCCGAGTGGCAGTTTACCCAGTACGAGCAGAATATCGAGTACGCCCGCGATGCCCGTAACCGCCTGCAGGCGCAGCAGCGTGAGCTGGTGACCCAGCGTCAGGCCAAAGTTAAAGCCGAGCTGTCTGCCCAGCAGCAACAGCTGGAAAAAACTAAGCAGCAACAGCAGCAGGACCTGCAGGCGCTAAAAGACGATCATCACAGCCAGCGCATGGAGCTAAAAGCCGACTGGCAGGCTGAGCTACAGGTGTTTGACGAGCAGATCGACGAGCTGGAACGGCAGCTTGAGCGCAAGCGCGATGATAACCAGCAGCAAATTAAAGAGCTGCAACAAGCCTTTAACGAAGAACTGTCGGCGAAAGGCATCGACCCGCGTCGCCTGACCGAGCTAAAACAGAAACAGGATCAGTTACGCGGCGAGATCAAAGCCGTTGAAAGCCGCCAGGATGAACTAACCGCCTGGCAAAGCTTTATGGCGCTGGACTGGCAGAAACTGCGGCCGCAGCTACTGGAGCAGGAAACCGGCTTAAAGCAGCAGCTGCGTAGCAGCAAGCAGGCACTGGAGCAGTTAAAAACCGAATACAGCGCCAACAGCAAACAGCTGGAAGAACAAAAGCGCAGCGTGCAGGAGCAGATGCAGCAAGCCGAGCACTTAGTGGCGCAGTTAAAGCCGGTACTGACGAAACTGCAAGATCTGCAATTGGCCAGCATTAGCCCGGCCGCGGCGAACCCGAGTGCAGATATCATTGAACGCCTGGCCCGGGCTAATGAAGCACTGGAGCAACGTAACAAACTGGAAAGCCTGCTAAAACAAGCACTGGCGCAGTTTGAGGGCATGCTTAGTAAAGACGCCGGCCCGGAGTTCCTCGACCGGCTGGAGCATGAAAAACGTAAGCTGCCCGACTACTCCACAGAGCGGGCGAAAGAACGCGACCAGCTGCCGATTCTGCAAAACCTGCTGCAAATTCTGAAAGATGCCCAGCAACAGCTGCTGGAAATGGGCGAGAATATCGGCGGCGATCTGAAAAAATTCTTTACCGTCTTTAGCGATATTAACCGCCGCATTGCGCTGCAAAGCCGCCGCTTAAGCGAAGCCGTGGCCGACGATCTGGTGCTGGAAGGGATCAGCAAATCTGAAGTACGGATTTTATCGACCATCGACGAACTGGGTTTCTGGCAGCCGCTGAAGCACTTTGCCAAGCTGTATGATGACTGGGGCGCCTCCGGGAAAGCCTTACCGTCGGAGCAGTATCTGAATGCGCTGGCAGATGTGGTGGAGCTGCTGCGCGCCGATGAGCAGTACAGTATAGAATCGCTGTTGCGCCTTGAGCTGCATTTAAGCGAAGGCGGCTCCGAGCTGGTAATTAAAAACGACCGCCAGCTGCTGGAATCCTCCAGCCATGGTATGGCTTATCTGATTCTGTGTAAGTACCTGCTGGCCTTTACCCGCTTATTGCGCGGTGCAGCTAAGGTCACCATCCACTGGCCGATTGATGAAATCGGTACCCTGGCCTATCACAACGTCGAGAAACTGTTTAAGGCCTGTAGCAGCAATCAGATCGTGATAGTCGGCGCCTTCCCGAACCCGGAATCCGATGTGTTAATGTTATTCCAGCACCGCTATTTAATTGAGCCGGACCAGCAGAATAGCAGCCTGCGCCGCCTGAAACGTATTCAACCCAAAATCAGCCGCTTAGCCGAGCGCTTAGCCAGTAAACAGCAGGAGGCAAACTGATGCTGCAACACGGACCCTTACTGGAACGCCTGCTGGCAGGCGATTTTATCTGCCGCATTACCGATGAAGATGCCTACCGGCATTTAAGTTTGGAGCAAACCCAGCAGGACATCAATCATTACCTGCGGCCGCTGAACCGCCGGCTGGTCAGTAATGATGACCAGAGCGTGTATTTTCTTGGCTACTACGAGCTGAGCAAAGAGGCACGCGAGCAGCTGAGTCAGCAATTTGCGCAAACGGTGCAGTCACTGCTGCCGCTGCTGGAATGGTTGCAACTGGTACAGGAAACCCTGGGCCGGGATAGCGCCCTGACCGCTGGCGACACCATCAAGCTGCAGGAGTTTGTGCTACGTACCGAAGATAACCAGAGCCTGCGCCAACGCCTGAATACACTGGCCAGCGACCGCTTTTTTAATAGCCAGAGCGAGCAACTGGATAGTCAGGTAAAGCTGATTTTCCGTCGCTTAAAAGAACATGGCTATCTGCTGCAGCCGCATGCTGACCGCCAGTACTATATCGTTACCGGTAAAATTGATTATCTGATTGATGTGATTCGCTTTATCCGCGATGAAGAACATCTGCCGGTGGAAGATACCCCGCAGCAGGAGGCATTACTCTGATGGCGCCGCTGGATCCGCCCCCGGGCATCGCCTCCAACCTGTTTAATACCGGTGCTGAGCGGCTGGCTTTGCTCGGCAAGTACCACAAGCAACTGATGCAGGGTTATCTGGATGGCTATGTCGATGAAACAGCCTTTAGTGAAGGGGCACTGAAAAAGCTGATTGCCGCCCGTATTTTGTGGCGGCCAGACGAACAGCAACCGCTGGCACTGCGGCCTTTAGTCAGCGAGCTGATCGCCAGTATGGTCGCCGATGAAAACCGCCGCCAGATCAACGCCGACGTGGCCGAAAAACTGGAGCAAATCCGCAACCGGGTGCAGGCTTATCGCGATGCGCAGTACAAAGGCGACTATGCAGTGGCCGAGTTACAGCTGCAGCGGTTAACTGAGCATGTGCATGACTTAAGCGGCCAGTTTGAAGAGGCAATCGACAGCCTGTGGCACCGGCTCAACAGCGACTTTGGTTTTGTCAGCAGTCTGGACGATAAAATTCGCGAGAACGAGCGCGCACAAAAACAACTGCGCCGCTTGCTCGATGGCCTGGATCTGCTCGACTTTACCGAACTGATTGAGCTATCGGAAGGTAATAACCATCTGCGTAAGCTGCTGGTCAGCCAGCTGCAAAGCCAGCTGAGCTCGCATCATAGTAGCTTGCTGGAGGTGCAAAAACGCCTGGTCGAGCTGCTGGCCAAGTTCCGCCAGCAACAATCGCGATCCTTGCTGATTAGCAATATGGTGGCGTTTTTACGCCAGCATCCAAAATATCAGCCGGCCGATTATCCCAACCGCAGCGAGCTACCGGACCTGTTTAACCAGGCCAGTGCCATCAGGCCACAGGCCGCTATCGCGCTGGATAAAGCCAGTGAACGGCAAATACTGGCCGAACTGGTACGCGCCCTGCCACGGCAGGTTGCGGTGGCGCTGTCTGATACGCCAAGCGCCAGCTTTAGTGAGCTGCTGCAGGATGAAGAAATCGCAGCCCGCCAGTTGGCACTAAAAACCGATGTCGAAAACTTCTATTTGCGGGTGATCGACCGCGGCGGCAGTTTAAGTGCGCTGGAGTATCTGACAGAACAACAACTGCCCTGGGACAGCGAGATCTGGCTCTATCAGATCCTGGCCGAGTATCAGGCATTACCGGTGGCAGAAAAGCAGATGTTCCAGCTGCAACGCGAAGAAAGCCCGGCCAGCGCCGTTAACAGCCTGTACCTGATCCGCGATATCAGTATTGGTTTGCAGGCAGCCTGATGCATCAGGCTCTGGGGTTACAGGCGCTAAACTGGCTGTTAAAGCTGGAGCAGCGCCTGCAACGCGACGGCAGTGCAGCCATTAAAGCCGACAGTAAGATCGCTGCCCAGGTAATTGCTTGGTGTATTGAACAGCAATTATTACCGGCACACAGTGCGCGCTTACCTAGAGTGCAATTTAACCGGGCGCTGTTAGAGCAAATTGCAAAGGCCCAGCAAGCGTTAGGGCAAGCGTGTTTCCGCCAGCCCCTTAGCAGTCAGGATCGACTGGAGCAAAGCTTACACAGCCAGCAAGAGCTAAAAGGCGCAGGCGCCAGCCCGCGCCAGCATCGGGTATTAATCAGGCTTAACACCCCGCTTTACGCTCAAGGCTTGCCAGCACTGCAGTTTAGCGATCTCGACTGGCAGCAACTGCCGCTCAGCGCCTATGACGCCCTACTAGTAGTAGAAAACCTGGATTGCTTCTATCAGCTGCAGCGTTTTACGCTCACTATGCCGTACCAGCAGCCACTGATCATCTATCGAGGAGATAGGCAATACAGCAGCGGCTGTGCTGCCCTCTGTGATGCCTGGCAGCAAACCGGTAAACCCTGTATCTATTTTGGCGATGCCGATTTAGCGGGGTTAAGCATCGCCATCAGTTTAGGTTGCAGCAGTATGCTCTTACCCGAGCTAAGCCTGTTCCAACACACTGCCAGCCCGGTAATGCTGGATAACAAGCAGTTAAAATTCCAACCCGGCCTCGTAACCATGACTATGCATCCGGCTTTTACCCCCTATCAGCAACTCATCTGCCAACAACTAAAAGGCCTGCGCCAGCAACAAATGCAGGCGATGCCACTTAAGCCGGTACCGCTGCTAATACCACCCAACACGGACGCGCTTGCCTTACCGAAGTCGTAACCTGATGCTGCCTCGCACCCCGACTCCGGTATGCTTGCGTACCGGAGTCGCAACCTGCGATAGTGGGTGAGAAACCATTGCCCTCATTTTCAATCAATGCTTTAGCAGAGAGGAAAGGCTTTTTGCCAATAGCAGGTACTGGAACAATAGAAGTATCCTGTCGGTATCTGAGCATAGCCAATGCTTATAGACTGATTAATCCGTATTTGCAGCAAATGCAAACACCGGCTGTACCTATAACCTCTTTTCAGTTATAAAAAGTGATGTAGTGTTCTATACATTAAATTTTCAAAGGCGGAAAAGCTCGTATTTCAATACAGTACGTGCCGCCAAATAAGCGTTAGCTTTTACGAGGTAATATGAAGTATTTCGTATTAATCTTTGCTTCCATTTTCAGTTGCCTAGTTTACGCTGGAAATTGTGCTGGTGAAATTGAAAAAGCAACGTCAGAAATGACTTTTGAAGAACTCATTGAGCTTGTTGAGAAAGAAGGCGGGAGTTACAACACCGTTACACAGGCACTGCAGTCTATTGGAAGCATAGTCGATTTTAGGAGAGGTAATCAGTTCTATCTCTCAAACATCCAGTTCAACCGAATAACCGCATATTTCAATGGTGGTGTTTTAGAGGGTGAATTTATCGGCACATACTTTAGCGGCACATCAGGACTGGGTTCACCTTTTGGTTTGTTTATCGGTTTCGACAACACAAGTTGTAAGCTAAGGTCGGTATCGTATGACGTGCCATTGTAATATATCGCAGATCGCGACTCCGGTACGGCAAGCATACCGGAGTCGAAATCAGACTTGACCTGCCATTACTATATATTTGATTTCTTGTTTGCCGCCGTTCGATCTTTAGCAAGCTCAATGACCGCATGCCCCAATTGTACCAGGGTGCCAAAGTTTGGCGTGGTTTCAGGCTTTAAGGAACGGTAAGCACTGGTGCGACTTTTTATGCCGGCCTTAGCAATAACCTGTCCATGACCAAACTGCTCTACATAAGCGCGAATAGCGGCTTGCAGGATATCGGGACGCCCCTCCATCATTGACTCCCAGGAAGCTTGCTTGATTACAGTTTCCATCTCCTGAACGTCAAAACTTAACTCTGTCGGCTTATAAGAGCCCTGCGTAATATCACGCAATGTCGCAGCTGACAGTTCATTACCACTCCAATTTAAAGCGCCGTCACTGGTCAATGAAAAGCGTTTAAAGTCTTTAACTTCGGAGAATGGCAACTTTTTAAAGTATACCGACAAGTCGGCATGCCCCTGGTAACCGTCATTGAAGGTCAGCTCTAATGTGTGGTCTGAAACAAAATCAACATCTATGACTTTCAACATATATCACCTAACTTCCCAGGATTTTCACCGTTCACCGCTTTATTCCACATCACCAGCAACTGTTCACGATGTTCGTAAATGTGGCTTTCAGCTCGTTTTCGTTGTTTATTGGGTAAATACCCCTCTAAACACTCACCAGTTTCAATTGCAATAATCAGCTCGTACCTGCCGTACTTAACGTGAACATGAGGCAATTTATGTTGCTTGTTATCAAAAAAGTACAAGCAAAATGACAGGCCTAAAAAGGCATCAATTTCAGGCATTGCTACCTCTGGATCCTCGTACTGTATATACTGTAGCACTGTATCCTAGAAGAGACAAGCGCCATCAATATCTAAACGCATGGCATACCGCAAGACAGGAACCACATCAACTAAAAGTGCCTACCCCACTATCGCAGATCGCGACTCCGGTACGGCAAGCATACCGGAGTCGGAGTCAGGCTTACCCTGCAATTACTATAAGATTGCTCGCCTCATATGAGGTTTTTGCTCATCAGCTCGCAGTTTTGCTAGCGGCTTCCTCCAGACAAAACCTCACGATTTTTGCCCTTGTCATTTGTTAGGGCGTGTTGGTTCAACATGGTAAAGGGCGATCTTCCTACAGAGGACTTTCACATCATAAGTTCATGCCCATGCTGAGCGTACAAAACAGGTTCAAATCGTTCGCTTCGCTCACTGGACGGGCTAAAGCCCGCTCCTTCACCAAACGTTAAATTGCTATACGAGCCCTTCTTGACTACAATGTATTACAGTGTTTTGGTTGAGAGGGGTATCAGCATGAGTGTTACCACAGTTCGCTTACAGGCAGAGGTTGAGCATCAGTTGGAAGCTATTGCGAGCAGGCTTCATCGGAGCAAAGGATGGGTGATCAATCAAGCCTTATCGGAATACATTGATAAGCAGAATTTACAGCAAGAACGTTGGAAACAAACTTTGGCTGCGATGGAGTCAGCTGCTCAAGGAAAAGTGGTTGACGCTAGTGAAGTACACAACTGGTTAAGCAGTTGGGGTACAGAAAAAGAACAGGATGCACCGAGGTCTGGTAAGTGAAGCTAGTTTATACCAATGATGCAATCGAAGATTTAAAGCGTTTGCGGGAGTTTATTGCAGTTCATAATCCAACTGCAGCTAGCAAAATAGCGGCAGAATTGATCGCAAAAATGGAGTTGTTGCCAGCATTCCCAACGATGGGGACGCCGGTTCAGATGGCTCCAGTCCCAGATATCATCCGTGATATGGTTTTTGGAAAATATGTTGTTCGCTATTCTGTTCACTCCAGTGCAGTCATTGTCCTTAGAGTATGGCATGAGCTTGAAAATGAGCGATAACCATTTAACAAGTTATTCACTCAAAGCGACCTATCTCCGCCACAATCTAGCGTCACAGCAACCAAAAGTGCCAATCCCACTATCGCAGATTGCGACTCCGGTACGACAAGCATACCGGAGTCGGAGTCAGGTGTAATTTGCGGGGGTGGGTTTAGCGCTCAAAGCAGCCTTTCCTCGCATCAGGACAGTCGCCACAGCAACCAAAAGTGCCAATCCCACTATCGCAGGTTGCGACTCCGGTACGGCAAGCATACCGGAGTCGAAGTCAGGCTTCAGCTGGTAACTCCGGTATGCATACGTTTCTCAGTCGGTTCTCGGTTGTGGTTAACTTGGGAGATGTTCTGCCACTAAGACTGGCTACTGCTTAATTACCAGCTTTTGCGCCGCTATCAGCTGCCGAAACCGCTCAGAGGTGGTGGCCCAATCTACTAGATCGACTTTCCAAGGCAGGTCTGACTCACTAAAGGCTTCCGCCAGTTCGGCGAGTTGTGTCAGTGGCAGTGGCTGCTCATTGATAATAACCAGATCTAAATCGGAATAGGGCTTGGGATTACCCTGAACCCGTGAGCCAAAAGCCCAAACCTCATAGTTTGGTAGTAAGCGTTGTAAGATCGTGCTGACTTGCCGCCATTCTTGCTCACTGATCAGCAAACTTTCAGGCTTTAGCATTGGCTAACCGCTTAGTTAATTCAGCAGCCAAAAACTGTACTTCACTGAGAAAGGCAGGGATGCCGGCAACCACTTGCAGGGCAATTTCCTCGTCGTAGGTATGGCTGGTTTTACTGCGCATATCACGATAACTGCGCCACGCTGGCCAGTCACCCTGTAATAACCCCTGCTCATTAGCACTGCGGATCAAATCAGCAAAAGGCATTTGATCGAACAGTTCAGGTGAGGGCGAACTATGCTCAAGATAGCGCTTTAGTATTTTATGACTGATTTCATAGGTAAACTCGAAGCGCTGCACCAGGCCATCACGGATCTGGATATCGCTGATATCCAGTTGATAGCGCTGCCAACCTTCTTGCAAACGAGCAATAGCTTTTAGTAAAGTGCTAATATCTAGAGACATAAGCAAACCCTAACCCATAAAAAAATTACGCTTAGCATAGCCCAGGTACCCGCTCAGTACCAGCGAGGTAGCAATGCTAAGCCAAGGCACTTACTTCACAGCAATACTGCCATATTTGTTTTGGGAATAGAGGGTATAGGGTAAGGCCACGGTATCGGCGACTAGCGAGAAACTGCCATTAGTCAGCAGCAAAAAACCAGACCTGGCTAATCAGGCCTGCCTGGACCTCATAGACCACTGCCACTTCATAAGGTTCGTCCCGTAGTCCGGTCACGCGTTCATGATCGATGACTTTATTGCCAACGACCTGCCGGCTTAGTACTGCCGCCTGTAACTTTGGCAGGGTAAAACGTTCGGTAGCATAGAAGTGTGCCAGCGCATCGCGCCCCTGCAAACTGGGCTCAATAGCCGGCATGCGGTAAATCCGTACATCCGGCGCATAACAGGCAATAAACTCGGCCAGATTATGCTGATTGTAAGCGGCGAGTTGCCGCGCCACCGGCTCAACGACTGACATAGAGCACCAGTATCGCCAGCGCACTAAGCAACAACACGCTAAAAGTCAGCGCCATGCCGATAACCCGGAATTTAAGCGGTTCAGGATCCTGACTCACCCCATAAGCATGGCTTAAGCGCCCGAGCACTAATAATGCGCCCAGCAGGTGCAACCAAAACCCGGCCAAACCGCTATATTCGGCCAGAAATAACAGCAACAGCGCAAAAGGCGTGTACTCGGCAAAATTGGCCTGCACCCGCATCGCCCGTTGCAGTGCACTATGGCCTCCCGAGCCTAATGCCACCTGTAAGCGACGGCGCTGCCGGATCACCGCCACACTTAACACCACAAACAGCACCGCCAGTAAGGCGGCATAGACTGCTGTAATCATCATTTCGCGACTCCCACAACGTAGAGGTTATTCAGCATAGAACTCTGCTGCCAGTTGTTGTTTAAATTCGGCGCTTTGTTGCTGACAATAGGCAAAGGTTTGCTCCAGAATGGCGGTTTCCAGCTGGCCTTGCTGTTTTAAATTAAAGGCCTGCACAATTAACCGGGTAATTGCCGGCTTTTGTTCCTCACCTATAATCACCGCTTTAAAGTTACTCAGGGTCAGCGGTTGGCCATCCAACGGCGCAAAGCTTTGCACTACGGTGGTAGTCATATCACCACAGGCGGTAAGGTGCGTTGGGGTATTGCCTTCTTCTTCGAAAAACGAATACTCGCGATTCAGCTCAGCCGCACTAAAGCTGGCACAGCGCTGACTTACCTGCGCCATAACGGTGGTTTCGCTGACACCTTGTTGCCATAAGCCAAAAGCCTGCTCCGCCATTTGATACAGGGTGCTGCCCGGCAGTAAGCCCAGATTATTGGCCGTCAGGTTAAACGGATAACCCATTTGATACCACACAGAAGTACCGTGCACTGCCGCCGGCACCTGTAATTGACACTGTAACTCTGCCGAAACAGCCTGCACTTTACCCACAGCACAAAATAGCCCGGCACTTAACAAGGCCAGTACCACAGCTTTACTCATAGCGTGCCCCTGAATGTTGATAAGCTGTTAACCACTATACAACAGCTAATAGGCATTGCAAGATACTAGCGCTCATCCAAACTGACGCTGGCGAGTACCGTCGCCGGCTGGGTTAGCGGTAAGGCTAAAATGGCTCCGGCTGCCGATTGTGGGAAAATACCGGTCAGCGCAGTAAAATTGACCTGATGGCTGACCAGTACCAGCGGCCTCTCGCTGGCCTTGGCAAAGTAGTCCAGCAGGGCCTGAATTTGCTGCTGGCCATCACCGCGCCCGGCAAAAAATGAATTCAGCGCCGGCAGCGGTTGCACCGGCGCTATCGCCATCAACTGCGCCGTTTCCAGGCAACGGCACCACTGGCTGCTATAAAGCCGGATGTCACCACTATACTGCTGGCGTAATTTTTGCCCCCAGGCTTTAGCCTGCTGCCGCCCCTGTTGATTCAAATTACGCTGTGTCTGACAGTCCTGTAACTGAAAACCGGCCGGATCACCGGTACCCGGCGCCAGGGCATGCCGTAGCATTAGTACCGCCTTGCCCTCACGCCAGACCTGCCAGGCTGCATCATCGGCCATGGCAGCGGTCGAGAGCAGCAATAACCAGCAACAGAATAATGATCGCATCGCAAAATCCCGCTATAAAATACTTAGTAAGTACGACAAAATTCGGGGGAGAGATTGCTGACATGCGACGAAAAGTATGGCTAAGTTTGCTGGGCGCTATCCTGGTGCTCGCTTATTACTTCTGGCCCAGCAGCCGCTATCCGGCACACTTTATCGAGCCGCACCCGGTACTGGCGCAGCCGCCGCACTCGTCGGGCGAGCTACTGCAGGTCAGCGATTTTATTGCCACTACCCCACGCCCGGCCGATCCCTATCCTTATCCTATCGCGCTCGGTGCCGTTGGCCCGTTAACACCACTCTATTCCGGCAGCCTGCAGTATCCGTTTTATTGCGGCTTTTCGCAGCAAGGCCTGGAACCACCGCAAGTCGATAATCAGCAGGGCTATGGTATTGCCGTGGTGCAGGACAAGCAGCAGCTGGGTTACAGCCAGGATTGCCTGCACCCCAGCCGTTTGCTCTGGTATCGGCTTACGGCTGATAATCAGGTACGGCCTTATCAGGGCGAAACCTTAGGCAGCGATGAGCAGCTGATCCGGGTCGAGTTAGGTACCCTGCTGCGCTTTTTCTACTTTGTACTGATGCCGGTTAATGCCGCTGAATACGGTGAGCGCGACAGTGCAGAGCGCTGGAATCAGCAGCTGATTTATCAGTTTCATGGCGGTGTAGGTATCGGTTTTCGGCAAGGCAGCATTAATCTGGAGCGGATGATTGCCAACCGCGCCGCCCAACTGCGGCGGGGTTATGCGGTACTTAGCAGCAGTGCCAACCGCACCAGCCACACCTACCATTTTTTGCGCGCCGAAGAGGTGGCGGTCAGGCTGAAACGCCATTTTGAAAGTTTGTATGGCAAACCGCGGTTTACCATTGGCATCGGTGGCTCTGGTGGCGGCATTGCACAATATTTACTGGCACAGAACGCGCCCGGCCTGCTCGACGCCGCTATCGCACAATACAGCTATCCGGATATGCTGAGCCAGGTCGTCTATGCCCTCGACTGCGACCTGCTGCATAACTATTACTACTTTACCGCCAGTGATAAGGCCAGCTGGCAAAGTATGGCACAGCGCCAGCTAATAGAAGGGCTTAGCACCAGTGAGCAGCAAAGCGTAAGGTTTCGCTGGCAAATCAGTGCCGCACAGCTACTGGCCGGACAATGGCCCACCCCATCACGAGGCGCCAGCCAGTGCATTAACGCCTGGTTTGGTTTATCTTCGATGGTGCATAACCCGCATCAGGGCCGCTTAAAACCCTTTACCAGCACCGAGTTGCGACAACAAACCCATTGGAGTTACTGGCAGGATCTGGTCGAAATTTATGGCCGGGATCAGCACGGCTTCGCGCATAGCCTGTGGGATAATAGCGGCGTGCAGTATGGCTTGCAGCCGCTGCGCAGCGGGCAACTGAGTGCCCGGCAATTTCTGGAGCTTAATGCCCGTATCGGTAGCTGGCTGCCAGCGGCACAGATGCAGCCTGAAAAAGTACGCTTTATCCGCCAGCTGGATCTGCCGCTTTGGCTTAGCAGCTTTGGCCGGCATAATATTAGCCAGCCTAAATCTAACGCGGCAGATTTTCAGGTGGCGCCCCGCTATCGTGCCGATACCGCCGCCATTAACCGCGCTTATCGCTATGGCCAGCTGTTTCTCGGTAAGGCGCAGATCCCAATTATCGATTTACGCCACTATCTGGATCCGGTGCTGGATATGCATCATCTGGAACCCTCCTTTATGGCCAGACAACGCCTGGCGATGCAGGGAAATGACGATTGGCAGCGGATCTGGGTCAGCCACCCGGACTATACGCCGGTGGCCGCAGCTTTTGCCGCCTTAGAGCAGTGGCTGCAACAAGGTATTGCGCCGGACAGTGCCAGTGACCGCTGCTTTGCTGCCGATGGCAGCCTGATTGCCGCAGGTACAGCGGTATGGCAGCCCAATGGCAGCTGCTCCAGGCACTACCCGCCGCTCAGTAATAGCCGACGCCAGGCCGGGGCACCGACACATGGCTTACTCCTGCAATGCCGGTTAATACCGGTTGCCGATTTTATTGCCGCCGGGCACTATCAGCCGGTTGATATGACGCCATATTTGCCGGAATTACAGCAAATCTTTCCAGATGGCGTATGTGATTATCAACAAGGCGACAACGGCTGGCCGGCGGATTGGCCGGCACCGGCAGAATAAATTTTCAACATTAATTGGCAGTTCAGCTCCGATATACCAAACTGGATATTAATCTGGTTTGTACAAGGACGTTCAATGCAAAAACGCACCGCTGCTGTTACAACTGTCTCACTGTTCTTACTGCTGTTACTTGGCCTGTATCAACTGGCGTCATCACGGCAGTATCAGCTGTTTGGCGAGCTGATCGCCCGGGTGGAAACAGAACAGCCGTTAATTGCCCTTACCTTTGACGATGGCCCCTCACAGCGTTATACCGCCGAGGTGGTTGAACTGCTGGCACGCTATCAGGTGCCGGCCACATTTTTTGCCACCGGCCAAGAACTCGCACGCCATTCGGAGCAAGGCCGCTTGCTGGTGCAGGCCGGGCATCAGTTGGGCAATCATAGCTACACCCATAAGCGTATGTTGCTGGTATCACCGGCAATAGTGGCGTCAGAAGTGGAGCGCACCGATCAGCAAATCCGGCAGGCCGGTTTTACCGACGAGATCCTGTTTCGGCCACCTTACGGCAAAAAACTGTTTACCCTGCCCTGGTATCTTAGCCAGCAGCAGCGCAAAACCATAATGTGGGATTTAGAGCCAGAGTCCGAGCCAAAACTGGCAGCGGATCCCCAAGCGATGGCAGCAGCGGTGATTGCCAACGCCCGCCCCGGTAGTATTATCTTGTTACATGTGATGTACCAAAGCCGGCAGAGCTCTCGCGAGGCACTGCCACTTATTATCGAGGGACTGCAGGCGAAAGGTTATCGCTTTGTTACTGTCAGTGAGCTATTGCAAAGCCGCAATCTGCAATAACCGCCACGGTTAACCCATAAGTTATAGTGACTAGGCAAAGCCATAAAGTCGCGTTAAACTCGATTTACTAATGTTTTCGTAGGGATGCGGCTATGCCGTCAGTTGGACGCATCAGTTCTCAGCTCGGCTTACAACTGGCGCTGATGCTAGCTTGGATACTGCTTTATCAGAGTGCGGAGTTGCTGGAGTACAGCCCCCATGCCAGCTTATGGTATCCGCCGGCTGCCCTGAGTTTTGCCGCCTTAACCCTGTTTGGCTTAAGAGCCTTCCCGGCTTTGCTACTGGTTTGCTTTCTGGTAAGCGTATCGCATTTTCAGCGTTTTCATCCGGCCGAGCAGATCCCTTACGCTGCAGCAATCTTGCCAGCAATGGCGCATAGTCTGAGCTACCTGCTGGGCGCCCTATTGTTGCGTATCCTGATCCAAAGTGGCCGGGTTAATTACTCCGGCACCCTGGTTGCTTATCTGATCCTGGCGGCGATTGCCGCCTTGCTTGCCGCATATAGCGGTGCTTGGTCTTTACAGCTGGCCGGTTTAATTACCCAAAGTGAACGCCTGGCGATCTGGCTGGGGTGGTGGATTGGCGATCTGGTAGCCATTTTGTCGCTAAGTCCGTTTCTCGTACTGCTACTCGATCGCTTTACCAGTAAAACTATTGCTGCACAGGCGCCCTGGTTGTTGCAGCATGGTCATGGCCCCCGTCACAGTTTCCTGCTAAAGCTTGTCCTGTGTCTGTTGCTACTCACCTTTAGCATGTTGCTGGCCCATCAGGTTCGGGCGCAGGAAATTACCTTTCTGATCCTGTTCTTAAGTTTACCGGCTATGTGGTTGGTTTATACCGAATCAATTTGGCGCAGCTTTAGCGGCCTGGCGGTGATCAGTCTGGCGATCGTGTTACTAACCGCCTTACTGGAGTTGGACAGTTATGCCGCCATTTATCAATTTACCATTGCGATGATCGCGGTTGCCATGTTGTATGGCACTGCAGTGCCCTTATTGCAGAATACCAATCAACAGTTACAACGCAGCCTGCATACCGATCCGCTAACCGGCGTGCTAAGTCGGCAAGGCTTTATCGAGCAGGCCAATTTACTGTTAGGCCGGGCCGGGCGTCGCAAAGATAAAGTCTGTTTAGCAGTGCTGGATCTGGACCATTTTAAACAGGTGAATGATTTACTGGGGCACCAGATCGGTGACGAAGTGCTACAGCAGGTATGCCAAACCTTACAGCGCCAGTTGCGACAGCAGGATCTGCTGGGGCGTTTCGGCGGGGATGAGCTGATGCTATTGTTACCCGATACCGATACCCGCGAAGCCAGCAAAATCTGTGAGCGTTTGCGCCTTAGTATCGAACAGTTGCATATCGCAGCCGCCGGACAACAGGTTACTGCCAGCTTCGGTATCTGTGAACAGCAAAGCGATGAAAGCTTTAACCAATTGTTCGCCCGGGCTGACAAAACCTTAATGCAGGCGAAACAACGTGGCCGTAACCGCATTGAAACCATTTTGGCGGATCAGTCCGCTACTGATTAAAGGAAATCCAGCTATGTCCTATGCAAAAACCTACCCGCTCTGGCTTGCTGCCCTGGTGTTAAGCGGCTGTAGTAGTCTGGATCAGGCCGGCTGCATCAATGCGGACTGGCGCACCCTGGGTTTTGAAGATGGCATTAAAGGCCGCAACGAAAGTCAAATCCGGCAATACCGGCAAGACTGTGCCAAACATGGGGTCACGCCGGATCTGGATGCCTATCGGGCCGGCCATTTCGAGGGTTCAGCACAGTTTTGCACCGCCAAAAACGGCTTTGCCCAGGGTCGCAACAATCATCGCTATCAGAATAGCTGCCCACCTGAATTCGCCAGTGTTTTTATGGCAGGTTATCGGGATGGCCAAACGCTGTATCAGGCCAAAACTCAACTTGACGGTGCGCATAACGAGTTACGCGACATACAACAGGAAATCTATGAACTGGAGAGCAGTATCGCCAAGCTCAATGAGCAGCTGGTCGCAGACGGCCTGACTCGCGAACAACGAATTACGATCCGTGATGAGTTAGCCAAACTAAATGAAAGTCTGGGGCAGGCCAATCTGGTGAAAGATGAGGTGGCGGCGGCTATCATCGTCTATCAGAACGAATTTAGCCGCCTGCAGCAACACTTTAGCTACTAGACCCTAGTACTCACGCACCACCCGGGCAGCCAGACTGGCATTTTCCAGCTTTAGCTGTACCGGCTGACGCAGGATAATTTTCCCTTCCACACGCGAGTCGGCACTGATGGTCAGAGTCGGCTGGTTGCTGTCATCTTTACCAAACCAACCGCTTTGACGTTTGCGCTCAGCATAAATCAGATCGCCCTTTACCACTGTCCCCGCCAACAGACTGATATTGCCGTTTACAGTTTCCAGCTCGCCACCCACTTCGCTGCCGCTGAGACGGATACTGCCATTGACCGTACTGATATCGGCTTTAATGGTCGAGCCCGCTGCCGTTTCAATACTGCCGTTCACTGTGCTTAAACCACCTTGTACCGTTAAATTTTGTGCCGCTTTAATACTGCCATTCACCGTTTCGGCACTGTCAATCTGTACCTGCTCCGCCAGACGGATGCTGCCATTAACGGTGGAGACCTTGCCCGCCCGGCTTTGTTCATTAAGGCTGATACTGCCATTTACCCGCGAGACATCGCCTTGCTGCGCCGTGCCCTGATAACTACCGTTGGTTTCTTCTGCGGCATCGACCACAACAATGCAGCCGCTTAACAGGCTACTTAACACTAATACCGGCACTAACCATATTTTTTTATTGTTTACGTTATGCATTTTATTATTCGCCTCTGTTTTAACCTGATTGATTGCTATCAACCGGTTAATGCAAATTTACGGCCAAAATTTATTTCAAATAAAAACAGCCACCTACACCAAATTAATTCAGCAAACTGTCAGATCAAAACCACTATTTAGTAAAAATCACCAAGTTTTAGCCAGCTTATAACCACTCCAGCCGCCGCTCTGGCCAATACATCACAGCACTGCGGCTTTGCAGCAGCGGCAATAATGCCGGTTCCTGTTCGGCAATCACGGTTTTCGCAAACTGACAGAAAAACGCGGCCTTTAACTCAGCGCGACGCCGGTCAATACCGGCCTGTTGATAAGGTACCGAGGCCAGCAGTAATACACCATCCGCCGGGATCCGCTGCTGCTTGATATTATTGAGGATGATCGCGGCGGCCTTTTTCACCGGCTGCGACAGGTCCGGGCTAAAGGGGCCGATAATGAGGGCGATATTAGGCACACGCA
>NZ_AHTH01000018.1 GCF_000245735.1 Alishewanella jeotgali KCTC 22429
TAAAAAAGCCGCTGCAGTTGCAGCGGCTAACCCCACCAGGAAGTTAGGGTGTTAATTAGTGGTCGTGATGATCATCTGCCGGCTCAGCAATACCCAGCCAGGTGATGCGGTGTGGCGTAAAGTTTAGCTGCTTGCGGCTTTTGATTTCCGCATCATGCACATCCACCGTAATCAGCTCTTTACGGATTGGATCGGTGATATAAACTTTGTCATCGGCCGCCGAAATCGCTAATTGGAAACGGGCCCCTGCCGGTAACAGGCTCAGATCAGCGTTCGATACTGCAACTTTAGCCGCATAGGTAAAGGCACTTTGGCCAGCGTGGGCATGACCATGGTAGTTAAAAATGGTCAGTTGGCCGGTGTTATCCAGCAATACAAACTTTTCCGCACCATCGGCAAAACCATAGCCCCAGATCGCGTTAGCAGCACCTGGCTGCCAATCCAGCTTTTCCATTTTGGCATCTTCAGCGTCAATCGCGAACACCTGAGCGCCTGCTAAACCAATAAAATGTTCTGCCGCTTTGTCACCGGCCAGGGTGCCAATACGCAGCGTACCGGTAAAGTCGGCGGTATTCGCCAGCTTACTGGCAGTAAAGGTATTTCCATTCTGCTCAATCAGCAATACACCATCCGAACAACCAAAGGCCACAAAATCATGATTCTGTGCGCTGCCGTGTAAGTTAGGGCAGTTTTCGGCAAAGACTTGTTCCTGGATGAAATCAGCACCTTGCCGCTTATACAGTGCCACCTGACTTGGCAGGGTAGTGCTGCTGTTTACATCGCGCAGAGTACTGACTAAAAACTCACCCCGTGCCTGCGCCGCACCATGCTGGTGAGTCGTTAAGGTTAATTTCGGATAGTCAGTGCGATCTTCACCAATATCAGCATCGGTTAACACCGCGACACTGGCAGGCGCACCTGTTGCGGCATTACCATCGAAAAATACCGCCAATTGGCCCGGAGCCTGCTGAAAGTGTGTCGGTCTGACGCCAGTTAACTGAAACGGCATAAAACGTGGCGCTTCCTGATAATCATGCAGATGGTCGACATGGTCTTCCTGCCATAAACCACCATCAATAAAGTTCACCAGATCCTGGGTACGTTGTACCACAGCTGCATAGCGGTAATCGCCACTGGCATAAAGATCACTGGGTGTCGCACTGACCATAAAGGTGTTCAGTTCGGTTTTAGCGGGTAACTCTAAGATTTGCACGAAAGGGTTATCAATCGCGGTTAACACTAACCGGCCTACCGGATTCACCTTATCATGGTCATGATCATGACCCGGCCGCTCAATAACAATCGGCTCCTGCTCGTTAATATTAATTGTCGTATCTCCACAAGCCGCAAGCAAAGCTGCGGCTACGGCCACGGCAACAGTCCGGGTCGGTGTTAGATAACGCATAGTGTCTTCCTCTGATACTCGAGCCCTGTCGCCAGGGCCCCTAATTGTTGATTAAAGTTAGAATGAACCTCTAAGGCCAATAGCAAAGCTACGACCTGGGAGTGGTGTGATGTCACGTAAGAAGGAGGTATGAACCAGCGCCAGCTCATCGGTCAGGTTCTGCGCTTTCAGATACGCCACCAGATCCTGCGAACCTAAGTTAAAGCGATAGCTCACACTGGCATCAACCAGGGTGTACCCCGCAGAAGCCTGCTCGAATTCAGCGATTTTATCCTGCCGGAAGTAACGGCTGATACTGAGATCAGCATCAAAATGATTACCCTGATACGCTAGCTCGGTCATCAAACGCATTGGTGGTGTGCGTGGTAACTCACCACCAGCGCGCAGCCGGGCCCGAATATAGTCGCCCTGAATGGTCAGCCGATACGGTGCGCTGATTTGCCAGATAAACTGAGCTTCAAAGCCGTGCAAATCAACGTCTTCGTTAACGTACAGATAAACCGGCAATTCACCGCCATGGTCGTGGCCACCATGATCATGATCGCCATGGTCATGACCATCATGCTCATCCTCGTGCTGGTGGCTATATTCGGCAAATAAGCCGGTGTTACGTTGATAGAAGTAATTATCAACCCGGTTGTAGAAGGCATTTAGTACTAAACCAAAATCACCACCAAACTTGCGGAACGTCAGGTCCAGATTGCGTGATTTTTCTAACTCAAAGCCGTCCCGGTTTAACTCAAAGCCATCCCGATCGGCATTGAGACGGAATAACGAGCCGATTTCATAACTGCGAGTCCCCAGGTGAGGACCAAAGGAGAACAACTCAGCCGCACTCGGCGCCCGCTCAGCCTGGGATAAGGATAAACCAAGGTTATATCCCTCAGCAAAGTCCCAGACCACACCGGCAGATAAACTGACTGGCGTGTATTTATTCTCGACACCAAACACACGGATGATCTCAACACCGCCATGATCATGGTCATGATCGTGGTCGTGATGGTCATCGTCATGGCCATGAATGTCCAGTTCCGGCAGCAGCACCCGGTCAGCGCTAATCTTTACCCGTTCAGCGCGGGCGCCCAGCTGCAACAATACCGGGCCAAAATGACGCTCAGCCATCCAACCCAAGGCCAACATGGTAGATTCAGATGGTGGCGTAAAGGCCTCGCTGCCAACCGCCTCGAAATCGCTGAATTTATAGTGCAGACTCAGGCCGCCTTTCCAGTCGTATACCGGCTGGTGGAATAACTCGAAACGGGCTTCGTGACTCTTGTTGCGGAACACCGTACTGACAAAACCGTCTTCAATCTCAGCATGCTGATAATCGGTATAGGCCAGACGACTATTCAGCTGACGTAGCCAGGGATTGTCAAAAAACAGCTCGCTTTGTAGCTGCAGCCGATCCTGCTTTTTATCGGCATAGACCAGCTCTTCGTCATGCTCAGCGTGATCTTCTTCGCCACCATGGCTATGGCCCGGGATACCATATTCCCGCTCTAAACGACCGTATGACAGCCCGACAAAGCCATTATCTAACAAGCGACTGCCACCAACGGTAAAGCCTTTGCTGGTGCTGAAGGTGTTCGCAATGCGACGACCGTGCTCATCATGCTCATCAGCATGGTCGTGATCATGATCGTGCTCGTCCTGGCGGTGCATCCAATCGTGCGGTGCCTTGTAATTAATGCTGTCGCGCCAGAAACCATCCAGATAAACCGCATAATCCTGATTGCCATTAACCAGTGAGCCGGCAATCAGCTTCGCTGAGTCGACGCTTTGTAGCTCGGTGAGCCACTCAGCACGCGGCGTGCTATCTGTCGGGATCCGATCATCGACCACATTGACTACACCGCCGATGGCGCCACTGCCATAGAACAAGGTCGCCGGGCCGCGCAATACTTCAATTTGGGTTGCGGTACTGGTTTCTGTCGCCACACTGTGGTCCGGGCCGATACGTGAGGCATCACCGGCATCGAGACCATTTTGCATAATCAGTACCCGCGGGCCATCCAGGCCACGGATAATCGGGCTGCTGGTAACACCGCCATGGAAATTCGAATGCACACCAACTTCTTTACTCAGCGTATCGCCCAGCGAGGTAGTTTGTTGCATCTTTAACCGATCACCTGCTAACACGCTGACTGGCAGGGCGGATTCTGTTACTGAGGCATGTAACGGGCTGGCCGTGACATCAATAATTTCAAAGCTGCTTGGCGTCAGCTGCAGTTCCACATCGGTTAACCCAGCTGCCGGAACAGATAATTTCACGTTGCTGTGACCAAAACGACGGGCCGCCAGATGCAACTCTACTTCCCGCACTGGTACATTGCGCAATGTAAAGCGACCAAATTCGTCAGTGCGTGTTTTGGCCGCGGCGCCAATAACATCAACTTCAGCATTGGCAACGGGCTGCCCTTTAGGATCTTTCACTACACCGCTAATGGTATTGGCTTGTGCTGTGGCGCTATGCAAGGCCGCTGCTATGGTTAGGGCTATCGCACTCTGCTTGATCATTGGTCCTTAACTCCAGGATTGGCTCAAAATGTTATATCGTAACAATATACAACTTTTGTGATGATATAACAATGCAGGGGTTTAATGATGTGCGTTTAACAGATGTAAAACCTCGATAAACACCATACCGACTGCTACACAGGAGATTTGCAAACCCAAGACTCTGATATTTACCGGCCGCTGCAATCTGGGCAATAAATCGAATAATGCAATGTAAATAAAGCCCCCGGCCGTAATAGCCAACAAGGTTGCTACCGGCAAAGTTAGGATCTGGCCCAAACTCAACACCAAAGCGGCACCGATAAAAACAGTGCTCGCCGCCAGCAAATTCAAGCCAACTGCCTTTTTCAAACTCGCGCCCGCCGCCACCAAAATGGCGGTATCACTGATTTCCTGGGGCAATTCATGCAGCAGAATCGCCAGCGTCGTCGCCCAACCCAAGGCCGGATCTAACAGAAAGCTGGTCGCAATCAGGGCGCCGTCAATCAGATTATGCAGAGCATCAACACTCAGGCTTACCCAGCCAAAACTGGCCATGGCTGGCGGATAAGCGCGGTGAAAAACGCGATGCTGCCAGTTGAGTCCCCGCTCGAAAAGAAAGAATACGCCCAGCCCTACGACCAGCCAGCTTAGAACGGGCCAGACCGTCGCCGAACTGGCAAGGGCTTCGGGTAATAAGTGAAAAAGCGCATCAGCAAGCAATACGCCGATGGCCACCGCTAACAACCAAGGGATAACGCTGTGCAGCAGGCTACCGAACAACCGCAGCAACAAGCCACCACTTAGCGATACCAAACAAACCAGGAAACAGGCAAAGACGATCTGCAGCATAAGACACCAAATTGTGATAATATAACATTTCACTTGCTAGTGTAGCCGATGCTGCTGCCTGACACAAATCATTAATGATAACTATTTGCATTTACAAAAAGCCGCGCTATACTCACTGCAACGGATTAAGAGCCGGTCATGGATGGCATCTCTCTGGTCTTTGTGGCTCGTCCTGCATTGTTCGGGCAAGCAAGCTTGCCCGTTTTTTTTGGAGGAAGATAAACTATGCCATTGCTGGAAGCCGGATCCCTGAAGAAAGCGCTTGGTATCCTGGCCGAATGCTGGCCATCGTTACGCAACAACAGCTCGCCCGCCCCCTGTCAACAACAGGTGTTATTTCCACCTGCTGCCGGTTGGCAACATTTACGCATTCTCGGTTATCGCTGTCTGGCTGAACATAGCGCGGGGTACGAGTTTATGCTGAAGCTGGAATCGCCATCAGAGAGGCTTGTATTGCCAACACTGCTGGAATTACAACCTCAGAATAGCTATAGCCAGGTGGCACTCTGGTTAACCCGACTCAGACTTAGTGGCTGTCAGATAGTACAGTTTGCACGGCAACGGGTGCCGCTCTGTCAGGCTCTTTCCTGTGTTGATTTAACTCAAGCCTGTCAAATACCGGCATCAGCGCTAAATGACTGGCTGGCCAGCCAGCCCAGGCTAATAGCGGGACGTTTTCAGGTGTTAGAATCTTGGGATACGGACGACAGCCTCAACCTGCACTGCGTCACCACAGATTGCATGTCGCGCGCCTGCTATCACTGGCTGCAACAGCAGGCGATCCGCTATCAGTTGCTCTACTTACGTTTTCTTGCAAACCGTTGTTAAAGCTGCGATTGCAGATAGTTTTCTAGTCCCAGTAGCTTAATCAGGCGGAGTTGCTGCTCCAGCCAATGCGCGTGATCATTTTCGGTATCGTCCAGCAGCCCCTGCAGGATATTACGCGTCACAAAATCCTGTTCCTGTTCACACAAGGCCATGCTTTGTTTCAGCAGCTTTTGCACCGCATACTCAACATTCAGATCATTCTGCAACATCTGCGGCACCGTCTGCCCGACCTGAATGGCATCGCGTTTGCTCATATCCGGCGTGCCGCCGAGAAAGATAATGCGCTCAATCAGCGCCGAAGCGTGACCTTTTTCATCGTCGAACTCGTGATCGATGCGCTCAAACAGCTTGTGCAGGCCCCAGTCGTGATACATTCTGGAGTGAATAAAATATTGATCCATTGCCGCCAGCTCATTAGCGAGCAACAAATTCAGGGCACTGATTACCTTCGGACTACCCTGCATTATTCACCTCCCAGCTGCGCTTGCAGATAATTGGCTAATCCCATCACCGTAATTTGATGCTGTTGCGTTTCCAGCCAGTCCAGATGTTCTTCTTCATACTCCAGGATTTCCGTTAACAGATCCCGGCTAACATAGTCCTGCAAACTCTCACACAGTGCTATCGCTTCCTTTAATAACGGCAATTGCTCCAGCTGAAAATCCTGATCGCATTGCAGCATCTCCGGCGTATCTTCACCAATCCTGAGCTTACCCAGCGCCTGCAAATTCGGTAACCCTTCCAGCATCAGAATACGCTCAATCAGTTCGTCGGCTTGCTTCATATCTTTGATAGATTTCTTGTAGCAAACATCATTCAGGGCTTTTAGCCCCCAGTTTTTATAGATCCTGGCGTGCAGAAAATACTGATTAATAGAGGTTAATTCGGCAGTCAGTACTTCATTCAATTTGCTGAGTACCTGTGGATGACCGTGCATAGCAGACTCCGGCTAGATTAAAAGCAGGCTTTAAGCTTAGTTCAAACCGTGCAGTTAAGCAAAATTATGTTTAATATCAGCAATATGCAATTAAGAATGCTTTGCATTTCTACTGTCACCCAGGCTCAGCACTGCCCTCCGTCCTGTAAATCTGCAACCAATCGCAAGTTGCTTCGCAGCGCTGGCATTTAACGTTATGGTAAGCATAAGATTTTCATTATCGACCTTGGACAACATTATGCGACTATCCTGCTACGCCCTGCCCCTTTTGCTGGGTCTGGGTTTAACACTGGGCCCGGCGCTACCGGCGCTGGCTACCAACAAAACCGAAGCGATCAGTATCGACGCCGATAGTGTAGTGGTGACCGAACACCGCACGCAGATTAACGGCCAAAGGTTCAGCTACAAAGCTTATACCGGTACCCAGCCGGTGTGGGATGACAATGGCCATCCCACTGCTACGCTGTTTTATACCTACTATCAGCGCACTGATATTAAGGATAACAGCAAGCGGCCACTGCTGATTTCGTTTAACGGTGGTCCGGGCTCGGCATCGGTTTGGATGCATATTGCCTACACCGGCCCCAAAGCGCTGATTATTGATAGCGAAGGCTACCCTATTCAGCCATACGGCGTAAAAACCAACCCTTACTCAGTACTCGATGTCGCCGATATTGTCTTTGTGAATCCGGTTAATACCGGTTATTCGCGGGTACTGCCCGGGCCAGATGGTAAAATGCCATCCCGCGAGCAACAACAGAAAATGTTCTTTGGCGTCAATGCTGACGTTAACTACCTTGCCGGCTGGATCAACAGCTTTGTCACCCGCTACGAGCGCTGGCCGTCTCCTAAATTTCTGATTGGCGAGAGCTATGGCACAACCCGGGTCGCCGGTTTGGCACTGGCACTACAAAACAATCAGTGGATGTATTTAAATGGTGTGATCCTGGTGTCGCCGACCGATATTGGCATTGAACGTCAGGGCCCGGTCAAGGCTGCCAATCGCCTGCCATACTTTGCCGCGACGGCCTGGTATCACCAAGCCCTGCCGGCCGATCTACAACAAAAAGATCTGTATGATATTCTGCCGGAAGTTGAAAACTTTACGCTGAACGAATACCTGCCAGCACTGGCCCGCGGCAATTCGCTGCCGGCACAGGACAAGCAACGTATTGCCGAGCAGGTTAGCCGCTATTCCGGTATCAGCGTGCAGAATGTGCTGCGTTCTAATCTGGATATCAGCACCAGCTACTTTTGGAAAGAGCTATTACGTGACCGTGGTCAAACCGTTGGCCGGCTGGATTCACGTTATCTGGGGATCGATAAAAATGATGTCGGCGCCAGCCCGGACTATTGGGCCGAGCTGACCTCCTGGTTGCATTCTTTTACCCCGGCAATTAATCACTACCTGCGCACCGAGTTAAACTATAAAACCGACATTAAATACAACATGTTTGGTAACGTGCATCCCTGGGATCGCAGCAACGACAATACCGGTGAAAACCTGCGCCAGGCAATGGCACAAAACCCCTATCTGCGGGTGCTGACACAAGCGGGTTATTACGACGGCGCCACCAACTACTTTGATGCTAAGTACAATATGTGGCAACTGGACCCGAGCGGTAAAATGAAAGATCGCCTCAGCTTCAAAGGCTACCGCAGCGGCCATATGATGTATTTACGCTATGAAGATTTAAAGAAATCAAATGATGATCTGCGCGAGTTTATCCTGCAATCATTACCTGCTGCTGGCCAGCCCGCTAAATACTAAACCGTAATTGTTACTGCCGAGTGCCGTCAGTATTTGAAACAGAAGCCCCCGCAACAGCGGGGGCTTTTTTAGGTCTGAGATCTACGGTAACTCACTTAGTCTGCCAGTTCCTGTTCGGCGCTTTGCTGTTTGGCTAACAGGGTTTGTTGCTCCATCTGCGCCGTCAGCTGCTTCACCCGGGCAGCAAAAGCGGCCTTGGATTCTGCTGGTACCGGACGCGCCAATGGGATATGCGCGGTCATCGGATTTACCGGTCTGTTATTCACATGCAGCTCATAATGTAAATGTGGTCCGGTGGAGCGCCCGGTATTGCCGGATAAGGCAATACGCTGTCCCCGCGTCACTCGTTGCCCACGCTGAACCAAAAAGCGGCTTAAGTGCAGGTAGCGGGTTTTATAGTTACCAAAATGCTGGATCTCAATGTACTTACCAGCAAACGGATGGTTTTCAATCCGGGTCACTACCCCGTCGGCCGGTGCAATAATCGGCGTCCCGATCGGTAACGGAAAATCGGTACCATTGTGCGGCGACACCCGTTGCGTAATAGGGTGCAGACGGCGTGGATTAAAGTGTGAGCTAACCCGGACCTGGCTAGCCAGAGGTAAGCGCGAAAAAGCCCGCTCCAGACTATCGCCATTGGCATCATAGTACTGGCCGTCGTCATGCATAAAGGCGGTTAACGTCTGACGCCGGTTTAGAATACGGATGCCTTCAATCCGGCTTAAGCCCGTACTTTCTTCACCAACAAAGTTTTCACTGCGCAATACCTGAAACTGGGCTCCGGCTTGCAAGTCGCGGGCGAAATTAATCCGCTCTTTAAATAACTGATTAATATTGTAAATATCAGCATCATTCAAACCAGCTCGCTGGGCTGAAGCGTAAAAGCTGCCAAAGACTTCACCCACCAGAATCGTATTTTGCCATACTCCTTCATCCAGCAGTTCCTGATAACTGAATTCATCGGCGGCTTCACGTTTATACAGCACTTTCTTGCCGGCATGCACATACAACTCCATGCTCTGTAGCTGGCCATTTTCATCCAGCTGCAGGGTCAGACGATTACCGGGGCGCAGTACGTCTAACGCCAGCAAGGACTCGTCTGCCGCCATCACCTGCTGTACAGTTTGGTAGTTCAGGCCATAGCGGGCAAAGATCCGGCTCAGGCTATCACCGGCACGGATATTATAAACTTTGATAAAGGGATCTTCGGCGGGTGCAATATGCAACTGGCTTTGCAACCAGGCGGTAAGCTCGGCCACCGGAAATTGCTGCAGCTGCTGGGGCCCATGTTGTAGCCCCATACCCAGCATTAACGGCATAAAGCCCAGGCTACTCTGTGTTGGCTTAGGCTGCGGCCAGGCGAGCAACACGCTCAAGCCCAGCGCACAGCCCAGCATCAACCGTTGATGCAGCACGGGCACACGGTCCCGGAATTGTTGAATTAAACTGTTCGGCATGAATTAAATCGTAATCATTATTCTAATTTTAGTGTGGATGGCGCTGGCGCAACCTGCTATCAGCGGCGGCCGACTCTGGCTACCTAAGATAACCGTACCCTCAATAAGTTCATTCTATGACATAGCAACGATAATTGCACCCGCCACCTGGCGGCATAGCACTGCAGGCGCTAGCGCCCGGTTTTATGCCAGATACGAAACTTTTACCAGAAAGCGGCGAAAAATCACACAAAAAATTTGTATTAAGCGCGCTTTTTCGCCATAAAAAAGCTGAACCGCCGCTTTCACTCTCACCTCTGGCACCAGTTTACAGAAAAAATGCCACCGGTAGACAAATCGGCGCACGATAAAGAAATAAACAATAAGCTATAACAATCAACAGGGTAGAAAAATGTTTAATCGAAAACTACTAACTATATTACTTGGCAGCGGGGTGCTGCTGGGCTGTAATACTGAAACCAAGGTGGTGGAAGTAGAAAAAGAGGTCCTTGTTACACCACCACCGAAAATTGATACCAGCGCTGTGGTACTTACCGATCTGGATACCGTGTACGGCTATGCCTCAGAAAACGGCGGTACCACCGGCGGCGGCGGTGAAAACCGGGTAGAAGTAGTAGTCTGTACTGGCGAGCAAATGATTAACGCTCTAAAAAACAAAGATCCGAATCGCCCGCTAACGATCTGGGTTAATGGCACCATTACCCTACAAAATGCGAAGGACAGCCGGATTGATATTAAAGATGTACGCGATGTCTCAATTATTGGTCTCGGCACTCAGGGCGAAATGGCCGGTATCGGCTTTAATATCGTGCGGGCACACAATATTATTATCCGCAATCTGCGTATCCATCATGTTCGCGCCAACCTTGGCGCACCTGGCGATGGCATCAGTATCGAAGGGCCGGCGAGCAATATCTGGATCGATCATAACGAAATTTACAATAGTCTGACCGTTGATGACCCGAGCCTGACACTGGATCAGGTGAAAGACTATTATGATGGCCTGGTCGATGCCAAGGGCGATGCCCGCTACATCACGATTTCTTTCAATAAGTTTCATAATAGCTGGAAGACGTCGCTGGTCGGCTCCTCCGACAGTGATAACTACGAGCGTACCCTGACTTACCATCATAACCACTGGTATAACGTCAACTCACGCTTACCACTGTTCCGTTTTGGTAAAGGCCATATCTACAACAACTTCTATGACGGCGCTGTCGAAAGCGGCATTAATTCAAGGATGGGCGCCGTGATCCGGATTGAGCAAAACCATTTTGCCAATATGAAAAACCCGGTGATGTCGATGTACAGCCAGCAAATTGGCTACTGGCAATTGATTGATAATATCTTCGAAAACATCAGTTGGGAGCCGGGCGCACCGGGTTCAGTGATTGCCGATAGCTATCAGTCGACCGGCGAGCTAAATGTGCCTTACAACTATCAGTCCAGTTTGATCCCGGTGCAGCAAGTCAAAGAAACCGTGTTACGTTACGCTGGCGTGGGTAAAATTGAGACGCCGCCAAGTCCGGGTTTATGCCCGGCACCCGAACCAGAAACCACCGCGCCGGAAGAGCCGACCCCACCACCGGTACCGATTGACCCGGTTGAACCGCCGGTTGCGGTGAACTGGAATATCTATGCTGCAGATTTAGAACCTTTCGCCAATGGCGCCGTAACTCTGGCCGATGGCAGCCTGGGTCAGTTTACCGCGCAGCAAAGTGGCGGTGTGGCAGAGCCTAATCTGTTCAGCGCTAACGGCGATGGCACCGTTACCTTTGATAGCACCGCCAGTGGCTCAGACCGCAGTCGCGCCAAACTGGATAACGTGGTCGCCGCCGACGGTGTCTATCCCAAATACTTTACCCTGCTGATGGGCTTGAAGGGTAATAGCGATAATCAACGTATTATCGAAACCGAAATCGCACTGGGCGATAGCGGCGCCAGTGCCGGCAGCCGTCTGAAAGTGGTGTTCCGCGGCGATGGTAATAATGCCGGGATCCAACTGGAAAATGCCAACAATGGCTCATCGGTTACCTTTGGCAAGGCCAATGAGGCCGATGCTATCGATATGACACAGTATCGGGTTTATCATTTCACCATCGCGCTGAGCTCTCCTACTACCGGTAATGTTGCCGTCTATGTCGAGGGCAATAATACGCCGCTGGGATTACTGGAAGCTGTCACCATGCGCCCGGCTAGCAATGGCAGTGACAACTATCTGCAGCTGGGCGATGCCGGCAATAGTAGCTACAAAGGGGATATCGACTGGGTGTTGTGGACCGATTCCGGTGCCTATACCCCTGAGATGTTAAAAGGTTTACTGCCAAACGGCATCGGCGATATTAGTGGCTACCAGAACGAGTAGCACACCTTACTGACAGCCCGGCTTAGTCCGGGCTTTTTTTATCGCAGCGAAAGTGTATCCGGCAGCCTTTGTTGCTATAGTCAGAAAAAAATCAACAACAGGATCCCGTATGCAACTTAAACCCTTGTTATTACTCGCTACGCTGACAAGCTTTGGTCTGTCTGCCGCGCCTGTAGTGCTGAAAAATATTCAGGGCTATGGTTTTGACCAGCAGCGGCAACTGGTGAACTTCCAGACGCTGGTATTTGATGACGAAAGCGGCCAGGTACTGGCTCGCGGCGCAGCCGGCATTACTGCCAACTATCCAAAGGCCAGGGTGATTGATGGTCAGGGACAAACCCTGCTGCCGGGCTTAATCGATGGCCACGGCCATTTACTCGGGCTGGGTGAATATCTGAAACAAGCCGACTTGCGGGGCCTAAGCAGTGAACAGGCTTCAGCGGCTCAGGTCGCGGAGTTTGCCCGCGCGAACCCGGAGCAGCAATGGGTGATTGGCCGCGGTTGGAATCAGGTACTATGGGATAGCAATGCTTTTCCGGCAAAAAAGACTCTGGATGAGCTGTTACCGGATAAACCGGTGTATCTGGTGCGGATTGACGCCCATGCGGCCTGGGTCAATAGTAAAGCGCTGGCCTTGGCTGGTATCAGCAAAGACACCCTGGATCCACCCGGCGGAGAAATTATCCGTGATGCCGCCGGCGAACCAACAGGTGTATTAATTGATAACGCTATGTACCTGGTACAGCAAAAAATCCCTGCCCCCAGCACTGACGATAAAAGAGCGGCACTGCAAACGGCATTTGCCCATTTGCAGGAACTGGGGATCACTGCCGTGCATGATGCCGGTGTCAGCAGTGAACTGGTCGCGCTCTATCAGCAATTACAGCAGGAGCAGGCGCTGGGCGTCCGGGTATACCCGATGCTATCAGCCAAGGATCCGGCACTGGAGCAATGGTTGACTAACGGCATCGTTGACGACCCGACTGATTGGCTGGATATCCGCTCGGTAAAAATTTATGGCGATGGAGCCCTGGGTAGCCGCGGTGCGGCATTGTTAGCTGACTATAGCGATCAGGCCGGCCAACGTGGCCTGTTGGTTACCGAACCCGATGCTCTGACCGAGATTATGCGGCTGACCATTAACGCCGGCTATCAGGCCAATGTGCACGCCATTGGCGATCGGGCTAACCGCTTGGTATTGGATCGCTTTGAATTGCTAGCCTCAGCCGAGCAGCGCGCTGCCGGCCGCCACCGTATCGAACATGCGCAGATAGTCTCACCGCAGGATATTCCGCGCTTTAAAGCGCTGCACATTCTGCCCTCGATGCAGGCGGTACATGCCACCTCGGATATGAATATGGCCGGTGACCGGCTGGGCATAGCGCGGTTGCGCGGCGCCTATGCCTGGCGCACCTTTGCCGATCAGGGCAGTATTATTGTCGGCGGTTCAGATTTTCCGGTGGAACTGGCCAATCCGTTCCATGGTTTACATGCCTCGGTCACCCGGCAGGATCAGCAAAATCAGCCGGTCGGTGGCTGGTTGCCAGAACAGCGCCTGACCTTAGTTGAAGCACTGCGTTCTTTTACCGTTGATGCCGCCTACGGTGCCTTTCAGGAAGACAAAATGGGCACCTTAGAACCAGGTAGCTGGGCTGATTTTATTCTGGTCGACCGCGATATTTTTGCGATACCGGCAGAACAACTGTGGCAAACCCGCACCCAGCAAACCTGGATCCACGGTCAGCTACGTTTTAGCCGCTAACCAAAATAGCAGTAAGGTTCAGGCCCGCCTGGTGGCGGGCCTGAACTAACCTCAGTTAACTTCGTCTTCTGTTACAAAGTCCGGGCGCTGGCCGTGGCTTTGCTTATCACGTAATTTGCCAATAACCGTACTTAATTTGCGCTGTAGCTTGTCAGCCGCACCGGTAATGGCCTGCCCCACCGTCGGGGCAAACTCGGTTACTGCTACCGGCTCCAGCCCTTGCGGGCGGGCTTCCAGCAAGCAGCGCTTGTCGTTACCTTCGTGTTTGGTGCTTCCGTTTTCATCACTCAGGTGTACCTCAACCCGGGTCAGGTGATCTGCAAAACGCTGCAATTTATGCTGTAGCGTATCGCGGACAAATTCGGCCAGGCGCTCATCCGCCTGAATATTGCGGTCACTGTTAATCTGAACTTGCATAGGTCACTCCTGTGGCAATAGGGACTGCAGAGTAAGACGCCGTTTAAGCCGATAGGTTGCGTCGTCTTAACGAATAATTGGCACCGCTGGGCGCTAACTTCAAGGGTTAACGCAGAAAATAAACGAGAAAGTCAGACATCTTTGGCAAGACTGGTTAAAATAGCGCTATACCTCACAGCCCAGTTACAAGCGCATGATCAGTAATAAGTGGACCAAGCTCATTAAATCGCTGCACCTGAAAAAGCATCGTAAAGCCGAGCAACTGTTCTTCGTCGAAGGTGAGAAAGCGGTGTTGGAGCTGTTACAGTCAGACTGGCCGGTCGTCGCCTTATTTGCCACTGAAAGCTTTCTTTCCGCGCACGGTGTGCACAGTCAACGCGCTGAGCTACTGCAAAGCTGCAGCAGTAGCGAGCTGGAACGGGTGGGCACCTTTAGCAGCAATGATGCCGCCCTGGCGGTGGTACGGATACCGCAACGAAGTTTTAGCCCTCTAGCACCTCAAGAGTGGGTGCTGGTTTTGGACAGCATTAACGATCCGGGTAATCTCGGGACCATTATCCGGATTGCTGACTGGTATGGTATCCGGCATATCCTCTGCTCTGAGGACACTGCTGACGCCTTTAATCCGAAAGTGATAGCCGCAGCCAAGGGCTCATTTTTACGGGTACAGTTGCATTATCAGCCGCTGTTACCCTTGTTACAAGCTGCCGATCGGCCGGTTTATGGAGCGTATCTTGGTGGCGAATCTGTGCACCAACTCCGGATGTCGCACAGCGGTGGCTATATCGTACTGGGTAATGAAGCGAATGGTATCAGCGATGCAGTAGGCCGACATGTCAGCCGGAAGATCACCATTCCGGCCTTTGGCCAGGCTGAATCGCTGAATGTTGGTATTGCCTGCGCTATTATTTGCGATAATCTGCGTCGCCTCGGCGGCGCCTGAAACAGGAACTGCGTATGAATTTCCCGACTATTGAAGCCTATGTGGGCAATACGCCACTGGTACGTTTACAGCGGCTGGCGAACCATACCAACAGCACTGTACTGTGCAAGCTGGAAGGCAATAACCCGGCCGGCTCAGTAAAAGATCGGCCAGCGCTGAATATGATTGTGCAGGCCGAATTGCGTGGCACCATCAAGCCCGGCGATCGGATAATTGAAGCCACCAGCGGCAATACCGGCATCGCACTGGCAATGGCTGCCGCCATTAAAGGTTACCCGATGACGCTGATTATGCCGGCGAATGCCACCGAAGAGCGCAAAGCCTCGATGCGTGCTTATGGTGCCGAACTGATTCTGGTGACTAAAGAGCAGGGTATGGAAGGCGCGCGTGATTTAGCGCTGCAAATGCAGGCTGAAGGTAAGGGCATCGTACTGGACCAGTTTAATAATACCGATAATCCGGCGGCACATTATGTCAGTACCGGCCCGGAGTTATGGCAACAAACGAATGGCAGCATTACGCATTTTGTTTCCAGCATGGGCACCACCGGTACCATTATGGGCACCTCCCGCTATTTAAAGCAGCAAAATCCGGCGATTCAGATTATTGGCTTGCAACCGGCTGATGGCGCCAGTATTCCCGGCATCCGCCGCTGGCCCAAAGAATACCTGCCGGGCTTTTTTGAGCCTGAGCGCGTCGATCAAGTAATCGATATCTACCAAAAAGATGCCGAAGAGATGATGCGCCGGCTGGCCCGGGAAGAAGGCATCTGTGCCGGCGTCAGCTCAGGTGGCGCTGTCTATGCAGCGATCAAATTGGCAGAGCAGCAGGATAATGCGGTGATTGTAGCGATTATCTGTGATCGCGGTGACCGTTACTTATCATCCGGTATTTATTAGCATAAAATGTTCTTAAAGCCCGCACGCTAAACTACCGGCTGGCGGTATAATAAGGGCCTTTTCGGCTAAGTGAGTGGCCCTTTTGTCATACGAATATCTGGCGCTGCTGGCAGCTGCCTGCTGGGCCTTTGGCAGTTTATTGTCGGCGCAGGCCGCTACCCATTTAGGTGCCTTTGCCTTTACCCGCTATCGGATGCTGATTGCTATGTCGCTGTTATGGCTACTTAGCTTGCTCAGTGGCAGTTGGCAGACCTTAGCGTCAGCGCAGGTTTTGCTGCTGGTCCTATCCGGTGCTATCGGGATCTTTATTGGTGATACAGCCCTCTTTGCCGCGATGAATCGTCTTGGCCCGCGCCGGGCCGGTGTGTTGTTCGCAACCCATGCGCTGTTCTCCGTGCTGCTGGCGTACTTTTTTTTGGGTGAAACCCTGTGGGGACTGACCCTGGTTGGCGGCAGCCTGTTAGTCGGCGGCGTGATGATTGCCATCGCTTTTGGTAAACGCAAAGAGGAGCAACATCAGTGGGAAAGCAGCCAGCAAGGGCTGAAAATTGGCATAGCGTTGGCATTATTATCGGCACTGTGTCAGGCCGTTTCAACCCTGATGCTGAAACCGCTGATGGTACAGGGCCTGGATGCAATAGCCGGCTCTGCCGTGCGGATGAGCACCGGCTTTGCATTGCACCTGCTGGTTTGGTTACTGGGTTGGCGTATTGCGAAAAGCTATTTACCCCTGACACCGAAAATCTTCGGCTATGTGTTTATTAACGCCAGCCTGTCGATGGTACTGGGCATGACCTTAATTCTGCAGGCGCTAAAAAGTGGTGACGCCGGTATGGTGGCGCTGTTTTCCTCTGTTAGTCCGGTGTTGATTCTACCTATGTTATGGTTGGTATACCGCCGCCGGCCAGCCTGGGGCGCCTGGGCAGGCGCCGTGCTAACCGTAGCGGGTATCGCCTTATTGATCCGTTAACTACCGATGATACCGCCATCATCCTTGGTAATAATTACCGTTGCCGAGCGTGGCCTGCGGGTACCGCGATCCGGCCAGGTACTGCTAAAGCTGTACGGGCCAGATCCCTCCCCCGGATGCTGAATATTGACAAACATAGTTCGGCAGTCCGGCGTCATCACCACGCCGGTGATCTCACAGCCCACCGGCCCCACCAGGAAGCGTTTCATCTGATGCGTTGCCACATCGGCGACTAGCATCTGGTTGTTACCAAAGGCCCCACCACTGAGCTGACTGCCCGACATATCGGTCTGGATCCACAATAAGCCATTGGGGTCAAACCAAAGCCCGTCCGGCGAGGCATGGTGATTCTCAGCGGTCAACATAAACTGATGCTGCGGCGTGTAGGTAAAGACGTCGCCACTTAGCATAAAGATATCCCAGTTAAAGCGCTGCTGTGCCTGCTCACGCCAACGGATAATGTGGCCCTGGCTATTGCTGGCTCGCGGATTGGCGGCATTGAGCTGTGAGCTATGCCGTTGATCATTGTTAGTCAGCGTAAAATATACTTCGCCGGTTTGCGGGTGCACCGCGCCCCATTCCGGCCGGTCCATTTTGGTAGCTCCTGCGATATCAGCCGCTAACCGGGTATTTAACAGCACATCAGCCTGATCACTGAACTCGACCTTGGCCGCCTCGGCCTTGGCCCGGAAGTCGGCATCTGCCAGGTCCAGCGGCAGCCATTCACCGCTGCCATCGTCATTAAAGCGGGCGGCATAGAGGGTGCCGTTATCCAGCAGATGCGGACCGGCCGTTGCCGGATCATAGAGCTCTTTAGATACAAATTTATAGATATACTCAAAACGTGAGTCGTCGCCGGAATAGGCGACCAGCGGCTTGCCGGCTTCTGCTTTGGCGAAAATCACGCCTTCATGGGCAAAGCGCCCCATGGCCGTGTGCTTAACCGGTACACTGCCCGGGTTAAAGGGGTCAATCTCAACAATCCAGCCAAAGGTGTTGGGCTCATGCCGGAAATCCTGCTCCGCAGTTTCGGCAACCGCTGATGCATCAAAACGCGCCAGCACCTGATCCTGCCTGGCCGCCGTTTCCCAATGCATAATGCTATTAAAATCTGACACGCTATAACGGCGATGCTCACGCGGCATCCGCTGATCACGGTTTACAAACAGCAGCGCCCAGTTCTCTTCGCAGGTCAGATAGGTGCCCCAGGGGGTGACACCATGCGAACAATTATTCAGCGTGCCGCGGGTGGCGGTGCCGTCCGGGCTGTACTGAGTGCGAACCTTGGCGTGACCGCGCACCGGGCCGGTCAGCTGCATCGGTGTCATGCCAGTGATCCGACGATTGTACTGACTGCCGCCAACCAGTTGCCACTGACCACTGTCATCACGTTTGATATGGGCCACACTAACGCCGTGTGCCGCCAGCTCCTTATGCACCTCTTCCGCCTGCCGCGGTAAGCCGGCACCACCAAAGGCGTGCAGGATCATCGGATCACAGTATTCGTGGTTCATTACCAGTAAACCTTCGCCCGAGTCCGTGCCACCATCCTTTAAATCAATCGGGAAGAAGTGCATGCCATCATGGTGCGAGCCAATTTGTTTTTCCTGATCGGCGGCGGTATTAGTGCCATCCGCTTTATAGGGCGCCGCGCCGTCCAGTAGCGGTGTGCCCCAGGGTAAAAATGGCTTAGCAGTGTAACCCGTTGGCACAGTGACACTGTCAAAACGGTTTACCGCCACAGCCTCAAAGCCCATTAAACCCTGTTTGACTGCCGAACTAACGGCGCTAACCTTAGTATCGCAACCTACCAGGCTAGTACCAATAAAACTGCCGACCGCAAGTGCCATGGCACCGCGCAAAAACTGGCGCCGATCTAATCGCTGCGCGACGACTTGCTGAAAACTGGGGTTATCAGAAAAGTTTGCCTGTGGCTCAACGCCAGAAATATCGTAGTTTACTTGCTGAGATTTAGTCATTCACGTTCGCCATCATTATCATTCGGGAAAATAGTCGTAATATGCCAGCAGTTGATTGCAAATTTGTGACGACCAAGGCTATGCTCGGGCTATTTCGCAGCACAGCGGGCTGGTCGCCGGCTAGTCTGCTTTGCTATAGTAAAAAAGAGTAAACCAGAGGAACCCAAATGATGCAATGGCAGGTGTTGACCTTCGACGAGCTGGACACGCGAACCCTGTACTCCCTTTTGCAATTGCGGGTGGATGTATTTGTCGTCGAACAAAACTGTCCCTATCCGGAGTTAGATGAAAAGGATTTAGAGCCGCAAAGTCGCCATGTGCTGCTGAAGAAAGGCGACAAGGTGATTGCTTATGCCAGAGTACTGGCCCCCAACGTCAGCTTTGCCGGCTATCCGGGCATTGGCCGGGTTTGTGTGTCACAAACGGCACGCCGCTTGGGGCTTGGCAGGGTGTTAGTAGAGCGTACGCTGGCGGTGGCCAATGAACTGTGGCCGGCAACGGATATTTATATTTCAGCCCAGTGTTATTTGCAGCGGTTTTATGAAGATCTCGGTTTCCGTGCCGCCAGCGAGCCCTACCTGGAAGACGATATACCGCATTTACAGATGATAAAGTACTTCCAGCACGCTGCGACAGCATAAAGTGCGACGACGGCAGTCTGCACAGACAGCCGTCACCGCAACCCCCCGTTAAGGTAAGCCGACTTCAAAAGTCAGGGTCAGTGTCGCCCGGCTCTGATCTGCCAGTTCAGTCTTTTCTGCTGACTGATAGCTGGCCTCGATCAGGTAACGACCGGCTTGCGTCGGGGTAAAAGCCAGTTTGCCCGCCGCATCCGTTTCCAGCATCTGCCGCCCGGCCGCATTACGGTATAACTCATCCTGCTGAGAAAGCTCTACCTTAACACCGGCAGCGGGTTTGCCGTCCATTAGCAGTTGCCATTCAATCTTATCCTCTGCCACATAATCCGCCGGATGGGTAATAAAGTTCAGTTCAAAGCCATCCCCTTTCGGGTCCAGCGCAGTGCGATTCGGTGCCTTTACCGTCACCACCGCCAGGGCTTTACTCTGCCCCCGGCTGGTCGTCACCTTAGTCGCGCCAGCCGGTAGCTCTTTAGCCGCCGCCCGCTTATCCGCCATAATGCGCTTACGCTCGCCGTTCACCTCAAACATAGTGAAGTAGCGCGCCGGGCCACCATTTTCAATCAGGTAAGTGCCTTCCTGCACCAGCTGATGGTCGGCCTGGGATTTGCGTTTGCCCTGATAACTCTGACTAAACTTATGCCGGCTGCCATCAGGAAACACCAGGCTCAGATTGTCAGGCGATACCCCTTTATCGGCGACAAAGGTCATATTGGCGGCAGACACATCGACCGAAATCCAGGTGTCTTCGCCTGATAACACAAAATGACTTGGCATCACCCACAGGGTATGGGCCAGACTCGCCTGGCTAAAAAGTGCCAGCATGGCAGCAGTAAGTAAGTTCTTCATCGCTATATCCTTCTTCTGTTTAGTCACTTATTTAAGCGTCAGCGTCAACGGTCCCAGCTCTTCAGCCGCCGCCGCATTCAGTTGTTGTGGTTGACCATTTAACTGAAAATCAATTTTTTGCAGGCTACGCCCGCCCTGCTCCCGCGAGGCTTCAACATAGAGCGTATAAGCACCAGGGGCCAGCGCCTGCCCCTGATCATCGGTGCCGTCCCAGCTTAACCGGTACTGACCGGGGGTGCGGGTGGCACCGGTCATCGCATCAACCAGCGCAGTATCACTACGGCCGATTTTGCGCCAGAAGCGGCGGATATCTTTTAGCCAGTCAGGCTCCTTACGCCACAGGGCAATCAGTTTTACCGGTTGCTGCTGGGCGTCTTCCACCCAGACAGCGACATAAGGCCGGTAGTACTGCGCCGTAGCAATCTCGGGGATCGTCAGCACAATGTCGGCCTGTGCCGCCGACAGCGGCTGGCTGCCCAGGCCGAGCAGCAATGCCAGGGCAAATAGCGGTTTTCTCACAATGTTCTCCTTGTTAATGATCGGCTTTAGTGAAAGGCCAGCAGATACGCCAGCACGGCCATCACGCCGCCAAGCACAGCCAGGGCGTTACCTAACTGCTTTTTCGATGGCATTTTCAGCAACAGATAAAAACCAGTCAGCGCAAACAACAGGCAGGCGATGGCGGTAATGTCAATCAGGGCTTTCCATAAGGCACCGCTATCCCGCCCCTTATGCAGGTCATTCGCCAACGCCAGATAGCCGTTAAACTGTTGTTCCAGCTCTATTTCTGCGGCAGCAAAGTCCACCAGGGCGACGGCAAAACCCGCTGGTCGTTTAAAGCTCAGCTCCAGGGTTTGTTCATCGCTGTCAAACCGGGCCTGCCAGCTTATGCCAGCAACGCCCTGAGTGCGTTGCAGCCAATCCACCAGCGTTGTTGCATACTCCTGCTGCTGTGTGACCAGCGGCCAATGCTGCAGGGGCTCAGGCAGCGGCAACTGCTGCAACTGCTGTCGCGCCCCCCAATTGCTTTGCCAGTCCGGATGATTAAGGGTGATGCCGGTAATGGAGAAAAACAGCAGTAACAACAACACCCACATTGCACTGTAGGTGTGTAAGGCGCGCATCAGGCGCGCCATGGCTGCTGCCGGCTTCTTACGGTTAGAAGCGGACATTCATCCCCACCCAGTAATTACGGCTTTTATCTTTGTTGTTGTAATCATCAACAAAGGCGGCACTGTAACCGTTCTGGCCACTGCTATCGCGAACACAGCTGGCGGCGGTATCATTACACTCAGTAAACACGATGTTGTATGAGGTAAAGTCTTTATCCAGCAGGTTATTGATGCGGAAATTAAAACTCACCGCATCGCTGGCCTGATAAGCCGCACCCAGATGCAGCACGTTATAGCCTTTAAAGTACAGCGCTTCGTTGTTCACGGTATCCCAGGAGCGGTAGCGCCGGTCGCGGTACTCAGAAGTTAAGAACAGATTTAATGTATCACTGGCCTGCCAGCTTAATGTCAGGTTAGCCATATGTTTGGCGGTATTACCCAGCGGACGGCCTTTTAACGCACCACTTTTCTGTTCGCTATCGGTATAGGTATAGTTTGCACGCAGCGCCAGTTGCGCCAGCAACTCGACCCGGCCCGCCAGCTCAGCGCCCTGAATAGTGACCTTGTCAATATTGACGGTCTTACTGCTGGTGGCATAACCCAGTTCGGCAAATTCACCGGTTTCAGTACAGACAATACTCGTACCCGCACCGCAAGGCTGGGATGCGAGCTTGTCATCAAAATCGTTTTTAAACACTGTGGCGTTAACGTTATGCCCGTTTGGATGACTCCAATACACCGCCAGCTCGGTCGATACACTGGTTTCCGGTTTTAAATCCGGGTTACCAAACATCGGCGAGGTGCCCTGACCGCCGAAACCGACTACGCCATCATACAACTGAGTAGTTTTAGGTGTTTTAAAGCCGGTACTGACGCCACCTTTAATGGTCCAGGCATCGCTTAGCGTATAAACACCATAGACTCTCGGACTTAACTGATTACCAAAGACTTGATGATCATCGTGCCGCAGGCCAGCAGTTAGCGAGAAAGCGCCGGTCAGATCCCAGGTATCTTCAGCAAATAGGGACCACATATTATGTTTCTGTACTGCCCCCGGAGTGCCGCTTTCAATCCCAAAAACGCCATCCTCCAGTTCACCACGGATCAGTTGCGCCCCCATAACCATGGTATGCCGTCCGGCGGCTTCAAACGGAAAGTCGACTTTCAGGTCCAGGGTATACTGATTGCTATTCATCACCCGCTTCGGTCGCGGCAGGAAGGTCGCTTCCGCCAATGCTTTACGCTGCGCTTCGGTTAAACCAGTGTAAGACCCCGTGCCATCAATCATTTGCAGCAGCAACGCCCGCTCTGCCACACTAAAAGGCAGAGTTCGACCGTTGTTATTAGTATCGACATAAGAGAGCGAGATAAAGCTGTTGAGCTGGTCCCATTTGCCTTCATGAGTCAGCGACCAGGTATCACGGGTAAACTCCTGGGTTTCACTGTAGCCGACCTGAGGGTTAGCGCGCCGCGCCCAGGTGCCGCCACTTTGTACGCAAGCCGCTTCACGACTACCGACACCGTTTTTACAGAAAAAGCCGGCCGCCCAGATGGTATTGATATTATCTACAGTACCGAGCGGGAATTCGCGCACGCCATTAGCATTAATAAAGGGCGTATTGTCATAGTCCTGCGTTGAAGACTCGATATCAAACCAAATCGTCTGCTGCGCGGTCGGCGTCCAGCTTAAACGCCCACCCAGTACCCGGTTTTCGTTATCTACGGTTTTGCCACCACCGCCAAAACCCAGCGAGCGGGTGCGAGTTTCACCATTTGGATAAACGACAGGCGCATACTCTGGCGTCGAACTTAGACGATTATAGACGCTGCCGCGTACTGCCATGCCCAATACACCGGGGATCAACGGGCCCATTACGTTAAAGTCGGTGGTAATATCATCGCCGTAAGCACTGTCGCTTTGTTTTGAACGGCTATGGGTCACAGAGCCGCTCCAGTTTTCGGTGACCTTTTTGGTAATAATATTGATCACGCCGCCCAGCGCATCGGCGCCATACAGGGTTGACGCCGGGCCGCGGATCACCTCAATCCGATCAATGGCATCCAGCGGTGGAATATGGCCAAACTGATTGCCAGCAAAAGCATTCGGATAGATATCGCCATGGTTATTCTGCCGCTTACCGTCAACCAGGGTCAGGGTATAATCCGCGCCCATACCGCGCAGGCTAATGGTACCCTGGCCGGTTTTATCGCGCGTTTCACCAATGTCGACACCTTCCAGATCTCTAACTGCATCTAACAGTGTGGTGTAGGGCCGCGCCCGCAACTCTTCCTGAGTAATCACCGAGATACTGGCCGGTGCATCCACCAGCTTCTGTTCGTAACCCGAGGCTGTTACCACGATCACCTCTATATGGCTACCGGCCGCCTCTTCCGCTTGGGTAACTGGACTACTCAGCGCACTGGCGATAGCCAGCGCCAAAGCACTTTGACGAAGCAGTGACTTATCAGCAAACAACATTAACCTAACTCCTGTAATGGCTTCCCGCCCTAAAAGATGGTGCAAATGATAACCATTATCATTATTAAGATCAATATCGATAATGAGGATTGTTGTGATTTAGGGAACTTTTTTAAGCTGGATAAACAGCAATAGTGGTTCATAAAAAAGCCCGCACAAAGCGGGCTTAGTCATACCAATGTTTAGCTTTAGAAGCGGTAACGGAAACCGGCTTCAAAGGCGCGCTCAGGACCAACATAGATCCCCTGACGCAGACCTGCGATATACTGCTTATCGGTCAGATTCTTCACTGAGCCATAAACAGTAAAGCCTTCAAAAGCAGTATATTGCGCCAGTAAATCATAGACAGTGTAAGCCGGTAATAAGCCACCCCAGATACCGCCTGCCGCATTAGCCGGAATATCGACGCGGTTGCTTGGATCACCGAATTGCTCACCACGGTGGTGTGCAGTCAACGCAACACTAAAAGCATCAGCGCTGTAGCTTAAGGCCACATTAGCCAGCACCTTGGGCGCATATGGCAGGCGGTTGCCAGCATTGACACCCGTTTTAAACTCAGAAGTCGGCACCCAGGTCGCATTGGTATCTAAGCGGAAACCAGCACCCAGATTATAACCAAACAGGAACTCCATACCGGTATGCTCGGTTTTACCGGCATTGGATTGTGACAGGTTGGGATCACTGTTACCGGTAACGACCTGATTGGCAAAGTCCATATAGAAAGCCGATACTTCGTAGTTAGCCGCACCCACTGTGCCACGTAAGCCCAGCTCATAGTTAACTGAACGTTCACCATCTAACTGCTGATCGGTTAAACCATCCAGTGCGACACCATTTGATGCTGGCGAGAAAGCGCGATACACACCACCGTATAATTGTGCATTCGCAGTTAACTCGTAGGTTGCGCCTACGCCTGGTAGCAATTCGGTGTTAGAGGTCTTAGCACTGTCACCATTCTGCGTCAGGATGGTGCGTTTTTGCTCATAAGACTCAACCCTTAAACCTGGGGTAACGGCAAAGGCATCAGTCAGCTGAATACGGCTTTGCGCATAACCGGCGACACTATTAGCAGAATCAATAATATGACGGTCATTGGTACCTGAGCGGTCAGCCGCGCGGGTCGCCCGGATCCGGGTGTCATTTGATTTTTCTTCCATCAGGCGCAGGCCAAACTCGGTAGCGGCAGCATAACCAAACAGTTGTTGATCAAAGCTTAACCGGCTTTCAATGCCCAAACGTTCAAAACTACGGTTGTTACCGACGATATTATTGGTGTAAACCCAACGCCCTGCGATATTCGAGGCGGCAGTATTGGCGTCATAACGCCAGTAATCGCGGGTCGTATTACTCCAGTAAACCAAGGTGTTTAATTTGGCATTATTATCAAATACATATTCATGGTTCAGGTCAAAAGCCGTGCGATCGGTCAGATACCAGTCATCCGGTGCCGGGTTGTTACGCTCACCATTCAGGTATTGCTGCAGCAAAAGTCCACGATAGGAAATATTGGCCTCATTTTCATGATAGGCAAATTTAATCCCGACTTTTTGCTTATCGCTAATGGCTAAACCGGCTTTAACCATCACATCAGACATATCGTAACCCTTGTCCATAAAGCCATCGCTCTTGGCTTTAGTGGCCACCACGCCTAAGAAGGCATCTTCGGCCTGGTTTTTAGCACCGGCTTCCAGTGTCATCTCACGTAGATTGAAAGAACCGGCGCGGGCAGACAGCTGTACACCATCAGTAGGAGTTTTGGTGATATAGTTTACTACGCCACCGATAGTCGAAGGGCCATAACGTAAAGAGGCCGAACCTTTTAACACTTCAACCGACTCCACCCGCTGAATACGGGTGTTAAAGTAGCGATCATTACCGATAAATAAGCCTGGTGCTACCGGTACGCCATCTTCCAGTAATAAGGATTTGGATTCACTGGCAGACAAGCCACGAATACCGAAATTCGCAACAATGGAGGTCTCTTCTTCACCTTTAATATTGATACCTGGTACCCGGCGCAAAACATCCTCTGTCGACAGTGGCTGCACCTGCTCAATCTGGGCGCGGTCGATCAGGATCACCGACCCGGTTTCATCAAAACGATGCAGCTGCTGATCACCCTTGACCCGGATCACCTCAATAGAGGGCATCACTTTTTCTGCACTACTTTCTGCGGCAGCTTCTTCCGCAGCTGCAGCCATGCTCACCACACCTAAAGATAGCGCCACGGCTAAAGCCACGGGCTGACGTTTAGTCGACAACATAAAACCTCTCCTGGATAATCATGATGTATGAAATTGCCGCGCATCTTAGCAATTAAAAACTCAAACAGCAATTGTTATCATTTGGCTTTATGATTGTTTTACTGTCACTATTACTTTGTGGGTAGCCCGTACAGGGTTTCGGCCCGTTGCAGTAAAATCCAACTGGTCAGTATGTACTTGTCACCGGATACCGGGATGCAGCCGCGATGAGTGTGGGTAAAATAGGCCGGCGCTATTACCATGCGGCCAGCTTTCGGTTGAATACGCTGCTGCTGATAATAAAACTCGGTCTCGCCGCCTTCGGCTACATCATTCAGATAGAACATAAACAGCAAGCTACGGTGCAACGGTTCATTGTCCGGCAGCTGGGGGTAAACCTCGCAATGCCAGTAGTTGTAGTTGCCCTTACCGGCGGCATATTTTTGCGCCTGAATAGGCCCCAGCCGGTACAGGGTACGCATAAAATCAAAGGTTTGTTGCTCACTAAACTGGCTGAAATTTTCATGGGTGACCGGCAAGGGGGCGCCACTGACCGGATCCTGGGTGGTGATGCCCACAGGCGCAATCAAGGCAAAATGGTACTTCTGAAAATACTGATGTGCATAGTGGGTGGTAACCTGAATAATCTGCTGTAATAACGCCTGGTACTCAGCATGCTCATTCAGATACAGATCGGTACTGATTTTTTTGCTGGTATCAACGCCTGCGCCGGTACGGCCGGTTTGCGTATGCGGGCTTTGCTCAAAGGTGCTAATCAGCTGTTGGCAAAGTGCCGAGCTTAACGCATTATCATACACTTCAATAAAATTGGTCATTACAAGGTCCTACTGATGTTTACCGAGGTTATCCAGCCCCGTTTTTCTGATACTGATGCCTTAGGGCATATTAATAACACGGTGTTTGCCGTCTGGTTTGAAAGCGCCCGCCAGCCGGTGTTCCGAATCTTTACCCCAGATCTGGACGTTAAAAAATGGGCTTTGATTATTGCCGGTATTCAACTGAATTACCATGCCCAGACCCATTATGGCCAGCCGGTAGAAATTCGAACCTGGATCAGTGAAGTGGGTAATCGCTCGTTTAAGGTGTATCAGGAAGCCTGGCAAAACGGCCAGAAAACGGTATCGGGCACTGCCGCCATGGTGAAATTTGATTATCAACAGCAACAGGCGGCGTTGTTAACCGAACAGGAACGCCAACAGCTAAGTGCCCACCCGCTTAACGCCGAAAACTAACCACTGAGCGAAAGCCGCTGGTATGCGTATTAACAACTGCTTAAGTTTAACCAAAACCACAGGGGATAAAATTTATGCAGCAAACACTGTTAACGCTGGCGCTGGGGCTAAGTATCACCGCCTCGCCGCTGGTACAGGCTTTCGATCGCATTACCGGTAAAGACTTTGCCAGCCGCTCCGAAGTGATCGCAACAGAAGCTATGGCGGCCACCAGCCACCCACTGGCAACCCAGATTGCATTGGATATTATGAAACAAGGCGGCAACGCAATTGATGCCGCCATTGCCGCCAATGCGGCCCTGGGTTTAATGGAGCCGACCGGTAATGGCATTGGTGGTGATCTCTACGCCATGATCTGGGATGCCAAAACCGGCAAGCTCTATGGGCTAAATGCCTCTGGCCGCTCGCCGCTGGGATTAAGTTATGACACCTTAAAGGCCGAGCTGGATAAACTGGGCCGCAGCGATTTACCACCCCATGGCATGCTGCCAATTAGCGTGCCCGGTACTATCGATGGCTGGTTTGAAATGCACCAGAAATTCGGTAAGCTGCCAATGCCACAGCTGCTACAACCCACTATCGATTACGCCGAAAAAGGTTTCCCGGTTACTGAACTAATCGCCTACTATTGGGATCGCAGTGTGCCAGTGTTAAGCCCACAACCCGGCGATTTTAAAGGCAGCTTTACCATTAATGGTAAGGCGCCAGCTAAGGGCCAGATTTTTAAGAACCCGGGCCTGGCGTACACGCTACGCACCGTCGCCAAAGACGGTCGTGATGCTTTTTACCGGGGCGAAATTACCCGCAAAATCGATAAATTTATGACTGAAAACGGTGGCTATCTGCGCTTTGCCGACTTTGCCAATCACCGTTCGGACTGGGTAGAGCCGGTGGGCGTCGACTATAAAGGCTATACCCTTTGGGAGTTGCCGCCAAACGGCCAGGGTATTGCTGCCTTACAAATGCTGCAAATACTCAAGAACTTTGATCTGGCCGCCCTCGGTTTTAACAGCCCGGAAAGCATCCACCTGATGGTAGAAGCAAAAAAACTGGCCTTTGAAGATCGCGCCAAGTTTTATGCCGATATGGACTTTTACAAAACACCAATCAGCAAACTGATTTCTGAGGAATACGGCCGCGAGCGCGCCAAGCTGATTAGCCAACGTGCCGCCCAGCGCGTCGATGCCGGCAACCCGCATCTGTATGAAGGCGATACCATCTATATGACCACCGCCGATAAAGACGGCAATATGGTGTCATTAATTCAGAGCAACTACCGTGGCATGGGCTCTGGCGTGGTGGTGCCGGGCTTAGGCTTTGTGTTCCAGGATCGTGGCCAGTTGTTCTCGATGGATAAAAATCACGCCAACGTCTATGAGCCTGGTAAGCGTGCCTTTAATACCATTATTCCGGCCTTTGTGACCAAGGACGGCAAGCCGCTGATCAGCTATGGCGTAATGGGCGGCGCCATGCAGCCGCAGGGCCATGTGCAAATTCTGGTCAATATGGTGGATTTTGGTATGAACCTGCAGGAAGCCGGTGATGCCGCCCGTTGGCAGCATCTGGGCAGCACTGAACCTACGGACGGCCAGGATGCCTATCTGAAAAACGGTGGCTATATTGAGGTTGAGCGCGGCATCCCGTTTGAAACGGTACGCGAGCTGCAAAAGCGTGGTCATGATGTGCGTTATGGCTTAGGTGGCTATGGTGGCTATCAGGCGATTATGAAAGACCATGTCAATGGTGTTTGGATCGGCGCCTCCGAATCCCGTAAAGATGGTCAGGCCGCGGGTTACTAACGCCGGCACCTGCTGTGGTTTTCTGCAAATCAGGGCGGCTCATGGCCGCCCTTTTTTATAGGTTAAATCACCAATTCTACTCTGGCATCATGATGTTGGCGGATTTCGCAGACTGCCTGCTCCAGACAGCCGGCAAAGGGCTCGGCCGACGCCGGTTTTTGCTTGCGCAGTTCAATACGCTCGGCGGCTTTCAGGTACCGCATCACTTCTTCCTTGCTACGCAGGATCAAGCGTGGCACCGCCACCGGCTTGCCGGTATCCGCGTCCTTGGCAATCATCGTAAAGTACGACGAGTTACAATGCTTTATCTGACCGGTTTGAATATTCTGCGCTTCAACCCGGATCCCGACCACCATTGAGCTGGTACCGACATAGTTCACCGAAGCATTCAGTGTCACCAACTCCCCGACTTCGATCGGACTGAGAAAATCCACCCGGTCCACCGACGCCGTGACACAGTATTTACCACTAAATTTAGAGCCACAGGCAAAGGCGATCTGGTCCATCAGCGATAGCAGATAGCCACCGTGGATCTTACCGCTAAAGTTGGAGTGGGAGGGTAACATCAACTGCGACAGCGTAATGTGAGAACAGGCAACGGTTTTATAGTCCAGGCTCATAACAGGCTCCTGCGCAGGTAGGGGTTAATTTAACTGTTGCGGTAATGGCTTATCCTGCACCAGAACCCAGGGTGAAATGACCACGGCCCACAGTTCGGCCTGTTGCTGATACCATTGCTGCGCTTGCTGTTCGCTGGTACGAACCACCTGAGCATTTTGCAACCACTGCGCAACCTGCTGCTTATCATCGCGACTAAACGCAAAGGCCACGTCAATCAAATCCAGCTCGGCTGCGACGCTAATCACACTGCCGGCGGCATAAAACTTTTGCAGCTCCAGCCAACTGATCCGCGCTGTTTCACTAACAATTTTCGCCCGGATCAGCGCCGGATCTTCTGCTTCTTCGGCCAGCCAGGCATCAGACGGAGTGGGTTTATTCATCTTTGTTTCTTCCTTCGCAGTGCCCTATTCCAGCTCATCACCCTGTTCGGCGACCTGCTGGGCACTGAGTTCATGTTTCTTCAGCAACTTATAAAAATCGGTACGATTACGACCCGCCAGTTCGGCGGCCCGGGTGACATTGCCTTCGGTCATTTGCAATACCCGGATCAGATACTGGCGTTCAAACTGGTCGCGCGCTTCGATTAGCGTAGGCCAATAACTGCTATTCTGCGATAACGCCTGCTCTACTAAGGACGCTGAAATCACCGGGCTCTGGGTTAAGGCGACACATTGTTCAATCACATTGACCAGTTGCCGCACATTACCGGGCCATTTTGCGGTAGCCAGCAGCTGCAGGGCATCATCGGAGAAGCGGGTCACCTTTACATGATGCCGCTCGGCACTTTGCTGCAACACATGGCGCGCTAACAGCGGGATATCTTCTGCCCGTTGCTCTAACGTCGGCAGTGGCAGGTTTACCACATTTAACCGATAGTACAGATCTTCGCGGAAGCTGCCGTCGGCCATCGCCTGTTGTAAATCCCGGTGCGTGGCAGACAACACCCGCACATTGATCGGGATCGTTTTAGCACTGCCTACCGGCCGGATTTGCCGCTCCTGCAGCGCACGCAGTAATTTTACCTGTAAAGCTACCGGCATATCGCCAATTTCATCCAAAAACAGGGTACCACCATCTGCTTCGCGGAATAAACCAGCATGCTCAGTAACCGCGCCGGTAAAGGCCCCTTTACTGTGACCAAACAGCTCAGACTCCAGCAAATGCTCAGGTAGGGCGCCGCAGTTAATCGCGACAAAAGGCTTAGCGGCCCGAGGGCTGGCGTTGTGAATAGCTTTGGCCAACAATTCCTTACCGGTACCACTGGCACCGGTGATCAGTACGCTGACATCCCGCTGCGCCACCCGGTACGCTTGCTCCAGCACATTTTGCATCAGCGGGCTGCGGGTAATAATGGCCTCGCGCCATTGCTCCTGCTCCGGTAAGGATTGATTCAGCGCGCGTTGCAATACTTCGCGCAGCTCAGCCGGGTTCAGAGGCTTGGTCAGAAAGCCAAACACGCCGCGCTGCGTGGCAGCGACCGCCTCCGGAATAGAGCCATGCGCCGTCATCAGGATCACCGGAACGCCTTTGTAACGTTTAGCAATTTCATCAAACAGGCTCATGCCATCCAGTCCGGGCATCCGCAGATCACTTAACACCACGTCGACACTCTGTTTCGCCAGCAGCGTCAGCGCCGTTTCAGCGCTGTCAGCATTAATCACCTGATAGCCTTCGCCTTCCAGACGCAGGGTTAACAGCCGCAGTAAACTCGGATCATCATCGACCAACAATAAGCGAGGGTTATCCCGGGCCATTATTGCCTCCGTTATTTTCCACCGGTTGCTGGTTTAACTCGGCCTCGATTTGGGTCAGGGCATCAATTTTCTTCTGCAATTCCCGGTTGGTTTTTTGCAGCCGCTCTAACTGGTCCAATTGCTGGGCATTTAAACGGGTAACGGCACTGACTGCCGATTCAGCTTCCAATAACTTCTGATTATAGGTTAGCTCCCAGCTAAAGATCGCAGCCAGACGCGGCGGGAAACTCAGCAGCATCTCGGCTAATTGCGTTTGTACCTTAAAGCGGCTGACATAGGGCATATCCGGGTGCAGCGATAACAGCGCGAACTGGAATTGCGCTACCTCGTCCGGTTCCGCCAGTTGCAGTAAACGCTGCCGCTCAGCCTCAGGCTCAGCCAGAATGCTTTGTTTATAATCCAGCCAGGCTTGCAACGTTGCCGGCTCATCGGTAAATTTTAGCAGGTCAAGCAACTGCGGTTCTTCCTGCAGCGCCGGCTCTGGCTGCTCCGGCATCACTTCAAGCTGCGGCTCGGCTGGCGGCGGTGCCGGCGGCGGCGTAACCTGACAGGCTGATAACAGCGCCAGTGACGCGACCCAGACTAAATTTTTCATACCATTTTTTCTCCTGAAAGCGGCAACCTGACCCGGATACAGACATCGGCATAGACGACGTCAACAATATCCGCATGCCCGCCAAGCAAGCGGGCGCAGTCTGCTACTATCGACAGCCCCAGCCCCGAACCCTGCACTGCATCAAAACGTGGGGTCGTGCCCCGCTGGAAAGGTTCAAATAATTTCTCACGCAGTGCCACTGGGATCGGGGTGCCATTATTCGCCACCTCCAATACCACGGATTCGTCCTGCCGGTATAATTTCACCCAAACCGGACTGCCTTCGGCGCCATAGGCCTGGGCGTTATTAATCAGATTATCCAGAATGCGCCGAAACAAGGTGGCATCAGTACAAAGTGAACTGAGCTGACAATCAAGCTTCACCTGTTGCTGGCGTTGTTGTAGTGATAACGCATGGTCACTAAAACACTCCTGCATCAGTTGCTGTGGCACCACCTGGCTCCAATTCGGCTGGGCTTGTTGTAGCAGGCGGTTATAGTCGAGTAGCTGCTCGGTTAACACGCTGAGCCGGTCGGCACTGCCATTCAGCAAACTGACAACTTCCTGCTGCTGCGGATTGAGCGGACCGACCAACTGCTCGGTTAACAGGGCGCAGCCTTCGCGAATGCTGGAAAGTGGTGTTTTTAGCTCGTGTGAGGCATGGCGCAGCAACACCAGCCGTAAGGCTTCTAATTGCTGCAGGCGCGAACTCAGCCAGCGTAATTGCTCACCCAGCTCGGCCAGTTCCCGCGGCCCGCGCAGTTTTTCATCCGGAAACTGATGCTTTGGCTGCGCAATGGCCCGGATCATCCGGTCCAGCTTCTGTACCGGCGCCGTGATCCGGCCCGAGGCCCATAACACCAAGAGTAAGGTGAGTAACACCAGAGCAAAGGTTTCCCAGGCCAGCTGTTGCTGGGTTTTCGCGACCTGCTGTTGCTGATTCTCCAGTTGCCGCTCTAACAGGTCCCAGATTTCTTTGGTGATTTGCTGTTGCTGGGTACGCACTTGCAGCAGTAAGGCTTCTGGCACTTCGCTGGTCGGTTCAATAAACTTTAATCTGAGGCTTTGCAAAGCATCGCGCTGACTCTGACATAACGCCAATTCGGGTAAACTGCGACAGAGCTGAGCTAACAGCTGTAGTTGATTGTCGATATGGTTTAAAGCCAGCCGCTGCAGCGCCTCAGTGCGCACCACCGCATACTGGCGCACCGCCCGCTCGATATCGACTACCAGGCTTTGCATACTTTCTGCCTGGCGCACTGTCGACACTGCCTGCTCGGCCGAGGTAATGGCATAATTACTGACACCACTTAGGGATTTATTACTCTGCCACAATAAAACTCCGACTGGGATCAGGGCCAGAAAAAAGCTTAGCAGTACTAACTGTCGCAATGACGCCGTTTGAATGGAAAAGCGCATGGGCTCCACCCTCAGAGAATTCTGACTTTAGTTTACTGAAAATTCAGGGCCTTGTATTGCCGTTAGCCGTATAAATTAGCTGCTACGGGCAAAAAAAAGGCCAGTACTAAGACTGGCCAAGGCAGATTCAGCTCAACAGCTGATCTATGGGATAGGTTACTGGGCTAACTCGGTGTTCATGCCCTGAGCATAAACTGCTTGCGTAGCCTGAGTTGAATGCGCCAGTTGCTGCTGTTCCCAGGCCTGGACGCTGGCATTATTCAGGTCAACCCGACGCAGTAAGGTAAAAACGATAGCCATATTGGCAACTAAAAACAGCGTGATAAAACTTAAGAACATATCCATGGTACTTCTCCGGCTATGGGCTCCCGCAGTGGAGCAACTTTGCTGTCTCAGGAGAATCGCGTAAAAGTAATACTGCATTGCTTTTACGCTATTCCCCTGCAGCGTTACCATAGTTAATGCATGATGCGTGCCAACATTTAATTTCAATTTAGATTCAAAAACTTAGGTGATTTCTGACAGGGTAATGCGGATAGGGGTGTCGCTAACTGTTGCTAATTAGCGACACTTAAAACGGGGTAAAAAAATTTCCATTTAAAATCAACAGCTTAAACTGTATGCAAAAAGCGACACTACCTCAGACAGCAGAAATAGCTAGCAGCCAAATAAAGGCCAGCTAACAGTAAGCTTTTGATTTCAATTAAATAAAGCCATAGCGCTGGGCAACACGGTCAAAATACTCCAGGCACTGTTTAGCATACTGACGTTTCTCGACATAGCTGCCTGGGAAAAAGCTTTTCTTAAAGCCATAGGCCACCATATCTTTTAACCGTTTTAACGGCACGTCGAAGTTATCCAGCGCCAGCTGGTATTCCTTACTGACTGTGGTATTCGATACCAGGCGGTTATCGGTACAAATGACTGTAGCAATACGATGCTCCAGCATATCTTTAAACTTATGCTGGCGGATATCGGTAATCGCCGGGTTGGTTTGCAGGTTGCTGGTTAAACAGACTTCAATCGCAATACGCTTATCGGCGATATAAGAAGCCAGGTTATTGATATATTTTGTTTTATCGGAAATAGCCGGATCCTGAATCATCTCCGGTATAAACATTGAGTAGCCATGCCCCAGACGATCTGCATAGCACTCGGTAATGGCTTCAAACACACTCTCGGCACCGTAGGCTTCACCGGCATGCAGGGTTTTTAGCAAAAAGTGCTGGTGAGCGTATTCGTATACTTCTTTAAATTTACCGGCCGGATAGCCTGCTTCCTGCCCGGCTAAATCCAGACCAACAATCGGCATGCCTTCTTCATCACGCAGCCGGACACTGGCACGCACCAGCTCCATCGCCGCCAGCTTAATCACATCCATTGGCGCAAAATCACGCATTAATTGAAACAGGTTGGTGTAATAGGGTGAGAAACCTTTGTTACCAAACATTCGCATCGCACAGTTAATAATGCCATAGTAGAACGGCGGCTTCTGACCGCTTAGCACCGCTTCAGTGGCGTTATACTCCTGCATCGCCTGCTTTAGCCCGTTATTCACTGCATGCATAATCTGGTCAAAATCAATACCGCGCGTCAGATCAATCAACAACTGCGGGGCGAAACGCACTTCAATATAATTGACGCCTTCGGCCTGATTATCCAGTGCCAGCTCGTAAGCGGCCTGCTGCAGGTTTTCCGGGTCGCGTAACACGGCACAGGTATATTGGAAGCAATGCAGATACTCACCCAGATTCTGATAACGATCTTTAAATACCAGCTCTTTTAAACCACTGACGCTTTCTGACGGCAGGGTAACCTGACTGCGTTTCGCCATCTCGATTAAGCTGTCCAGACGCAAACTGCCATCCAGGTGTAAATGCAGATCGGATTTAGGCATCATTTTAATAAAATCGGCGGAGTAGCGGGCCATAGTCATTCCTCTGTTAACACAGCTATAGCATACCACAGACTCACCAGCGCAGCGGCTGAACCGATAACCGGACCAACTGAAAAACACCTGCTAACGCCCTTAGCAGATTGGATTAATTGCGCTTATGCTATCTACAGGAGCCCTCCTGTTCACCTTAGGTAATGCTATGCAGTTAAATACTATCTCTATCAAAAGCCGGTTAATTATTATCGCCACGCTAGCCATTGTCGCCCTGGCATTGATGCTAGTACTGATGCAGCATCAGGCGAAAGTGCTAAATAACCTGTCCGGTGCCAGCCGTTTAGTTGCCGAACTGAATAGCGAAATGCTACAGCTACGGCGTCATGAAAAAGACTTTTTACTGCGCCAAGAACTACGGTATTTAGAACGCCACCAAAATACCCAGCAGAGCCTGCAAACTAAGCTCACGGCATTGCAAAGTTTGTTACAAACCCTACGACTGGATGATAGCAAGAGCCAGCAGTTCGCTACCCAGGTGCGAGCCTACGTGGCTGAGTTCGCCGCTCTGGTGCAGGCGCAGCAAAAAATTGGCCTGACCGTAGAAGAGGGGCTAATTGGCAATATGCGCCAGGCAGCACAGCGTCTGGAGCAACAAGTCGGCAGTAATCCGGAGCTACTGGTAAGTTACCTGCAATTGCGACGGCTGGAGAAAGACTTTTTACTGCGCCGGGATAACCAATATCTGGCGGCGCAACAACCATTCTTTGCCAGCTTGCAAGCTGCTGCAGAGCTGACAGATCGCAGCGCGCTGTCTCAATACCAGCAAAGCCTGAGTGCCCTGGATCAGGCAATGCGCGAGCGAGGCTATAACGAGAGCGAGGGCAATGAAGGCAAGATGCGGCGTGAAATTCAAGCCACCGAGGCATTGTTAAAGCAATTATCCGAAGAGCTGGATCTGGCGTTAACCGCTGCCAGCACCCAAATCAACCGGCTGAGCCTGGGTATTTTCGCCGTTATTCTGGTGCTGGTGGTGGTGCTGGTCAGCCTGATCGCCCGCAGCATTCATCGCCCTATCCAGCAGGCATCTGCTGATTTGGCCCGGATCCGCTCTGACAAAGATTTTACCCATCGCCTGGTGTTAAAAGGCAAAGATGAAATCAGCAATCTTGGCTCTGATATGAATGCGGTACTGTCTGATGTACAAGGCCTGATCCAAACCGTAAATCAATCGTTGACCACGCTGGACAAAGTGACTGATGAACTGGCTGCGGCTGCGCAAAGCACCAATCAGGTCATGCGTAGCCAGCAATTGGAAACCGATATGGTGGCCACCGCAGTGACAGAAATGGGCGCTACCATAGAGGAAATTGCCGCCAGTACCGAGAATACCGCCAATACCGCTGAAGCCAGCAACCAAAGCGCGCAGGCTGGACAGCAACAGGTAAATGACACAGTCAGTCATATCAAAGCCCTGGCCAGCCGGTTACAGCAAGCCAGTACCGCCACCGCCGAGCTGGAACGCGACAGCGTGAGCATAGGGTCAGTATTGGATGTGATCCGCGCCATTGCCGAGCAAACCAATTTACTGGCACTGAATGCGGCTATTGAAGCAGCCAGAGCCGGTGAACAAGGTCGCGGCTTTGCCGTGGTTGCTGATGAGGTCCGCACCTTAGCACAGCGCACCCAACAATCTACCCGGGAAATTGAGGGTATTATCCAGAGCTTACAGGGCAGAACCAAGGATATTGCCAAAGTGATGCTGCAGTGTCGTGATGATGGTATGCAAAGCGCCGAACAAGCCGGTTCAGCCAGCCAGCTGCTGCAACAAATCACCAGCGATATCACCCGCATTATGGATATGACGACCCAGATCGCCACTGCCATAGAAGAACAAAGTTCGGTAGCAGCAGAGGTAAACCGCAATGTGGTGAAAATCCGTGATATGTCAGAGGATACGCTGCGTAGCGCTGACAACAATAGCCAACTGAGTGAACAGGTGGCGAGGCAGGCTCGCGGTTTACGGGCTGAGGTGATTAAGTTCCGCGCTTAAACCCAGGCAGCCGATACACTCTGCAGCATACGACAACGGATGTTTTAGACCGCAAAAATAACAAGGGCGCCAAATGGCGCCCTTCAGATTAATGACAAACCCCGGTTTTTTGGCCGGGGTTTGTGTTTTCTGGATTCTGATCTTTTTTGTATCTGTGTTTTCTGCTTTCTTTTATTAAATCTGGCAGTATTGAATCTCGGATTTGTTATGCCGCAGAATGCACTCTGCAAAGGTGTATAGTGCCGATTTCAGGCCATAAAAAAGCGATAAAAAGGCCAGCAAGGCCATTTTCTTGATGTTTTGCGCTACCGCCGCCAGTAAACACTGCATCTGCACTTTCGCCAGACCACGGAACCGTGCATAGCGATGGCCATGATGCTGTTTTGCGTCTGCGAAGCTGCGTTCAACCGTCTCTTTTCGTCGGTTGTAAATCTTCTTACCCCACGGACAGCAGCCGCAAACCACTCACATGCTCTTTATCCTCTTCCCAGACATGCCGGGTTATCGTTTTCTTATACTGCTTGTTCTTCGTGCAGTCCTGACGTAGCGGGCAATCCTGACACACTTTAGGGTTAGATTGATAATGCCGGTAGCCCTGACGGTCTGTCGTGCTGTAAGTCAGGATTTCACCTTGGGGGCAACGATAGGTATCGGTTGTTTTATCGTAGGTAAATTGCTTCTTCTTAATCGGATTAGCGGTGACATTGGGACGACGGTAGGCAATAACCGGTGCAATTTGCCGCTCCCGGATTAAATGGCAAAGCGGTGCAGTAAAGTAGCCCGCATCCAAACCAACGGCTATCGGACTAAACTTAAAGCGCTCAAGCTGACGGTCTAATCTGGCCAGATAGGGCTGGCTATCATGCACATTCCCCGGCGTCACGAAGGTATCCGTGATGATGCCGTGGCGGCCATCCACGGTGCGATGGTCCAAGGTAGAAGAAGCCCTGTGGTTTGCCTTCCCGCGTCATAAAGCCACTGTCAGGGTCGGTTGTGCTGACCTTTTGATTTTTGGTTTCGGGCTCCTTCGAGTCATCTTGCTTCAGTGGCGCTTTGCCATGGGCTAACCGGTCCTCTTCAACCGCCTTGTTGAGCTCAGCGATATACGCCGATGCACTGACCGCCACCTCTTTGTTCACCGCCTTGCGCTTATTGGCATTGGCTTTTAAATGTGTGCTGTCAGTGTAAAGCGTGTGACCACCAATCAGACGCTGCTCATACGCCTGTTCAACTATCCGGTCGAAGATACGCTGAAACACATCCGTGCCGTTAAAACGACGAATACGATTCTGGCTCAGCGTGGAGGCATCAGGCACTTTCTCGGTTAATCCCATCCGCAAAAACCAGCGATAAGCCACATTAACCTGAATTTCCTGTACCAGACGACGCTCACTGGGAATGCCAAACAGATAGCCGAGGATCATCATCTTAAACAAACGGACAGGGTCAATCGGCGGACGGCCATTATCTTTGCAGTAGAGATGTTCGACTTCAGCACGAATGAACTCGAAATCAATGGCGGCATCGACCTTGCGAACCAAATGGTTCTTCGGTACCAGCTCTTCGAGCGTGACCATTTCTAACTGATATTGTTGAGGAGAGGGAGTTTTGAGCATGTTGGTTAGCCTTCAAATCAACTAACCCTATTAGATCAAAGTCCTGGATCGGCGTCCAGGACTTTGTCAGCAGTCTGAAGGGCGCCAAATGGCGCCCTTTTCAACCTGACTAAGGCTTAAACTTTAAAGCGATTAACCAGTTCATTTAACTGAATCGCCAGGCGCGACAACTCGGTGGCACTGGCCGACGTTTGCTGTGAACCAGCGGAGGTTTGATTGGCCAGATCGCTAATCGTAATAATATTACGGTCAATTTCCCGTGCCACTTTCGATTGCTCTTCAGCAGCACTGGCAATCACATGGTTCTGATCGCTGATACTGGTAATATTGGTCGCGATCTGCCCCAGGGCTGCGGCAGCTTCTTCAGCCACATTTTGGGCATCACCAGCGTTTTGGCTAATTAGCCCCATGGCATTTACCGCTTCACGTACCGAACCTTGCACTTGTTGGATCATTTGTTCAATTTCACCGGTGGAGGTTTGGGTGCGGTGCGCCAAACTACGCACTTCGTCGGCGACGACGGCAAAACCGCGGCCGGCATCACCGGCGCGGGCTGCTTCGATCGCCGCATTCAGCGCCAGCAGGTTGGTTTGCTCGGCCACACTGCGAATCACTTCCAGCACCTGGTTAATTGACGAGACTTTTTCTGCCAGCACATTAATCACGGTGACGCTTTGCTGAACCTCGGTATTCATCTTGCCGATAACAGCACGGGTCTGGGTAACCTTCTGGCTACCATCTTTGGCCAAGTTGGCCGATTGTGCAGACGCATCTGAGGTTTGCATCGCCGTTGCCGCCACTTCATCAACGGCTGAGCTCATCTCAGTGATAGCCGTCGCGGCTTGTTGTACTTCGTCATTTTGTTGCTGAATGGCGCGCGCTGACTCATCGGTAACGGCATTGAGTTCTTCCGCAGCAGAGGCCAGCTGACTGGCTGAGCTGGCAATATGGCCAATGGCATCACGCAGTTTTTGCTGCATTTGTTGTAAGGCTTCAGCCAGGCGGGTTAATTCATCGTCACCGTCTTTGTTGATACGCTGCGTCAAATCACCTTCCGCAATTTGCCGCGCAGAGGCGACCGCCTGCTCCAGCGGCTGATTGATACCGCGTGAAATAACCAGCGCAATCACTATAGCAACCGCCACTGCTAACACTATTAGTACAATCACAATAATACGGGCGGCCTGATAAGCACTGACGGATTCGGTACGCGCGGTGTTAGCGGCTTGCTGGTTGATACGGGTGAGATCGAGCAAATCCGTTGTCATCTGTGCCGTAATTGGGTTAATTTGCTGCAGCAAATCCAGCGCCATGCCGGTCTCATCCTGCTTCAGAAATTCGAGCGCTTCTTGCTGTAACTGCAAATATTGCTGTAATCTTTTTTCGAAATCAGCAAAAACTTCCCTCTCTTCATCCAGATATATGTTAGCAGAAAATGCCTGCTCATTACGCCGCACCTCTGCTCGTAATTGCTCTACTTCGTTCAGTGTGGCGCCTTCCTGCGTAATGTCGGTAGTTAACATCAAGCGTAAGGTTAAGGCCCGCAGACGGGTGACGTTCAGATTTAAGTCCGCCAGGCTCATTAGTGAAGGTAAAGTATTAGTTTCAACCAAATTCGCCCGTTCACGAATTTGCGACATGGTATTCAGGTTATAAAGACCCAGCGCGGCCAGCATAAAAGCCAGAGCGCCAAAGGCTGCCAGTAAACGTTTTTGAATGGATATTGTTCTGAACATAGGTTTACCCTGTGTTTGCTAGACTGCATAACGGCCTAAAGCCGGATGATTGTTCGAATACAAGAGTCTCTACTTTAGCAGTTATCTTGCGGCTTGAAAGCATCACAACCGGAAAAAACTGCTTTTTCTCAACTTTGCTGCGCCGATCGCTAAGAGCCGTTGCCGTATTTTGGGTGAGCAACTTTAGATCCGAAAAACTTGATCCTGATCAAGCAATGAGCGTATTATTGTTTCAGAAATTTCTGAAAGTTCAGTAATGAGATGCACATATGCAAATGACTCCAATGATTGAATCCTTTGTTTACCACTTTGGCGAAATGGGTAGCCGCTGGGGTTTTAACCGCACCGTTGGCCAAATTTACGCCCTGTTGGTGATTAGCGAACAACCGCTATGTGCCAATGAAATTGGCGAGCTGCTGGGGATTTCTCGTGGCAACGTCAGTATGGGGTTAAAAGAGTTGGGCAGCTGGCAGCTGGTACAGGTTAGCCATAAACCCGGCGAGCGGCGCGAGTTTTACCATAGCCGCGGCAGTATCTGGGATATGGCCAACCGGGTGTTTGAAGAGCGGCGCAAACGGGAAATGGACCCGACCCTTAGCTTACTGCGCGACATTATGATGGACGAGGCCGCCAATCCGGAAGAAGCCTTTGCCCAAAAGCGCATCGCCGAAATTCACGATCTGCTGGAAAACATTACCGAATGGACGCAAAGCCTGCAGTCCTTGTCGCCAGAGAAGCTGAATACCTTAATGAAGCTGGGCTCTGGCGTTGGCAAGGTACTGGAGTTTACCGACAAGTTTTTAGGTAAAAAAGATCCGGCAAAAGAAGCCTAGCTGTTTTTGCCAGCTGTTGTTCTATTGTAGTGAGGTTGCCATGTTAGACACCCTGTTGCTGTCACGCATTCAGTTTGCGGCCAATATCAGTTTTCATATCCTGTTCCCAACCATTACCATCGCTTTGGGCTGGTTGCTGGTGTACTTTAAAATCCGCTTTGACCTGTCACAGCATCCGGTGTGGATGCGCGCCTACCGCTTTTGGGTCAAAGTCTTTGCACTCACCTTTGCACTGGGCGTGGTCAGTGGCATTACGATGTCGTTCCAGTTCGGCACCAACTGGCCGGGTTTTATGGAAACTGTCGGCAATATTGCTGGTCCGTTACTGGCCTATGAAATCCTAACTGCCTTTTTCCTCGAAGCAACCATGCTCGGCATTATGCTGTTTGGTTTTAATAAGGTACCGCGCTGGCTGCATACGCTAGCCACCTTACTGGTTGCCCTCGGCACAACCTTGTCGGCATTTTGGATCCTGGTGCTCAATTCCTGGATGCAAACTCCGGCAGGCTTTGAAATGCGTGATGGCGTGGCGCATGCCACTGACTGGCTGGCAATTATTTTTAACCCCTCCTTCCCGTATCGCTTTAGCCATATGCTGCTGGCGTCGGCACTGACGGTCTGCTTTTTGGTAGCCGGTATTTCTGCCTACCGGCTATATCGCGGTGACAATAAAAAAGCCCCGCGCCTGACACTAAAAACCGCCCTGTTTACCGCTGCTGTGCTGGCCCCAACCCAGGCCTTTGTTGGCGACCTGCACGGTTTAAATACCTTAGAGCATCAGCCACAGAAAATCGCTGCGATGGAAGGAATTTGGCATACCGAGCAAGGCGCACCACTGGTGTTGTTTGCGATCCCTGATGCTGAAACCCAGACTAACCGCTTTGCGCTGGAAATTCCGAAACTGGCCAGTTTAATACTGACCCATGATTTAAACGGTGAGCTAAAAGGCATTAACGAATTTCCGGGCGCTCACCCGCCGGTAGCCCCGGTGTTTTACAGTTTCCGGGTAATGGTAGGTATCGGCGTATTAATGCTGGCCGTGGCCTGGTGGTGTAGCCTGCGGTTGTACCGAAAAGGCGAATTATCACCGCTGCAATATAAGGTATTAATCGGCATGTCGTTCTCCGGTTGGATCGCCACCCTGGCCGGTTGGTATGTGACCGAAATCGGCCGCCAGCCATACCTGGTATATGGTGTGCTAAAAACCAGTGACGCCGTGACCACTGTGGCCAGTGAGCAGGTTGCCTTAACGCTAATCATGTATCTGGCGCTGTATGTGGTGTTACTGCTGGCCTATGTTAAAACCTTATTCTGGCTGGCAAAACGGGCGATTGAGGTTGAGGAATATGACCTGTCGCTGCCAGGCCTACCGGAACAGAAAGCCAAACTCGCCAATGAAGGAGTCGAAGCATGAATTTCCTGACTGCAGAAAATCTGGCACTGGTGTTCGCCGGCCTGACAGCACTGGCGGTACTGCTGTATGCCATCCTGGATGGTTATGACTTGGGCGTGGGCATAACGCTGCCGATGCAGCAAGAAGCCTGGCGCGATACCGCCATTGCCTCTATTGGTCCGTTCTGGGATGCCAATGAAACCTGGCTGGTGCTGGCCGTCGGCTTGCTGCTGGTGGCTTTTCCGGCGGCGCACAGTGCGATTCTGCATGCGCTGTATTTGCCCGCCGCCTTGTTGCTGATTGGCTTGATCTTACGCGGTGTCGCCTTTGATTTTCGCGCCAAAGTAAAACCGGAGCGGAAAATCCGCTGGGACTGGACCTTTAAATTTGGCTCCTTGCTGGCAACCTTTAGCCAGGGCTTTATGCTGGGTATCTATGTTATGGGGCTGGAATACAGCGTTGGCAGTGTCGTGTTTGCCAGCTTTAGCGGCCTCTGCGTTACCGCCGCCTATGCGATGATTGGCAATGCCTGGCTGATAGGCAAAACCAGTGGCGATTTACAGCGCCATGCTATCCGGCAGTGTAAATTGGCCGGGGTTTGGACGCTGGCCGGTATTCTGGCAGTCAGCGCTATCAATCCGCTGGTAAATGCCAATGTATATCAGGTTTGGACCGAGCCACCACTGGCTTATTTATTTGCCGCCATTCCGCTGCTGTGTTTTGCGATGTTTGCGCTGGGTTATCTGGCTTTAAAACGGCTGCCGCTGCCTGATGATCGCGGCGCCTGGTTGCCGTTCTTTATCTGTAAGGTGATCTTTGTCTGCAGCTTTGTCGGCTTAGCACTAAGCTTCTACCCCTTTGTGGTGCCAAACCAAATGACGCTCTATGAAGCGGCCAGCTCCAAAGAGTCCCTGATCATTATTTTCTTCGGCGCTGTCGTGGTTATTCCGATTATCGCCGCCTATACCGCGGTTGCCTATTATGCGTTTCGCGGTAAGGCGGATGGTTTGAAGTATTACTAGAACAGCGTGTTTGAGCAGCCAGAAGGCAGTGTTCCGCACTGCCTTCACAGCGGATAATTTGACTAAAGGTTGAAGCGAACGCCAAAGTAAGCAGTGCGCTCGGCTGCGGGTTCAATGCCGTCAGTTCTAACCCTGCTATAATAATTTTCGTCTAACAGATTGTTTACGCCAGCGAATAAGGACCAACGATTTGACAGCTCATACTCGGCACTCAAATCTACCACCTGATAGGATGGGATCATAGCATCAATAACGTTGGCTCCAGAACCGCCTGCCCGATTTGAATCCTGCCAATATTGCTCGCCAACCATCGTCAGGCTTAATGCGGCATTCAGTCCATTACCGTCATACGTTAAGCCACTGCGCAGCAGGTAATCCGGTGCAAACGAAACGGTGTTACCAACCAAGCTGCTATTCACGCTACGGGTAATTTCGGCATCTAACCAGGAGCCGTTAGCAAAGGCCGTTACATTATGCCCAGCAGTAACTTCAAACGCATATTGTAGGCTTAACTCAATACCCTGATGACGTGAATCACCGCTATTAATTCGCTCAATGTCGGTAATGTTGACCTGTATTTGCTCAATTTTATCTTTAAAATCAATGAGAAAAAAGCTGATGTCAAATGCAAACTTTTCAGTAACCTGGCTGCGATAGCCCAATTCATAGTTCAGCGCTTTCGATAACGAAGGATCATTACTACCGGCCAATTCCGACGTAGGGTTGATCAAGTCGTCAAAACGTTGCGGCCGGTAAGATTCCGAAACATTGGCATAAATCTCAGCATGATCTGACAGCCGGAAACCCGCCCCTAAACCAAATAGTAGTTCGTTATATGTGCGATCAAGATCAATAGCGTCACGGTTCAGACCAGGGCTTCTAACCAATTCAACCATATCGTAGTTAATCCGTTCATAACGGACAGCCGGTACTAAGGTGAAATTACCAAAGCGAAATAGATTTTCGAAAAACAGCGCGCTATACGTTGTCAACCGATCTTGCTCAAATCTTAAATCTGCGGCGTTCTGGGCATCCGAACGAATATCATTACTGCGGTGCTGTGTCCTGGGGCTGTCACCACGATAGCCAGAACTACCTGCTGTTAAGATGTAATTATCACCCCAGACCAGGCTGTAACGCAGGTCATAGCCAAGATTACGGAATTGCTGTTCATCAATATTGGTTGTCGTTGGCTCAGCTGCTGGAGGTAAAAAAGCGGCAGCGCGACGACTAAACCGATCCATGGCAAGATACCAAATTTTACCATTTAAGCTGGATAGCTCATCAAGCCGCTGCTCATAGGTCAAACTGGCCAGAGTTTGGTCGATCTTGACCCGGTTAAAAGGCGTTTTAACCAGCTCACGATTTGCAGCAAACTCAGCCGAAGTTAAACGACCTGCTTCGCCCGAGTCGGAGCTATAGACATCTAAGTTGGCGCCAATTTTTATACCTTTAAAGCCTTCATAGCTAAGGCCTACATACCCGGCACTGACATCGAAGTCTTCATTTTGACGTGGACCATCGGCCCGCCGATGATCAAAAGAGGCCATGAACCCAGTATCACCATACGCCCAGCGTGCTTCATTGTAAGTGCTATACATCGAATCACTGCCTAAAGCATGCTCAGTCACTATTGCGGTTTCCGCTTGTGCAGAAGGACTGCGTGTCACAAAATTTACCACCGGGCCGATTTGTGGTCCGTACAGTAAACCAGAACCGCCGCGAATAAACTCTACCCGCTCGATACGCTGCGCTCCTGGCATGTAGTACATTGTCGGATAACCGAACATGTTAGCGCCAAGTGGTACATTATCCTGATAGAAAGCGACAAATTCAGACTCGTGGGGATCACCCAAGCCACGATAATTAACATTGTAGATGCTGGGGATCTTCTGCTCTGAGACAAATAGACCCGGTAAAGTAGCAAACATTTGGCGTAAGTTAGGTTCAATCAGCGCCGGCTGTTCACTGAGTTCAACGACTGAAGTCTTCTTGCCCGCAAAGATCCGACCTTGCTGTATATCTGGCAGGTTGTTGCCGCTATCTGCTATTTGCGCACCGCGTACCTCCAGAACTTCGATTTGCGACTGCTTTTCTTGCTGCTCTGCAGCCTGACTTTGCAAACTGCAAATAGCCAACGCCAGCACCACGTGCTGTGCAACCCGATTTACTTTCATTCCTACCACCTTTTTAGTAATGCCAATAAAATTACAAATGCGAAATATTACCATTATCAATCAATGGCGGATCACAAGTAAATAAACAAAGATGAACTTTTTTTGAGTTGTCGCTGTTTAATAGGAATCTATGGCTAGTTAAAGAATACTTTCAAAATGACGTCACCTGTAACCGTTTGGGCAGGCCCAATCCTTCGCCGACTGCAACCCAATCGAATAACTATTTGGTTGGCAACGGCAGAACCTGTTACCCCAGAGTTAACACTGTTCACTGACAGTGGTTTGTACCATATTTTACCCGCCTCCGTATTATCTGCCGGTCATCAACAAATCAAAGCGGGAGTTAATCTTCATTTTCAATTATTTGACCTTAAACTTGAGATTAGGTTACCTGTCCAGCAGGCTATTTATTACAACCTGCAGTTGAATGGTCAAGGCTGGAAACAGTGGGCACCTGATCTAAATTTTACTCCACACTCTCATCCATTTTTTGTGCTCCAGCCGAAGTTAAGTAGCTTATTACATGGTTCTTGTCGTAAGCCACACTTTGCTGCTGCCGATGGCCTACTGAGAGCTGAGCAACTATTAGCCTCCACATCAATCGACGATTGGCCAGCCTTACTCATGCTAAGTGGTGACCAAGTGTATGTTGACGACGTGGCGACCCCTATGTTGATGGCGATCCACCAGTTTATACCGAGATTGGGTTTACCCGATGAGTCACTGCATAACACCGACGTCTCACTGGCAAGTACCCTGCACAGCAAGAGCCCCTACTATCTGAAACGAGAGACTCTGCTGCCCGATGATAAAAAAAGCAACAAAGTACTCGAGCAGCTGTTTAAGGGTGCACGTAAGCCCGTTTTTACCTCCGATAACGCGCATAACCACCTGATTAGTTTGGCTGAAATGTTCGCGATGTATCTGCTGGTATGGTCACCAGTTGGCTGGCAGCAGCTAACTAGCCCTCGCGACCTCAACCCTCCAGCCGATTTTAATACCAAACAATGTCAACAGTTTATCTGCCAGGCTGAAGTACTGGATGCATTTATCGGCGGCCTTAGCGCTATACGCAGACTGCTGGCACACTTACCTGTAGCAATGATTTTTGATGATCATGACATTACCGACGACTGGAATCTTACCGCTGCATGGGAACTCGCGGCTTACCAACATCCATTATCCAAGCGCATTATTGGCAATGCCCTACTTGCTTATTTGCTATTTCAGGGTTGGGGAAATTGCCCGGAACAGTTTCCTGCAACCTATCTCTCAGACATCCAACAACAATTATGCTCTCCCGGAAGTAACAGCTACGATGTAATGTTAGACCAATTGCTGCGCTTCAATCATTGGTACTATCAGTGGCCTACTGAACCAGCTTTAGTTGTGCTGGATACCCGGACCCAAAGATGGCGAAGTGAACGTTCCATTCACAGTCCGTCAGGTTTGATGGATTGGGAGGCATTGAGCAATTTGCAACAAAAGCTAGTTGGTGTGGATGCAGTGGTGTTAGTTTCAGCCGCGCCGATTTTTGGAGTTAAGCTGATCGAAGCGATACAACGTATTTTTACCTGGCTTGGTAAACCACTACTGGTGGATGCAGAAAACTGGATGGCACATCGTGGTACCGCCTATACGCTGCTTAATATGTTCCGCCACCCGAAAACACCAAAGCATTTTGTGATTCTGTCGGGCGACGTGCACTACTCCTTTGTTTACGACATTCGTCTACGGTCACAAACAGGCAGTCCAGCTGTCTGGCAAATTACTAGTAGTGGGCTAAAGAATGAATTTCCCGGCAAGCTACTGCAAGTCTTTGATCGCTTAAACCGCTGGCTTTACTCTCCGCGCTCTCCACTCAACTGGCTGACCCGTCGTCGCCGGATGTTGATTACGCCACACCAACCAGAATCTGCGCAGCCGGGCGAACGCTTGCTCAATGCGGCGGGTATTGGTTTAGTAAAATTAAATGAGGATGGCTCACCAGCGGAGGTCATTCAACTTTGCGCTGATGGTCGCAATATTGAGTTTAAACTTTACGAAGATGAAGCCAGATGGCATTAGCCATAAGGCTATGCCGGACCTCCCGCAATCCGATTTAGCAGCGCTTGCTATACTTTAATCGGCTTTATCAGACATGCCGATTATCGCCGCCTATACCGCGGTCGCCTATTATGCGTTTCGCGGTAAGGCAGATGGTTTGAAATACTACTAAGCTTTTCTCGGGCGTTACCTTGCGTAGCGCCCATTTTTTGTGGGCCCTTGTGCTACAACGAATGCTGCGCGATATATTTGGCTATCTCCACTATCGCGGTTTTACCGGTAAATTCAAATTTTACCTTACCTACTGCTGACAAATAAATTTCCAGCTCAGAGTCCAAATCGAAGGTGCCAGAAGTTTCGACCGAATAGGCGACAATGTTTTTATAAGGGATAGAGGTGAAATCTTTTTTGCTACCGGTAATTCCCTGCACGTTAACCACAATCAGCCTTTTCGTTGTAAACACCACGCCATCACGCATGGATTTATAGGCGTCAATTATGGTCTCACCATCCAGCAACAGGGCCGCCACCTGGTCTGCATAGTCACGGTTTTGTTTTAACTTAAAAAAACCCTTATTGTTAAAATCAATCATCTTTCATCCTCAATCACTATGATCCAGTGCCAGCTTGGCGTCCTCAAATAACGTCAGATAGTCGTTTTGCTCTGACAGCTTTAAACGGGCCGTCAGCGTCACTGAGCTGGCACCTTTTGGAATATCTAACAAACCAGAGCTGATAGTGAAATTCAGCTTAGCAGACTTTTGCTCGGCCAAAAGTTGCTGCATCTCAACAAAATTAGTAATCGCCTCCTCAGATAATTTAAAGGTATAGCTATTTTTAGCTGGCGTAGTAGAGAACAAGCCACTGACTTCCGGCAGCTGATCCTCGACAACTAACTGCAGCGGGAACTGATATAGACGCGAGCCTTTGCTGGTATCCAATTCCAGCTGTAGCTGAACTTTATCTAAATCGGCCCGCACCGGCTGTACCAACAATACTTGTGCCCGCAGCTGCTCAGGCTGGGTGGTCAGAAAATCCTCTTTACTATAAGAGCGCATTTCCAGCATGGTACTCAGCGGAATACTGGAGCAACCCGTGAGCAATAAAATTACAGTCAAAAGTATAACTTTATACATGATGTCCCTCTCCATTATGGTCGGCATAGCCTCCGCCAGCGCAACGGCACGCCTGGTTAATGCGCCGCCTTTTGTTTAACATTGAATTAAGCTTAAATAGGGTATAAGCCACTAGCAGGCATTAATGCTGCCACCGAGTAACAGTAACTTAATAAGTATTTCCCACCAGGGAACCTGGACATTAAAGTTATCGCCGGCCAGACCCCACTATCATGCTCGTTTTTCTTCCAGCAAAGCCAGCAGATTGGCGTCAGGATCACGCAAAAAACTTAACCATAACTCATGGTCTGGCATTGTTGCTGCTAACTGCGGCACCCGCTCGCTCTGTGCGCCTGCAGCAACAATCCTGGCATGCGTTGTTTCGATATCCGAAACTTTAAAATACAACACAGAGTTCGCCCCAACCTTACCAGCGCCCTGTGGGGTACTGAGCATAATACGGACACCATCCGCATTAAGAAATGCCAAATTGGGTCCAGCACGGAACAGCAACTCCAGCCCCAGCAGATCGCGGTAAAAGCCAAGTGCCGTATCCACATCGCTCACCGTCAGCGCAATTTGTGCGATCGTAGAAAGCTTTATTGTCATGCAAATTCTCCCTGAGCAGTTGCTTCTGTTTTGTAATTTAATTAGTAGGGCTTGAACAGGAAGACTGTAGCTGTTGTTTTATTACAAAAGCAAAGCACAAAATATGCCTTATCAAAATTGTTTATTGATACTCAAACCAACTCTTCAAAGCATCACTACCACCACGTTTTTCAACTTCATCAAATATTGCAGACTTGAAATCATGATGAATTTCAATAGGAAAAAGCAAATACCAACAAGGATAATGATCTAATAGCTTGATTGCATCAGCCCAAGAAGATGACTCAGATTCTTTTGTACTAACATAAAAATTCCGTTCAACTGAGAGCGCACGGTCTTCTGAACAATCTGAAGACAATAATGAATATAACCATACATTTTCGTCGAGTCGTCTCCCCATAAGAGTAATCGAACCGCCTTCAGCACCGAGTTTGAAAATTATTTCTGGCATATCAAAATTCATTTATACCTATCGCTTTAAAATGGGTTTGCCTTACGAATCTTTGGTGCTCGCGTTCATCCCGGCTTTAAGTTGCTTATCAGCACAACGCTACAGGTCGAACTGAAAAACTTAGCTCATATTCCATAACGCGTACACTTGGCACCTGACTTACAGCATAACGTAATTTTGTGGGTATCTCTGAGGCAACAATAATACCTCTGACATCTTTACCATTAGCCAAATGTTTTTTAACCCACCCCATATATCTTAAAATCTGGCCCAACGTCGCGTCAGGTCCCCGACCAAGCTTCAATTCAAGAACAACGAAATTTCCAAAGTCATCAAGGGCTAGGATATCTATAGGGCCAACATCTGTTTGAAACTCTACACCGTCTCTACCATCATGACTGAGGTAGATAGACAGCTTTGAATCAAATACATTCAACTTTGGTAGGTTCTTTGCCAAATAGTCACGCAAATGGCTCTCTAAAGCGAAAAGTGAGCTCTCAACTGAAGCGTCACTTACTAATTGAATTTCAGAATCTTCATTACCCTCAACAACCCTCACACCGTAAAGGCCCTCCTCCTTGATATAAATCTCCCACGTGCCGTGAATAGATGGGTTATAGGGTGCTACACGGCCTCGCCCGGTATTAAACAAAAAGTCATGATCCCCTAAGCAAACCCTGGGCCTCTTATTTTCTTGGTAGTGAATACGCGATGGATGATTGACTGAAGAGGATATGATTGAGCACGTTAATGATGACTCATTTATCTCACCATACACAGATCTTACGTGCTGCTTTATTTCAGAGTAGGTAGCCTCTCGCCCAATACTCAAAGCCGCTTCCTTAACCATTTCCCAAATTGCGGGCATATAACTTATCTCCTTAGCCTGGATTTTTAGAATGTTGAATTATTCTCAATAATCATTAATCGCAAATGCCCAACAGGCGAGATTTTGACGATGCTTATGAACATGTGAATATCAACATGCCGGAGTTCGCTACTAAAAAATGGTTAATAAGCAGTTCATGTTATTAACAAAAGGACTCTGCAACTTGAAATTGAGCCATAACCAACCTTTAGCCAACCAGCATCAATTTTGTTAAAACTTTGCCAGCAATCGGACAAGTCTGCAAAGTATAATTTTCAGCACATTACAGATTTTCCGACAAAAATAAGCCCGTGTATAAAGTTAAGTCGTAACAGGCGTCTGGATAGGCGTACTTTTTTAAATCGCAGCTGGCGTCTCCGGTACGCCAGCATACCGGAGACGGGACGCGGTGCGGCTTAGACGTAAGAAAGCAAAAAAGCCGCTATTAAAAGCGGCTTTTTCGGAATTTGGATTTACCGAATATCTAACGCAATTAAGTTGTTACACATTCAAATCAAGCCAAACTTGGCTTTTGTCTGCCGCAGGAATTCAAACGTATTAATACATTGAACACCGAACTGTTTACAGATATTAGGTACCTTAACTTTCTTCGTCGCGTCACTAACCAAACTTTCATGCGTTACAACTATAGCGCCGCTCGACATCGCTTTAGCAATTAACCAAGGGTCCGCTTTTGATCTCGATTAGCAGGGTTAAAGTTTTGCCCCATCACATACTCAATGATTTGCACAAAAGCCGTTTGGGTGGCATCATCATCGTTAGCAATAAACTGGCCTTTACGGGCTTCAACCCATTCCGCTAACTCGTCATTACCCTCTTTCAGCTCTCGACCAATCATATCAATACTACCCGCTATACCGGCCGCAAATTGGTGATCTAACCAAGACCAATAGGCGGGGCAAAAATCCATGCTGTAGTAGCTGTTTTTAGCTTCGATATAGGTGTTTGCATCCAGCAGATAAATCAAAACCCAAGCTCCTGCGCGAATTTAGTCACGTTGGCTGGTTTCATTCCAAGCAGCCAAGCAGCATCACGCAACAACAACTTACCATTCAACGCTTCACTGACAACGGCCTTAGAAAACAGCTGACTAATTTGCGCCTTTTTGGTTTTAAAATAGCCTGGGCTACTACCGCTAGCTTCGCGCTCTTTAAATGCTTCTCTTTGCGCCTTAATGAAGGCTCCGTATTCACCCTGGCTAATCAATGCCAGCGTTAATGCTTTCCGCGCCAAGGCCAAGGGGCTAACATGAAAATGCGCTTCTAACTCAGGTAGGTTTTGTTGCCAGTTATCAACGTCGATGTGCCAACGCGCCCGGAATTCATCAGTAGGAACGAGTAACTCAGCTGCCACCGCGTTACAAAAACGCTCTTCCGCGCGATGACTGTTAGCATCGCCATCAGAAAGGCCGGTTTGCCCTATCCAGATATGGCATAGCTCATGGATAAGGGTAAACAATCGGGCACCGGGTGCATCAGCATGATTGACGAAGATAATTGGCGCAAACTCATCACACATCGCAAAACCACGGAATTCATCGACACTAAAAGGTCTGCTGTGATGTCCAAGACTAGATTGCCTCATCACCAAAATACCAAGCGCTTCGATTCGCTCTACTAAATCGCGGTAGTAGTCGTCCCAAGAACCCCGCTTTGGGTGAGGTGGAATGTTAAGCTTATTGCGCATATCTGCCACAACAGCTGCCACCCCATCTTCAATTCGGAAGCTCCCGACAATACTGATAGGCTCTAGCAGCTGATTACGGGCATAGTCGCGGTACCAGTCCTGACATTCCAGCATATTCTTGAGTAAATCCATCAGCTCAGTACTTGGACGCTTTAACTCTGCGGAATCCACAGTGCGTAAATCAGGGATCGGTAGATTTTCAACAGGAGGCTGGCTTAAAAACAGGAAACCAAAAGGCACATGAGCTTTATTGGCAAACGTCATTGCCTGCACGAAGGTAATATCCCGCTCGCCAGCTTCCCATTCACTGACTTTTTCTTCAGTCACATTCAATTTGCGCGCAAATTCAGGCAAAGCATAGCCGGAACGCTCGCGCGCCCATGTCAGCATAGCTTTGTTGATTTTTGCGTTATTCATTAATTCCACCTTTCAAGCAAAATGCTCAAACCGCCCCAAAATTATAAACTGCTGTAACTTCCGGCGCTATGCTCAATTAATCAGCATTCCAAGTATATGTCAGGCTAGGATACATTATTGCCATCATCTCAGTTTTGACACCATAAAGGAAATCTTGACCAGGCACCTCATAGTCAACCTTTATAGCAGTTGTATAAGTCTTGTTAAGACTTTGCCTGCATCCATGCGAGTCCGCAAAGTATAATTTCAGAATATTACTGGCTGTCTGCCAAAATGCGCGGATGTTTCAGACTGAGTAGCAACAGGCGTCTGGATAGGCGTACTTTTTTAAATCGCAGATGGCGTCTCCGGTACGCCAGCATACCGGAGACGGGGCGCGGTGCGGCTTAGACGTAAGAACGCAAAAAGCCGCTTTCAAAGCGGCTT
>NZ_AHTH01000017.1 GCF_000245735.1 Alishewanella jeotgali KCTC 22429
AGATAGTTTTATTAACGCAGATTTAATAGCGGCAGGCTTGTCACCATTAGCACCAGAGAAAGAGTTACTGAATGCCAGCAGGTTATTTCTTGCAGAAATACAAAACCGTATTAAAGCGAGAGCCTCATTTGCATTTGAAACAACTCTGTCAGGCCGCACTTATTTGAAATTAATAAAACAATTGCAAGCGGATGGCTGGAAAGTAGAATTGATCTATCTTGCTCTTCCAAATAGTGATATATCACAGCTCCGTGTTGCTGAACGTGTAAAACATGGCGGTCATAACATACCGCTACGTGATATCAAACGTCGCTTTCCGCGAAGTTTGGTTAACTTGCTATTACATTACTCGCCTTTGGTTGATCACTGCCAATGTTATATGAACGCCGATGATGAGCCTGTGCTTATATTTGAACAGCAAGGCCAAGTTCGTCTCATTAAAGAGCCTACTCTTTTTGATGTTTTAATTCAGGGAGCTGCTTATGACTAGCCAAGATGTTGGAAAATATACAGTTGAAGACACACACAATGCTTTACGTAATGCGGTTCGTAAAGCATTAGAGCGAAAAAAGAAACTTGGTCATTACAGTGTAATGTGGCAAGCTAACCGACTGGTTCTTGAGGGGCCAGACGCACCCGTTTTAACAAATCAGAGCACCTCGGAACCCCAGGGCTAAGAGCCTTCGGAGTCACCCATTAGCCTCTCGGTGTCAGATACCGAAGAGAATCCCTATCTTGATCACCTTAATTTTTGTTACTACAATAACTGATATAACATTGAAGATTCGGATGCAATTTTGCACATTACTTACGATCCTGAAAAAAATCAGCGTAATATTAATGAGCGAGGTTTGGCTTTTGATGATGCGGCATTTTTTGAGTTTGCCACAGCATTAATTGCAAAGGATGATCGCAAAGAGTACGGAGAAATACGCTACTCAGCATTAGGCATTTTGGATGGCCGCGTGCATGCTTTGGTGTTTACACTAATTCCAGATGGCATTCGGGTTATCAGTTTTCGAAAGGCCAATAAAAGAGAGGTACAGCGCTATGGCACAGTTAAATAGACCATTAACTACAGAAGATGGTGAGCTGCGTGACGATCTGACAAAAGAAGAGCTGGATCGTTTCAAACCCGCATCTGACGTTTTACCGGCAAAAGTACTGGCACAATTAAATCGTGGTGGTCGTCCTATATCTGATAACCCTAAAGTGTCGACGACAGTTCGTTTTGATGCAGATGTTTTAGCTGCTTTCAAAGCAACCGGAAAAGGCTGGCAAACCCGGATGAATAATGCACTCAAAGAGTGGCTGGCAACGCATTAAAAGACCTTCGTAAACCATTGGGGTCAGGTCTTGACTTTTTCCACTAATAAGAACTTAAGACTTATACACCGAATAACCAGCCCGCCTCGTGCGGGTTTGTTTTTCTTTGTAATCTCAGGAGTCTTTGGGGTCAGGTCTTGCTTTTTGCCCCAAATCCCAAACTGCGATACTGAACTATCAACCCCCCAGAGCTCTGTTAATTTTAAGCTGCAACAGACCAATGATCGTCCACTTCTTCCAGTTTTAATTGAATACTTTGTGCTGCAGCTTGGGCTTCAGTATCTGCGAGTAAATCCAGAAAGTAGCTAACCGGGTTATTCTTTTGCTGGCTTTCCATATACAGTGAACGTAAAACTGCATCTGTGGTTCTGGGAATACTTGACTCGCCTTTCTCATAGCGGGCGATCGTTTGTTCCGTCACACCGAAACGTGTTCCCAACGTTTTTTGCGATACGTTCATTTCAATGCGCAGGAACCTAAATTCCTGATGAGTTAGCGGTTTTGGACTATCGATAATAGCGTTAGCAATAGTTTTGTGCAGACCGTTCATGTCGTCAATGCTGGTGTATTCCTCACCGTCCAATGTCTCTACGGTAAAGCCATTAACCAGATACACGTTCGGCAAGCCACTTTCAGTGTAATGATACATAGAGATCTCCTTAACTAATCCAAACTGTCACAAGGACAGAGCTTGGAGAATGCTGATGACTTTTCAGCGCAACAGCCAGTTCTATCACTGTCCCCGCCGCCATCCCTTTTAGATTGAATTTCCAGTCGCCATTCGTTTCCTGATACGGTCCTTCACGGAATACAGAATGTCTGCTTTTCAACAGCGTCAATATTTGACCGGTAGTTACATCGCGTTCCTGCATCCGCTCTTTGACGTGTTTACTCCAGCGGATCCTGCCCGTGTGATATTCAGCCAAATTATTGATGATCTGCCTGGCCGTTCCTTCTGTCAGAGGAAATTCATCTACTCCTTGAGGTTCAGTGTTGCTCATGAATCACCTATCAAGTTGACACCTATCATTCTGATAGGCTGCATGCACATTGTCAATCATTGTTATCCACTCACTCCTCAAACCTTCGGGGTCACCCATTAGCCTCTCGGTGTCAATAGCGTAACCGAACCCGCGCGCACGCCAGTGCGCGTATCTTTTCGCCCTGCAAGCCCAAAACCTTCGCAATTTAGTTCTCGTTGGTGGTAGCGATAGTTCGCACCCGTCACCCATCAGGATCAAGGCTTTGGACTCACTGCGTTCGGCCCCTGGCTACTTGTAGCCCCCGAAAACTCTCTGTTCTCCCGCCTGTCCAAGTGATGTAGCTTGTAGGTATACCATAATAGAGCATGTTGAAAAGCGTGCTTGAAAGGTAACGCATTGGTGTGTATATTTATTACACAACAGCAAGTAAGGGTATTGCTATGGCAACCAACAGCCATGTAACCAGCCACAAAAAGCGCACTAACCTCTCCATTGATAGTCAGTTATTGTTTGAGGCAAAGCTATTGGGTATTAATGTTTCGCAATCTGCAGAAGCCGGGCTTGCACAAGCTGTTAAACTGCAAAAACAGCAGCGCTGGCTTAAAGATAATAACCAAGCGATTGAAAGCTCAAATGATTTTGTTACTCAGCATGGCTTACCGCTTGCAAAGTACCGGCATTTCTAATGGCTCGCTTCGATGTCTATCTAACCAGTAGTAGCGGTTACTTACTGGATGTGCAAACAGATTTATTAGCTGGTCTGAACACCCGTGTAGTTGTGCCTCTACTGCCTCTGGACAATGCACCTAAAGCGGCCAAACGCTTAAATCCTATTTTTGACATTAACAATCAAGCTTATCTGATGGCAACGCAATTTATGGCAGCTATACCAGAGGTCGAATTGAAGCAGAAAGTTGGCAGTCTGATTGACCATCAACAAGAAGTATCTGAAGCGCTGGATATGCTGTTTGTTGGTTTTTAACCTTTTAAAGCTTCCGAACCTTCAAACCTTCGGGGGCAGATACCGAATCTCGATCCAGATTATTTTCTTTTCAAAAGAAGGGATTAGATAGTTAAGGAGAGCGTTGCGCGTCCGTGGCAGCTTTTAGTAGCGCATCCCAATCATCCGGGGGATTCCCTGACTTGAGCATCTTTGCAAACACCTTGTAAGCATCCGACTTACTGTCGTAGGCTCGTTTGCTGTCTTCATCATTGACCCAAGCATAAACAATAATTTTCGATTCAAGATGATAACGAAAGAATAGCCGATACTGCTGAAAAATTTGGCACGAAACCAATGTTTATTGTGGCCTCCTAATGTCGTCCCTTGGCGATAATCTGGCAAAGTTGGATCTTGGGGAATAATCTCAAAAGCCAGCTTATAGATTGCTGCTAACCGCTTCGCGTCGTTTTTCTTAATGTAGCCTTGTGGATCTTTTGCTTTTAATGCCTCTACTTTGTCTTGCAACCTTTGGTACTGCTGTGCAAAAAGAGGATGGGTAAATAGCGTCCAACCATTAACCACTATCGGAACATTGTCTGGCAAAGTTATTCATCCTCATCAGACAAGGCTGCATCCAAATCCACTTCTACCCCAGTGACCAGCGATGCCACGCTCTGACGCATACTCGCTGATAAGGGTTGTAACTTTTCAGGGTGCTTTTGCATATCAACAGCCAAAAAGGATAAAAATTGGTCCAGCACAGGATCAGTATCCGCAGTATCAGCTCGTTGCATCAGCACGCTGCCATCAGATTGGATGATGTATTTAATCTTATCTTTCTTATCCAGATGCAATGCCTGACGCACAGAACTTGGTACTGTTGTCTGGAAACGATCTGTCAATGTTGATTCTGCCTCCAAAGCCATTTGTGTAACCATGATACTCTCCGCAGGTTGAAGCTGGTTAATAACGGCTAGTTTAGTCGCAACGCGCAGGTAATGCAAACGCATTACCTTAACCTTCGGGGTTAACCTTCGGGGGCAGATACCGAACCACAAGCCCGTCTCGTGCGGGTTTGTTTTTTGTGAGTGGGCTGGTCGTAACGCTCGCGTAGCTGGCCAACAGGCTGGGCCTGAATTTCATAATCGTTCAGTGACAAATACTCTAAAGCTACCGCTAATGCTGTTCGTTTGTTAGCATCAGGCATAGCATGAGCAATGGCGATTGATTTTGCGTATTTAGCTGCAATTTCAAAAATATCATCGAGTTGCTCATATAAAGGATGGCGTTATCAATGCGCCCTAATGCCCCACGAAGCTTGTTTAGATCAATGCCCCCCTCATGCCTGGTTCCCGGCTTAATATATGAGCGTTGATTTCAACGACCCGCTCAAATGGGAATAGCATAAGCTCCATCACATATCAGCCAGTTTTTTAAACGTTTTAGCGTGGGTTCGAAGTACCAACTTCGTTTCAGAAAGAACGATCTGCTGTCCTTCCGCACCGGTTAAATCCAGCTGCTTTTTAGGCTTGATTTTGGGACGTTGTACCAATTGCAGACCCAACTGTTGTATTTTAGGGTTCATCGTTATTTCCTGTACGTAGCTCAGAGTTTATTCTCTATCTAAAAATAGCTTAAGTTTATATTATCGACGGAATGTGCGCCAGCAGGTGCCATCGAGGCATAACCCTTCGGGGTCAGATACCGAACAGCAAACCAACCTGCGTGGCAAACCTTCGGGGTCAGATACCGAACCACAAGCCCGCCTCGTGCGGGTTTGTTTTTCTTTGTAATCTCAGCGTCTCAATTTGCTTAAACCACTTTGTGTATGTACACTAAGTGTATGAATATCACCTATGATCCACAAAAAGATTTGAGGAATCAGACTGAACGCGGGATTTCACTGTCCGAGGCAGCAAACCTGGACTGGGATTCCTGGTTAGGTGCTGAAGATGTGCGTCGAGATTATGGTGAAGTGCGTTATCGTGGCTATGCCATTATGCCGGCTGAAAACAGGCTGTACTGTGTGGTGCATACTCATCGGGAAGATGCCATCCGCATTATCAGCTTACGTAAAGCGAATAGCAGAGAGGTCGCATTATATGAAGCAACAAAACAGACAACTTAATCGGCCAACGCCGGAAGAGGATCAGCAAATTAACGAAATGATAGCTGCTGATACAGATGATTTTGAAGCAACAGCCGATGACTTTGCACAGTTTCAGCCACTGACAAAAATGGGCCGTCCTAAAGCTGCGATTAAAAAAGAAAGCGTAACGATTCGTTTGTCACCTGAGGTTGTCGGCTATTTCCGTGCCAGTGGTAAAGGTTGGCAGACTCGGCTTGAACAGGCGCTAAAAGATTATATGCAATCACATCCCTAAAACAGTTCAAACCTTTGGGCGTAGATACCGAACATGAACTTTTTTTGAAAACGATTATTCCAAGCCGTAAAGCAACCAAGCAGTATTTGAGGTAAATTCTATGCACGATCCAAAATATACCGCTGATGAACAGGACCTTATCAATGATTTTGTGGCAGAAGAACTGATTTCAGATTTTTCCCCTGAGCGGAAAAATGCACTAATGCAACTCGCTGGCAATAATATCGAACAAGACAAAAAAATCAGTGTGCGGATTTCGGTGCGCGATTTAGAAGTTATCCAGCGGCGAGCACTTGAGCAAGGACTACCTTATCAATCTTTGGTAACTAGCATCCTGCATAAATATGTTTCTGGTGCTTTTAAAGAGGTGGAGCGTTGAAACCTCTGGAACCTTCGGGGGGAAAATACCGATCAACTGCCAACGACGAAAACTAAGGATAGATTACCTGACCAATGCGACTGATATGCTCAAGCAAAGCCGGATTCTGAATATCGGATAGCAGTTGTATATCCACCTGAAATGGCAAATCACTCTCATCAAATGCCAGCATTAACTCTGCCAGCATATGCCTGTCAAGCGCTTTGCCCGTTACCGCCAGATCAATATCACTACGTTCGTGCATGGTGCCCTTAGCACGGGAGCCAAAAATAATTGCCGACTCAATTGCCGGGAACTGCTTTAAAGTACTCAGCAATTCAGCATACTGCTGCGGCGACAAACCAAACTGCGGCTTCATTCCTGACCCTGAACGATTTCTGCTAATAGCCCAAGTTGCCACTCCGTTAGCATTGGTAAATAGTCGCTGGCAATGGCTTGCAACACCAGTTCAAACTTAGCGCTGTCATAGGTGTGACTCATTAAGTTACGATCCCCTATCATTCGCAGCCATACCTCCGCATCGGCGATATATTTAGCCTGATAGGCCAATCTGACGACGGCGCGTGGTGAAATTTGGTCGATAACCAGACCATCATGCTCCATTTTGTCTTTCAGCACCTTCCACGCCAGCTCAAAGGTAAATTCAAAGCGCTGAATAATGCCCTCTTTCTCCAGCTGATTTAATTGCTTCAGATCCTGATCCATCGCCTCGCGCAATAAACCAAAGGCGCGCTGAAAGTTTTGAAAACGTTGCTGCCAGCGGATATCCTGCATCGTTATTCCTTGTTCAAACATTATCTTATCAGCAGAGTATAGCTGAAACCTTCGGGGGCAGATACCGAACCAGCGCTGGCAAAATTCCGCGACTTTTAATCTGAATGTTGCGTTAGCTTGTTGTCGTCAATATAGCTCAATGCAACCTTTACCAACTCAAGCAGAATGGTGGTATAACGCAGAATCTCGAGTTGCAGGTTTTTTAAATTTTCTACCACATACTCATGTACGATTTCATTTCTGATATCTTTCAGTGTCCTGGCTGTTTGGTTATCTTCAAGCAACCCTTTTTTAACTGCCCGATTAATGGTATCAATTAAGCTACCCGCTTCCAGCAATTCAGCGGCATCTATAGCGCGATAAAGCTTATTAATTAAAATATCCACCACACGAGCAAAGCGGCTGCTAAGGTTTTCTAAGGCATCATACTGTTCAGCTGTAAGCGGCTTAGCGACATCAATAGGCAGGCACTGCTCAAAGGAGCGCTGTAGCCATTTACTGGCATCCTGTAGTTGTGATGCACATAAAGCTAAATGCGAGGCCGAGCTTAACCTGCTCACAATGATAATTCCTCAGCGGTTGGCTTAATTAACTGCACAAAAGGTTCTGAGCCATCTGCACTGGCGATGATATCTATTTTTTGCTCTCCGAGTTGTTCCAATATTCGCCAACGTGCGGCACGCAGTTTTTGCTTGTCAAAGTGTTGTGATAATACCAGCAAGTCGATATCTCCCCCCCTGGCATTATCGTCTGCTCTAGAGCCAAATAAAAACACTTTGGCATTAGCATCCTCAGCGGTGATCGCTTTAAAAATCACTGATTTTTCATAATCAGACAGACGCATATATTTGCACCTTAGTGTGTTGCCAGCACTTTCAGCAGACGATAATGAACAATATCATTTATTTACATAGTAGCATAACTGAAAACCCTCAGGGCCAGCTCCTGTGGGCTCCCCAGGTTATTATGGCTTAATATTAATACCCAAGTCAGATAAATCATTATCGCGCCAGGGTTCAGGCAAACTCGACTGCGGGCAATAAAAACCTTGATAGAAAACTTCTGTATCGGTTGGTTGGCTTAGCACTGGCTGGTCAGTATTAACCCGGCTCAGTTTAAAACTTACTGCATCAATAATCTGGTAGCGCACCAAACGCTGTTCAGCTTCGGAAGCTTGAAAATCGGCACAGGATTCTGTAACCAAAAAGTCCTGCGCACTAAGCTGCCGGATACTGAGAAACTGGCAAAAATCTCTGGCGCCACCTATGCCATCGGCTCGCAGCAGCAATAAAGTCGCATTAGAGGCGTTAGCACAGGGCGTATCCGCAGCGACATAAAAACCGAGCTGTAACGGCAGCGGGTTTTCTGCCGATGCTGGCCCGCAGGCGGTTAATGGCTGCAGCAAGATCAGCGCGGCGGTCAATCTCTGTAGTATCTTCATAGCACAGACTGCGATTAATAGTCATGCTTAAGTATCGGTTAAGGTCTGGCATTTAGAAAGCTACTGGGTCAGATCCCTAACACCAAACCCGGCTTAGTGTTGGTATTAGCGGGCAGCCCAGGCTAAGTTTAACGGCTTACTTAACCGCTTAATGGTAGCATCTTTGTTCTAGCGCCTGTTTCGTCGCGATGAATATCAGCCATAAGCGGCGAAACTTAACTGGCGGTTTAAAGGCTGCCAGCTACACTTAACGAGACGCTAAAACCTGTAAGGAGCTTTGCCATGCGCAGCTTTCCTCTACTGTTGGTTATGTTGTTATCTATACTCCTGCTTGCTTGTAAACCGGCTGCTAACTCTGGCCCGGCCGCTGACGTAACGCCCGTTGCGGTCGAAAATCCCCCAGCTTGTGTGTTACGCGCTGGCTTTGATGCCTGGGAACCATACCACTACCTGGGGCAGGGTCAGCAGCCTCAGGGCTTGGATATTGAAATTTTGCAAACCCTGGCCGCCGAATTAAATTGTGAGCTAAGTCTGGAGCAAGACACCTGGGCTGCGTTGCTGCGCAAACTGCAAAGCGGCGAGCTGGATATCTTGCCCGGCGCCTCGATTAGCAGCGAACGTGAGCGTTATGCCTGGTTTTCCCGGCCCTACCGGCAAGAACAGTTTGTGTTGTATCAACGTCAGGATGCTCAACTTAATTTCCCCAATTTAGCGGCAATGCTGTCGGCCGGGCATAAGATCGGATTAGTTAGTGGCTATTTTTATGGCACTGAGGTTGACGAGTTACTGGGGCAAATGCCGGAGTCTTTTGTTAGTGCCCAGCTTAGCGAGCTAAATATGGCACGGTTGTTAGATGAAGAAATCAGTGCGCTGCTGGAAGACAGTATGGTTGCCACCGCCATTTTGCGCCGCAAAGGTCTGGATCGTTATATTAGTGCCAGCAGCTTACGCCTGCCCGAGTCAGAAGTTTATCTGATGTTAAGTAAAGGCAGCGTCGGCGAACAGCAATTGCAGCAAATTAATGCGGTGCTGGATAAGTTACAGCAGGATGGTAGTTTGGCTAAGCTAATAGCCAAGTATCAGCAGTAAGAAGGTGGCAGGCAATACTTTTGCCTGCCCAATTTTATCAACTATTGACGAAGACTCGGCAGAATTGAGCGTTTTTACTAACGCTGTTCAATCCAGCGCGCAATCCTTAACTTCTGCGGGCTTTTGGCACCAACGACACCGTCAAGATTATCTTCAAAATCAGAAACCTGTGTATAACTGTATTTACCGTTAATATCTAACTCTTCTTTAGCAACAACGGCACCTTTCAGTCTGGCACTACCATTTTGCTCAAAAGCACCGTCAGTCCAGAATACAGCAGCTGATTCATTACTCCCGCGGTTTGTGATATTGCCTGCTGCAATTAGTGCAACGCTAAGTTTGTTGTTGCCCATATTGACACCGCCACGAATATCAATGGTATTCAATGTCATAATGGTGCCATTAGAAATAACATTTTCAATAACAACATTATTATTACAAAAATACGTTTTTCCCTGTAAATCAGCCGGTAAATTTGTGCAGTCATTGAGCTGAACTACGTTCGCACTGTTTTTATTGGCGTTGATAAAGTCTGTCGCTGACGGTATTTGTATTTTAGCTACAGCAGATTCAATTTTTGAACCCTGGCCCAAATTAACATTTTTTCCTTTTGCTGTTCCCGAAGCGCTAATGGAAAAAGCGTTACCGGTAGAACCTAAACTAAAATTACCATTTACAGTAACATTTTTGTTTGAGTGAATATTTCCATTTATGGATGGGCCACCATTAACGGTAATATTCCCCTCGGAGAGCAACCCCGCCATAAAAGCCGAAGCAGGACTACCGCCCGCAGTGATAGGGCGTAAAAACTCGACATTTACCTTGGTACTTGCTACCGCATAAGGCTCAGGACTGGCATCAATAGCTTCGCCAAGAACGGTAATACTAACTTTGCTGGGGTTACTCCAGTCAATTTGCTCCACCGTAAAACGCCCTTTAGAAGCCGCAACCGCTATGGCAGTATTAAAGTTCGTTTGCAAACTACTTTGCCAGGTTGCATCGGCCCAGTTCATTTGGCCGGACTCTTCCTGTAGTACCAACCAATTCCAGACCTCGGCAGCACCTGCTTCGGCGGCCATCAAAGCCCGGCTTTGATTAAACTGATTTGCCGTCATTTTTTCTTGAAATAGGCTGCCGCGCATTGAGCCGGTGACCATTAAGGTCAAAGCTAACAGTAATACCAGGCTAATAACCATAGCCATACCACTCTGAGAACGCTTAAAGTTTTGCTCCTTTAATTTCATAACAGCTCCTAATTACAGACGCCTAGTTGGGTTGTGAAATCAACGGGAACAGTTACTTTATTTGCAGCACTTGTCTTGCAGCAAGAATTGCACTCCGTAACCTTATTGTTTGAAGCTTTCACTTCACCTTTCTTAACAGTACATTGACACATGAACGGCGTGTCGTTACCGCTGTTGCCGCTATTACTGTTATTACTGTTATTACCGTTATTACCGTTATTACCGTTATTACCGTTATTACCGTTGCCACTCTCACCAGAGTCAACATCATCCGAAGTTGTGTCTGGACTTTCGATGCTTCCAGGCAAATCAGCGGCAATCTCCTCCGCCAATTCCGTTTTAATTAAACTGGCACGGGAAGTCGCAGAAAAAGAAGTGTTTAGCGCTCCGATACTCAGATCAACCTTTACCAAGGTCGCTTCCTCTGCTGGTACCACCCATAACTTACCGCTGCTATCGCTACTCAAATAAGCAAATGACAGCTGGTCGATACCACTAAGTAATAACTGATCATTACAGGTCAGCGTTTTATCAGTCGCATTAAAGCGAAAACGGTCCACCACATCCGAAACATCAGTATTGCCTAAACAATCCGGGCTGGAGTTGCTGCGATTAAAGGCGATAGCAAGTTCGGTTGCGGTGCTGCCGCCATCAATACCGGCACCATTTTTAACGATCCGATTGATAGTATAGGACGCAAATCTCAATGCCTCTTGCCGGCTATCGAGCTGCTGTCGCGCCTCGGATGTTTGCTTATTCGACAAATAGACGCTGAAGGCGCCGCCTATTAATAGCAACGATAGCGTCATACCAATCAGTAACTCGATTAGCGTGATCCCGGCCAGCCGCTTCTTCATGTTCCGCTCCTGTTATTCGTCACATTGCACCAAGGGTAGTAACACCTGAAAGTCAAAGCTTTCGGTCGCATCTAACTTAGTGTCGCGCCAATTTATCCGGATGTTATAGGCTATCGGGTTGACATCCGCCGCACTGGTTTTTTGCAGTGAACCGGCCCATTCGGGTAACGAGGAACTGTGCTCAGTCACCCATTGTTTGCAGATTTCGTTATTGGCACAACCGCTAAAATCTAATTCGTTAAGGTGACACGCACTGGCCCAGAGGCGCTCATGCAAATCATTTGCTTGCTGTAACGCCAGATTGCGCTGGAAGCTGGACTGTGAATATTGCAAGCTTTTAAGCTGCAACGATGCCAAGGCAATTAAACCAAAAGACAAGACAAACAGCGCGATCAGCGCTTCCAATAAACTAAAGCCGGACAAAGATTTACGCATCGCTGCAGCCCCCCCGCCGCACTTCTGCCCGGCCATTAAGCTGCAGCTCAACTTTGAAACAATGCGCCTGGCGTTGCACATTAAACGTAATGGCCTGTGATGCAGCACCAACCGAATTAAAACTTACCTTGTCGACATCAGCAGATGCCTTGATCGTGAGATTAGTCGGAATTTCCACCACTGAAATTACTTTATTACTGTCCCGAATCAACAAATAACCCTGCCAGTTAATGCTATCGGCGCAATTTGTCTGATCGGTAGAAGGGCAAAGGCTGACATTGGCGCTCTGTTTCACCGCTTCGCTGCGGGTCAGTTGTAACTGATTCAGAAGCATATTGGCTGCGCTGGTTGCTTGATTACTTTGGATAAAACCGGTTAAACCAGGGGTTACTACCATGGCAAGAATGGCCATGATCGCTAAAACCGTCATTAGCTCAGGCAAAGTAAAGCCGGCGGTGTGGCGCGCAAAAAGGGTAGGGTTATGCGATTTCATCCATTAATCTCATTATCCATGCAGAGGCAGGAGAGCTGACCGCTGGACACGGATCCAATCTCATACCCATTCAGGGTAAAATTTGCGCAATTGTATCAATTAAGCAACTTTTAACAATATACTTTACAAAAAATAGTTAGGTTAAGCTTGATTTGGCACAAATGCCGCGCCAAGCAAGGTGTAACAAGACAGAAATACCGATAATACCTTGATCAGATTATGGATACTGGCATAATCTTAAGCTAATACAGGCAGCTCAATACCCGAGGCCAATAGCCATTATGGCGGTGAATACCAATTCCACGCTTCTCAAACGTTTGATTCAGCAAAGTTTTATCGACGGCGATAAAGCTCAGCGCGTCATTCTGGAAAAATCCCGTCAATATCGTACCTTGCCCGAATTACTGATCAGTGAAAAACTGATTAATGCCAATACCCTGCATGAAGTGGCAGCGAGTATCAGCAACCATCTGACCCTGGATCTGGAATTCTTTAACCCAGCCTCCATTCCGGAAGATTTACGCAACGAAAAGCTGACCCGCAAAAGCGATATGCTGCCATTGAACAAACGTGGCCGCACCATGTACCTGGCGGTGGTCGACCCGACCAATATCGCGGCCATTGAAGACTTTGAATTTAATGCCGGCATGAATGCTGAAGTCGTGGTAGTGCATTACGACAAACTGCATAAGCTGCTGGATAAACTGTTCGAAAATGCCTATGACAGCCTGGGCGGCAATGACGGAGATTGGGATCTCTCGTCGATGGGCGTGGTGGAGGAAGATGAGCAAGCCGATATCGTGTCGGCGACACCAGACAAAGAAGATCAGCCGATCATAGCCTTTATCAATAAGATACTGCTGGATGCCATCCGTAAAGGCGCGTCGGATCTGCACTTTGAACCCTATGAAAAAAGTTACCGCATCCGTTTTCGGATTGATGGCATTTTAAACGAAGTCGCCAGCCCACCGGTTGCTTTATCCACCCGACTATCGGCGCGCTTAAAGGTGATGTCGCGACTGGATATCGCCGAAAAGCGGGTACCACAGGATGGCCGGATTAAACTTAAGCTGTCGGCGAAAAAATCGATCGACTTCCGGGTTAGCACCCTACCCACCTTGTGGGGCGAAAAAATTGTCATGCGGATCCTCGATTCCGACAGTGCGATGCTGGGGATCGATGTGCTGGGTTATGAGCCAGAGCAAAAACAACGCTATCTGGATGCGTTAGCGCAGCCACAGGGTATGATCTTAGTGACTGGCCCGACTGGTAGCGGGAAAACGGTATCGCTATATACCGGTTTAAATATTTTAAATACGGAAGAAACCAATATCTCCACCGCAGAAGATCCGGTCGAAATTAACTTACCCGGTATTAACCAGGTGCAGGTTAACCCGCGGGCCGGCCTGACGTTTGCCTCAGCACTGAAAGCCTTTTTACGGCAAGACCCTGATGTGGTGATGGTCGGTGAAATTCGCGATCTGGAAACTGCTGAAATTGCGATTAAAGCGGCCCAAACCGGCCACTTAGTCTTGTCTACCCTGCACACCAACTCGGCGCCGGAAACCTTAACCCGTTTACTGAATATGGGCGTACCGGCTTATAACGTCGCCAGTTCTGTATCGTTAATTATTGCCCAGCGTCTGGCGCGACGTTTATGCCCAAAATGCAAACAAGCCGAACAGATTCCGGCTGCCGAATTATTGCGCCAGGGCTTTCGTGAAGACCAGCTGGATAAAATCACCATCTTTAAACCGGTGGGTTGTGATTATTGCACCAATGGCTATAAAGGCCGGGTCGGTATTTATGAAGTGATGCCAATTAGCCCGAAGATGGCCGATATTATTATGGATAATGGTAACTCCTTAGATATTGCGACTCAGGCCCAACGCGAAGGAATTAATAATTTGCGACAATCGGGCCTGATTAAAGCCGCCGCCGGTATTACCAGCCTGGCGGAAGTCAACCGGGTAACCAAAGGTTAAGCTATTGGCTTACATAAGACTTTTTGAAAACAAGAGCTATACTGTTGCAAAGTAGCACACAGAGCTGATAAGGATCCTTGCTGATGGCTCAAAATATAAAATTCAAAATAAAAGAGCTACAAACCTTTAACTATAAAGGTGTAAATCGTAAAGGTGATAAAAAAAGCGGTGAAATTAAAGCCACCAGTATCGCCGAAGCCAAGGCGCTGCTACGCCAGCAAGGCGTTACGCCATCAGCGGTAAAAAAGAAACCGAAATCGCTATTTGGCGATGAAAAACGTATTACCGCAATGGATATTGCCGTGGTGACCCGGCAAATCGCCACCATGCTGGGCGCCGGGGTACCGCTGGTGCAATCTATTGATTTGATTGCCAATGGCTCTGACAATAAAAGCCTGCGCAGCCTGATGCAAAAAATTTCGATAAAAATTCAAGCCGGTTTACCATTATCTGACACCCTGCGCGAGCATCCTAAGTATTTTGATGATCTCTATTGTGACCTGGTGAAATCAGGCGAGCAGTCTGGTGCTTTGGATAAAATCTTCGATCGGATCGCGATTTATAAAGAAAAAGCCGAAGCCTTAAAATCGAAAATTAAAAAAGCCATGTTTTACCCTGCTGCCGTTGTCGTTGTCGCCGGTATTGTAACCTCCATATTGCTAATCTTTGTGGTGCCGCAATTTGCGGAAATTTTTGGCAGCTTTGGTGCTGAACTGCCGGGTTTTACCCTTTTTGTACTCGGTATTTCCGAGTTAATGCAAAAATATTGGTGGGTGGTGTTGGGCGCTATTATTGTTGCTGGCTATCTCACAGGCAAAGGCTATAACAATAACCTCAAGTTTCGCACCGCCTGTGATGCGATGCTACTTAAAGCCCCGGTATTTGGCATGATTTTAAATAAGGCCGCGGTAGCGCGTTATGCCCGTACCTTGTCGACGACCTTTGCTGCCGGGGTGCCGCTGATTGAAGCACTGGAATCTTCCGCCGGCGCGGCTGGCAATGAAATATATAAAAAAGCGATTTTAGATGTGCGCGACGAAGTTTCCTCCGGTAACCAGATGCACTTTGCGATGAAGCAAACCGACTGTTTCCCGGAAATGGTGGTGCAGATGGTGTCGATTGGTGAAGAGTCTGGCTCGCTGGATAGTATGCTGGCCAAAGTCGCTAATATCTATGAGCAGGAAGTGGATGATGCGGTCGATGGCCTAACCGCCCTGTTAGAGCCGCTGATTATGGCGGTACTGGGGGTGATTATCGGTGGCCTGATTATCGCTATGTATCTGCCAATCTTCCAGATGGGTAATATTGTTTAATGTCAGAATTTATCCTGTTATTACAACAGCACAGCTGGTTGTATCTGCTGTTGGTGTTTGTGTTTAGTCTGGTCATCGGTAGTTTTTTAAATGTGGTGATTTACCGCCTGCCACTGATGATGGAGCGGGAATGGCAGGCTGAGTTTCAGGCCTATTTTCAGCAAGCGCCCGCCAGTGCAGTAACTGAGCGTTTTAACCTGGCCGTGCCACGCTCCGCCTGCCCCAGTTGCCATACGCCCATTGCCGCCCGTGATAATATTCCGCTGCTCAGTTGGTTGTTGCTTAAAGGCCGCTGCCGGCATTGTCATACCAGGATCAGTATCCGCTATCCGGCCGTAGAGTTACTGACAGCGCTATTAGCCACCACGGTTGCCTGGCAATTTGGCGTCACCACCACAGCCGCGATCTTGTTACTGATCACCTTTGGTTTGATTGCCCTCAGTTTTATCGATATCGACAAGATGCTGCTGCCGGATCAGATTACCTTGCCACTGTTGTGGCTGGCCTTAGTATTTAGTTTAAGCGAGCATGCCCTGGTCGATCCGGCGACGGCGATCTTAGGTGCGGCTTGCGGTTATTTAAGCCTGTGGGCGGTGTATTGGGGCTTTAAGCTGCTAACCGGTAAAGAGGGCATGGGCTATGGTGATTTTAAGCTGTTAGCCATTTTTGGTGCCTTACTGGGCTGGCAACAACTGCCCTTGATTATTCTGCTCTCGTCGCTGGTAGGGGCGGTGATCGGGGCAACACTGCTGAGTATTCAGGGTAAAGATAAAGCCACGCCTATCCCCTTTGGCCCCTATATCGCAGCAGCAGGCTGGATTGCCATCTTATGGGGCGAACAACTTACCGGCGCTTATCTGTCTTACCTCGGCCTATGAGTACGCTAACCGGCAAACTACTGATTGGCTTAACCGGTGGCATCGGCAGCGGTAAAAGCACTGTAGCCGAGCAGTTTCGTGTTTTGGGTGCTGGTTATGTTGATGCCGATATCGTGGCACGCGAAATAGTCGCACCCGGCACACCCGCCTTAGCCGCTATTAGCGAGCACTTTGGTGCTGAGTTATTGCAGGCCGATGGCAGCTTAAACCGCGCTGCGCTGCGCCAGCGCATCTTTAGTGACCAGACCGCCAAACTCTGGCTGGAACAGTTACTGCATCCGGCGATCCGGGAGCAGCTGTTTGCCCAGTTAACCGCCCTGCCTACACCCTATGCGCTGCTGGTTGCTCCCTTGCTATTGGAGAACGGTCTGGATACATTCTGCGACCGGGTATTGCTGGTCGATGTTAGCGAGCAAACCCAGTTAAAACGCACCATAGCACGCGATCAGAATAATGCTGAGCAGGTAAAAGCCATTATGGCCGCGCAACTGGGCCGGCAACAAAAACTGGCCCGGGCTGATGATATCATTGACAATAATGGCAGTTTGTCGCAACTCACTGAACAAATTGCGCATTTACATGAAAAATATCTTGAACTTAGCCGAGAAATAAGACTCAAAGAGCAGTGATGACTGCTGAAATAGTATACGAACATCCTCTGAACACCAAAATCCGCACTTATTTGCGGATTGAGCACTTATTTGCGCAACTTTCCGGTTTACGTCAGGCGGAAGCTGAAGCCCAGCAACTTAGTTTTTTCAGTACTTTATTTAACCTACTGGATATGCTGGATCGTAATGATATCAAGCCGGACTTGTTAAAAGACTTAGAACGTTGTGAAAGTCAGCTGGTACAGTGGTCAACTCATCCGGCTGTATCAGATCAAAAACTACAATCAATTCTGCAACAAGCCTTACGCTACCAAACGGCATTGTTACGCTGCGGCAAGCTGGCAGTGCCATTAAAAGACGACAAGTTTTTAGCGCCTTTGCGGCAACGTTTTGCTTTGCCCGGAGGCTGTTGCTATTTTGATGTACCACAATTGCAATACTGGCTAAAGCTGCCAGCTGCTGAGCAACAACAACAAATCAGTGACTGGCTGGCGCAGCTGGCCCTGACCGAACAAACGCTAGCGTTCGTACTGAATTTTATTCGTCAACGCGGTGAATTTATGTTGTTACAGGCTGAGAATGGCTTCTATCAACAAAACGCCGAACAATACGAGTTACTGCGCATTAAATACTCGCAAGACTGCTGCTCTTTTCCGACCGTTAGTGGTAACAGGTACCGTTACGCCATCCGATTTATGCAGCTATCAGAACAGGACGGACGCAGTGCCTGTAGCAATGATATCAGTTTTCAATTGGCGTGCTGCTAACACCTGATGATTCTGCTACACTGCCGGCCGTGTTTTAGCTGTTGTAGGAAAATCCATGGCCACCACTGTCAAATGTCCAACCTGTGAAAAAACAGTCGTCTGGGCGGCTGAGTCGCCGTTCCGGCCATTTTGCTCTGAGCGCTGTAAGTTGATTGACCTGGGTGATTGGGCGGCAGAAAACCACCGCATTGCCGACAAGCAGCCCATCGATTCGGCGCTGTCAGAGCAGTTTTTGGCGGAGTTAGAGCAGGAATTTCTGGCGAAAGATAACCAGTTTTTTAAAGAGTAACGCAATGGCTGGCGGTTACTGCAGGCTAAGCGCCTGCCAGAAAAGCCGCCTGCAATTTATCCACGATCGGCTGGTTCGCATCGGGCAATGATAATTGGTGCAACTCACTAAGATCTGCCCAACATAATGGCTGCCCCTCAGCGCCATGTGGCTCACCGCTAAAGTCAGTAACCAGATAAATATCCAGCAACACACAGCGCTCCGGATACTCATGCTGCAGCTGCATAAAGGGCTCGGCGTGCTGCACTGCTATGCCGATTTCTTCCACCAACTCGCGTTTTAGCGCAGCCAGCACGGTTTCACCTTGCTCCAGTTTACCGCCGGGAAATTCCCAGCGGTTACCCTGATGCTTAGTTGCCGCCCGCTTTGCTAGCAACACCTGCTGTTGGCGCAGAATAACGCCAACCGCGACATGGAGGACTGGCTTAACTGAGTTGGCCATGACAATGCTTATATTTTTTACCTGAGCCGCACGGACAGGGATCATTACGACCAACTTTCATGCCATCACGGTAAGCTGGTGTAGCGCCTTTCACCCCCTCTGGCAGCTCGCCACCGACTTGCTCAGCGGCAGCATGCTGATATTGATGCGGAACCTGATCGGCTTTGCGACGTTGCTCTTCAACCGCCTCAACATCTTCTGATGCTCTAACCTGTACCCGGCTTAAGATACCAATCACATCCAACTTCAGGTTTTCCAGCATGGTGGTAAAGAGTTCGAAGGCTTCGCGTTTATATTCCTGCTTCGGGTTCTTTTGGGCATAGCCACGCAAGTTAATGCCCTGGCGCAGGTGGTCCATTGCTGCCAGGTGCTCTTTCCAGTGGCTGTCCAGACTCTGCAGCATAATAGCCTTTTCGAACTGACGCAGTACCTGAGCGCCGACCATTTGCTCTTTCAGGGCATAGGCAGCGGCCACATCTTGCTGAATGCGTTCGCGCAGTTTTTCCTCGAACAGCTTTTTGTCTTCTTTCAGCCACTGAGCTATGGGTAACTCAACACCGAAATCGGCTTGCAAACGCTGTTCCAGACCAGGAATATCCCACATTTCATCCAGTGACTGTGGCGGAATATATTCGTTAATCACCCGCTCAACCACATCTTCCCGGATAGCATGAATGGTGTCAGAAATATCAGCCGCATCAAGTAAGTCGTTACGCTGTTCGTATACTACTTTACGTTGGTCATTGGCTACATCGTCGAATTCGAGTAACTGCTTACGGATATCGAAGTTACGTGCCTCTACTTTGCGCTGGGCATTTTCAATGGCCCGGCTAACCCAAGGGTGCTCGATGGCTTCGCCTGGCGCCATACCAAGGCGACGCATCATGCCTGCCATCCGGTCAGAGGCGAAAATCCGCATCAGTGCGTCTTCTAACGACAAATAGAAACGCGAAGAACCGGGATCCCCCTGACGACCAGCACGGCCACGTAGCTGGTTATCGATACGGCGCGATTCATGACGTTCTGTACCGATAATATGCAAACCACCGGCAGCGATAACTGCATCATGCCGCAGCTGCCAGTCGGCCTTAGCTTGTGCAATTTGTTCTGTTGTCGCTTCAGGGCCTAAAGCTTTTAACTCTGCCTGTAAGCTGCCCCCCAGCACAATATCAGTACCCCGACCCGCCATATTAGTGGCAATGGTAACGGTACCGGCCCGGCCGGCATCAGCGATAATCTGTGCTTCGTTGGCGTGAAATTTGGCATTCAGAACCTGGTGCTGGATCTTGGCTTTATGCAGCAGGCTGGATAAGTACTCTGAGCTCTCAATTGAAGCTGTACCCACCAGTACCGGGCGTTTGGCATCCCGAGCCTGCTTAATATCTTCGATAATGGCATTATATTTATCTTCTGCCGTGAGATAGACCAGGTCAGCCATGTCGTTACGTACCATGGGTTTATTGGTAGGTACTACGATGGTTTCCAGACCATAAATTTGCTGAAATTCAAAAGCTTCTGTATCAGCTGTACCGGTCATACCGGCCAGTTTGCTGTATAAACGGAAGTAATTCTGGAAGGTTATAGAGGCCAGCGTCTGGTTTTCGTTTTGGATCCGAACCCCTTCTTTAGCTTCCACCGCCTGATGTAAACCTTCTGACCAACGGCGGCCTTCCATAGTCCGGCCGGTATGCTCGTCAACAATGACAATTTCACCGTCTTTGACGACATAATCCACATCGCGCTTAAACAACTGGTGGGCGCGCAATGCCGCGTAAACGTGATGCAACAGGGTAATATTGGCCGCAGAAAACAGCGTATCGTGCTCGGCGATCAGTCCCTGCTCGCGCAACATGTCTTCAACTTTAATCTGGCCTTGCTCAGTCAGGTATACCTGACGTGCTTTTTCATCCACGGTAAAGTGGCCATCACCGTGATTTCCTTCTTCGTCTTCCTTGTCCTGTTTTTCCAGTAAAGGTACCAGCTTGTTGATTTGCTTGTAGAGCTCGGAGCTGTCTTCGGCAGGACCAGAAATAATCAGCGGCGTACGGGCTTCATCAATTAAGATTGAGTCGACTTCGTCAATAATGGCGTAAGCCAGGTCACGCTGTACCCGATCTTGCGGAGAAAACGCCATATTGTCACGTAAATAGTCAAAACCGAATTCGTTGTTAGTACCATAGGTGATATCGGCGGCATAAGCCTTTTGTTTTTCGACATGAGGCAAGCCTGGCACATTTACCCCTACGCTTAAACCCAAAAAGCTGAATAAGGGTTCATTGGTTTGGGCATCGCGTTTGGCAAGATAGTCGTTGACGGTAATCACATGTACCGACTTGCCACTTAAGGCGTTTAAATAGGCGGGTAAGGTCGCGGTCAGGGTTTTACCTTCACCGGTGCGCATTTCAGAAATTTTCCCTTGATGCAGAACCATACCACCCATTAACTGTACGTCGAAGTGTCGCATACCAAATACGCGCTTACTGGCTTCACGTACTGTGGCAAAGGCTTCTGGTAAGATTTCATCCAGGGTAGTGCCGCTTTGTACCCGTTGCTTGAATTCGCTGGTTTTATTTTTAAGTTGTTCGTCACTCAGCTTTTCAAAATCGGCTTCCAGTGCATTGATTTGCAAAACGATCTTTTTGAGTTTCTTCAAATAGCGGTCGTTACGGCTGCCAATTATTTTGGCGAAAAGATTTCCAAACATTATCCCAATACCATATTAAGTTTAAACTGCATGCCCTACGCCGCTTGCTGAGGCAACTAAGGTGATTGCAGCCCTGGCGACGCCAGTATTAATTTTTGCTGTTACCTGCGCACCAGGCCAGTTGTTGGCAGATGTTAGCAGGATATGGCGCTAAAAACAGTGCCTTTCAAGGCTTAAGCTATGGCTGTATGCAAAAAACTGCTACAATTTTTGCCGATATCTGTCTGTGGTACCTTGCCTGATGAAACGCTATAACCATAAACCTGAAGATCTGAGCCGGCTGTTAAGCCACGGTCAGCTATCGGGTATTCAACAGCAGTTTAGCGTGCTCAGCCAGTTTAATCAGGTTCTGGCCGAGCTGTTGCAAACGCCACAACTGGGCTTTTGTCAGGTTGCGAATATCAAAGATGGCCGGGCTGTCATTTTATGCAGCTCAGCGGCCTGGGCCACCCGCCTGAAAATGCAACGCGACGCCATTTTAGCCAATTTCCGGCAGAAAATCTTGCCTGATTTAGCGGGTCTCGACATCGAAGTTTCGCCCAATGGTCAGAATAAACCGTTCAGTGTGCAGGAAAAGGCAGCAGTAGCCTATCAGGTGAAAAAAGGTGGTCTTAGCGAACAGAATCGTCAGCAACTGGCCGCGTTAGCCGCCAGCAGTGATGGCCCGGTACAACAAGCTTTGCAGCGCTTACTGAAACCCTGAAAACAAATCGGGCCGCATAGCGGCCCAATTCAACTCTTAACATTTCACAAATGGCAGTTAAGCCAACTGCGGCGCCAAAAACGAAATCGGCATCTCGGCTTTGTCTTCGAAAGTCACAAATTCCCAGTTTTCCTGATTAGCTAATACGGCACTTAACAGCTGGTTATTCAGGGCGTGACCGGTCTTGTAAGAGCGGAATTCACCCAGAATGCTGTAACCAGCCATGTACAGGTCGCCAATGGCATCCAGAATTTTGTGCTTGATAAACTCATCGTCGTAACGCAGGCCGTCCTGGTTTAATACCCGGTATTCGTCCAGCACCACGGCGTTATCCATGCTGCCACCTAACGCCAGGTTGTTAGCGCGCAGGTATTCCACTTCATGCAGGAAACCAAAGGTGCGGGCACGGCTAATTTCTTTGATAAAGGCCGCAGCAGAGAAATCCATCACCAGATGCTGGGTGGTTTCAGAAATGACCGGGTGGTTAAAGCTGATGGCGAAGTCCAGTTTAAAGCCGTTGTAAGGCTTAAACTCGGCCCACTTATCGCCATCTTCTACCCGCACAGTCTGCTTAATACGGATAAACTTTTTTGCCAGCCGCTGTTCGCTGATACCTGCTTCCAGCAACAGATAGACGAAAGGATTGGCACTACCATCCATAATCGGGATTTCCGGCGCATCGACATCAATCACCAGATTGTCGATGCCCAGACCGGCGATAGCGGCCATCAGGTGTTCGGTAGTAGAGAGGCGCACGCCCTGCTCATTAATTAAACAGGTGCACATCACCGTATCACCGACCAGTGATGGCGTGATCTTAAAGTCAATTACCGGGTCCAGGTCTACACGCCGGAATATAATTCCAGTGTTATCGGGTGCAGGCCGGAGAGTAAGCGTAACCTTTTCCCCTTTGTGTAACCCGACGCCGACAGAACTGACTGTTTGGCTGATGGTACGTTGTTTAATCATAATTTTATCCTGCTCATTTACTAAGCAAACAAAATGGGCGCGAAGCATAGCACATGACTGCAACTATGCCAAATATTGGCTGAACAGCAAATGAACTCCATTAACTGCTGAGCTTAAATCGCCACTACCTGTTACCGCACACTGTTACCGCACAATTTGCGGTATTAGTCAGCCTGTTTGCGTAAAAAGGCCGGGATATCAAAAATATCAATACCACCACCTTTTGGCTCAGGTTGCACCTTGGTTTGTAATACTTCTTCACGCTGTACTACTGGCTGCGGTGCGCTCTGGCGCATGGTATTACCATGCTGTACATAGCTGTGGCTGACCGGCTCGGCACGGTGATGCGTTGGTACCAGGCTGATATCTGGTTTGCGATCCGCACCAATACCAGTGGCAACGACGGTCACCCGCAGCTCGTCACGCATTTCCGGATCGATAACAGCACCAACGACAACGGTCGCGTTCTCAGAAGCGAAAGCTTTTACTGCGTTACCAACAGTTTCAAACTCTTCGATACTGATATCCAGACCAGCAGTGATATTCACCAGAATGCCACGCGCGCCGGATAAATCGATATCTTCCAGCAGCGGGCTGGAAATAGCCTGCTCGGCAGCTTCTTCAGCACGATCCGGGCCAGTAGCACGACCAGTACCCATCATCGCAGTACCCATTTCTGACATCACAGTACGTACGTCAGCAAAGTCCACGTTGATCAGACCCGGGCGGGTAATTAATTCTGCGATACCCTGCACCGCACCTAACAATACGTTATTGGCCGCTTTAAACGCATCCAGCAGGCTGGTGCCTTTACCCAGTACCTTTAACAGTTTGTCGTTCGGGATAGTGATCAGTGAGTCAACATGTTTGCTCAGCTCTGCAATACCTTCATCGGCAAAGGCGGTGCGCTTTTTACCTTCGAACGGGAACGGTTTAGTCACCACGGCAACAGTCAGAATGCCCAGCTCTTTCGCCACTTCTGCTACGATTGGCGCAGCACCGGTACCGGTACCGCCACCCATACCCGCGGCGATAAACACCATGTCAGCGCCTTGCAGCGTTTTCTTGATGGTTTCGCGGTCTTCTTCCGCTGAGCGGCGACCAATCTCCGGATTGGCGCCGGCACCTAAACCTTTGGTTACGGCAGCACCCAGTTGCAGCGTCACATTGGCGGACGAATTACGCAGCGCCTGGGCATCAGTATTGGCGGCGATAAATTCGACGCCTTCAATATTGCTGGCAACCATATACTCGACAGCATTTCCGCCGCCGCCGCCAACCCCTACTACTTTAATGACAGCTTCTTCGCTGTGGTTTTCCATTAACTCAAACATAGCTCTCTCTCCGTTTTATTACGCTTACTCAAAACTGACCGTTAAACCAGCTGCTGATTTTTTTAAATAGCCCGCTGACTGTATCGCGGCTCTGACCGGCAGCTTTTTGTTGGCTGCGTACGTCTTTGCCGTATAGTAATAAGCCAATGACACTGGCATAAGCCGGATCACTGACATAATCTCTTAACCCGGTAACGTGCATCGGATAACCGAGTCGTACCGGCATTTGAAAAATGTCTTCAGCAAATTCGACTGCGCCTTCCATCTTGGCAGTGCCACCGGTTAACACCAGGCCAGCCGCAATTTGCTCTTCTAAACCACTGGAGCGGATTTCTTCCAACACCAATTCAAATAATTCCTGGTAACGTGGCTCTACCACTTCCGCTAGCGTATGCCGCGACATCGAACGCGCCGGCCGGCCACCGACACTGGGCACTTCGATGCTTTCTTCTTTACCCACCATACTGCGCAAGGCGCAGGCGTACTGCACCTTGATGTCTTCGGCATGGCTGATTGGAGTGCGGAAGATTTTGGCGATATCACTGGTCACCTGATTACCGGCGACCGGGATCACAGCGGTGTGGCGCAAAGCACCATTGGTAAAGATGGCAATATCAATAGTACCACCACCAATATCGACGACACAGACACCCAACTCTTTTTCATCATCAGTTAATACCGCATAGCTGGAGGCCAGCGCGCTGAAAATTAACTGGTCGACGTGCAGACCACAACGCTCGACACATTTTTCGATATTTTTTGCCATATCATTGGCGCAGGTAATGATGTGGGCACGGGCTTCCATGCGTACGCCAGACATGCCGACCGGACTTTTAATACCTTCTTGCATATCGACCGAAAACTCTTGCGGTAACACATGCAGCATTCTGCGCTCAGCCGAAATGGGTACTGACTTAGCAGCGTGAATCACGCTCGCCACATCTTCAGCAGTCACTTCGGTATCGTTAATCGGCACCATACCGCTTTCGTTCTGGCAGCGGATATGCTTACCGGTAATACCCAGATAAACAGAGGATACCTGGCAGTCCGCCATCAGCTCAGCCTCATTCACTGCCCGCTGCACTGCCTGCACCACCAGGTTCAGATCGTTAACGCCACCTTTGTCCATGCCGCGCGACGCATGCGTCCCTACGCCTACAATGCTAAGCTGGTTATCTGCGGTGATCTCGCCCACCACCGCTTTAATCTGCGAGGTGCCGATATCCAGACCGACTATCAAATCCCGTTCTGCTGACTTTGTCATGTTTTTCTCTTTGTGTCTGTTACTGCATAGCGCACGGCAATGCCCGTGTCATAACGTAAATCAACTTCGGCCATCCCGGCCTGATGTTGTTGCATTTGTGGATACAGATCGATAAAGCGCTGCAGCCGTTTTAGGGTATCTTCGCGCCCAAGCTGTAAACTTAAGCCATCGTCCAATTCCAAACGCCAGGCGAAACGCTCTGTTAACCATACCTTGCGTACCTCGAACTGATGCAGCTTGAGCAACTGCTGCATTTTACTGAACATCGTCAGTGCATCTTGCTCGGTTCCTTCCGGACCATGTAACCAGGGCAAAGTCGTTACCAGCGGTTGTATTGGCGCGGTAAATACCTGGCCCTTGTCATTCAATAGCTGATCACCGTTCCAAACCGCCACCGGTTGCTGCTCAGTCACTACCACCACCAGCGTATCGGGCCAAAGTTTACGCACAGCGCTTTGATACACCCAAGGCTGCAATTGCAGGAACTGCTGCACCTGATCCACATTCACCCGAAAAAAGTTTCCTACATATTCTTGCTGCAAGCGCTGCTGTAATTCGGCCGCGTCCAGTTGCTGAAACTTACCGTATAGCTTCACCTGCGAAATCGGGGCACTTTGCTGATCCTGCACCCAGTTTTTTAGCGTCGCGATCAGGTACATTAAAAAAATCAGCGAGCAGGTAAAAAACACCAAGCCGGCGATAAATTCCGCCCGGCTTCTGACTGGTGCTTGATTAACCTGCTCTGCCATTGCCGCTTAGCTCCTCGTCGCCTGAGCTTGTTGTAAAATAGCCAGCACCAGCTGCTGAAAACTGTAACCTGCTGCTTTTGCCGCCATCGGCACCAGCGATTTCTCAGTCATACCCGGTACAGTATTCACTTCCAGCAAATAGTGCTGTCCGGCCTGATCCAACATTAAATCAACACGGCCCCAGCCACTGGCGCCTACCGCTTTAAAAGCGGCTAGGGCACTTTGCTGCATAGCCGCAGTGAGCTCAGCGGTCAGTGGTGCCGGGCACAGATATTCAGTGCTATTGGCCTGATATTTGGCTTCGTAATCATAAAACGCGCGCGGCGTGCGCATTTCAACTATCGGTAATACCTGCTCATTTAAAATAGCGATGGTAAATTCCCGACCGTCAATCCAGCGTTCAACCAGCACTTCCTGATCATATTGATGGGCGGTGGCGATAGCAGCGGCCAGCTCTGCCGCATTGCTGGCTGCACTCATGCCAATACTGGAGCCTTCGTTGGCGGGCTTAACCATCACCTTACCACCGAGTTGCTGTAACATAGCGGCGTAGTCGGTATCGTCGGGGCGCACGACCAAAAACGGTGCTGTTGGCAAACCTTGCGCCTGGAATAACCACTTACAACGGATCTTATCCATTGCCAGCGCTGAGCCCAGTACACCACTACCGGTATAGGGTAACCCCAGCTGCTGCAAGGCGCCTTGCATGGTGCCATCTTCGCCACCGCGACCATGTAATACGATAAAGACCTGATCCGCTTGCAAACTCGATAACGGCTGCTCTTTCGGGTCAAAGGCAAAGGCATCAATACCGGCGTCCTGTAGTGCCGACAATACCGCCTTACCGGAGCGCAGTGATACCTCGCGCTCAGCTGAGCGGCCACCAAACATCACGGCAACTTTTGCATTCTGGCTCATTGCGCAGCTCCCTTGGTTGCTTTTAACTGTTCAATATCTAACTGCATGGCGGCCAGCTGCTTCACCAGGCTGCCAATATTGCCGGCGCCTTGCGTCAGAACGACATCACCATCCTGTAATACTTCAGCCAGGCTGGCGGCCAGATCGGCTGGCTGGGCGACATAAATCGGTTCCAGTTGCCCGCGCGCACGAATAGAGCGCGCCAAACTGCGGCTATCTGCACCGGGAATGGGGGCTTCACCAGCCGCATAAACTTCGAGTAGTAACAGCGTATCGACTTCAGACAGCACCCGGGCGAAGTCATCATAGAGATCCCGGGTTCGGGTATAACGGTGTGGCTGATAACACATCACTAAGCGTCGCTGCGGCCAAGCACTGCGCACGGCAGCAACGGTTGCCGCTACTTCGGTTGGATGATGGCCATAATCATCCAGTAACAATACCTTGCCACGGCCGGTTTCAAATTCGCCGTACTGCTGGAAGCGCCGGCCAATGCCTTCAAATTTACTCAGTGCTGCCAATATAGCCTGTTCAGCAATGCCTTCATCCTGTGCCAAAGCAAAGACTGCCGTGGCATTTAACGCATTATGCCGACCCGGTAAATTCAGACTGATTTCTCGCTGATTACCAGCTGGATCGGTGATCAGAAACTGGCTACGGGTACCCGTTTGGCTAAAGTCGCTAATTTGATAATCAGCATCGTCGCTAAAACCATAGGTTAAGACCGTACGACCAATACAAGGGATCAGCTGCCGTAATACCGGATCATCAAGGCAAACTACGGCCAGACCATAGAAAGGTAAATTATGTAAGAACTCCATATAGGTGGCTTTGAGCTTTTCAAAGTCGCCCTGATAGGTATCCATATGGTCCGCTTCGATATTGGTAATCACGGTTGCCATCGGCTGTAAATGCAAAAAGGAAGCGTCGCTTTCGTCGGCTTCAGCAATCAGGTAACGGCCAGCACCTAAACGGGCATTAGAGCCCGCTGAATTTAATAATCCACCAATCACAAAGGTCGGATCGGCGCCGGCTTCAGCGAAAACAGAGGCCATTAAACTGGTGGTCGTGGTTTTGCCGTGAGTTCCGGCGATGGCGATACCGTGGCGAAAGCGCATTAACTCCCCGAGCATCTCTGCACGACGCACTACCGGGATGCGCAATTCACGCGCGCTGCTCACCTCTGGATTATCGGCTTTAATGGCGCTGGATACCACGACAACGCTGGCACCCTGAATATTCGCCGCAGTGTGGCCGATAAAAATCTCCGCCCCTAACCCCGCCAGCCGTTCTGTTACCGCACCTGCGGCAATGTCTGAACCACTGACTTTATAACCTTCATTAAGCAGCACCTCGGCAATACCGCCCATACCGGCGCCGCCGATACCGACAAAATGAATCCGTTCAACCCTGCGCATCGCCTGCTTTTTCTGCTGGAGTGTCGTAATCATACTACTTGTCCTGTTACTTGCTGGCATAACGTCACGACCTGCGCCGTAGCATTATCCAGTGCCAGTGCTCTGGCTTTATTTGCGCGCTCGGCTAAGCCGGCCTTGTTGTGCATAAATTCGGCTAAAATAGGGACTATGCCCGGCGCCATCAGTTGATGCTGGGGTAATAACCAACCCGCATCGTGGCTGGTCAGCGTTTTGGCATTGGCCGTTTGATGATCGTCAATCGCTGTCGGCAGTGGTACAAAGATCGCCGCAATACCCGCGGCAGCCACTTCACTAACAGTGAGCGCCCCAGCACGGCATATTACCAAATCTGCCCAGCGATAAGCTTCCGCCATATTTTTGATAAAGGCACATACCTCTATTTGCAGCCCCTGCTCACGCAGTGGCTGATAGGCGTTATATACTTGCTGATACATGGCATCACCGGTCTGATGTTTTACCGCCAGTACGCCTTGGTGTGCTAACGCAATCAGTTGTGGTGGTAGTTGCTCATTCAGCGCCTTTGCTCCCAAGCTTCCACCAACAATTAATATTCTGAGCTCAGCATTAACCGGACGCTGTTCACGACAGCCGATCACTTCTTTACGTACTGGATTACCCACCAGCTGCTGCTTGACGGAGCTGGCGAAAGCCTCAGGGAAGGCCACCATGATTTTTTCAGCAAAACGTGCCAGTAGCTTATTGGTGCTGCCCGGCACGGCATTTTGCTCGTGGATCAAAAGTGGTATGCCGCCAAGCCAGGCAGCGAAGCCTCCCGGCCCACTGGCATAACCGCCAAAGCCAATCACCAATTGCGGCTTTATTTGCTTAATAATCTGACGCGCCTGCCATACTGAACGCAGTAACATAAAGGGCGCTGCCAACTTTGCGCCTAATCCCTTACCACGTAAACCAGCTACCTTAATACTGTAAAACGGATAACCAAACTCCGGCACCAATTGTGCTTCCATTCGATCTGCAGTCCCCAGCCACGCAATATCCCAGCCGGCTTGCTGCAGCGCGTTAGCTACCGCCTGAGCCGGAAAAATATGCCCACCGGTTCCTCCAGCCATAATTAGCGCCAGCGGCTTAGTCATGCTTACCTCCGCTAACCGCTTGCTTACCCTGCAACCGCACCTCAAAATCAATCCGTAACAATAGTGCGGCAGCCATTAACATGATAATTAAACTACTGCCACCATAACTGACAAAGGGTAATGTCATACCCTTAGTTGGCATCATGCCGCTGGCCATACCGGCATTGACCGCTGTTTGAAAGCCAATCCAAATCGCCAGGGCGTAGGCCATAAAACCGTGAAAACTCATGCCTTTTTGCAAAGCCCGATTACCCATCATCAGCGCCCGAAACACCATCAGGAACAACAAACAAAGCAGCATGGCAACACCAAAGAAGCCGGTTTCTTCACCAATAACGGAGATAATAAAGTCAGTATGCGCTTCCGGCAGATACTCAAGTTTCTGAATACTGTTGCCCAGCCCCTGTCCGGACCAGCCGCCGCGGCCAAAGGCCATCAAGGATTGTGTTAACTGATAGCCACTGCCAAAGGGATCAGCCCAAGGATCAAGGAAGGCAGTAACCCGTCGCCAGCGGTACTCGCTATAGAAAATTAACACCGCTATTGACGCCAGACCGGTCAGGATCAGGGCAATAAACTGCCATAACTTAGCGCCGGCCAAAAACAGCAAAACCACCGCCGTCGCAAACATAACGATTACTGTTCCCAGATCCGGTTGCATTAACAGTAACACTGCCACCACAAACAGCATGATTAAAGGCTTCAAAAAGCCCATCAAGTTTTCCCGTACTTCTTCATGCCGGCGCACCAGATAACTGGCCAGATAACAAAAGAAGAACAGTTTGGCCGGTTCGGCCCCCTGAACGTTTATCGGCCCCAGTGCCAGCCAACGGGTGGAGCCATTGACGTTTTTACCAAAGAGTAGTACTGCAACCAACAGCGCCAGGGCGGCAAATAGCAGCTGCATATTATAGTTATGCCAAAAACTAATCGGCAGCCGGGTGACCACATAAGCGGCGACAAAGCCGATACCCATATAGATTAGGTGGCGCACGGTAAAATGGAGTGGATTACCGTATAAGCGCTCCGCAACCGGAATGGAGGCACTGGTCACCATGACCAGACCAAAGGCCAATACCAGTAGTAATGCTGTCAGGAATACATTATCAAAAGTGCCCTGGTCTTTACTTTGCCACCAGCTATCCAGACGGGGTAACGGATTAAAGCGACTACCTAACAAGATAGCTTTCATGGCTTTAACTCCCGCACTGCGGCAGCAAATTGTTCGCCCCTGTCAGCATAGCTTTTAAACATATCTAAACTGGCACAGGCTGGTGATAACAGCACCATATCACCAGCTTTCGCCAGTTCGGCAGCGGCTTTCACCGCCTGTTGTAGTGTTTTCACCTGCGTACTATTTGGCATTAACGCAGCAATAGCTGGACCATCCTGCCCCAAGGTGATCAAATGCTGCACATCACGCAGCAGCGCAGGTTGCAACTCAGTCAGATCAGCCCCTTTGGCATCCCCACCGGCAATCAGGATCAGCTTACCTTCAACACTGCTGCGCAGTCCGGCCAGCGCAGCCAGGGTTGCGCCGATATTAGTGCCCTTGGAGTCGTTGACCCAGCGCACACCCTGCCGCTCCAGCACCAGCTCGCAACGATGCGCCAGGCCGCGGAAAGTTTTTAACGTAGTAGCAATGGCTTCGCGGCTTGCTCCTGCCGCTAAAGCCAGAGCCGCTGCAGCCAACGCGTTAAACTGGTTATGTTTGCCAAATAAACTCAGTTCAGATAGCGGTAACAGTGGTGCACCGGCGACCAGCAGATAATCCTGTTGCTGGTAGTGTACTATGCCATAGCCACTAGTATTGTCCTGCAGGCTTAGACCAAGCCGCGGTCCTGAGCTGGTGGGTAGCGTCAAGCTATCAGCAGCGTTATAGACCGCCAGCGCGCTATGTTGATAAATACGTTGTTTGGCAGCGGCGTAATCGGCCAGATCCAGATAGCGATCCAGATGATCGGCACTAACATTTAGATTGGCCGCGGCAACTAACTGTAAATGCTCAGTCGTTTCCAACTGAAAGCTAGATAGCTCCAGTACATAGACTTCTGTATCGCCTTTGCTTAATGCATCCAATACCGGCAAGCCAATATTACCTGCCGCCAACGCATTAATTCCGCTTTGCTGTAACATTGCCTCTGTCAGCTTGGTCACAGTTGATTTGCCATTGGAACCGGTGACGGCCACAGCAGGCTTAGTATTGTAGCAAGCAAATAGCTCAACATCGCCGATAATACGTGCGCCCTGCAACTTGGCAAAACGCAACGCCGGATGTTTTACCGACAACCCCGGACTCACGATGATCAGCTCCATTTGTGCCAGCCGGTTGGCATCCAGCTCACCTAAATAAATACCGTCAACTTTCTCTGCTGCGATCTGCTCCAGTCCGGCCGGTTGCTTACGGGTATCCATTAGTACCGGCTTAATACCTTTTGACAGCAAAAAACGCACCGTAGCCAGACCTGACTGGCCCAACCCAACAACAGCGATTCGTTTTGCGGTCAATAAGTCTTGCATAGGCTCTTATCTCAGTTTCAGGGTGGCTAAACCCACCAGCACAAAGATGATCGACAGGATCCAGAAGCGCACAATCACCCGAGGTTCTGGCCAGCCTTTTAATTCATAGTGGTGGTGGATTGGTGCCATCCGGAAAATCCGCTGTTTGCGCAGTTTGTATGAACCGACCTGCAGGATCACTGACAGCGTTTCCATCACAAAGATACCGCCCATAATAAACAACACGATTTCCTGGCGGACTAAAATGGCAATTACCCCCAGCACCGCACCCAGTGCCAATGAGCCGACATCACCCATAAACACCAGCGCCGGGTAAGTGTTAAACCAGAGGAACCCCAAACCAGCACCAATTAACGCGGCGCAAAATACGACCAGCTCCCCGGCATAAGGTAGGAAAGGAATATTCAGATAGCTGGCAAAGTTCACATTACCGCTGGCATAGGCAATAATGGCAAAGGCACCGGCCACCATAATAGTCGGCACTATGGCCAGACCATCCAGACCATCGGTCAGATTAACGGCGTTACTGGTGCCGACAATCACAAAATAGGCCAACGCAATAAACAGTAAGCCCAGCTGTGGCATCACCTCTTTGAAAAAAGGCAATAGCAGCGCAGTTTCTGCCGGCCGCTCAGCCGTGGCATAAAGGAAAAACGCGGTTAACAGCGCAAATACCGACTGCCAGAAGTACTTCCAGCGCGCGATCAGCCCCTTGGGATCCTTGCGGATCACTTTGCGGTAATCATCAATAAAGCCGATGGTGCCAAAGCTGACCAGCACAAACAGCACCACCCAGATGTATTTATTGCTCAGGTTGGCCCATAGCAAGGTCGAAATCAGAATTGAACCCAGGATCAACAGTCCGCCCATCGTCGGGGTGCCTTTCTTCGAGAAATGGCTCTCCGGACCGTCATTGCGTACTACCTGCCCAATCTGCATCCGCTGCAAGGCGGCGATCAGCTTGGGCCCAAGATAAAGGCTGAGTAACAAGGCGGTTAATACGCCCAAAATCGCCCGGAATGTCAGATAACTGATCACATTAAAGGCACTGATATACTGCGTTAAATACTCTGCTAACCACACTAACATGGCTGAGTCTCCTGCTGACAACGTTCTAGCAAGTCCTGTACAACCTTTTCCATTCTCGCGCTGCGTGAACCTTTCACCAGGAGCGTAACGTCTTGTTGACCGGCAATGATTGGTAGCAAATGCTCGACCAGCGTTTGCTGTTGACTAAAATGGGCACCAGTAACTCCAAAGCGGTCACTGGCGCTCTGTGATAACACACCAACAGTGAATAACAGATTAATACCGGCTTTTTTGGCGTAATCGCCAATCTGTTCATGGTATAAACGGGCGTCAGCACCCAACTCACCCATATCACCGAGTAACAAGCCGCGGAAGCCCGAATAGCTGGCCAGCAAGTCAATGGCCGCTTTCACCGATTCCACATTCGCATTGTAGGTGTCGTCAATAATTTTCAGACCGGCTTTGGGCGTCAGCAAATTAGTACGGCCTTTAACCGCTTGCATCCCGAGCAGGCCGCGCTGTACTTGCCGTAAATTCAGGCCCAGTCCGAGGGCTGCAGCGGCGGCAGCCAGCGCATTAGCGACATTATGCCGGCCGGGGATTTTCAGCTGGATTTGCTCATTGCCCTGCGGGCTATGTAACAGAAAATGCGCACAACCACTGGCATCCAGACGAATGTCAGAGGCATGAAAATCTGCTGCCGGATTTTGTAAACTAAAGGTCTGGCAGGCTTGCTGTCTGACCTGCGCCAGCCAGTAATCGCTAAAATCACTGTCCAGTGACACTACGGCGCTGCCGGTATCGGTTAAACCACTGTAAATTTCTGCTTTAGCACGGGCCACGCCATAAACATCGCCAAAGCCCTCCAGATGCGATGCGGCGGCATTGGTGATCAAGGCGACATCCGGCTTCACCAGCGCCGTGGTATAAGCTACCTCGCCGGGATGGTTGGCCCCCAGTTCAAGTACCGCATATTGGTGTTCCGGTGTTAACCGCAATAGGGTCAGGGGCACACCAATGTCATTATTAAAATTACCCGCCGTCGCCAATACCGGCCCTTGCTGGCTTAGGATCGCGGCCAGCATTTCTTTTACCGTGGTTTTACCGGCACTACCGGTAATCGCCACCGTTTTTGGCGCCAGCCGTTGTTTCAGGGCCGCGCCAATCTGCCCCAAAGCTATGCGGCCATCCGGTACCAGAATATAAGGCAGGGCAACCGGCGGCTGTTGATTGCAAATCAGCGCTACCGCACCCTTTGCCGCCACCTCAGCTAAAAACTGATTGCCATCAAAATTCGGGCCCTTTAACGCCAAAAACAGCGCTGTACCTTCCAGGGTGCGGCTGTCGGTGCTGATGCTTTCAATCAGCCGGTCTTCGCCGACTAATGGGGCCTGCAGAATGGTTGCCAACTCGGATAAATGGAGCGGGATCATAGGGCCATCTCCCGTTGCAGCTGCTGCACATAGGCGCGTTCGTCATAGTGCAGCGCAGTCTGGCCAATAATTTGCTCGGTTTCATGGCCCTTACCGGCAAGCAGCACTATGTCGCCAGCCTGAGCCTGTGCCACTGCTAACTTAATGGCAGAACGGCGATCCGGCTCCAGTACATAACAGTGATCATTACTAAAGCCGGCAGCGATATCCTGCAATATCTGCAGCGGATCTTCGGTACGCGGGTTATCCGAAGTCAGAATCACATGATCAGATAACAGCTCAGCAAGTTGCCCCATCAAAGGTCTCTTGCCTTTGTCGCGATCACCACCACAGCCAAAGACGGTCCACAGATGGTTACTGCAGTGGGCGCGCAGCGCCAGTAAGGTTTGCCGCAATGCATCCGGGGTATGGGCATAATCGACTACTACAGTGGCGCCGGTTTTAAACGGAAATTGCTCCATCCGCCCGGCGACAGCTTTCAGCTTGGCGGCTGCCTGTAACAGTGCGGCTAATGGCTGCCCCAGCGCCTGCAGACAACGTATCGCCGCCAGCGCATTCTGCACATTAAATTCGCCTAGTAGCGGTAATTGCAACTGATAATGCACACCGTCAGCCTGTAGCTCGCAGTAAATGCCTTGCTCATTTGGCGCCGCGCACTGATAGGTCAGAGCGGCAGGGTCGTTACAGTCCGCGGTTTTGCCATAAGCAAACACCGGGATCTGGCAATTGGTGGCATAGATGCGACCGGTTTCATCAGACAGATTCAGCACCGCCAACCGGCTTTGCGCTTGTTGAAACAATAATGCTTTAGCCTCAGCATAGGCCTGCATACTACCGTGATAATCCAGATGATCCCGGCTCAGGTTAGTGAAGACGGCGGCCGCGAACTCCAGGCCGGCAACCCGCTGCTGCACTAAGGCATGAGATGACACCTCCATCGCCACCAGACATACACCACTGGCCAGCATTTCGGCGAAAATCCGCTGCAAATCAACAAAGTGCGGCGTGGTATTTTTTAATGGCGTTAATTGCTGCCAGGAACCATAGCCGAGGGTACCGATAATGGCGCTTTTCAGTCCAAGCTGCTCTGCCAACTGCGCGATAAAACTGCAGACCGAGGACTTACCATTAGTGCCGGTCACTCCCACCAACGTCAGCTGTTGTTGCGGGTGACCATAGAAACTGGCTGCCAACTCGGGTAACACTGTATTCAGCTCGGGTAATACCTGAATCCGCGGATCGCTGTAACTACCGGTATGGGTAAGTACCAGGGCTGCGCCTTGTGCCAGCGCCTGACTGATAAAATGCTGACCATCGGTATGGGTACCCGGCAGGGCAATAAAGACATCATTTGTTTGCACCTGACGGCTATCAATGCGCAAATCCGCCAGTGTGCACTCCGGCACCTGGGGGCACTGCGCTGCTAACCAGACTTTACTGTTAACCGGCATTTTGTGTACTCCTTACGGCAGAGATCCTGGGCCGGCTTTGCGCATCCGGCGGTAAGTTCAGTAACTGCATGGCAGCACCCATAATCTGGGAAAATACCGGGGCCGCGATTTCACCACCGTGGTAGAAATCACCGGCCGGCTCGTTAATCACCACCACTGTTACCAAGCGTGGATTACTGATTGGGCCAACACCGGCAAAGGAGGCGATATAGTCATTACCGTAACCACCAGCGACGGCTTTACGGGCAGTACCGGTTTTGCCACCGACGCGGTAACCCGGAATTTGTGCCCGGGTTGCAGTGCCGCCGGGCGCAATACTGCTTTCCATCATTTCTAACATCGCCAGCGCATATTCTTGTTTTAATACCCGCTCACCTGGTTCAGGCTGCTCCACTTTGAGAATGCTCAGTGGCCGGTTGACCCCGCCATTGCCAATGGTGGCATAGGCTCTGGCCAGCTGTACTGCAGTGACGGATAAGCCATAGCCATAAGAGAAAGTAGCGCGTTCAAAATCAGACCAACGCTGACGGAAACTGAAAATACCGCTGCTCTCGCCGGTTAGGCCGGTGCCGGTATCCTGGCCCAGGCCCAGATTACTGTATAAGCCAATGACATTTTGATGCGGGATCTGTAACACCAGACGGGCCACGCCCATATTACTGGACTTTTGAATGATACCGCCCAGGCTCAAGCTGCCATAGTTATTCGGATCCCGCACCCAGCTTCCGCCAATCCGCATTACGCCGGGGCTAACATCGACCATGCTATCCAATTTGGCGTTGCCAAATTCCAGCGCACTGAGTACCGCCAGTGGTTTCATCGTAGAACCGGGCTCAAAGGTATCGGTGATGGCGCGATTGCGGAAACGATGCACCGGCGTATTGCGGCGGTTATTCGGGTTAAACGACGGGCTGTTGACCATCGCCAGGATCTCGCCGGTATGCACATCGACCACCACGGCAGAACCGGATGCCGCACCATGCGCCAGCACGGCTTTTTTCAGCTCGCGATAAGCGACCGCCTGGATCCGCTGATCGATACTCAGCACAACATCCGCCGGCTCCTGTGACGCCTCACGCTCCAGCACTTCAATTTCGCGGCCTTTGGCGTCTTTACGAAACACCTTGCGCCCCGCGGTACCGGTTAGTAAGTCGTTAAACCGCTTCTCGATACCCTCAACACCGACATCGTCAATATTGGTAAAACCAATCAACTGCGCTGCAACTTCTCCCGCCGGATAAAAGCGCCGCGATTCCTGACGGAAGTGAATTCCAGGCACCTTTAATTTGCGCACATACTCCACTACGGCAGGATTTACCTGACGCTGCAAATAGACAAAGCGCCGACTCGGGTTATCACCAATCCGCTGTAATAATTGTTGCGGCGTCATTTGCAGAATTTCAGCCAGCGCATGCCAGCGCCGTTCATCGGCTGCGGCATTGCGTTCGATCACTTCTTTCGGATCGGCCCAGATCGCCTCCACCGGCACGCTGACCGCTAACGCCTGGCCATGCCGATCCAGGATCATGCCGCGCATCACCTTGTCGGATTCAATCCGTAAGGTACGCAAATCGCCCTGAGTGACCAGCATGTCCGGCTCCAGCACCTGTAACCAGGCAGCCCGGGCAACCAGCGCCACAAAGACCGCGCTTAAGCTGAGCATCACAAAAGCAAACCGCCAACCCAACACTGTCGGCTGCTTCCTGGTTTTTGCCTGGGCTTTCGCTACGGGCCGCTTCATGGTTGCCTCACCGTGATATCCCGATTGCCGCTCGGTCTTTCCATATTCAGTTGCCGGCGGGCAATTTCTTCCACCCGGCTATGCTCGGCCAGCGCCCGCTGCTCCAGCAACAGGTTGCGCCACTCGGTATCCAGCTGATCACGCTGCTGGTAATTCTGATCCTGCTGGATCGTTAATTGCCGGTTTAAATGCGCCATCTGCACCACGGCCAGGCCGGTTAACACACAAGCCAATAACAACAACAGCACCAGCTTGCGCTGCTGCCATTGTTGTCTGATTTGAGTAGATAACCGGATCTCGCTCATCAGCCAGTCCTCTCAGCGATCCGTAGCACCGCACTACGGGCGCGCGGGTTGACCGCCAATTCAGCATCAGATGGCATGATGGCCTTGCCGATCAGTTTTAAAGGCACCTCTTGTTGCAGCTGGGCATTCGTCAGCGGCAAACCACGCGGTACCGCTTCAGGCTTGGAATGACGCCGCATAAACTGTTTCACCAGCCGATCCTCCAGCGAGTGAAAGCTAATAACACACAGGCGGCCACCGGGCTTTAGTGCCGCCATAGCGCCCTGCAGTGCCAGGTTCACTTGCTCCAGCTCACTGTTGATATAGATGCGGATAGCCTGAAAGCTGCGGGTAGCCGGGTGCTTTTTCTCTTTGGCACTTTTGGGAACCGCGCGGCTAATCAGGTCAGCCAGCTGGCCGGTACGGGTTAACGGCTGCTCGGCGCGGCTATTAACAATGCTGTTGGCAATGCGCCAGGCAAACTTTTCTTCGCCATATTCACGCAACACAAAACTGATATCTTCAACATCAGCACTGGCTAACCACTCGGCGGCTGACAAACCACTGGTCGGATCCATTCGCATATCCAGTGGACCGTCACGCATAAAACTAAAACCACGCTCGGCTTCATCCAGTTGTGGGGAAGAAACGCCAAGATCCAATAAAATACCGTCAATTTTGCCAAAAATAGCCAGAGATTCGGCAATGTTCGCCAGGGCGGCAAAGGGGCTGTGGGTGATATGAAAACGCGCATCAGCTTGCAGTGGGGCTGCGGCAGCGATGGCGGCAGGATCGCGATCTATGGCATACAGCCGGCCTTGCGGGCCCAGCTGTTTCAGGATTTCCCGGCTGTGACCACCGCGGCCGAAGGTGCCATCCAGATAGATGCCGTCAGCCTTGATCGCCAGGCCTGTCAACGTTTCCGCCAACAGTACCGAAATATGCTCAGTTGTGGTCATTTACAGTACAAAATCCTGTAAGCGTTCGGATAACTCCACCGAGCCAGCTTGCGCCTGTTCCAGCTCAATATCAGCGGCCAGACGGTCTTGCCAGGTGGTTTCATCCCAGATTTCAAATTTATTGAGTTGGCCCACCAAACGGATATTTTTGCCCAGGCTGGCATGCTGCCTTAAAAAGGCTGGCAGCAGGATCCGGCCGCTTTTATCCATATCGCATTCGGTGGCGTTACCCAGCAAAATGCGCTGTAAACGGCGCTCCTGCGGGTTCAAACTGGAGAGTGACTGCAATTTTTCTTCGATTTCTTCCCACTCTGCCAGCGGAAACAGTAATAAACAGGGATCATGCAGGTCGATGGTACAGATCAATTGCCCCTGATTTTCAGACAAAAGGCGGTCGCGGTAACGCGCTGGCAGCGCTAACCGGCCCTTGTCATCTAATGTCAGTGTGAATGATCCACGAAACATCGTTGTTTGCCTGTATTAAGTGTTAACGGTCGTTAAAGTGGCGCTCAATGGCGTGGCAGTGACACCTTAGTTATCGCACTAAGCGCGTTCTGCACTCCAAAATGATCCACAATTACCCACTTATCCCCACAATGAGACAGTTTAGGGTGCCACTTCGGCACCTGTCAAGGTAAAAACAGCATCACAGATCGAATAAGATCCCGCTAATTTCGCGGCTTGGAGGAAGTAAATGATTTAGTGGGAAATTAAATCGCTGCGGCAACGGAATAGTGAAACTTGCTATTGCGGAATAAATTATTCAATATAAAACCTCTGTCCAGACTGGCCAGCACATTATGAGGCGCCACCCGATGCTTAGTCTGTTGAAAATAAAAGGAATGTTAGACCAACTTTCTGCCAGCGAGCGTAAGTTGGCAGACTTTATTCTGGATAACTCCAACCTGTTACGTGACTATTCGTCACAGCAACTGGCGGATGCGGTTGGGATCAGCCAGTCCAGCGTGGTGAAATTTTGCCAGAAACTGGGTTATAAAGGCTACCCCGATCTAAAGCTGGCGATCACGGAAGCGGTGGTCACTGCCACCACCCTGCAACGGGAAGCACCGGAAAATAATGCTGAACTCAGTGGCCTGGCGCAGTTAGCGGAGCAACTGCAGCAGAGTTTATGGCAAGGCCTGCGCGGCTTGCTGACCATCAACCCGGAAAGCCGGCTGCAGCAAGCGGCCAAGTTGTTACAACAAGCCCGGCAAATTCTGTTGGCTGGCAGTGCGCATTCCGCGGTAGTCGCGGCTGATATGCAAAGCCGCTTACTGGAGCTGGGTAAACTGGCGCTGTTTCACAGTGATCCGGCGGTCAGTTTACAATTGGCCCGCACCCTGCCCGAGGGCAGTATCGTACTGCTGATTTCTGATAGTGGTGAGAATGCAGATTTACTGCGGCTGGAGAAATATGCCAAACGCCGGCAATTGCAGATCATCTCCCTGACACGTTTTCAAACCAGTGCGCAAAGTGCGGTGGCTGACGTGACCTTATTTACATTGGATACCGCAACCGATGAACATTTGGCGCGGCTGGTCACCCAGCAAGCACAGCAGCATCTGTGTCATTTACTCTATTTGTTACTCTGCCAAAGCCCCAGTTACCGCCAGCATATTACAGAGCACAATAAATTGCTGGCGTTGCTGGAAAAGAGTTAGTTTAACCACTCCAGGCCATCAATCGCAGTCACGCCCAGACCCGGCGCATCACCTATGGTGATATCCGGGCCGTTAAAGTTCACACTGCAATGCACCGGATTAAAGGCACAGAGCGAGGGCCCATCCAGATCGACCTTGGTAATCACATCAGCTTTCGCCACCGCAACATGTACCGCCGCTGCGACACTAATACTGCTTTCCAGCATACAGCCAATCATGCACTGCATATCGTAGAAGGAGCAAATATCGGCGATCTTAATGGCGTTGGAGATACCACCGGTTTTCATCAGCTTAATATTGATAATATCGGCGGCCCGCATCTTGATAAGCTCAATCACCTCGCGCGGGCCAAAGCTGCTTTCATCGGCCATCACCGGCGTATGTACCCGCTCGGTAATATATTTCAGTCCTTCCAGATCGTAATATTTAACCGGCTGCTCCACCAGCTCCAGCCGCACCCCGGCATCCTCCAGCTTATGCAGCGCATAGACAGCTTCCTTGGCAGTCCAGCCCTGATTGGCATCCAGCCGGATCAAGGCTTTGCCGGCCACCGCGTTATAAATGGCTTTTACCCGCTCTATATCGACGCCAATATCCTTACCCACCTTAACTTTCAGGGTTTCAAAGCCATTGGCGACCGCATCCAGTGAATCCGCGACCATCTTATCAATGTAATCGACACTGATGGTAATGTCGGTGGTCAGCCGCGGCACGCCACCGCCGAGCACCTTATACAGTGGCGCCTGATAGGATTGCGCGAACAAATCATACACCGCCATCTCAACAGCCGCCTTGGCGCTGTAATTTTTCATAATACAGCCTTGGATCAGCCGGATAATGTGATTTAAATCACTAATCTCCTGCCCCAACAGCTTGGGTTTGATCACGGTACGGATCGCTTCGATGATGGAGCCATGAATATCACCGGTGATCACCGCCGTTGCCGGTGCCTCTCCATAGCCCAGATGGCCGGTATCGGTTTCTACCACCACCACCACATCTTCAATCTGATTCACTGTCCGCAATGCCGTTTTGAATGGCGTCTTTAGCGGCACCCGTAGCATGCCCAGCCGGATATCGGTAATTTTCATGCGCACCTCGGTTAACGCAGCGATTTAATATTATACAGCCGGTGCAGATAACTCTGCTCTGCTGTCAGATAAAGCGGAGTCAGGGGTGTTACAGCCACTCCGTTCAAGGTACCGCGATAAAAACGACCATCCTGTTGGTAATAGGCCAGATCAAATACCGAATGCAGCACAAAGGGCTCACCGCCACTTTCGCCCAGATAGATCATCACATGGCCGGGGCGATACAGCAAATCACCGACCTGTGCTGACTTTAGCAACGCCAATTTGTCCGCCACCGGTAAATCTTCGGCAAAACGCCGGTTTTGCCCAAAGTCTCCATAACCTTGCTCACCGGAATTACGCGGCATCAGCAGACCAAAGGTACGGAACACATCGACCAGCAAGCCGGTACAATCAACACTGTTATAGTCATAGCCCCAGCCATATCGCTGCCCGAGGTATTTAAACGCCTGGCGCAGCAGCTGCTCTGTGGTGTATGGCAGGTAGCCCACCGACACGTCCTGGTTGCGCGCAATCAAGGCTGGCACCAGCTCTAGGTTGCCATCCGCGCCCCGTATGGGTAGCTGTACAATATAGCTGGCATGCGGATTCTGGCCATAAATACTGTGCCCCTGACTGGCGGCAGTTAGTAACGGTAGCCGCACCCCCATATCCAGTTGCAGCTCAGAAATAGCGGCCAGCTCAGGGTTGAAATTAGTGTGCGCTCTGGCGCCGGTGATTACCAGAAAGGGTTCAGCTGCGGCATAGGCTAATACCTGTTGCCTTTCGCCGATCGCGAGCGCTGAGGTTTCTACCCAGCCGGTGTAATGATAGTTCTGAACCAGTGACCATTGCTGGTCCGCGGTTTGGTGTAACACCGCCAGCGGCTCACCGACGAAGACGGCAGTTTCCTGCAGGCGGTTTAAATCCAGCGCCATGGCGTCATTAAAGATCCGCAGTTTCGTCGGAAAGGCTAACAGCAAGCTGCGTCGGGTGACCAGGGCAAACCGCGTCGGATTAATCTCAGCAATGCCATCGCGATTCAGAGCAGCTTGCAGTGGCAACCAATCTGCTTCAACCAGCGCCCGGCCATCGGCGAAAAAGCGCGCACTGCCCGGAATACTGCTAACCTTATTCAACCGCTGTAACAACTGCTTGCGGGAATGGCTAAGCGGGATTTCGGCGATGGGTTGCATTTCTGGCTGCACGGCAAAGGTGCGCTGATTAAAAGCCTGGATTTGTTGCGCGTCGAGCAGTAGTTGCTGAGCTTCTGGCAGTTTCGTCAGCCAGTAGTCTGCGCTTAGATGCTGTCGCTGTAGTAGCGGAATGTCAGACTGCCAGTCCGGGGTTTGGGCACGGCCACTACCCGGCAACAATAATGGCAGCATCATCAGCCAAAAACAGGTGCTTACAGCCAGTATTCTGTTCAACCCAGACTCCGTCGGAATGAAATATTCCTGAATTTGTTATTTTTTAGCATAAATTATTTTCAAAACCAACAAAAGATTGCTATGTTAATTTTGTGCAGAAAATCTACATCCCTGCACAGCGCCGCACGGCTAAGCAGCGTAACGATGAAATAATTATAAAGGGTGTAATATCCAGGAGAGATTGCAATGAAGTTGAACAGGCTCATTCAGTCCATTGCCCTTGCCGGCTTGGGCTCATCAGTCGTCATGGCGCAGGACACAGCAGTTCCGGACGCCGAGGATGCAAAAGTAGAACGGATCCGGGTTACCGGTTCCAGCATTAAAAGAACCAATATCGAAGGTTCGCTGCCGCTGACCGTATTTAGCAAAGCGGAAATCGATGCTCAGGGTATTACCTCCGCAGAACAGCTATTAATGCAGCTGAATATCGCCGGTAACTCGTCAGATAACCTGGCCAGTAATGGCGGTATCGTCTCAGAAGAGCAGCGCGGTAATAATGGTGTATCCGGTGCCAACCTGCGTGGTCAGGGCGCAGATGCGACACTGGTGCTGTTAAACGGCCGCCGGGTGGCAACGCACGGGTTAAAAGGTCGGGCAGTAGATTTGAATTCAATCCCTTTTGCAGCGCTGGAACGGGTTGAAGTACTGCGTGATGGTGCTTCTGCCATGTACGGTACCGATGCCATCGGTGGTGTTATCAACTTTATCACCAAGAAAGATTATACCGGTGCCGAAGTTTCTGCTTTTGCCGATACGACTGAAGCCGGTGGCGGTAATATCTATCGTACTAACCTGTTACTCGGTGCCGGTGATATTAATAAAGATGGCTGGAACGTGTTTGGTACTCTGAGCTACAAGAAAAATGAGACGCTGGAGGGTACCGATCGTGCTTTCTCCAATACTTTTCAGCCGGAGCGTGGTTTATCACCCGATACCCGCGGTACCCCTTTTGCAACAGTATTTAACCGGCCGGCGGCAGAACGCAACCTGATCGGTACCGGTTTACGCGATCCACGTGATGGCATGAATATGATTGCCATTAACATTCTGGATTTACCAGGCGGTTTAGGTTGTGAAAATGGCGGTCCGAATATGGGCCCTTATGATGAGCGGCTCTGGAGTTCAATTTCGTCACGTTATGCCTGTGCCTGGGATTATCCTGCCGCCGCGCGGATCCAGCAGCCAATGGATAGTCTGGATTTTATCAGCCGGGCTTCTTTCAAGCTTAGTGATGAGCATATGGCGTACTTTGAGTTTGTTGGCTCAAAAGTTGATGTCAGCAAGGCGTTTGAACCCAACCAAATCTCTCCGGGTGCCGTTTTTAACCGCAGCACCTGGTATCCGGTAACAGGGGCATCGTATAACTTAATTTATACCGCACTGGCAAACTACTTTGGCACCAGCCAGCTAAACTATGGCGAACCTATTGCCTACCGTTGGCGCTGTATGGCATGCGGACCACGGCAGATTGATACCGAAACCAAATCTTACCGCATTAATGCTGCATTCGAAGGCATTATTAGTGCTTTTGACTGGGACTATGCCGTCGGCTTATCCCGCGCCTCCAGCACCTCAAACTCAATACTGGCCAGCGGCTATCATTACACCGATGCGTTACAGCAGGTTCTGGGTAGTGGTTTAATCAACCCCTTCCTATTCCCGGGACAACGCCAGTCTGATGCTGGTATGGCAGCGTTACAAGCAGCGTCTGCTGACGGCGTACGCTTGTATGACGGTGAGTCGTTGATGACACAGTTGGATGCCACCTTTACCGGAGGGTTAGGTTTCGAGCTACCGGGCGGTGAAATTCAGGCCGCTATTGGTACTGACTTACGCCGCGAGGAATTTAAGTTTAACGGTGATCAGCGCGCACAGATGCGGCCGATCTTTAATGCGCCCTTTGACAACGCTAACGTGCTGGATAAAGTCAGCCGCGATATTAAAGCGGTTTTTGTAGAGTTTTATCTGCCGGTATTAGATAGTCTCGATGTCAGCCTGGCCGGTCGTTATGACCGCTATGATGGTTTTGGCAGCACCACTAACCCTAAAGTCAGCTTTAACTATCGTCCGATAGAGGAAGTAATGATCCGCGGCGCCTTCAGTACTGGTTTTAAAGTGCCCTCTTTTAACCAGTTGTTTAACGGTAACACCGAGTCGCAGTATACCGGCTTAGATCTGGCTGACCCGGCAACTTGTCCGGGCGCAGTCGCCAGTGAGACCATTCCGGGTTGTGCCTCGATCCGGCCGGTGGAGATTTTTGGTGGTAAGCCAGACCTGAAACCGGAAGAATCAGAGCAGAAGAGTTTCGGTGTAGTGGTTGCGCCTTTTGATAACTTTAACTTTAGTGTCGACTGGTGGGAAATTGAGCGTACCGATACTATCCGCTCAGCACCTCGGGATGTTCTAATCAACAACTACGATGTGTTTCAGGCGAACTGGATCCGCGACAGCAATGGCCAGATCGTTGCTATCGATCGCCGCTTTATCAACTCGGGTGGTACCCTGACCCGCGGTATTGAAATTGACGCTAACCTGACCGGCGATTTCGCTGATGGCAAATGGCGCCTGAACCTGAACGGTAGCTATATTGATACCTTTAAAACTAAGGGACTGGAGACGCTCCCATACAGTCCTAACCTGGTTGGCGAGTATGTACGCTACTTTAACTTACCGATTAAGTGGAAACATACGCTGAATCTGAGCTATACCCGAGGTGACTGGAGCCATAGCCTGACCCAGATCTACCGTGATGGCTATAAAGACGAGTTGCCGGTGAGTGTCCGTAATGGCAGCTATACGCCAAGCGGTTGGAATCCCAACGTCAGTAGTTATACCACCTACAACTACAGCATGACCTACAGTGGCTTTGATAACCTGAACTTTACCTTCGGCATCAAAAACCTGTTTGATGAGGACCCACCGTTCACCGCGCATCAAAACGACTTTGCTGCCGGTGCCGCCTGGGAACCACGGATTGCCGATCCTCGTGGTCGGGCCTATACCCTGTTGCTGGAATATAAATTTATGTAGCCCAGCTTAAATGCTAAAAGCCCGCGCAAGTTGCGCGGGCTTTTTTTGAGATGTGGAGTCAGCCGGTAAGCCGGGTTCTGTGCTCTGTTGCCAGAGTGGCAATCATTCCTCTAGGACTTAGGTCACCCTAAGCCTCCAGCAATCTACCCGCCCCCAACGCGGGCCGCGCCATAGGGGGCCTATTTGATCTTGCTCCGGGTGGAGTTTACCGTGCCACGAACTGTTACCAGTCGCGCGGTGCGCTCTTACCGCACCCTTTCACCCTTACCTGATCCCAGCTGTAAACAGCTAGGCCATCGGCGGTTTGCTCTCTGTTGCACTGGTCGTAGGCTCGCGCCTCCCAGGCGTTACCTGGCACCCTGCCCTGTGGAGCCCGGACTTTCCTCCCCTTGCTTGCGCAAGCAGCGATTGCCCTGGCCGACTCCGTGGCGGATTATACGCGAGAATCGCGTTAAGGGCTAACGCTAATCTGTTTGCCAACTCAGCGCCAACTGATAGAGCGCATTTTTCTTTTCGTTATGAATTTGTGCCGCCAGCGCTGCCGCCTGTTTCAGTGGCAACTCAGCGAGCAGGATTTTTAGCGTACGCTGCACATCTTCACGGACTGAGTCATCGGCTTTCGCCGGTGCCGGTGCAATCATCAGCACCATTTCGCCCTGACAGCGCTGTGGATCCTCAGTCAGCCAGCTGCTGATCTCTGCTGCGGTGCCACAAGCAAAATGCTCAAAGGTTTTGGTCAGCTCTTTCGCTAAAACCAGCTGCCGTTCTGGCCCGAACACCGCGACCACATCTTGCAGTGTATCCAGAATCCGTCGCGCTGTGTCATAACAAATAATGGTGCCACCGGCGGCTGGCACCTCGGCTAACTGGTTTTGCCGTTGCGTCGATTTCGCTGCTAAAAAACCGATAAACTGAAACTTATCGGTAGGCAGGCCGGCGGCACAGAGCGCAGTGATAAGTGCACAAGGCCCGGGGATCGGTACTACCGGCACACCGGCATCCCGACACTGCCGTACCAGGTTATAGCCAGGATCGCTAATCAGCGGTGTACCGGCATCGGAGATTAGTGCCACCTCTTCGCCCGCCAGGCATTTTTCAATAATGCTGGCAGCGCGCTGTTTCTCGTTATGGTCATGCAAGGCGAATAAACGGTTGCTGATTCCCAGATGCTGTAACAGCTTTCCACTGTGGCGGGTATCTTCAGCGGCGATACAGCTAACCTGCTGTAAGGTACGGATTGCACGCTGGCTTATATCGTCCAGATTGCCAATAGGCGTGGCTACAACATAAAGTGAGCCGATTTGTTTAGTCATAAGTCGCTATTTCATTGAGCTTAACGGGTAGTGTCAGTAAGATACCACTATTAACACCTTATGGTACTGTGCATTGTGAAAACCAGCAAACTGAAGCCTGTATTCCTGTTATCCTTCGCCGGCCTGCTAAGCAGCTGCGCGCAAACACCGGCCCCATCCGGGCTTGAGGTCAGTCCTATCGAGCGGCCGCAAGTTGTCGCTCCGGCTAAGCCTGACACCACAGGTCCTAAAGTAACAGCTCGTACGGATAGCGCCGAATCACTATTACAGCAAGCTGCCAGCGAGAGCGGTGAACATCAGCAGCGCTTACTGCTGCGCGCCTCTCGTCAGGCCCTGGCGGAGCAAAACGCTGAACTGGCACTTGCTATTAGCGATAGCTTGCAACTAAGTGAAACAACCGCCATCCGCTCGGCGAATCAATTGCCATTATTACAAGCCTATCTGGCACACAACGAATTGAGCCTGGCCGAGCGCTTAGTTCAGAACACCAATCCGGCTCAGCTGCCGCTGGCAGATCGACCGGCATTTTTATGGGCCAGCGCCAGCCTGTATCAGCAAGTGGGCCGCAGCTATGCTGCTGCGCGTGCCTTACTACACTTGGACCAACTGCTAGCCGACAGCCGTCAGACGGAAACCAACTACCCTGAGTTACAAGCGCAACTCTGGCAGCAGCTGAGTAATCTGGATAATACTGAGCTAAACAACCTGAAAGTGGGCGCCAGTCAACGCAGCCTCGGCTGGCTGAATTTACTGGAGCTGGTACGTAACTATCTGGGCGCGCCGCAGCAACTGCAGTTTGCACTGGCCGATTGGCAGCAGCGTTATCCGCAGCTGCCGTCACTGCGCGAGCTGCCGGCGAATTTACAACAGCAACTAGCCTTAGAACCCTATCAACCGCGCAAGATTGCTGTGTTACTGCCGTTTAGCGGCCAGTTCAGTCAGCCGGCCAGGGCCATTCAATATGGCTTGTTAGCCGCCGCGGCTCAGAACCAGACCTCTGAGCGCCAGTTACTGTTTTTTGATAGCCAGCAACCGATGGCAGCGCTGCAGCAACAACTTGCCACGGCCGGTGTCGATTTTGTCATAGGGCCACTATTGCGGGATCAGGTTGATGCTATCAGCCAACTGCAGGACTGGCGTTACCCGACGCTGTTTTTAAACAGCCGCGACAGCAGCCGGCAGCCACAGGCCGATCGTTTTTACTTTGCACTGAATATGGAAGATGAAGCCACACAGATGGCACAGCTATTCGCCCGTAAAAACTATCAGCGGCCAGTGGTAATAAGTGCCCGCAATGCCATTAGCCAGCGTATGCTGCAGCAGTTTAGCCGGCAGTGGCAACAGCTTGGCTTTGCGGCACCGGAAAATTACGAATTTACTGCCCGTGACGAGCTGGAAGCGCTGGTTACCCGGCTGTTAGAAACCGACGCCAGTCGTGAGCGTATTCGTCAGATCTCAGGCCTGATCAGCGGTAAGGTCGAGAGTGAACCGCACAGCCGGCGCGATATTGACGCCATTTATCTGATTGCCGATCCGGTACAAACCCGGATGTTTAAACCCTTTCTGGACGTCTCCGTCAGCCAGCATGGCCCACGCTTACCGATATACGCCAGCTCCCGCAGCTATACCGTTGGCGGAGATGCCAATGATCTGCGCGACTTAAACGGCCTGACCTTTACGGAAACGCCCTGGCTGTTGGGTGAGCAACATATTCTGACGGTACGCGAGCAGTACCTGCAGCTATTTCCGGAGCAGGATGAAAGCCTGCAACGCTTATTCGCGATGGGCTTTGACGCCTACCAGCTGGTGGGCAGCCTGAAACAGCAACAGCAATTGCCGTCGTTAAGCTTCCCAGGCTTTACCGGCCGCCTCAGTGTACTGAGTGACGGCAGCATCAGCAGGCAACTCAGTTGGGCCAGCTACCAAAGCAACCGCCTGGTTGCGGTGCAGGAGCCTTAAACACCTTGAATCAGCAGCAGGGAGCCTACTACGAGCAACTGGCCGCCAGTTACCTGCAACAGCAGGGGTTACAACTGGTAGCACAGAACTTTCAGTGCAAAGCCGGCGAAATTGACCTGGTAATGCGACAAGGCTCCTGCTGGGTCTTTGTTGAAGTAAAGTACCGGGCCAGCCAAGCCTTTGGTGGCGCCCTGGCAGCCGTAACCTATAGCAAACAACAAAAGGTCCGCCGTGCGGTCCAGTGGTATTGTCAATTACACCGTTTAAATGAACAACCTTGCCGGATCGATGTCTTAGCCGTGCAAGGTCCGGCACCATACCAATACCAGTGGCTGCAAAACGCCTTTAGTTAACAGGAATCAGGATGCAGGAACATATCAGACATCTGTTTAGTGAAAATATCCAAACCATGATCGCCACCAGTGAGGCGCTGGCCGGCCCGATTGAAAGCAGTGCTTTACTGTTGGTTGATGCCCTGATCAATGGCGGCAAGGTGATTTGCTGTGGCGAAGGTGCCTCCCGCAGCCTGGCCAGTCATTTCGCGCAATTATTGTTAGATCAGTTTGAAACCGAACGCCCTTGCCTGCCGGCCTTTGCCTTGCAGGCGGATGCGTCCAGCCTGCAACCGGGCAACCAGCAGAACCATGATTATCTGGCACGGCAGGTACGCGCCCTGGGGCAAGCGGCGGATGTGTTGGTGGTGATTTCTCTCAATGGCGCAGAACAAAGCCTGATCCGGGCTACCGAAGCGGCCTTAACCAAAGATATGAAAGTGATCGCGCTGACCGTGGATAACAGCAGTGAGTTATCCGGTTTGCTCAACCAGCAGGATGTGGAATTAAAGGTGCCAGCACATCGGCCGGCGCGGGTGGTGGAGTGTTACACCTTCCTATTACATTGTGTCTGCGAATTAATTGATATGACGCTGTTCCCACAGCAAGGAGAGTTCTAATGGCTAAATTATTACCGTTACTGGCTGCATTGTTAGTACTACAAGGTTGCGCTGCCGCCGTCGTTGCCGGAGGCGCTACAGCGGTGACTTCGGCCCATGACAGACGCACCCTGGGTTCACAAATTGACGATAGTAGCATAGTGATGAAAGCGCGCCGGGCGCTGAGTGAAGATCAGCTGACTGCCAAAGGCAGCAATATCAATATCACCAGCTATAACGGCGTGGTATTGCTTACCGGGCAAACGCGCAGCGAACAAGTTAAAGAACAGGCGCAACGGCTGGTACAGGATATTCCGAGCGTTAAAGTCGTACATAACCAAATCCGGCTGGGTAACAATACCTCCATGACCACCCGCACCCGTGATAGCTGGATTGCAACTAAGGTAAAAACGCAGTTGCTGGCAGATGAGCGGGTCAGCGGCCTGAATATTCGCGTGGTCGCCGAAAACCAGGAAGTCTTTTTAATGGGACTGGTTGGTGGCAACGAGGCCGATCGCGCCGTGGATATTGCCCGTAACGTCGAAGGCGTAGTGCGGGTGATTAAAGCCTTTGAAAACCCGTAACATCAATTAACATACCCGGCGGCGTTATTAAGCAGCCGGGTACTGTGTTAACGCACTGCACGTATCGCGTTCAAAACACCAGCAGACGAACAAAATCCAACCTGTCAGGATTAACACTCCTGCAAGGCTTTTAGGATCTTAGAATGAAACTCCCGGTGTTTCAGGATCAATAGCACCAGCACCGTAACCACCATAAACAAAGCGGCATCAATAAACCAGGTCAGGGCCGCGAGCGAAAAATAAATCGCTCTTAAACCATAGTTAAAAGAGTGCCCGGCCTGATCAATCACCTTAGCGGTGCGATTTGCATACAACTGCTGCTCTTCCGGCGTCAGGGCTTTACCGTCCGGCGCGGCGCCAATCAGCACGCCGCCAAAGCCATACTGCCGTAACGACCAGGTAAACTGGAAAAAAGCAAACACATAAATAAAGGCTAATAACAGGATTTTGAGCTGGATTTGCATTTCCGACTGCACACTCCACGGGATCAGACCGCTGAGCATGGTACTGAGTCGCTCACTGGAGGTCAGCACTGTCAGTAAACCCGCCAGGATCAGCAAACAGCTGGAGGCAAAAAAGGACACATTGCGTTCCAGGGTAGAGATCAAACCGACATCGGCCATCTTATTATCCCGGCGCAGCATCTGCTGCATCCAGTCATTGCGTTTGCGGCGCATTTCAAATGATAAGCAGGTCGACGTTTTCGCTCTTTTCTTGGCATACAGCGTATAACCAGACCACACTACACTGAACCAGAACACTGCTATGATATCCAGCCAACTCAACATTTTTACCTCTCTATCACTAGGGCGTATTGTAGCACTTTAGCCGACCAGATAGGTGCCGGTGCCGAGCGCAATATGCAAGCCTTGCTCGTTATGCAGCTCCATCCGGCATACTGCGACCTTGTTACCAGCCCGGATCACCCGCGCCGTGGCAATGAACTCTTCACCACGACCAGGCCGCAGATAGTCGGTGCGAATATCAATGGTACTCATCTTACCAAACCGCTCTGCCAGTTCAGCCGGCGCCACGCTGCTAACCCGTCCCAGGGCACTGGCAACGGCCATTAAGCCGCCGGCCACATCCAGTACCGAGGCGATCACGCCGCCATGCAGAATTTGCTGCAACGGGTTACCGACCAGTTGCGCTGACCAACGGAAACGGACTTCAGCCCCCTCCTCATCAAAGCGGGTAACGGTTAGGCCCAGTAGTTTGTTAAACGGCATTTCGTTGAAGGCAGCGGCAATATAGTTAAGTAGTTGTTCCGGCGTCATTTTCAGCTCAGTGGTAAGACCTTTTCTGTCAGTGTAGCGGCAAAGGTGGCTGCTGCAAAGCCAATGCTGCTGTAAAACTCAGGCTTTTCTGCATACAATAGGCGTTTTTTCTGAGGTGCATTTCGGGTGTCAGAACAACTGCTGGCGGTATTAAAGCAAAGCTTCGGTTACAGCAGCTGGCGTAACGGTCAGCAGGAGATTATCTCGGCTGTGCTGCAGGGCCGGGATTGCTTTGTGTTGTTGCCCACCGGCGGTGGTAAATCACTCTGTTATCAGTTGCCAGCATTGCAGTTGCCCGGCGTGACCCTGGTGGTGTCGCCGCTGATGTCGCTGATGAAAGATCAGGTCGATAGCCTGCGCGCCAACGGCATTGCCGCAGCCTATGTCAACAGCAGTTTGAGCCGGGAAGCGGTGTTGGACGTGCTAAACCAGCTGCGTTATGGCGAACTGAAACTGCTGTATGTGGCACCCGAGCGTTTGCTGCAACCGAGCTTTCTGGAGCGCTTGCAGGAGGTTGGCGTCAGCCTGTTTGCCATTGACGAAGCCCACTGTATCTCACAGTGGGGCCATGATTTCCGGCCCGACTATATGGCCTTGTCGCAACTGAAACAACGCTTTCCCGGTGTGCCCTTTATTGCTCTGACCGCCACTGCCGATCCGGCGACGCAGCAGGATATTCTGCAGCAACTGGGGTTAAGCAACCCTTATATTCATCGCGGTAGCTTTGACCGGCCGAATATCCGCTATACGGTACAGGAAAAATTCCGCCCGCTGGAGCAACTGCTGGCTTACCTGAAGCAACAGGAAAACCAGAGTGGCATTATTTACTGCAGCTCCCGGCGCAAAGTCGATGAACTGACCGCGCAACTGCAGGAACGGGGTTATAAAGTCGCAGCCTACCACGCCGGCCATGACTCAACCGAACGGCAACGGGTGCAGGATGCCTTCAAGCGTGACGATATCAACCTGATTGTTGCCACCGTGGCCTTTGGCATGGGGGTCGATAAGCCGAATATCCGTTTTGTGGTGCATTTTGAATTGCCGCGCACCATTGAAGCCTATTATCAGGAAACGGGCCGCGCCGGTCGGGATGGTGTGGCAGCAGAGGCCGTGCTGCTGTTCGATCCGGCAGATATCGGCAGGATGAAACGCTGGCTGGAAGCCGAGGAAAACCCGGGCCGGGCCGAGGTGGTATGGCAGCGCTTTTTATCGATGGCGGCCTTTGCAGAAGCGCAAACCTGTCGCCGACTGGTACTGCTGAATTACTTTGGTGAAGCGCGGCAACAGGCCTGCGGCAACTGCGATATCTGCCTGAACCCACCACAACAATTTGATGGCACCGAGCTGGCCCAACAAGCGCTGTCCTGCGTGTACCGGGTTGGTCAGAATTTCGGTTTACATCATGTGATTGAGGTACTACGCGGTGGCCAGACGCAGAAAATCCTCGATTTTGGTCATGACAAGGTCTCGACCTGGGGCCTGGGCAAAGCACTGAGTCACGATTATTGGCTGAGTATCTTCCGTCAGCTGATCCATTTTGGCTTATTACAACAGGATATCAGCCATCATTCGGTACTGCGGCTGTTACCGGCAGCGCGGCCGGTATTGCGCGGTGAGCAACAGTTATCTCTGGCAGTACCCAGGCTACAAAGCGTGGCGAAAGCCCCGGCGAAACTGGCCAATCAGAATTATGACCGTCAGCTGTTTGCACGGCTCAGGGCACTGCGCAAAAGGATCGCTGAGCGCGATGATGTGCCGCCCTTTGTGGTATTCAGCGACGCCACCCTGATTGATATGTGCCAGAAACTGCCGACCGATAATGCTGGTATGCTGGCGGTAAGCGGCGTTGGCTATACCAAGCTCGGCCGCTATGGCGCCGACTTTCTGACCGAAATTAACGACTACTTAGCGGCCGAATTGCCTGCAGGCGGTAAGCTGGCGTAAAAGGCAGCGATATCGGCAATATCCTGCTCTGACAGTCCGCTTGCCATCGGTGACATCACCGCATGGCGGCGCTCACCATCGCGGTAGGCCTTTATGGCCAGCTGCAGGTATTTCACTTTCTGACCAGCCAGATTCGGGTACTCGGCAATCACCGCTATACCATCAGCGCCATGACAGGCCACGCAGACCGCGGCCTTTTGCCGGCCCTGTTCAATATCAGCCGCCAACGCTGGCCAGGCTAAGGCCAACAACAGTAACAGAACATGCTTGTACATTAGGATCCCTCTGTTTATTATCATTATCACCCTATTAATCCGCAAACTGGCCTGCTGCTCAAGCCATCTGCACGTCTATTCCGGAGTTTCTTTTGCTGCTGTGGTTACGCCGTTTCACCTGTCTGCTGCTGGCCATGGTCTTTAGCCAGCAAAGCTATGCTATTGAGCAGCCGCTGGCAGAGCAATTGTTGCAGCGCTCCATAGTGGTACCTAAGGTGCAGTATCAAATTACGGCGGTGGAACTCAGTGCCGAAGAGTTAATACGGGACCGGGCGCTGTTTCACCAGTTTAATGATTTACCCGCCGGCAAGGCCACACTCAGAGTTACGGCACAACAAGCACTCTGGTTGCTGGTACAACTAAACAATCCGTTTCCAGAACCCTGGCAAGCCTGGCTGCATTACCCATTTTTACCGGCAGATCGACTCAGCTTTTACCAATTACAACCAGAGATCCCCAGCGCCCAGCTATTGGGTAAAACCGGTAGTTTGTTGCCATACAGCGAGCGTGCCCTACCGGTACGGGGCTATGTCCAATCAATTTCTCTGGAGGCCAATGGCAGTGCAACCTTATTATTAAAAATTCAGGATGCGTCCTTGTTAGGTACTGAGCTCAGGCTAGCCAGTTTACCGATCTTACTAGCCGAGGCGCAGCAACAGCTGTTAGAAGATGCCTTGCTCAGTGGCGTATTGTTGTTGCTGGTTTTAACCATTCTGTATTGCAGCTGGTTACAGCGTAATACAGCGCTGTGTTTTCTGGCCGGATTCTATCTGAGCTTTGCGCTGGTATTGGGTATTTTAAACGGGCTGGCTTTTAATCAGTTATGGCCGGTTTACCCTGAGCTTAACCCGGTTATTCTCTATATTGCAGTCGGCAGTTGCCTGCTCTGTTTATCCCTGTTTAGCCGCCGTAGTCTGCTGCAATATGCTGGCTCCAGAGCCAGACAACTCAATATGCTGGCTGCTGCGGCAGCCTTGTTACTAATCTTTAGCCCCTTATTTGCCAGTGGTCCGCTGAAGCTGCAGCTGCTGTTTGTCAGTGTCAGCGTAACCCTGAGCATCGTTATTATTCAGGCCATCTATATCAGCCTGACCACTGAGCTGAAGGCCGCTCCCCGCTACGCCCTACAAGCGACGCTTGGTACTTTCTGCCTGCTGTTTGTGCAAACCCGCTACCTGTCGGGGTTTGCCGAGTGGTTAAATCTGGCTATTTTTTTGCTGTTAGTCTCCAGCGCCCTGCTGCTGCAGCCGGCACGGTCGCAGTACGTCAACTGACGATTTTTACACCAGCCTATTGCGTAGCAGCCGTCCGGCACACTAAAATGCGCCGGCGGCAAGTCGCCGTTTCACGACTACAATTCATTAATAGTTATTTCGTTCGGAGTCTTTATGCAACGACTGCGTGAGTTATCGCGTCGTGTTGAGGCTGTGTATGGCGAAATGGCGGACACCTTTTCCGGTTATCAACGTGCCAGCGGCCTAACCTGCCGTGACAGTTGTGGTGAATGTTGCACTCAAACCACCATTGAGGCGACGGTGCTGGAAGCGTTGCCGCTGGCATTACACCTGTTTGATCAGGGTAAAGCAGAGCAGACACTGACACAACTCGAAGAGTTACCAGAGGTATCTGGCTGCTTTTTTTATCAGCGTTTATCCTTTGATGGTAAACAAGGCCATTGTACTGTGTATCAGCAAAGACCCAGTATTTGCCGGATGTTTGGCGCGGCCGGCTATCGCGACAAACAAGGCCAGGCTTCGCTATCGGTCTGCAAGGTGATTAAAGCGGATAAACTGGAAAAATATCAGCAGCATTTAATTATGCTAACCGCTAACCCACCGCCAATGATGATGAGCATTAAAGAGCAAGTTAGTCAGTTGGACTACGAGCTGGGTAATAAACACTACCCGATTAATCAGGCCTTTAAACTGGCACTGGAAAAAGTGTTGTTAAAAGCCTATTACAGCAGTTTTGACGGTGAGCAGATCGCCTGAATTAATCTGAATTAAGCAGACCGCATGCCGGGCTCGCAAACCCGGCGTGCACTTTTTATCCCAGAGCTAATCAGGCTCAGTGTTAAAACCCGGCCAGCACAATCTTACCTATTGCTTTACCGCTCTCTAACAGTGCATGCGCCTGCTTTAAATTTTCCGCATTAATCTTGCCGAAGCTCTGCTTGAGCGTGGTATTAATCTGGCCCTGCTCAATCAGGCGGCTAAGATCGGTCAGAATTTGATGCTGGGTCAGCAGATCTGGTGTGCTAAACAGCGAGCGGGTGAACATAAACTCCCAGTGCAGCGAAATACTCTTTTGTTTGAGCGGCATAATATCAAGACCGCCAACCGGATCATCAATTAATGCCAGCTTGCCTTGTGGCGCCAGCAACTGCACCAGCTCAGCATAATGCTGATCAGTTTGGGTCAGGCTGGCAACGTGGCTGACCGCCCGGATCCCCAACTGCTGTAGCTGCGGTATTAATGGCTGATTGTGGTTAACCACATAGTGCGCTCCCAGCTCTTGCACCCACTGCTGACTCTCCGGCCGGGACGCCGTCGCTACTATTGTCACTGTCGTCAGTTGGCGGGCCAGCTGCACCAGTATAGAGCCGACACCACCGGCCGCACCTGTTACCAGTAATACCGGCTTGGGATGTTTTAAGCTGGGCGTTGCCAGCTCGAGCCGATCAAACAACAGCTCCCAGGCTGTCAGGGCGGTAAGCGGTAAGGCCGCCGCCTGTTCAAAGCTCAGATTCGCTGGCATCTTACCCACGATCCGCTCATCGACCAGCTGATATTCGGCGTTTGAGCCCTGTCGCTGCAATGCCCCGGCATAATACACCCGATCACCGGGCGCAAAGCGGCTAACCTGCTCACCTACCGCGACCACTTCACCGGCGGCATCCCAGCCCAGCACCTTATATTCACCGGCGGCGGGCGTGACTCTCTTGCGGATCTTGGTATCCACCGGATTAACCGAGACCGCTGCCACCCTAACCAAAATATCGTGGCCTGCGGCGACCGGAGTGGCTAATTCTATATCCAATAACGACGCCGGCTCGCTAATGGCCAGTGATTGCTGATAACCGACTGCTTTCATCTTAGATGCTCCCGTTAACTGGTGAAATGGAACTGATTAACGCCTGTTGCTGTGTCAGGATCTGTAACTGCGCCTGCAGTAAAGTTAAGCGCTCGGCCACAGTAGCGGTAACTGGCCGCACACCGATTTTCAGGCCCAGTACGCTTAAGTGTTCAACCGGGCTGGCTGCCTTGAGCGCCGCACCAACCTGCTGCTCGGTCAGCCAGGAACAGGCCGAGCCCAACTCAGGTGCCTGGGCATTACGGATCGGTTGATGACTGTCGCGCCAGGCACCATAGGCACTGTCTTCGCCGGAGACGCCGGAAAACATCAAACCGGCCAGCAGCCCTGCGTCTTTTGCCGCCTGAATATGTGCAATAGCCGCAGCGGGATCACGACCTTCAAATACCGAACGCCCCCAGTTAATCACCACGCCAACCGGGGCAGCACCCTGCTGTTTTAACTGACTTAAGACGGCAAGCTCATCGCTCAGGCTCAAAAAGCCCTTCGACGGCAACTGCGGTGGCAGATAGGCATCACAATGCTCGACCTGCAGCTGGGCACCCTGCCAGTCCCAACTGAGCAGCTGCTGCATCGACGCCATAAAGCAGGCGGCACTACCTGCAACCTTGTCCCGTGCCGGCGCTGTGTGCAGCATGATAGCTTTAACCGCCTGTCGCCCCAGATGCTGATTTAACTTCAGAATCGCCTGGCGGGCGGCCTGCATAAAGTCGAGTGCCGCCTGGCGCCCCGCCGGATCGGTCGATGCCAGCCCGAAGCCGGGCTGAGTCGCCAGTGCATTCATCACCCCGGGAATAGTCGTAAATACATAATCCCAGTGCGGCGCCAGATGCTGTAAAAACCAGGCATCATCATGCTGATGCAGTTGCCCGAGAAAGGGATGCTCTAGTCCTTTGACCTCTGCTAAGCCTGCCAGCCCACGATAATAGTCGGCCTCCAGCTGCGCGTCCCAACCGCTGACATTGGCCGAAGCGGCATAAGCACCAAGAAAATATCCCATGTTGTTCCATCGCTTAACCTGTGATGTCATTATCATAACCTGATTAGGCGAAAAGTCGCAGCCTGTTAGCCGCTCATCGGTTAGCATCTGCCGCGCGGCGCCGGATAATTGTGGTAGGCCGCGAAAATCCGTACACTGCACTCTCCCGCTTTTAACGTTAAGGTTGTTGTATGAAGTTCTTATACCTGCTGTTACCGCTTGCGCTGCTGGCAGCCTGCTCACCCCAAACACCACCGGTCAGTGAGGCCCTTAGTACAGACGCTGCCACCCCGGCGCGGATCTTTACCAGTGGTAAGCATTATCAGGTATTGAGCAAGCCGCTCACCGAGCCGGCCGCGCAGCAAGGCTTAACCGAATATTTCTGGCTCGGTTGTCCGCATTGTCAGAACTTTGAACCCTTATTAAAAGCTTATCTGGCTGAGCGGCCACAAGTCTCGCTGCTGCGCCGCCATCCGGCTTTAGGCGAGCGCTGGGCTTTTGATGCCAGTGTGTTTTATGCTTTGCAATTAGGGGGCAACGCTGCCCTGACGGATGCGCTCTTTACGCTGTACCGAGACACCCGGGTAGAGAAAAACCAGCTCCCTGATCTGGCAGCTATCAATGCCTTCTTGGCGCAGCATCAGCTGGATAGCAACGCCTTTAGTGAACTGGCAAACTCAGAGCAGGCACGGGCGCTAATGGAGCAGGCTAACCGCGAGATGTTGGATAACCGTATTCAGGGCGTGCCGGCGATTGTGGTAAAGGGTAAGTATCTGGTCGGTACTGAGTTACCGGACGATATTCAGTCAAATGAAGATTATTTTCAGCTATTGGATTATCTGCTGCAAAAAGACTAACGCAGCGCACCTAAGCTGAAACCTCTGCAGCTTAGGCTGTCAGACGCAATGTTAGCGCCAGAGCAAAACAGGCCGGATTAATCGTCCGGCCCGCTTAGCGTAAACACCAGATGTTTACGTAAATCTTTTAGCACAAAACCCTTTTTCAGCATTAACGCACTCAGCCGCTTTTGCCACAGCAATAACTGTGGCTGTGCTGCCTCTAACTGTGCCTGTTCAGCAAATTGCAGCCGCACCAGCAAAGACCCCGGAAAGGCTTCATATTCCATACTAAACCAGGCCTGCACTACACCGGCTAGTTCCGCCAGTGCCTGCTGCTCCAGACTGGTCACCGCCGCCATCACGGCGGCCTGTTGTTTAAGTTGTACTTTAGAAAGTTTTTTCATCTTGCTTCTTATTCAACAATACTGCCCAGCGACCCAGCCAGAGCTCCAGGCCCATTGGAAATTGTAGCCACCGAGCCAACCGGTGACATCGACTACCTCGCCGATAAAATACAGACCCGGCTGCTTTTTTACCTCCATCGTTTTGGACGATAGCTCATCGGTATCGACGCCACCTAAGGTCACTTCAGCTGTGCGGTAGCCTTCGGTGCCGTTCGGTTTAAAAATATAGCGCTGCAGGCTGTCGACCAGCCGCTCGATACTTTTCGGATTTAGCGCTTTCAGCGGCTGATTTTGAAACACATTAAGCTCTAAAAGTTTTTCTACCAGGCGCTTGGGTAGCGCTCGTGCCAGAGCGGTTTTTAGCTCCTGCGCCGGATGCTGTCGCTGCAACTCGGTTAGCAGCGCTGTTAAGTCCTGGCCTGCTACCAGGTTAATCGTCAGCTCATCGCCGGGTTGCCAGTAGTTGGAGATTTGCAAAATCGCCGGGCCGCTTAGGCCGCGATGGGTAAACAGCATATCCTCCGGAAACAGGACCTCATTGGCCTCGGCGGTCACTGGCAGCGACACTCCGCTGATTTCTTCAAACACGGCTTTATCGGCCGGTTGCCAGGTTAGCGGTACCAAGCCGGCGCGCAGTGGCAGCACCTTTAAGCCAAATTGCTCAGCCAGTTGGTAACCAAAAGCCGTCGCTCCAAGATTAGGCAGGCTTAGGCCGCCGCTGGCAATCACCAGACTCTGGCACTGCCGGCTGAGCTGTGGCGTAACAACCTGATACTGACCATCCTGATAGCTAACCGTCGTGATCTCCTGCTGCAGCGCAATCTGCACACCGGCTTTATCACATTCCTGCTGTAGCATCTCAACGATATCTTTGGCACTGTCATCACAAAACAGCTGGCCCAGAGTTTTTTCATGGTAGGCAATGCCATATTGCTGCACCAGCGCAATAAAATCCCACTGCGTGTAGCGGCTCAGCGCCGATTTACAGAAATGGCGGTTTTGCGATAAATAATTGGCCGGGCTGGCATAGATATTGGTGAAATTACAACGCCCGCCGCCCGACATCAGAATTTTGCGGCCGATGCGCTTGCCATTATCCAGTACTAAGGTTTTACGGCCGCGCTTTGCCGCTTCAATGGCGCAAAATAAACCGGCCGCACCCGCGCCGACCACAATCACATCCCACTGCTGCATCTTAGCTGCGCTCCGCCACAGTGCTAAGCGACTGCTGATAGCCAGCTAACAGCGCTGCCCAGTCAGTATCCTGCCAGTGGAACTGGGCGAGTTTACCGCGCTCCTTATTAAAGGAGCGCAGCAGACGCGCTAAATTCTGCTCAGTCCACTGTCCCGGCTCACGGCGCTCGCACTTATCAAAATCAATCAGCCAGACCTTGCCAGCGCTATCCAGCATAATATTGCGACAATTCAGATCCGAATGATAAACCCCCAGCCGGTGCATCTGTGCGATCGCCTGGCCCACAGCCTGCCATTCCTCAGCAGTCATGGCCCTTTGCTGCAAAATCGCCGCCAGATCTTTACTGTCCGGGATCAGCTCAATCAGTAAGTCAGCACGATAAATTAAACCACTACGCTGATAACGCGCGGCTACCGGTCTTGGCACCGCCAGGCCCTGCGCACGCATCCAGCTTAATAACTGGTATTCCTGCATCGCCCGGCTTTGTGCCACCGGCTGCAGCCAGAATTGATCATGCAGCAGCTTGCCGACCAGGCCGCCACGGTAATAATGCCGCAGCACCAGTTTATGCCCGCCGTGTTGGACAAAATAGGCGGTATTGCGGCCGCTGGAGCTACCAATCACCGCTTGCTGCTGTTGCCACCAGGCACTTTGAAACTGCTCAGCGGCGATATCAGTAAAAAACGCCGGATCGTACCAATAGCTGGCGTTACCGGCTTGCTTAGTCTGATAGGCTGACGTGTGCGCTAAAGGCTGGCTTGGCATAATGGTTCCTGCAACAAGAAGGTTGATAGCATCCAGGGTGCGCGCCGTGGCGCCCTGCTGCCGGGAGAAAAACTGTTGGGCACGTTGCCCGAGCTGTTGACGTAAGCTGACATCGCTAAGCAGCTGACAACAGCTGGCAAACAGCTGCTCACTATCGGCTACCAGCACCACGGCCTGCTGTTGCTGCAGCTGCCGGTACGCCTCATTAAAATTAAAAATATGCGGTCCGCTTTGTACTGCTTTGCCAAAGCAAATGGCTTCCAGCGGATTATGGCCGCCGCGCTCGATTAGACTGCCTCCGATAAACACCAGATCGGCCAGCTGATACCAGGCCAGCAGTTCGCCCATCGAATCACCGACCGCAATTTCGGTGTCTGCTCCGGGTAACTGCCCGCTACTGCGGCGCCAGACGCTATACCCCTGGGCTTGCGCCAGCTGTGCAACCTTGTCAAAACGCTCCGGATGGCGTGGTACCAGTAACAGTAATAACTGCGGGAAGCGCTGTTTTAAGCGTGGATAAAGCGCCAGTAACTGCTCATCCTCACCAGCATGGGTACTGGCAGCGACCCACACCAGCCGCGATTTTAATAGCGGCGAAAATTGCGTTACCAGCTGCGCGGTTTGCGCTGGGATCGCCAATTCAAACTTTAGATTACCCGTCACTTGCAGGGTATTACCAAAACCCAGCGCCTGAAAGCGGCGGGCACTGGCGCGATCCTGGGTTAATAACAGGCTGATATTATTCAGTAACGGCCGGGTTAAGGCACTAAAGCGACGATACCCCTTAGCTGAGCGGGCCGATAAACGGGCATTAACGACCACCACCGGAATGTGTCGCTTTCGGCAAGCAGCGAGTAAGTTAGGCCACAGCTCAGTTTCCACAATTACCAGCAACGTTGGCTGAAGCGCGTCTAAAAAGCGCCGAACACTGCCGGGATAATCCAGTGGCAAATAGCAGTGCTGCACACTCTCACCAAAGCGGCTACTGATGGTCGCCGAACCCGTTGGGGTCGTGCCGGTAACGGTCAACGGCAAGGTTGGATGCTGCTGTTGCAGCTGCTTAATTAACGGTGTGGCGGCAATAGTTTCGCCAACGGAGACCGCATGCACCACTATGCCGCCTGGTTGCAGCCCACGTTTTTTTAAACCCAAGCTAAAACGCTCTAGCAGACGCTGCCGGTACGCCGGGTCCTTGCGTGAGCGCCAATAGAAATACAGCAGCAATAACGGCAATAGTAAATAAAGTCCGAGTTGGTAAAGCGCCAGACTAAACCGAGTCACTTAGGCTTCCTGAGGCTTTCTGGCCGCGACAGCAAGCTGAACAAACAGGCTTTCATACTGCTGATTCATCCGTTCGCGACTAAACTCGGTCAACGCCCGGGCTCGGCCGGCATCAGCCAATGGTTGCTGTAGTGCAGGATTAAGTAAACAAGCTTTGAGTAGCTGCGCCATTGCCGAGACATCATTTTCTGCCACTAACCAGCCATCTTCTCCATGCTTGATCACCTCCTGAATGCCCGGCACTTTACTGCCGATCGCAATACACCCCGCAGCCATACCTTCTAACAACGCCAGAGGCATACCCTCGTAATGTGAACTTAACATAGCGATCTGGTTTTGTTGCAATAACTCCGGAACATTCCGTACCACACCCAAAAACTTCACCTGCTGACCAATACCGAGTTGCTGCGCCAGTTTTTCCAGAGGCTTACGATGTAAGGCTTTACCTCCACCGGCCAACAATAACTCCGGCGCTAAACCTTCCGCTTTGAGTAACGCGAGTGCCCGAAACAGGGTCGCATGGTCTTTCTGTTTTGAAAAACGCGCCACCATTACGATATTGGGTGCACGTTCTGTCAGACGAGGAACAGGCGTTTGAAAGGGCTGAGTGTTGATACCATTGGAAATTGCATAACAGCGCTCAGCGGGCATACCTTGTGCGAGCAGCACAGCTTTCACACCTTCAGAACATCCAACTATTGCGGCAGTTCGCCGGCTCAACCAACGTGACTGCGCTAAGCGCCACCAATTGTAGCGTTCTCGGGTATTGTGTTCGACATGGATTAATACCGGAACCTTGGCCAATAATCCGGCATAACGGCCCCACAAATGCTCACTAAAACCATGCGCTACCAATATGTCCGGCTGCAGCTGTTGACATAACTTTACTAAGGCCCAAATCGTTGCAATCTTACTCCAACCCGGCACTACGACTACTGGAACACCTTGCTGCTGCAGCTCGGCAATACGCGCTGGGTCGCCGCGACGTTTTTTGCGCAGCACCAAGGTCGGGCTCAGTTGCTCAGAGTTCAGCGCTGCACGCACCAACGAAATAGCTACCTGTGTTGCACCTCCGGAAAAACCACCGGTAACAAAATGCAAAACCTTAAGTTTCGTTGAGCAAGACATCATACTACTGTCAGACACAATTACTCCGATAACTTGCGGGCTTTAAGAAAGGACTTAAGACCATAGGTTTTCAAATTGAAAAACTGGCTTTGAAAAAAGTAGCTTAGTCGATTCTTAAAGAACAACCACTGCTTTTTATCCGCTTTATCTCGAGTATAGATGTTGCTATCAAAACTATGTTCCGGGCAAAAGGGCTGTGGCGAAATACCCAGTGCTTTTATACCCAGAGCAAAGTGATATTGCAGCATAACGTCAACAGGTCGATAGAATGGAACCGCCTTATCCAGCAGTAATTGCGCGCCTGCCAAACTTACAAATTGTGCAACAGTAGAAACCGGATGTTTTTTGTAATGTACCAAGGAAAACCCTGCCCCTAGCGCTTTACGCTGTATAACAGGCTGAGCTTTGTTTGGCATCGCCAGCTTAATATAATGCCACTGCTCTTTGAGTTGGCTAATCTCATTAACTAGAGCGGGGAGATCGCATTGCACTACAAAATCATCTTCTAAAATCAGCGCAAAATCGAGTTGCTGTGCCACGATTTGCTGCCAACACCTTATATGGCTGATATAACAGCCTTTCTCTCCGGGCTTCAAGAGTTTGTGATAATGCTGTTGGTTCAGAGTGAGCGAATAATATTGGTTTAGCTCCTCTTCACTCATTCTACTTCCATCTGCCGCACTTAATCGCTCTACCGGCAGATCGGGCCAAGCAGCTAACTGAGCGACGGCGTGCTGGTATCGCTCGACTGAGCGATCCAAATTGATGATAAATATTTTAAAGTTCATAAGCGGCCTTACTGCCACATATCTTTAACCCACTGCACCGGCAGTACGCGGCGGTACCACTTACCACTGACGCCGGCGATAGCATCCGGCGGATTCGGCTTACCATGGAAAGCGACAATCTTAGCTCCTTTAGGTATGGTAGCAGGCTTAAACCAGTTCATAATGCCTTTTGGCAAGCAATGGCGTTTAAAGCTAACACACCAGCCTTCCGGCCAGTACTGCAGTTTTCCTTGCCGGGCCAGATTCTGAGTCACAAACTCTTGCTCATTGCGTACCTTAGCCAACTCACGGTCTTTATGGTTTTTCAATAACTCAATCAGATCGCTGTGTGCTCCAATCTCATAACGATATACAGAGGTATTACCAGTATCGTCAGACTTGTCCCACTCTTTTATAACAAAGAATTCGCCCTGCGGTTGAAAGAAGCAATCGATATTGTCAACAATCACCACATCGAGATCGATAAATAACGTAGGGCCGCTGAGGTCGTAAAGCGGGTCAGCAAAACTGGTAACCTTTAGCCAACCGTGGCCAAAGCTCCAGGGCTGACGCTCATCAAAATCTTTGAAACCAACTGCAGGTATGGGTTTCACTTCAATCTTGCTATCAATTCCTACACTATCATCAGTTAGGCAAACAAAGCGAAATGGCAATGTGAGGTTGCGGCTAACCATCGAGTGCAGCTTATTTACGTATTCAGGGCCATATTTTTTACCCCATTTGATACATAGTACGTTTACTGTTGTCATAAATTCCTCGGCACTAGACGCCAGTTTTTGGGCTTTGCCCATACTTTGTTACCTGTTTGGAACGTTTCTTACTTAAAATGCGCTGCTTCTTACCTAAGATAAATGCAGACAGCGGGTTATGGCTAATCGCATACCGAAGCTGAGCAAAAACCCTGAATTTATTCTTAAAGCTGCTTCGGCTAATATCCAGTTCAGGATACATTTCCGCCAACTTGCGTACATCATTCGCCGGGTGCAAGTCGGGGTTTTTCTTGTATAACTCCCCACCTACCGGCCGGGTATGCACGACCGTTACAGCGTCAATTACTGCGATTCTATCGTCCGCACTTAACAAATGAGGCCACAGATTGTCGAGCCCCCATCCAGAGGGACTCTGTTTAAAAGTATGTCGCAGGGTTTGCAGAGCTTTCGCTGAAAAGACGGGAGCCATCACTTCAATAAAGTTAGTCAGACGTAACGCCGAATTATGTTGCACCAGTAAGCTGGAATGCGAAAAGTACGAATCCATACTAAGCGCCGGCTGGGCAAGCGCTAAATCGAAAGCCAGCATAAAACTAAACAAACGGTTTATTTCACTCGCATTTATTAGCAAATCATCATCCGGGAACCATACTGCTTTGTACTGACTAATCAGGTCCCAGTTCTGCTCTACAATACGGCCAATCTCCGGCCATTTACCGCCTTTTGCCTGTTCATAGTAAGTCGCTTGATCGCGATACTTTTGTGGTTCATCACCAAAATAACTCAGAAATACATCAAACATTGGTGCACCGTCTTGTAACCAATGTGGATGCAAAGAACGATCGCCAACACGGGCAACGATTAAGAAAGGCTTTATCATCAAAAACATCCGTTACAGTGGTGAAATGACAAAAACCGGCATAGCTTGCTTGGCGGCCTGTGTCTGTAAAAAGGTTTTGGCAGTTTGTAGGGCTTCGTCAATGGTGACGTCCATATCCAAATAGCGATAAGTCCCTAATCTACCGACGAAAGTAATAGCCTGCTCTTGCTGCGCCAGTGCCACATAATCAGATAACAGCTGCTTATCGTTAACTAAACGTACCGGGTAGTATGGTTCATCATCTTGAGTCGCCTGACGACTGTATTCAGCAAAACACACTGTATCCGCATGCTGTTCCCAAGGCGCAAAGTGCTTATGTTCGCTAATGCGGGTGTAAGGGATCTCTGGATCGCAGTAATTGATAACTGCTGTACCCTGATAATCACCGCTGGCACGAATCTCTTTGAACTCCAGCGTGCGATAGGGTAAGTGGCCTAAACTAAAATCAAAGTAGGCATCTAAGGGCCCAGACCAAAATACGTGATCAAAGTCTGCACACTTTGCGCGGCTTAACTTCGTTTCCAGATGAACAGTGATATTCGGATGGTCCAGCAGCTTTTCAACTAAAGGGGTGTAACCGTGCTCGGGCATCCCCTGAAATTGATGATTAAAATAATTATCATCATAGTTAAAACGTAGCGGCAAACGTTTCAAAATACTGGCTGGAAGCTCTGTTGGTGATAAACCCCATTGCTTTTGTGTGTAGCCCGCAAAAAACGCTCGGTACAAAGCCTCTCCAACAAACTTCATAGCTTGCTGCTCAAAAGTTTCTGGCTCTGCAATGCTATTATCAGCTTGCTGACGAATAAACTCAGCAGCTTCTGTTGGCGACATGGCCTTACCAAAAAACTGATTAATGGTGTGCAAATTAATTGGTAACGAATAAATTTTGCCACCCGCATTCGCTTTGACGCGATTGACATAAGGTTTAAAGACGCTAAGTTGATTTACATAGCGCCAAACATGTTCTTTATCGGTATGAAAAATATGAGGGCCATATTTATGAACCATCACACCGCTTAGGGCGTCACGGGCAGAAAAACAGTTACCAGCGATATGCGAGCGAGGCTCAAACACCGCAACCTTATAACCCGCTTGCGCCAATTCATTCGCAATAATAGCACCGGAAAACCCCGCCCCAGCAATACCGATTGATTTCAAACTATTTTTCCTATAACAACAGTTAAGAATTTAACTGGCCGCGTCATCTTGCGGCCAGCTGTCATTGCAGAGAGTTATTATAACGCAGCCAATAGCACTTCGGCTTTACTGACTTCAAAGGTTTTTGGTGGTTCGACATTTAGCAGGGTAACAACACCATTCTCGACAATCATCGCATAGCGCTGCGACCGCAAACCACCAAAGTCGGCCGTTTCCATCGTTAGGCCAATGGCTTTATGAAAGCTGCCACCACCGTCGGCTAAAAAGGTAATTTCTTCCGCGTTCTGGCTATCCGCCCAGGCTTTCATCACAAAGGCGTCGTTGACAGCGGTACAAACGATAGTGTCCACGCCTTTAGCTTTAATTTGATCGGCCAGCGCAATATAGCCTGGCAAATGCGCTGCAGAACAGGTCGGCGTGAACGCACCCGGCACCGCAAATAACACCACTTTTTTACCGGCGAAAATCTCACTGGTGGTAGGGTTTTTCATGCCATCGGCTGTTAATTGTGAGAAGCTGACTTCTGGTAATCTATCGCCTACTTTAATCATTGCTTATTCCTTAGTGCGCCATGGCGCAAAGCTATTAAATTAACATCAGGCAATCGCCTGATTTATATACACATCAAAGCGGTTATTCTTGCCCTTTACCACTAGCTGCGGGCTTTGTTGCGCCAGCACTTCAGCATAACCGGGGCGTTTTACCACCACGCGGTAGCGCGCCAGCTGTAACGCCGGCGCCAGCAGCGCATCGGCATCGGTATCGCTGCCCACCACGTCATGAAAGGCGCGCATTTCTTTTTTTACCAGTGCCGATTTTTCGCGTGGTGGGAACATCGGATCCAGATAGACCACATCGGCTGGCGGCAGTTCCGTCAGCGCCTGCAATGCCGGGGCAAAATGCAGCTGCATTCGCGCCGCGAGCTCTGCTGTCGCCGGATTGGCCGCGGCCCGGCGCAAACCATCATACAGCAGTGCCGCCACCAGCGGATTGCGCTCTACCAAGGTCACAGCGGCACCGAGATTGGCCAGCACTAAGGCATCACGCCCTAAACCGGCGGTGGCATCAATAATACTCAGGTTGCGCTTTTTGTTCAGGCCACAGGCCTTGGCAATGGCTTCGTCTTTGCCACCACCAAACTGACGCCGGTAACTGGCCGCACCGCTGGCAAAATCGACCAGAATATCGCCCTGCTTTGGTAGATCGGCATGGCGCAATACCAGCGCCTGATCTGCCCAACAGAGGTACCAACCAGCAGGCTCAGTAATAACCGTTAACGGGAAACGCTGTTGTAGCTCATCGGCATAGTCCGCCGGTAAGGAGGTGAGCAATACACTCATTGCTGCATCCCGGCATAGTTTTCGCCAATACTCAGCGCTATGGTTTGACTAATTTGCTGTAAACTCAGTCCGGATTCCTGCTGCCACTGATTAAACTGCTGCTGGATCTGTTGCAGGCTTTTTTTACTGCTAATGCTGCCATCAAACACACCATAGGCTTTCAGATAGGCTTCAACATCCTGAGTCAGCAAAAAGGTATCTTTACCGATGGCACGCAGCGCATAAGGACCGGTATTGCCACCCAGCCGGGCACCATGCTTCTTCAGATAAGCCCAAAGCCCGATAATATCGCTTGTTGGCCAGTTGGCGATAAAGTTCGCAAAGCTGCCATGCTCACGCTGCAGATGATAAATCATCAGCGCATTATCACGGATGGTAAACACCTTGCTTAAATTACGGATAATCCGGGGGTCCTGCGCTTTTTGCTCCAGCATTTCATCACTGAGCAGCAGCATTTTTTCGATATCAAAGTCGAAAAACACTTCGCAAAAACCCGGCCATTTTTGCCGCACCACCCGCCAGACAAAGCCAGACTGAAAAATTTTCTTGGTCAGCTCGGCTAACAGCAAATTATCCGGCAAGGCCGAAAGTTCAGCAGTAGTGCGTGGTTCACTCAGCAAAGCACGCAGCGCCGCCGGGCCGCCTTTACGGGCCTCGGCGCGCTGTAAGATCAGTTTAAAAGATTCTGCCTGACGCAAGCGTCTAACCTCGATCGTGGCCGTGTCAGTCACGGCCCTTAGCGTTGGAAGGATTAATAGGTTACTTCATTAACCAGCGTACATTGACCGTTAACCAGTTGCACCTGCGGCTTAGGTACCACCGCACAGTCAGACATCCGGCCCAGCCGCAGATTCTCTGCCTCTGCTGCCTGATTATAGGCTTCCAGTTTCTTTAACAGTGCCGCCTGATCCTTACCTTTGGTCGAGACCGCGACATATTCCGCCGGCCCCCCACAAGGCTTATGCCCCAGCGGTAATACCAGACACTGCTGCACATTGTCAGCACTTTTATCTGCAATCAACGCCAGCACTTCGCGGCGCAGCTCGTTGACGTCAGCGACTTGCTCAATTTGACTCATCAGTTGCTTCCTCGCTTGGGTCGCTTTTATCGGATCACGCTGCGGATCAATGGCTTCTACCAGCGGCGCTGGTGCAACCCGGGCTTCACCGGTACCGGCCGCCTGTTGGCAGGCGCTGAGTGTTAAGGCTGCCGTCGCCAGCAACAGCGGGAATAGCTTGCGCGGGATTCGCTTGCTCATAGATTGTCCTTAAACTAATACAGTATCCAGTTTAACTGGCAATGCCCATATGTCGCAGCAAGGCCTCATTTGATGGCTCGCGACCACGGAAACCTTTAAATAGCTCCATTGGCTCGGCACTGCCACCGCGCTCTAAAATCCAGTGCAGGAAATCCTGGCCGGTTTGCGGGTTAAATACGCCTTCTTCTTCAAAACGGCTAAAGGCATCGGCCGATAACACTTCGGCCCACAGGTAACTATAATAGCCTGCGGCATAGCCACCGGCAAAGATATGACCAAAACTGTGTTGAAAACGGTTAAAGCGTGGCGGCACTATCACCGATACCTGGCTGCGCACCTCATCCAGCAATTGCTGGACCCGACCGCCCAAAGCCGGGTCGTACTCGGCATGCAGCCGCATATCAAACAGGGCAAACTCCAGTTGCCGCACTAAAAACAGCGCCGACTGGAAGTTTTTCGCCGCCAGCATTTTTTGCAGCAAGTCGGCCGGCAGTGGCTCGCCGCTTTCATAATGGCCGGAGATCAGCTGCAACGCCTCAGGCGCCCAGCACCAGTTTTCTAAAAACTGGCTTGGTAACTCGACCGCATCCCAGGCCACACCATTAATACCGGCCACCGCAGCAGCATCGACCTGGGTTAGCATATGATGCAAGCCATGACCAAACTCATGGAACAGGGTAATCACTTCATCGTGGGTAAAGAGAGCTGGCTTGCCACCGACCGGTTTATTAAAGTTACAGGTTAAATAGGCGACCGGGGTTTGCAGCTGGCCATCGGCCAGCCAGCGCCGGCCACGGCAATCATCCATCCAGGCACCGCCTCGTTTTTTGCTGCGGGCATACAAATCCAGATAAAAGCTGCCGCGCAAGCTGCCATCGGCGGCGAAAATATCATAAAACTGTACATCCGGGTGCCAGACATCGACGCCGTCACGCGCCCTAATCCGAATACCAAACAGTTTTTCTAATACGATAAATAAGCCCGGCACCACCTTAGTGGCCGGAAAATAAGGCCGTAACTGCTCATCCGATACCGCGTAACGGGCTTGCTTTAACTTTTCGGCATAGTAGCTGATATCCCAAGCGTTTAAGCTGCTGACACCATACTCAGTTTGCGCAAAGGCGCTAAGCTCTGCCAAATCACGCTGCGCCTGTGGTTTCGCCCGGCGCGCTAAATCAGTTAAAAAGTCCAGCACCTGCGCCGGGTTATCGGCCATCTTGGTCGCCAACGACTCTTCGGCGGCATTACTAAAGTCCAGCAGCTGCGCCAGCTCATGTTTTAAGGCCAGGGTTTCTTCAATAATGGCGCTGTTATCAAACTGCCCGGCCGTCGGGCCCTGATCAGAAGCGCGGGTACAATAGGCGCTGTACATTGTTTCGCGCAGGGCCGCATTATCGGCATAGGTCATCACCGCGATATAGCTGGGGAACTCCAGCGTAAACACCCAACCGCTTAGCTCACGGCTTTGCGCCTCTTCAGCCGCCGCAATACGTGCATCCTCCGGTAAACCAGCGAGCTCAGCCTCATCTGTGACCTGTTTAAACCAGGCCTGAGTCGCATCCAGCGTATTGTTGGAAAAGGTGGAGCTTAATTCCGACAGCCGGCTTTGGATCTCGCCATAGCGCTGCTTTTTCTGCTCTGGCAAACCGATACCGGATAACTTGAAATCACGCAGCGCATTGGTCACCACCTTTTGTTGCGCGGTCGTCAAACCGGCAAACTCCGGACTTTGCGCCAGCGCCTGATACTTTTGATACAGGCCCTCATGCTGCCCCAGCCAGGTGCTAAAATCAGATAACAGCGGCAAACAGCTCTCGTATGCCGCTCGCAGCTCCGGGCTGTTGGCCACAGAATTTAAATGCGATACCGGTGACCAGAGCTTATTTAGCCGATCCGAACCCTGCTCTAACTGCTCCACTATCGCCTGCCAACTGTTCTCGCTACTGGCAACCACCTGCTCAACCACGGCTCTGGCGTCACTGATCGCCTGCTCCACCGCAGGTTTTACCTGCTCGGGCTGAATTTTCGAAAAGGGTGGTAAGTCAGTAAAGCTAAGTAACGGATTATCGCTCACGGCAGTCATCGGCAGGGTTCCTGTAAAATTCGCTATTGTGAATATGTTGGGGCCGGCGGGCATATTGTCAAGCGCCAATAGCCGTGTGTTTGCTAAATCCTGCGGCTTGACGCTTGTATTGCGCGCGGGTTAGCCCTATATCTGCTCTATCTATCAACTTAGGGTTTAACCTTAAATTCCGGTTCATCTTTACCCTATTAACTGACAGGCCCTGTTATGACTCGTCATTATAATTATCTTGCTATCGGTGCTGGTAGCGGCGGTATCGCCTCAGCTAACCGTGCTGCCCAACGCGGTGCGACAGCGGCTGTTATTGAAGCCAAAGCCGTAGGTGGTACCTGTGTTAATGTCGGCTGCGTACCGAAAAAGGTAATGTGGTACGGCGCCCATATTGCTGAAGCGGTAAAGTATAGCCCGAGCTATGGTTTTAACCTGGAACAGCAAGGCTTTGCCTGGGACACACTGGTCAAAAACCGTGAAGCCTATATTGAGCGTATTCATGGCGCCTATCAGCGTGGTTTTGCCAGTAATGGCGTGGAACTGATCCAGGGCTTTGCCCGTTTTGTCGACCACAGAACAGTGGAAGTCAACGGTGAGCGCATTACCGCCGATCATATCACTATTGCCGTTGGCGGCCGCCCGACCAAACCTGATATTCCGGGAGCTGAGCTGGGGATCGACTCCGACGGCTTTTTTGCCCTGACGCAACAACCTACCAAAGCAGTCGTCGTCGGTGCCGGCTATATCGCAGTAGAAATTGCCGGTGTGTTGCATGCCCTTGGCACTGAAACGCATTTATTGGTGCGGGGCGATCGGCCACTGCGCAGCTTTGATCGCGATATTACCGACGCCCTGCTCAGCCGGATGCAGCAGGATGAACTGCAATTGCATACCGAAGCCGAAGTAGCGAAAGTAGAAGCCGCCGGCGAAGGCCGGCTAACCGTTTATCTGAAAAATGGCAGTATCCTGTTTAATGTCGATTGTCTGATCTGGGCCATTGGCCGTGAACCGGCAACCGATCAGCTTAACCTGGCCGCCGCCGGTGTGGTGCCAGATAGCGAAGGCTTTATCCGCACCGATGCCTATCAAAATACCAATGTACCTGGCATTTATGCCGTCGGTGATATTACCGGCGAAGCACAACTGACGCCGGTGGCAGTAAAAGCCGGCCGTATGCTGGCCGAGCGCTTATTTAACCCGGCTATGCCGGATGCGAAAATGGACTATTCGCTGATCCCCACTATCGTCTTTAGCCACCCGCCGATTGGCACTATTGGTCTGACCGAACAGCAAGCCATAGCGCAGTATGGCAAAGAGCAGATTAAAGTGTATCGCTCCAGCTTTGCGGCGATGTACAACGCCATTACCCCGCATCGTGCGCTCAGTACCTTTAAACTGGTGTGCTTAGGCGCAGAAGAAAAAGTTATTGGCCTGCATGGTATTGGCGAGGGCATGGACGAGGTGCTGCAGGGCTTTGCCGTTGCCATAAAAATGGGCGCTACCAAGGCTGACTTTGATGCCACCGTCGCGCTGCATCCAACGTCGGCGGAAGAGTTTGTTACAATGCGCTAGCGTAATAGCGCCGGTGATGTTCTGGCCGGCGTATCGCAACCTTGTTATGGCAGCAGTATTCTCCTGTAATGATGGGGGGCGGATGACCAAAACCCCACTCTTACAGACTTTTTTCGCAGAATTACTGGCAAGCCTTAACAAGTCTGGTTACAGTAAAGTGATAACTTTTTGCTTAGGCTGGGCATGGACAAAAAGTCAGAACCGGTTAGCTCCTCTATCGAACAGTTGTTCGGCCCATTGGCCGAACTGGCGCGGCATTTACCCTGCTTTTTATATCAGTTAAAACAAACCCCCGATCAGCAATTCCATTATGTTTACGCCTCGGAAAACAGCGAAGCCCTATTTGGTATTCCGGCGCAGGCGATTATGCAGGATGCCAGCCTGCTGCTTGACCGTATCCACCCGGCTGATGCCGAGCGGGTGTATCAAACGTCGGCCGAATGTGCGGCCCAACTTAAGCCCTGGCATGCTGAGCTGCGGATTATTCGTCCTGATGAGCGGATCGTCTGGTTAGAGGCCTTTGATTTTCCCAAAGTCTTGCCAGACGGCAGCATATTATTTAGTGGCTTTGCCAATGATGTCAGCCAGCGCAAAGACGCCGAGCAAAAATTACGGCAAAGTGAAGCTGAGTTTCGCGCTTTGGTTGAAAGCGCCCGCGATATCATTTTTACCTTAACGCCTGATGGTTGCTTAACCTATGTCTCACCGAGCTGGCAGGACATTTTGGGTCATCATCCGACTGAGGTGATGGGCAACACCTTTGATCATTTTGTGCATCAGGACGATCTGGCGCGCTGCTTTGCCTTTATGCAAAGCTTACTGCTAACTGCCACCAAACAAGGCAGTATTGAATACCGGATCTTCCATAAAAATGGCCAGTTATGCTGGCATACCTCTACTGCCGCACCGATCTTTGATGCTGATGGGCATTTGCTCAAATACGTCGGCGTTGCCAGAGACATTACCGAACAAAAACAACAACATCTCGAGCTTGCCAAACAAGCCTTTTATGACCCCCTGACCGGTTTAGCCAACCGGACGCTGTTTTATAAAATGCTGGAGCAGCAGCTGGCCTTGTGTCAGTTACGCGGCGATACTCTGGCGTTATTATTTATCGATTTAGACCGTTTTAAACCGGTTAACGATTGCTATGGTCATGCGGTGGGTGATTTGGTACTACAGCAGGTGGCGCAGCGCTTACACAGCAGTACCCGCGCCGCCGATCTTAGCGGGCGTTTAAGCGGTGACGAATTTGTCGTGGTACTCACCGGCTTTATCAGCAGCCAGCCGTTACCGGCACAGGTACTGCCGCTGGCGGAACGGATTCAGCAACAAATCAGCGAACCTTATTCCGTTGCCGGTTTAACGGTCGATATCTCCTGCAGTATCGGCATTGCCCTGTTTCCGCAGGATAGTCGTGAACAACCGCAATTGCTGCATCTGGCGGATATTGCCATGTATCAGGCTAAGAAACGCCATGCTGGGCAGGCCGTATGCTTTTATCAACCAGCAAACAGTAATCTACCGTAAATTCCGAGATTGATTAAAAAACAGCGCCGGCAATTGCCGGCGCTATGATTCAGTTAGCCGATATGGACGTTATTGCTTAGCCATCTGGCGCTGGAACTGAGCAATATCCGTTACCAGGCGCTGATTTGGCAAGCTGGCGAAGGGTTGCTCGCGGAAGCTGGTACCACGCATTTGCACCGATAAGCGGGCGGCCTGCGGGTTAAGCAGCGTTTGTTGGTAGAAGTCCTGCACATCCTTTAAGGTTACCTGCTCCACAGCCGCAATCAGTTGTTGCTTGGAATCGAAATCAAAGCGCTCGCGATACCAGTCACTGACTAAAGGTCCCATTTCTTCCTGCAGATTTTTTGGTGGCTCGTTCAGACTAATCAGCAAGCTTTGCTTTAAGGTGGCAAATTGCTCCGGCGTGACCTGCTGCAGGGTTTGCCAATACTGCTGTTTAAATTCCTCAAAGCGCTGCTGCATATCAGCCGGGCCCTTGACCGGGGTCTGAATATACAAACCAAAACCGGTGTAATCGTTCAGATCAATCGCCGTACCACCCACAGCGTAAGCTAATTGCTCTTCGGTACGAAGTTTGTCAAACGCCTGATTGGAGAAGTGCGAAGCCAGCACACTGGCCGCTGCCCGGCTTGCCATCCCTTTAACCGGATGCACATGCATATCCACTAAGGCCACGTCTGTGACATCAATATCACGCTGCAGGGTAATCACATCACCCGGCTTGGGTAACCAGAACGGGCTTTGTGTGTAAGGCGTTACCGTACGATCAGCCGGTAAGGCGGCCTGTAACTTGGCTACCAGAGTTTGCACATCCTGCTTATCGTAATTACCAAAAGCAAACACCCGTACCTGATTTTGCTGCAGTGTACTGGCGATAAATTGCTGCAGATCGGCCGCCGTCATCGCCTGAGCTGTCGCAATTAACTGCTCCGGATTATAGCTGCCGCCACGATACAGGCTGTTAAAGGCCCAGAATGCCTGACGGAATGGTACCTGCCGGGTTTGGTTTGCCAGGCCCCGCACATAGCGGTCAACCGCCTGCGCATAACCGTCCGCCGTGATCTTCGGTGTTAAACCGGCTAATAATTGCTCCAGTAACAGCGGCTGCTTATCGGTAAAGCCGTCCAGGTTTAATATCAGGCCATTACCATCATTTAACCAAACATCCATGCCGGCAGCACTGGCTTCGGTGCGAAGTGCACTTTGCTCCAGGCTATACAGATCACGCCACAGCGCAAAGGCGACCCGGGCTTTAATATCCTGCTGTGCCGCCGGGCTATTCAGCACGATATCCAGCCGGCCCTTAGGTTGGTCGGCAAACGCCTGGCTTGGATATAACCAGGCCTTAATGCCCGGCTGCTCGACAACCAGCTCAGGTTTTTGCTGCGCGCTACGGGCTTTGATGGCGAAGCTTTCCGGTAATAAGCGGTTGACCATCGGCAGGTTTAACGCCACCAGCGGTTGTTGCCAGGCGGCTTTTTCTTCGGCAGTGATATCAACGATTTTATATTTACCGACATGGCGGATCAGCTCGCTGTCATGTGGCTCCTGCTTGCTGATATACCACACCCGCAGATTGGCCGGTGTCAGCTGGGTTAACACATCATTGATGGCCTCTGCATCAAAACGCTCGTAAATATAGGGGGCTGCCACCACATGTTTTACCGGCAGCTTTAACATCGCGGCGGTTAAACCGGCGACGTAGCCAAAACCATCGGTTTTCTCAAGAAACTGGAACTGATTGGCCAGGCTGGTTTTGATCTCGTTATAGTATTTGCTATCGACACCCTGCTGCTTAATCAGATCCAGATACTGCATCACCACCGCCGTGATGGCTTCCCGCTGCTGCATACCGGCATCAGTCAGGTTCATATCTATCGCCAGGGTACCGTAGTTACCATAAAGATCAGGGGTCACCGAGACATTAAAGCTGGAAACCAGGCCTGCCGCTTTTAGCTGAGCGGCGGCAGTACCCGGCATTTCAGAACGTAATAAATACGCAATAAATTCATTGGGCTTAACCGCATACTGCTCGCTGTTGTTACGGATGGTAAAATCTAACCGCAGCTGTTTCACATCCTGATTCGGTACATAGTGAATGCGCTTCGCACCAAACAGGCTATTATCCAGTTCGGCTGTTACCTTTGGGATCTCAATATCTTTATTGACGATCTCGCCAAAATGCTTACGCGCCAGCAGCTCCATCTCAGCCAGTGGCAAATTACTAATCAGCGCCAGCTTCATATTATTGGCCGAGTAGTACTTATCAAAATAGGCCAGCATTTCATCATGCAGCTTGCTACCCGGCTTGTCGCTCAGACTTTCCAGGCTGCCCGCCAGAAAACGGTTTGACGGGTGCTCGCCAAACATCCGACGCATCAGCTCAAACTGCGCCAGGAAATCCTGTTCACGGCGCATTGACTGCTCGGCGTTGACGGCATTACGCTCTTTATCTGAATACTCAGGATAGAATTTCGGGCTTTTAAAGAAGTCAGAAAAACGATCTAAGGCCTCATCAAAGGCCTGATTGTTGATCTGCAGCATATAGTTGGTGATATCAAGCCAGGTATAGGCATTGGCGGCCCCGTTATGCTGACTGACAAAGTTGCTGTATTCCGCCGGATCCGGGTAGCGTTCAGTACCCATAAACAGCATATGCTCCAGATAATGCGCCAGGCCCTGCTGTGTCATCGGGTCTTGCAACATGCCGGCACCGACGCTCAGCGACACCGCTGAATTCTCAGTGGTTGGATCCGATACCAGGATCACCTCAATTTTATTCGGCAGGGTCAGGGTTTTATACTGGCGTTGATCGTTAGGGCTAACCAGAATCGCGGTAGCTTGTTGTTGCTCGACAGCGGTTCCTTGTGACACCGGTTGTTGCTGGGCACAGCCAGTGATTACAGCTAAAGCTACTGCACTGACAATAAACAGTTTTTTCATTTTGCGGATCCTTCTACCGAAAAAATGTAAAAAATACGTAGCCTGATACTAACGAAAACGCTAATAACACGCCAGTCTGAGCGGTAGCGGATTTGTAAGAAAATATGTCACAAGGGCGGCAGCGCTAAGCTGCAGGGGCACCATTGCCGTTCAGCAAGCCGTCCGGCAATGGTGTATCGAGGATGGAGGGGTGGTTAGAAACTTAAGCGTAAACCCAGTACCAACTGTCGTCCCGGCAGAGGCGCGTCTTCCTTAATAAAGGAGCTGTGCACAAAGCCCAGGCGGTTGGTCAGGTTTTGCACCTTGGCAAAGGCCATCACTTCCTGTTGCTGCCAGTCGAAGTAATAGTTCAGGCCCGCTTCCAGTAGGGTGTAGCCCGCGGTCGCGCTTTCATTTTCGGCCAGCCGGTTTTGTTTACCATAGTGCGTCAGTCCAAGCTGCCCGCCCCAGCTATCTGCCCGATAAGCATACTCGGCGCCTAAACGGTAGGACGGAACCCGTGGTAAATAACCACCATCGCGTAAACGGGCGACCACGGTATCACCGATCAGCGTAACTTGATGTTCAGGGGTAATTTGCCAGCTAATACTGGCTTCCATACCATGTAAACGGGCATCTTGCTGCTGATATTGGTAAGCGGCAAAATCAGCAATCTCAAAACCAAGATTGGCTAAAAAGGCGTAATTATCTATTTGATTGTAAAACAGATTAACATTAGTGCTGATATTGGCAAATTGCCCGCGCCAACCTAAATCAATGTTATTGGCCTGCTCAGCGCTGGCAAGCGCCGGATTATGCACAATTTGCGTCGCGCCGTTACTATTGCTCACCTCGTAGCCTACGCCAATCTCGTAAGAGCGGGTGCCGATATGAATGCCGTTAGCGTAGAGTTCATTGGCGGCAGGTGCTCGCTGAGCCTGGCTGTAAGATAAGGTCAGCTGCTGATTTGGCATAACATCGTAAACCGCGCCAAAAGACCAGCTAAACAAATTAAATTTTTGTTTTAGATCACGGCTGCCCAGGCTGTCGGTTAGCTCATAGGCCTGATGCGTGAGCTGCTCGTAGCGGCTACCAAATTCCAGCTTAATGACACCAAAGCGTTTTTCATGCAACATAAAGAGGGCATGGCTGTCAGTATCAGTGTTTGGCGTAAAGGTTTCCTCGCCTAAGGCCTGATAATCCCGCAAATTAGCATGATAACCAACAATACCGCGCCAGCTGTCTGCCAGTTCATAGGTTGCTGTAGTACGTAGCTCCAGAGCTTCACTTAAAAACTCAGTACCCGGCTCACCCTCTTCAAATTCAGCATGATCATAATCGGTAAAGGCAATATCAGCAGTAACACTTTGCCACAGGCTGTTCACTGGCCGATATTCCGCTGCCAGAGCAACCCGCCGCTGATTAAGCTTAATATATTCACCTTCTTCCTCTGCTGCAGCAGGGCCTTCCGGTAAGCCGTATTCCGTTTTTATGATGCCATAGCTAACACCAACAAAGCCTTGCTCGGCAATATAGCTGGAGCCGATATTCAGCACCTGATGCTCTGACCAGGAGTTTTGCAAGCGCTTACTGCTATCCCCCTCATCGTTTTGATATAAAGGTACGCGATAGTCATTGCCTTTACGCACATTGCCATCAAGGTGCCAGGCAAACTGCTCTGCGCCATTATCATGGGCAAAGCTTAAGCTACGATCACTGGCGGCAGTACCAAATCGGGTTTGGATCACGGTATCGCTGTGCTGTGGCCTTTGCTGTGGGATCCGGTTATCGACCACGTTGATCACGCCACCAATGGCACCACTGCCATACAGTAGCGTTGCGGGCCCCCGTAACACTTCAATTTGCTGTGCCGTTACTGCATCGGCGGTAATAGTATGATCCGGTCCCTCCCGCGACACATCGCCGGTGCCCATGCCGTTATGCACGACCTGTACCCGGGCGCCATCTAAACCCCGGATCACCGGCCTCGAGGCCACCGGGCCATAATAATTGGCATGTACGCCCACTTCGTATTTTAGCGTTTCGCCAATACTGACGTCGGTGCGGCGCAGCAGCTCTTCACCGCTTAATACCGAAACCGGACCGGCCATTTCGACCACTTCGCGCTTTAAACCTGAAGCGCGCACTTCAATACGTTCCACTTTAGCAGCAGCCTCTGAAGCAATGGCCTCTGACTGCTCCGCATACGCAACCTGGCTATGTGCCAGCACCGTCACTACGGCTAACGAGATTTTGGCTAGTTTAAACATCACAATTTATTCACCTTCTAAGAGTTGCCGCATCCTAAAGTGCAGCGCAATACGCTGCAAGCTCTGTTCGATTAACACCGGAAAAACCAGGGCTATAAGCTTGTTAGCCGTGCAAGCTGGAGTAAGCGCTAATTTGCGCAAAGTGCTTGGCCCTGAACAACAATGTGATAATATCACATTATTGTTCAGCTCGCAGACCGTACTATGTTGCAACTATCCTCTGAAATCAGCCCTTCATCGCTAATTGAGATCACCTCGGCTCACCTTAGCAACCCTGGGAACGATTTAGATTATGTGGGTATGCAAGGTATTGATTTACCCAGCACGCAATTTCCTATGTTCTCAATTGAATTCAAGCATCAGGACAGCTTGCATCCCCACGATGCAGTTGCCCGGCTTGCAACAGGAGTAAAGATATGACTGCCGAATATCTGAGCCAACGCGCAGAGCAGCATGCCAGGCTGCTCGCCTCGCCAGACGAAGACTATATGAATGAAGAACAACTCGAATTTTTTAAAGGGTATTTACTCGATTTAAAACAACGCACTATGTTGCATATCGATGAACTAAAACAGCAGCTTAGTAGCCCACCAGAGCTTAGTGATGAAGTTGATCGGGCGCAATATGAAGAAGAGTCGAGGCTTAGCCTGCGCATTATGGATCGCGAGCGTAAGCTATTACCAAAAATTGATCAGGCGCTAAAGCGCATCGCCCGCAAGGAATTCGGTTACTGCCTGGAAACGGGTGAGCCTATTGGTTTGGCGCGCTTATTTATCAGGCCGGTCTCGGAATACTGCGCCGATGTCAAACTACTGCACGAAGGCGCTGAGAAACATTTTTATGACGAATAACACCCGTTTACCGGTATTTTTACTGACTGGCTTTTTAGGCAGTGGCAAAACCACCTTATTAAACCAGCTGGTAAAACAGCCAGAGCTGGCCAGAACCCTGATTATTATTAATGAGTTTGGCACTGTCAGCCTGGATCATTTACTGGTCAGCCATGCCAGTGACGATACGATTATCGAATTGGCCAGTGGCTGCTTATGCTGCTCCATCCGAGGCGATCTGGCTAAAACCTTGCGTGATATTCACTGGCGCTTCTCCCGCCAGGGCGAGCGCAGTTTCGATCGGGTGATTATTGAAACCACGGGCCTGGCTGAGCCAGCACCTATTATGCATACCCTGATGACGGATATTACCCTCGCCTCCAAATACCGGCTACAAGGTGTTATTACCACACTCGACACCCTGCATGCTGCCGCAACCCTGGACCGGCATCCGGAATCGCAAAAGCAGGTGGCGGTAGCAGATTTGTTGCTACTAACTAAAACCGATTTACAAGCTGAGCCAACACCAAAGCTGGCGCAGCTTACTGCACGGTTAAAGCAGCTTAATCCGGCCGCTCAGATCAGAACCATCCAGCAAGGCAACTTAGAACCACAAGCGCTGCTGAGTCTTGACCATATTGAACCTCAGCAAAGCACTATCCCACTGCGGCAATGGCTAAACAGTGCCGCCTTTTCACTGACCAGCCTGAGTGACACTGTGCCGGGGCAACTTGCCAGTCTCAGCGCGCCCAGTACCACGCTTAGCCAGAATGACCCCAACCGCCATAATGATCATATCAAGGCGCATTGCTTTACGCTGCCACAAGCCATTACACCTGGTCGGCTGGAAGGCTGGCTTAATATCCTGATGCAGTTAATGGGCTCGAATATGCTCAGGGTGAAGGGCATTGTTAATGTCGTGGGGCACTCCGGCCCTGTGGTGATCCATGGGGTGCAACATATCTTTCATCCGGCGGCCTTTTTAACTGCCTGGCCTGACGCTGACCGGCAAACCCGTTTGGTATTTATTACCTATGATATCGAGCGGGAAACACTGGCCAGAACCATAGAAACCTTTTTGCTTTAAGCCCAAGGCGGTGAAACAGCGTGTTTGCCGCTTCCCCCTCCCTATTAAGGAGCAATTTGATGGCAAGTGCTTTTCTTAAACAAATACAGCAAAAACATGCCGATCTCTTGATTCGGAATGGACAGCTGGTCACACCGGCCGGCATCATTCAGGCAGATCTGGCGGTGGTTGCTGGTAAGATAGCCGCTATCGGCGCCAGCGGCTGGACCTTTACCGAACAATTGGACGCCACTGGTCTGCACCTATTACCCGGCGCTATCGATACGCAGGTGCATTTTCGTGAACCGGGTTTAACCCATAAAGAAGATATTGCGCACGGCAGTAAAGGCGCTGTGTTGGGCGGCGTTACCGGCTTCTTCGAGATGCCGAATACCAATCCACTGACCTTGTCTGCCGCTTGCCTGCAAGCGAAACTCGATATCGCGGCCCAAAACAGCTACTGCAACTATGCCTTTTATATCGGTGGCAGCGCCGCAAATTTGGGGCAATTAGCCCAATTAGAGCAGCTACCGGGCTGTGCCGGTATTAAGGTATTTATGGGGAGCTCCTTTGGCGACTTACTGGCAGAGCAAGATGAACTCTTGTTAAGCATTTTACAGGATGGTAAGCGGCGGGTAGCGATCCATGCCGAGGATGAAGCGCGCTTAAGAGCACGCAAGCCGTTAACCGCTAATGATGTTCGTAATCATACAGTCTGGCGCGATAGCGAAAGTGCCTTCCTGGCCACACAACGAATTGTGGCACTGGCCCAGCAAGCCAGGCGCCCGCTGCATATCCTGCATGTGTCGACCGCGGAGGAAATGCAGTATCTGGCAGCCTTTAAACACTGGCTTACGGTGGAGACCACGCCTCATCATTTGTCACTGGTGGCACCGGATTGCTATCAGCAATTAGGCAGCCTGGCACAGATGAATCCGCCGGTACGGGAAGCCTGGCATCAAGCCGCGCTGTGGCAGGGGATCAGCGATGGCACTGTCGATATCCTCGGTAGCGATCATGCCCCCCATACACTGGCAGAGAAAGCCAGAAGCTATCCGGATTCTCCAAGCGGTATGACCGGGGTACAAACTCTGCTGCCGATAATGTTGAATCACGTTGCTGCCGGGCGCCTGAGTCTATTAAGATTGGTTGATTTAATCAGCAGCAATCCGGCACGGATCTTTGGTTTAATCGGCAAAGGCCGGCTAGCCGTGGGCTATGATGCCGATTTAACGCTGGTTGATTTAGCGGCACAACGTCAGATCGACAACAGCTGGATTGCCTGTAAAGTCGGTTGGACGCCCTATCATGGTACAAGAGTAACCGGCTGGCCTATTGCTACCCTAATTAACGGCAAACTGGTGATGCACAGTGATCAGGTGCAGGGGCAGCCGCAAGGGCAAGCCTTTCGTTTTGCAGAAACCTTTGAGCAGGAGTTTTGATGAAAAAACATTTTGTACTACCACTACTTAGTGCGGTTGTAATCATTGCCGGTTGCGGCAAAGCCCCCGAACCCAGCCTGTCGCAAAATGCCGATGGCCATCAAAGTACAGCACAGGTTGAATTTCAGGCTGAGCAGTTAAGCCGGCATATCCAACAACTGGCCAGTGATGCCTTTTTAGGCCGCCAGCCGGGTACCGAGGGCGAAACTCTTACCGTCGATTATCTGGTACAACAATTCCAACAACTGGGCTTACAAGCCGGTAATAATGACAGCTTTACTCAGGCTGTACCCTATATGCAGGTCACGAATATCGGTCAGCCGCAAGTCCGTTTAACCGGCAGTGCTAATGGCTGGCAACCGCAGGTAGGCACAGATATCGTGGTTAGCTCCCGTACCGGGCAAACAGAGGTAAATCTGAGTGCCAGCGATATTATGTTTGCCGGCTATGGCGTGGTTGCTCCCGAGTATCAATGGCATGATTTCGCGGCACTGGATGCCAAAGGTAAAACGGTTATCGTGCTGGTAAATGATCCAGGCTTTGCCAGTAAAGATCCCGCCTTATTTAAAGGCGAGGAGATGACCTACTATGGCCGCTGGACCTACAAATATGAAGAATGTGCCCGGCAACAAGCCGCAGCCTGTTTAATTGTGCACGATACCGCAGCTGCCGGTTATGGCTTTAATGTGGTGCAAAATATGATGCAGCGCGCCCAATTTGATTTAGCCAATAATCAAAGTGCCAAAACACCGGTGATCGGCTGGCTCTCTACTGAAGGTGCTGAGCAGTTATTCGCCAGCGCCGGTTTAGATTTTCAGGCGCTGAAGACCCGTGCCGCCCAACCAGGTTTTCAGGCGGTCGCCTTGGAAGGCCATCAGCTGAGTGCCAGCATCAAGCTAGATGTGCAGACCGGCCGCTCGAATAACGTGTTAGCTGCCTTACCCGGCAAAAGCCGTGCAGACGAATGGTTAGTGGTAACCGCGCATTGGGATCACCTCGGAGCCATTCCAAAAGAGGATGGGGCGCTAGCGATTTACAATGGCGCCATTGATAACGCCGGTGGGGTTGCCGCCTTGTTAGCTATCGCAGAGCAAGCCGTTGCTCAGGGCGGTTTTGAGCGCTCAGTGCTGTTTTTAGTGATCACGCTGGAAGAATCAGGCTTGCTCGGTACCAAGCACTATGTTGCCAATCCCACAGTGCCATTAGCACAGATTGTCGCTAACATTAATATCGATGCCCTACTCCCAGTGCCCGAAACCCGTGATATCTGGATCATCGGTTTAGGACAATCCGAGCTGGATGATGTTGTCAGATTTCAGGCCGCTAAGCAGCAACGGGTGGTGATAGGCAATCCTGAAGTTGAAAAAGGCTTTTTCTACCGTTCAGATCAGTTTGCTTTTGCCCAGGTCGGTATTCCAGGACTCTTTATGGGGCCGGGAACCGACAGCCTGCAGGGTGGAAAAGCGGTAGGTGAAGCGGCTTTGCAAGCCACTCAGGCGCGCTACCATACGCCGGATGATATCTTTACCCCGGATTGGGACTTTGGTGCCTTACTGCAAGACACTCAGCTGCATTATTTGGTACTGGAAGATCTAGCCAATAGCGGGCAATGGCCAAATTGGTCAACGCAAAGTGAGTTTTATCAGCTTGGACAGCAATTAAGACAAACAAGGCAGTAAGCACCTTCCCTTCAACGTCCCCTGCGGCTCACACCGAGTAGTTCCAGCACTGCGACAATTTGTCGCAGTGCTTTACCGCTAAATCTATCTATCATAACCCCATAGAAAACGGAGTTATTAGATGATTTTAGTCACCTAGGCGCCAACGGCAGCCAATACAAAAGTTGAAACAAAAGTAAAATAGTAATGCATTGTTGCCGGCGTCAGGGCTTCACCTGCTGCATTAACAAAGGGTACGCCCTGCGCCTGAGCAAACACCTTGGCATTCACACCAATAATCACATCAACAGGCAGACCTAAAAGAAAAGCCAAACAGACTCAATAACTAATCTAATTACCCTGTCTTTACTCACCCGCTATTACAAAGAGCTATACAAATCAATGTTGGCGGGATTAAAGCACTGGGCACTGAATTTATCTTACGGCAGCACAATAACCATATTCATCTGGCTGCCAACAAAACAACAAATGTCTACTATTGAACATTTGCTACAGCCAACCTATACTTGGCATAAGTCCCTTATCGCGACGAGGAGCTCCCCATGCGCCTTTCCATCGAAGTTACCCCGGCACAGCATCAGCGCCTGAAAGCCGCCGCAGCCCTGCAAGGCAAATCCATCAAGGACTATGTACTTGAGCGCACACTGCCTAATGGTGATGAAGAAAGCGCCCTGAAAGCGCTGGAAACCTTTCTGGCGCCGCGCATCCAGGCTGCCGAACAGGGTAAGTTTGCCACCCGCACGGTTGACGAGATTTTTGCCGAGGCTGAACGGGAAAAGGGTTAACAACAATGCTGCCCTATGTGCTTACCGCCGACGCAGAACAAGACCTGCTGGAAGTGGCACGCTATACCCTGGACCATTGGGGCAGCGACATGCTGAAACAGTACCGGGACGGCCTTAAAGAGGCCTTCCATGCCATTGCTACCAAAGCGCTACCAGGTAGATCTTTCTCAAGCACTTTCCCTCACCTTTTAGTGGCAAAATACCGATACCACTATATTTTTTATATACAGGGTGCATCCCCCAAACCAGTGATTATCGGTATCATCCATGAACGCCGGGATATTGTGACTCGGCTGAAAGAGCGATTGGGTTAAGATCGCCGTCAGAATGCTGACCGCTCAATGTTATGTCCCTAACAGTGTGAAGCGGAGTCCACCTAACTTAATTCATATCTGCTGCTCCAGTTCCCTTGGCACAGTGATCTGCTACTTGTGGGCGTAGATTTGCACCATTTCCCCTGATTAGTCTGTTTACTCGGTCTTTGCTAAGCCGCTATCGCGAAATCTATTGGCTATAGACTTGCCACTCAGGCAGGTTATAATTGATATACTATAACATTGCAAAGCAACGCACAGGCTATTCCATGACCACAGCATTACCTGTAACGGTGTTATCCGGTTTTCTCGGCGCCGGTAAAACCACCTTACTGAACCATATTCTGCATAACCGCGATGGTCTGCGTATTGCGGTGATCGTTAATGATATGAGTGAAATCAATATTGATGCCGCCCAGGTTAATAAAGAAGTCAGCCTGAACCGTGCCGAAGAAAAGCTGATCGAGATGAGCAATGGCTGTATTTGTTGCACCCTGCGCGAAGATTTATTACTGGAAATTGGCAAACTGGCGCAAGAGCGGCGTTTTGACTATCTGGTAATTGAATCGACCGGGATTTCCGAGCCACTGCCGATTGCCGAAACCTTTACCTTTGAACATGAAGACGGCAGGCGGCGCAGGCGCCAGGCTGGTTACAGGAGCTACGCGGTGAGCATACGCCAGAAACCGAAGAATATGGCATCAGTAGCTTTAGTTTTGTCGCGCGGCGGCCGTTTCATCCCCAGCGCTTTTATGATTTTTTACACCAAGATTGGCCAACCGGCAAATTACTGCGCTCAAAAGGTTATTTTTGGTTAGCCAGTACCCCCGATTATGCCTGGCAATGGCATCAGGCCGGTGGCATTGCCCGCTATGGCATGGCCGGATTGTTCTGGCAAGCCGTGCCGCGCGACGAGTGGCCAGACGATGCCGAATCGCAGGCAGCGATTTTGGCGCAATTTCATGGTCCCTTTGGCGATTGCCGGCAGGAACTGGTGTTTATTGGCCAGCAACTCGACCAGGCCGCTTTGCGACAGCAATTGCAGGATGCACCGGGTAAGGACGACTTTATCGCCGATCTGGCGTTACAACAACGCCCGGGTGCAGCAGCTACAGCAGGCTGATGTCGCACTGCTTAAAGGCAGTGGCTGGGAAAATATGGCCACCTATGCCATTAGCCATCGCTCGCCGGCACTGGCTGAACCACGCCTGCTACTGACACTGGATCCGGTTTGGCAAGACTGAGCGCGTTAACCTGATTTTCATGATCAACCTCGCTGAAAGCTCTATACTGGTCGTTCACTTGACCAGATAGGCAGCGCAGCATGTTTCTACGAAAGTTGGCAGTCTCGCTCTGTGTACTGCTAAGCATTATCCTGCTGCAGGCAGGCATGGCGTTTTGGGCGCAGCAAAATTCCGAGTTCCATACTGAACGCAACCGGGTTGCCAACCAGATGCTGGCCGAATTTATTTCGCTGAGGGCAGATAAACAGCGGCTAAAAGTCTGGCTGGCCGAATATCTGCTAACAGACGACGCCAATACCCAATTTCGCGATACCCTGTTCAACCGGATGCAGCAGCAACTGAGCACTTTGGAGCAGCTGGCCATTCGCGATCAGCTGTATCACAGTCAGGAAGCAGACTTACAACACACTATGCAACAGGTTAAGGTGATTTCACTGTTGCAAACCAATCTGCAAACTCTGGAGCAGGCGCTGAAAACCCGCGAAATTGCCCGCTACAAAGATGATGCCGAACGTTGGACAGCGCTAATCAGTTTATTTGATAAAATCCAGGACACCGATTTGGCAGAATTGCTGCAACAAGCCATAGTCGGACAACGCCAGCGGGCCCAAAGCACCGAAAGCGATGCCCTGAGTGCAGTACAAAGTGTCAAACGCACCACCATTTTAATTAGTCTGCTGGGGTTGGTACTGGCGATTATGCTGGGTTTTTATCTGGCGCGCGCGCTAAGCCGGCCGCTGCAATCGTTACTGGATGGCACGAAACAGCTGCAGCAGGGGCATTTTGAATACCGCATTGCTGAGCAGGGCCCGGGCGAATTTGCTGAACTGGCGCGCCAGTTTAATCTGATGTCCGGCTATATTGCGGACTATGCCAAACGCGAAAAGCAAAGCCAGCTGGCGGCCGAGCAACTGGTTGCCGAACGCACCAGTCAGTTACAGCAGGCCCTGGACCAGTTACATCAGGCCGAGTACCGGCAAAAGCAACTGCTGGCGGACATTAGCCATGAGCTGAGAACACCGGCGACCAGTATTCAGGGCGAGGCCGAAATCAGCTTACGCGGTCAGCCGAAAAGCACCAGCGACTATCAGGACGCCTTTGGCCGGATCCTCAGTGCCAGTCAGCAACTTAGCCGCCGGATTGACGACTTACTGCTGCTGGCACGCGGTGAGGATCGCCTGCGTCAGGTACAGCTGCATACCAAACCGCTGGCACAGTTTATTCAGCAAAGTATCAGCACGATACAGCAATGGTTACCCGCCGCTGTGCCACTGCATACTGATATTTCAGGTTGTACGGCCGACCCACTTTACCTGTTGGTCGATGACGAAAAGTTTTCTGCCGTGCTACGCATCATAGTCGATAACGCCCGGCAATATGCCAAAGACATTCCGGCGCTGAATCTGAAATTCTGTGCTACTGAGACCGAGTTACAGCTGACGCTGGCGGATCAGGGTATCGGGATCCAGCCGGATGAAATCGCCCAGGTCTTTGCCCGTCACTACCGCAGCGCTGCCGCCCGACAGGCCAGGCCGGATGGCCTGGGTATCGGCCTTTGTATTGCTAAAGATATTATGGAAGCTCATGATGGCAGTATCCGCCTGTCAGCGAACCAACCACGTGGTACCTGCGTAACGCTAACCTTACCGCTGTTTCCGGGAGTGAATGATGAAGATTCTGATCGTTGAAGATGATGATAAGGTTGCCGCTTTTCTGGCCCGCGGCCTGAAGGCTGAGGGCTATCTGACGCAGGTAATTACCAATGGTCGGGATGTGTTGGAGGCTGTACGTCAGTTCGAGCCGGATATTATCGTGCTGGATCGCATGCTGCCGCAGGTGGATGGCCTGACCCTGTGCCAGCAATTGCGCAGCCAGCAGGTTAATGCCCGCATCCTGATGCTATCGGCGTTATCGGAAGTTGAAGAGCGGGTAAAAGGTCTACGCTGTGGCGCAGATGACTACCTCGGCAAGCCGTTTCATTTCGAGGAATTATTAGCCCGGATTGAAAGTCTGGCCAAACGGGGCTTAAGCCCGGTACAAAGCCGTCAGCTGCAGGTTGCCGATTTATTGTTAGATTTAGACACTATGCGGGTGCAGCGGGCTGGCCGTGATTTACTGCTTACCGCCAAAGAGCTGGCGATCCTGGAGCTGCTGATGGCCAATAGCGGTAAAGTTTACAGCCGCGAGCGGATCCTGACCAATGTTTGGGGGCTGAACGAAGATCCGCTGACCAATATCGTGGATGTGTATATGGCCCGGCTGCGCAAAAAAGTGGACGAGCACCATCCGCAAAAACTGTTACACACCCGGCGCGGTCTGGGCTATTGCCTGCAGGCCGAGTAAACCTTAGGGCGTGTTGACGTTTGCTGTCACGGGCGGTGGTCTTTTGGGACGAAAAAAGGCTGGTAAGCAGAGGCGCCTTACCAGCCAAAAGCCATGATGGGAACTCAGGAGGGGATGTTGTTGCCTTTAGTTTGCGCTAAAAGGCAGGGAGGAATGATGTAACACGATCCGCAGCGCCCCCTGGTCATCTTTTTTAAAACCCCAGGTTTTGTCGACAGTGGTCACCTCGCCGGCCGCATTGGTCAGCATCACATGCCCCATCGTCAACGCCAGATCGCCGTTAATGTGCACCGCCGCATTGCGGAACTGATAACCTTGCCAGCCTTTCAGGGCAAAACCACTGTCATCAGCAAAGGCGCTGTTACCGCCGACAAAGTATGCCAGGGCGCCATCGTAGCTGGTGCGGAAAGTCTGCTCACCGCTGGCCAGCGTCGGTTTAAACAATACCGGGCCCAGGTTATAGCCATAAGCCGCATCCAGTACCTCGCGAGCCCGACTGGTCGCCTGGTCGCGACCACCTTGCTGATAAGCCTGACTAATACTGATCAGCGCCTCACCCCAGGCCTGCTGTGCGGCCTGCAGTTCAGCGTCAGTAATGACGTTTTTATAACCGGGTGCTGCCTGCACTGCGGCGGCCAGTAAAAAACTGGCGGTAAAGAATGATAATTTTGCTATTTTCATCGTTATACCCTTTTAATCAGGCCCGACTCCGCAGGCACCAAGTTTGTTGTTAACTGCTCTGCATATTAAAGCGCTGCGATGAACAAAACGGTCTGACTAAGATGAAAAAGCCACAGTGTTTAGATTAAATTAACCTGAAAATCCAGCGGTGCTTGTGCAAATGAAACCCGGCAAAGGCTGACAACAACGTAGCCGTTGGGATAAAGCGCAAATCGGCATAGGGGCAGTCAGTGTAACTGACTGGCCCCTGCCACACCACCCGGCATGCGGGTCCGCACCGGGCGGTTCGAGAAGTTGAGGTCATGAGAGTCTTATAAGACCTTGTTTGTCAAAGTAGCTTATCGTCAGTACTGTATGGAGTAACATCTGGCTGTTTCGCCACCAACTTCGGTAGTTTCCGGCAATCCGCTTGGCGACATTTTCTGTGCCGCCAAGCTTGCGTACCATTTCATACGCGCGCTTGCCATGCCGCCACTGCTTTAGCTGAATAGCTCTCAGACGATGTCTTATCCATTCATCTAACCTTTGCCAGATGTAGGGCGTTTGGGATAACCCGAAGTAGCCTTTCCAACCCAGCATATAGCGACGTAACCCAGCAATGACTTCACTTAGGCTGCGCCCTGTCTGTCGGCGTGTTAACTGCTTTACCCGTGTTTTGAAACGCATCAGTGCCGCTTCAGATACCGCGCGTTTAACCTCGCCTCTTCGGGTTCGCCACAGGCTGTACCCTAAGAATTTTCGGCCAAACACGCTGCCTACCGCACTTTTGCTTTCATTCACTTGCAAACGCAGTTTCGCATAAAGCCTGCGCAGCCACGCCATCACCCGCTCTCCCGCTTTCTGACTGCGGACATACACATTGCAGTCGTCTGCATAACGGGCGAACCGATAGCCGCGTTGCTCTAAGGCTTTATCAACCTCATCCAGTAGCACATTCGCCAACAACGGCGAGAGCGGTCCACCTTGTGGTGTGCCTTCTTGGCGCGTTATCACCACGCCATTAGCCATGATGCCGGCGTTCAGATAAGCCCGGATAAGATGCAGTACGCTTTTATCGTCCAGCCGTTTGCTCAGTCGGTCCATCAGAATGTCATGGTTCACCCGGTCAAAGAACTTCGACAAGTCAACATCAACGACTATCTGGTAGCCTTCCTGCACATAACGTTGCGCGGCTAATACCGCGCTCTGGGCCCGTCTGCCAGGTCTGAAGCCATAACTGTGCTCACTGAACTGTGGGTCCAGTTTCGGTTGCAGTACCTGAAGTAACGCTTGTTGGATGAGTCGGTCCGTCACCGTTGGGACACCCAGCTCGCGCTCGGTGCCATCACTCTTCGGGATACCGACCCGGCGTACCGGTTGTGGACGATAACTGCCGTTTAGCAGCTGCGCTTTGATAGCCGGCCACTGCACCTTAAGGTGCTCTGCCGTCTGTGCTATCGTCAGACCATCTACTCCGGCGCTACCTTTGTTCGCTTTAATGCGTTGCCACGCTAAGCGCATGTTCTCCCTCGCAAGCGCCTGCTCAAGCAAGCTTTGCCCTGTGTGTTTGAACTGTTGTTGCGGGAATACCGTTTCATCACGGGTAGGCATCAACAAGGCTTCACCTTGCTTTTGCTTACCTCGCTCCAACTCTTTGGACATCTGATGCATGACGTTATTCATCAACAACGCGTTTCACACTCCTTCTCGTTCGGCCCTTCGTGTTATCCACTACTACGGCCTCTGCTGACTTCTCGCTCCGTATCACTACGTCGCCCTTTCAGGCATGAGGCGAGATCTCCCCAGGTAAGAACGCATTCCTTCACTGCACAACCGCCGGATTTACGTCACAAAGCTTTGGCTACAAGAGCTTCGCAGAATTATGCCTGCTCGCCCTGCTCAGTCACGCCTCATATCCGATTCTTGTTCATCGGCTCGCAGTTTCGCTCCACGCTTCCTCCCCACAGTCCGTCGCCGTTCTGCAGTTGCGCTTCACTTCATTCGCTGTAGCCAGCTTATGGGAGGACTTGCACCTCCAAGAATGCGCCCATGCT
>NZ_AHTH01000016.1 GCF_000245735.1 Alishewanella jeotgali KCTC 22429
TGAGCGGAAAAATGCACTAATGCAACTCGCTGCCAATAATATCGAACAAGACCGAAAAATCAGTGTGCGGATTTCGGTACGTGATTTGGAAGTTATCCAGCGGCGAGCACTTGAGCAAGGACTACCTTATCAATCGTTGGTAAGTAGCATCCTGCATAAATATGTCTCTGGTGCTTTTAAAGAGGTGGAGCGCTGAACCTTTTTTCGGGGTCAGATACCGTTTGCCGTTTGTTCCGTTCCGTTCGTTTCCGTTGTTCGTTGTTTTTCGTTGTTTCGGGGTCACCCATTAACCTCTCGGTGTCAATAGCGTAACCAAATCCGGAACCTTCGGGGTCAGATACCGAATCAACAAGCCCGCCTCGTGCGGGTTTGTTTTTAGTGAGTGGGCTGGTCGTAACGCTCGCGTAGCTGGCCAACAGGCTGGGCCTTACAGTTGTATTTTCTGGAATCAGGGACTAGTTATTCAGGCTTACTGAGATACAGAGTATAAAGAATATCAGCCAGTTCTTTCTCGTTGATCTCATCCAGTACTACGGCAACCATAACATCAGCTAACGCATCATTATCGGTCTGAATTTCATAATCGTTCAGTGACAAATACTCTAAAGCTACGGCTAATGCTGTTCGTTTGTTAGCATCAGGCATAGCATGAGCAATGGCGATTGATTTTGCGTATTTAGCTGCAATTTCAAAAATATCATCGAGTTGCTCATATAGGATGGCGTTATCAATGCGCCCTAATGCCCCACGAAGCTTGTTTAGATCAAGAACCTTCGGGGTCAGATACCGAACAACAAGCCCGCCTCGTGCGGGTTTGTTTTTTGGCGCGTTAAATTGGCTAATCCTACCGCTAATGCGGTGTGTTAATAGCTATCAGGCATAGTATAAGCAAGCGCGGTGACTGAGACACCGCTTAGTATCAAGACAAATTGTCAATAAGCTGCTAACCTTTGCTTTATGAAAGCCATCAATTGGAATGCGAACAAGAATCATCTACTGATGACTGAACGTAATGTGTCATTTGAAGATGTGCTATTTTCAACGCGCCAGGGCTTAATTATGGATGATCTGATACATCCAAATATCGCAAAATACCCTAACCAGCGTATTATGGTCGTGCAAATCGGCCAGCAGGCTTGCTTAGTCCCGTATGTAGAGACTGAGCATGAACTTTTTTTGAAAACGATTATTCCAAGCCGTAAAGCAACCAAGCAGTATTTGAGGTAAATTCTATGCACGATCCAAAATATACCGCTGATGAACAGGACCTTATCAATGATTTTGTGGCAGAAGAACTGATTTCAGATTTTTCCCC
>NZ_AHTH01000015.1 GCF_000245735.1 Alishewanella jeotgali KCTC 22429
GCAGGATGCACGCTGGAACACCACTATTGATATCGTGCTGGTGCCCGATTCCCGCTTAACTGATTATCAAAAAGCCATTATTGCCGAAGATTACAATATGCAACACGGCAAGCGGGTGTTCTCCGTGCGCTCTGCACTAGTGCCTTATGCCGTGCAGGCGTTAAATCTGGATTTGGCCAAAATAGAAGCGCGCCCGGAGGCGCAGCAAATTATGGTGGCGAATTTGGATGAAGTTAAGCGGCATGCGTTTTGATAATCAGGAAAACTTTCTACCAGTAGAAATGACTCTACTGGTAGGGTCTGTAAAGTAAAGGTCTCAAAAAAAACTGTAAATCACTTAATCATAAAAAGTCATCTTGCAAACCAACACTCCACTTATTATTAGTGTTTTTGTATAAACTTATGCCATTCTCGGCATCAAAAATACAGTCGAACAATATCCCCCAAGTACCATCCTTCTGAAAAACAACAGATCTTGGGGTGATTTTTTCAAATATACCTTTAGAGCTTATTTTTGAATCAAAATTTTCTGAAAGGTACTGAAGTAAAAGACTAAGGTTATTATCTATTACTGAAACAACATTTAGCCTGTAGTCTTCGTAAGCATCTCTCTGAATACTACTAATTTGGTCCCCTGTATAAGCGAAAGCAACAATATTTACAGACCGTTCAGCGCCCCCCCACCAATATATCGATTCCGTTTTTTCCCATGAGTGATTGAATGTCATAAGTCCAAATACTGGGTCTTCACAAAACTTTTTGTCCATGGTTATGCAACCCCTTTTATCGCTGAAATACCGCCTGAATGAGGAATATTGTTGTGAACAACCGATGGCACTAGATCCATTGTTTTCATATCAGAACGCTCATGCCATGTAAGCTCATTTTCTTTTCTGTATTCTTTTACTTCGTCGGGAGTCCAAGTTTTTCCGTCTTTCTGTTCATCCGACCATTTTTTCGCACACGCTTCATCTGCTTGAGCAAAATTACCGTTACGTGCCTCAGTAAAATCCTCAATTTCTACAGACTCCTGTGACACCTCAGAAAAGTCAGGCTCACCTTCTTTGAAGTTAATAGAATCAAAATTGTACTTGTCTTTAATCTGCGCCCATGTTAATTCGTCACTATTATTTTTTTTAGGTGCGAAATTATCATCTGGAATCCAGTCTGAATTCCCTCTGCCCCCCTGCCACTCTCCGTTGTTAACTGGTAAATGCTGTGATTCTGTAGTCTGCTCTTTGAATGCTGCTTGCTTATTATCCAAAAATGTAGGCTCAGACTTATTATCAAAAAATGCATTTCCATCAACACCCTTTCGTGAAGAAAAATCACTATTTTTGAATGTACTTAAAGTTTCACTTTGATTATAACCTTTTGAAAAATCAGGTGTTTTCTCACCCATAGACTTTAATGGCGTGCTAACCTCTTTAAAAAAGTAAGGATTCATATCAGCTCCTTAGAAGCATGTCTCAGTTCAGAAACCTTAGCGTCAAAGTACGGTTTATTATTAGGTGACTCGACAGCAAGAACTTCTAGCACTAAGGCTACCAATTCGTTTTGCTCCCGTATGGTTAGTAGGTTCTTTTGAACAACACTAAAAATGGCATCTGAAAGCCAGTTAATCCATATATCAATATTTTGCGACATTGGAACTTGGTCAAGTAACGTATTGATATTTAATTTTTCAATTAAGCGCTGATGTAAATGACTAACTTTTTTACTGCTAGGATCGTTATTAAAAGGTTCAAAATTTGACAAGTCACTGCTCTGCTTTAGTATTTCTTTTATCGAATTTACTAATGCTAGTTTACGATGATCAACAAGTTTTTCTTTAGGCGCTGAATATGTAAATGGCTTTATCAACTCTTCGTTGAACTCATCGAACTGGCAAAGTACTGGCTCTACCCAGTTATTTTGAAATACCGCTGCACAGCCTGTTTGCAAACGCGCAAGCTCTTCTATTTGATCTTCATTTAACCTTGCAGCTTTACCTACCAAGTTACGATCGTCAAAATCAGGTAATCGTAAGATTATCTTCGTATTTGTATTACGTATAACAGCTTGGTCTAATAACCCTGGAGCCTGATCAGCAATAATAAAGCCTTCACCATAAGTGCGCATCTCCGCTAGAGCATTTGCAATCATCTCTACAGATTTGCCTTGCAAGTTAGCGGTCTCTTGGCCTTGCTCAGTTGAAGTACGTCGGAATAAATTGTGTGCTTCCTCAAGTACCGTTATGTGCTTTAAGCCTGCATTGTGGGAAGTGGCATTTGCCATTCTGTGCTGGTTCAACTTCAAAAACAAAATGCCCATTAATAATGACTTCGTTTCTGAAGAGCCAACGCGTGACAAATCGATAATGCACGATTGATCAAAAATAATCTCAGGCGAAATTTCATCTTTTTGAAAGATAGTGCTGTAATATCCATTAGTTAAAGATTTAACTCTGGTTATCAGCGCGCCTGAATAATTCCCTTTCATCTCTTGAGAATAATCTGACTTGTTAATTATTTCTGGCAGAACTGCCAAAAGATCATGGAAGTCGGGGTAAGAAATTTGCTCAGAGCTGCATTCTGAATTTAGTAAATCCCAGCCTGCTCTTTCATATGTTAACTCTACAGCCTCTTTTAATATTGCTGGCATTGCGGCGTACATTGGCCATACTGCATTTAAAATTTCGATCAAACGATCGATATGCTCCATCACATGAATCCCATCCGGGAATGAAAATGGGTTCAATTTGATTAACGGCGTGAACTTGGGGTTAGTACCAAATACACTTACAGACTCGTCGCCACCAAAAATAGCTTTATACTCACCTTTTGCAGGTTCAACTATGAGGAATGGGATGCCTTCATCTTTATGCAACTTATGCAAGATAGCGTAAATAGCATTGGATTTTCCTGCTCCAGTACTGCCAGTTACAAATATGTGGGATGTTAGCGAACGGATGTCTAAGTTTACATTCTGCGCTTTATCTACAGAGCCTAAATTCGAGACCTTACCAATATTTATGGAATGAGACGGATTGTTATCAATACGCAGCACTGATCTAGCAAAGTTCGCTGCCTCTATCACAGGGATACCAGGTAAAGACTGCCTTGGGAACCCCATAGCCAATGCCATCTCTTTGGTACTTACCAATGATGTTGATGCCATTAAATCTGTTGTGTAGCCTGTTGGCATCAAAAATTGGGGATGATTTAACTGTGATAAGTACATCTGCAAAACGTCAAATTGTTGAGGCTGAAATGCTCTGCTCCAAACATTGATAACATTTCGCTCTAAGCCTGACGATTCCCCACGGAGAATACCTGAATATAATTCAGCGCCTAACTTAACATCTAACTCCCGCCCACCTAAAAAATAGGCCCCCCAGTTCCACATGCCGTAGCTTTTACATTCTTCTAAACGCTCTAATTGTGCGTCGATTTGCGAGAGTAAGCTGGTAATGGTTCGGTTTTTCTCTGTAAATTGAAGTGACTTGGCATTTCCTTTTGTAGCTGTATCTGACCGAGTCGTACTGGAACTTGCAGCCTCAGAGTTTGATTCTGAGGTACTTTTTGCTACAGACTTGCTCTCATTAGTTCCAAAACTCTCCGAGGTAGAGCTAGTCTTAGATGCACCAAACAGCCCCATGCCTAAACCAGTGATCCCACCGACTAAAGCGCCAGCTGGCGCTGTTAAACCACCACTAACAGAGCCCGCACCAATAGCACCTGCGGCTGCACCACTAATAGCACCAGAGATTGCACGCTTAATATCAATATCAGATTTTGTACTGCTCTGTGAAGTTGTCTCAGTTTTAGAGGTCCCTGAAGTCAAGGTTTGCGTATCACTAATTGTATTTGTTAAGGTCTTAGTTATCCCTTCTGTTAGACTTTGACCGACCGCCAAGCTTTCATTTTCAGAATAAGAGATCTGCTGTTGCTCAAATACAGACAACGTTGTGTGTATTTTCTGATAAGCCAATTCAACATGGCTTAACTGTGAGAGACTTACTGGAGTGGCATTAATCAAGACCGTGTACTCACGACCACGCAGACCATCAATTAGCTTTTCTAAACCCTGCGAAAAAAGCTCCTTACTGCCTTCTTTTAATGAAGGTACGCCAGATACTGCAGCAATGGCATTTACTGAAGTTCCTTGAAGCGGCTCAAGTAGTTGATATATCTCTTTATTAACAAGATTAGTTGAAATATCAACACCAGGAAAATTACCGGCCATAGCAGCATCTAAGGTTTCAACGGCTTCAAAACCTGATGAGGCGTTTAAAGATTCTTGCTTTTTCATCGCAATATAAATATCAACGTGCGACTTGAAGCCTTTTACGATTAAAATTACAGAGCTTTTTGAGCTATGCAGCGTTGAGAACACACTGGTAAACTTATCTAAGTTATCCTCTTCTTTGTTATACACAATTTTCGTCAATTTCCGGACGCGAATATCATGTAAAACTTGGTTAAGGTTTGTCTGAATGGGTAAAATATCTAAAAAATTAAGCTGGGTTAGCGCGTTTTTTAAAACGACATCGTCAAATTCAGCGAATAGATTATTAAGCTCATCCTGTTGAACCGCTAACTCGTTTTTCATTCATCATTCCTTTGATTTAAGTAATATACTGCAGCTAAACCAACCGCTACACCTAATACAACACCGCCAAAAGTGACGCCGACCATCTTGCCTAAAACACCACCTGCCAAACCACCACCCAAGGCACCCAACCCAAAGTTATTACGGTTGTAATTTGACGAGCTTTGGCTATCACTTGAATCTGCAGAGTGGTTTTTACTGCTAGCAGCACTTTTAGGGGGTTTTATTCTTGGCTGAAAATCTGGATGGCCACTTTCACGTAAATGTTTCATTACGGTGACTATGTTATTAAACCTTTTTCTAGAAAAATTGTACTCAAGCTCAATACGTAGATCAGTCCAAAGTTTTTTATCCCATGAGTTAGAATCACTAATAAAGCGAGAGTCTTTGTTATCCTCATTAAACAAACTTAATCCATTGCTAGCTAGGACTGAATCCGCATATGCTGCATACTCTGCTAAAAGAAAGCTTTCTCTGTTGCGGTCCAAATTAATGTCGACAAGAATATGAGATTGAATTTTGGCAACATCTAAATCTTGCACAACGGTTTTGAATTTCTGAGAAACCACGGCAACCTCCTTGTTATAAAACCAATATTGATTGTAAGTTATTGTTGAAACGAATATACCAATCAAGTTTTTCTTTATTCGACTTAAGCTGAATTTCCTTTTCTTTTTGATCTCTCTGAGCTAATTGAAGTTGCTCAATAGCGCTACTTAATCGATGATCAATCTCGTCCATTTGCGAAATAATACAGTTTTTCGCTTCTTGGAAATTTTTTCTTACTGTTTCCTCAAACTTGATAAAGTTTGCTCTTTTTAATTCAACAAGATTCCTAAGCATATCGTTGGCAGTCTCCGAAAGGTCAACCATTTCGACCTGCTTAGTTTGATATACATCTCTCTTTTTTAACCATAAAAAACCATGTCTTTCAGTACCAACCCATACAGATATTTTTTTACTATAGGATGCTGACTGAAGCATTGTTTTAGAGTCAGCCATCTCCAAGGTACTTGCTTGGAACAAGCTTGCTAATGAAAATTCAGAATCACTCGGGAAAGCTTTATCGAGTACATCTGCTACTGATTTCTGATATTCATTTCTCAGATTTTCAAGAGACTGCATCAATTCTGTTTCGCAATCCCTTGATAATACATCCTCAATTTCTGATGCCAAATCGTTAAGCTGGTTAAGTCCGTCTTCAAGGATGCTCTCAGCTTGTTGGGGTGTAAGCTCATCAGTGAAAGTTTCCTGCAACTGATCTTTTAAATCAGATATCTTCCTATCTATTGCCAGTTGAGAAGCTTTTGCTTCTTTAGAAATCGTAAAAGGCAAACTCATTAATTTTTCACGGAATAAGCTTGCTTGCTCTATACGTTCAGCGCTTTTAGTGAAAGCTTCGATCGCCTGAGTGACATTTTGTAGCTCCGCATCAGAAGAGGAGATCACTTCATTCAATGTTTCGATTGCTTTACTACGTGACTCTACTGATTTAAAGGTATCCACAGCATCCTTTATCCTAGATGGAATGGCATGTTTAGCTATGTAGTTATCGAGTAATGATTCAATAATTGGAATACCACTCAGTATTTCAGCTACCTGTAAATCATCTTTTTGAGCTTTAAACGCACTCACCTTATCTCTAAGGTTATGGTAGGTAACTCTATCCAATTCTGATTTAGCATGCTCCACTAAATCCATTTCTGGTTCTTGTACAAATAAATCAACAAAACCCGATAAGCTGCTTTTCTGTTTTCTGGATAAGAATTCTGTACCATTGTAGCGAGACATACGCACGAGTTTTGCTAACTCTGCAGATGCTGGAATGACTATCGGATTGGTAATTCCATTTTCAGCTAAGTAGGTTTTTACGTTTTGTATTGCTCTGCTAATAGACTCACCTTTTTCTGGATCGAAGTTGTCTATTTTGTTTGCAACAAAGATAAAACGGTCTTGGGCTTCGCGCCCGCCAGCTTGCATAGCATCTCGGATAAGATTTAGCAAACCTTTATCATCATCTGTACTTAACTGTGTTGCATTAAGTATATAGAGCACCATTGAAGGCTGAGTATCTCTTATCGCTCTGGTGGTGGTTGCTCTGTGCTCAGCATCTCTGGAATTATTAGGTCCTGGTGTGTCAACTAACACAATTTGGACACCATCTCGCTCATCAATTGCAGGGATATCACCTTTAATTTCAATAACTGATGTTTTAGGATCGCTATTCCATTGATCAATAAGCTCACTAGTTGCTTTAAAGTCCTCTGGTGTTACCCAATCAATAATCAATTCTTTCTGATGATCAAATCGTCTTAACTCAAAATGATCCATATCATCATAATCGGTGATCTTGGCAATGGTAGCAGTACAGGCTTCATTTTTAGCTGGCATCAGCTCTTGTCCAAGCATGGCATTTATAACTGTGGATTTTCCAGCAGACATAGTCGCCAAGACATTCACTTCAAAACCTGGCGCAAGCGCTTTTTCAAAAGCTGCATGCATTTCTGGGCTACGGAACTCATCAAATGGACCCGATTGCGCGTCTTCAAAAAGTTGTTTTAGTTTTGATAGACGATCTTCAACCGCAAGATGTACCGTGTCATACTCGGCTACAATGTTAAGAGTAGGATTATTTTTATTAAAAGCATCAATGGCATCTTTAACATCTATCGCATCTAAATCAGTACCACTAAAAAAGAATTTTATCTCTTGCGTATTTAATACTTTGAAGAATTCTGGGAAAACTTTATCAATCCACTGCTGTAAGCGTTTGTTACTACAGAGCTCTTTAAAGTATCTATCTTCTTGTAATTTGTCGTTTATCCAAAACTGACTTTCAACTGTAAAAGGGTTATAGCTTAGTTTGACTACTGGCATGTACATATATTTATTCCTTTGTATTAAGCCTGCTTATCGTTCATTTTTCTGGCGCACTTTTACTGTCAAATAAGCCAGCAAATGCTCCTAAACCATGTTTATTAAGCGATTCAACCAAATTAGCCATCGCTGTGGGTGTTCCATCCGTGATCATTTTTTGCTGAATCAATTCTTCAACTAAAAAAATACCAGAGTAATGTTCTATATCGGAGAGCTGTTTAGCATCATAAATGCTTTCATTGTGTTCGCTCGGAGATAGATCAGAGATAGGTTTTAGACTGATAGACAGCAGTAATTGTGACTTCTTATTTTTTGGCAATAACGCAGCATCAAGCATATGGTTTTTGTCTATGCTTGCTAATTGGTTAAAACTTTCAAGAATGTGCCTTTCTCGCCTACTCAATTTTTCGTTTCGCTGAGTTTTCCTTGCAAGAAGCGCAGCAACAGCTGATATGGGAATGATGGCGGGGGACTTGAAACCAATGTTACCTAAGTAACTTTTTACTAACTCAACTGCCTTGGTAAGTGATTCACCTTGTTCTTCATCCAACACATCGGCTTTGTTGAGTATAAAAATAATGTCTTTATGATTCTCACGAAGCTCAACTACTTTTAACAGCTCTCTTAAGAAAGAAGCGTCATCATCAACCCCTATTTGGGAAGCATTCAATACATAAAGAATTAAGCCATGGTTGCCATCTCGTAAGGTATTGAACGTGATATCGTTGTGAGAGCTATCTCTGGAATTGTTCGGACCAGGAGTATCATAAATAACTAATTTCCCCCCTTCATTATCAATTTTTGGTACATCACCTCTTAACTCAATTACACCCGCACTCTTACTAAGATTCATGTCCTGTAAAAGCTCAACTGATGCGGCTTGCCAGTTTGAGAAATGTTCCTCCCCTTCAAGGCGTGCTTCGAAGCTATCCATCATGTCGTCATCTTCTACTCTAAAGACTCGTGATGTACATGCTTCATTGCTACTAGGTAATAATTCTCGCCCAAGTAGGGCGTTAATAAGCGTAGACTTACCAGCACTCATTGTAGCAAGTACAATTACTTCGAAAGGAGTATTAAGTGCTGTATTAATGTCTTGCTGAATAATGGGATCACGCAGTATTTTCGTTAGTTCACTATACTGCTTTGCCTTGCGACTTACGGCTCTAGTCATCCTTAAGTTCCTTGAGTTTTGCTACTGTTCTAACATTTAAAGTTAAAACCAGCTAAGCAACTTTAAAAATCCAGATAGTTTCCAAATCAGAAAACTGCCACAATCTTTCTGAGATGACAAGCTAATACTTAAGTTATACTAGCCTCAATTCTCAAAACTGTAAGTCTGGTTTTTTAATCAGTGTATCTTATACATACACATGTTAATTTGGAGAGTTTCCCTCATTCCTTAAGGACAATATTCAAAGCAAATTACTTCAAAGCCCCCTCATCTCTTAATTTTAATTTTTCTCCGATCCACTCCTGAATCTCACTCTCTACCCAGGCCACCATTCTGGCACCTAATTTCACCGGCTTTGGAAAGCGCCCTTCTGCGATAAATTTATACACAGTTGATCGTGCCAGGCCGGTGCAATCCATTACGGTTTTTAATTTGATAAGTTTCATGGTCAGGTCCTCGTATTAGTCCAGACCATGTGCCTGATGCGTTTTTTTTAACTTATAGGCGCCAGCAGCCAAATCGAAAAAATCTCAGACCTATATCACCTATGTGCATAAGCAAATAAATGCCTTTAAGGAGATATACCATGACACCAAAACCTACCCCTGCCGATGTTGTTAAATGGTCCGTTGCTGCACTGGAAATTCTGGATAAAGCCGCAACGCTAATTGCCAAGAAGTACGCACGCAAAGACGCCTTTACCAGTCCCGATGTCACCAAGGAATATTTGAAATACCGTATGGCGCATCATGGGCGTGAAGTCTTCGCGGTGATCCTGCTGGATAACCAGCACCGGCTTATTGAGTTTTGTGAGCTGTTTCACGGCACCATTGACGCTGCACCGGTTTACCCGCGTGAAGTAGTGAAACTGGTACTGGAGCATAACGCTGGCGCTGTGATCTTTGCACATAACCATCCGTCTGGTGTGGCTGAGCCATCTGAAGCAGATAAGCGCATTACCAAACGTTTAACCGATGCGCTGGCGCTAATTGATGTAAAAGTGCTGGACCATATCGTTGTGGGTGAAACGCCAGTGTCTTTTGCCGAACGTGGGCTGATTTAGCGCCAACGGCAAGCTTTTACACCAACCGCAAAACGGCATAAATGCCAAGTTCCCAAATTAGTCTTTTGGGAACTTGGAAAGCCTTATAAACCGGCACTGTCACTTTTTGCACTGTAAGCGTAACGCCAACCACACATTCCAATCCTAACTGATCAACTTTACCCTGACTGCCACTATCAACTGTCAGGGTAATCATCATGCACCGCACCAAAGAACAATGGCTGGCCTTGTTTGCCGAGCAAGCCCAAAGTGGTCTCACCCAAACTGAATTTGCAAAACGCCAGGGCATCATTCCTACGTATTTTAGTTATCGCAAGCGTCAGTTGCTGGCGTTTCAGGATGATGACGGTGGCTTTGTTGAGCTCACGCCACAGGGCTTGCAGCTGAATCAATCCATTTTACTCCGTAAGCGTGATGTGGAATTGCAGTTTCCAGCCGGCACCGATGCCCTGTGGTTAGCGGCCTTGCTAAGAGCGCTTTGATAATGAAAATGTTCCTCGATGTGCCCAAGGTCTATTTGCATAAACAGCCAGTCGACTTTCGTAAATCCATTAATGGCTTATCGTTGCTGGTCGAGCAAGAGATGCAGCTCTCGCCTTTTAGTGGCGCACTGTTTGTGTTCTGCAATCAGCAGCGCACCCGGTTAAAAGTGCTGTACTGGGATAGCACCGGCTTTTGCCTGTGGTACAAACGGCTTGAAAAAGACAAGTTTCGCTGGCCACGGCAAATGCCAGGTAAAGTGTTAGCCATTAGCGAGCAGCAGTGGCATTGGTTGTTGCAAGGTGTCGATATTCAAAAAATCACCGCGCATCAGCCACTGCATTACCAAAGTGTGGGCTGATATGCCGATCGGCTATAAATCCTTGTGATCGCATCCAAAACAATCTAAATCTTACCAAGCACTTAGCCCGATTGGCCGTTACAATAGCGGCCATGAAAAAGACACCTCAATCCTTACCTGACGATATCGAAACGCTTAAGCGTATGCTGCTTGAGCAGACGCAAAAGCTTGAGCGCAAACTGGCGCAAAAAGATAAACGCATCGCCAAATTAGAGCGGGTTAACCAGCAGCTGTCGGACAAGCTGCAGCAATTGCTGGAGCGTTACAATCTGACGAAGTACCAGAAATTCAGCCCCAGCAGTGAAACCTATGAAGGTGAAGGCGAGGTGTTAAATGAGGCCGAGCAGCTGATTGAAGACGATTCAGTAGCGACAGAGCCAGATACTCAGACGACCGAGAGCGCTGAGAAATCCGCCGCTAAGCCACGCCGACCAAGGATTGCCCCTGAGCTGCCGCGCGTTGACGTTATCCATGACATTGACGATAAAACCTGTGCCTGCTGCGGCCATGCGCTGCATAAAATGGGCGAAGAAGTCAGTGAGCAAATCGAGTTCGTGCCAGCACAAATCCGGGTGCTGAGAAACGTGCGGCTCAAATACAGCTGCCGGCAGTGTGAGACCAATGGCATGAAGGTGGACATTAAGATTGCCGATGTGCCACCGGCGGTTATCCCGAAAAGCATGGCCACACCGAGTCTGCTTGCCCAAATCATCAGCAGCAAAATGCACTATGGCTTGCCGCTGTACCGTCAGGAGCAGTTGTTTAATCAGGCCGGTATTGAGCTTAGCCGTCAAACGATGAGCCGCTGGCTGATAACCTGTGCAGAGAAACTGAAACCGCTACTGGCGTTAATGAAAGCCGAGCTTCTGAAAGCAGCCGGTGCTGTGGGCAGATGAAACCACGGTTAATGTGCTGGATGTTGAGAAAAGCACCTGCTACATGTGGGTATATGGCTGTGGCTTAGAGCAAAGTACCGGCCCCAAGCTGGTGCTGTTTGATTATCAGGATAGCCGCAGCAGTATACATCCCACCGACTTCCTGGCGGGGCTTAGCGGTTACCTGCAGGTTGATGGTTATGCCGGATATGAGAAAACCCACGCAACCTTAGTCGGCTGCTGGGCACATGCCAGACGTAAGTTCGTTGAAGCACAAAAAGCGCAGGGCAAAGGCAAAACGGGTAAGGCGGATGTGGCCCTTAACCATATCCAGAAACTTTATGCACTGGAGAGTAAATTAAAAACCGTGCCGCCTGATAAGAAATATGACGCCAGACAAACGCTAGCCAAGCCACTGTTGGAGCAATTCAAAAGCTGGCTGGATAAATCAAGCGAGAGCGTCACGAAAGAAGGTTTACTGGGAGCCGCTATAACGTATAGCCTGAATCAGTGGCCTAAGCTTATCCGGTACTTGGATGACGGCAGATTAAATATCGACAACAACCGTGCTGAGCGCGCAATCAAACCGTTCGTGATTGGACGTAAGGCATGGTTATTTGCCAATACCAAGACGGGAGCACAAGCAAGTGCGGCACTGTACAGCCTGGTTGAAACCGCCAAAATCAACGGTCTGGAACCCTATGATTACTTATGCCGGTTGCTAACAGAGTTGCCCAAAGCCAATACCCATGAGCAATTACAACAACTTCTGCCTTACTGAACAGCAGCCACACTGCAAGGTGTGGTTGCTGTTACGCTTACTTTGCACTGTGCTGAAGTTCTCAAAACTGCGTTTTAATCGAAAAGAGGAAGTTGACTATGGCTGAGGTACAAGCGGTCAAAAGCCTGGACACGGTGAAACTGATTAGTCATTTACTGGACAGGCATTACGGCGGAGGATTTATTTTAATCTGATTGACGCGGACCAAAGCTTGATTAACTTCAACTTATTAGGCAAACACCGGTGACATTACCGTTAATTTGAAAATTGTATCAGGCGCTGCTTAGCAAGAGCCCAAGGCAGGCGACGTCCGGCTTTTGCCATTTTATCGTATGCAGCTTGTGCCTCAACAACTGTAAGCATGCCATGCGTGACAAGCTGCTCGACAACCCATAGCGTCCCTTGAACCAATATCGCTTCTTTTTCGGCAGCCTTCCTAAGCGCTATATCACCGGTAAGCAGTGGGCACTGCTCTTGCCTGGCCAACGCAAGTGCAAAGCAATCGTTCATGCTTGGACCTGTGTATTTTTGCCTCAGCTCAAAAGAATACATCATAGACTCAGGGCTTAGCTCCCCCAGAGACAAGCCTAAATCAATTAGAAATCCGTGTTGCTCACTCAGCTCCTCATGAAATAACACATCTGGAACTTTGAATTGGTAGGGTAAATTGAAAAAGATCTCCAGTAACTGGCCTTCCTCGAGATCAATGAGAATATTGGCATCACTGATCAACAAGTACATCTACACAGCCTCAGCTAACATTTGGCGTTGCTTGTGCAGTGCCATCACCGATATTTGTAACAATTCAGCGGCTTTCGATTCGCTAAGGATCCCCTCAGCTAAGGCGCGATAGACTAATTGCTCAAACAGCAGTGTTTGCTCTTGCGGGTAAGGCTTCCCTGGCTCTTGCTTACGCCAGCCATTTTGAGAAAACTGGATAAAAATTTGGCGCTTTTTCTCTTGAGTTATAACACCAAGATCAGCACTACGATACAAACAGGCCGCCATGCTTAAACCGTATTCATGCTTCAAAAAGTAAAGTTCTTTAGCATCAATGTTCGAGCGCTGCTCACCTAAGTGTTGATAAAGCCCAATGTCGGGCAATAAAAATGCTGACGCAAAACGATTACACGCCATCTCTTCGTCAACGGAATCATCTAACCGACCATGTAAAATCAGGTGACCAAGTTCGTGTGCCAACGTGAATCGCTGACGACACCCTGGCCAGTGCGCAGATACCACAATGATAGGCTGCCCTGAAATCTTAGCTTCTAAGCCATCAAATTTATCTGCTTGGGGTACGTTGCTGACAATGACCAAAATACCTTTAGACTCAAGCAAATCAATTAAGTCAGGTAGCGGATTCATCCCCAGTTGCCAGTCACTACGTACTTTAGCAGCAACGTGTTCTACCGCAGCTAATGAACTCACCACTGGAATATCAGGATGATAGTCAAAATCCGAAATTGGGAAGTTTGGCCACACATTTTTGAGCGCCAGCCAGCGTTCAGCTTGGTCGATGACATCAGATTCTATTTTTTTCAGTAGCTTAGCTGGAGCTGACGCTTTCTTGCGATACTCCACCTCACCTAACGTCACTTGTGCTGGGCGAAAAAAGTATTCAGAACGAACCGACAATGCAGCCGCCAATTTGAGTAAAACACCCGAGGACGGCATACTCTGGTTATGCTCGTATTTTTTAACCATGTTGGCACTAATACCAACAATATCACCCAAGGCCTGCATAGACAGGCCAGCAGCAGTACGGGCTCGTTTTATACGCTCTCCAATCATACTGGCCTCCGGTTTATAAATATAGTATTTTGTGGACTATTATAAACCGGCTAGCTGATTCTGTCGATTGGCATCACCGGGTAAAAAGGATGAAGAGCTTGGAATTGCTGAGATACTTTGCTTTAACGGCTGCAAACGCCGGCTATTGTGAGATCACATAGCGAGTACTTCTCCCCCCAGCCGCGGTTTTCACCAAGCACCCCATTTCAACCAACTGAGCCAAATGCCGGCTTGCGGTTGCCGGACTGACCTTGGCCACTTTGCCGTACTGGCTATTACTGATGCCTTCATTGAAGTCGCCATCCAGCAACCGGTTTAGTACTTTTACTTGCTCTTTGCTCAGTTGGGTTTGGTCTACCCGTTGCCAGAAGCGGGTTTTTAGCAGCGTTTGTTCGATATCAGCCAGCGCCTGCTTTAGGCTAGCGGCTAGCGTGTCGAGAAACCAAACCAACCAAGCAGTGATATCAGTATCGCCTTTTTGGCTTTGCTCAAGAATGTCGTAATAGCTGCTTCGCCTTTCCAGGATAGCAACCGACATGGCATAAAAGCGGATCGACTGATGTTCGGCCTGCGCCAGCGCCAGATCAGTCAGCAGCCTGGCCAAGCGGCCATTGCCATCTTCCAGTGGATGGAGTGTGATAAACCAGAAATGCGCAATACCTGCGCGTAGCAGCGGGTCTAACTTGGCATCATCCCGCGAGCGGTTAAACCAGTCGATAAAGCAATTAAGCTCGCCTTCCAAAACTTCACGTGGTGGTGCTTCGAAATGCACTTTAGGGCGACCCGCTTCTATTAAACATGGCCGACCGGAGACCACCTGCATCGGCTCGTTACCGCGAAGCTGCCCGCCCTGCACTCTCTGCATTAGTGAGCTGTCGGTCGGAAATAGCCAGGAGTGCCACTGTAATAATCGCTCCTGCGTTAATGGCTGTTGCCAATTACCGATAGCATCGGTCACCATCGCAGCAAGGCCATCTGATTGCGCTGTCGTTGCAACGCTTTGTTGCTCAGCAATACCTAGCTTTCGGGCTAATGATGAACGCACCACGCTATGGTTAAGTCGCTCTCCTTCAATCGCGCTAGAGGTAAGGATATTGGCAAGCATGGTATCCAGTGCAGCCTGCTGGTTATTCTGCACGCCCATTTTGCCCAGCAGCACGCCTTGCAAAAAGTGCAGTTCACGTAACTTAGGCATCAGTGTCGCATGATCATAACGAAAGGCTGGCGATGCATTTTGCTGACGGCCGGGCCAATCGGGTTGTTGCCAGATCCACATAGGCAAGGCTCCTACTGATTGAGGTGAATACGTTGCACAATCTACTCATATAGTGAGGTGAATGGCAAGATTAATCACCTCATCAAACGCACTAAGAAAATTCTAAGTATCGTTAGACAGGCTTCACATACCCATATCAAACCTGGTTTTGGGCGAACCATTACTGAGTAACTCCGATGCCATCGCACTGACTTCGGCCTGCACATAAGCCCAATATTCCGGGTTATCCACCGTACGCTCCTTGATCTGACTTGGGATAAAACGGCTCATCTCCATATTAAAATCAGCACGTACTTCATCATCTTGCTGTAACTTTTTGATCTGCAGCTCAAGCGCGGTTCTAAAGTCGTCTTTATGTTTATGTCTTGCCGCTATTTTTTTTTCAACCAGCTCTTTTGATAGCGCTACGCCTCGTTGTTTGATCCAGACGATATCCCAGATATCGCGCGGTTTAATTCTTCTTGCCCGATAAGCGACGGCAATAAATTTATCTGCCAACGTTTCTTGCAATGACTGCACCGGCACCAAAATTCCCTCGGTGCGTATTTCGGTTTGTCCGGCCACCTGTTCCGGTTTCATCCGGCCAGGCGTTTCGGTGTGATCCGGCCAGCATGATCTGACCTTCGTTTATCCTCTCTTTTTACCCGACTTCTTCACCCTGAACCAGTGTTTTTTTACGTTGTGACTCACCTGTTAATTCCAGTCGGTGGGCATTGTGGATCACTCTGTCTAACAGCGCATCTGCAACAGTTGGATTATCCATTAAGCCGTACCACTCCGAGACCGGTAACTGACTGACGATGATTGTGCTGCGTTGCTCGTAGCGATCTTCAATCACGTCCAGTAAATCGCTCACTTGTTTACCTTTAAATCCCTCAAGGCCCCAATCATCCAAGATCAACATATCTACCTTTTGTAGCTGTACCAGTTGTTTAAGATAGCTACCATCAGCATGCCCCATTTTCAGGCTTTCCAGTAACCGACCTAACCGATAATACAGCACGCGTTTATTCTGTCGGCAAGCTTGCTCACCTAAGGCGCAGGCAAGATAGGTTTTGCCGCTGCCGGTGGGCCCGGTTATCAAGATATTCTGGTGGTACGTCAGGTGATGTCCTTGCATAAGTGGTGTAATTTGTTCAGCTCGCAAGCCGCGCTTTGCCGGATAGCGTAAGCCTTCTGGTGTCGCTTTAAGGCGCAGATTGGCTTGTTTGCGCAAGCGTTGTAAGCGGGTGTTATCCCGCGCCAGATGTTCTTGCTCGACCAGCAATCCCAATCGTTCATCGAAGCTAAGTTCGGCATAGGTATGGGGCGCCAGGCGTTGTTGCTCCAGCGCACTGGCCATAGCCGCCAGCTTAAGCTGGCGTAGTTGGATAAGCAGTGAGTCCATTGGTGTTGTCCTTATTGGTAGTATTTTGAGCCACGGATGTTGGTGTGCGGGCCAGGGATAATGGTTTTAGTTTCATCCGGTTGCCAGCGCATATCTTCACCGTTTTTAAGCAGCTTTTTGATGACCGGTATATAAGGTAGTTGGCGACTGATGGCCAGTGCGCAGGCCTTTTCTAGTCGGTCACTGCCGTAGCGTTTTTGCTCGCTCAGGAGTCCCAGGCAGGTGCGCTGCGCTTGGATAAGATGGTCTTTGTTACGCTCAACCGCTAAGACCACCGCCAGCGTGTTGGTGCCGATATGGGTTGCCCAGCTGCGAATGCGCTCAGGGCTCCATTCCAGATGGGCAGCATGGTTTTCTGGCATGTGCGCTATATCAGTCGTGTGCCGGTAGCGGGTATAGCTGCGCGGATGCTGAGCGACGCATTTCGCCTGATGGTAAACCTTTATCAGCGTTTGCGTGGCACTGATTTCAACCCGCTCACCGACTAAACGGTGTGGCACCGAGTACCAGTGATAGTCGTATTGTACGTGGTAGTCTTTGGCGACTTTGGCAATGCGATAATCGGTGTACTCATAAGCGTAAGGCGGCAGTGGTTGTAATGCAGGCGCATCCAGCAAGTTAAACAACTGCTCACGGCTGGCACCGTTGTAATGCTTCATGGGCCGCTGATTGAGTTCAGTATTCAACTCCCGGATAGCCTGATTTAACGCTGCCAGTGAGTGAAATACCTGATGGCGCAGCCGGGCTAATACCCAGCGCTCCACAATCAGCACCGCAGATTCGACTTTACCTTTATCCTGCGGTTTGCGTGGTCGGGTGGGCATCAACGCACAGCCATAATGTCTGGCCAGCGCTTTGTAATTGTCGTTAATCACCGGCTCGAACTTATCCGCTTTATCAACGGCGGCTTTGAGATTGTCGGGTATCAATAATGCGGGTACGCCACCTAAAAAGGTCAGGCAACGACTGTTCGCCATCAGCCAGGATTCCCTATCCTGACCTTTACAGGCTTCAATATAGGTGTAGTTAGATGCGCCCAGGGTGGCGACGAAGATAGCGGCCGGTTTTATCTCACCTGTTTCTGGGTTCACAATCGGCACTGTCGGGCCACAGAAGTCGATAAACAGCTTCTCACCGGCTTCATGATGCTGTCGCATCGAGCGTTTTTGTACAGCACACCAACGCCGGTAATGTTCACAGTACTGCGTGTAGCCAAGCGCTTTACTGCCGTGCTCTGCCTGATACTCCTGCCATAACAGCAGTTTGGTGACGCCTTTTCTACGCAGCTCAAGATGTACCTGCACCCACGACGGCAAGACCCGCTGCGTACTGTAATCACGGCCAGGAAATAACAGTTTGTCGAGGCTATCAAGCGGATAGTCGGCTGCCAGCGGCCAACTGAGGCCTAAGTTGTTAAAGCGGATAACCAAATCACTGATGGTTGCCCGGCCAATATTTAGCGCCTGAGAGATTTGCCTGTCACTTAACTTGGCCTCAAATTTGAGGCGGAATATATCCAGATAAGTTTGCATATCTGTCCTTACCATTTTCTTTTTACGTGTCATGACTACTCCGGCAAACAGTTAAAAAACTGTTATGCCAAAGACCGTAAAACGAAGGAAGAACAAACTGGCCGGACGATACCGAAACAGGTGGCCGGATGAGGCCGAAATCAGTGGCCGGATGATACCGAAATGGGTGGCCGACTCATGCCGAAATCGCTGGCCGGATCATCCCGAAATACGCACTCGGTGGGTACCACGATATTGTAATGGTTTAACAAGGGCCTTTTTTCAATGTCGAATGACGGAATGGCGCAAACATCAATATGCATTTTTTGCCGGGGTAAATCCGGACGGTTTGCTTCTTTTACGATACTGATTTTCCAGGAAACCGTATCTCCCTGATTGTCTGCTGCAGGTTTGTTTACCCATACCTCAGTTTCATATTTGTTCTGAATATAGTTTTGAATGTCGGCTTCCAGACCATCGAAATCAGCCGGCTTGAAATTATGGCCACCGTTAAAATCGAGATCCTCTGATAGGCGTGCACTGTTGTAACACATACGCAAAGAAGTCCCGCCAATAAAGGTTAGACTTTGCATTGCACCTTGCTTAATCAATACCGCCATAATGTCGTGGTGAAGGATCTCTTTCTCAATAACAGGGGTAATAGCGGCATAGTCTGGATTCGCTTGTACAATTTGACGAAGCTGTTGTTTTAACATCCTGATCCTCTCTCTATTCATGCTCCAGCATATGCAGATTGCGCTGACAGTATTTCAGGTCGGTCAGCGCTTGTTCGGTATTGGCGCGATACATTTTAATGTCAGGGTCAAAATACAGATTAGCGACAAGTTGCTCGACAGGCCTTTTGGTGTGGGTGAACTCAATCACGCCATAAGGCGTGGCAAAGGTGCCGCTTCTACCTTTTGTCACCACGGTAACTCTGTCCATCATCACTTGCGAAATCTCACCAGTATGGCTTAGCTGACTTTCCAGGCTGATATAACTCAGTTCATCGCTGCGCAATTTTTTGATGATTTTATAAATTGCTGTTTCAGGCTCTGGCGGCGTTAGCACACTTTCATATAACCCTTGAGCCACTCGCCTAAGCTGACCTTTTTTTACCCGGTCGGCCAGAAATTTCGTAAAAGCAGGTGTGTATGGCTCACCTAACATAAAAGCCAGCTCTGCAGTGTTGTGAATGCCGCCGCCAGCCTTTACCGCGTTAGCAAAAACGAGCAATAATTTATCAGATTTTTGCATAGGTACACACTAAATAACCAAGTACGTAATAAAGTGTAGATGAAAACGGAAAATCGTCAATCTAATGGTGCACAAGAACACACCTTTAAGGTAAGAAATTGCCAACCTAATAGTCAATCTAACTCATATAAGCTTGAGCAACAGTCGGGCGACAATTAGGATGACCGCCAAAGATAGACAACGAACAACAATTGTTGCCATTCCATGCGGAGCTAACTACTCAAGAAGCGACGGCTCTACTGAATGTAGCACGCTTTACCTATCACATTGGCTAATTGCTGGCGCGTTAAGTACGGATTGTGTTGCAGCAATAATTTAATCGGCTTAAGCGTTTTTAAACCAGCAATATTTACAGGGGCATTTACAGAGGCGTTTACAGAGGCATTTCTTACTAAAGCTTGAACCAAATTTTTAGCAATAGCGCTCAGCGCAAGCAACAGAAAAACGGTGGGTAAAGTGGCGGGTAAAACAACAAACCCACCAACAATACAAAACTCAAATTACTGATTTAAAACAAAAATAAACTTACACTCTACAAATAGATCCAGAATATTGAATGATATCTACCGGTATTAACTTTTATCCACTGGAGCCGCTGGCGAAATTGGCTGAACATTTAAGAAATATCATTTAAAACTAAAAAAATGCATTTTGGGACATCACCATCACATGCCATAAAACCGTGTGATGGTGATGTAGAACTACTTATCTAATTATCATCTGCCATCCAGCTCTTCAGGTGGCAGCAAACTGGCAATGTTACTTTCACCAATGACTACGCTGTATTTACCATCGTTCTCTTGGGTGTACACTGCTCCACCTTCAAAGCGTTTAAACAGCGTTAATCCAGCCAGGTCTTCAATAGACTGATTTGCAGTTTTATTATTCATCAGAGGTTTGATACAACCGATTAAACGCTGGCTCTTCAAAATAAGCATAATCGCCCAATTGCAAAGCCTGCTGGCGGCGCGCTTGGGCTGAAGGCTTGCGATCGGCAATGCTGACACCAAACACTTCCAGGTGCACCTTTTCCATTAGTTGTTGCACTTGTTGGCGGCTGCATAGCTGTAATAGTTCACCAGCATGAATAAAGCCTTGTGCGCGCAAGCGTTGCTCGCTGTTATCTTTGCCCGCTTTACTGGCCTGGAATAGATCGCGAAATTGCGCTTCTAAGGTTATTAAGAATAAATCTTGCTGTAGCACGCTCATATTAGCCTCCTTTGATAATTGGCATCCTTGCCGGTTTGTCCCTGCGCTTCCAAGCAAATAGCATCCTTGCTAATAGCTTCCTTAAAAAAGCATCCTTGCCAATAGCATCCTGCTAGCTGGTCCATACACTGTCATGATTAGTGACATGTCATCCGTGTGTCACCATCTTAGGCTGTTTCTTTTTTCACGCCATACTGTGCAGGTGTTCAGTGTATAATTTTCAGGCAGATGTTTTTTGGCCTTTGCGCCAACCCCTTTAAGACGTTCACGCACTGGCTTAGAGTTGGTGCAACACCCAACATAACGCGAGCTAACTATGAACAACCAACCTATTCGCGCTGAGGATTTACCCCGGCTAACCCGCTTACAGGAGCTATGTAAAACTCTCAATGCTATTGAGCACTTAGCCAAAGCTAAGCACGATAAAGTGGTGTATGCTGGGCGTATTTGGCGCTATGCCGATTTGGTTTATCTGGCCTATGAGTATTATGTGCTGGCTATTCCGTATGGTTTAAAGATTGATAACTTCAGCCAGTGGTTAGCGGCAGAGCAAGCCATTTTAAAGCAGTTTAATTTACCCTGGCCGGTTACCACCTTTAATGCAGCAACGGATAACGCCTAAAACGTATTGATTGCAGGTGTGTATGCTAATCAGACACATTTTACAGGAGTTTAGATGCAAAACCCTCAACCGCTTTCGACAGATAGCCCTAGTAGCCTAGACGCCAGCGGCTGGCCGCTGCGCTGGGAGCTATTAATGCGTTACCGGCTAATTGAAATTGTCGCGCTATGGGAAGGCCGTTTAACCACGAATCATTTATGCAATAGCTTTGGTATCGCACGCCAGCAGGCATCGAAAGATATAAATGCCTATTTGCGCGATATTGCGCCGGGTAACCTGGTGTATGACGGCAAGCTTAAAGGCTATAAACCGGCTGCCAATTTTACCCCCAAAGTCACCAGCGGCCTGGCCGATGAATACCTGCATGCGCTAGCCAGCACCAAAGATTTTGCCCACACCTTTAGCCAGCTCGATTTAGGCTTTGCCCATACCGAAATGCTCACGCCGCCACTACGTCAGGTAAACCCGGATATTCTGCGGGCACTGGTGCAGGCCGCACGCGACGGTAAAAAGATTGATATGGGTTATGTATCGCTTACCAGCCCAGATGAAGAAAGCCGCATTATTGCCCCGCATACACTGGTCTGCACGCCACTACGCTGGCATGTGCGCGCTTACTGCGAGAAAAACCGCGATTTTCGGGACTTTGTGTTAAGCCGTTTTCGCGGCATCAATGGCATTGAAGGCGATGCCGAGATGACCAAAGACCAGGATGAACGCTGGAATACTACCATTGATATCGTACTGGTGCCGGATTCCCGCCTAACTGACTATCAAAAAGCCATTATTGCCGAAGATTACAATATGCAAGATGGCAAGCGGGTGTTCTCCGTGCGCTCTGCACTAGTGCCTTATGCCGTGCAGGCGTTAAATCTGGATTTGGCCAAAATAGAAGCGCGCCCGGAGGCGCAGCAGATTATGGTGGCGAATTTAGATGAAGTTAAACGGCATGCGTTTTGAAAGTATGTCGAAATAATAGCAAAAAATCGACACATGAAATTGCTATGTCGATCCATTCGACATAAACTGATCTATTAGTGCCTTTATGTCGATTTAGACTGGAAATTTAAACATGACTTGGCAAGCAGAACTGCCTTACAACCAATTACCTACATTGCCACCAAACTTAGATTCCATAGAAACTAGGGCTGTGCTGAAAGCCTGTATTTCTGCTCGCGCCGCTTTAGCAGAATTAAAAAAGGCCGGTGAGCTCATTCCCAACCAAAGCATGCTGATTAATCTACTGCCTTTGCTTGAAGCAAAAGATAGTTCAGAAATTGAAAATATTGTCACCACTACCGACAAGCTTTTTCAATATGCGCTAGAAGACAAAGGCGCAGATCATGCAACAAAGGAAGCGTTACGTTACAGAACAGCGCTATACCAAGGCTATATTCAGCTTGAAAAAAAGCCGCTTTGCACAGCAACAGCGATTGAGGTATGCAGTACATTAAAACACGCTGAAATGGATATTCGTAAAGTACCGGGGACTGTTATAGGCAACCAAACGACCGGAGAAATTATCTATACTCCGCCTGCTGGAGAAAACATTATTCGCGACTTGTTAACAAACTGGGAGCGATTTCTGCATAATGACGATGATCTCGATCCATTGATCAAGATGGCAATTAGCCATTATCAATTTGAAGCCATACACCCCTTTTATGACGGAAATGGTCGAACAGGCCGTATTTTAAACGTTTTATACCTTATTGAATGTGGTCTGTTAACGCTACCTATTTTGTATTTAAGTCGTTTCATCGTTCATAACAAACAAGACTATTATCGCTTGCTAAACCAAGTTACCAAAGATCAGAATTGGGAAGGTTGGTTGTTATTTATGCTAAAAGGTGTCGAGCAAACAGCCATATGGACCTGTGATAAAATCACAGCGATTAGGGCGCTTATGGAAAGTACAACCCTTTACGTAAAAGCACAGCTGCCTAAAATATATAGCTATGAGCTTGTTCAGCTTATTTTTGAGCAACCCTATTGCCGCATCAGTAATCTGGTTGAACGTAATATTGCAAAACGCCAAACTGCTTCAACGTATTTAAAACAGTTAGCAGATATTGGTGTGCTGCAAGAAATCGATTCCGGAAAGGAAAAATTATTTGTACACCCGCGATTGATGACGTTAATGACAAAAGACAGCAATAGCATACAAGCTTTTTGAGCGTGCAAAATATTCCCCCAGTGCGCTCACACAGCAGTTTTTTTGTAAAACCACGTCGATTCATCGCCAACAATAAATCCTTACCAAATTGGTAATCGTTGCAATGGGTTCACCGTAGAGCAATACGTTGAGCGTTGAGACATTGTTAGTCATCATCGTCCTCTAACTGATATGCGGGTGATATTGGCTCACTTTCATCGCTAACACCGTTATTATGTGTACCTATGCTGCTGCGAATGATTGACTTAATAGCCGGCACGGACTTTTTAGGGGCAACAAATAACTCTAGATCGAGCACGCGGGCAATCGCTATCAAACTGGACATTCTTAAATCAACGCCACCAGACTCGATCTTCGAAATATGACTTTGCGGCACACCCGACCGCGCGCTCAACTCTCTTTGGCTAAAACCCTTACTTATTCGCGCTTCTCGAAGGCTTTGTAGTATCTGCTCTGTTACATAGCTCATTTCGATACGCCTTAATGTATCACTGAGAAATAATTATATGCATAAACATATCAACCTAACCAAGAGAACACAAGAATGATTAGTTATTACATATCATAAATCGACCTTGATACACAAATGTAGATAACACGGCGCACAGCAAGTAAACCCGGCACCCCATTGTTGGTCATTGACTGCGGAATGTAGAGGCAAATAACCGAAACAATACTTTTTATATATCTAACTCAGCCCTGCCATTAATCACCAATATCGGTTATTTATCAAGGAAACCTGTTTCTGTCTCAATATATTCACCGTTATCGGTGATAATAATTGAAATTTCCCAAAGCCCAACTATAATCACCGGATATGGTGATTAATATATTAAGAAGCGACTCCTGTTATGGCAAAGAAAGTAACAGCTTCAAACATGCCTAATTCAGTATTTATCGAAAATGCCGAGATATTAGGGCAACTGATTAAAGCGAAACGCACAGAGCTTGGCATTAAATTGGCAGACTGTGCGGCGCTGTGCGGCATTGGCATTAACACCTTATCACGTATTGAAAACGGCAACGCCAATTGCACTCTAGCCGCAGTTTTCTCTGTGTTAAACGGCTTGGGAATTAAGCTAACATCGAAAGAGTTGACGACAGCAGCGAACTCCTCCTCAGCTGAAAGGAAGTGGATTTGATATCAGGTTAGCTTGAGCTATAAAGGGCTATCTGTGAAAAACAGTAGCGCAGACAACTCTAAAACCAACACTAGCCTCTTGGTCTGACCAGTGCTAAGCTAGCGCTTTACTAGCAGCATTTTCGGAAAACTGGAGTGGTTATGGCGGTATCGTTACGTAAAGCGAATTGGTTTTTAAAGCTGTTTGCCTGGCGCTATATTCCGTTAATTGGCTTTTGCTCGCCGAAAATTATCCGCATGGATGACAAAACCGTTGAAGTGACGATGCCGCATAAATGGCGCACCAAAAACCATCTTGGCAGTATCTATTTTGGTGCCCTAGCTATTGGTGCCGATCTGGCGGGTGCTTTTTTGGTATTTACCAAAGCCAAGGCGCGGGGTGTAAATGCTAACTTTGCCTTTAAAGATGTGGAAGGTAAATTCCTGAAACGGCCGGAGAGCACGGTGCATTTTATCAGCCATGATGGCGATGTGATTGATCAGATGCTGGATGAGTCTATCGCGACCGGCGAGCGGATCAATCGCCCGGTGTCGGTAATCGTGACTTGCCCGGAAAAAAATGGTGACGACGTGATGGCGAGTTTTACCCTTACCTTGTCAATTAAAGCCAAAGCCCGCAGTAAATAAATCTTTTCAACCGGCCCTTGTTGGCCGCCCGGTTCTCCCCTACACTAACTGTACTCAAAGGGGAGTAGCTTCTCGCTGGTTAGTCGGCATCACGGCATTTTGCCCGGCTGCCAGGTTCAGACCCTATCTGAATAAGCAAGACCTTTGCCTAACGGCAACAGGTCTTTGCGTCTACAATACCTGCTGCAATAATTATCAATCCTAATGGTAAGTTTATGGTCTCTATTGCAAGCCCCACACTTTGGTTGGTTTTTTTTGGTATCGTGCTGATTATGCTGGCGATTGATCTGTTTCTGGTCGGCGGCGGCAAGGCGCATAAAGTCAGTTTACGTGAAGCTGCTACCTGGTCGGTGATCTGGGTGACGGTGTCAATGGCCTTTGCTACCGGCCTGTGGTTTTATCTGGATGCAGAACAAGGTCGGGCACTGGCTAACGCGAAAACGCTGGAGTTTGTGACCGGCTATCTGATTGAAAAGTCATTGGCGGTAGACAATGTCTTCGTCTGGTTAATGATTTTTAGCTACTTTGCCGTACCGGCCGAATTACAAAAGCGGGTGCTCATCTACGGCGTGCTGGGTGCCATTGTGATGCGCACCATCATGATTTTTGCCGGTGTCTGGCTGATCCAGCGTTTTGACTGGATACTTTACGTTTTCGGGGCCTTTCTGGTGTTTAGCGGTATCAAAATGTGGTTATTCGCTGAAGCCTCGCCGGATCTGTCAAAAAATGCCGCTCTGCTTTGGCTGCGCAAACACTTGCGCTTAACTGACGAGCTGGACGGCGAAAAATTTACCGTAATAAAACCACATAAAAAAACCGGCAAACTGGTGCGTTACGGCACGCCACTGCTACTGGTGCTGATTTTGGTCGAAATTACCGATCTGATTTTTGCGGTCGACTCGATACCAGCGATCTTCGCTATCAGTACTGATCCCTTTATTGTGTTAACCTCCAATATCTTCGCCATTCTGGGCTTACGGGCAATGTACTTCCTGCTGGCCGACTTTGCCGATCGCTTTAGTTTGCTCAACTATGGCCTGGCGCTGGTGCTGATCTTTGTCGGTTGTAAGATGCTGTTGCTGGATATATTCCATATTCCGGTCTACATCTCGTTACCCGTTGTAGCCTGTTTTATTGGCGGCTCGATCTGGCTGTCGTTACGTAAAGCTAAGCTCGAAGCCAGTAAGCACAGCGCAAGTTAAGCCACGCTGGTGTTTAAGTTTGCGCCTGCCTGGTGCAGGCAGTAAACTTAGCGCCAGTATAGCTAAGCAAGGTATTCCCCGTGATTGACCACAGCATGCAGCAATTGAGCGGCAACCTGTTTATTATTTCGGCGCCTAGTGGCGCCGGCAAATCGACGCTGATCCAGGCGCTGCTAAAGCGTTACAGCGATATGCGCTTAAGTGTGTCGCATACCACCCGTGCGCCACGAGCAGGCGAGCAGGATGGCGTGCATTATCACTTCACCACTATTCCCGATTTTCAGCAGCGTATCGCCAACGGCGAATTTTTAGAAAGTGCCGAGGTATTCGGTAACTACTATGGCACCTCAGCACAGGCTATTCGCGAGTTACTCAGTCAGGGTATCGATGTGTTTCTTGATATTGACTGGCAGGGCGCACAACAAATCCGCGCCAAGGTGGCCGGTACTATTGGTATCTTTATTTTGCCGCCCAGTCTCGACGCGTTGCAGCAGCGGCTGACCCATCGCGCTACTGATAGCGCCGAAGTCATAGCTAAACGCATGGCGCAGGCGCAAAGCGAAATGTCGCATGCCTTCGAATATGACTATCTGATTATTAATGACCAGTTAGAGCAAGCTTACAATGAGCTGGAGCGCATCGTACTGGCGCAGCGTAACCGCTTTAGTAGCCAGGCTCACCGGCAGCAGGCTTTGCTGGAACAACTGTTGGCGAAAGCAGCAAAATAGCGTACACTATGCGGTCTTGTAATACCTGTATTAACACTGAATTATTCCGGAGTGCTGAATGGCTCGCGTAACCGTTGAAGATGCTGTAGATAAAATTGGTAACCGTTTTGACTTAATTCTGGTTGCAGCACGCCGTGCTCGTCAGCTGTCAGTGGAAGGCAAAGAACCCATGGTTGACCGTGAAAACGACAAACCAACGGTAGTGGCCCTGCGTGAAATTGAAAAAGGCTTTATTACTCAGAGCATCCTGGACCAACAGGAGCGCCGCGATCAGTTACAGCAAGAAGCCTCTGAAATGGCTGCCGTTGCTGCCATTATCGGCTCAGATCAGTAAAAAAAAGCCTGCCAAATTGCTGCCAACGGCCTTTCTGCCGTTGGCATTCGCCAAATTTACACGTATATTCTAAGCTTAAACAGCATATTATCTATCAACTATGCTGTGTTCGTTTGGAGATCCCGTGTATCTGTTTGAAGGTCTGAAAAATCAGATAAGTGCGTATCTGCCTCCGGAGCAGGTTAATCTGGTACAACAGGCCTATGTGGTTGCCAGAGATGCACATGCACCGCAGTTTCGCTCTAGCGGTGAGCCCTACATTACCCACCCGGTAGCGGTCACCAGTATTCTGGCCGAGATGAAACTCGACCACGAAACACTGATGGCCGCCCTACTACATGATGTGATTGAAGACACCCCGGTTACTAAAGAAGATCTTACCCGCTTATTCGGCGCCACCGTAGCCGAGCTGGTACAGGGTGTGAGCAAACTCGATAAAGTAAAATTTAAAGATATCAAAGAGTTTGAAACCACCAACCTGCAAAAAATGTTTATGGCGATGACCCAGGATATCCGGGTTATTCTGATTAAACTGGCCGATCGCACCCACAATATGCGCACCCTAGGGGCGTTAAAACCAGAAAAACGCCGCCGTATTGCCAAAGAAACCTTAGAACTATACGCGCCGATCGCCAACCGCCTGGGTATTCATAACATCAAAAATGAGCTGGAAGACTGGGGTTTTCAGGCGCTATACCCAATGCGTTACCGTGCTCTTAGCTCAGCGGTTAAACAGGCGCGCGGTAACCGCCGTGAATTGCTGGAAAAAGTGCAGCAGGATATCCGCAACCGCATTCAACAAACGGGTATTCCGGCTGAGGTCAGTGGCCGCGAAAAACATCTGTACAGCATCTACCGCAAAATGAAAAACAAAGAGCTGATGTTCAATGATGTAATGGATATCTATGCGTTTCGGGTCGTGGTCGACAGTATCGATAACTGCTACCGCACCCTTGGGGTAATGCACAACCTGTTTAAACCCATTGAAAGCCGCTTTAAAGACTATATCGCGATTCCAAAGCAAAACGGCTATCAGTCGCTACATACTTCGTTGATTGGTCCGCACGGTATTCCGGTAGAAATTCAGATGCGCACCCGCGAAATGGATGAAATGGCCGACAAAGGTATTGCCGCGCACTGGATGTATAAGGTCAACGGCGAAGTGCGTGAGTCTACCGCCCAAATCCGCGCCCAGCGCTGGATGCAAAGCTTGCTGGAATTACAGCAAAGCGCCGGTAACAGCCAGGAATTTGTCGAAAATGTGAAATCCGAGCTGTATCCGGACGAACTCTATGTCTTCACGCCGAAAGGCCGCATCGTCGAGCTGCCCATTGGCGCCACCGCAGTCGATTTTGCTTATGCGGTACATACCGATATCGGTAATAAATGTGTTGGCGCTAAGGTCGACCGCCGGCCTTACTCGCTAAGCAAACCACTGGAAACCGGGCAAACGGTCGAAATTATTACCAGTCCCGGCGGTAAGCCTAATGCCAACTGGTTAAACTATGTGGTGACCAGCCGCGCTATTTTAGGTATCCGCAATTACCTGAAAAAACAACAGCAAAACGAAGCTGTTAGCCTGGGTAAACGCTTACTGACGTCCGCTTTGGGTACAGTGAAACTGGAAGAGATTAGCCAGGAACGGATTGAGCAGGTCCTTACCAACTTACAACAACCAACACTGGATGCACTATATAGCGAAATCGGCCTCGGTAACCAATTACCGATCGCCATTGCCCGCCGCTTATTGGGTGAGTTTGATAGCGATGAGCCGCAAAGTAAGGCGCCGGCTACCCCCAAAGGCAATACCTTTATCGTCGGCTCCGAAGGTATGTTGGTCACCTTTGCCAAGTGTTGCCGGCCGATACCCGGCGATCCTATCGTCGCCAACGCCACACCCGGCAAAGGTCTTAACGTGCACCGCGCTGAGTGTCGTAATATTAAAGGCTGGGAACGTGAACCGGCAAGGTTCTTCCCGGTACGTTGGGATAATACGACGGAGAAACAGTTCCTGTGTGATATCCGGGTGTTTATTCTGAATAAACAAGGCGTGCTGGCAAAACTGACCACGATGATCGCCACTCAGGACTCCAATATTCAGGATTTATCGACTGAAGATCGCGATACCGGCGAATATGTGATAAAAATCACCCTCTCGGTAAAAGATCGGGTACATCTGGCCAATGTGATGCGCAAAATCCGCGTGATGCCCGATGTGCAAAAAGTTTACAGAAGGAAATAAGCGTTCATGTCAAAAGTGATTATCCGTACTGATGCCGCGCCAGCGGCCATCGGCACCTACAGCCAGGCGGTAAAAATTGGCACTACTGTGTATTTGTCCGGCCAGATCCCATTAGTGCCAGCTACGATGCAAATGGTGTCAGAAGATTTTACCGAGCAAACCCATCAGGTGTTTAAAAACTTAAGCGCGGTGTGTGAAGCTGCCGGCGGCACTCTGAATAATATGGTGAAGGTAAATATCTTTTTAACTGACTTAAGCCAGTTTGCGACAGTTAACCAGATTATGAGCCAGTACTACCAGGAACCATATCCGGCGCGGGCGGCGGTACAAGTTAGCGCTTTGCCACGCGGTGCGCAAATTGAAATCGACGGCGTGATGGAAGTGCCGTCTACCTACTAGCCTCTACCTACTTAGGCCCGGTTTTGAGCCAGACCCGTCTTGATAATATCGCCATTTCAGCCATTAAGGGCGTTGGCAGCAAGGTTGCTGAACGCCTGGCGAAACTGGCGATTTTTAGCATTCAGGACATCTTATTTCACCTGCCGCTGCGTTACGAAGATCGCACCCGACTGTATCCTATTGCCGACTTAATGCCGCTGTTGCACGCCACAGTACAAGGCGAGGTACAAAGTAGCGAGGTGCATTTTGGTAAAAGACGCAGTTGGCTGGTTACCGTGAAGGATGGCAGCGGCAGCATTACGCTGCGGTTTTTTCATTTTTCGGCGGCACAAAAAAATGCCGTAGTAAAAGGCAGCCGGTTGCGTTGTTTTGGCGAGGTAAAACGCGGCCCGCGCGGTTTGGAAATGCTGCATCCGGAATACAAAGTATTACAGGATGAGGCATTGGAGCTGCAAGTCGCCGAAACCCTGACGCCAATTTACCCGACCACCGAAGGCTTAAAACAAGCCACCTGGCGCAACCTGACCGATGCCGCCCTGACTTACCTGAAGCAATATGCGCCAACCGAATATTTGCCGGCGGAGCTGATGCGCCAGCCCTGGTCGCTGGCCGAGGCACTGCATTATATTCACCGCCCACCGCCGGATGCGCAGCTTACGCTGTTAGAAGCAGGCAAGCACCCGGCGCAGCAGCGGCTGATTTTAGAAGAGCTGATTGCGCAGCAGCTGAGTATGTATCAGCTACGTAGTCAGGGCCAGCAACAGCAGGCGGTGGCATTGCCTGCGCCGGCAAAATTACTCAACGACTTTTTAAACCAACTGCCGTTTCAGCCCACCGGCGCCCAACAGCGGGTGGTGGCAGAAATTCAGGCTGATCTGGCCAAACCGCTGCCAATGCTGCGCTTAGTACAGGGCGATGTGGGTTCGGGTAAAACGCTGGTTGCGGCGCTGGCGGCATTAACGGCTATTGGCAATGGCTATCAGGTAGCGTTAATGGCCCCCACCGAGCTTCTGGCCGAACAGCATGCACTCAATTTTCAGCGCTGGTTTGCACCGCTCGGTATTCAGTTAGCCTGGTTGGGCGGTAAAAGTAAAGGCAAGGCGCGTGAGCAGAGTCTGGCTGCGATCGGCGATGGCAACGCCCAAATGGTGGTGGGGACCCATGCGCTGTTTCAGCAACAGGTTGAATTTAAACACCTGGCGCTGGTGATTATCGATGAACAGCACCGCTTTGGCGTACATCAGCGGCTGGCACTGCGGGAAAAAGGCGGCATTGCCGGCCATTATCCGCATCAGCTGGTGATGACGGCAACGCCGATCCCTCGCACCCTGGCGATGACGGCTTATGCCGATCTGGATACCTCGGTAATTGATGAACTACCGCCGGGTCGTACGCCGGTGACTACCGTCGCCATTCCGGATAGCCGCCGCGATGAAGTGATTGCGCGGGTCAAGCAGGTGGTAACCGAACAACAACGCCAGGCGTACTGGGTTTGCACCTTAATTGAAGAGTCGGAAGCGCTACAATGCCAGGCGGCGGAGGATACCGCGACCTTGCTACAGCAAGCGCTGCCAGAGCTAAAAATTGGCCTGGTGCATGGCCGCTTAAAAAGCGCCGAAAAACAACAGATTATGCAAAGCTTTAGCAGCGGCGAGCTGGATTTATTGGTCGCCACTACCGTGATTGAGGTGGGTGTCGATGTGCCCAACGCCAGCCCGATGATTATCGAAAACCCGGAGCGGCTGGGCCTGGCGCAGCTGCATCAGCTGCGCGGCCGGGTGGGCCGGGGTAGCGCCGTATCGCATTGTGTGCTGTTATATCATGCACCGCTGTCGCGCACGGCACAGGCGCGGTTATCGGTATTGCGCGAAAGTAACGACGGCTTTGTGATTGCACAGCGCGATTTGGAAATTCGCGGTCCCGGCGAGCTGCTCGGCACCCGGCAAACGGGTTTAATGCAATTTAAAATTGCCGACCTAACCCGCGACAGCGATTTATTACCACAAGCGCGACAATTGGCTGCGATTATGTGGCAACAACACCGGCCCGCCAGCCTGCAACTAATCAAACGCTGGCTCGCTAACAAAGAAATTTACGGCCACGCCTAACCTTCGGAACCTTCGGTATCTGACCCCGAACCTTGTTCGGGGTCAGATACCCCAGGTCCGGCCAAGGAGATCTCCATGCAACAACTTACCCCCTATCAAATCCGCCAGCTGTGTCGTAGCGGTGAGTTTGCCAGCAATACCTCGGGCCTGGCGCCGGGTTTTGTGCAGGCCAATATGGCCATTATTCCGGCCGCCTATGCTGCCGACTTCCTGCAGTTTTGTCACTTTAACCCCAAGCCCTGCCCGCTGCTGGGTATGGCCGCCCACCCCGGCGCTGTCGAGCTGCCGGCGCTGGCACGGGATTTAGATATTCGTACCGACTTACCGCGCTACCGCATTTTTCGCCATGGCGAACTGGTGGATGAAGTGACTGACCTGACTGCCGTCTGGCGCGATGATCTGGTGACCTTTTTAATCGGTTGTTCGTTCTCATTTGAAGAAGCGCTACTGGCCGATGGTCTGGAGATCCGCAATATTACCGAGCAGGTCAATGTGCCGATGTATCGCACTAACCTGGCCTGCCAGAGCGCCGGAGTGTTTAGCGGCAATATGGTGGTCAGTATGCGGCCAATGAAACCGGCCGATGCCATTCGCGCCATTCAAATTTGCTCGCGCTTCCCGCAAGTACATGGTGCGCCGGTGCATTTTGGCGATCCGGCGGCTATCGGCATTCAGAATATCAACCGGCCAGATTATGGCGATGCGGTAACGATTAAACCCGGTGAAGTGCCGGTATTCTGGGCCTGTGGTGTCACACCGCAGGTGGCGATTGCCAATGCCAAACTGGATTTTTGTATTAGCCATGCGCCCGGGCATATGCTGGTAACCGATTTAAGCAACAGTAAACTGGCGGTGCTCTAGGATCTGACCCCGAACAAAGTTCGGGGTCAGATCCATCAAGTCACGCCAAGTCGAAACGCGGCAACTTGTGACACCACTACTTAAGCGCTAGAATGACCTAAATAGAGACTGCATTTAGGACCTAATCAATGACCTCTAGAATTTTAGCTGATGTAGCAGCAAGCATTACTGAATTAAAAGCCAACCCAATGAAAGTTGCGACAAGTGCATATGGTGCACCTGTCGCGGTTCTTAATCGAAACGAGCCTGCATTTTACTGTGTACCCGCTAAAGCATACGAAGACATAATGGATCGTCTCGAGGATCTCGAACTGCTTGCAATTGCAAGAGAACGGGAATCAGAAGAAAGCATCCCGGTTAACATCGATGACCGAGATACCGCCTTGTTTACCAGGTAAAAGATGATGTTATTGTGGTAACGGTTTTAGCGGTAGGAAAACGAGAGCGAAGTGATGTTTACCTTAGTGCAGTAAAGCGATTGCATGACTGATTGCCGCCAGGTCACCATAAATCAGGCGCGCAGCGTTCTGCAGGCGATTTGGCCGCGACCGCTGTTTTTAGCCTGATACAGCGCCTTGTCGGCCAGTAACAGCAAATCATCGTTCGCGCCCTGCCCGGTAACAGCGATACCAATGCTGATACCGTGTTTGTCACCAAAAGGGCTGGCCTGATAACTTTGCTGAATGCGGCTGGCAACGTCTTGCGCTTCCTGACGCTGGCAGCCGGGTAATACCAGCATAAATTCATCACCCCCTAAACGCGCGGCAAAATCATAATCGCGGGTATGTTGCTGTAAAATCGCCCCCAACGCCTGCAAGGCTTCATCGCCAGCCTGATGACCAAAATTATCATTTAGTTGTTTAAAGTTATCGAAGTCCAGCGCAATCACCGCTACCTGCTTTTGATCGGTGTCGACTTCGGTGCAGCGCTGCCAGAAATCCGCAAAACCACGCCGGTTTAATAAGCCGGTTAAGGGGTCACGTTCGGCCAGGGCTTTTAACGAATCACGGTCCTGATAGGCAAGTTGTAAACGCTGGCGGGTAAACTGAAGCCGCTGCTGCAATTTAAATAAACGCTGCCATTGTGCCAAGGTCCAGGATACGGCTTCGGCAATCAGCTGCAGTTGTTCATGCTGCTCTGCACTAAGGTATTGCTCACGAGTACTGGCACCACACACAGTACCAATGATTTTCTCCTGATGCTGCACCGGCACGGCAAAAAAGGTATTCATGCCTAGGGCCGCACCAGCGCTTAGCGGATAATGCTGTTTAATCTCGTTGTCTTGCCAGTGCTCGTCATTAAACAGTAGCCGGCACATCGAGTCTTGCCAGTCGATTTCACTGCCCTCGACAACGCCAATTTCACCATTACCCACTACTACGGCCACTTGTTGGCGCGCCAAAATAGGGTCAATATAGGTGACGAAAGCGGTTTCCAGCCCGGTAATTTTACATACCAGTTGCATTAACGGCAGTAACGCCTGCTTTAAATCTTTTATTCTGCTATCAAACCGCGCATTGCTCATACTGCCTCTAAGCTCCTGCCGTAGCGTCTACCTATTAAAGCACAACTTGTTACTTACTGTTCAGATATTTTCAACAAAGGCAAAGTTCATGGAATACTTTATTCCACTATAAAATGCATAAAGAATTTTTTATTAGAACAGCGCTATCAACCTCTGGACAAGGCCGGGCCAGTCGCGCAAACTAGACCAGGCTCTGACCCCGAAGCGGGCTTCGGGGTCAGAGCCACCAAGTCAAGCCAGCCACAACCGGAGAGCCCAATGTCACAACCTCGCCCTGCCTTATTACTCAACTGTGATCTCGGTGAAAGCTTCGGTAGCTGGACTATGGGGTTAGATGAGCAGGCCATGCCCCATATCGACCTGGCCAATATTGCTTGCGGTTTTCACGGTGGCGATCCTGATGTGATGGCGCGCACCCTTAAGCTGGCAAAACAACATCAGGTTACCATCGGCGCCCATCCGTCTTACCCAGACTTACAGGGTTTTGGCCGGCGTAGTATGCAATGCTCCGCCAGCGAAATCATTAATCTTATTCACTATCAGGTTGCAGCGCTGGATGGCATGGCGCAAAACCAGGACCTGACACTAAGCTACATTAAACCGCACGGCGCCCTGTATAACGATATGATGGCCAAGCCCGAAGTATGGCAGGCGGTACTGCAGGCCGTCGCCAGCTATCATAAACCGCTAAAGCTGATGATATTAGCCACGGCCGATGCCGCGCACTATCAGCAGCAAGCTGCTGCGGCTGGCGTCAGCCTATTGCTGGAAGCCTTTGCTGATCGCCGTTATACCGATGCCGGTAAGCTTACGCCGCGCAGTCAAGCGGGTGCGGTGTTGCATGGCGCTGAAGTATTAACCCAGGTGCGACAGTTAGTTGCGCAAGGCTCGGTAACCACCGACAGTGGCAAAACCCTGCCACTAGCCGCTGATACACTCTGTGTACATGGCGACAACGTTGCCGCCATTACGCAGCTGACTGAAATTCGTGAGTTACTGCGCCTATGTCAGTAATACTGCCGCTGCCAAGGTTGCGCTTGCCGGCAGAGTTACTCCCGGCAGGTGCTGATAACACCGTGTTTAGTACAGAGCCAAATGATCTGGTATTGCTGGAACTTAAACTTGCCGCTGAAAATGCCTTTATTCTTTATACCGGCGCCCAGCAGATCCACCCGCGTAATGCCGCGACGGTGCAGCAATGCTGTGCCCTGCTGCAGCCATTGCTCGGCCAGGAGATTGTAGAATTACTGCCTTCCTATGCCTCAGTGCTGATCTTGTTTAATCCGCTACAGCATAGCCATCTTAGCTTGTTACCCCTGTTACAACAGGTACTACTGCAAAGTTCGCCTGCTAAACAGGCGCTCAGCAGCGGCAAGCTAGTCGAACTGCCGGTTTGGTACAGTGCGCAAAGCGGCGCGGATTTGCTTAGCGTCGCCAAGGCGAAAAACCTCACCCCCGATGAAGTAATACAACTGCACAGCAGCCAAAATTACCAGGTGTATGCCATTGGCTTTGCACCGGGTTTTGCCTACTTGGGTGAACTGCCCGCTGAGCTGGCCATGCCGCGCCTTAGCAGCCCGCGGCCAAAAGTACCGGCCGGTGCCGTCGCCATAGCCGATCGGCAAACTGCAGTTTATCCTGCAGCCTCACCGGGTGGCTGGCATTTACTCGGCTTGTGTCCGATCCGGATGTTTAACCCGCAGCAACAACCGGCGATGCCGGTCGCGGTCGGCGATCAGGTGCGCTTTATCCCGGTTAGTGAACGGGAGTTTCAGCTCCTCGGAGGCGCCTTATGACTCAGCCAAACCACAGCGCCTGCCTGAAAATCATTAGTCCCGGCACCTTAAGCCTGTTACAGGATGCCGGCCGCTTTGGCATGACGGCCCTGGGCCTGACCCAGGGCGGCCCCTTGGATGGCCATAGTTTTGCCTGGGCTAATGCCTTAGTCGGTAACCCACTACACAGCACTGTTATTGAACATAGCATTGGTGGTTTAATCGTGCAGGCAACTGCCGGCTGTACCGTCGCCGTTACCGGTGCCGTGCTGCCCCTGCGGCTAAATGGTAAAGCCGTCGCCTGCTGGCAAGCCATTAGCTTAAAAGCCGGCGATGAACTGGAACTGGGTTATATGACGCAGGGCTTGCGCGCTTATCTGGCCGTTAGCGGCGGTTTTGCAGTAGCGTTGCAATTTGGTAGCAGCGCCACCGTAATGCGGGAAGGCGTAGGCGGCCTGCAGCAGGATGGCAGCAAACTGGCGGCAGGCGATCAGATCCCACTGGCCGGGCAAGCTACACTAACGGCGCTAACCACACCGAGTTCACAAATACAACAATTTAGCCTGCCGCCACTTGCCAGCGCAGCAGCGCTTGCCAGGGCAGAGCAAAAGCAATCCGGCGCCAGCACAGTGCTAAGCCTGCGCTTACTGGAAGGCTATCAGCACCATTTATTTAGCACCGTTGAGCGCGCCCGTTTTTACCTTAACCCGTATCAGGTCAGCAGCCATTGTGATCGGATGGGCTATAAACTCAGTGGCAGTGCTATTAGTTGCAGTAGTCGCGCTTTATTGTCTGAGGGTATTAGTCTGGGTGCAGTACAAATTCCACCCGATGGCCAACCGATAGTGCTGCTCAATGATCGCCAAACCCTCGGTGGCTATCCGAAAATAGGCACTGTGCTGAGTCTGGACTGCTGGCGACTGGCACAAACGCCGCCCGGCAGCCTGGTGCAATTTAGCCAGCTGGATAGTTATCAGGTGCACAATACCCTGGCCCTCTATCGGGCCGGGTTTTCGCCTGCAGCCAAAGCAGCCCACCCGCAGCATGCCGCTACGCAGGAACCGTTATGACGCTATCCCAACCTACCGCACCCGCCAGTAAAGTGGCAGATTTTATCGCCATCAGCCGGCAAATTGAGCTGCTGCTTACCGCCCGTAACCTGCGCGGTATGCAGCAGGTACAGCAACAGCTACGCCCCGGCTATATATTGCGCGCGGCGCGGCTGTTTAACCTGCCGGCCGGCAGTACCCTTTTAATCGGCACCGGCTTCCCGGTACTGGATACCTTTGAAACCGACGGCCCGGTAGGTGCCATTGCGCTGTACCAGGCAGCCCAGGCACTTAATTTAAAACCTTATCTGGTATGCGGCAAACCGCTGTTCTCGTTATTAGCGCAGCATTATCAATGTGCCGAGCTACCGGTGAATCAACTGCAGGGGCGGGTGGCGCAGGCCCGGCAACTACTGCAGCAACTCAAGCCGGCACTGGTGTTATCGATTGAACGGCCGGGGCTGAGTGCCGCCGGTATTTATGTCAATATGCGCGGTGAAGATATCTCAGCGCGCTGCGCCAGTTTTGATGAGCTGCTGAATCAGGCGCCCTGCCCCACGCTGGCTATTGGCGATGGCGGTAACGAAATTGGCATGGGCAATGTGCAAGCGGCACTGGCCGGCTTAAATATTACCCCCAGCATTACCGAATGCGACGAATTAGTGGTAGCCGATGTGTCAAACTGGGCGGCCTGGGGTATTATTGCCATGCTAAGTGTGCTGCAGGGCCGCAACTTACTGGCCAACGCCAATTTACTGCCTTTGTTACAGTTTTTAACCGCTAATGGCTGTATCGATGGCGTAACACGGCAAAGCACCTTAACCGAAGATGGCCTGCCCTATCAGGCCGGCGAACAGTTAATTCAGCAATTACAGGCGCTGGTGCAACCTTATATTAGTGAGCCAGACAACGTGGCGCCTGACTAACAGCAGATCTAACCTCCGACACGAGAGCCTTATGAGTACAGTATTTTTAAACGGCCAGTTTCTGCCGGCCAACGAAGCCCGCATCTCACCGATGGACCGTGGCTTTCTATTTGGTGATGGAATCTACGAAGTTATCCCCTCTTATCATGGCCGCTTTGTTGGCTTTGGCCCGCATATAAGCCGCCTGCACGAGGGTTTGGCAGCGCTGAGTATTCAGCACGGCATGACCGAAGCACACTGGCGCGAGCTTTGCGATAAACTGCTCGAACTCAATCGCCCGGCACTGGGTGATAACCTGGCCGTCTATATTCAGGTTAGCCGCGGTGCCGATACCAAACGCAATCATGCCTTTCCCAGCGGTATCAGCCCCACCATCTTTGCCTATGCCTTCGCCATTGCCGCCGAACCGGTGCCAGATAAAGCCAAAGTGCATACTTACTCGGTTATTACCGGTAACGACCTGCGCTGGCAGCGCTGCCATATTAAATCCACCTCGTTACTGGGCAATGTGCTGCACTATCAGCAAGGGGTTGAGCAGGGCGCGCAGGAAATACTGCTGTTTGATCGCGACGCCAACCTGACTGAAGGCGCAGCCGTAAATGTATTTGTGGTTAAAAACGGCGAAATTGCTACCCCGCCACTAAGTAATAAGCTGCTGCCGGGCGTTACCCGCTTATTATTACTGGAAATTCTGCGCCAGCACTCCGATTTAAAGGTGGTGGAGCGCGAGATTAGTTACGACGAAGTACTCTCTGCCGATGAAATCTGGCTAACCAGCTCCAGTAAAGAAATTGCGCCGGTACTCAGCGTTAATGGCCGGCCGGTGGGCGATGGGGCTGTGGGGGATATTTGGCTGGCGGCGCAGCGGTTGTTTAGTGAATATAAGTATAGTGTTGAGTGTTGAGTGAATGTTGAATGCTGAATTATTGGCTAATGCTTTGGTATTAGTCAGCCAATGGTGTAATAGCCGGCAAAACCGTATAAATAATGAGCTTACGCAATTAATTAGCAAAAAGCGGTAAAAGGGCGAAAATTTTTCTTGCGGTTTAGCTAAAAGCATCCAGAATAGATATTAGCCCGTGCGGCTAAAAAACTCAGGAGATGTAAAAATGATTAATGTACAACGTGCAAAACAACAGGGTTTTACTCTGATTGAATTAATGATTGTGGTAGCGATTATTGGTATTTTGGCGGCGGTGGCTTTGCCGGCTTATCAGGATTATACTGTTCGGGCCCGGGTGAGTGAGGGTATGGTAGCGGCAGCCAGTGCTAAAGCGTTAGTTTTGGAGAACGCAGCAACTGGGCGCGCATTTGACCAAGGTTTTGATGCTCCAACGGGTTCTGATAACGTGACGTCTGTTGCCATTGATGCCGCTAGTGGTGAAATTACTGTTACTTTCGAAGCAAGAGCTGGTGGTGGTGATATTGTTTTTGCTCCGAACCCTGCACTAGTTGCTGGTACGCCTCCTGCGACTAACGTGCGCTGGACATGCACAGGCGGTTCGCTAGAAGCCAAGTATCGCCCGTCAGAGTGTCGTTCTTAACCTTTCGGTAACCTTCGGAACCTTCGGAACCTTCGGAAACCTTCGGGGTCAGATACCGAACAACAAGCCCGCCTCGTGCGGGTTTGTTTTTTCTGGCGCGTTAAAACCTTCGCAAACCTTCGGGGTCACCCATTAGCCTCTCGGTGTCAATAGCGTAACCGAACCCGCGCGCACGCAAGTGCGCGTATCTTTT
>NZ_AHTH01000014.1 GCF_000245735.1 Alishewanella jeotgali KCTC 22429
AGCCTAATTGCATGGTGGTTTCATCAAAGAAAATCCATAACACGCAGCCCGATGGCTTATTAGCAAGGGCAATATGAACCTTCTGATATAAGGCTTTGGCATCCAACTTCGCTGTTTTTAGCTGAATATGGCGCAGAATACCATTCTCTTCGGCAATAAGGTCGTAACCTTGGTTATCAACTTCGGGTTTAGAAATTTCGATGCTGCATGCGCCAGTTGACCAGGATAATTTAAGAAGTTCACCGATAAACAAATGTTCAATAAGCTTTTCGCGATAAGAGGATTTGAGATAGTGCTGTTCCATGCTTTGATCCCTATATGGCTTCTCTTGTACCGCGACAAGAGGGATAACGTATGCAGCCATAAAACTGATTGCCTGCGTTAGGGCCTTTTTTTGCCGTACGCAGTACCATGTCACTATTGCATACCGGACACTGAATCGCCGAAGAAACAGAGCTAATTACCTGCCTTTCTTGCAATGCTTCGCGGCCTTGTATTGAGCTGACTAACAGCCTGCCATCAACCAACTGGATATTTTTGCCATTGGCAAAGGTTTGCGCTTCATCTGTAAACTGGCCGGAGGTAACCACAAAAGCACCAGCAGCGTGCTCTGCCACCATTACACCGTAAAGCTCGCGCACCACGTTTACCGGTACCTTACCGGCTTTCCAGTGTTTGCATTGCACCAGGTAGGTTTTGTAGTCGCTTCCCGTTAGATGTAAGTCGATACCGCCATCTGCACCTTGCGCAGTTTCCGAAACTTTATAGCCTTTTTCACGGAAAAATTGGCCGACCAGCATTTCAAACTCCCTCCAGCTAATCGCTGCAAACGGATCTCGCTGTGTTGCTGAATCGAGCCGGACATTATTCAGCAGTTTTTCTCTTTTCGCCTTTGCCTGCAGGGATGCCACAGCGCCAGAGATGAAAATTGCTGGAAGTAAGTATCTGCCCCAGTAAGCAAAGTAATAGGTAAGTGACCCGGTGACATGCGCCATAGGATTTTTCGGATCAATTACCGGCATTACCGCCAGACTATCGAGATAAAAATAGAATCCGATTGCCATGGATATACTAAGCCACCAGGGAAGGAAACTGGCGATGCCAAAAAGATCTTCAACTAGGGTGGATTTACGACGTCTGCCCATCAGCGATTACCAAAAGACCTGACATCAAACGTCAAAGGCATAGCCAAAACAATGAGTTTTTCCTTATCTTTCAATTTCGTTATCCTTAACTGCAAACATCGTTTGTACCGACTTTAAAGCAGCGTGATTTCCTTTGCAACGTCTAGTAACAAGCGTTAAAGCAACCGATTAAACGCCGGCTCTTCAAAATAAGCATAATCGCCCAACTGCAAAGCCTGCTGGCGGCGCGCCTGGGCTGAGGGTTTGCGCTCGGCAATGCTGATACCAAACACTTCCAGGTGCACCTTTTCCATTAGTTGCTGCACTTGCTGGCGGCTGCATAGCTGCAATAGCT
>NZ_AHTH01000013.1 GCF_000245735.1 Alishewanella jeotgali KCTC 22429
ATAAAAAAGCGATAAAAAGGCCAGCAAGGCCATTTTCTTGATGTTTTGCGCTACCGCCGCCAGTAAACACTGCATCTGCACTTTCGCCAGACCACGGAACCGTGCATAGCGATGGCCATGATGCTGTTTTGCGTCTGCGAAGCTGCGTTCAACCGTCTCTTTTCGTCGGTTGTAAATCTTCTTACCCCACGGACAGCAGCCGCAAACCACTCACATGCTCTTTATCCTCTTCCCAGACATGCCGGGTTATCGTTTTCTTATACTGCTTGTTCTTCGTGCAGTCCTGACGTAGCGGGCAATCCTGACACACTTTAGGGTTAGATTGATAATGCCGGTAGCCCTGACGGTCTGTCGTGCTGTAAGTCAGGATTTCACCTTGGGGGCAACGATAGGTATCGGTTGTTTTATCGTAGGTAAATTGCTTCTTCTTAATCGGATTAGCGGTGACATTGGGACGACGGTAGGCAATAACCGGTGCAATTTGCCGCTCCCGGATTAAATGGCAAAGCGGTGCAGTAAAGTAGCCCGCATCCAAACCAACGGCTATCGGACTAAACTTAAAGCGCTCAAGCTGACGGTCTAATCTGGCCAGATAGGGCTGGCTATCATGCACATTCCCCGGCGTCACGAAGGTATCCGTGATGATGCCGTGGCGGCCATCCACGGTGCGATGGTCCAAGGTAGAAGAAGCCCTGTGGTTTGCCTTCCCGCGTCATAAAGCCACTGTCAGGGTCGGTTGTGCTGACCTTTTGATTTTTGGTTTCGGGCTCCTTCGAGTCATCTTGCTTCAGTGGCGCTTTGCCATGGGCTAACCGGTCCTCTTCAACCGCCTTGTTGAGCTCAGCGATATACGCCGATGCACTGACCGCCACCTCTTTGTTCACCGCCTTGCGCTTATTGGCATTGGCTTTTAAATGTGTGCTGTCAGTGTAAAGCGTGTGACCACCAATCAGACGCTGCTCATACGCCTGTTCAACTATCCGGTCGAAGATACGCTGAAACACATCCGTGCCGTTAAAACGACGAATACGATTCTGGCTCAGCGTGGAGGCATCAGGCACTTTCTCGGTTAATCCCATCCGCAAAAACCAGCGATAAGCCACATTAACCTGAATTTCCTGTACCAGACGACGCTCACTGGGAATGCCAAACAGATAGCCGAGGATCATCATCTTAAACAAACGGACAGGGTCAATCGGCGGACGGCCATTATCTTTGCAGTAGAGATGTTCGACTTCAGCACGAATGAACTCGAAATCAATGGCGGCATCGACCTTGCGAACCAAATGGTTCTTCGGTACCAGCTCTTCGAGCGTGACCATTTCTAACTGATATTGTTGAGGAGAGGGAGTTTTGAGCATGTTGGTTAGCCTTCAAATCAACTAACCCTATTAGATCAAAGTCCTGGATCGGCGTCCAGGACTTTGTCAGCAGTCTGAAAAACCCGGTAATACCGGGTTTTTCTGTACAAAACGAAATTAACGCTTTGAGTACTGTGGACGTTTACGTGCTTTACGCAGACCCACTTTCTTACGCTCAACCTGACGGGCGTCACGGGTAACGAAGCCAGCTTTACGCAGGGCTGGACGCAGTGACTCGTCAAATTCCATCAGTGCACGGGTGATACCGTGACGGATAGCGCCGGCCTGACCAGAAATACCACCGCCTTTAACAGTGATGTACAGGTCAAACTTTTCTACCATATCAACCAGTTCTAACGGCTGCTTTACTACCATGCAGGCAGTTTCACGGCCGAAGTACTCTTTCAGGCCACGTTGGTTAACAACGATGTTACCTGAACCAGCTTTTAAGAAAACACGCGCCGTTGAGCTCTTACGACGACCAGTTCCGTAGTATTGATTCTGTGCCATGTTATGCTCCGATTAAATATCTAAAACTTGCGGTTGCTGAGCAGCGTGCTGATGCTCTGCGCCGGCGTAAACTTTTAACTTACGGAACATAGCGCGACCCAGTGGGCCTTTAGGCAACATGCCTTTGATAGCTGATTCCAGAACCATTTCCGGCTTCTTAGCAATCAACTTCTCGAAGTTGATTTCTTTGATACCGCCTGGGAAACCAGTGTGCGAGTAATACATTTTCGCCTGAGCTTTGTTACCGGTAACAACCACTTTGTCCGCGTTTACCACGATGATGTAGTCACCAGTGTCAACGTGCGGCGTGAATTCCGGCTTATGCTTACCACGCAGACGCGCAGCGATCTCAGTAGCGATACGACCTAATGTCTTACCGTTTGCATCAACAACGTACCAGTCGCGAGTTACGCTTTCTGGTTTTGCAGTAAAAGTTTTCATTAAACTCATTCCAAAATAACTAAAGTTACACCTGACAAAGTGCAGGGCTGATGCACAGTGTCGTTATCGCACCCCTTCGAATGCAAAAACTGCCGGGCTAACGGCAGTATAAGGCTGTAACGTTGGCCGGGCGCGGATTATATATTAAACAGCAATAAAGATCAGCAGTCTGACGCGAAATTTTTTAGCTTAGGGTAAATGTTCGCTGGCCAGATAATCATGCGACTGCATTTCCTGTAACCGGCTGATACAGCGTTTAAATTCAAAACTGAGTAAACCGCCCTGATATAGCTGTTCCAGCGGTACCGCGGCCGAGATAATTAACTTAACGTGCCGCTCGTAGAATTCGTCAACCAGCGCAATAAAGCGGCGCGCCACATCGTCATTATGCTGCCCCATGGGCTGCACACCGGATAACAGCACGGTATGGTATAACTTGCTCAATTCCATATAGTCATACTGACTACGGGCGGTTTCACACAGCTCATAAAAACTAAACCAGACAATGCCATCGGCCTCGGCACGGGTTTGCAGTTTACGGTTCGCCACTTCGATACTGACCGCGCTTTGCCGCGGCTCAACTGACAGTACCAGAAAGTACTGTTCCAGATTGGTATCAGCTTGCGGGTCAAGTGGGTAGTGATAAATCTCGGCTTGTTCCAGGGTGCGTAGCCGGTAATCAATACCGCTGTCGACATTAACCACCTTGGTGTAGCGTTTTATCAGTTCAATTGCCGGCAGAAAGCGCGCCCGCTGCAGGCCATTGCGATACAGGCCATCGGGTTCAATATTTGAGGTTGCTACCAGCGTGATACCCCGGGCGAACAGTGCCTGCATTAGCGTACCCAGGATCATCGCATCGGTAATATCAGAGACAAAGAACTCATCAAAACAGATAATATCGGTTTGCGCCTTAAAGCGATCGGCCACTTTTTCCAGCGGATCACTGACGCCTTTCAGCTGTTTTAGCTCTTCATGCACCCGGTGCATAAAACGGTGGAAATGCACGCGCAGCTTGCGCTCGCCTGGCAGGCATTCGTAGAAGGTGTCCACCAGATAGGTTTTACCACGCCCGACACCGCCCCAGAAATATAAGCCCAGCAATGGCTGCGGTAGCTGCACCTTACCACTCAAGCGCTGCCATAAACTGGGTTTGTAAGGCGGGCGGTTGATATAATCATCGAACAGGCGCTGCAGTTGCTTAACCGCAAACTCCTGCGCAGCATCATAATGAAAATCAGCACGTTTCAGATCTTGCTGATATTTTTCCAGTGGCGTCATAAGTTTTACTTGAAAGTCTGCTGGTTAACCTCTAATTAAGGTTCATAATCTTAACATGCCTTACCACCTTGTATAAGAAGTTAGGGTAGACTACGCCATATTTTTGTAATTAAGGAGTTAGCATGGACTTAACGACGTCTCTGGTCTGGTTAGTTGTTGGCATCATCGTCGGTGGCGTAACCACCCGTTTAATCAGTATCCGCCAATTCGGGCAAAGCAAGTTACAACAGGAACTGGATGAAAGTAAGAAACAGTTGGCGCAATATCGCCAGGATGTGTCTGAACATCTGGACACCACGCACCAGTTAATGAGTCAGCTGCAGGATAACTACGCCAAGATCGCCCGTCATGTGCAGCAATCCAAGATGCAACTGGTTGAGCAACCGGTTAATCCGCGGGATGAAATTAATTTCTTTTCGGCCGACACCCACCGCCAGATCAAACAGTCGTTACATCAGCTGGATGAGCGTCGCCGTCAGCACTCGGTAACGGAACAGCAACCACGCGACTACTCCGGTGAGGCCAGCGGGCTGATTAAGGAAAAACCGCGTAAGGACGACTAAGTTCGTCCTTTACAGCAATAAATTTCGGCGATTAATTCAGAACTTTTTTATCTAAAACGCCTCTTAGTCTCACCTTTTCTTGAGGAGTCTATCAGACGATGAATAAAAAACTGTCTTTGCTTAGCGCTGCAGTTTTTGCAGCATTCACCCTCACTGCGGTAACGCCGGCGAATGCCGCCCTACCCTTTCTCAATCGCGCCAATCAGCAGGAAATGCCGACCCTGGCGCCGATGCTGGAACAAGCAACGCCAGCCGTAGTTTATATTTCAGTGGCTGGTAGTCGCGAAGTCCGGCAGCGGGTACCCGATGCATTCCGGCATTTCTTTGGGCCGCGCGGTCCGGGTGAACTGCGTGAAGAGCGGCCGTTCCGTGGCCTGGGTTCCGGCGTAATTATCGATGCCGCCAAAGGCTATATTGTTACCAATAACCATGTGGTACAGGACGCCAGTGAAATTCAGGTACGGCTGAAAGACGGCCGCACCTTTAGCGCGAAAAAACTCGGTGCCGATCCGGAAAGCGATATCGCACTGTTACAGATTGAAGCCAAAGATCTGGTGCAACTGCCGCTGGCCGACTCTGATCAATTGCGGGTTGGTGATTTTGCCATCGCCATCGGTAACCCCTTTGGACTGGAGCAAACCGTAACCTCCGGTATCATCAGTTCACTAAGCCGCAGTGGCCTGAACCGCGGTGATGCCTTTGAAGACTTTATTCAGACCGATGCCGCCATTAACAGCGGTAACTCGGGCGGCGCTCTGGTGAACCTGCGTGGTGAGCTGATCGGTATTAATACTGCTATCCTTGGCCCCAACGGCGGCAATATTGGTATTGGTTTCGCCATTCCCAGTAATATGATGAAAAATCTGGTTGATCAGATCCTGGAGTTTGGTGAAGTGCGCCGTGGCAGCCTCGGGGTGCGTGGCTCCAATGTCACAGCTGAATTGACCAAGGCGTTAAATCTGAACGTCAACCGTGGCGCCTTTGTCGGTGAAGTTCTGCCCGACAGTGCGGCTGCCAAGGCGGGGCTGCAATCCGGCGATGTGATTGTCAGCATTAACAGCAACCGCATTCAGAGTTTTGATGAGTTGCGCGCCAAAATTGCTACCCTGGGTGCCGGTCGGGAAGTGACGCTTGGCGTACTGCGGGATGGCCGTGAGCGTAATATCAAAGTCACGCTGCAAGAAGCGGCCAGCACCACGGTTGAAGCGACTGAGCTGCACCCGATGCTCAGAGGGGCAACCCTCAGTAATACCGAGCGCGGCATTGAAATTACCGCAATTGAAGCCAATTCAGCCGCTGCGCAGGTGGGTTTACGCCAGGGCGACCTGATTGTTGGCGTTAACCGGCAACGCGTTAGCAATATGAATGAGCTACGCCGTTTACTGGAACAACGTGACGGCGGTGTGGCGGCGCTGAATATCCAGCGTGGAGATAGCCTGCTCTATATCCTGATCCGCTAAAAATCTTCGCGGGCAACAGTCGCTTAGCGCTACTGTCTGCCCGCTTTTAATGCTATGCTAGCGCTATTAATTCTCGTTCAGAAATGAAACTGTGCGCACCAGCCTGCTGTTTATCCTGCGAAGCATTGCCTATGGCCTGGCCCTGGCATTTATCCTGGTTTGGTTTTTCCCGAACCTGGCCGGTATCAGCTTGCCCAGTTTCCAGTCCCAGGCTGAAGAACAAAGCACTGCGCCGGTATCCTATAGCCGCGCCGTTAGACGGGCTGCCCCCGCCGTCGTCAATGTCTATACACGTAGCCGCATCGTCGATCCCCGCTCGCTGCGCCCCCGTACTATTGAACGCCAGGAGCTGGGCTCAGGCGTCATTATGTCGGCTGAAGGCTATATTCTGACTAACTATCATGTCGTTTATGGCGCCGACCATATTGAAGTGGCGCTGCAGGATGGCCGCTGGCTGGAAGCAGTATTAATTGGCCAGGATGAAATCTCTGATTTAGCCGTGCTATACGTGCAGGCAGATAATCTGCCGGTGATCCCGCAGGATCCGTCAATTGAGCCCCAGGTCGGTGATCTGGTGCTGGCCATTGGCAACCCACTCAATTTAGGTCAGACCATCACTCAGGGTATTATCAGTGCTAATGGCAATACCGGCTTGAGCTCGCGCGGTTATCCGGATTTTATGCGGATGGACGCTGCCATCAACAAAGGGAACTCAGGGGGCGCCCTGGTGAACAGTAATGGCGTGCTGGTTGGCATTAATGCAGCAGCCTTTCAGGTACAGAATCAGGACATTCAGGGTATCTTTTTTGCTGTGCCCTACCAGCTGGCGCGCAATATTATGGAAAAACTGATCAAATATGGCCGGGTTACCCGCAGCTACCTTGGCGTGTCTGGCGAAGCAGTGGTGAACTCTGCCGGTGATCGTCTGTTTTCTACCGGACAACCGCTATACGGCTTGATGCTAACGGAAGTCGCCGCAGGCGGTCCAGCCGCCGTTGCAGGTTTGCAAAGCGGCGATATTATTCTGGAAATAGCAGGCCAACAATTCAGTGATATGCGCCAGGCGATGAACTTTATTGCTGAAACCAAACCGGATACTGAGCTACCTATCACTATCGATCGCGGCGGTCAGCGCCTGACTATCGCGACCACAGTGCGGGAACAACGCCGCCGTTAATTCACCTTGACCTCACCGACTCAGCGCTACCAGTCAGCAGCCAACATCAGTGCCATACAAAGCGTCGCCAAAAAAATACCCGGCTCAAACCGGGTATTTTTCGTTGGCTAAACAGCTCGCTATCAGGCGTTAATCCGCTCGATATGCGCGCCCAGCCGCTGTAGCTTGTCTTCGATGCGCTCGTAACCGCGATCAATATGATATATCCGGTCGACAACAGTGGTCCCCTGCGCTACCAGACCGGCAATAACCAGGCTGGCCGAAGCACGCAGGTCGGTTGCCATCACCTGAGCCGCAGTCAGCGAAGGGCTGTGCTGACAAACAGCGGTATTGCCCTCCAGACGAATACGGGCGCCCATGCGCTGTAATTCAGGTACGTGCATAAAGCGGTTTTCAAAGATCGTTTCCGTGACCATACCCACGCCTTCGGCAACCACGTTTAGCACAGTAAATTGCGCCTGCATATCGGTTGGAAAGCCAGGATGCGGTACCGTTTTCACATCAACTGAATTCAGCTTGCGGCCCGTCATATTCAGGCGGATCCAGTCTTCACCTGTAGTAACCTCGGCGCCGGCTTCACGCAATTTCTCCAATACCACTTCCAGATCGGCTGGCGCGGCATTGCGACAAATAATATCGCCTTTGGTGACGGCAGCAGCAACCAGGAAGGTGCCGGTTTCAATGCGATCCGGCAGTACCTTATGCTGACCACCATGCAATGCTGGCACCCCTTCGATCACCAGCGTATCGGTACCGGCACCACTGATTTTCGCACCATGACTGTTCAGATAGACCGCCAAATCGACCACTTCCGGCTCGCGGGCTGCATTCTCAATAATGGTTTTGCCATCTGCCAGTACGGCGGCCATCATCAGGTTCTCAGTACCGGTTACGCTGACCATATCCATTACGATATGTGCCGCCTTTAAACGGCTGGCGCGGGCTTTGATATAGCCGTTCTCAACGGTAATTTCTGCCCCCATCTTGCGCAGACCATCGATATGCAGGTTAACCGGCCGGGCGCCGATAGCGCAGCCACCAGGCAAGGACACTTCTGCCTGGCCAAAGCGCGTCAGTAACGGGCCCAGTGCCAGAATAGAGGCACGCATGGTTTTAACCAGCTCGTAAGGCGCAAACTGATTGCTGATGGCACTGGCGTCAACGCTAACCACATCATCCTCATGTGAGACCTTGGCACCGAAAAGTTGCAACAGCTTCAGGGTGGTTTCAATATCTTTTAAGCGCGGCACATTGCTGATCGTTGTTGGCTGCTCGGCCAACAAGCTGGCAAATAAAATTGGCAGGGCGGCATTTTTAGCGCCGGAGATCACGACCTCTCCCTGCAGAGGGCCATTGGCGGTAACAAGAAACTGTTGCATAGAAAATCTCAGAACGGAGGATTGAGTAACTTTTCTCTACGCCATTGCTCTGGCGTAAAGGCTTTAATACTGAGCGCGTGAATACTGCCATCAGCAATGGCTTGCATCAAAGGTGCGTAGACCATTTGCTGTTGCTTAACGCGACTTAACCCATCAAAACAGCTGCCGACGGCGGTGACTGCATAATGCGAACCTTCTGCTTTGACATACACTTCACTCAGCTGCAGCTCGGTTTGCAGCAGCTGTTCAATCTGTTGTAACTCCATCTGAGCACCTTAATCGACTATCGGCAATAGATCGGCAACGGCGCTAACTCGTGCCAATGACAGGAGTTGTGCCGGAGCCTGGCGGATCTGCAACTGCAGATCCCGCTGTTGTGCCAGCGCCAGCTGTTCGATCAGCCAGGCTAACCCGGCTGAGTCTACATTGGTTAGGGCGGAGAAATCAAAAACAACCTGCCCTGATAAGCTTTTTAACAGCGTAAAAGGCAAATAGTCGAGCAGGGTTTCCCGATCCAGCTCACCGCGAAAAACGAGAACCTGCCCCTGCTGGGTAATGGTTAGTGCCACAATTTACTCCGCCGTACCAGCTGGCTCAGCTTCCGGGATCTTCACCGGATCTTTGGCTTTTTCGCGCAACATCACGGTTACCCGCTCCAAGCCTTGCTGGCGGATTAAATTACTTAACTCAGCACGCTTGCTATCCAGTAATGAGATACCTTCGGCAATCATATCGATCACCAGCCAGGTTTCCGCATTACGCGGCCGGCGTAATTTAAAATCAATCACAATATCCGGCTTGCCCGGATCAATGACCCGGGTACGTACTGTGGTGATCAGGTTATTGCCAATGGCGCGTGATGGCTCAATCATCACCTTCTGCTCTTTATAGTAAGTTAAAGCACCAGCATAAGAGCCAATCATATACTGCTCAAAAGCACTGACAAACTCATTAAAGGCTTCTTGATTGGCACGGATATCTACGCTGCGGCCGACAATAGTGGCAGCGGCATAGCGGCTATCGACATAGGGCAGCAGCTCTTCAATCACGATAGTGCGCAGATGCTCTAAATCCTGCTGGATCAGTGGCTGATCAGCCTTGATCCGACTAAAGGTTTTATCGGCAACCACTTCAATCAGTTTGTTCGGATCGCTAAAGGTTTCCGTTGCCTGCGCCGGCGCTAACCAGAGCGTGGTAACCGCAAGCAGGGCTGTAAGATTTTTCAGTAAGGCGTTCATTAGTTCCCCCGGTTAAATAAAAACTGACCAATTAACTCTTCCAGCACGATGGCAGAACGGGTGTCTTCAATCATGTCGCCATCTGCCAGCATCTCGACCGTATCGTCGACAAAGCCCGGTATCAAGCCAATATACTGCTCACCTAACAGACCTGAAGTCAGGATGGCAACAGAACTGGTTTCCGGAAAGTTGCTGTATTCGGTATTAATCGCCAGGCGAACCACCGGCGTGTAAGTGACCCGATCCAGCTCGATCGAGCTGACACGACCTACGATGACGCCACCGACTTTGACCGGTGACCGCACTTTCAGACCACCTATGTTGTCGAATTTAGCGAACAGGGTATAGGTTTGCGAATTACCGCCAAAGCCGGTATCCGCTACCCGTAACGCCAACATCACAAAGGCGGCAAACGCCAGCACAATAAAGCCACCTACCAGTATTTCCATTTTACGTGTGGTCATCTTTTATCCACCAAACATTACTGCAGTTAATATGAAATCAAAACCCAAAACAGCCAGCGACGCCGTCACTACCGTCTCAGTCGTCGCCCGGCTGATCCCCTCAGAGGTTGGCACGGCATCATAGCCTTTGTGTAAAGCAATCCAGATCACCACCAGCGCAAACACCAGACTTTTAATGACACCATTCATCACATCCTGATACAAATCGACATTAGCCTGCATCGCTGACCAGTAGCTACCGGCATCAACACCTAACCATTCCACACCTACCAGGTGGCCACCTAAGATACCAACAGCATTAAAAATTAATGCTAACAACGGCATACAGATCACACCGGCCCAGAATCTTGGGGCGATAATGCGGCGTAAAGGGTCAACAGCCATCATTTCCATACTGGACAGCTGTTCCGTTGCCTTCATCAGGCCGATCTCGGCCGTTAAAGCACTGCCCGCCCGACCGGCAAACAACAAGGCTGTCACCACCGGGCCGAGTTCACGTAGTAAACTGAGCGAAACCAAAGGCCCAAGCATGCCCTCAGCGCCAAACTTCACCAGTACGTTGTACCCCTGCAGTGCCAGTACCATACCGATAAAGAGGCCTGATACCAGAATAATCAGCAGTGAAAGAACCCCTATCACATAGAGCTGTTTCACCAGTAGCGGAAAGCCCTTGCGGAAGTCTGGCTTACCCAGTAAGGCACCAAACAACATAAAGCCGGCGCGGCCAAAACCGGCTACTGTGCTGATGGTGCTATGACCTATTCGTTGTAATCTGTCAGCAATCACCTTGTCAGCTCCATTAATTCATCCTGATAGGCCGCGGCTTTAAAGTGGAAAGGTACCGGACCATCTGCTTCACCGCGCAGGAACTGTTGCACCAGCGGCGAAGGGTCATTACGTAGTTGTTCCGGAGTGCCCTCGCCAATCACCGTTTTATCCGCCACCACATAGACATAATCAGCGATACTCATCACTTCAGTCACATCATGCGATACCACCACTGAGGTCAGACCCAGTGCATTATTCAGCTCACGGATCAGACGGACAATCACGCCCATCGAAATCGGATCCTGCCCGGCAAAGGGCTCATCGTACATAATCAGCTCAGGATCAAGTGCTATAGCCCTGGCCAGCGCCGCACGACGTGCCATACCACCGGACAATTCAGCTGGCATCAAGTCACGGGCACCACGTAAGCCAACAGCTTCCAGCTTCATCAGCACAATGCGGCGGATCAGCGACTCCGGTAGCTTGGTATGTTCGCGCAGCGGAAAGGCCACGTTGTCAAAAACGGTCATTTCGGTAAACAAGGCACCGCTTTGAAACAGCATGCTCATTTTTTTGCGCGCCTGATACAGCTCGCTGCGTGACAGGCGAGGAATATCCCGGCCTTCAAACAGAATTTTCCCACTGTCAGGTTTGAGCTGGCCGCCAATCAGCTTGAGCAGTGTGGTTTTGCCAATGCCACTTGGCCCCATAATGGCAGTGACCTTACCGCGCTGCACCTGCATATTCATGGCCCGGTAGATCGGGCGATCACCGCGCGAAAAGCTTAGCCCCTGAATATCTATTAATATCTCAGACAACATCGTTCTCCATGAATTAACCGTGATACCGGCTACGGCTAACTTAAGTGTCAGACTGGCATGTTTACATACATAACTGTATGTTTGCAATCATTGCCAGACGTCAAGGTTGTATTATTGTAAACGGAATCACCTGCGGAGTGGTTACAAAAATTCGTAACAAAGTATGCGCAAATTCGAAAAGCCGTACCTGACTGCACTAAAGCCGAGGTTTTTTTGCATTTGTTGACAAGAAGCGGGAAAATACCTGCTCGTTGTTTACACCTAAAACCGGACACTATGATATCACCTTTGTCGTTAGCCATCATCTTTGTTATCGTCGGCCTGGTCTTGTTGATTTGGAGCGCCGACCGTTTTGTCTATGGTGCTTCTTCAATTGCCCGTAATAGCGGTATCTCGCCAATGATTATCGGCTTAACCATCGTTGCCATGGGTTCATCCGCCCCGGAAATGCTGGTTTCCGCCACTGCTGCCGCTCAGGGCCGGTTAGATACCTCGGTCGGCAACGCCCTGGGTTCAAACATCACCAATATCCTGCTGGTGATTGGCGTCGCAGCCTTACTTAAACCTATTGCTGTCGCCTCTCTTACCCTGAAACGCGAATTTCCAATGTTGCTGCTGTTTACCTTTCTGGGCTTTTACTTAATATCAGACCATAACTTAACGCGGGCTGAAGGCTTGATATTACTGGGGTGCTTTGTTGGTTTTATCGCCACACTGGTGTATTGGGGTAAACATGCCACGCCAGACGATCCGTTAATTGCCGAAATTGAAGCGGAATTGCCGGAACCGACCTCCAACGTTAAAGCCATTTTCTGGATCGTCGCCGGTTTAGTATTGCTGTTGGCCAGTTCGCAACTGCTGGTTCATGGTGCAGTCACTATTGCCCGCTATGCTGGCTTAAGCGATCTGGTGATTGGTTTAACCATTATTGCCATCGGCACCAGCCTGCCAGAACTGGCAGCCAGTGTGATTGGTATTTTAAAAGGTGAAGATGATTTAGCGCTGGGTAATATTATCGGCTCCAATATCTTTAATATTTTAGCGGTGCTGGGCTTAGGCGCAGTAATTGGCCCGGGCAGCCTGGATATTAACGCAGGTACCCGTGATAGCTATGTGATGATTGCTGCCACCCTGCTGATGTTGCTGATGTCACTGCGACTTGGGCGCCAGCAACGGATTAACCGGCTGGAAGGTGGTCTATTGCTAAGCGGCTTTGTCGGTTATCAATATTTATTATTTACTCAACTTGCGTAAGACAGGAACTATGGCCTCTCAGACTTTTCGTGATCAGGCACTGCAAGTACTGCGAATAGAAGCTCAGGCGGTGCAGCAACTGGAACAATACCTTGATCAGCACTTTGAACGTGCCTGCCAGCTGATTCTGGACGCCAGCGGCAAGGTGATTGTCAGTGGTATTGGTAAGTCAGGTCATATTGCCAATAAGATCGCAGCGACCCTGGCTTCGACCGGTACGCCGGCGTTTTTTGTCCATCCCGGAGAAGCCAGCCATGGCGATCTGGGCATGCTTTCAGCCGGTGATATTATGATTGCCATTTCAAACTCCGGCGAAACAGCGGAAGTCTTGACCATAGTACCGGTGATCAAACGCCTGGGCATTCCGCTGATTGCGATGACCGGCAAACCTGACTCTACTCTGGCACAAGTTGCCGATGTGCATATTTGTGTCGCTGTAGCACAGGAAGCCTGCCCACTGGGTTTGGCACCAACCGCCAGCACTACCGCCACCCTCGCTATGGGTGATGCCATTGCCGTCGCGGTGCTGGATGCCAGAGGCTTTTCTGCTGATGATTTCGCGCTGTCACACCCCGGTGGAAGTCTCGGCCGCAAGCTGTTGCTGCGCCTGTCAGATATTATGCATCAGGGCGAGCAGGTCCCTATCGTTGCCCGGCAAGCCAGTATTAAAGACGCCTTACTGGAGATATCAAAGAAAGGCCTGGGGATGACCACTATCGTCAATCCCGATGGCAGTTTGGCCGGTATTTTCACGGATGGTGATTTGCGACGTATTCTGGACCAACGCCTGGATATCCATACCGTAGCCATTGAACAGGTTATGACGGCGAATTGCATTACTGCCAAAGCCGATATGTTAGCGGCAGAAGCACTGAATATTATGCAGCAAAAGAAGATTAACGGCTTGATCGTAGTCGATGAGCAGCGCCAGCCGGTAGGCGCCTTAAATATGCATGATTTATTAAAAGCCGGGGTGCTATAAATGGAGCTGTATCAGCAACTTTATCAACCACTCAGTGACCAGCAAGCAAACCTGGCCCGTCAAATCCGCTTATTAATATGTGATGTAGACGGCGTATTCTCGGATGGCAGGATCTATCTTGGCAACGCCGGCGAAGAGTTAAAAGCGTTTCACACCCGCGATGGCTATGGCATCAAAGCATTGCGCCAGGCCGGTATTGAGGTGGCGGTCATCACCGGCCGGCGTTCAGCTATTGTAGAACAGCGCATGAAGGCACTGACTGTAAAGCACATCTATCAGGGCCAGGAAAATAAAATGGCCGCCTTTGCGGAAATTCTGGCACTGTTGCAACTTCAGCCAGATCAGGTTGCCTATATAGGTGATGATCTGGCCGACTGGCAGGTAATGCAGCACTGTGGCCTGGCTGTCGCTGTGCGGGATGCCCATCCCTATCTGCAACAACAGGCGCACCTTTGCACCAGTTTACCCGGTGGCTATGGCGCGGTACGGGAACTGTGTGATTTGTTACTGATTGCACAGCAGCGCTTTCTGCAATTTGATGGTAGCAGCACATGAGAAAGTTTTTCGTATTAAGTGTCACCGCCCTGGTACTGCTTGCGGCCTACTTATGGTTTGCGCCGCAAGGCGGCGATACCGATCGCCAGGCCGACCGCGAATTCCTGCCCGATTATATTGCGGAAAACCTGACCTTGCGTGTTTATGACCAGCAGGGCTATATTGCGGATCATCTACAAGCCAAACGGCTGGAACATTTTGAGCAACTGGGTTTTACGCAGTTTGAATTGCCGCGCTACACCCTGTTTAACGATGAACATCAAGCCGCTTGGGAAATCAGCAGTCAGCAAGGTATTTGGTTTCCGGAAGATAAAATTATTCTGGAACAGCAAGTCCTGCTCAGAAATTTGCTGCCTGGCGAGTTTATTGAACAGGTTGAAACAGCCTCATTACAAATGCTGTTGCCAGAAAAAACGCTGCAAACGCATGAGCGGGTGCGGCTTAGCGGACCAGGCTTTTATATTCTGGGCATCGGCCTGCAGGCCGACCTCACGGCACAACATTTAGTGCTGCAAAAACATCTGGAAACGGTATACGCCAATGAAAACTAAGTTATTAATCGCTGCAGTATTTTTTAGTTCGCAAGCTCTGGCAGCGACGAAGCCAGATCATACTTTGCCGATTGCGATTAACGCAGATAATACTGAGGCGTCCATTCGCGATAATATCGCGGTTTACGTCAACAATGTCGAAGTCACCCAAGGCTCCTTGCTAATCAAAGCCGATAAGCTGGAGATCAATGCCAGTGCCGGTAAAGGTAATGAGGTGTTTATTTTTACCGGTCGTCCGGCTACCTATTCCCAATTACTGGAAGGCGACCGGCCGGTAACGGCTCAGGCGAATGAGATCCGCTACGATTTGGCCAGCCGGACCCTGACGCTGACTGCGGATGCCGAGCTTACCCAAAGCGGTTCTCTGGTGCGTGGTGATGTGATTCGTTATAACATCGAGTTACAACAGTTAACGGCCGGCAGTGAACAAAACCGGCGGGTAACCACCATTTTCACGCCAGAAACCAAGGAAAATCAATGAAGTTAGTGGTTTCACATCTGGCCAAAAGCTATAAAGGCCGGCAGGTGGTAAAAGATGTCAGTCTGGAAGTCAAAGCAGGTCAGATCGTTGGCTTGTTGGGACCCAATGGTGCCGGCAAAACCACCACTTTTTATATGATTGTTGGTCTGGTGCCATCCGATAAAGGTCAGATCACGTTAAACGAGCAAGATATCACCTTCGCCCCTATTCATCAGCGTGCCCGGGCGGGTATTGGTTATTTACCGCAGGAAAGTTCGATTTTCCGCAAATTGACGGTATACGACAATTTGCTGGCAATTCTGGAAACCCGAAAGGAACTTAACCGCCAGCAAAGGGAAGAAATCGCCGATGACCTGCTGGAAGAATTTCATATTGGCCATATTAAAAATAGCCTTGGCATGGCGCTGTCTGGTGGTGAGCGGCGGCGGGTAGAGATCGCACGCGCCCTGGCCGCAGATCCGGCTTTTATTTTGCTGGATGAGCCCTTTGCCGGTGTGGACCCGATTTCGGTGCTGGATATTAAAAAAATTATTCAACACCTATGCCATCGCGGCATTGGGGTACTGATCACTGACCATAATGTGCGGGAAACCCTCGATGTCTGTGAAATAGCCTATATTGTCAGCCATGGTGAATTAATTGCCGCCGGCTCGCCGCAGGAAGTGTTAGCGAATCAACAGGTCCGCGATGTATACCTGGGTGAGCAATTCAGGCTATAGTAGGGCAATCAGCGTCAAGTCCTCCACCCGCTGACACGGAAGGCGCAATCAGGCGGCACAGACCGCAGCCACTTCCTGGATGGAGGGGATATACTCAGGAGAGAATCAGACTTACATGAAGCCGTCTTTACAACTTCGCCTTGGCCAACAGCTAACAATGACGCCACAGCTGCAGCAAGCGATCCGCTTGTTACAGCTCTCAACCATTGAGCTGCAGCAGGAAATCCAGGAAGCGCTGGATGCCAACCCCTTGCTTGAGCCCGACGACGACTTCGAACCGGGCACGCCCGAGACGGACCTGAGCCTGTCGAATATCAACCGTGAAGACAGCAGTGGGTCAACGTCTGACAGTGAAGACTACCAAGCTGGTAATGACGATTATCCGGAATTTAATGACGTTAGTGAGCGCGATACCAGCGAGGCAATGGCCGAGCAGAATATTCAGGAAGACCTACCACTGGACAATAACTGGGACGATTTAGTCAGTGCCGCCCCGGTCAGCAATGGCACTCTGCCAGACGAGGATCTGGTATATCAGGGCGAAACCACCGAAACCTTACAGGACTATTTGCGTTGGCAAATGGACCTAACGCCCTTTTCTGAGACAGACCGCGCCATTGCCGAAGTCATTATCGAAGCCGTTGATGAAGCCGGTTTGCTGACCATAGATGTGGAAGATATCTTAGCTTCACTGCAGTTGCCGGATGTCGAAGCCGATGAAGTCGAAGCCGTATTAAAACGGATCCAATTGTTTGATCCTGTTGGTGTGGCGGCCCGCTCGGTGAAAGAGTGTTTGCTGATCCAATTACGGCAGTTTGATCCTGCCACCCCCTATTTAAATGACGCAAAACAAATAATCAGCGAATATACCGACTTTTTAGCTAACCGGGACTTTCGTTCTTTGATGCGGGTGACTAAACTCAAAGAAGATGAGTTAAAAGAAGTGATGCGCTTGATCCACAGCCTGAACCCGCGCCCCGGCGCCGATGTGATCAGGCAGGAACAACAATATGTGATTCCTGATGTGGTGGTAACCAAGGTTAAAGGTCGTTGGCAGGTGGAGCTGAATCCGGATGCCATGCCCAAAGTGAAAATCAACCAGCAGTATGCCGCGCTGTCCAGAACGGTCAGAAGCAGCGCCGACAGCCAGTTTATCCGCTCACATCTGCAGGAGGCAAAATGGTTTTTGAAAAGTCTGGAAAGCCGCAACGAAACCTTGCTAAAGGTCGCCAACTGTATCGTGCAACAACAACAAGCCTTTTTTGAGCATGGCGAAGAAGCCATGAAACCCATGGTATTAAATGATGTGGCAGAAATGGTAAGTATGCATGAGTCGACAATATCCCGGGTTACTACCCAAAAGTACATGCATACGCCGCGCGGAATTTTTGAACTTAAATTCTTCTTCTCCAGTCATGTTAGTACAGAGAGTGGTGGTGAATGTTCATCCACCGCCATCCGTGCCTTTATCAAGAAATTGGTGGCAGCAGAGAATCCGGCTAAGCCACTGAGTGACAGTAAGATGGCAGAAATCTTATCCGAACAGGGGATCAATGTCGCAAGGCGTACCATCGCCAAGTACCGTGAATCGCTGTTTATTGCGCCATCTAATCAACGAAAGACCTTGCTGTAAGTGTCTTAACAAGAAGGAAGAGTCTATGCAAATCAACTTAACTGGCCGTCATGTAGAAATTACCGACTCTCTGAGAGAATATGTAGACAGTAAATTTTCCAAGTTGGAGCGTCATTTCGAGAATATTAATAATGTGCATGTCATTCTGAACGTTGAAAAACTGAAGCAAATCGCTGAAGCCAAAGTACATTTAAACGGCGGTGAAGTCTTTGCGGTGTCAGAAGATGAAAATATGTATGCTGCAATTGACCAGTTAATTGATAAACTGGACCGGCAAGTGATTAAACACAAAGAAAAGTTGTCGCGACACTAACCATGATAAATTTAAGCGCTATGCTGGAGAAGAACTGCACCAAGAGTGCAGTTCTTTTTAACAGCAAAAAACGGATCCTCGAATATATTGCCGAACTGGCTCATCAACAGCTGCCAGAGATGTCTGAGTACAGCATTCTGGAAGCCCTGATGACCCGGGAAAAGCTGGGTTCAACCGGTATTGGTGGTGGTATTGCCATTCCCCATGGCAAGCTGGACTGTGTTACCTCACCGATCCTGATATTTGTGGTAAGCCAGGATCCGATCCCCTTTGACGCCATCGATAACCAGGGCGTCGATATTTTTTGTGCCATCCTGATCCCGAAAGATCAGTGTCAGGCTCACTTAACTACACTTTCTGGTATTGCAAAACTGCTGACTCAAAAAGATCTGACCAAAAAGATCCGACATGCCAGTTCTGATCAGGAGCTGTATCAGTTATTAATGGACTATAGCCAACAAACGGGTGAAAAATGAAACTGCTGGTAGTCAGTGGCCGCTCAGGTTCAGGAAAATCGGTGGCGCTGAGAGTAATGGAAGATTTGGGCTACTACTGCGTCGACAATATTCCGGTTAATTTATTACCGACTCTCGCTAATGCGGTGATGGGTCAGTATGAGCGGGTTGCCGTCAGTATTGACGTACGTAATCTGCCGAATGAACCGGAAGAGCTGGCGGAGATCCTGTCTTACCTGCCGCGTAAGCTGGAACTGACTATCCTGTATCTGGATGCGGACCACACTACCCTGATTAAACGCTTTAGCGAAACCCGGCGTTTACATCCGCTATCTCACCAGGCGATGTCACTGGATGAAGCGATCTCCCGCGAACAGCAACTGTTAGATCCTATTGCCAGCCGCGCCGATCTCTATATTGATACCACTGACCTTAACGTACACCAACTGGCAGAAGTATTGCGTGAACGGATCCTTGGCCAGAAAACCGGTCGCCTGGTGATCCTGTTTGAGTCCTTTGGCTTTAAATATGGCATTCCCAAGGATGCCGACTTTGTGTTTGATGCCCGTTTTCTGCCCAATCCGCATTGGGAACCAGAGTTAAAGCCCCTGACGGGTCTGGATCAGCCAGTAAAGGACTATCTGGCGGCAGAAGCCATAGTAGGTAAATATATCTGGCAAATTAACAGCTTTATCAGCAGTTGGTTACCGCATCTGGAGCGTAATAGCCGCAGCTACCTGACGATCGCTATCGGTTGCACCGGTGGCCAACACCGTTCGGTTTATATCGCGGAAAGTCTGGCGGAAAGCTATCGCAGTCAACGTGATGATGTGCAAATCCGGCACCGGGAGTTAAAACGTCATCATGGCCGCTAAACTCAGTCAACAGGTTACCATCATCAATCAGCTGGGGTTACATGCCAGGGCTGCCACTAAGTTGGTACAACTGTGCCAGAAATTTTCGGCTAAGGTTGAACTGATGCAGGATGACGGTAAAACCGCCGATGCCGGTAGTGTGCTGGCACTGCTGATGCTGGCCAGTAGCAAGGGCAAAACCCTGACTGTTACCACTGAAGGGCCTGATGCTGCAGCAGCGCTAGAGGCGATAGTGGCGTTAATAGACGCCGGCTTTGACGAGCTCTGAACCGGCGATTTCGGCCGGTTTTTCTTTATTCCCCCCCCTAAATCTGCTACCTTTACTGCCTTGTTCAGTTCTTTTAATTGAAAATTAGTAGCTTGAACTACTCTTAAACAGCAATCCGCGCCACGCCGGGGTGCGTATCAACCGCAATTTCAGGCTATCTAAACAGGAGTAGCTTATGTTAAATGTGGTCCTCTCGATCTTTTTGCTCGCCTGTATCGCGCCACATCTGTATCGACTGCTCGGTAAACATACTGGTCTGGTGCTAGCGTTGTTACCCGCTACGCTATTTATCTATTTCGCCAGCCAACTCAGTGCCGTCAGTCAGGGGCAGCCGCTGCTGCAAAGCTGGCCATGGTTTCCGGGGCTGGGTATTCAGCTCAGCTTTATGCTGGATGGCTTGTCGTTACTCTTTGCCTTACTGATCACCGGTATCGGCACCTTTATCCTCTGCTATGCCGGCCAATATCTGCAAGGGCATCCGGCACTGGGGCGCTTTTTTTTATTCTTGCTCAGCTTTATGGGCGCCATGCTCGGCCTGGTATTATCCGATAATCTGATCACCTTATTTGTGTTCTGGGAACTGACCACCGTCAGCTCCTTTATGCTGATTGGCTTTAATCACGAAGATAGCGAGTCACGCCAAAAAGCCCATCAGGGGTTGATGGTAACAGTGCTGGGTGGTTTGGCGCTGATGACAGGGCTGATTATGCTGGGTATGGCCGCGGGCAGCTATCAACTGAGTGATGTGCTGCAACAGGATTTGACCGGTCACAGCCTCTATCTACCGATGCTGATCCTGATCCTGCTGGGAGCCTTTACCAAATCAGCGCAAACACCTTTTCATTTCTGGCTACCGAATGCGATGGCAGCTCCAACACCGGTAAGTGCTTACTTACACTCTGCAACTATGGTAAAGGCCGGGGTTTATCTGCTGGCGCGCCTGCAACCCAGCCTGGGAGGCAGTGAAGTCTGGTTGCTGACCTTAAGTGCAGTGGGAGCACTCACTATGCTGACCGGTATTTTCCTGGCCAGCCGCGCCACCGGCATCAAAAAAGTGTTGGCCTATTCCACTGTGATGGCGCTGGGTACCCTCACCATGTTACTGGGGTTAGGTACCGAAAAGGCGGCGCTGGCCGCAGTCACCTTCTTATTGGCGCATGCGCTGTATAAAGGGGCACTGTTTATGATTGCCGGTATTCTCGACCATGAAGCCGGCATCAAGGACTTTGAAAAAGCATCCGGCTTACGCAAGCTGATGCCTCGCACTACCCTGGTTGCGGTAGTGGCGGCTCTGTCTCTGGCCGGCGTGATCCCGCTATTTGGTTTTGTCGGTAAAGAGCTGCTGCTGGAGGCAGTGTTAAGCGGCTCGCAGTGGCAGTTGGGACTGACCGCCGCTACGGTACTGGCGAATATCTTTGTGGTGCTGGTTGCTGCGCTGTTGGCGATTAAACCCTGGTTTGGTCAGGCGTTACCGACACCTAAGCCGGCGCATGATCCGGGCTGGCAAATGTTAGCCGGGCCCGCCGTACTCGCTACGCTTGGTTTGATTTTCGGTCTGTTACCGATGCTGCCGGACCAGTACTTATTAAATGCGGCAGCAACCGCGGTCTATGGCCAACCTATTAGCGGTTATCTGGCACTGTGGCATGGCATTAACCTGCCATTAATGCTTAGCCTTGGCAGTCTGGTGTTGGGTTTATTACTATTCCGCTTCTGGCAGCCGTGGCGCAAACTTACCGCCGTGGTGGAGACGCTGAGTAAAGCCGGGCCGGAAGCCGGCTACAACAAACTGATGGCAGCGCTGGTCAGCTTTGCCGCCTGGCAAACCCGGGTGCTACAGAACGGTTATTTACGCAATTATCTGCTGACGACGATGGCGACAGTGGTACTGTTGGTCGGCTGGGCGATGCTAAGGCTGGAGCACTTTGAGCTAAACTGGCAATTTAGCGATGTCCGGGTGCAGGAAGCCGTGATTTTTCTGGTCTTGCTAACCACCATTATCAGCGCTGTGGTACTGAATTCTTTCCTTGGCGTAGTGGCGCTGCTTGGCGCACTGGGTTTTGCGGTGGCGCTGATTTATGTGTTCTTTAGCGCGGTCGATGTCGGTATTACCCAGGTGTTGGTCGAAACGATCACTGTGTTGCTGCTGGTGTTGGTACTGTACCGGTTACCCGAATTCCGTCGCCTATCTTCCACCGCCCACCGTGCCCGCGACGCTCTGATTGCAATTGCCAGTGGCACCGTTATTACCCTGTTGATTTTGCTGGTTACCGCCTCCCGCTCCATGGAAGGGATAGCCTGGTACTTTCTGGAGAAGAGCGTCCCGGAGGGTTATGGCCGCAACGTGGTTAACGTGATCCTGGTTGATTTCCGGGCCCTGGATACGCTGGGCGAGATCTTCGTATTAGCGCTGGTGGCGATCGGTGTCTATGCCATGGTACACCTGCGAACCGGCGCCAAGCCGGTAACCAATGCCGATAAAAGGTTGACCGCCGAACAGAAGCGGCAACAATCTGTTAAAGGAGAGCTGTAATGAGCCGTCAGTTTAATATGCGCTCACTGATCCTGAGCACCGGCACCACTATTATATTGCCGCTATTGTTATTGTTTTCTTTGTTCTTGCTGTTACGCGGTCACAATGAACCCGGCGGCGGCTTTATCGGTGGTCTGGTAGCCGCAGCAGCTATCGCGTTAAAATTATTTGCCGATGATTACCCCTCTGCCAAAGCCCTGCTCAGGGTGCATCCGCTGCAACTGGTTGGCATTGGCCTGGCTTTGGCAGCCTTATCTTCACTGCCCTCGTTGTTGGTAGGCGATAACTTCTTTACTGCTCAATGGTGGACACTGCCACTGCCAATTTTTGGTGAGTTAAAACTCAGCACGCCGCTGATCTTCGATATCGGTGTTTTTCTTGGCGTGATTGGCACCGTGCTTACTGTTATTTTTACTCTGGTGGAGGCTGAACACTAATGACCACCATGATGGCTATTCTGATTGGCTGCCTCTACGCAGCCGCCATTTATATGATGCTGCGCCGCTCAATGGTAAAGCTGTTAATCGGTCTGATCTTACTGTCGAACGCGGCAAACCTGCTAATTTTCACAGTCGCTGGCCTGGAACGTGGCGTGCCGCCACTGATTGCTAAAGGGGCAGAAACAGTGGTCGGTGGCTCGGCTGACCCATTAGCACAAGCGTTAATTCTCACCGCTATCGTTATTGGTTTCGGTGTACTGGCTTTTGCCGTGGTATTGCTGCACCGAGCCTATGAGGTGATCCGTACCGACGATATGAACGAAATGAAAGGGACCGACTAATGGATATGTCAGTTCTGATTGCGTTACCGGTTATTATTCCGCTGATTATCGGCGCGCTGTCGCTGGTGGCGCTGAATAACCATGGTGTACAGCGTATTCTGGGCGTACTGGGCACAGCTGCAGTGCTGGTCGCGGCGATAGTACTGCTTTGGCAAACCTGGCTTAACGGCATTAAGGTGCTGGAGGTGGGTTCCTGGCCGGCGCCCTTTGGCATAGTGCTGGTGTCGGATTTACTGGGTGCCATTATGGTGTTGCTGGCCGCCATTACCGGCTTCGCCACCGCAGTTTACAGCCTGAAAACGGTGCGTAAGCGCTTTGAGCGCTTTGGCTACTACCCGCTGTTACACCTGCTGCTGGCCGGCGTGAACGGTGCCTTTTTAACCGGCGATATCTTCAACCTCTACGTCTGGTTTGAAGTCTTGCTGGTGGCCTCTTTTGCACTGCTGATCCAGGGCGGCGAGCGGGCACAAATGGAAGGCGCCATCAAATATGTGACGCTCAACCTGTTGTCCTCTGCTCTGTTCCTGACCGCGATCGGCCTGCTGTATGGTCTGGTCGGCTCCCTGAATATGGCAGATATCGCAGTACGGTTACAGCAGGTTGAAGATCCGAAAATGGTGACGCTGGTGGCAATGCTGTTTTTGATCGCTTTCTCGATCAAGGCGGCGGCCTTCCCGCTGTTTTTCTGGTTGCCTGCCTCTTATCACACGCCTCAGGTTGCCGTGTCAGCGGTGTTTGCCGGCCTGCTCACCAAGGTCGGAGTTTATGCGCTGTACCGGGTGTTTACGCTGATGTTTACCGGCGAAGTCGACTTTACGCATCAGATCCTGCTGTGGATGGCGGTCTTTACCATGCTAACCGGGGTGCTGGGAGCAGCATCGCAGTATGAAGTGCGCCGCATCCTTAGTTTCCATATTATCAGCCAGATTGGTTATATGATGCTTGGCCTGGCGCTCTTTACGCCGCTGGCACTGATTGGCGGTGTGTTCTATATCATGCACCATATTATCGTGAAGGCGAACCTGTTCTTTGTCGCCGGTATGATGTACCGGCTGGGTGGCAGTTTTGAATTAAAGCAGCTGGGTGGACTTTATAAGAAACACCCCGGACTGGCGCTACTCTTTATGATCCCGGCGTTTTCTCTGGCCGGGGTGCCGCCGCTCTCCGGCTTTTTCGCCAAGTTTATTCTGATTAAAGCCGGTGTCGAAGCACAAGCCTGGTGGGCGGTGGCCATAGCGCTGTTTGTTGGTCTCTTTACCTTGTTCTCAATGATCAAGATCTGGAATGAGGCGTTCTGGAAGAAAGCGCCAGAGCCAGCAATTGAAGTGCCGGCACCGTACCGCAATACTGCCCTGTACTGGACCACCGGTCTGCTGGCGGCGATGACAGTGGCCATTGGTATCTTTGCCCAGCCAATCTATGTGCTGGCCGAAACCGCCGCGCAGCAGTTACTGGAGCCGCAGCGCTATATTGAGGCTGTGTTGGGAGGCGCGAAATGAATCCATTATTAGCGAATCTGGTGATGGCCCTGATCTGGGCCGCCCTGACCGATACCATGAGTGGTGTCGGCTTGCTGGTCGGCTTTATCGTGTCTTATCTGGTGTTGATCTTCGTTTTTCGCGGTCAGCCAGAGGTGCGTAAATACCGGTTACAGGTACCACGTTTACTGAATTTTATGCTGTTCTTTACCAAAGAACTGATTATGGCCAACCTGAAGGTGGCCTGGGACGTGCTGACACCGACCAATTTGATGAAACCCGGCGTTATCGCGATGCCGCTTCGGGCAGAAACCGATATGGAAATTACCATGGTGGCCAATGCCATCTCGTTAACACCAGGGTCACTGAGTCTGGACGTGTCAACCGATCGCAAGGTGCTCTATGTGCATGTAATGTACCTGTACGATGAGCAACAGGTGATGTCTGAGCTAAAACGGATGGAAGCAAAAATTTTAAGGGTGATGCGATGAATAGCATTTTGGATTATGCCGTGCTGGCCGGCTTTGTCATTCTGGGGTTAGCCTTACTGTTAGCCATGGTAAGGCTGCTACGTGGCCCGAGCCTGCCGGACCGGGTCGTGGCACTGGAACTGATCGCCTCTATCACCGTCGGTGTTATCGGTCTTTATGCCATCCGTAGTGGTAAAGATGCCTATATTGATGTCACCATGGTGCTGGCGCTTACCGCCTTTTTAACCGCCATTGGGTTTGCCCGTTATCTGGAACGAGGAGGTCAACGCCATGATCAGTGAACTACTTGCCGCCATTTTCTTATTGGCCGGTTGCCTGTTTATGCTGGTAGCCGCACTCGGCGTGTTCCGGATGCCAGACCTGCTGACCCGAATGCACGCCACCACCAAATCCGGGGTCTTGGGTGCCGGTTTAATTATGTGTGCCGTGATGCTGTTCTTCGGTGAAAGCAGTGTCACCTTAAAGGCGCTGGCGGTGATGGCTTTTACCACCCTCACCTCGCCGATTGCCGCCCATACTATAGGCCGCGCCGGCTACTTTATCGGTGTGCCACTGTGGGAGAAAACCTTAAAAGACGAGCTGCAAGGCCGTTATGATGAGCAAAGCCATACGCTTCGCAGTCAGGAAGCGTCGGACACCGAGCAGAAGAGTTAAGTTAGGCTAACGCCGGATTAATCATTAATCATCCGGCGTTTCACTTCTATTGCCCTCTTTACTGGCAAACGCCTGGCCGCGTTTTAATTCCTGTTCGCCCTGGGTATGTTCCACCGCTTTTAAACGGTGGTGCAGTGCCGTTTTAATCAACATATGAGCACTGACCGGCGCTGTGATCAGTAAAAAGATGGTGATCAGCATTTCATGCACGCTCAGCGTTTCCGGTGACATACTGAAATAGAAAATCGAGCCCAATAAGATCCCTCCCATGCCAAGGGTCGTGGCCTTAGTTGGGCCGTGCAAGCGGGTAAAGAAATCCGGCATCCGTACCAGACCAATAGAGCCAATCAACACAAAGCTGCCGCCGAGTAATAAAAAGAAGGCAACAGCCCACTCAAGCCAATGGTTCATGCTTCCTCCTATTCAATAATGTCGCCACGAAGTAAGAACTTACATACCGCGACGGTACTCACAAAACCAATCATCGCAATCAGCAGCGCCGCTTCAAAATACAGCGGCGAGCCCATCAGCAAGCCATAAAGGATAATCAGCGCGATACTGTTGATATACATGGTATCCAGCGCCAGGATCCGATCGGGCAGGCTGGGACCACGCATCAGCCGCCATAGATTAAGCAGCAATGCCAGGCTAATCATCCCGAACACTAAAAAAATCACCTGCGCTAACATTGGAAGATCTCCTTCAGTGGTGCTTCATAGCGGCTTTTGATGGTGGCAATCAGCTCGGCTTCATTATCCATATCCAAGACGTGGATCAGTAACCAGCGCTGTGGCTGCGGTTCGTCGGGTGCCAGATGCTCGATGCTGGGGTAAATGTCGGCACTTACCGTTCCCGGGGTCATCGATACTGACGCTGCGAGAATGGTCAGCGGTAAATTATGTTGTAAATCCAGCGGGATCCGGACAAAGGCAGGGCGCAGCTTCTTAACAGGTCCCAGGATCAACACCGCCACCTGTGCATTAGCGGTAATAATGTCGGCAAACACCCGCAGAATATAACGCAGCGCCAGGCCCGGGCGTTCAATTAATGGCTGCGGATCGCGGAAGCGGTAACAGATCCAGGGAATACCAATCGCCAATACTGTTGCAAAAAACAAATGCAGCAGCGCCAGACTCTGGTTCAGCAATAACCAGATCACAAATAACAGCAGGCTACGATAAGGCGTCGGCAACCAGCTAAAGCGGGGTGTCATTCTCATGGTAAGACTCCTGAGCCGGGAAGAATGCTTTGGATGGTACCCAGCACATCTGCCAGTTGGCGGGCGGCAGCAAAGCTAAGTTCTGTCAGCGGGCCGGCGAATACCATTAGCAGCAGGCTGGCACTGAGTAACCATAACACGGCAAATAATTGTAAAGGTTGCACCCGCTCTTCGGCTTTTTGCATACCACTTACCCGCCAGAACAGGGTACTACCGGCACGTGACAGACCAATCAGTACTAATAGGCTGGATAACAACAGAATAGCCCACAGCCAGTATTGACCATTGGCGCCAAAGGCCGCCTGCAGCAGCATCACCTTGCCGATAAAGCCTGATAACGGCGGTAGGCCAGCGACAGAAATAGCACACAGCACAAAGAGCGTGCCCAACAACACCGGTTGATTCACCCGCCGCGCGGCGACCAGTCGATCCTGTGCCTTGCCACGCTGGGTCGCAATCAAATCTGCCAGCAGGAATAAGGCGCCACAGATCAAGGTCGAGTGTACGGTATAATACAGTACCGCAGCATGGGCAGCGGTATTTTGTACTGCCACCAGCACCACCAGACTGCCAACCGAAACCAGCACCAGATTGGCAACCAGCTTACGGAAATCCTGACTGGCCAGCACACCAATGGCGCCAAGCAGCATCGTCGCTAAGCCAAAGGGCCACAACCAACTGTTCGCTAACCCTTGTAGTGGGCCAGCTTGCTCGCCAAAAATGGTGGTAAACACCCGCAGCAGTGCATAAACACCAATCTTGGTCATTACCGCAAACAGGGCGGCAACAGGCGCCGAGGCGGAGGCATAGGTAGCCGGTAACCAGAACTGCAGCGGCAAAATAGCCGCCTTCAGCGCAAAGACTATCAACAGCATTAAGGCGCCGGCTTTAACCAGCATCAGGTTATCATCCGGCAACTGGGTGACTTTCAGTGCCATGTCGGCAATATTCAGCGTGCCCAGGGTACCGTACAGGATCGCCAGGGCCAGCAAGAACACTGCCGAGCCGGTCAAGTTTAGTATCACATAATGCACAGTCGCACGGGTTTTATTTTTGCCACCGGCATGGATCAACAACGCATAAGAGGCAATTAGCAGCACTTCAAAAAATACGAACAGGTTAAACAGGTCGCCGGTAAGGAAGGCGCCGTTAATCCCCATTAGTTGGAACTGAAACAGCGGGTGGAAGAATGAGCCTTTTTCATCTTCACCGGCACTGCCATAGCTGATGGCGCCCAGAGCCAGAAAGGCAGTTAGACACAGCATAATGCAGCTGACCAGATCAGCCACCATTATGATACCAAAAGGCGGTTGCCAATTGCCCAAAGCATAAAAGGTAAGCCCTTGCTGCTTAATAGTGAGCAGCAAGACGACGGATACCACCAGCAACAGCGCGGTGGAGATCATACTGAGCCAGCGCCGGCGCTGCGCTGAGTAGTGGATTGGTGGCAGCATAATCAGCAGCGCCGTTAAAAACGGCAGTAAAATCGGCACCAGGATCAAATGATTCATTTGGTGCGCTCCCGCTTGGCGTGGCGCGGTGCCGGCATACTGCCATCCACGTGGTCATTCCCCAGATCGGCCCGGGCCCGGATCGCCAGGATCACTAAAAAGGCTGTCATCGCAAAACCTATTACTATCGCAGTTAATACTAAGGCCTGCGGCAAGGGATCCGCATAACTATCTGAGGTTCCTAACACCACAGCGCCTTTCAGATTTAAGCGGCCGGAGGCAAAGATAAACAAATTGACCGCATAAGACAGCATGGTCAAACCTACCACGACCGGGAAGGTACGGCCACGCAGCATTAAAAACACGCCACAGGCGGTTAAAAAACCGATACATAAGGCAAACAGGGTTTCCATTACAATTGCTCCTTATGAGTTGGCCGGTACGAAGTGGTCATCTTACCCAGGCTGGCCAGGATCAGCAGGGTCGCGCCAACAACAGTGACATAGACGCCCAAATCAAAAGCAATAGCACTGGCCAGTTCGATTTCTCCGAATAGCGGCAGCTGGAAGTAGTCGAACCAGGACGTCAGATAAGGGCGACCAAACAGCCAGCTTGCTAACCCGGTCATAAAGGCAATCAATAGACCCACTGCCACCACCCGCTGATACTCGATATTCATCCGCGCTTTAACCCAGTCCACCCCCTGCGAGATATAGAGCAGGATAATTGCCACCGCAGTAATCAAGCCGGCGATAAAGCCACCACCCGGCAAATTATGACCACGGAAGAAAATATAGATAGACACCATCAGCGCCAGCGGCAGGATACTCTGGGCCACGGTGGCCAGCAGTAACGGGTGCCGCTCACGGGCCCAGGGCCGGCCTTCGCCGTCGCTGCTCGGTTTAAATACCGGAATACGGGTTAGTAATTTAAAGATCCCCAGCGCAGCGATCCCCAGCACCGCGATTTCACCCAGCGTATCAAAGCCGCGGAAATCGACCAGGATCACATTCACGACATTGGTGCCGCCACCGCCGGTTTTGGCATTCGCAATAAAGAAATCAGAAATGGTGGTAAAGGGCCGCGTCATAATGGCATAGCTCAGACTACCAACAATAATACCGACCAGGGAGGCCAGTCCCAGATCCCGCACTACTTTAGATGGCTCAGATTGTTTTGGCGTTTTGTGCGGCAGGAAGAACAGTGCCAGCATCAACAGAATAATGGTCACCACTTCTACACTTAATTGCGTCAGTGCCAGATCAGGGGCCGAAAAGCGGGTAAAGGCAATCGACACCATCAGACCCACCACTGAAATCATCAGTAAGGCCACGACCCGTTTGCGATGCCAGACCACAGTGGCAAAGGCACTGATCAGCAGCATAGCAGCACCGGTCGCGTTAACGGCATCGATAGGAATTTCTGCCCGGCCGCCGCCCAGTGCATCCATCTGGATCAGCGGCAAGCCGGCCAGGATCACAAAGGCGGTTAACAGCAGCGCCATATAGCGCTGCAATGAGCCGTTATCAATCCAGTTATACAGCTTTTCAGCGCCGCGGGTCAGCTGCTTCATCAGCTGCTCGAAAATATTCAGCGTATCAACACCAGGCAGCGCACTCTGAAAATCAAACAGTTGCTTGCGTTTTACATACATCAGCACACCACCGGCCAGCGCGATGGCGCTCATCAGCAGCGGCAGATTGAAGCCATGCCAGATCGCCAGGCTATACTCCGGTAAATTACCGGCGAGCACCGCTGCGGCCGCACTATTTAATAAACCACCGACCAACATCGCGGGTGCTATCCCAACCAGAATACAGAGCAGTACCAATACCTCAACCGGTAAGCGCATATAGCGCGGCGGCTCATGCGGTGTCTTGGTCAGGCCTTTCGGCTGACCATTAAAGAACACATCATGAATTAAGCGTAGCGAATACGCGACCGAGAAAATTGCCGCCACCGTTGCCAGTAGCGGAATAATCCAGGATAAGGCGCCCAACAGGTGCTGTTGCAATGTTTCAGCGAAAAACATTTCTTTCGACAGGAAACCATTCAGCAGCGGCACCCCGGCCATGGCCGCAGCGGCTACCATCATCAGGGTCGCGGTGATCGGCATAAATTGCCACAGACCATTTAGGCGCCGCATATCGCGCGAACCGGATTCATGGTCAATAATACCGGCGGCCATAAAAAGTGAGGCTTTAAAGGTCGCATGGTTAATAATATGAAAAACGCCGGCCACCGCCGCCAACGGCGCATTCAGACCAAATAATAAGGTGATCAACCCCAGATGGCTGATGGTGGAATAGGCCAGCAAGCCCTTTAAATCATGTTTAAACAGCGCCAGATAAGCACCAACCAATAAGGTCGTCAGGCCGGTTAAGCTAACCAGCAAGAACCAGAGCTCGGTGCCGGACAACGCCGGGTAAAAACGTGCCAGCAGGAAAATACCGGCTTTAACCATAGTAGCAGAGTGCAGATAGGCACTGACCGGCGTCGGGGCCGCCATGGCATTAGGTAACCAGAAATGAAACGGAAACTGTGCTGACTTGGTAAAACAGCCCAGTAAGAACAGCACCAGCAACAGCGGATACAGACTGTGCTGCTGAATTAAGGCACCCTGCTCTAAGATATCAGCCAATTGGTAACTGCCGGCAATATTGCCCAGCAGTAAAAACGCCGCCAACAAACAAAGCCCGCCACCACCGGTAATGGTTAATGCCATGCGGGCGCCGCGGCGCGCTTCAGACTTATGCCACCAGAAGCTGATCAGTAAAAAGGAACTGATGCTGGTGAGCTCCCAAAACAACCAGATTTGCAGAATATTACCCGACAGCACTATCCCCAGCATCGCGGTCATAAACAGCATCAGAAAACTGTAAAAGCGCGGCATCGAGTCCTGCTCAGACAAATAATAACGGGCATACAAAATAATCAGCAGGCCAATGGCCAGGATCAGCAAGGAAAACAGGTACGCCAGACCGTCCAGCCGCAGCGTCAGATCCAGCCCCAGCAGCGGGATCCATTGCCATTGCTGCAGCAGTACCTCGCCGGAAAACACGCTTTGAGTAGTGCTTAATAAGATCGCCAGCGCGAGAGCTGGCGCCGCCGCGGTACCCCAGGCATTACGGCTGCGGGATTGTTTGGCCAGCAATAACGGCACCAGGGTCCCCAGCATCGGTAGCAGCAAAATCCATAACACATTCATAGCGCAGTAAGTTCCTGTAAGTGATTAAGTGGCTGACCTGAGTAACAGCAGCACCCCGCCACCCTTACGACAGCAGCTGGCACCGATTTGACTTCAGCATAGAGGATGTCTGGGAATTCCGACATGGCAGGTAAAATAATTTATTATTATGCTTATAGTTATACCTGTAGCGCTGAAAAAAGTCTATCGCTGGCAGGCTAAAGCGAGGCAGGGAGCGCGAAATGCAGGGGCAACGACCGGCAATGCAGCCGTTGCCCAAAACGCAGCGGCTATTTTGCCAGCAGATTCAGAATAAAGGCATATTCTTCAGCCGTTTCCGCCAGACGGGCAAAACGCCCTGACTTACCACCGTGTCCGGCTTCCATATTGGTGCGGAACAGCAAGGGGTTGTTGTCGGTTTTCAGCTCGCGCAGGCGGGCGACCCACTTCGCCGGCTCAAAATATTGCACCTGGGAGTCATGTAAGCCTGTGGTCACCAGCATAGCCGGATAGGCCTGAGCAGAAACCTGATCATAGGGCGAGTACGACAGCATATAATCGTAAAAAGGTTGCTGTTTCGGGTTACCCCATTCATCAAACTCGTTGGTGGTCAGTGGAATGCTTTCATCCAGCATGGTAGTCACCACATCGACGAACGGCACATGTGCGACCAGCGCCCGGTATTTCTGCGGTGCCATATTCGCCACTGCACCCATTAGCAAGCCGCCGGCGCTGCCACCCATACCAATCACCTTATCTTTGGCGGCATATTTTTCGGCTACCAGATAATCAGTAACGGCAATAAAATCAGTAAAGGTATTGATTTTATTCAGCAGTTTACCCTGTTCATACCAATGCCGGCCCATTTCCTGACCGCCACGAATATGTGCAATGGCATAAACAAAGCCGCGGTCCACCAGCGATAACACGCTAGCCCGGAACCAGGGATCCATCGACATACCATAAGAGCCATAGGCATATTGATACAGGGGGGCAGAGCCATCCCGTTTAAAGCCTTTGCGATACAGCAGTGATACCGGGATCCGGGTACCATCCTGCGCCGTTGCCCATACCCGCTCTGTCACATAGTTGGCTTTATCGAAGCCACCTAACACTTCCTGTTGTTTCAACAGCGTCTTCTCACCGCTTGTCATATCCAGCTGATAGACGCTGGGCGGCGTGGTCAAAGAGGTATAGGTATAACGCAGCAGAGTGGTATTCTGCTCGGCATTCATGTCAAAGCCGGTTACGTACGCCGCTTCATCAGAGCTGATATAATAGGCCTTGCTCGGATCCTGCCATGGCATCACCCGGATCCGCTGTAAACCGTCACTGCGCTCACTGATCGCCAGATAATCATTAAACAGCTCAAAATTTTGGATAAAAATCTGCTCGCTGTGCGCCAGCAGTGGCTGCCAGTGTGCACGATCACCGATTTTATCAGCCGCCACTGTCATTAGCCGATAGTTCGGCGCTTCCCAGTCAGTACGGATAATCCAGCGGCCGTTCAAATGCTCAGCACCGTACTTAAAATCACGCTGTCTTGGCGCTAACACCTGAAACTGACCATCAGTTTTGGCCGCGTCCAGCACTCTAAGCTCGTCAGATACGGTACTACCAAGCTGAATCATTACATAGCGGTTATCCTGACTATTGCTGACCCACATATAGAAACTGTTGTCTGACTCTTCATAAACCAGCGCCGCCTTGGCCGGGTCCTGACCCAGGGTATGCCGCAGCACCTTGTTACTAAGCAAGGTCACCGGATCGTTTTGTACCACAAACAGCTGTTTACTATCCGCCGACCAGGCAATGGCTGCCGAGAGTCCGCTTAAAGAATCCGTTAATTCTTTGCCGGTACGCAGATCCCGTACCCGCAGCGTATACTGACGCCGGCCATTCAGATCTTCCATATAGGCCAGTAACTGCTGGTCCGGGCTGATCGCCAGATTAGCGACCTGATAAAAATCCTTACCCTCAGCCAGTTGATTCACATCCAGCAGCACCTGTTCGGCACCGCCGCTCGCCGCCTTACGGGCATAGATTGGGTATTCTTTACCGGTTTCATAACGGCTGTAGTACAGGTAATCGCCTTTGCGGTATGGAACTGAGCTGTCATCCTGCTTTACCCGACCAATAATTTCTTCCGTCAGTTGCGTCGTCAGTTGTTGGTAGCCCGCGCTATATTGGCGGTACCAGGCATTTTCCTGCTCTAAATACGCCAGGACTTTCGGATCAGAGCGCGTATCATCACGCAACCAATAATAAGGATCGTTACGGGTACCATGGGGTGACACCACCTGAAAATCCACTTTGGCGGCTCGTGGCGCCTCCGTTAATACTGCTGAGCTGGCCATCACCGGAACGCTGAGGATGGCGACAAACCACAGCAGCGGCTGTTTCAGAAACATCTTAACCTCGCTTTGCTTTCGTTAATAAAGACATTTTCATTTAGCACGTTTTTTTAACCTGTTTCCAGCAAAAAAATGTAAAACACTGTAACATCCGACCTGGCAGCCCTTGCAGCATGACTTATACTGATGCAAAGTAGCCGCTGATCGCAAATAATAAGAAAAATAGGAGAGTCAAAATGAGCTTATTAACCACTGAACAAGTGGCAGAGGTGTTGGGTATTCCGGTGATCCGGGTCGAACGCCTAACCCGCGAGCATCTGCTGGTGCCAGCAGAGACAGATGCCAGTGGTAAGCCGATGTTTGCCGAAGAAGACGTCAAACGCTACAAGGTATTAGCGGAACGGCTCGGTGGTCTCTGATTGCAGCAACTGCTGTAATCTCTGTTGCCAACTGTTTGCCCTGTGGTGCAGGGCAGGCGTAGCCTGATACCAAAGCCAGCAAAAGCCACTATACAGGCATTTTGCCAATTGCAGACGTTGCGGCAAGGTCGCAGCCAAACGCTCTGCGGTATGCCGGTCCGGATAGCGCCGCTGTGCGCTATATTGACGCAACAACCTTTGCTGCTGTGCTGCTGTCAGCTCAAAATGCAGCATAATCGCCGCCAAATCAAAGCTGTTATCACACAGCTGACTGTACTCAAAATCCAGTAACCAGATTTTATTGCCATTCCACAGTAAGTTATCGGCGTGCAAATCCAGATGACAAAGCACCAGATCCGTTGCCATCCCCGCTAATTGCTCAGCACAACGCTGCAAGGCGGCGAAAAGGTTAGCTGCGGGTTGTAAGGTGATCTGCTGTCCCTGAGCCAATAACTGCCGTAAGTAACTGGCAGGCTGTAATAGTGGCGTTTGCACCCTTAGGTTATGCAAAATCCCCAATGTATCCGCCAGCAAGCTCAAACGACTGTCGGTAAGCTTAAGCGGCTCGCCACCGGGTAGAAATTCCGAAATCAGCAGTTGCTGATGATTATGCAGCAGTAAAGGTGTGGCAGCGATCTGTTTAGCAGCGGCGGCCTGTTGGCAACGGAACTCCTGCTGCCGACATACGCCAAGTTGACGGGCATAGCGCCGCAGCACATATTCACCGCGTGCAGTACGCAGATAGTAGTTAAGATTACTCTGCCCAGCGGCCAGGGGCCGGATCTCCAGCGGCGGGTGCTGCTGAAAAAACTCCAGTTGTTCGCAAAGCTGCCTTACAGCGTCTTGCTGTGCAATGTCAGCTGCAGTTGATAATGGCTGCGCCATGCAAAATATCCCACCACGGCAATAATGGTATACAGCATAAACAAGCCGGTCAGAAAATACAGATGTTTTTGCGCATAGATAAAGATCGACACGGCATCAATCACCACCCAGTATAGCCAGTTTGATAACAGCTTTTTCGCTACCAGCCAGGTGGCAACCAGGCTAAAGGCAGTGGTCTGGGCATCCAGATAGGCAAAGTCGGCGCGGGTATAATTGGCCATCAGGTAGCCTAAAGCCAGACCGCCCATCGCGGTCAGGCTGATCAGTAATAAATGACGCTGCCAGGCCCATTCAAACACGGTATGAGCCTGCCCGGGTTGCTGCTTCAGTTGCTGCCAGCGCCACCAACCATACAACGCCATACCGGCATAATACAGATGCAGCAGCGCATCGGATAACAAGGCTGAATCCCACATCACATGGGTGAAAAGTAAGGTGCTGAGCAAGGCCGCCGGCCAGCACCAGATGCTTTGCTTCAGGGCCAGTAACACATAGGCTATCGCCAGTACCGTCGCCACCAGCTCGATACTGTGTAACAGTTGCCAGTCGGCAATCAGCTTGCTCAGCAGTTCATTCATGGCCGTAAATCGCCGGGAATAAACTTACAGACAAACACCAGCTTACCGTAGTGTTCCATCGACCAGCGCATACAACGTTGTAAAGCTTGCATCACAGCGTCGTATTCACCAAAGATCTGGGTGCTCATGGTATTAGTCAGCACTTCAATTTCCGCTTCCTGTGCTAACTGCCCAAGAAAAGCCAGAATAGGGCCTTTATAATCCTCGGCCAGCGGATACTTACTAATTTCAACTGAAAGTTGCATTCGAACCTCCGTTAGAAGCTATAGCTGATAGTGGCACCGAAGCGGCGCGGTTCAGCAAACTGTTCATAAACATGGGGTGCATATTCATCACGGGGATCATTGCCAAAATAGAAACCCCGTACCCCAACATCTTTATCCAGCGCATTACGCAGCCATACGGCCAGCTCCCACTGTGCCAGCTGATAGCCAAGCCGCAGATTCAGCAGTTGGCTGCTACCGGCTTTAGCATTATGACCATCTGAGTAGTAGAAACCACTGTTACCCTGCACGCCGGCCTGCAGCGTCAGCTGTTCAGTCAGATACCAGTCGGCGCCGACACTGTAGTTAACACGTGGCGCATGCGCCTGATCGCGGCCGGTCATATCCAGGCCACTGTCGGTCAGGTAACGACCCAATTTGCTTTGCAAATAGCCAAGATTGACAAAAAGTTGTGTACTTGGAGACAACAGCAGTCGGGTTTCGGCTTCCAGACCATAGTTTCGGCCACTGGCGGCATTATCGATAAAGCCGGCAAACTCCGGGCCCAGATCCGGATTTAACCAACCCTTAACCTGCATATCATCCCGCCACATATAAAACGCAGCCACCCGGGTAGTCAAACTGCCATCGGCGGCGCTGCCTTTTACACCAAATTCGGCATTCAGCAAGCTCTCTGACTTAAAGCTGGCTTTTTCAGCCAGTTGCGCAAAACGATCTTCGCCGGCTCTGGCCAGAGCTTCGCCATTGACCCCGCCCACCTTATAACCGCGCGATAACAAGCCGTACAGCATCGCTTGCTGATTTAGCTGATAATTCAGGCTGATTTTTCCGCCCCACAGGGTTTCGTCCGGGCGCAAACTAATATTACCCGAGTCCAGATAGTCATCGCGGTAGCGTTCGACACGACCACCCAGTACCAGCGTCAGCTTGTCGGTCAGTGGGCTTTGGGTTTCAGCATAAAGCGCCAGATTACGCCGCTCCAGGCTGCTATCAAAAAAACGCCAGCGACTCTCGGCCCGGCGTAATCGCGACAGAGACAGGTCGCGTTGACTGGCATAAAGCCCAACAACCCAGTCAGTTTGCCCCCATAGCTGGCCGTCGGTTTTAGAGGTTAGCCGGTAATCCAGCGTCCATTGTTCACGGCCGCGCAGGTAACGATCCTGATAGGAGTAACCCCAGGGATGGATACCAACATAACTCCAGTCTTCATCAAAGCCATAATCCGAATCCGCGTTCAGATAGCTCAGCTGGGTAAACATATCCGCCAGCGCCAGCCCCTGATAGTCAGCTGTTACGGCTACAGCTTTGCTACGTAATTTGTCCTGCCCGGGTTCATCGGATAAGGTGGTGCGGTTACGATCCAGCGAAAAGGCGTCGTAACCATTTTGCTGATCAATCAAATGCGCGATAAAGCCAAGTTTCAGCTCAGCTAACGCCTGATAATCAAGGCGCAGCCGGGCAGTAAATTCATCCAGATTATTGGTATCATCGCGGTTCAGATAGGCATTTTTAATAAAACCGGCTGATTTATTCTGATCCAGCGTCAGACTGTACGCCAGCTGTTCGCTGATCGGTGCGCTATAGACCCCGGTTAACTGCCAGCTATCGTAGTTAGCCACAGTGGCGTTGACCTTCCCTTCCGCTACGGCGGTAGGCGCCTTACTGGTCAGATTTACCATGCCAGCCAGCGCATTGGTACCAAAACGGGTGGCTTCCGGGCCACGGAAGATTTCCAGTTGCTCCGGATGCGCCAGACTGCTGATCCCCAAGCCAGCATAGTCGATGCCATCAATCAGAATGCCCACCGACGGGTTAATCACATCAATAAATTCGCTGCGCTCGCCAATACCCCGCACCTGTAAAAAACGGCCACGGGACGCCCCGGCGGCAAAGTTGACATTGGCGAATTGCCGCAGTGCGTCATCCAGGTGTTGTACCGACTGGCGTTGTAAATCCTGCTCGGATAAAACCGCCACACTGCCCGCCAGACGTTGCAGATCCTGTTGCCGGAAATCGCCTTTTACCGTGATATGTTCAAGTTCAGCTTCGGTTGCACTGACCGCTAGGGCAGCGCTTAACGCCAGAGATAATGCAGAAATACGAAACAGCATGTGATCAACTCCGAATAGATGTAGCGGATCACACAGCATGGCTCAGGACAGGAAAGTCACAGGCGCGCTTTTTGGGGAGTTAGCACCATCCCTCCGCCGGTATGATCCGGATCAGGTTCTAAGGGTTTACCTAAAAAGGTATCTCAGCACTCCGTTACAAAACGTAACGAGGCACCCCTTGGTAGCGGGAGCAGTCTAGACGTTCTTTGACTAAAATACAATATGCGCTAACGCCATTGCCCGTCTTGGTCTAATCCATCCTGCAATCGTTGAACAATATCCTTTGCAGGAATAGGTTTTGAGAAAAGATAACCTTGTCCGATATCACAGGCATGCTGCGTCAGCGTCTTGGCCTGGGCCTGAGTTTCAACACCCTCAGCAACAACTTCCAACCCTAGCTTACGCACCATGGCGATAGTGGAGGTGATAATATCGAAATCTGCCTGATTATCGAGCATGCCAAACACAAAGCTCTTATCAATTTTGATGATATCCACCGGCATTTGCCGTAAATAGCTAAGCGATGAATATCCCGTACCAAAATCGTCGATCGCCAGCCGGAAGCCTCGTGCCTTGAGCAGTTGCATGCTGGCAATGGTGGCCGGGATATTGTTGGCAAGCAGGCTTTCTGTTAATTCGAACTCAAGATAACCCGCTGCTTGCGGATAGCGCTGGTTGAGTCTATCCAGTAACGCAGGTAATGCCGGATCATTTAACTGGGCTGTCGACAGGTTTATCGCTATCGTCAACTCACTAAAGCCCTGTTGTTGTAATTCTGTTAGTAGCTGATAACTCTTTTCAATCACCCAGTAGCCGACCGGAATCATTAGCTGCGCATACTCCAGCACAGAAATAAATTCATCCGGCGGAACCATCCCTCTACTAGGGCTTTGCCAACGTAACAAAGCTTCCAGCCCAATCAGCTTGCGATCAGCGAACCGGATCTGTGGTTGTAAATGCAGATCAAATTGTTGATGCAAAAGCGCCAATTTTAAATCTGCCTCCAGAGCCAAACGGTTTTGGAATGCATCAAACATTTGCTGGCTATAAAAGTGGACCACATTACCGCCACGGGCTTTCGCCTGATACATTGCCAGATCCGCCTGACGCACCAGATCATCCGTTTTCAGTCTCGGATTACGGGTACAACTGATGCCGATACTGACATTTAGGCCATACTCTTCTTGTTCTAACTGCATTGGCACGCTAAATACGTCAATCAGACGCAATGCCAGTTCTTCCAGCTCATTCGGACTAGTGACCTCGGTGACCACGACGAACTCGTCGCCACCAAAGCGACAAATCAAATCCGTCTTAGTCAGAGCGGCTCGTAAGCGGTGCGCCGCTTCAATTAACAGCTGATCACCATGTTCATGGCCTTTAATATCATTGACCCGCTTAAACTGGTCGAGGTCAAGAAATAACAGACCGAGCCAAAAACCTCCACCGGATAAAGCAGCAATACGTTTCTTCAGCTGAAATTGCAACATGTTGCGATTTGCCAGACCGGTTAGCAGGTCAAACATCGCCATATTTTCCAGCTCTCGGGTTTGAGATTGAATCGCATCCTGCAATTTTTCCAGCTGATGACTCAAGGTCTGACTTACCGCACTTAACTTATCAACCTCGTCGGTTAACATCGGGCTGGCCACGGGTAAGGTTTCTCGGAATAAACGGAACTTACTCTCTGCCAACAAGGGTAGCGCGCGCGAAACCTGGAGTAAACGTCCACTCAGCCGGCGGGTAAGCCAGAAAGTTAACCAGGCAAATAGCAGAAAACATAATGATGCAAACATAACCAACTGCCATTGAAAACGTTGATTGGCACGCTGATACTCACTAATATCTTCCAGTAAAATTAATTGGTAACGTTTGTTCTCTTGTTCTGACAGCACCAAACGATATACCGAATAAGTTCCCGCGACGGAGGCCACTTGGCTGGCCAGCTCAGAACTTTGCAGAAAAAGGCTTAAATCAGGCTTACTCAAGCTCGCGGTAGCAGAGAGTAGCGCCGTACCAGTTTTATCCTGGCTAACAATAACGATTTCACTTTGTAACGCCTGCCCGAGTGCAACCACGACATCAGCCAGTGTTTGGCTGGCAAGCAATACCGCTATTTGCCCGCTAGCATCGGCAAGCGGCACACTGATCACGTTACTGCAATGTTCAGCGCAGTAAATGCGGGACAGCGCCCGCTGCTGCAGACGCGTATCATCAACCAAAGTGCGTAATTCAATGGGGAAGCTCTGGTTCGCAAAAGACGGCTGCTCGGCTTGTTCAAACAACCATAACGCATCAATCTTCAGATAAAGACTGAAACTCTCCTGCTGTGTTGCTAACTGCTGCAGAAAATGCGTAAAACCATCTTGCCGCTGTAACTCAACTTGCTCAGCAAAGCTTTCAAACCAGGCATGTTGCTGGCTTGAAAGTAATTGCAGATACTGTTTGAAGTGCTGTTCTACCTGCAGCTGCTTTAGTTGTTGCTGCCCGGCAAAACTGTCGCTTAAGCGTTGCAGCGATAAGCTGGTGACTAAAATCAGCAATATCAGCATTAATGCCAGCGTCAGCAGTAGAATTTTCGATGGGAAACTCAAAAAACGCATCAGAACCAGTACATCAGTTGCAGCGCCCAAACCTGCCAGTGACGCTGATTATTCAAAGCCAGGTCGGGCATTAAACTGGGTGACAGACGGCCAGTTCCCTCAACCCAGTGCTGTTCTGCCTGTAGGCGCCAACGCGTCGCAAAATCATAACTTAGCCCCAGCATCAAGGTATGCTGATAACCAAAATGGGCTGGTATCCCTGCCGTCTGCAAGTTGCTGCCATGACGGTCGTCTTTATCCCGGGTGTAATAATCAACGCTGGCTATCGCTGTCAGCCCATGCTGAAAACGATATCGCGCTAAAACGTATCCGCCCCAGCCAAATTGCGTTTGCGCAAACCCTGACTGATAAAATCCATTGATTGACAAGCGTTCCTGCGTAACTTCGGCGGCTAATTCCCAATTTTCCAGCTGGTAACGCCAGTTCAGCATAACACGTTGCACTGTCATATCCCCCGATGAGAACAGATCACTCTCTGCGGGTTTATACTCAAACTCAGAATCCAACAGTGATATACCGTAAGTTGCCTGACTATCTGCCGGCTGCCAAAACACGCTGGCCTGATGCACATATTTCTGACGCGCCCTGCCACGGATCAGGGGGCCAAGTAATAACTGTCCCTGCGCATCACTAATGCTGGTTGCGCCGAAACTCCAGTTATATTCTAATTCACCATACTGATGTTGCCGGTATCCTTTAACTGCTATGCCATCACTGGCTACTGCGATATCACGAAATACATCGTAATAAACGGACTGTGGCAAAATAATGCTTGGACGGGTAAAAGGAACATCACGGGTGCTGGAATACAACCAGTGCTGATTTTTATAACGACCTAAATATAAGTTAAGCTGATGATCAAAACGATCAATCACACTGATATCAGCAAACAAGTAATCCAGTCGAACACCCTCTGGATAACGGTTACCGCCATTCAGGTAAACGACTTGTCCAGCGATTTTAAATTTATCGTATCGTTGCCACTTGGCGTTTAAACCCAGCTCAGTTAGTGCAGCCGAAGCATTACCACTATTGTTAACCGCATTACTGTCTGCTGCTTGCACCAATCCCTGGGCAACAAAGCCATGCCAATCCAGATCGCTTGCAGCCAGAGAACCACTTAATAGTAAGCTGCTGACACTGAGTACTGTTACGGTAATGTTACTTTTCATGAAGTGTCACCACCCTGAGTTCGGCAGATCTGGTACTCTGCGGCAGATAGCCAATAGCGCCGGGCGTCTGCTCAAGCGCATTTAATAAGGCGTCGACTGATGGAAAAAGTTGAGGAGTACCACCGATACCCGAATACCGCTGCCGATGCCAGATTGCATCAAGCTGATAAGGAAACATTTTCAGGTAATTGCGAGTGAAACTATTATGCTCTGCAGTATCTGAAGGCAATACCAACACCTGGATAGCCTGACCGTCTGCCCACCGCGTTTGCCGCATACTAAAAATGGCTCTTAACTGCGCTGTGGTCAACTGCGTCTCACTAACCGAAGGATGCACTACGACTTCAACCGCCCTGCAAGGCAGTGCTAAAAGTAGCAAACAGCAAAATCCATACAACAATCTCATTGTTTATCCGTTTAATCAGCGCCAACCAAGTGCCCGCCCAAAAAAGCCGGCATTTAAACCGGCGTATCTAAGTCTAAGATATTGAATACACAATATTTAAGCAATAGTACCTTTGGGTTGTTACCAACAGATAAAAAATTTATAACCCCAAATACCAGGTAGCAATCGAAAAATACAGCACTACCCCTGCCACGTCCGCAATAGAGGTAATTAAGGGGCCACTGGCGGTGGCCGGGTCGAGATTAAAACGGCTCAGTAAAAACGGCAGCGACATACCTATTAAGCTACCAACCAACACCACCAGCATCATAGTGGACGCGACGACGACGGCAATATCAGCGCCACCGCGCCAAAAACCAAGACCAACTACAGCGGCGGACATAGTTAAACCCAGCAAACCGGCAACCAGGCACTCTTTGCCCAGCAAATAGCCCCAGTCGCGCAGTTTGATATCACCGGTGGCCAGGGCCCGAACCATTAGCGTACCGGATTGGGCGCCGGCGTTACCGCTACTGGCAATAAGTAACGGCAAAAAGAATAATAAAGCCAGATAACTGGAAATGGTTTCTTCATAAAAGGCGATACCGGCACCGGAAAAAATATTGCCAAACACCAGCACAACCAACCAGAACACCCGCTTGCGGTACAGCAGGCCGATACCCGCCTCTTTTACGCTACTTTCCAGCTTGCCGATAGTGGCCGTTTTATGGAAGTCTTCGGTGGCCTCTTCTTCGGCGACGTCCATCGCATCATCGTAGGTTACGATGCCAACCATCTGCTCCAGCTCATTGACAATCGGCAGGGCCAGTAAGTCATATTTGGCGATCAGTGCTGCTACCTCTTCCTGCGGCATTTCAACGCTGGCACAGATCGGATCGTGATTCATTAAATCATCCACCCGCATACTGACTGGTGCCAGGATCAGGTCACGTAAGCTGACCACGCCAATCAGTTTTCGCGCTTTATCTACAACATAGGCAGAATAGATAGTTTCTTTATCCGGCGCTTCACGGCGCAGTACTTCAATCGCCTCCCGCACGGTCAACTCCGGCTGCAGGATTGCGTAATCCGACGTCATAATGGCACCGGCAGTGCCCTCCTCGTAGGAGGTCAGACGCAGCAGATCCTCACGTTCAGCCTGAGCCAGTGCCGGTAATAACGTATCACGCTGTTCATCAGTTAAGCGGTTAAACAGATCGGCGCGTTCATCAGACGACATTTGCCGGATAATCGGTGACAGTTTGCGCCGGCTGACCCGAATCGCCAGCCGCACTTGCTCTTCGGCGGGTAAGTAGCCAAACACCTCAGCTTGCTCAGCCCGTGGCAGTGCCGTCAGTAAGATCCATTGATCCTGAATTGAAAACTCAGTTAAGGCCGCGGCATAGTCAGCCGGGTGTACGTCTTCCAGTTGGTCACGGACCAGATGTACCGTATCACGCTCCAGAGCGGTGCGCAGGGTATCGATAAGAACGGGTAATTCCATAACGGCCTCTTATCAGCTCGGGCGCTTGATAAGAGACATTATAGCGTCAGCTTATTAAGCGCAGATTAATTCGAATCTTGGGAATATGCAGGCCAGGCCTGCTACTGGGTAAGTCCATAAAGGATGCAAACTCCACAAGGATAAGGGTTAAGTTGCCAGGTAAAGACTGGCTAAATTGCTGGTTATTTTATAGTTTAACTTAGCTTAACTCAACCTGAGCGGGAAAAAGTTTTCTGGTGCAACTGCGACTTTCTGCTAGCATAGGGGTCACCAACAGGAGTGTATTATGTCAACATCTGAGCACGCTTCACCTTTACAGTGGTGGTTACCTCAGGCACTAGAGCTGGAGCAATGCTGGCAAGTCGCTATAGGTCCACTTACCTTATACCTAAAGCGTAATTTGCAGGAATGGTTGTTTAGCTTCGAGCGCGATAATGAATCAGAACTGCAATGCAGATTAGAAAGCAACGGTGCGGTCTGTTTACCTGAATTACTCGCCACACAGCGCTTTATGTTCCGCCACAGCCCTACTACTTTTCAGCTTAAACCCAAACTACTGGATCGGTCCGTGGTAATTAAAACCCGGCAGCGGGTAAGTATTCCCCCCGGAGAAAACAGTGTGTTTTACATTAGCTCACCGGTGGTGATCGATATCACAGTGCAACAACCTGAATTGAGTTTGCTCCAGCTCCCTGTGCAACGTTTATCTGATACCTGGTTTGGGCCACCAACGCATCATGGGGAGCTTTGCTACGCCGATAAAACTCAGGCCAGACACTGTTTAGAGGAAATTCCGCCACGCCCGCACCGGGCAATCACTGCTGTGACCATTGAAAACCGCTCCACAGCCATATTAACCTTGGATAAGCTAAGTATTCCTTTACCCTATCTGGCACTGTATGGCCATCAGGACGGCAGCTTATGGACCGATCCGATAGTATTAAGACATGAAAACCTGCAAAGCCTGAGCCATTTTCAACTGGGTCAAACCTTACCAGTAGGTTTGACCAGCCAACAGCAACTCGCACCGGCGCAGTTTAAAACGGATTCCAGAGGCCTGGTCCGTGCGTTCACCGACATTTTTCAGCACTAAGGAGTTGCTATGCTAGACAAACTCTGGCTATTTTTAAATTCACCTACTGTGATAAATGGCTTGCAAGCACTGTTATTTGTCGGCATCGGCTTTGTGTTGGCGCGCCAGGTGTCACGGGCTGCCGAAAAACTGATCAGTAAAAACTTTTCCCGCCATCATGCCGCACTATTTAAACGTCTGATTTACTGGCTCATCCTGGCATTATTCAGCGCATCGGCATTACATCAGTTGGGCTTTTCGCTGGGCGTGTTACTCGGGGCCGCTGGGGTACTATCTGTCGCTATTGGCTTTGCCTCACAAACATCTGCCTCAAACCTGATTAGCGGCCTGTTTTTAATTGGCGAGCAACCTTTTCAGGTCGGTGATGTGATTAAAGTGGGTAATACTACCGGTGAGGTGCTGTCGATCGATTTACTTTCTGTAAAACTGCGTACCTTTGATAATCTCTTTGTAAGGCTGCCGAATGAAAGCCTGATTAAATCTGAAGTGACTAATCTGACCCGGTTCCCGATCCGGCGGTTTGATATATTGTTGGGCGTCGCCTATAAAGAAAATATCTCCAAAGTACGACAAGTGTTGTTTGCCGTTGCTGAGAACAATCCGTTATGTCTGGATGAACCGGCGCCAGCGTTTTTATTCACCGGCTTTGGCGATTCAGCACTGAATCTGCAATTTTCAGTGTGGAGTACGTCAGAAAATTTCCGGGCTTTGCGTAATAGTTTGCAAGAGGAGATCAAACTCGCCTTTGAAGCAGAAAATATTGAAATACCCTATCCACAACGTACGGTATATCTTTCGGCCGAGGGCATGACGCCAATGCAATTTACAAGCGGCACTGCCAGTAGCGAGGCAAAATCCGGACGCAGTTAAAGGGAGAAGTGTAATGTGGCGTCAGTTTGGTCTGCTCGGTATCGGTCTGTGCAGTCTGCCCCTTGCGGCAGATTGTCAGTCTGACTTCGATCCGACAGAACTAAAAACACGCCAACCGATAATTGCTACAATTCAATTTCAACAAGAAAACGTCTTTGATCTTGATGAGCCTGGTATATTTTGGCTACATCGCTTTGCTAACCACACCCACATTATTACCACCGAACAAACCATCCGCGATGACTTACTGTTTCTGCAGGATGCCCCGCTGAACCTATCAGAGCTGGCCGAGACCGAGCGTCTATTACGTAGCCGCCGTTATCTGCGTGATGCCAGGGTAGAGGTTGTACAGTATTGCCCTGGAGCGAATACCGCGACCGTGCGCGTCACCACCTGGGATAACTGGTCACTCCTGCCAAAAATCGATTTTTCCAGCGAGGGGGGTGAAACCAAGTACTCGTTGGGCGTTGCCGAGGATAACCTGCTGGGTTCAGGTAATCAGATCCAGCTTGATTACGCCAAAGACAGTGAGCGCAGCGGCTATTTGCTTAGTTTTGCCAGCCCGAATATCTTCGGTAGCCACTGGAATACCCTGCTGAGCTATGCCGATAACTCTGATGGTGAAAACTATCGCTTCGCAGTACAGCGGCCGTTCTACCGGCTGGATTCGAACTGGGCCTTTAATGCTGACCTGGTAAAAAACAAAGAGCAGGTCACTGATTACTTATTATCGGAAACCGTTAACGAATATAACCGCACCCGGCACCAGTTTGATGCTTCTGCCGGTTTTAAACTGGCACTGCGCGGTCACACCATCCAACGGCTAAATATTGGTATGCAACTGGAGGATGTTGATTTTAATGAACTGGACAGTACGGTTTTAAGCTTGCCTGAGCAGCGCAACCTGTCTTACCTCTATCTGGAATACCAGTTACTGCAGGATGACTTCTACAAGCTGTATAACATCAATCAGTTTAACCGGGTTGAGGATATTAATGCCGGCTGGCAACTGCGGCTGCGGTTGGGCTTTTTGCAACCCTGGCTGGGCGCCGATGAAGATGGTTTAAGGCTGGAAGCGGAGGTAAGCAAAGCCTGGCAACTGAACGACCGCACCTGGCTCTTTTCAGATCTGGCCTATCAACAGCTGGACTGGCAGCAGCGCAAGCAAGAGTTGTGGCATCTGGGTTTACAGCTTAATCATCAGCTCAACGCCCGCAATAGTCTGGTCGGCAGTATCTCCGCCGAACGCGGCCGCAACTTGTTTGCCGACGAAGCCCTGTATCTCGGCGGAGATAGTGGCCTGCGCGCCTTCCCGCTGTATTATCAGCGTGGCGATAACCGCATGGTGGCCACCGCAGAGTATCGCCACTATACCGACTGGAATTTATGGCAGATTTTTGATGTCGGCTTTGCCGCCTTTGGTGATGTCGGCCGCAGCTGGGGCGGCCGCTCCGCAGAGGATTTGGCCGCATTAAACGGTAAAGCCGGTATCGATGATGAAATTCTGTTTGGCCTGGGCGTCGGCATTCGCTTACTGTCCAGCCACTCCAGCCGCGGCACCATGATTCATCTGGATCTGACGCGGCCAATCAGTGATAACCCGGATCTAGGCAGCTGGCAGTGGCGTGTGACTGCCAAGCGCCGTTTTTAACACTACGTCAGACTAAAAACTAAGCAGCAAACGTCAACACGCTCTAGTTCTTTTACAGCAGCGGCTGACAGAGCGGGCAAAATACCGTACTGCGCTGGCCCAACCGCACTTCTGACAGCGCAATGCCGCAGTTAACGCAGGGCTGGCCACCGCGGCCATATACCAGCAACTCCTGCTTAAAATAGCCGGGTTTACCATCTACCTGACTAAAATCACGCAGCGTGGTGCCCCCCTGCACTATTGCCGCGACCAGCGTTTCTTTGACGATGGTACAAAGCAGCGCCAGCTTATCAGCACTGACGTCGCGTGCCGGTTGCTGTGGATTAATGCCGGCTTTAAATAAGGCTTCATTGGCATAAATATTCCCAACACCCACCACCACATGGTTATCCATTAATACCAGTTTGATCGCGCTGCCGCGGCGCTGACAAGCCTGGATCAGGGTTTCAGCGGTAAAATCTGCTGTTAACGGCTCTGGGCCTAACTGTGCCAGCAATGGATGCTGCTCGCCTTGCGCCTGCCACAGCACGGCACCAAAGCGCCGGGTATCGTTTAAGCGCAGTGCGGTACCGTTTGCGAATAGCAAATCCAGATGATCATGTTTACCCGGCGCCAGATCCGCAGGCACTACCTTTAAATGCCCCGACATACCCAAATGCAGAATAATACTTCCGCCGGGCAAATCCAGCAGTAAGTACTTGGCACGCCGTCTTACCGCTAAAATCGGTTGCTGCTGTTGCTGCAGCACCTCATCCGGCACCCACCAACGCAACTGACGCTGCCGGGCGACAACCTTGGTTAGCTGTTGTCCTTGCAAATGCGGGCTGATCCCCAAACGCGAGACCTCAACTTCAGGTAACTCTGGCATCTTATACTCCGGTACTCAGGTTCTCTAAGGGGTTAATCAATTAAAAACAGCAGCCGTGCCTGCGCGGCAGGCAGCAAATAAAGCTGGGGCTGCCCTACCTGTTGTAGTAAATAATCCTGCTGTGCGGGATAGAGCAACCAGATCTGAGGTGCAAACTCGCCGGCTAGCTGCACACTGGCCTGGGCAACCGGCGCCTGAGTGGGCTTGGTAACACCAACGGCTGGCTGCAGCGGTGTATAGAGCCAGGCATTCAGCATTTGCTGGGCACTGACACTGCTGTTGCTGCGTGGTTGCAACTGCCATTGCCCGGCCGCCTGCACTAAACGCACCTCTCCTACCGCAATACTCAGCAGCTGCGATTGTTCCGGTAATAAGCTGGCCGTGACCGGTGCCTGGCCGGTACCCCGCCAGTCATACAGACTAAACATCAGTAACAGCACTATAAAAATCAGCACATTATTCCAGTTACGGCGTGACAGTTTCAGCATAATGATATGAGCAGAAGAACGCAGCGGTTCGTTATTGATAAGGCGTGGTGCAGATAGTAACGGCAGCAGGGCTAAAAAGCAAAAACCCGGCAGCGCCGGGTTTCTGGGGTTCGATTACTTGATTTTCGCTTCTTTGAAAATCACGTGCTTGCGCACTTTAGGATCGAACTTTTTGATTTCCATCTTTTCTGGCATGGTGCGCTTGTTCTTCGTTGTCGTGTAGAAGAAGCCAGTGCCAGCAGAAGAAACTAAACGGATTTTATCGCGCATTTGTTAATTCCTTATACCTTGTGACCGTTGGCACGAACTTCTGCTAACACAGCGTCGATACCTTTCTTGTCAATGATACGCATACCCTTGGTAGAGGTACGTAAAGTGACGAAACGGTTTTCGCTTTCAACCCAGAAACGGTGCGTTTGCAGGTTAGGCAGGAAACGGCGCTTAGTCGCGTTGTTGGCGTGCGAACGACGGTTACCTACCATCGGACCTTTGCCAGTTACTTGGCATACTCTAGACATGTCAATATTTCTCCAAAATTACGTCAGCTCGAGCTATCTTTCACCCTTCTGGCCTTGAAGGTTGCCCCGAAAATGGATGAGGGCGCACTTTATACACGAAAGTACGGTTAAACTCAAGACAAATTCATTTTCCCGGCCAGCGGGCAGCGCTGCGAAAACGCCTTGCATCGAGACTCACGCCGGGCTGTACTCAGGTGCATTACCTGCTACAACCAGCCACGCTCTGCAAAAGACACCACTTCCGCATCACCTACCACAAAATGGTCCAGCACCCGGATATCAACCAGTGCTAAAGCCTGGGTCAGGCGCTCCGTTATTGCCCGGTCGGCGCGGCTTGGCTCAGCCACCCCAGAGGGGTGATTATGCGCCAGAATAACGGCGGCGGCATTATGCTTCAAAGCGTGCTGAACTACAATACGCGGGTACACCGGGGAGGCATCAATAGTGCCGTAAAATAATGGCTCGGAACCAATCATACGATGTTGATTATCAAGATAAAGTACCAGAAAGACTTCGCGCAGTTCACCACTGAGCTGGTGAGCTAAATATTTTCGCACTACCGCCGGCTCTGAGCAGACGGTATCGCGTTTTAACTGCTGCTGCAGAAAACGCCGGCTTAACTCCAGTACCGCCTGCAACTGTACGTACTTGGCCTCACCTAAACCGCGGGCATTGCAAAATTCGCTGCGACTGGCGCCGAGCAAGGCGCGTAAATCACCGAACTGCTGCAACAACTGCCTGGCCAGACTCACCGCGTCGGTACCGGCAATACCGGTGCGTAAGAAAATCGCCAGCAGCTCCGCATCCGATAAGGTGGCCGGCCCCAATGTTAACAGTTTCTCCCGTGGTCGCTCACTGAGCGGCCAGTCTGTAATTGCCATCCTGACCTCCTGTTGTTGATGTTGTCAGCGCTTAGCAGCTGAACGGGTGCTGAATTGGAGTTTCCGTGCTATCTTATGCCGACCGAGGCTGGAGCAGGACCAGAAATCATGTTGCAAACCCTTGCTGATAAACGCATTTTACTTGGCATTAGCGGCGGTATTGCTGCCTATAAAAGTGCCGATCTGGTGCGGCGCTTAACCGAACGCGGCGCCGACGTCCGGGTTATTCTGACCAGCGCAGCGCAGGAATTTATTACCCCACTGACACTACAAGCCGTCTCCGGTAATCCGGTTAGCCACAGCCTGCTCGACCCGGCCGCAGAAGCGGCGATGGGCCATATTGAACTGGCCAAATGGGCCGATTTAATCCTGATAGCCCCGGCCAGTGCCGATGTCATTGCCCGGCTGGCGCATGGCTTAGCCAATGATCTGCTTACTACCTGTGTACTTGCCAGTAGTGCCCCTGTTGCGGTAGCGCCGGCGATGAATCAGCAGATGTATAAAAATATAGCTACCCAAAAGAATCTTGCAACATTAAAAGAACATAATTTTCACATCTTCGGCCCGGGTGTGGGCGCACAAGCCTGTGGCGATACCGGCGCTGGCCGCATGCTGGAACCGCTGGAGCTGGTCGCACTGACCGAGCAATTATTTAGCCCGGTCAAAAATCTGCAAGGTTTACGCATTACCATTACCGCCGGCCCGACCCGCGAAGCTATTGATCCGGTGCGCTATATCAGTAATCACAGCTCTGGCAAGATGGGCTTTGCGCTGGCTCAGGCCGCTGCGGCTATGGGCGCCGAGGTCACGCTAATCAGCGGCCCGGTGCAACTTACAACCCCCGCCGGCGTAACACGGATTGATGTGCAAAGTGCCGAGCAGATGCATCAGGCGGCGCTCTCTGCCGCGGTGCAGTCGGATATTTTTATTGGCTGTGCCGCCGTTGCCGACTATCGGGTAGCGGAAATCGCGGCCGATAAACTAAAAAAAGGCGCCGAAGCTGAGATGCAGCTGACACTGGTAAAAAACCCGGACATTATTGCCGCCGTCGCCGCCCTGCCGCAGCAGCGGCCCTTTACCGTCGGCTTTGCCGCCGAAACCCGTAACGTACTGGAATATGCGCGGCAAAAGCTGCTGAATAAGCGGCTGGATATGATTTGCGCCAATGATGTATCGGCCAGCGATCGTGGCTTTAACAGCGATGACAATGCCCTTAGCGTGATCTGGCGCGGCGGCGAACTGGATTTGCCGAAGGCACCAAAGCAAAAGTTAGCCACACAGCTGATCACCCTGATCAGCGAACATTATAAAAACTAAATTCTTAACTTATAACGCAGCGAAGCAGTAAAACCGATGAAAAAAGCTATAGATCTGAAAATTCTCGACCCGCGGATCGGCCGCGACTTCCCGTTACCGGCCTACGCCACACCCGGCTCAGCGGGCCTGGATTTACGTGCTTGTCTGGAGCAAACACTGGTACTGGCACCGGGCCAAACCGTGCTGATCCCAACCGGTATTGCCATTCATATTGGCGATGCCAACCTGTGCGCAACCATCCTGCCGCGCTCGGGCCTGGGGCATAAACATGGCATCGTACTGGGCAATTTGGTGGGGCTGATTGATTCGGACTATCAGGGGCCCTTGATGGTGTCGATGTGGAACCGCGGCAGCGACAGCTTTAGCATTGAACCGGGCGACCGCATCGCCCAGCTGGTGTTTATGCCGGTGGTACAGGCCGAATTTAATCTGGTCGAGGGCTTTGACAGCTCAGAGCGTGGTGAAGGTGGCTTTGGTCACTCTGGCAAGCAGTAAGGGCGCGACAACGCCCCTACTTCTGAATTAGCTAAGGATCTGAGCAGTCGCATGGCAACAATAAAAAAATCAAACCGTAAAGAAGATATCCTGCAGGCGTTAGCGGCAATGCTGCAAAGCCACAGCAATGGCCAGCGCATTACTACCGCCGCCCTGGCAGAGCAGGTTGGCGTGTCGGAAGCGGCGCTGTACCGGCATTTCCCTAGCAAAGCGCGGATGTACGAAGGGCTGATAGAATTTATTGAAGATACGCTGCTATCGCGCATTAACGCCATTACCGAAGAGCACAAGGATACCCAAACCCGTATCAGCCTGATGCTGCAGCTGGTACTGGTATTTGCCGAGCGTAACCCGGGCTTTTGCCGTATTCTGACCGGCGATGCGCTACAAGGCGAGCAAGAGCGCCTGCTGGAGCGCGTCGCGGCACTGTTTGAAAGGCTGGAAACCCAGTTTAAACAGTGTTTACGCGAGCGCAAATTACGCGAAGGTAAAAGCTTTACTATCGATGAGGCGGAACTGGCAAACCTGCTGCTGGCCACCATAGAAGGCAAGATCAGCCAGTTTGTCCGTTCCGGCTTTAAACGCCTGCCAACCCAGTATTGGGCGGCGCAGTGGGCGTTACTCGAGCAAAGCCTGTTTGCGTAATGCTGTCTTGGTTAGTGCGGCTGTACTCACGATGGCACTCACGACAGTGCTGACGACACTAACCAAACAGAGCCCAAGCAGACACCCAACAGAGTGAGCTACGGAACGCGATCAATGGAACCTGAGTCACACCTGTACCGCCGCTATAGCAGCATCAGGTTAGTTTCTGCCATAGGGCCGCACCCCAAACCAGCGCTACTATCACTAAACTGACAAAAACCGCTGCCGAGCCCATATCTTTGGCCCGGCCAGATAGCTCATGCCGCTCTAAACCTACCCTATCGGTTAATGACTCAATGGCCGAATTCAGTAACTCCACTACCAGTACCAGGCACCATACCGCCAGCAGCAGGGCAAACTGCGCCACTGAGTCTGCCAGCCAGATAGCAGCAGGAATGGAAAGCAGCGTGAGCGTCGCTTCCTGACGAAAGGCCGACTCATAGCGCCAGCTGGCACTAAAACCCTGCATTGAACAACGGGCCGCTTTAATAATGCGCCCGATGCCAGTCCCATTTGGTTTTTGCATACTTAATCCTATTCCCTGTTGCTAATGCTAATACCTGCAAGAATGCGCCAATGCTGGGCGCAAACAATACGGCCAGCAAAGAGCTGGCCGCAGATAAGAGATTTAATCAGGCTATACCGTACTGGGCACGGTAAGCCTTTACCGCCGCCAGATGCTCGGCCAGCTCGGGCTTATCCGCCAAATAGCTAATTAAGTCCGGCAGGCTGATAATTGAAATCACCTTAGTATTAAAGTCGCGCTCGACTTCCTGAATTGCCGACAACTCACCCTGACCGCGCTCCTGCCGGTCCAGTGCAATCAGCACGCCGGTCAGCTCTGCGCCCTGCGCCTGGATCAGCTGCATAGATTCGCGGATCGCCGTACCGGCAGTGATCACATCATCCACCAGCATAATACGGCCTTTTAGTGCTGCGCCGACTAAATTGCCGCCTTCACCATGGGTTTTGGCTTCTTTGCGGTTAAAGCAGTATGGCAGGTCGCGCTGATAGTGCTCGGCCAACGCCACAGCAGTGGTAGTAGCAATAGGAATGCCTTTATAGGCCGGGCCAAACAGCACATCAAATTCGATACCCGAGTCCTGCAGCGCAGCCGCATAAAAGCGGCCCAGTTTTGCCAGATCGCCACCGGTATTAAATAAGCCGGCATTAAAAAAATACGGGCTAATCCGGCCAGATTTCAGCGTAAAGCTACCAAATTTCAGTACATTGCGTGATAACGCAAATTCAATAAATTCCCGTTGAAAGGCTTTCATCGTTACTCCTTCGCCAATACCCGTTTTTGCTCGGCCACAATTTCAGTAATGGCCGCCGCACCCAGCTCCAGCATTTGCTGCATCTGCGCAAAACTAAAGGGCGCCTCTTCGGCGGTGCCCTGAATTTCAATCACTTCGCCCTGCTCGGTCATCACCAGATTCATATCGGTTTCGGCAGCCGAGTCTTCAGCATAATCCAGATCGGCAACGGCTGTACCCTGATAGATCCCCACCGACACCGCCGCCACCATATAACGCAGCGGGTTCTTTTTAATCAGGCCTTTGGCCAGCATAAAGTTCAGCGCATCAACCAGTGCCACACAGGCACCGGTAATCGAAGCGGTACGGGTACCGCCGTCGGCCTGAATCACATCACAGTCGATGGTAATGGTATTTTCGCCGAGCAGGCTTAAATCGACGGCGGTGCGCAGAGCGCGGCCAATCAGTCGTTGGATTTCCATAGTGCGGCCGCCCTGCTTACCACGGGCAGCTTCCCGGTCATTGCGGCTATGCGTCGCGCGCGGCAGCATGCCGTATTCCGCGGTAATCCAACCCTGGCCCTTACCTTTTAAAAAACGTGGTACGCCTTCGGTAACACTGGCAGTACAGATCACCTTGGTATTACCAAACTCAACTAACACTGAGCCTTCGGCATGGGCAGTGAACTGACGGGTAAAAGCGAGCGGGCGGATTTGACTGGCGGTACGGCCACTTGGACGCATTGGGCTACTCCTGACTGATAAATTAGCCACCATTATAGGGGCTATAGCCGCTGACGGCTATCTTTGTAACAGCTGACTTCGGCTTTAAACCCGGCGCATGGCCATGCCTAAGGCCGCGCTTAAGTACCATAATTTATGAATTTGGCAGCATGCCCCCAAATTCGCCAAACTCAGGTATACTCCCATTTATTTGCCGTTTTGGAACCGCCTTATGATCCACAGTATGACTGCCTTTGCCCGCCACGAAACCAAAGCCAGCTGGGGCACCGCCCAGTGGGAGATCCGCTCGGTTAACCAGCGTTATTTAGAATCCTACTTTCGCTTACCAGAACAGTTCCGCGGTTTAGAAAGCCTGCTGCGCGACAAGCTGCGTAACAGCCTGCAACGCGGCAAAATTGAGGTGAATTTACGCTATCAGGCCAACCAGGCCGCCGGCGAACTGCAATTAAATGATGTGTTTGCCGAACAACTGCTGCAAAAAGCGCAGCAATTACTGCAAAAAGCACCGCAAGCAACGCTAAATATTGCCGACATTCTACGTTGGCCCGGCGTAATGGAAACCCCAAGCGAAGACTTAGACACCCTGCAAGCCGAACTGCTGGCCGGTTTCGACACCGCTTTACAAGACTTTTTAGCCGGCCGTGGCCGTGAAGGCGATGCTATAGAAGAGATGATCCAGCAGCGCTTAAGCGCCATCAGCGAACAAGTCGCTTTTGTGCGTAGTCATTTGCCACAAGCCATGCAGTGGCAGCGCGATCGTATTGTAAACCGCTTAAATGAAATCAAAACCGATTTAGACCAAAGCCGCTTAGAACAGGAAATGGCGTTTTTAGCCTCGAAATCTGACGTCGCTGAAGAGCTCGACCGCCTCGATGCGCACATCAAAGAAACCCGCCATACGCTGAAAAAAGGCGGCGCCTGCGGAAGGCGGTTAGATTTTATGATGCAGGAATTTAACCGCGAAGCGAATACGCTGTCTTCAAAAGCTATCAGCACCGAGATAACCAATGCCGCGGTAGAGCTTAAGGTGTTAATCGAGCAGATGCGTGAGCAGATCCAAAACGTGGAATAACATCGATTTATCTGGCCAAGCTCTGTATTGCCAAAATCGCCAGTATCAATTTTGCCCATCGCAAAGATGGGCAAAAGGCAACCAGAACTAACTAACTTTTGCTACTGACAGGCAAGCCTGCTGCTACATCTTTAAAGGCTAATAATGCCGCTTCTAAATGATCGATGATTTCTTGCTGTAAGACATCTGGTGGTGGCAAGTTATCCAAATTATCCAGGCTGTCATCTTTAAGCCAAAACACATCAAGGCTGGCTTTATCGCGGTTTATTAACTCGTCATAACTGTAGTATTTGAATCGCTCGGTCTCTTTGCGCTCATGGCGGTTTTCAGGATTGTAGCACTGAATAAATTCTTTAAGATCGCTCAACATCATTGGGCGCTGCTTAAGCGTAAAGTGTTTATTGGTTCTTAAATCGTAGAACCAAATACCTTTGGTATGTACTTTTTCATCACGAGCCGCGTTATCAAAAAATACTACGTTCGCTTTTACGCCATTGGCATAAAAGATCCCTGTAGGTAAGCGCAAAATAGTGTGCACATCACAGTTATTTAACCATTTACGACGAATGCGCTCACCTGCACCGCCTTCAAATAACACGTTATCCGGTAATACTACTGCCGCTTTGCCGGTGTCTTTTAAGCTCGCGACAATATGCTGCAAAAAGTTAAGCTGCTTGTTGGTGGTGGTGGCCCAAAAGTCTTGCCGCTCATAGGTTAAGGCTTCTTTGTCTTCGCCACCTTCGGCATTGGTAATGGTCATGCTGCTTTTCTTACCAAATGGCGGGTTGGCTAATACGTAATCTACCTTATCCTCACCTTTGATTGCCGTTAGCAAGGCATCGGCGCGGGCCACTTTGGGCTCGCCATCAATACTGCCAATATTGTGTAAAAACAAATTCATTAAACACATGCGGCGGGTTGACGGCACTATCTCATTACCAAAGAAGGTCTCATCACGTAAAAATTTTACCTGATCTTTATTCAGCTTGGATTTGGCAATTGCGCTGGCATTATCTTTAGCCGGGTTCCAATGGCTCATGCCTTTTTCAATCCACTGTGCATCACCATAGGTGATCCAGTCATAGGCGCTTAAAAAGAACCCGCCGGTACCACAGGCAGGATCTAAAATTGTTTTCTTAGGTTCAGGACGCACACACGCCAGCATGGCATCAATTAATGGCCGTGGAGTAAAGTACTGGCCCGCTCCACTTTTGGTATCTTCTGCGTTCTTTTGTAGCAAACCTTCGTATAAATCACCTTTGGCATCGGCATCAAGGCTGATCCAGCTCTCTTCATCAATCATTTTAACAATGCGTGACAACTTAGCAGGATCGGGGATTTTATTTTCTGACTTATAAAAAATAGCGCCCAGCATGCCGGGGGCATCGGCAAGCTTTTTTAACACTCGACGGTATTGGTTTTCTAACGCTTCACCCGTTAGGCCAGTTAAAGACTCCCAGTTGTAAGCGCCCGGTACTTTGGTATCGCGTAAGTACGGCGGCTGCGAGTATTCGTGGGCCATTTTTAAAAACAGCAAGTAAGTTAACTGCTCTAAATAATCTCCATAGCCAACACCGTCATCACGCAAGGTATGACAATAATTCCAAACTTTTTGTACTAAAGCGGGAGCGTTCATTTTTTACTGTCCAAACCTGATTGACTGCACTCAGGTGTGCTGCTGTCTAAAAGCGTGCGATTATAGCGATTTTTGGCAGAATTAATCGCCTCTTGTAAGCGTTGATGTAATATTTCCCGTTTCGGCAACACGGCCAGGTACTCTGCGACGTGAATACCGGCATCATCCATTTCCAGCAATTCGATTTGCTCTTGGTTTTTTTGCGCACACAAAATAATACCAAGCGGTGCTTGCTCACCCGCTTGTCGCTCGTGTTTATCCAGCCAGCGCAGGTATAGTTCCATTTGGCCTTTGTAGTGGGGTTTGAATTTCCCCAGCTTTAAATCAATGGCCACTAAGCGTTTGAGCTGGCGATTATAAAATAATAAGTCGATGTAAAAATCATCGCCATCAAGCTGAATGCGCTTTTGCCGCGCGATAAACGAAAAGCCGGCGCCAAGCTCCAGCAGAAATTGTTCAAGCTCGCGCAAAATGGCATCTTCTAAATCTTTTTCCAGGTAGTGATCATTCAGCCCCAAAAAGTCCAGCACATAGGGGTCTTTCAGTATCAGGTTAGCTGATACTTGCTTGTGCTCAGCTAATTGCTGTAATTCAAGCTTAATGGTTTCAGCGGGCTTTTTTGACAGCGCTGTGCGCTCAAACAGCATACTATCGATACGCTCATTCAGCGTGCGCACACTCCAGGTTTCGGCTACGCACATCTGGGCATAAAACTCGCGGGCCAGCGGCTCTTTTAAACTAATCAGTAGCCTAAAATGGCTCCAGCTCAATTTTGCACACAGTGAGTGCAAAATCTCCTGCTGCGGGAATTGCTCATTAAGCTGCATCATGTAAGCAATGTTGCGCGCGCTCCAGCCTTTGCCAAAGCTTTCGGTAAGCTGCTTGGCTAAATTGGCCACTATTTGTTTGCCATATTCGGCACGCTCACCCTTTAACAACTCTTGGTTAATACGCTGGCCAATTTGCCAATACATCATGGTTAGCGCGGCATTAACTGCCACCGCCGTTTGTTGTTTGGTTTGGATTATGAGGGTTTGGATATCTGAATACAGTTCAGGTGCGGCAGTAAGTGTTGGCATTAGGCTGCCTCAATTTGTGGTAGAGCATCTCTAATTAAAGCTACAACTAGCGGATTACCAGATTCAAAATGAAATCTTAACATCCCAACTACCTTGTCTTTAAGGTACCCAAGGCCTTGCTCAGGGTTCCTTTTTTTGTGCCGCTCAAATTTCTTTAACCCCAACAAAACTTGTGCATCAGTACTTTGGCGATCTAGATCTAGGCACTGTAAGAAATCACTTGTTTCACTTAACACAGCTTCATAATTTGGCGAAAGCACAGTCTCTTTAAGACGCTGTTCTATTGAGAAAACTTCATTCCACGTTCTTGTCTCTTCAATATCGGGTGAAATGGATATATTCCAATTAGGTTTATCATCTAACAGTGTTATTGGATTTGTGTTGATTAAGCTAATTTCCGCATTGATAGTTCCGTAGGGATTTAATGCTTTTCTTCTGATATTATTTTTGAAAAGCAAATCCTGTTGGAGTTTATAGCTCTTATTACATTTTCCACCCATAGGGACTAAGTTAAAAAAGTTGGCTGCAGAAGTTACATACTTATCCTTCAGCAAATAATGATCTTCGTCTTCTCTTTTTTGGTCTGGTGCTTCAAAAGGCTCATAACCACAAAATGGACAAGTTTTCACAGCCAGAGAATCGTAAATAGCCTTGTAGTGGGCATCTCTTGAGCCTGTTTCTTTAAGTAGCCTAAAACCTTCAATAAAGACTAATTTCAAGCAATCAATAATCGGATTAAGTTCATCCTCGACTGCTAAGGGTGTGACTTCTCCAGCTAAAAGCCCCGCTATATTGTTTTGACTATCAATTAATAATAATGCCTTGTTTCTCTGCTCTTCGGTAAGTTGTACCGCTATATTTTCAAAATTTGCCAACAAGCCTTTTATCGTTTTTCGACTTGTTAATTTATCTCTGTGTATTGGTGGCAAAATATCAGGCCAATCAGGTATCGCCGTTGCGCTATTTAAATTGTTAACAATAAGCGAAATTGCTTCGTAGATGCATTCATGCACCCAATTATTTTCTTGTGCAGCACTTAAAGGATAGTTAACTAGCATTAATTATCCTCACTGGAAATATATGCTAACTTAGCAGCTAATTTCATTCGTTCTGGTGACTCACCAAGATTAGCGATAGCCTGCTGAATTTGATCTGCTGTTCCTTCTGCCATTAATTCTTTAATCTGATCTCTTGGCAACCCTGATATCTGTGGAGAAATATCAAAACATTCCGCAAGAATTGCATCAAATTTACTGCCATAAGTCTGAATTCTTGGCAATCTCGATTCAATCTCACCTTTTTCATTTTTACTAAATATCAGGACATTATTCCGGTCCATATCAGATGGAACAAATGGTGAGTGAGTTGTTATTAAGCAGTCTTGCATTGCAGCCAGTGATTTTTCTGAGCGCTTTCCTTCGTTCTGACATTGCACTTTACTTGTAGTCGGCAGATTCATGATTTTGGAAATAAATTCCACTCGCCATTTGGGGTTAAAGTGGCTTTCTGGTTCATCCAGTAAAAATAAAACGTTAGGAAATGATGCCATGCAAAGGGTACCTAACAATTGCGTTAATTGATGTTCCCCATCTGATAGCGATACGTAGTCAACAGGCGCTTCGCTTTTTTGTGAAATAAACTCAACACGCTCAAAACGAAATACTTTCTGCCGCTCCATGGGTTCAGGCAATCGCGATGCAAACCGGCGCTGCTCAACGCCTTTTTTAAAGGCCTCTCTATCTTGTTTGGGGATGATAAGATCATTAAGCATAGCGAGCTTATGGAAGCAAGAATATAGCTCCAAAGCACCTGACGCCCAATAGTGTCCAAAAGCTTGGTAGGTTGCATCTTGAACGAAAAAATCAAAAATGTAAGTTAGATTTTTAGCATCGTAATTAAAGCTAGTCGCTGAGCGCTGTAAATACTCTACATACTGCTGAAGCTCTTTGGTCAGCTGAACTTGGCTCTTTGCAGCTGAGCCATATTTTAGTTGTACAACACAGCGAAAAGAACGCAGCTTTTTAAGATTGGGTTCATGTATCAAGTGCTCACGCACATTTTTTGGGTTTAACAATAAATTTGCAATTAATACTTCTAGATTAGTACTGTAATCAATTAGTAGCATTCTTGAGTCTAGAATAGGTAAAGCTGATTTATCTTTATCTAGAGCATTTTCGCTAACCTGTTTAGCATATCCAGCACGGCTAACAAAAAAAGGAATACTTAGCGTTTCATTATCGCCAGATGTATAACCGATTATCTTTGATGGTAACAGGGATTCAATTTTACTTAAGTCAGTCACCAAAGCCCATTCGCCATCTACCAATGTTTCAATGACAATATCCATTTTTTTGCTCGCCACTTTACGGCGATACAGTTTAACCTTCTTAGCCTCCCCTTCAGAGATCACAGAGTATTCCAGTTCAAACTGGATTTGATTATTGGGCGTACCTTGCTCTTCATTTGGCAAATACTTCCGAAATACGGCTTGAAATATTTCCGCAATAATTTGTAGAACTTGTGACTTACCCGTGCCATTTGGGCCAATTAAACATAGTGGTGAAAAAGAGCTTGTTTCAACCAAGCCATTACGAAAATTGATTGTCACGCCGTTGAGTAAACCACCGCAGGTATCAGCGTCAATTATATTTAATCGGATAAGTTTCATTTATCTTCCTTGATAAACGTTATGGTATTCAATTTTTGGTCAAATACTTGTTTGAATAATGGTTTCTTAGCACTCAGAATTTCAAACACACAATCTTTTAACTGATCGTAGTCACCTTGAAAGGCTGTTTGTAATTCATCAAACGTAAAGCTGTTGCCTTTGTAATTACCAACCCATTTGGCAAGTTCTTCAATTGTGATTTTTTTCATGGCTGATTTTGTCTTAATTTGCTTAGTTTTGGGCTTTTTTGCCAAGGCTTCACGTTCTCGTTTGATTTTTTCAAGCAATACCGAAGCAGGTTCGTCATTAGGGTCTTGCGACACCAATTGACCGGAAAAAGCCGACTTTAAGATATTTTTACGTTGGGCTTCAGATTGTTTTAAACCAAGTGCTGTTGCTTCAATTTGACGGTCAATCGAATCAAACTCGTTAGTGATGCCTTGTATCAAAGCAAGCTGCTCAGCAAAAGGTGGAAGAGGTATTGCTAGTTCACCTAACTTAGTACCATTCACATTTGCCTGTCCGGCTGTTTGATTCATTACTTCAGCTAACCACTTTTTACCCAGAACAGAATTTATATAGTGTGCGGCTATTTCAGGTAAAAAATGCTCCGTGAATGTAACAGATATCAGATATGAAGCATAAGAAACAGGCTTACCAATGTCTCTGTAAACTGCTGATTTACCGACTAACTCAGCACTGTTGGTTCGATTAAATAGTAAATCGCCATTATTTAGTAATAAGTCCGGAAACTCTTTATGATCAACAGGTAAATACTTTAGATTACTGTAATCGAGCTTCCCATCTTGAATGTTACCCATACGCAGTACAGGCACCCCTGAACTATCATCATTCGTTTTTGATGATGAACCATAGCGTTTATTTAGAGCTAATTGATCAACACTCGCCCACACCCAGCCTTCTGGTAGCTTTGGTAAATCGGTAGTATCTGGCTGAACCGGTTCGGGGTATGCGTCTTGCCAGTTTTTAGGTGGCGTTTTGCCTTTTTCGGCAAACTCAGCGAGCTTTTGTTGCTGCCACTGCTCGCGGCGCTGTTTTAAAATACGCGCTAATAGTTGCTCACCTGTTTCTTGCACTTGGGCGCGGTTTTCAGCGCGCCATCGCTCGGTCAGTGATCCTTCAACCGCACTTTTTAATAGCGATTGGCGGTATTGGCTAAGTTTGGTTTGTGCGGCTTTGAGTTCTTCAATCCCGTTGTCAAACTCGGAAAATAGCTCCTCTAGCTTTTCTACCAATCTATCTTGTTCTTTTCTTGTTGGTAGCGGTAATGGGATACTCTGAATAGTTTTTGAAGAAAGATGCTTTACTGTCACAGCAGATGTGCTTTGATTTATTGCACCTAAATAACCTGGTAGTAGGTACGCTAAAAATTTTTGATTATAAAAATTTTCATTTGCAGTCAATTTGCAAACGCGTTGATTTAACAGTGCAATGCCGCTTCGCCAAAATGCTGAGTGGAAGTCACCATCCATTCCGACCAGTAAATCGCCACTATTCACAATGTAGTCTTTAGAGTAATCACCTTCGTAAGTTGTATCGGTTTTACCTGAAACGATATCTCTGATTCTGATGAGAGGTAAACCTTTTCCGGTGTTAAAACCACTTGATGAGAATGCATAGCCATTGACGACTTCCACAACATCTTGAAGCGTTACTCTTTCCCATGATTCATGTTTGTTCAGCAACCCTGTTGTGTCTTCTGTAACTAATTCATTTATATCTTTAGAAAATGCCATACTATGCAATTAATTCCTGATTCATTTCAGCCAATAGGCTATCTAACTCGTTATTTTGGTCGCTGCTGTTTGGGTTGCTAACAGCAAACAAGCTCCAGGCTTTTTGCAGCCCGCCGTGGTCAGCAAAGGGGCTGTAGTCAAAATCATCCCGCTCAATGGCGCAGCTGGCGGCAATATGATCTTTGATCAAACGTAACCACTGGGTTTGCTGCTCGGTAAATGCGGTGGAGCGCTGGGCATTATGGCGGAAAATCCACTTTTTAAACTTGGCATCAACGTGTTCGGCAAAGGGTTTTAGCTCGGTATCTAAACCAATGGCAAAGCGGATCAGCGAGATGATATCAGTCAGTTGCCTTTGGCTGTTTACTTTCTTATTGGTATTTTTACCCGCTGTTTGCTGATTGCCTTGGCTGTTACTGTGGCTGTTATTCAGGCGCTCATAAGCGCTCCACAACTTTTCGGTGGTCAGTAATAGTGGTGGTTTGCTTAAGGCCTGGTGCAAATCTTCTAACATGGCAAAGGTTAAGCCCCTGCGCTGGTAAGGCTGCTGGTAAAAAAAGCTTAACGCTTGAATATCGTCTTTATGCTGCTCGATAAAGTCTTTAAAGCTTTGAATAACTTTTGCTGCATTATCAGCAGCCTGGCTGCTATAACCCGAATAGGTCACCGTATCTAAGTTGATATGGTCGATAAGCTGCTCACGCTGTCGGCGGGCAGATTCTATACCTTCCCGTGTGGCGGGGTTATCAAGCGTCTGACAGGCTTGATCAATCAATTGCTCTTTAGCAGTTTGGCGCTCGCTATCGGTTAAAGTCTCTTCGCCGCGGGTAATGCCTGCGGCTTTGGCATTAGCAAGCGCTTGTGTGTTTATCGCATCCGGATCGAGGGCGGTGAGTAGCTCTCTGGCTACTTCCGGCAGTGGTTTACCGGTGAGCTTTTCAATTGCTGCCAGCCCGCGTTTATCAAGTTGTTTACTTAAACGGGTTAAACGGTTGGCCAGGCTTTGAATGGTGTCATCATCGCGATGGCCCATCGCCACGCCTTGCAATAAGTCTTTCAGTGATAGGTTTGGACTGCGCTCTAGCGGCCGGCTTTCGGTTTTGAGTGATTTTTCCACGCCGACAGCATCAATCAGCACAAAGCGGTCTTTATCGCTGGTGGCGCTTTTGCTAACATTGTGCAGGTCTTCATAGCTTAAGCTGCGCACGCCACGGCCTTTCATTTGTTCGTAATAGCCTTTGCTGCGCACATCGCGCATAAACAGCAATATCTCAAGTGGTTTTACGTCTGTGCCTGTGGCAATCATATCCACCGTTACGGCAATGCGCGGATTAAAGTCGTTGCGAAAATCATTCAAAATGCCATCAGGATCTTTGGTGTTATAGGTGATCTTTTTGCAAAACTCATTACCTTGGCCGTATTCCTCACGCACGATTTGAATAATGTCGTCGGCGTGACTGTCGGTTTTAGCGAAAATCAGCGTTTTGGGCACTTCTTTACGCTCTGGATAAATTTGGGTTTCAACCGCTTTTTTCATCGCCTTAATCACCTGGCGAATTTGGCTGACATTGACCACAGAGCGGTCGAGTTCTTTACTGGTGTAGCTGTTGTCTTCCTCTGCCTGCGCCCAGCGCTTTTTGCGGGTGAGTTTGTCACGGTGATCAAGCCATTCTTTTGCTTTTAGTTCTGCACCTTTATTGCCAATTTCAGTTTCTATTTCATAGACGTCGTAACCTACGTTGACGCCATCCAGCACTGAGTCTTCATAGCTGTATTCAGCCACGATATTTTCATTAAAAAAACCAAAGGTGCGCTTATCAGGTGTAGCAGTTAACCCTATGATAAAGGCGTCAAAGTAGTCGAGCACTTGCTTCCACAGGTTATAAATAGAGCGGTGGCATTCATCGACAATAATAAAATCAAAGGTTTCAATCGGCACGGCTGGGTTGTATTTAACCAACTTGGCTTGCTGCTGGTTTTGTTTAATTTCGTGCAGCGAGATGTCTTCGGCACTTTCGTCAATCGGCTTGCCGCTTAAAATAGAATACATACGCTGAATGGTACAAATGCATACCTCTGCCGCGCTGTCGATAGTGCTGCTGGTTAAGCGCTGAACGATGTGATTCTCATGAAAAAAGCTTTGCTTACCTTGCGGTTTAAAGGCGTGAAATTCTTGCTGTGCTTGTTTACCCAGATTGCGGGTATCGACCAAAAAAAGAATGCGTTTTGCACCGCCGTGATTAAGCAAACGATAGACGGCATTAATAGCCGTAAAGGTTTTACCTGCGCCTGTTGCCATGTGAATAAGTGAGCGTGGGCGGTTTGCCGCTAACGATTTTTCAAGCCCAGTGATGGCGCTGATTTGGCAGTCACGCAGCTTTGCTTTCGGCAGTTCTGGCATCTGGTATTTTAAGCGTTTACGCAGTGAGCTTTCTTGCTTCACCCACTCTTGTAGGGTTTCAGGCTTAAAAAAATGAAAAATCTCCCGCGCTCTTGGGGCTGGGTCTCTTAAGTCTGTAAACTGAATAACTTTGCTAGTCGCTTCAAACAGAAACGATAAGGGCGCTTCATCTTTGCGAAATTTAATTTTACTTGTGGCATAGCGTAAGGTTTGGTCTTCAACAGTAGATAAGATGGTTTCATCTTTTTTAGCTTCAATAACGCCAACTGCTTTACGATCCACAAACAGGATATAGTCGGCAGGGCCTGAATCTGTGGGATATTCACGAATTGCAATTCCTAAGCCTTCACCCAGATTCACTGCTGGCCAGGTTTGTACTTTCCAACCTGCCAGCTTAAGCTGCTCATCAATTGATAAACGAGCCTGCGTTTCTGGTTTTAATCCATCCATATCCATATTTTATCTCAAGCTAATTTTCGAAAAATTCTTCGTCAATTTTGTCCAGATGCAGCACCTGCTAACCTCTGCAGCCAATGTTGTAACGTAGCATGAGTTTGGCCAATTCAGTACCACTAATTATAACAATTCAAGAACCTAAGTTTTGGGCAGTGTCTTTTGCAGAAGGTGTAAAATCTGATGTAGTAATAAAA
>NZ_AHTH01000012.1 GCF_000245735.1 Alishewanella jeotgali KCTC 22429
CGTCAGGCCAGCATTTTGCTTTCAGCTTCCTTCAGATCCTACCTCACGATAGGCACCCTTGCCGTTCAGCTAACACTTCCCCTTGCCGGGTGTGTAGAGGACTTTCACCTCCAAGTCACCTGCTAACCACCACAGTCAGCAGATAGCGCCGGTCAAGGCGCTGCGCGCCATGCCCGGCGCACCACAAAAACGCCGGCAGCAGGCCGGCGTTTATCCTCAAGGCGTTAGCTTAAACCTTTTTCACCCAGGCAGCACACCAGCCTTCTGAGGCGACTAATTTGCCCGGGAAAATGGCGCAAGGCCGCCATTCCTGGCCATCTTCACCCTGGATCAGGTTACAGTTACTGCATTTCTGACCTTCCACTTCCGACTTGTGGGTATAGCGCATGGCTGCCGCTAAAGGGTCATCCAGCTTTAATTGCTCAGCGGCAAAGGCTCTGAGCGTGACACCGCCCAGCGTCATACCAATGACGGTACCGGCTGAGATTTTGAAAAAGTTACGACGGTTAATATTATTCATTCGAACACTCCTGCATTGTAGTAAGGGCCGCTGGCCGTTGCCGGCTAACGCTGGTCTGCCCTGATTATCATACTGAGGATCCGTCTTTGCGGATTTGATAAGTATCAACTTAAGTTCGGCTTTTTAACCATAACAGCTATAGCGATACCCGGTGTAGGGTAGCAGACAATGGCCCGGGCTGCGACCAGGCGGGACAGCTACGCGGCAGAAAGATTGCCAGCTGTGGCCTTTTTACGGCACACTAGCAACACCCCAGCGCCTGAACTCGCTCTGGCGCCCACTTCTGACTTATAAGAATAATATATGCAAGAAACCACTGTTTTGATCACCAACGATGCCGTCGTTCTTGGCCTGCTGGCGCTGATCCTGGGGCTGGTGTTTTATACCAGTCACAGTGCTAACCGCTACTGTAAAGCTTTTTATCGTTATGTACCTGCCCTGCTGCTTTGCTACTTTATTCCGTCACTGCTAAACAGCTTTGGCATTATTGATGGGGAAGGCTCGGCCCTGTACAAGATGGCATCGCGCTATTTATTACCGGCCAGTCTGGTATTGCTGACGCTGAGTGTCGACTTTAAAGCCATTATTGGCCTTGGCCCGAAAGCGCTGATTATGTTTCTTACCGGCACCCTGGGGATTATTATTGGCGGTCCACTGGCACTTTTGATGCTGGGTAGCCTGTACCCCGAAGCACTGGGCGGTGATATCTGGCGTGGCATGAGTACTATCGCCGGTAGCTGGATTGGTGGTGGCGCCAATCAGGCCGCGATGAAAGAAGTGTTTGAAGTTGATGGCAGCATTTTCTCGGTGATGATTACCGTGGATGTCATAGTGGCTAATGTCTGGATGGCGGTGCTGTTGCTGATGGCCAGTCGCGCCAGCTATTTCGACCAGAAAACCGGTGCCGACACCAGTGCTATTCGTCATCTACAACAGAAGATCGAGAATTATCAGGCTCAGCATGCGCGCATTCCGACCATGCATGATCTGATGCTGATCTTTGCCGTCGCCTTTGGCGTGACCGGTTTTTCACATTTAATTGCCGATATCGTTGCGCCCTGGATTGGCCGCGAAGCACCGGTGCTGGCAGACTATAGCCTGGCCAGTACCTTCTTCTGGCTGGTGGTGGTAGCCACCACCGTTGGCCTGATCCTGTCCGCAACCCGGGTCAGACAACTCGAGGCAGTAGGCGCCTCTAAAGTCGGCAGTGCTTTTTTGTATATCCTGGTAGCGACTATCGGTATGCATATGGATGTGACCGCCATTTTAGACTATCCCCTGATGTTTGTAGTCGGTATCGTCTGGATGGCCTTTCATGCCGGCCTGATGTTACTGGTGGCGAAATTGATTAAGGCACCGCTGTTTTATATGGCGGTAGGTAGCCAGGCGAATGTCGGTGGCGCCGCGTCGGCACCGGTGGTCGCTGCCGCCTTTCATCCATCTTTGGCGCCGGTGGGCGTACTATTGGCGATCCTCGGTTATGGCCTGGGTACCTATGGCGCCTATCTGTGTGGCCTGTTACTGCGGATGGTGGCACCTTAAAGCCTTGTTGTTAGCGCCGATAAAACAAAGCCCCGCGTTAAGCGGGGCTTTGTTATGTCACAGCAAAGCGCTTACTCTGACTGACGGCTGGCGCGTTTACGCTCGTTCTCGGTCAGGTGCTTTTTGCGAATGCGGATCGATTTTGGCGTCACTTCAACCAGTTCGTCGTCATCGATAAATTCCAGTGCGCTTTCTAGCGTCAGCTTGATCGGTGGCGTCAGGGTTAAGGCTTCGTCGGTACCGGCAGCCCGGATGTTGGTCAGCTGCTTACCTTTTAAACAGTTAACGGTCAGGTCATTGCTGCGGCTATGAATACCGATAATCTGGCCTTCGTACACTTCGTCAGCATGGCTGGTAAACAAGCGACCACGCTCCTGCAGCGTAAACAGCGCATAAGCCAGCGCTTTACCGGTAGCGTTAGAGATCAGTACGCCGTTGTTACGCTGACCGATGTTACCGCCTTTAAAGTCACCGTAGTGATCAAAGGTGTGGTACATCAAACCGGTGCCAGAAGTCAGCGTCATAAACTCGGTACGGAAACCGATTAAACCGCGGCTTGGCATCACGAAGTCCATCCGGATCCGGCCTTTGCCATCCGGTTGCATATCGGTCATTTCGGCCTTACGCTCACCCATCTTCTCCATGATTGAGCCCTGATGCTGCTCTTCCACGTCGATGGTCACTACTTCAAACGGTTCCTGCTTCACGCCATCGACCATTTTCATGATCACTTCCGGCCGTGATACCGCTAATTCAAAGCCTTCGCGACGCATATTTTCAATTAATACGCCCAGGTGCAGTTCACCGCGGCCTGAAACCCGGAATTTATCGCCGTCTTCGGTTTCTTCTACTCGCAGTGCCACGTTATGCTTCAGCTCGTTGTTCAGGCGCTCCAAAATTTGGCGCGAAGTGACAAACTTACCTTCTTTACCAGCAAACGGCGAGGTATTGACCTGGAAGGTCATGGTTACGGTCGGTTCATCAACCTGTAACGCCGGTAAAGCTTCAACCTTACTTGGGGCACAGATGGTATCAGAGATTTTCAGCTCACCTAAACCGGTAAAAGCCACGATATCCCCAGCGGTGGCTTCCAGCGTTTCATGCCGTTCTAAGCCTAAATAACCGAATACCTGACCAACCTTACCGTTACGCTTGCTACCGTCCGCGCCAACAATGGTGACCTGTTGGTTTGGCTTTAAAGTACCGCGTTTAATCCGGCCGATACCAATAATACCTAGGTAGCTGGAGTAATCCAGTTGCGATACCTGCACCTGAGTTTCGCCCTCCAGCTCAACTTTCGGTGGCTCAACGTATTTCACGATGGCTTCGAACAGATCCGTAATATCGTCTTTCTTCACATCGGCTTCTAACGATGCCCAGCCGTTTAAGCCTGAGGCATACACGATTGGGAAATCCAGTTGCTCATCTGAAGCACCCAGATTGTCGAACAGATCGAATACTTGATCGATAACCCAGTTGACCCGTGCACCCGGCTTATCAACTTTGTTGATGACTACGATTGGCTTTAAACCGTGGGCAAAGGCTTTTTGCGTCACAAAGCGGGTTTGTGGCATTGGGCCTTCAACGGCATCAACCAGCAGTAATACCGAGTCTGCCATAGAGAGTACCCGCTCTACCTCACCACCGAAGTCGGCGTGGCCAGGGGTATCCAGGATATTGATCTGATAGCCATTCCAGCGTACAGACGTATTTTTTGCCAGGATGGTAATACCCCGCTCAGATTCCTGAGCATTGGAGTCCATGATCCGCTCCTGCAGCTTGGCGCGCGAATCCAGGGTACCGGATTGCTGCAACAGCTTATCAACCATAGTAGTTTTACCGTGGTCAACGTGGGCGATAATGGCAATATTACGAAGCTTGTCGATGGATGACGCTGTGACGCTCATGAATAACTATCCTCTGTGTGGCACTAGATGACCAGAATGACCACCAGGCGAACGCAAATAAAAACTAAAGGGCGCATATTCTACTCTGTTTTCGCGCCGAAACAAAAAACTCCTGCAAGCATTTCGGTATTTTTTTTCGGCAGCCCCTTTTCGCCGCCGATAATTGACTACACTGAAACGGGTTAGCTTTAGCACCATTATGAAGCAGTTGCGCACCAAGTTGGTGCAACACTAAGGCTTGGCGCAGCAGCCTTGCAAATTAAACCAATTAAATACAACACCTTAAGATATTGGCATATATCTGGCATTTAACAGGGCAACCAACCGGATATTTGCTCAAAATGGGTCACTTGGAGGAATACATGTCTGTAGAAAACGTACTGAAATTAATCAAAGAGAACGAGGTTAAATTTGTTGACCTGCGTTTTACCGATACTAAAGGTAAAGAGCAGCATGTAACGGTACCGGTCAGCCAGATCTCAGAGAGCACCTTTGAAGACGGCAAGATGTTTGATGGTTCTTCTATCATGGGCTGGAAAGGTATCAATGACTCAGACATGATCCTGTTACCGGACCCAACCACTGCCGTGCTGGACCCGTTTTTTGAAGAAACCACGCTGAATATCACCTGCGACGTCATTGAACCAAGCACTATGCAAGGTTATGACCGCGATCCACGTTCTATCGCCAAACGTGCCGAAGACTATCTGAAGTCAACCGGTATTGCCGATACCGTGCTGTTTGGCCCGGAACCAGAATTCTTTATGTTCGACGATATTCGTTTCGAAACCAATATGTCGGGCTCATTCTTTAAAATTAACTCTACGGAAGCCGCCTGGAACTCAGGTACCGCTTACGAAGAGGGTAACAAAGGCCACCGTCCGGGCGTTAAAGGCGGTTACTTCCCGTTACCACCGGTAGACTCAGGCCATGACATCCGTAGCGCCATGTGTATGGTGCTGGAAGAAATGGGTCAGGTAGTCGAAGCTCACCACCATGAAGTCGCCACTGCCGGTCAGAACGAAATCGCGACCCGTTTCAATACCTTAACCAAAAAAGCCGATGAAATTCAGCAGTTAAAGTATGTGATCCATAACGTGGCACACCTGTATGGCAAAACTGTTACCTTTATGCCAAAACCACTGGTTGGCGATAACGGTTCAGGTATGCACTGTCACCAGTCACTGGCTAAAGACGGCGTCAACCTGTTTGCTGGTGATAAATATGCCGGTTTATCTGAGCTGGCGCTGTACTACATTGGCGGTATTATCAAACACGCTAAAGCGCTGAACGCCTTTACTAACCCGTCAACCAACTCGTACAAGCGTCTGGTTCCGCACTTTGAAGCCCCGGTGATGCTGGCTTACTCTGCCCGTAACCGTTCTGCGTCAATCCGGATCCCGCTGGTACCAAGCGCCAAAGCCCGTCGTATTGAGTGTCGTTTCCCGGATCCGGCCGCTAACCCATATCTGGCCTTTGCTGCCCAGTTAATGGCCGGTATTGACGGTATTCAGAATAAGATCCACCCAGGCGATGCGATGGATAAAGATCTGTACGATCTGCCAGCAGAAGAAGCAGCTAACATTCCACAGGTTGCTACCTCGCTGGATGAGGCCCTGAACGAGCTGGATAAAAACCGCGCCATCTTCACCAAGGGCGGCGTAATGTCAGACGATATGATTGATGCTTACATCGCTATCAAGCGCGCCGAAGCCCGCAAAGTATCGATGGCAGTACATCCACTGGAATTCGAACTGTACTACAGCGTTTAAATCTTGATCTGACTAGTAATAAATGGTTAGAACACAAAGCTCACTTCGGTGAGCTTTTTTTTGTAGAAAATTTAACATTTTCCGGCTAAAGTTATAAAACGACGTCAGGAAGACATAGCATGGGAATAAGGGTAGATGCGCCATTTTTTAATAGTAGTTATCTTATATTCATTATCATTCCCGGCATTAGCCCAGGAAAAGCGTATCTATGTCAGCCGTGACGCTAATGGCGTAGTAATCTTTTCAGATAGCCCATCCCCCGGTGCAGAGGAAATAACGCTTACGGTGCGTCCTAATCTGATGGAAGCAACCGAAGTACGACCAATAGAGAAAAAAGCTCCCGCGCCTGAAGCATTTAAAGTTGAAATAACTCAGCCTCTGGACCAAGCGACCGTACGAGATAATACGGGCTCAGTTTATATCGAGGGTCGCATTCAACCTCGTTTCCAGCGAGGCTTTCGCGTCCGTTTAGTCTTTGACGGCTTAGCTTATGGCGAACCTCAAAATACTACGGTTTTCGTGCTTCGGGATATCGACCGCGGCGCTCATACTATCCAACTCGAACTTATCGACCAAAACGGCAAGCTAATTGCAATAAGTCCTGTCACAACCTTTTATTTGCATCGGGCCAGCGTAATTTCACCAAATTAGTGCAAAGCCAGTGTAATCCGACTTCAGTCGGGCTAAACTGCCGCTCACAAGCACCGATTTGGTGCAAAGGAGGGGTATGACAGCACACGCAAGCAGCCAGGGCTTGACCGAGCAGCTCACCACTGCAGTACTGGTGTTGGATAGCCAGTTACAGATTTGTTATTTCAATACCGCCAGCTGTGCGGTATTAGGGCTGGGCGAAAAACGTCTGGCGCAACATTATTTTCCGGCCTTATTCCAGCATCTGGATTTAAAAGCAAGCCACTTACACAATGCTTTATTGCACCGCCAATCCTTTAGTGTTGGCGATGTGCAGGCGGTGACTATCGACGGCCGCCTGTTACTGCTGGATATTGCGGTAACCCTGCTGGAGCAGGAACAGCCGCAGTTGTTGCTGGAACTGAGACAAGTCGAGCAGCAGCGCAAGATTAGTATGGAAAATCTGCAACAACATCAGCATCTGGCTGCCCGCGAGCTGGTGCGCAATCTGGCACATGAAATTAAAAACCCGCTCGGCGGCCTGCGTGGCGCGGCACAATTGCTGGAAGAGTCGCTGAATGACGAACAAAAAGAGTACACCCAGCTCATCATTGCTCAGGCCGATCGCTTGCGCAATCTGGTGGACCGCTTACTGGGCCCGTACCGGCCACCGCAGCGTATCCTGAGCAATTTACATCAGATGGCCGAGCAGGTACTGCAACTGGCGCAAATTGATAATCCGGCGCCGATCCGTTTTCACCGCGACTATGATCCCAGTATTCCGGATTTTTACTTTGACCCTGAGCTGTTACAGCAGGCGCTGCTGAATATCGTGCGTAATGCCCAGCAAGCATTGCAGGACGGCGGCGATATTACGTTGCAAAGCCGTATTCTGTCGCAGCACACCCTGCACGGCAAAAGATACAAACTGGTCGCCTGTATTAAAGTGATTGATAACGGGCCGGGGATCCCGGCGGAGATCCGCGATACCCTATTCTATCCGATGGTCAGTGGCAAAGCCGGCGGCACCGGCCTTGGTCTGTCCATCGCGCAAACCCTGATCCATCAACAACGTGGCTGGATCGACTGCGAAAGCTGGCCCGGTCACACCGCCTTTATGCTTTATCTGCCAATTTCAGACTATGAGGAAGCACCATGAAACAGGATGTCTGGATCATTGACGATGATAATTCTATTCGCTGGGTACTGGAAAAGGCGCTGAGCCGCAGTGCCATTGACTGCGAAAGTTTTGCCTCAGCCGATCTGATGTTACAGCGGCTGGAATATGAACAGCCGGCGGTCGTGGTATCCGATATCCGGATGCCGGGTACCGATGGTATGGAGCTGTTGAGCCGTTTACAGCAACTAAGTCCGGAATTGCCGGTGATCATTATGACGGCGCATTCGGATCTGGACAGTGCGGTCAACGCCTTTAAACGGGGCGCCTTCGAGTATCTGCCGAAACCCTTTGACGTGAACGATGCCGTCAGCCTGATCAGCCGCGCGCTGGAGCATAGCAAAAACCGGCGCGCCAAACAGCAGCCGGCAGCACCGCTGCTCAGTACCGAAATTATTGGTGAAGCGCCGGCGATGCAGGAAGTGTTTCGAGCCATCGGCCGCCTGGCCCGCTCCAGTATCAGTGTGCTGATTAATGGCCAGTCCGGTACCGGTAAAGAGCTGGTGGCGCGGGCACTGCATAAACACAGTCCACGCCATGAACAGCCTTTTATTGCGCTGAATATGGCCGCAATCCCGAAGGATCTGATCGAGTCTGAACTCTTTGGCCATGAAAAGGGTGCCTTTACCGGTGCTCAGAATGCCCGTAAAGGCCGCTTTGAGCAGGCCGATGGTGGCACCCTGTTTCTGGATGAAATCGGCGATATGCCGCTGGACGTACAAACCCGGCTGCTGCGGGTGCTGGCCGATGGCCAGTTTTACCGGGTCGGTGGCCATCAACCGGTAAACGTCGATGTGCGGATCATTGCCGCGACACACCAGGATTTAGAGCAACTGGCGGCGCAGGGCAAGTTCCGGGAAGACTTATTCCACCGCTTAAATGTGATCCGTATTCATCTGCCGTCCCTGAAAGATCGCCGCGAAGATATCGGTAAACTCGCGCGGCACTTTTTACAGCAAGCAGCAACCGAACTGAATGTGGAAGCCAAAACGCTAAGTAAGGAAGCCGAGCAGGTGCTGACCCGGCTTGACTGGCCGGGCAATGTGCGGCAACTGGAAAATACCTGTCGCTGGTTAACCGTGATGGCCAGTGGCAAGCATATCGTGGTGGCGGACTTGCCGCCAGAATTACTGCAGCAACCGAAAGCTCAGCCGAAACTGAGTAGCGCTGAGGGCCATACCGATTGGCAAAGTTTATTGGCGGCCTGGGTCAGCGAGCGCCTGGCAGCCGGTCAGGATAATATCCTTGACGAAGCCGCACCAGCCTTTGAGAAAATTGTGCTGGAACAGGCGCTGCGTTATACACACGGCCATAAACAGGAAGCGGCCCGCAAACTGGGTTGGGGCCGCAATACGTTAACCCGCAAGCTGAAAGAGCTGGGGGTAGAATAGCTACCTGAGCTGGTTGACGTTTAGCCCGCGTTCGCCGGCTGCCGGGCTTTGCGTTCTTTTCGCTCGCCCGAATGCTGACGCCATGGTTTGCCCTCGCCGCTTTGGCGTTGACTACGCAGCTCTGCCAATTGCTGCCGTTGTTCCGGCGTTAACAGCTGATGGATTTGATGCTGTAACTTTAAGCGCGCTAACTGGTGCTGCTCACGTTGCTCTGCACGCTGTGCCAGCAGTTGTTGCGCCGCCAGCTCGTCAAACTGTGGCGCGTCCAGCAGCTGTTGCATGGCTTCTGGATTACGCTGTTGTTGCCGGGCTTCGCGATGTTGCTGCATCAAACTCTGGATTTGTGCCCGCTGTTCAGCACTCAGATCCAATTGCTTTAATGGCAGCATAGTTCGCTCATGCCGCTGTCCCTCACCCTGCCAGCCTTTGCCAGGATGCGCCAGCGCCAGTGGGCTGCTTAACAGTAATACAGTACTTAAGGTCAAAATTAAGGTATTCGTTTTCATCATCTGCACTCCGCTTGGTTGACGCTTTCAGTTTAGCGCCGCTATTGCAAAGCAACGCAAAGCCAGCGTAAAGGTTCTGTAAAGGCCCTGACATTGCCCAGTCAAGCACGTAAACTGCAATTGTGATCACCTTTGAGGTATAAGATGCCGAAAATTCTGATGATTGACGACGATGTTGAGCTGACCCGCTTAGTGGCGGAGTATCTGGCATTAGATGGCTTCGAGTTTCTGGCAGTGCATGACGGCGAGCAGGGCCTGCAACAGGCCGCCAGTGCCGGTTGCGACCTGATCCTGCTGGATGTGATGTTACCCAAACTGGATGGCTTGTCCGTTCTGAAAGCGCTACGCCAGGGCCCCTACTGCCCGGTACTAATGTTAACGGCACGCGGTGACGATATTGATCGCATCCTCGGTTTAGAGTTGGGAGCCGATGACTACCTGGCTAAGCCCTTTAATCCACGCGAACTGGTAGCCCGGATCAAAGCCATTCTGCGCCGGATCGAATTATTACAGCAAGACGCGCCGCAGCAAGCCAGCGTGTTGGAGCTGAATGCCGTTAAACTCAATAGTCAGAACCGTCAGGTCAGCTGTAATCAGCAGCCGGTCACACTCACCGCGACGGAATTTCAGATTTTGGAGCAGCTGATGCGCCGCGCCGGCGAAATTGTCAGTAAGGATGAATTAAGCCGCCTGGTGCTGGGGCGGCGGCTGCAGCAGTATGATCGCAGTCTGGATATGCATATCAGTAATATCCGCAAAAAGCTGGCGCAACATAGCGACAGCGAAAAAATCCAGACCCTGCGTGGCAGTGGCTATTTATTTCTGACGCAGGGTAACGCATGAACTGGCAACACTTAAACCCGTTAAACTCGCTGGCCGGCCGGATCTTCCTCTGGTTCTGGCTGGTATTGCTGTTGACCGTGGCTTTAACTTTAGTGCTGTCGCGCCAGCTGATGGAAGATACCGAGATCCGGCGGCTACCACCCGGGGTGATCCAGCAACTGCAGCAACAGCTACAGCCCTTGCGGCAAAGTCAATCCGCTGCTGAGCTGCTACAGCGCCTGGCCGCGCACGGCGAAGCACGCTGGGTGGTGGTGCAAACGGCGGATAATCAAGTGCTGACGCCGACACTGCTACCGCGCAACTTTAACCAGAACTGGCTGGCTGAGCTAAATCAGCTGAACCGGCCACGCTTGCTACGCCACAATAATACTCATCTGGCCGGCCCCTTTATGCTGCAGCTTGGCGAACAGCAACTGGCGCTATATCAGCTGCGACAACGGCCGGCGCAGCCCTGGTGGCGCCTGAGCAGCCTGTCACAGCCGCTGCTGATCCTGCTGCTGGTACTGATCTCCGCGGCCGCCAGCTTTGCGTTAGCCATTTCAATCTCGCGGCCACTGCGCGAGCTGGTGCAACAAAACCTGCAATTTGCCAGCGGCAAACTCGATAGCCGGGTGCAGCGGCTGGCCAGACGCCCGGATGAATTGGGACAACTGGGCCGTAGCTTTAATACCATGGCTGAACAAATCAGTGCTCTGCTACATAATCAGCAGCGGCTGATGCGGGATATCTCGCATGAGTTGCGTTCGCCGCTGGCCAGAGCCCAACTGGCAATAGCGCTGAGTGAACGCCAGCAGGATCTGCAGCAGTTGCCGCGCTTAAAAAGCGAATTGGAACGGCTGGAAGCCATGCTGGATGAATTACTGACCTTCAGTAAGCTGGACGCCGGCCAGTATCAACTGGAGCGCCACCCGCTGGATTTGGTCGCTCTGGCCGAGGAAGTACTGAGTATTAATCAGCTGGAAGCCGATGCCAAACAACAACAGCTGGTGCTACAGGCTCCCGAACAGCTATGGCTGGAAGGCGACAGCCGTTTGCTGGGCCGGGCACTGGAGAATATTGTCCGTAATGCGATGAAATACAGTCCGTCCGGCAGCCAGATTAATTGCACCATAAAGGTGCATGACACTCAGGCACAGCTGAGTATCAGCGATCAGGGCCCGGGCTTGGCCAGTGACCAACTGGAGCAAATTTTTCAGCCGTTTTACCGCGTTAGCCACAGCCGCGATAGCCAAACCGGCGGTACTGGTCTGGGGCTGGCTATTGTGGCCCAGATCATCCGCCAGCATCAGGGGCAGGTCAGCGCCAGCAATGTCAGTAGTGGCGGTTTGCAGATTAATGTTACACTGCCCCTTACCTGAACCAAGCCGTTACCCTGTCTGCCGATGACTCAAGCTTTTCCCGATATTCAGCAACTGGCCACTGAAACCGACCTCAGTGAGCACTGGCAAAGCCGCTTGCTGCCATTCTGGCAGCAGCTGCAGCATGGCGTTTTAAGCGGTAGCGGCGATGTGCCACTGGCCTATAGCTATCATCGTAACCCCGCCGCCAGCACGGCCTGGGTGATCAGCAGTGGCCGCATTGAAACGGCGATTAAATACAGTGAATTGATGCTGGAACTGGTTAACGCCGGTTACAGTGTTTATATCATCGATCACCGCGGTCAGGGCCGCTCTGGCCGCTTACTGGCCGATCCGCAACCCGGTTATGTCGAGAGCTTTGCGCATTATCAGCAGGATCTGGCACAGTTTTTACAGCAAATCGTTGAACCTGGCGGCCATCAGCGGCATCTGCTGCTCGGCCACTCTATGGGCTGTGCCATCGCAGCGGGTTTACTCACTGCTGAGCCCTGGCAGCGCTGGTGGCGTTTTTTTGATGCGGCGGTCTTCTGCTCTCCGATGTTGGGGATCCATAGCGGACCTGTGCCAACCCGGGTCGCTGAAGGCCTGGCGCTGGCTTATTGCCGCAAGCTCAGAGCTGAGCCAGCAGCTCAGGCTGGCTATTTCCCAGGCCAGCAAGCCTATCAGGCCAAGCCTTTTGCCGGTAATGATTTAACCTCCAGCCCGGCGCGCTATCAGGCGCTGCGCGATTGCTATCAGCGTGAGCCAGAGTTGCAACTGGGCGGTGTCAGTTGCCAGTGGCTGGTGCAGGCGATCCTGGCCATGCGCCAGCTCAGGCGGGATGTAGTACATTGCCAGACCCCGCTGTTATTGCTACAGGGCAGTGCCGATAAGGTGGTGGCCAATGGTGCACAACGGCAGTGGTTCGATGCACTGCCCGCCGCTTTACCCAAGGCGCTGTATAGCCTGAATGGCGGCAGGCATGAGCTGTTAATGGAGCAGGATGCGATCCGCCAACAGGTGCTGGCGGCCATTAATCAGTTTTTACAGCAACTAAGTCATGGCAGCGAAAGGGCCCTTTAAAGTCCGCCCGGATATCCCAGCTGCCGCCACGCCTCATAGCTGACAATAGCCACACTGTTCGACAGATTCAGACTGCGGGCGCCCGCTTGCATCGGGATCCGCAATTTCTGCTCTGTCGGCAGGCTATCGCGTACACTGTCCGGTAAGCCGCTGGTTTCCGAGCCAAACAGCAAGACATCGTCCGGCTGAAAGCTAACCTGATGATAAAAGCGCGTCCCCTTGGTAGTGATCGCAAAAATCCGCCGACCCTGCATGGCGCTTAAAAACTGCGGATAATCCGGATAACGGCTGACATTGGCCAAATCATGGTAATCCAGCCCGGCCCGCCGCAACTTTTTTTCTTCAAAATCAAAACCCATCGGCTCGATAATATGCAAGCGGCAGCCATTATTAGCGGCCAGACGGATGATATTGCCGGTATTGGGGGCGATTTGTGGTTCAAATAGTGCAATATGCAACATCAAAAATACCTTACGCAGCTATGACTACAGTACTAAATCCGGCAGCACAGACTTTTTTTTCGACCCAGCCTTGTGTCCAATCAGCAACTGCAACTATATTCAAGATTGTACATTTATTATACAGGGAAAGTTTCAGGCATGTTTTACCTAACGTCCGGTGTACTTTTTTTGCTGGTAGCGCTTAGTGCTCCTGCTTATGCGGAGCAGAACCTGCTGGAAGGCGGGTTATTGCTCACTGCGGCTGCCTTGAGCGTAATGGCACTGGCGTTAATTCTTACGCTCCGAAGTCTAGCTCGCCGCAACGCCAAACTTTCTCGCCAAAAGCAGAGTTTTCAGCGGCTTTTAGCTGAAACCCCCGGCATTATAGCGATTTTGGATAAAAATTTATTACTTATTAATGCGAGCAGCTCGCTAAAAAGCCTGGTTACGGAGCAAGATCACAGTACACTGGCTATCCCCGTACCACTATTTGCTGATGCAAATGGCAGTATCGATTTACTACCGGAAATCAGACAACAGCTAAAACAACAAGGTATTTGGCACGGTGAGGTCTGGCTTAAAAACGAGCATCACTGTGAAGCCTTTAAAATCAGTGTGCATAATTTATCGAGTCATCAGGGCAAAACAAGCACCTATATTCTGTTTGGTCAAAATATCACGAAATTTAGGCAACTGGCAGCACATCAACAGCAACAGCAATTGCGTGATGACACTACCCTGCTACCCAATCAGTTGCTTTTTATTGAACAAGTCCGGCAAGCGATAGCCAGTTGTGATGAGCACTATCCATCAGCAGCCCTGTTAATCCTGGATTTTGTTGTTGCTAGCCAGAGTGAGCGAGAAGTCCGATTGAACGAGCAGCAAATACTGGATATCGCAACGAATTTAAAATTATTGGTGCCAGAAACCTTGCTGCTGGCCCGCTTCCAACACAATATCTTTAGCATTTTAGTGCCGCCGCATTTATGCAAACAGTACAACACTATTTTTTTAAATCAGCTTGCTCATAAACTGATTGCTGGTTTTAATCAGGTCGATAGCCAAGGCATGCGTTCTCCGCTAAGGATTTATATCGGGATTAGTATTAGCCCGAATGACGGTGATAATGTAGACCTGTTATTGAACAGCGCCCTGAAGGCGGCAAATCGGGCGAGTGAACAAAGCGATAGTGCCCTTTGTTTTGCAGATAGTGCTAATCAACAACAAGCACCCGATTTTTTGGCTATGGAAGCCGAGCTCTATCGCAGTGCGGCTCATGGTGAATTTGATTTATATTTTCAGCCCAAATTTAGTATTAGTAGCAATAGAATTGTCGGCTTCGAGGCGCTTCTGCGTTGGCCAAGCCCCAAGCGAGGCATGTTGCCCCCCCCAACTTTTATGCCGTTGGTAGAAGAAACCGGTTTAATTATTAACTTAGATCGGCTGGTATTCCGTAAAGCCTGCCAGCAAGTCAGCTATTGGCAACAAACAGGCCTGATGCGTGGTAGATTGGCGCTGAATATCTCCATCCAACACTTTACGCAGCGAGATTTTCTGCGCTATCTGCAAGATACTCTGACTGAGTTTGAACTCGCTGCCAGCTTATTCGAATTGGAATTGCCCGAGAGCATCTTTAATCACCCGACGATTTGGCTAAGAGAACGTTTGCACAGTTTAGAACGCCTGGGGTTTAAGCTGATTCTGGACAATTTTGGTGATGGCATATCCTCAATTACGCAGTTACGCCTTTTTCCTCTTCATGGGGTGAAACTGGCCCCAGCCTTAGTCAAATATATTGAGCAGCAGGAACAACAGCGAAATATCTGTGCCACCCTAATCCGTTTAATTGGTTACATGGAACTTGATGTGACGGCTACCAATATCGAAACTGAAATGCAGGCGTATCTGCTGCATGTGATGGGCTGCGACTGTCAGCAAGGACATCGCTTCAGCCGGGCGGTGCCGGCTGAGGATATCGGACAACTATTACTAAAAGAAAATCAGCTGCTGAATAATCAGCGGCAGCTGGCTAACTGATCTCGTCTTTACGCTCGCGGCCCAATAGATCCTGGGCTGCCAGCTTGACGTTTTTCCCTTGATATAACACCTGATAGATCTGCTCAGTGATCGGCATTTCAACGCCAACCCGCTGCGCCAGATTAAACACCTCTTTGGCGTTACGGAAACCTTCCACCACCTGACCGATCGCCTGCATCGCCTCTTCGACCCCTTTGCCCTGCCCCAACAGCAAGCCAAAGCGGCGGTTACGTGACTGGTTATCAGTACAGGTTAATACCAGATCACCCAGCCCGGCCATGCCCATAAAGGTATCCTTTTGCGCGCCCATGGCACAACCAAGACGACACATTTCAGCCAGCCCCCGGGTGATCAGGGCTGTGCGGGCATTAGCACCAAAACCAATACCATCGGCCATACCAGCACCAATGGCGATCACGTTCTTCACCGCGCCCCCCAGTTGCACACCAATAAAGTCGCTATTGGTATAGACGCGGAAAGTACGGGCACAATGTAGCAGATCAGACAGCTGTTTGATAAAAGCCGGATCGGCAGAAGATAACGAGATAGCAGTGGGTAAACCAGCAGCCATTTCTTTGGCAAAGGTGGGCCCGGACAGTACCGCCAGTGCTACCTGTTCACCAAGGATCTCACGAGCAACATCCTGTAATAAACGACCGGTTTCCGGCTCCAGACCTTTGGTTGCCCAGGCCACCCTGGCATCCGCAGCCAGTAACGGCTTAATCTGTCGCAGGGTTTCAGCAAAGGCGTGGCTGGGCACCACTACCAGAATATCGCGGCTTTGTTGCACGGCATGCGCCAAATCCGCTGTCACTTCCAGGGTTGGCGGCAGTGGAATATCCGGCAGGTATTTCTGATTCAGCCGTTGCTGCTGCATCTGCGCCATTTCGGCAGCATTGCGGCCCCACAGCGTAATAGGGTTACCATTGCGGGCCAGACAAATGGCAAGGGCAGTGCCGTAAGACCCTGCCCCTAATACCGTGATCGCAGAAGCGCTGCTCATTAAGCGTTCAGTTGCTGAGTTTCGGCCTGACGCTGTTGCAGATACTGTGCAAATAAGGCGTCAAAGTTAACCGGTGCCAGATTCAGCTGTGGGAAGGTACCACGGTTAACCAGGTTAGACACCGCTTCCCGTGCGTACGGGAACAGAATGTTCGGACAGAATGCCGCCAGCATATGCGCCATTTGCGGCTCTTCTAAAGCACCGATAGAGAAAATACCTGCTTGTTGTACTTCACACAGGAAGGCAGTTTCTTCACCAACAGTAGTAGTCACGGTCAGTGACAGGATAACCTGATAGACATTGTCTTCCAGCTTTTCGCTGCGGGTATCTAAATCCAGTTTAACTTCCGGCTTCCACTCTTTGCGGAAAATCGCAGGGGCATTTGGCGCTTCAAAAGAAATGTCTTTTACGAAGATGCGTTGAATTGCAAACTGTAAACCCTGTGCAGCCTGTTCTGCTGCGATGCCATTGGCTTGTTGTTCTGCCATGATAAATCCTGTTTAGTTATGCTTGTAATAATGAATCGAGTTTACCCTGGTTATCCAGAGCAACCATATCGTCACAGCCACCAATGTGCTGTTCACCAATAAAGATCTGCGGCACTGTGGTGCGGCCATTCGCCCGGCTAATCATCTCATCCCGGCGCTCAGGGTGCAGATCGATGCGGATCTCCTGATAAGGCACCTGCTTCTCACGCAATAAGCCTACCGCTCTGACACAGTAGGGGCAATATGCTTTAGTGTAAATAACAACGTCTGCCATGCTTACCTCTTTGCTTTAACAACCGGCAAACTGGCACCGGTCCAGGCATTCATACCGCCCTGCAGCACTGAAACCTGAGTAAAACCTTGCTTAGACAGGGTTGCCGCGGCTTTTTGCGCACTGACACCCATCTGACACACTACTATAATGGGCGTATCTTTTTGCTTTTCAAGGCCAGACAACTGCAGATTAGCAATTTGCTCCTGCTTAACGTTCCGGGCGTCGGTAATATGCCCCTTGCGGAAATCGTCCTCACTGCGAATATCCAGTAGCACGGCATTTTCACGGTTCACTTTTAACGTCAGTTCGGTCGGGCTGACCGCTTTCACCGGTGACAATTTCGACTTTAACCAGCCACCGATAATCAGTACCACTAACACCAGCCAGATCATGCTGAGCAGCAGATGATTTCCAATAAATTCGATCATTTGGTCCATAGGGCAAAATTTCTTCTGGTTGAGATTAAAAACAGCGCTGAGTATACCGATTTTATCGAAAATCGACAGCTAAAAAACCGCTCAGCCGGTTAGTACCGGCGGCTAACGGCGAATCATCACTGGTGCAAAAGCAAAAAAACGGTAAGATAAGCGCATTATTCCGCCACCTTTGTAATCTGTTAAGGGAGATGCTATGTCCGCACCGAAAAAACCCCTGGTTTTATTAATTCTGGATGGATGGGGCTACCGTGAGGAACAACAGCATAATGCGATCGCCCAGGCCAACACTCCAGTCATGGATGCCTTATGGCAACAGTATCCACACACCCTGATTTCCGGCTCTGGCCTGGATGTCGGTTTGCCTGACGGGCAAATGGGTAACTCCGAGGTTGGCCATGTCAATCTTGGCTCGGGCCGGGTGGTCTATCAGGACTTTACCCGCATTACCAAAGCCATCGCTGATGGTGATTTTTATCAGAATCCAGTGCTGGTGCAGGCGGTAGATGCCGCAGTTAGTCAGGGCAAAGCCGTGCATCTGATGGGCTTGCTGTCACCGGGTGGTGTGCATAGCCATGAAGAACACTTATTGGCAATGGTGCAACTGGCCGAGCAACGTGGCGCGACCCAGGTGTATCTGCATGCCTTTTTGGATGGCCGCGACACTCCACCGCGCAGTGCCGCCGCCTCGCTGGCACTGTTTGAACAACATTTTGCGCAAAGTGGTAAAGGTCAGATCGCGTCCATTATCGGCCGTTACTACGCGATGGACCGTGACAAACGTTGGGACCGGGTAGAACAAGCCTATAATCTGCTGACGCAAGGTCAGGCCGCGTATCGCTTTAACTCGGCCAGTGACGCCTTGCAAGCCGCCTATCAGCGTGATGAGAACGATGAGTTTGTCAAAGCCTCTGCCATTTTGAATGCTGCCGGCGAACCTATTCACTTACAGGACGGCGATGCGTTGATTTTTATGAATTTCCGCGCTGACCGGGCCCGCCAGTTTACCCGCGCCTTTGTCGATGCCGATTTCAATGGCTTTGTCCGCCAGGCACAACCGAAGTTATGCCAGTTTGTGATGCTGACCGAATATGCTGCTGATATTGCGGCGCCCTGTGCTTACCCGCCGGAAAGTCTGAACAATGTGCTGGGTGAATGGCTGGCTAAGCATCAGAAAACCCAGCTGCGGATCTCCGAAACCGAAAAATATGCGCATGTGACCTTCTTTTTCAGTGGCGGTCGCGAAGAGCTGTTTGCCGGCGAAGAGCGGATCCTGGTGCCGTCGCCACAGGTCGCCACCTATGACCTGCAACCGGAAATGAGCTCGGAAGAACTGACTGACAAGTTAGTCGCCGCCATTCACAGCGGTAAGTTTGATGTGATTATCTGTAACTATCCGAACGGCGATATGGTCGGTCATACCGGCATTATGTCAGCCGCCATCAAGGCCGTCGAAGCAGTTGACCGTAGTATTGGCCGGGTGGTTGCCGCCTTACAACAGGTTGGTGGTGAGTGCCTGATCACCGCAGATCACGGTAATGCTGAACAAATGCAGGATCCGGATTCTGGCCAGGCCCATACCGCCCATACCAGTGATCCAGTGCCGCTGATCTATGTCGGTCGTCCGGCTACAGCAGTGGAAGGTGGCATCCTCAGTGATATCGCCCCGACCATGCTGCAGCTGATGGGTATGCCGATCCCCGCCGAGATGACCGGCAAAGTCCTGATGCAATTGCGTTAATGTCAAAGCGCTTGCCTTACCTGTTTGCAGGCTGTTTCTGGCTCAGCCTGCTGTCCACGGCCGCGTCTGCCCAGCAGACGCCGCAGGCTGAGCGGGAATTACAGCAGCTACAGCAACAAATCAAGCAAACCGAGCAGCAAGTCCGGCAACAACGCCGGCAGTTGCAACAGGCGGAGCAGCGATTACAGGCCGCAGACAAAGCCCTGGCGGAAGCCGCTCGTAAACTCAGGGACACTCAGGGCCGTCAGCAACGGCTGGAGCGGGAAAGTGCTAACCTGAACCGGCAGCAACAGCAATTGCAGCAACAACTGGCAGAGCAGCAGCAATTATTGGCTGAACAACTAAAAAGTGCCTACAGCCTGGGTCAGCACGATTACTCGCGCTTGCTGTTAAACCAACAGGATACCGGCAAGCTGGAACGGGTGCTGACCTATTATCAGTACTTTAATCAGGCCAGATTACGTCAGCTAGCTCAAATTAATCATACCGTCAGTGAACTGGAGCAGGTTAAACAGCAACTGGCCAATCAACAGCAGCAGTTACAAACCGAACTCAGTGCCCTGCAACAACAGCAACAACAACTGAGCGAAGCCCGCGGTAGCCAGCAGGCGTCCGTCAATGAATTGCAGGCGCTGTTAAAGCAGCAGGGTAATCAGCTTAGTTATCTGCGGCAAAACGAAACCACGCTGCAAAATACCATCAACGAGCTACGTCGTCTGGCGGAGCGTAATCGCGATCTGTCAGGGCTGACCGCAGGTCGGGGCAAGTACCCCTGGCCACTGCGTGGCCGGGTATTGCAGCGTTTTGGGCAAAACCGCCAAGGTGGCCTGGCCTCACGCGGTATCCTGATCCAGGGGGTAAGCGGTGCTAATGTGCAGAGCATCGCGGATGGCCGGGTGATCTACGCCGACTGGCTAAAAGGCTATGGCTGGGTGATTGTGGTTGACCATGGTAAAGGCTTTATGAGCCTGTATGGTCATAACCAGAGTTTACTGAAGCAGCCCGGTGACAATGTGCGTGCCGGTGATGCCATTGCCCAGGTCGGTGCCAGCGGCGGCCAGGCTGATCCGGCACTGTACTTTGAGATCCGGGAAAAAGGCGAAGCGGTTAACCCGTTAAATTGGCTGGGCGCACAATAAAAAACTTGCACCCGACTAAGGCTGTCCTATAACCTGAATGGGTGAGGTTAATATCAGGTTTTTCAGTATGCTGCGCATGACAAGCGGAAAACCGGAGCAATAAAAGGAATCCTAGTGCGACTGCTGCGTCTGTTATGTCTGAGCCTGTGCTGTCTGAGTTTACCGCTACTGGCCAGCCCCCGGATTGCGATCATTATCGATGATATTGGTTATCAACGCGCCGATCTGAAGATGGTGGAGCTGCCGCATGCGCTAACCTATGCCGTTCTGCCGCATACTCCCTATGGCCGGCAAGCCGCCAGACAAGCCGCTCAGGCGAAAAAAGATGTGATGCTGCATATGCCGATGGAAGCCAGCCAGCAAAATGCGCTGGGGCCAGGCGCGCTGACCCGCAATATGAGCCGCCAGCAAATTCATCATACCCTGCAGCAGGCGCTGGCAGATATCCCATACGCCATTGGCATTAACAACCATATGGGAAGTCTGTTTACCGCGCTGGAGCAGCCAATGGACTGGACCATGGAGTACCTGCAGCAGCGCCGGTTGTTCTTTGTCGACAGCCTGACCACCCCACAAAGTACCGCCAAAAAGTACGCCAGCCAGCATGGCGTGACGCTGCTGTCGCGGCATGTATTTTTAGACAATGAGTTAAGCGAAGCGGCGCTGGAGCGGCAGTTTAAACAATTACTGCAAATTGCCCGCCGCCATCAGGTCGCGATTGCGATTGGTCATCCGTACCCGGAAACCTATCGCTTTCTCAAACGCCGCTTGCCGCAGTTGCAGGCAGAAGGCATTGAGCTGGTGGGGATCTCAGCATTACTGCCACAGGAACATCAGGTGATAGCGGCAGGTGTGACCGCACCGGCGATCGCGGCACCACAAGAAGAATAATCACCGCTTATTATACCCAATGGATTTCAAGATGCACGTAGGCGGCAAGTTCGTTCACTGGAGCGCCAGTCCGACCCCATGAGCTTAGCTTTACTAAGTGATTGGGCCGGGCTGGCGTTCCAGTGGACGGACGCAGCCAACACCCGTGCATCTTGAAAGACGAAGGGAATAAGCAAAAACGGCGCTGCGGCGCCGTTTTTTGTCAGTCTGTTTTGACTATTAGTGCTGCAATGCCTGCTGCAGCTTTTTCATCGCATTTTTCTCCAGCTGCCGCACCCGCTCAGCTGAGACCTGATAGCGATCGGCCAGCTCCTGCAGGGTCAGCTTCTGGTTATCCAGCCAACGGGCGCGTACGATATCCTGGCTGCGATCATCCAGGGTGCGAATCGCTGCCTGTAGCCGATCCACTGCTGCGGTATCCCACTGATCATCGGCAACCTGCGCCGCCAGATCAGAACTTTTATCTTCCAGATAGTATACCGGCGCCGTATAGGCCTGCTCGTCGTCCTCATCCGGCGCATCGAATGGCATATCATAGTTGCTCATCCGCGCTTCCATTTCACGCACTTCGTGCTCGGCCACACCCAGTGATTCAGCGACCTGCTGTACTTCCTGCTGATTAAACCAGCCCAGATGCTTTTTGGCCTTACGCAGATTAAAGAACAGTTTACGCTGTGCCTTGGTAGTGGCAATTTTAACGATGCGCCAGTTTTTTAGCACATATTCATGAATTTCGGCTTTAATCCAGTGCACGGCGAAAGACACCAGGCGCACGCCTACCGCCGGATCAAAGCGCTTTACCGCTTTCATCAGGCCAATATTACCTTCCTGAATTAAATCGCTGATTGGCAGGCCATAACCGGCATAGCTGCGGGCGATATGCACCACAAAACGCAGATGCGACATAATCAACTGGCGCGCCGCTTCTAAATCACCGTCTTGCTGCAGGCGTTCGGCCAGACCGCGCTCTTCTTCAGCGCTCAGCATCGGGATAGTACTGACGGCATGGGTGTAAGCCTCCAGACTACCGCTGGCTGCTACCGTAAGGGGCATGTAAGCTGATTTCGTCATGGTATTGCTTATCCTGTGTTGAACTAAGTGAGCTGATATTAGCACTCTTTGACTGAGAGTGCTAATACTAGTTGCAACTCTTTATAGATCTGGTTTTTATAAGATAAGCAATTTTTATAACCAGCTGTCAGCTTAGCGGCAACTGGCTCAGGACGGCTCAATGGCCCGTAAATGACGGCGTACCGACAGATAGGATCCCATTACTCCGAGTAGGATCGCCAGTAACAGCAAGCCGCCGAACTCATGCAGACTCATTGCCTGTAACTGAAAATCGCTCTGGTACAGGCTGCTGATACTGGCAATGGCGCCGCGCAACCACCAGAGTAAGGCTTCGGTAACCAGAAAGGCCAATAGCCCACCAAAGACGCCGAACCAAAGCCCGGTGTAAAGAAAAGGTCGCTGAATAAAAGCATCGGTCGCGCCGACCAGCTTCATCACTTCAATTTCATCGCGTTTATTAATAATTGATAAGCGGATGGTATTGCTGACAATCAGTAACACGGCACTGAGTAACAGCAGACCAATGGCCACCACCGCTTGCTGTAACAGCAGCACCAGCGCATCCAGCCGTTGCAGCCATTCCAGATCCAGCTTGGCAAACTCGACTATCCGCTCTTTTTCCAGCTGCTGTTGTAACTGACGGGCGGCTGCGGGCTCAGTATGCACCGGTAGCACCACCAGCACATCCGGCAGCGGGTTGTCGGTCAGATAATTTAGCGCAGCGCCAAAGCCGGACGCCTCGCGAAATTCTGCCATCGCCGCCTCTTTACTGATATGCCGTACGCCGGCGATCTGGCTATCTGCTTCGAGAATGGTTTTCAGGCTCTGCACTTGCTGTGGTGTCGCAGTATCACGGATAAATAAATTGATTTCTGCAGCCTTGGCAAAGCCACCACTGATCTGCTGCACATTCTTGACCAGCAGGTGCAGCGTCGTTGGCAGCGTCAGACTCAATCCCAGTACCGCTATCGTCATCAGTGAGGAACCCGGGGTACGCCAAAGCTCCCCCAAACTAAATACCGCCTGACGGATATGGTGCACAAAAAACATCACAAAACGCTGTATGGGATTGACCCGGCTAGCTTTAGCGCCACTGGCCCGACTACTGAACAAAATACTCATAACACCCCCGGAGCAGGCATCAGGCCGTCATTAATCATCCGGCCCTGCTTTAACGTCAGGGTGCGGTAACGCATCCGGGCGATCAGTCCCAAATCATGGGTTGCCACCAGCACCGAGACGCCAACCTGATTAAAGGCTTCAAACACCCGCATAATGTCACGTGATAGTTCCGGATCCAGGTTACCGGTTGGCTCGTCAGCCAGTAGTAACGGCGGCTTATTAACCACGGCGCGGGCAATACCAACCCGCTGCTGCTCACCGCCTGATAAGGTCTGTGGTAAACAACGCTGCTTATCCAGTAAACCGACCTTATCCAGCGCGGCGTGCACCCGTTTTACCATTTCCTTACCGGTAAAACCTTCAATCACCAGCGGCAAAGCCACATTATCAAATACGGTATGGTTCATTAGCAGCCGGTGATTCTGGTAAATAATGCCGACATCGCGCCGGACATAAGGAATTTGACTGCGTTTTAAGCGGCTAAGATCGATATTGTTAATCATCACCCGGCCAGTGCTGGGGCGTTCAATCATGCTGATCAGTTTCAGGATAGTACTTTTACCTGCGCCGGAGTGGCCGGTCAGAAACACCATTTCGCCTTTCGCGATGCGAAAGTTAATCCGCTCCAGTGCTACAAAGCCACCCGGATAGCTTTTACTTACCTGATCAAACTGCAGCATAGCGGTTATTCCTTGTTAAACAGTGCCCGGATAAAGTCCTGGGCCTGGAACTGCCGCAGGTCATCGATGGCTTCCCCCACCCCGATAAAACGGATCGGCACCTTAAACTGATCGGCAATCGCAAAGATCACCCCGCCTTTGGCAGTACCATCCAGCTTGGTCAAACTAATACCGGTCAGGGGGACCGCTTCGTTAAAAAGTTTGGCCTGACTCAGCGCATTCTGGCCGGTACCGGCATCCAGCGTCAGCATCACTTCGTGCGGTGCCGCCGGCTCAATCTTTTGCAATACCCGGACAATCTTCTTCAGCTCTTCCATCAAATGCGCTTTATTTTGTAAGCGGCCGGCGGTATCAGCGATCAGCACATCGACTTTACGGGCTTTGGCCGCCTGATAGGCATCAAAAATCACTGAGGCGCTATCTGCGCCGGTATGCTGGGCAATCACCGGGATCTGATTACGTTCGCCCCACACCTGCAGCTGCTCCACCGCGGCGGCCCGGAAGGTATCGCCAGCCGCCAGCATCACGGTTTTGCCCTGCTGCTTAAACTGCTGTGCCATCTTACCGATAGTCGTGGTTTTACCAACACCGTTTACCCCGACCATCAGGATCACAAAGGGGCCGTCACTGGCTTCAGGTTGCAGCGGCTGTTCCACGTGCTGCAACAACTCGGCCATATCCTGCTGCAGTTTTTCATACAGCAGACCGGCGTCTTTCAGTGCCTTGCGATCAGCATGGCTGGTTAACTGTTTAATCAGCTTCTGGGTCGTATCCATACCGACGTCAGCCAGCAGTAACTGCGTTTCCAGCTCTTCGTACAGCTCGTCATCAATTTTCTTGCCAACGAACAGTGAGGCTAAACCAGCCCCCAGATTCAGACTGGTTTTCGCCAGTCCCTGCTTTAAGCGGGCAAACAGACCTGGCTTTTTCGGGTTATCCAAGATCGGGTTAACCTTGGGTGCTGCGGCCTCTGTCGGTGCTGCTGGCGCTGGTGCAGCGGTAACCAGCGCCGGACTGCTGTCTGCCTGCTGTGCGGCGGCCGGATTCTCCTGGACCGGCACGTCGGCCGCAGGCGCATCCGTTACTGGCGCTGCCGTTACCGCAGCATCTGCAACCGGCGTAGCAGCGGCTGGGGTTTCCGTTGTTGCTGTCGCGTTAGCGGCTGTAGACTCGGGCTGAGTTGCCGTGTCGGGTGCGTCTGATGGCTTCTTACCAAAACCAAGCCAGGAAAAGAGTTTATTCTGTTTTGTCATATGCAGTTAGGTCAGAGCTGAAAACTAGGATAAAATTGGCCTTATACTAACACCTTTATCTGTCAGGCAAAAACGAATCAATGAAACAATCGAGCAGTCGTGGTAGCGCAGGCGGCCCCAGCGGTTTCGTCAGAATCATCAGTGGTAAATGGCGGGGTAAAAAGCTGCCGGTAACCGATGCCGCGGGCCTCAGACCCACGACCGATCGCGTTAAGGAAACCCTGTTTAACTGGCTGATGCAGGATACGGCACAAAGTACGGTGCTGGATTGTTTTGCCGGTAGCGGTAGCCTGGGTTTAGAGGCACTGTCACGCTACGCTGCTTATCTGACACTGGTAGAAAAAGCGCCGGCATTGGCGCGGCAGCTGCAGCAACATCTGAAAGCGTTAGCAGCGAGCAATGCTGAGGTCGTCAATGCCGATTGTCTGCAATGGCTGCAGCGCCCGGCACAGCGGCAATATAATCTGGTGTTGATCGACCCGCCATTCCGGCAGGGCTTGGCACTGCCTTGCTGTCTGGCGTTAGAGCAACAGGGCTGGCTGACAGACAGCGCCCTGATCTATCTGGAAACCGAGAAAGAACTGGCATTAGGAACCATACCCGCCAACTGGCAGCTGCTAAAGGAAAAGGTTGCCGGCCAGCTGGCCTATCGCCTCTTTCTGCGCCAGAGTAGCCGCTAAATAGGGTTACTCAGTCTCCGGGCTAAGCTCCATACCGAGGTTAGTTAGCCCCTGCTCTTTGACCCAGGCTTTTAACTGCTGCATTTGTTCGCGGCCGATCCGCGTCATAGGTTTGACCAGTTCGATTAGCTCCGCCAGACACTCCATCTCGTATTGCATCAAGGGGTGATCCCGCACCAGCTTTTTCAGCTCAGCTTCGGTGGTAATATCCGCGTCTTCCGCTTCATATTCAATCAGCCGGGCCACGGTGGCCTGCGAAATCTTCGCCACATTAATAAATTCGGCGGCATCCTGTTCGCGGATGCCATTGAGCATCATATCCAGCGCCGTGGCGCAATCAACCGCCGGATAGACCCCGAACATATCGTAATGATTGACCTCAGGCGTCGCCAGCTCCAGTTCTTCCGCCAGGCGCTCGAAATTGATTTTCGCTTTCGGTACCGTCAGCCACTCCCAGCACAGATCAAGAATTTTGCGCACCAACACCGGATCGCCGAACTGACTGACTTCGCTAAACAGTTGATAATTCGGTAACATCCGCTCCAGCAAACTGGCAGCAATTGCCGCCTGCTGCGCCAGATTAAGTTCGCGCATCTGCTGAAAGTTATTGGCTTTTTGTTTCATAGCATTCCTAAAAAAGAGTATTCCTGTCAAAAAAATAGCAGGCTAGCCGGCCTGCTTTGGCGCCTATTATGGCATAGTCGACAGCTGACGCTGTGCATATTCAAATTTCAGCTTATATTCGGTCAGCCGGCTTTGCAGATCGGATAAGGTCGCCTGATGCTCTTCCTGGCCTTTGGCTAATTCCTGCCGCAGCACCCGAATGGTCTCCCGGGCCTGATCCGCTTCCAACTGCTGTTTCTCGACTGTGACCTCCAGCCGCAAGCGGGCCTGTTGCAGCAGTAAATCCTGCCGCTCCAGCTGTTCCCGTAATTGCTGCTCACTGGCGGCCAGTTGCTGTAATTGGGCAAGCTGCTCGCTTTGTTGCTGATTCAGCACCTGATTTTCTTCCTGCAATTGCAGATACATCTGCTGCTTAAACTGCAGTTTCTGCCCCAGCTCTGTCTGCTGCTCAGTCAATTGCTGTATCTGCTGGCGTTGTGACTCAAACTCAGCCTGTACCAGCTCCAGTTGCTGCTGTAATGACGCCCCCTGAGCCGCCAGCTCGTCAGCCTTTTGTTGTTCAGCGGCAACAGCTGCTGCCGCTTGTTGTTTGTGTTGCTGCAGCTGTTCGGTCAGTTCGGTCAGTTTCTGTTCGGCTTCTGCCTGGGCGGCTGCCGCTTGCTGTTCACGCTGTTGTAGCTGTTCGGTTAACTCCGCCAGTTTCTGCTCAGCGCCTGCCTGGGCGGCTACCGCTTGCTGCTCACGCTGCTGTAGCTGTTCGGTTAATTCCACCAGTTTCTGCTCAGCGTCTGCCTGGGTGGCGGTAACCTGCTGTTCGCGCTGCTGTAACTGCTCGCTAAGCGCCGCCAGTTTCTGTTCGGCTTCTACCCGGGCCTTGGCAGCCTGTTGTTCGTGTTGCTGCAGCTGCGCGGTGGTCTGTGCTAGTTGTTGTTGCAGCTCGGTTACTTTTTGCTGTTCAGCACTTAGCGTACTGGCAGTGCCGACACTGGCTGCAGCCAGCTGCTGCTCCAGCTCTGCCACCTTTTGCCGCTCCGCTGCATAAGCGGTATCGGCCACGGTCAGTGCCTCCTGCTGCACCTGCATTGCCTGTTGCAGCTCGGCTAACTGTTGCTGAAACTGACCAGCCATTTGCTGTTCTGAGGCGTGTTGTTCTACCGCACTGGCTTGTTGTTGCTGCAACCCGGCTAACTGCGCTTCTAATTGCTGCAGTCTTTGCCGTAATTGCTGATTTTGCCGTTCCTGTTCCTGTAACAGCCGCGGATCGGCAGCAGGTGCCGGCACAGCCAACTCCAGCTGCTGCCGGCTTTGTTGCCAATCTTTATACAGTTTCTGATAAGCCTGTTCGTGGGCGATAAGCCGCTGTTGCCATTGGGCATCCAGCGCAGTTTGCATTTGTTGCAGCCAGAGTTGCTGCTGTTGCTGTAACTGGGTGGCAAAGCTGGCCAGTGCATCAGACAGGGCGGCTGAGGCCTGTTGACTGACTGCTTCAGGTTCAGCTCTGGTTGGCGTTTTATCCTTTGTTTTCATTATTATCTCGTAAAATCTGCCGTTACAGGCTGGCAATACACTATGCTAAGTGTAATAGCAGCGCGCATGCAATGCTAACTTCTTAGCAGCACAAAGTCAGTGACTCCTGTCTGGCCGGGTAATTTGCTGTGCCAGCCGGAACTTAGTTTGCTTGCCAGCGTCAAAATATGCAAGTCGCAGCCGGGTTGATCGCAGAAATGGCTGGCGCAGTATAGTAAGATATCAAGGCTAAGTTGATTGAGATGGCGGTAGTTATGAATAAGCAGCATTCTTCCTGGCTCTGGCGCGGCATTCTGCTCGCCTCAGCCTTGTGGTTAACAGCCTGTGCCTCAGGCCCTAAAGTGCGGACCGATCAGGCGCCGAACGTCGACCTGAGTAGTTATCAAACCTTTGGCTTTATGTCCGAATTGGCAACTGATCGCGCCGGCTATACCAGCCTGGTGACCCAGCACCTGAAAGCCGCTATTACGGCGGAGATGACGGCGCGCGGTTACCGGCTAAGCGATGAGCCACAGCTGTTGATTAACTTTAACTCTAACGTGGCTCAGCGTTCAGAAGTGCGCAGTACCACTTCACCCAGTCTGCATCCGTACAGCTACTATTATTATCGCCGTGGTCTGTATGCGCCTTTCCCCTATTATCAAACCGATGTCGAAACGGTACATTACCGCGTTGGCACCGTAAATATTGATTTAGTGGATGCCAGCCGTAAGCAGCTGGTGTGGGAAGGGATTGCCGAGGGTGTATTAAGCCAGCAGGATCTGCAGCAACCACGCGAGTCCACTGCGCGGGTCGTCAATCATATTTTTCAGCAGTTTCCAAGCCGCCGCTAAATGTATTCAACATTGTTGAGCCCACAGCGGGCTCAACAGTGCAACACCCGATCCTGCTACAACTTGGCTGCCAGCTCAGCAACCTGCTGCTTTAATGGCGTACAGTCTGCACTGCTATCGGTTTGCTGGATCGATAACGTCAACTCCGCCACCTTCAACCCAAACTTATGCATCGTTGTGCGGTTAATCAGATTTTGCGGATCAATCAGATATAGCCAGTCTTTAACTGTCACATCCAGGGTGCTACCGTCGTAAGGGATGCGCAATACATATTGCCAATACAACGCATTACCGGCCAGTTGGCCGCTGGCTTCCCCTACCACGTCACCGGCCGTACCACTGATTTTGCCTGAACTGTCTTGCTGCAACCGCCAGTGCCGCTGCTCAATACGGCCGTCACTAAAATAGAACACCTCGTACAGGTCGCCACGGCCTTGTTGCCATTCGCCACACAGATCCGCCGTAAAGCGTAGCGTCTGGCGGCCACGCCAGTCGTGTAGCACGCCATAGGCGCGGCCACTGCCGGCGAAAAACTCATCCAGTTTTAATACCGGCGTTTGTTGCCGGTAGTCCAGTACAGTTTTGCTGCAAGCGGTCAGCAGCAGTGTCGCCGCAAGTAAAGCGATGCGCATGGTCATTCCTCCTGTTTCTTATGTTGCTGATACGCGAGTCGCTATGAGCTGGCTCACTGCTATGGCAAACTATGTCCGTTACCGCTTTTGGAGTCATTATGTCAGCGCCAACCGCAACCGACTGGGACAGCATTATCACCCCCTTCTATCAGCAGGGCTGGGTTTGGCTACCCACTTTTTTACCCGAACCGCTAACCTCTGCGTTATTGGAGGATTTACAGCAGCAACCGCTACGCGCGGCAGGCGTGGGCCGTCAGGCCGCGCATTTGCAGGATCAACAGATCCGGCGCGACCACACCGCCTGGCTGGACGGCAGTACGCCGGCACAACAGCAGTATCTGGCACTGATGCAGCAGTTGCAGCAGGTATTTAATCAACGCTGTCTGCTCGGCCTGTTTGATTTTGAATGCCATTATGCGCGTTATCAAAGCGGTGACTTTTATCAGAAGCATCTGGACGCCTTTCAGGGCCGCTCCAATCGGGTGCTGACCACGGTTACCTATCTTAACAGCGTCAGAGAAGGTGGCGCTCTGGCATTGTATGACGAGCAGGATCAGTTGATCCGGCAGTTTCAGCCAGCAGCCGGCGGGTTAATTGTATTTGAGAGTGAGCGCTTTCCACATGAAGTGTTGCCGGCCAGCAGCCCGCGCTTTAGCATCGCCGGCTGGTTTCGGCGCAATAACAGCCTGAATGGCCTGATTGATCCCAGCCGCTAGCCGGCTGTCAGTCGCGAACTAAGCTGAGCTGACTGCCGACCGTCAAGCCGCGGGCGGCAAACCAGCCGCGCGGTTTCTCCAGGGCGGCAATCACCGGGCCTTCCGAGCTGACAATGCTTTCATCATAAGGCTCAAGTGGCTTAATACTCTGGATCTGCCAGTTGGCATCAATAAAGGCGACATCCAGCTCCAGGCCGGTATTGCGCATCCACAAACTTATTGGCTCCGGCACCGTGTATAACAGCAGCATACCAGGCTCGGCACTTTGCTGAAACATCAGACCGCGGGCTCGTAACGCCGGTGTATCGGCCAGTTGCACCGCAACTTGCTGCCCGGCAAAGGCGATCTGGGCCCTGCCAAACGGCGGCTCTGCCTGCACGCTGCTGCAACCCGCTAACAGCAGTAAACTGAGTAAATAGGCTTTCATATCAGTGCTCTTTCCAGTTAATTATGAATGATTCAGTCGGAATTAAAATGCCCTCAGGCTAGGCGCTTGTTTGCAGGTTTAGTGGCGCTAAATCAAAAACAAGCAACGACGTCTGAGGGCATTTTAAACCGACCCTGCGGGCGTTTGCCCGGGCTTCCAATGCCGCGTTGTCTCGTCTTGACAGAGCGCCACTATGCCTTCGACGAGTCGCCTTGCCTTGAAAGCCCGGGCAAACGCTGAACACGTCATAATTAACTGGAAAGAGCACTATACTCCCACCGCCACCCCGACAAACAGCAGCATACCAACATAATGGTTATCCAGGAACGCGGCAAAGGCGCCCTGAGGCCCCTTCGTCGCCCGGTAGTGCTGCCAGGCAAAAGCCGGCACACAGAGCGCCAGGGCTAAAAAGAACGGCCAGCCCAGTGCCAGCGTTTGCCCAAGCAATGCCAACAGGCCCAAAAAGCCGAGTTGCAACAGCGCAATCACCGGCTGGGCATAGCGGCCAAACAACACCGCCGTCGATTTAATACCCGCCTTGAGATCATCGTCACGGTCGACCAGCGCATAAAAGGTATCATAGGCCACTGTCCACAGCAGATTCGCCAGATACAGCCACCAGGCATACAGCGGTACCTCGCCCTGCAGCGCCATAAAGGCCATCGGGATCCCCCAGCTATAGGCCGCACCCAATACCAGCTGTGGCAGATGGGTGTAGCGTTTCATAAAGGGATAGCTGCTGGCCAGCAGCACGGCCACCAGCGCAAGCAGTTGGGTTTGCCGGTTTAAGAACAGCAATAAGCTGGCGGCCAGTAACAGCAACAGCAGAAACAGCTGCAGCGCTTCAACTGGCTGCAGCTGGCCACTGGCCAGCGGCCGGGCTTTAGTGCGGCTAACCTGACCATCAAAATGGCGATCGGCATAATCATTGATCACACAACCTGCTGAGCGCATTAACAGCACGCCGAGGCTAAAGATCAGCCAGTAATCGAGAGGCGGGATCCCATCCGCAGCAAGCCATAATGCCCACCAGGTAGGCCATAGCAGCAGATAGGTGCCGATCGGCTTATCCAGCCGCATCAATTGCCAGTAGGCCTGGCGTCGTTGCCAGCTTAGCGTTGTCATAGCGTCTCCACCACCGGCAGAAAAACCTCTGCCACTAATAAGGGCGCACCGGCTACCGAAAACACGGAGCGTCTGGCCCAATATTCACCCGCAGCGATCTCTGCGCTTGGCCACGGCAGGCTAAGCCGGGCAATTTCAATCGGACTGCGTTGCAAATCCGGATACTGAAACAACAACTCGCCCAATGGCTGTTCCCCGAGGGCAGCCAGCTGCTGCAAGCGTTGTTGGCTGGACTGCGGGATCCAACTCTGGGCATAGACGGCCGCTTGTTGATCGCACCACATTAACACCTCGCGGCGGGTACAAAGGCTACTGGCCGGCAGCAGCGACTGTAAGGTCTGCGGCAGTGGCAAAGATTGTTCCGCCAGCAACTGCAGCCGGAATTGCTGACAGTGCGCTTTTAAACGGGCGGTCAGTGACGCCGGCTCCAACAGCCAGGGTAACAGGGTAGCCGGTGCCTTACTGGCATCAGCCTGTTGCCAGGGTTCGGCACAGGCCGCCAGCGAAAATACTGCTGTCATCAGTTAGTCGGGTTCAGAATGCAAAAATTGCCGCATTATAGCAAGGGTAGGAATTTTTTTAAGCGGCAATTAGCCTAACTATTTTTAGTCGGCCATTCGCCTAACTAAGAGACTACTGATATGATTATCAGAAACCCGCTCCGATGAGGAAAGCTAACCTTGCGCGCATTACTGCCCCTGATCTTTGCACCGCTACTGTTATTAACAGCGCTGCCTGCCCAAGCACAGCAAAATGTGCCTGAGGTGGTGTATTACGGCTTTGACCCGGATATCGTCACCAACTATGTCACCGAAAACCGCCGCACCCTGGGTTACTTGCGGGTGTCAGTCGAGCTGATGTTACCCAGCCGGGATATGCTGAAAACCATCGAGTACCATGAGCCACTGATCCTGGATACCATTATTGGCATTCTGAGTAAGCAATCGGAAGAGAAGGTCAAATCCCTGCATGGGCGCGAAGAGATCCGACTGATTATTCTGGAACAGCTGCAACAGGTGCTACGCCGGGAAACCGGACAGCCGATGGTGCAGGATGTGTTGTTTACCAAATATCTGTATCAGTAACGGCAGAGCCTGCCGTTACTGCCAGCTGAATTATTGATGCCGCCGGTCCCGGCTTAACCAGGCCCAGAGTAAGCCACAGCCCAAGCCGCCCAGATGCGCCCAGTTCGCCATATTAACCCACAGCAGATCGAAGAAGCCCAGCAGCAACCACAGCAACATAAAGCCAAACAGACCATGCCCCAACTGATAGCGCTGACGACCGCTTAATACATCACTCAGGTAGCAATAGCCCACCAGCGCATACACCACCCCGGATAAGCCACCAAAATTGGGACCGGCCAGTGCCAGTTGCAAGCCATTGGAAATCACCGCACTGCTCAGGGTCAGTTGCAATAAAAAGCCACTGCCTCTGAAGCGTTCGATTTTGGCGCCCAACAAGCCCCACCAGGCCAGATTAAACACCAGATGCGTCAGTGAGAAATGCAGCAATATCGGAGTTAGCCAACGCCAGAGCTCTGCATTATTGGTTAACAGCAGTGCCTGAGCGGCCGCGCGAAAATCCAGCTGTTGCCAGCCATAGACCGCCAGCGTCAGCGCAACCAGCAGCAGGGTTAGCGGCAGTTGGCGCCATAGCTGCTTGGACGGCAGCCGGATCGATGGCTCCAGTTGCACACTGTTACTCTGTTGCCAGGCTGCTGCCTGATAGCGCGGATGATCCGGCTCACGGATAAATTCCGTCAACAGGGCTTCCACTTGCGGCAACTGCGCGCTGTCGGCCAGCAGCAGTGTCAGCTCGCCTTCCAGCTGCAGCTGCACCGTCAGCCCCTGACTGGTGCAGTAATCGGCAAATAACAGCGCCGCCGGCTGGGCGCGAAACTCCGCAACCTTAGTCAGCATCAGGCGTCACTGTGCCCGCTGACAACAGGCTGTTGCGTGCGCCAGCTCTCAACGCCGCCATCCATACTGTACACCTGTTCGTAGCCCTGCTCTGCCAGATAACGCGCCGCGCCCTGACTGGAATTACCGTGATAACAGACTACGACCACCGGCTGTTCAAATGGCACCTGGCGCATAAACTGGCCCAGGCTGGTGTTGGTCAAATGAAAGGCGCCCGCCATATGACCACTGGCAAAGCTTTGCTCGTCGCGGATATCGGCAATTACTGCCTGCTGGGCTAATAACTCCAGCGTTTCTGCCACTGAAATACGTTTAAAATCACTCATAACTACTCCCGGTACAAGGCCGTTATCATACCGCAGGTTGCCGCACTTTAGTACTAATCCGGCGAAATCCGGCCGCAGACACTGGACAGAAGGTTAAACTTTCATTAACAATAGGCGTTAATATCCTGTAAGGAGCTTAAAATGACGTTACTGATAATTCTGGCCTTGCTGGCGGCGGTGGTATTTTACCTGATCAGCATTTTTAACCAGCTGGTTAAACTGAAAAACCGTTTTCAGAATGCTTTTGCACAAATCGAAGTACAACTTAAGCGCCGTTATGATCTGATCCCCAACCTGGTGGAAACTGCCAAAGCCTATATGCAGCATGAACGCGAAACGCTGGAAGCTGTGATCGCCGCCCGTAATGCCGCGTTGGCCGGGCTGAAAGTGGCCGCCAATAATCCGGGCGATGCCGGTGCCATCAGCCAGTTAGCCCAGGCCGAAGGCGCCCTGCAAGGTGCAATGAGCCGCTTTAGTATGGTGATGGAAGCTTATCCGGACCTGAAAGCCAGCGCCAATATGCAGCAGCTGTCGGAAGAGCTGACCAGCACCGAGAATCGTGTTGCTTTTGCCCGTCAGGCTTTTAATGATGCGGTAACCGAATATAACACCTATAAACAAAGCTTCCCGCCGATGTTCTTTGCCGCCAGCTTTGGCCACAAACAGGATGCCAAGCTGCTGGAATTCGCTGAAAGCGCGCAAATTCAACAGGCACCCAAAGTCAGCTTTTAAGCAATGGCGAGCAATTTCTTCCAGCAACAGGATCTGGCCCGGCGCAATACCCGGGTCCTGATCACGCTGTTCGCTTTAGCGGTGCTGGCGCTGATCATCCTGACCAATCTGCTGGTGATGCTGAGTTTCAGCCTGTTTCAGGGTGGCCCGGTACAACTGCCGTGGGAAGTGATCAGCAGCATCAGCCTGGTGGTCCTTGCCGTGGTGGGCCTGGCGATTATGGCCAAGTGGCAGCAACTGAAACTGGGTGGCCGCAGTGTAGCCGAAGCGCTTGGCGGGGTGCGTCTGAAACCGGATGCACAAGATCCGCTGCAGCGCCGGTTACTGAATGTGGTAGAGGAGATGGCGCTGGCAGCTAACCTGCCGGTGCCACCGGTTTATCTGCTGGCCGAACGCGGCATTAACGCCTTTGCTGCCGGTTACAGCCCGGCCGATGCGGTTATTGGCGTCACGCAGGGCGCGCTGGAGCAACTTAGCCGCGACGAACTGCAGGGCGTGATCGCCCATGAATTCAGCCATATTCTGAACGGCGATATGCGCATGAATATCCGGCTGATCGCGGTGCTGAATGGCATTTTATTTATCGGCCATCTTGGTTATTACCTGTTACGCGCCGGTCGTGGCGCCAGCTATGCCCGCTCCAGACGCAATAATAATGATGGTGCCGGCGCCATTATGCTGCTGGGTCTTGGCCTGGTCGTGATCGGCTATCTCGGTTCGTTTTTTGGTAATCTGATTAAGGCTGCCGTCAGCCGACAGCGCGAGTATCTGGCCGATGCTTCGGCGGTACAGTTTAGCCGTAATCCAAGCGGTATTGCCGGCGCCTTAAAGCGCATCGGTGGCCATCAATACGGCGCCAAAGTACAACACGCCAATGCCGATGAAGTCAGCCATTTGTTTTTTGGCGAAGCGCTAAGCCGCTGGGTGGCGATCTTCGCTACCCATCCGCCGCTTGAAAAACGCATTCGCCGGCTGGATCCAAGCTGGAACGGCCGTTATCCGAGCAGCCAACAGCCAGTCAAACCCACTGTATCCCAGACCCCGGAACAACCGCAGGAGCGCCAGCGTCGCGCCATGCTGGCCGCTATCCCGCTGCTGCTAAGCCAAAGCAGCCATCAAACCCGTCCGGCACAGGCTATCGCCTGTGCGTTATTGCTCAGAACTGAGCAGCTGGCCAACCAACTGGCCCAGATTAAAGCCTATGGCGGCAGCCAACTGCTGGCCGAAGTTGATCAACTCTCCGATGCGGTACAACGCCTGGCCCTGCCACAGCAGGTGCAGTTGTTGCAAATGTCGGTGCCAGCGTTAAAGCAGCTGAGTGAGTCAGAATTCCGTGCCTTTGATAAGTTACTGCGACAACTGGCCGGTAACACGCCGGATCTGTCACAGTGGCTTAGCTTAAGTTTGCTGGAGCATGTGGTGGCCAGTGAATTCGACAGCAAAGAACTGGTTCGCCAGTATAACCGCCAAAGCCTGGCCGACCTGTTGCCCGCCCTGCTGCCCTTGCTCAGCGCCGTTGCCAGCGCCGCCGGCGACAGCAACAAGCAGCAGCAAGCCTGGCAGGCCGCGCTAAATGCGCTGCAACTGCCGGCGGATACCACGGCACCACCGGTAGACTTTAGCCGCCTGGATCAGGCACTGCGGCCGCTACTGAGTGCGGCTCCGGCAATCAAACAACAGGTCTGGCAGAGCATCCTGGCAGCAGTTTCTGCCGATCAGGCGGCAACGGCCGCAGAGCAGGGCTTACTTAACCTGCTGGCGTTACTGCTGGAGCTGCCGGTGCCGCTGACAGCGGATTTCCACTAGCCGGGCCGGCAATTGCGGTTAAATCGCTACAAGATCCGGCCAGAGGGCTTTAGTGCAGCTCCGACCTCAGGTAGAATAGCCGCTTGTTTAGCAAGCCGGGGTCGCCATGTCTGATAATCGTTTGTTCCTGTTGTACGATCCGTCGTTCGACGAAATGGATGCCGAAGGCTGCCCGGGTTTTGGCTATGTGCTGCTGTTTTCCGAGCAGGATGCCGAACAATTTACCCCGGGTGAAAACCCCAGCTGCGCCGCTGTTTCAATGCTGTTTACCGATCATGCCGATGGCAGCATCAGCGGTGACTTATTAGGCTGGGCGCATCTGGATGATCCGGTATTTCAGCGCTATCCGCTCGGGCATTTTCTCGCCTTAATGGAGCAAGCCGCCCAGGTGGCGATTAATGCCTACCGTCAGGTGCATCAGGTACCGGATAAGCTGGTGGCGGTGCATTTAGCAGACGACGACCTGCTGCAATTTGATGTGCAGTTTCTCGACCTGCAGCTCACTGATCAGCAGGCAGAAACGCAACTGGCACAGCAATTAATGCTGGGCCGGCCTTACCTCGATTCGTAAATCCTTAGTTCTGATTAGCGGCGCACGACAAAAGGCATACCCAAAAGTGCACAACCGGGAGTAAAGCAGATGGTAAAAGCAATCGATATGAGCCTGGTTGAGCATGCGCTGCAGGGCTTTACCATTCCGCCACAACCCCAGGTACTGCGGCATATCCAGCAACAACTGAATGCTGCCGAACCGGACTTAAACCGTATTGCTTCGCTGATTGCGCTGGATATCGGTATTGCCGGCTTTACGCTCAAGGTAGTCAACTCGGCCTACTTTGGGCTGCGCAATAAAATTACCTCGGTGGAGCAAGCCTGCCGCTATCTGGGATTAAACCGGGTAGTCATGCTGGTACGCAGTGTACTGCTGCGCTTTACGCTGGAAGAAGGCCGCCAGGATGAGTTTAGCCGCAAGCTCTGGACCAATGCCCTGCATACCGCCACCCTGGCGATGACACTGGCGAAACAGCTGAATTTTGATCAGCAGTGCCAGGACGATTGTTACTCACTGGGGCTATTTCGCAACGCCGGCATGGCACTGATTAGCCAACAGGCGCCGCAATATGCCACTGTGCTGCAGCAAGGTTTGCTGCAACAGCAGGCGGTCAGCAGTATTGAAGAGCAGCATTTTCATACCAGCCATGAAGTGCTGGGCTATCTGATTGCCGAATCCTGGGGTCTGACCCAGACACTGTGTAATATTATTGCCTATCACCACAGCCCGGCGCTGTTGCTGGAAACCGATAACCAAACCGAACATCAGCGCTTTGCCATTTTAAAAATTGCCGAATTTTTCAGTGGTGAAAGCCGGCAGCTGTTTCAGGTTAATCTGGATCCGGAATGGCAGCTGCATCAAAGCCGTATTCTGGATGTGCTGGAGCTGGAGCCGCTGCAATTACCGGAGCTGGCCGAGCTGTTGCACCGCCAGGAACTGCGCACCATCTATAGCGTTTAAGGCGGCTTTATGGCCCACCACAAAACCACCCTGCCGCAAAAAATCTGCCCGGTGTGCCAGTTAGCTTTTAGCTGGCGCAAAAAGTGGCAGCGTAACTGGGATGACGTGCGCTACTGCTCCGAGCGCTGCCGCCGGCAACGCCAGCATGCGCACGCCACCTCGCCGCAAGACAGCAACTAAATGAAGCAAAACAGTAACTAAATGAAAATCGTACTGGCCCCGATGGAGGGCGTGGTTGATCACCTGATGCGCGAAATGCTGACGCAAATTGGCGGCTATGACTTGTGTATTACCGAATTTGTGCGGGTGGTGGACCAAAAACTGCCGGCCCGGGTGTTTACCCGGCTGTGCCCGGAACTGCTGCAAGGTGGTAAAACCCGCGCCGGCACCCCGGTACGGGTGCAATTATTGGGGCAGGAACCACACTGGCTGGCCGAAAATGCAGCGCGGGCGGTGGAACTGGGCTCACCCGGCGTCGATCTGAATTTTGGTTGCCCGGCAAAAGCAGTGAATAAGAGCCGCGGCGGCGCCGTGCTGTTAAAAGAAACCGAGACCCTGTATCGGATCGTAAAAGCCGTGCGCGACGCCGTACCGGCGCAGTTCCCGGTCAGCGCCAAAATTCGGCTCGGTTATGACGATACCAGTCTGGCGCTTGACAATGCTAAAGCCATTGCCGAGGCCGGCGCCAGCAGCCTGGCGATCCATGCCCGCACCAAAAGCGATGGGTACCGGCCACCGGCGTATTGGCCCTGGATTGCCAAAATAAAGCAGCAGGTAAAAATACCGCTGGTTGCTAATGGCGAGATCTGGAATGCCGAACAAGCGCTGCTCTGTCAGCAGCAAAGTCAATGCCAGGATATTATGCTTGGCCGCGGCGCGCTGGCGATGCCCAATCTGGCGCGGCATATCCGGGATCAGGCCGCTCCACTGCCCTGGCCAGAGGTGCTGGCGTTATTGATGCACTATTCCGAATTTGAAATTGCCGGCGATAAAGGCAAATATTACGCTAACCGGGTAAAGCAATGGTTTAGTTACCTGAAACTGCAATACCCCGAGGCGCAGCAGTTATTTAGCCAGCTGCGCTTACTGACCAAAAGCCGGGATATTTTGCAGTTACTTGAGCAACAACGCAGCGACTAGGAGACCACATGACGCAGGGCAGTCTGATTTGCCTGGGTACCGGCATTATGCTGGGTGCCCATCTGGACCCGCTTAGCCGCAACTATATCGCTGCTGCCGATGTGGTCTTTGTGCTAATGGCCGATGCGTTAACCGAGCAATGGTTACTGGAGATGCACCCGGACGCCCGCTCACTGCAGCCTTATTATCATCAGGGGCCTTCACGCCAGCATAGCTATCAGCTAATGGTTGAGGCGATGCTGGCTGAAGTCGCGGCCGGTAAGAAGGTGGTTGGCGCCTTTTATGGTCATCCGGGGGTCTTTGCCTGGGTACCGCATCAGGCAGTGAAGCAGGCACAGCAACAAGGCTATTTTAGCCGGATGCTACCGGCGATCTCAGCCGAAGACTGTCTGTATGCCGATCTGGGGATTGATCCGGGCCGCTATGGTTGCCAGCTGTACGAATGCAGCCAGTTTATGTTTTATCAGCGCACTATCGATACCGCCGCCTACCTTATTTTATGGCAACTGGGTGTTGCCGGCGACCGCAGTCTGGCACGCTTTGCCACCCCCGGCCAATACCGGCAGCTGTTAAGCGACTATTTATGCCGTTTTTATCCGCCGGCACATCAGGTTACCCTGTATGAAGCGGCCAGCCTGCCGACCCAGCAAGCCCGCATTGAGCATTTGCCTCTATCAGAGCTGGCACAGGCCACTGTCAGCGGTAAAACCACACTGGTGATCCCGCCCTGCAGCGCGCTACAGGCCAATACGGAACTGCTGCAACAATTGGCCGCACTGGATCAGACAACAGATGTTAGCCGTTAACGGCACCAGCCAACCCGGCCTGACGTTACAGGCTCTTGACCCTGCGGCCGAGCCACTATTTCTGGCGTTATTTTGCGAACCCCAGGTAATGCGGCATATCGGTCCGGCACTAAGCATAACGCAGGCGCGGGCGCGTTTTAATACGCTGCTACAGCACCTGCAGCAGCCTGCCTCTTTGCCTGTGACCACAGCGACAACCACCAGCTGGCCGGCAGCGTATTTTCAGGTACAACTGGCCGGAGTGGGCGCTATCGGGCTGGCGATGTTATTACCGGGCGCCAATGTCAGCGAGGCTGAGCTTGGCCGTATGTTGTTACCTGCCTGGCAACAGCAGGGGCTCGGCACCCAACTTAGCCGATTGTTGATTGCGCAGGCCGGGAGTCTGGGCGGAATTGAAACCCTGAGCAAAAGGATCCAGCAGCAAAATCTCGCCGCCCTGCATTCGGCAGCCAAGCTGGGGTTTAAGGTCAGTGCCGAACTAGCGGATGGTTTTTTACGGCTAAGCCGGCCACTTAAGCTGAACCCGGCGGAAGAATCCCGAAAATAAAACCAAAGGCCCCTTGCTGCTGTCATAAAAACTGCCTACATTAGGCATATCGACTTTTAATTACCGAGCCCTGCTAATGCCTTCTTTATCCGAGCAACTACTAAGCCTGGCACTTACGCCGGTCTGGCAACCCAGCGTCGAATCCGATAATGCTGCGCTACTGGCTACGCTTAATACGGCAGAGCAGGCATTATTGCGGGAAAAGATTATCTGTTTTGTACTCACACCAGAGCCAGAAGAGCCCGAAAAACCAGAGCAACCTGAACCTGATAAACCAGAACCTGATGAAGAGAAGTTGACGATTGCTGCTGTATCGGTGATGCGGCGCGCAGGGTAAACAGGGTCGATAATGACGCTCGCTAAGGCGATACTCTCAGCTCTGTTTAGTTTGGTGGTTCTATCAGTACAGGCTAACGTAAACAGTATTTCAGAACAGCTCAGAGAGCTTGATGAGCTGCGCCTGAAAAATCGTACTGAGTTTACTGACAGGCTTGCCTCTTTGAAAGCGAGCACAAATGATCAGCAAATTAGCGAGCATGACAAACATAAACTTTCACTATTATCAGCATGGGATCTGGTAATAAAAGGCGACTTCAATCAAGCGCTCCAACTTGCTGAAGGAATTGAACAGCGCGCAGATAGACAACTGGCCATTAGAGCTTCGAGTTTAATTGTAAATATTCATACCCTTAGTTTTAAGTATATCGACGCCTTTGCTGGCGTTGAGAAACTGCTCAGTTATGCTGTATCGATAAACGATGAGCATCTTTACTATCAGACTATCGGGCAAGTCATTCTGCTTTACAGCAAAATTGAGCGTTATGAGCAGATCCAACAATTAATTAGCCATGGTTTAAAGATTACCCGCGATACGACTCTGCGCTGTCGTCTCCAGGCACTGGGATTACAAAGCCTGTATCACTCAGTGCCTTTTAATGAATATCAACAGACATTTAATGAGATAAGTGAATTATGCGAGGCCACTACAGAGGCAATGTTTAATTTACTAATTATCCGCAACCATATGTTCTATTTACTGGAACAACAGCAAGCCGCTGCTGCCCTGGCGTTTTATCAGCAGTATTATTCTCAGGTTGAACAGATTAATTATCCGATTTTAACCGCCGGTTTTAACGCCGCCGCCGCAGAAGCGCTTTTACAACAGGGCGAGTTGGCTGCAGCCAGTGAGCTGGCGCAGCGCGCTGAGCAAAGTTTACCGGGTGATCGGAATGACCCGGCGGTGCTGAGTACCTACCGGGTACTAACGCTGCTGGCGCAGGCGGAGCGTAACTTTGACAACCTGCTGCGTTATAGCGAAAAACGCCGTGATACCGAGCTGGCGATTGCCAGAGAAAAAGCCTCGCAGCAATTGGCTTACCAGCTGGCCAGTGGCGAAGCCCGTCTGAAAGAGCAACGGATCCAGCTATTGGATAAAGATAATGAACTGCTTACGCTGGAACGTAATTTATATCAGCAGCAGGCGGAAAATCGCTATTTAATGCTATTACTGATTGGTAGCCTGAGTTTAATCCTTGGCTTACTGACCTACCGTGGCCTGACCCGCAGTAAGCGTTATCGCAAAATGGCCGAGTTTGACCAACTTACCGGCATTAGCAACCGTTATCATTTTACTGAGCAGGCGCAGCGGGAAATTGCCCATTGTATCCGGGCGCAGCGGCCGGTAGCGCTGATCCTGTTTGATTTGGACCACTTTAAACAAATTAATGACCGCTTTGGTCATGCCGCCGGCGACTGGACCTTGCAACAAGTGGTGCTAAGTTGCCGCAACTTTATCCGGCATAGCGATATTTTTGGCCGTATTGGTGGCGAAGAGTTTGTGATCCTGCTGACAGACTGCACGGCCGAGCAGGCGGTGATGCTGGCTGATATTTGTCGTACCGCACTGGCAGATATTGATACCAGTGGTTATCAGCCAAAATTTAAGGTTACGGCCAGCTTTGGCATTAGCGACAGTCAGCAGGCGGGTTATGATCTCAGTGCCTTGCTGGCAGCTGCCGATGCAGCTATGTATCAGGCCAAACAGCAGGGACGTAATCAGGTGTACTGCCCCGCCACAGCGGACGGGGCCAGGGCGTGTTGATGTTTGCTGCTTGTTTTTGCAGCTATCAACACGCCCTCGTTAAAACCAGCCTTAGCTTAAGACCAGTTTAGGATCACCTTACCCGACTGGCCTGAGCACATAATCTCAAAGCCTTCTTGATAGTTTTCCATTGGCATTTCGTGGGTAATAATCGGGCTTAAATCCAGACCAGACTGAATTAAGCTCGCCATCTTATACCAGGTTTCAAACATTTCCCGGCCGTAAATGCCTTTAATTACCAGGCCTTTAAAGATGACCTTATTCCAGTCAATCGCCATGGTCGACGGCGGAATGCCCAGCATCGCAATCTTACCGCCATGGTTCATGGTATCCAGCATGCTGTTAAAGGCTGCCGGTACGCCAGACATCTCCAACCCAACATCAAAGCCCTCGGTCATGCCCAGCTCCTGCATCACGTCTTTCAGGTTCTGTTTGCTGACATCAACGGCGCGTCTGGCGCCCATTTTTAGCGCCAGCTCAAGCCGGTACGGGTTAACGTCTGTTACCACCACATGCCGGGCACCAACATGGCGCGCTACCGCGGCTGCCATAATACCGATAGGGCCGGCCCCGGTGATCAGCACATCTTCACCCACCAGATCAAAAGACAGGGCGGTATGTACGGCATTGCCAAAGGGGTCAAAGATCGCCGCGATATTATCCGGGATATTGTCCGGCAGCTTAAAGGCGTTATAAGCCGGGATCACCAGATATTCAGCAAAAGAGCCGGTACGGTTTACCCCTACGCCAATGGTATTACGGCATAAATGCACGCGGCCGGCGCGGCAGTTACGGCAGTAGCCGCAGGTAATATGGCCTTCGCCGGAGACACGGTCACCCACTTTAAAGCCGCGCACTTCTGAGCCCATGCCTTCAATGACGCCGACATATTCATGACCAACCACCATGCCATGCGGAATGGTATTTTGCGCCCATTCATCCCATTTGTAGATATGCACGTCTGTGCCACAGATGGCGGTTTTTTTAATCCGGATCAGCACATCGTTTGGCCCCACTTCCGGTTTCTCAACCTCGGTTTGCCAGATGCCCGGTTCTGCTTTTAATTTTGCTAATGCTTTCATTATTACGCCCCGCCTTATGCGATCACGCCCATGTCTTTACCAATGCGGATAAAGGCCGCAATGGCTTTATCCAGCTGCTCTTTTGTATGTGCCGCCGAAATCTGGGTGCGGATCCGCGCCTGCCCTTTCGGTACCACCGGAAAGGAGAAGCCAACCACATAGATGCCCTCGGCCAGCATGCGTTTCGCCATTTCGGCGGCCACCTTGGCATCACCCAGCATCACCGGAATAATGGCATGATCTTTACCGGCCAGCGTAAAGCCGGCGGCCGTCATCTGCTCGCGGAAATAATTGGCGTTTTGCCACAGCTTTTCCCGCAGCGCGCCGCCCTGCTCCAGCATCTCCAGCACCTTGATTGACGCAGTAACAATAGAAGGCGCTAACGAGTTCGAGAACAGATAAGGCCGTGAACGCTGCCGCAGCCATTCGATAATTTCTTTTTTACCTGAGGTATAACCACCGGAGGCACCGCCCAGCGCCTTGCCCAGGGTACCGGTAATAATATCGACTCTGTCCATCACCTCACAGTATTCGTGGGTACCACGGCCATTTTTACCCACAAAACCCACGGCATGGCTATCGTCAACCATTACCATGGCGTTGTATTTATCGGCCAGATCACACACCGCTTTTAAGTCGGCAATCACGCCATCCATCGAGAACACGCCATCAGTGGCAATCAGCTTAAAACGGGCGCCATCGGCATCGGCCTGCTGCAGCTGGGCTTCCAGCTCGGCCATATTGTTATTGGCATAACGGTAGCGTTTGGCTTTACACAGCCGCACGCCGTCAATAATAGAGGCATGATTCAGTGCATCCGAGATCACCGCATCTTCAGCACCGAGGATGGTTTCAAACAAACCGCCATTGGCATCAAAGCAGGAAGAGTACAGGATGGTATCTTCGGTACCTAAAAAGGCACTGATTTTCGCTTCCAGCTGTTTATGGATATCCTGGGTACCACAGATAAACCGCACTGAGGCGACACCAAAGCCGTGGCTTTGCAGGCCCTGCTGCGCGACAGCAATCAGTTCGGGGTTATTGGCCAGGCCCAGATAGTTATTGGCACAAAAGTTTAGTACCTGCTCGCTGCCAACGGTAACGCTGGCTTGTTGTTGTGAGCTGATAATACGTTCTGCTTTGTACAGACCTTCTGCTTTCACCTCTTCGATTTGTTGTTGTAGATGGTGCAGAAAAGCGCCATTGCGCATAAAGCCTCCTCTGGCAATGTAGGCGGGTAAGTTGATTTGACGCGCTATTGTACTTTTTAGCGGCCCTTGCTGCAGCGATTATACCGAAGATTAGCGGGGCTTGCCTGCCCCGCTTGTAAAGAATTGGCTACAAATCGGCCGCTGCCTGATCTGTTCCGACCAGCTGACTATAGTAGTGCTGCAGTTGCAGCATATCGGCGCGGGCGGCAGCGGTGGCATAGGGCTTAAATAACAGCAGTACTTTTAGTACGCCACGGTACAGGTTGGCCTGATTCACTTCAGCCTGTGGCGCCTGGGTTTTCAGATAGCTGATCCAAAAGGTAACCAGCAGTTTGATATTGTGCGCCAGATCGCGGATATCGGCTTCATCAACTGCGATGACGCCCTGGGCTTTTAAGGCTTTAATTACCGTCATCACCCGCGCCAGTACGCCCTGCTGCACCTGCAGGTAATCCTGTTGCAACGCCGGATCCCGTGACAGGATATCCGGCAGATTGGCGTAGAAAAAATGAAACCGCCACATCAGCTCAAATACGATATCCAGATAATCAGTCAGGGCATCCAGCGGCTTGGCCTGGGCTGAAGGCGGTTTAATCCGGGTTTCCAGCAGCTTGGTATATTCACGGAAAATATGCCGGATAATGTCTTCTTTATTGCGGAAGTGGTAATACAGGTTGCCGGGGCTGATGCCCAGATGGGCTGCAATATGGTTAGTGGTAACCTGACGCTCACCAACCTCATTAAATAACGCAATACTGGCTTGAATAATCCGGTCTTTGGTTCTGAGCTTCTTTTCCATTGCGAACTGCAGGCTTCTTTTTTTAGGCGGTTATTTTGCTATAGTAACGCCAAATTGACGTTAAATGCCAGCAAGCTCTGCGCTGGCCCTGACAGGAACTGCTTTTGATGCATATTCGTGCGATTTACCCCGGTACCTTTGATCCTTTAACCAATGGCCACGCTGATATTGTACTGCGTGCCGCCCGGCTATTTGAAACCGTAATTGTTGCGGTAGCGGCTAACCCCAGCAAACAGCCGTTATTTAGCCTGGATGAGCGGGTCGCGCTGGCCCGGCAGGCCTTTGCCGACTGCCAGAATGTGTCAGTAATTGGGTTTTCTGGTCTGCTGGCTGATTTTGCCAAAAGCCAACAGGCGCAGGTGCTGATCCGCGGCGTACGGGCGGTAGCCGACTATGAGTATGAGTTTCAGCTGGCCAGCATGAACCGCTCGCTAAATCCGGAGCTGGACAGTATTTTTATGACGCCGTCGGAGAAAAATACCTTTATCTCGTCGACGCTGGTCAAAGAAGTATGCCGGCATGGCGGCGATGTCGCCAGCTTTGTCCCCGAGCATGTGAAACAGGCCTTACTGGCAAAGTTTGGCCGCGCTTAGTCACGCTTAGCCGCGTTTAACAGTATGTGGTAGCCATCAAACGCAAAACGGCAGCCGAGGCTGCCGTTGCTGTTTGCCGATAACGCTTAGGCCTTAGCGGCTTCTTCGCGCTCAGCCAGTTTTTGTACCAGCTTCTGCGTATGCTGCAGTGACATCAGGTGCGCATAAATTGCCGTCAGATAACCCAGCTTACGCAGTTCCAGGAAGGTTTCGTCGCTCAGCTCATTCAGCTTTTGATCGTCAACCATATGGATGCCGTTGATATTGCGTTTTTCACCGTTAATGGTAACTGTTAGTACCTGCTCTTTCAGTAAGTCCAGGCTTTTCAGTTTTTCCATAAACACTTGCGTCATCTGGGAATAATCAACATACTCACCCATTTGCTGCTTACGTGCAGTTAAAAACTCGCTCTCGCTGCCATCGTCGTTAAACAGCGGGAAACCTTCGGTTTCATTTACCCGCTCTGAAGTTTCATCAATGGCGACAATTAAACGATCACTATCAGGTGCGTCTTGAACCAGCACTAATGGATAGTTACGGACGACTCGTGGCACATACAATGCCCCCCACTTATCATCTTTCAGGATCAAATTCTGTTGTGCCGCCAGGCCTAATAAGACTACTGGTTGGAAGCGTTCAGATTGTTGGTCTTTAACAAACACCACCGGGAACTCAGCACCGGCTACTACAAATTCATGTACTACTACCGGCAGCATATGTTCCTGCGCGATATGACTTAACGGCCGCACTGAGCTGATTTTGGTTTTCGCGTGTTTTTCTTTATGCAGCCCTACAACTTTATTCTGTTCCATAAACGACTCTGTTCTCTGAATTTTTTCTCTAATTGCCCGCCGGTCGCGGGCACCTGTAGCAGATCGGCAGCGCTTTCGGCCAGTTTAGCGAGCAGCTGACCGCGCAATCTGCCCGTGTTATATCACAGCTTTATGACCACAGTAAGACCCTGTTGCCTATTACTGCGTGAATTCATAATAGGTCGGTGAGCCCGGACCAACCGGCAGCCCCAGTAAAAACACCCAGATATAAAACAGCACCACCCAACCGATAAAGAAAATCATGGTATAGGGCAGCATGGTAGCAATCAGGGTACCTATGCCTAGGTCTTTCTTATAGCGGGCAGCCACCGCCAGGATCAAGCCAAAATAGCTCATCATCGGGGTGATCAGGTTGGTTACCGAATCGCCAATGCGGTAAGCAGCCTGGATCACTTCGGGCGAGTAGCCGACAATCATTAGCATCGGTACGAAGATGGGCGCAAAAATTGCCCACTGTGCCGAGGCCGAGCCCAGCGACAGGTTAACAATGGCGCACATCGCAATAAAGAACACAAACAGCATCGGGCCGGTTAAACCGATATCCTGCAGTAAGTTCGCGCCTTTCACCGCCAGAATGGCCCCCAGATTCGACCAGCCAAAAAAGGCCACAAACTGCGCCGCAAAAAATACCAGCACGATATAGAGCCCCATCGAGCTGATGCTTTTCGCCATCGCATTAATCACATCGCGGTCGGTTTGCATGGTGCCGACCACCTTGCCATAAACAAAGCCCGGAATCGCAAAGGACACAAAGATAAACACCACTATGCCTTTTAAGAAAGGCGAATCGGCGACTAAGCCGGTATCCGGGTGGCGCAGCACACCATCGGCCGGCACCACGCTAAGTGCCAATAGCAAACAAATACCGAGAAAAGCTAAACCGGCCAGCTTTAAACCCTTACGCTCCTGCGCGCTAAGCTGCTCCAGCTTTTGTTCGCCCAAATCGACGGCAGCTTCACTCACGTTATATTTGCCCAGTTTCGGCTCAACAATTTTTTCAGTGACAAAGGCACCCAGGCCAGCAATAACAAAGGTGCTGACAATCATAAAGAACCAGTTTGCTTCCGGGCCGACTACATAGTTCGGGTCAATCAGATTCGCTGCCGAGGTGGTAAAGCCGGCCAGTAACGGATCGACAGTGCCGATAAAGAGGTTAGCGCTGTAGCCACCGGATACGCCGGCAAAGGCCGCCGCTAAACCCGCCAGCGGATGGCGCCCCAGCGAGTGGAAAATTACTGCCGCCATCGGGATCAGTACCACATAGCCCAGCTCAGAAGCGGTATTCGAGATAATACCGGCAAAGACTATAGTCACTGTGACCATGCGCTTAGAGGCATTCATCACCAGGCCGCGCATGGCGGCAGAAATCAGACCGGAATGTTCGGCAATACTGACCCCCAGTAACGCAACCAGCACCACGCCCAGTGGCGGGAAGTTGGTAAAGTTGGTGACCAGATTCGAGACAATACGCTGCAAGCCATCTACATTCATCAGGCTGACTACCCGGATCATGCCATCGGCGGCGCGACCGGCAGTGCCTTCTGGGCGAGGATCGACAGCACTGAAATCAAAGTAACCGGCAATACCGCTGCCAATCACCACAGCCAGCGCAAAGCAGGCAAACAGCGTAACCGGATGCGGTAATAAATTACCTAAAAATTCTACGGTATCGAGAAAGCGGGTAAACCAGCCACGTTGTTCCGGGGCGCCTTGCGGCGTCCTGCTGGTAGTTGTCATAGGTGTATCCTCTTGGTCTGCGGTAGGCACTGTCTTGGCAGGCCTTTGTTCTGGCTCTGGTTTTTAGTGGACAACAACGCTCAGCAAGCTAATGCCGACAGTTTGTCATGGCGCAACCAGGCCCGATTATTATATAAAGTGGCTAAAGTTATCATAAGACGCCGCCTTAGCAAAGGCGCGCTGCCGCAGCTGACCGGCGCTTTAGCCTGCCGGCAGCAGCACCAAACTGCGGGTTATAGCACTAAAGTACCGTTGAGGAAGCGGCCACGCTTTTCTAGTATCGCAGCATAACCCTTTGCCGGAGAGAGAAAATGCGGGTACTGATTACAGGAGCAACAGGTGGTATTGGCTTTGCGGTCGCGGAGGCCTTTGCCGCCGCCGGCTATCAGGTGGTACTGGCCGATTTGGATGAAGGCTTGCTCAACACCAAGGCGTTGTTGTTGCGCAGCCGTGGCTATCAGGCCGACTGCTGCGTGCTGGATGTGACCAATGCCGAGCACATTGCGGCCTGTGCCGCGCGTTTTCCGGCCGATATTCTGGTCAATAATGCCGGTATTCAGCATGTGGCGCGGCTGGAAGACTTTCCACCGGAAAAGTGGCAGCTGCTAATTGACGTGATGCTGACCGGCCCGGCGATGCTGACCCGCGCCATGCTACCGCAGATGCGCGCCAACAACTTTGGTCGGATAATTAATATTGGCTCTATTCATGCGCTGGTCGCCTCGCCGTTTAAATCGGCCTATGTCGCTGCTAAACACGGCCTGCTGGGCTTTAGTAAGGTGGTGGCGCTGGAGAATGCTGACTGTAATTTGACGATCAATACGATCTGTCCGGCTTATGTCAAAACGCCACTGGTAGAAAAACAGATCGCCGCCCAGGCCAAGGAGCATAATCTGACCGAACAACAGGTCGTGGAGCAGATTATGCTAGCACCAATGCCGCAAAAAGCCTTTATTGATGTCAGTGAAATTGCTCAGACCGCGCTGTTTTTATGCCAGGACGCCGCCAAACATATCACCGCGCAAACGCTGGTATTGGACGGTGGCTGGACGGCGCGCTAGCAAGTTGCCCACTTCTTCGGCACAATCAGCTTAATCTTTTATGCAAGCTGCGGCTGAAATGATTCAAAATGCCAGCGGCATCGGTCTGGCGACCCTTGCTGCCATCTCATTGCTGTATTTACTGGTGCTGTATTCGGTGGGCTTATTTGGCCGCCGGGTCAGTGCCGGCCATCCGCTGGCGCCCTGGGTTTTTAGTTTAGCACTGTCGATTTACTGCACCTCCTGGGCGTTCTATGGCGTGACCGCACAGGCAGTGGTTAATGGCTGGTGGCTGCCGCCAACCTATATCGGCTCTTTTATCCTGTTCTGGTTTGGCTTTAAGTTGGTGGCGCGTATCGCCATTGCCTGTCGCCGCTACCGCATTACCTCCATTGCTGACTTTATCGCCACCCGCTTTGGTCATTCCCGGCTGCTGGCAGTATTAACCACCGTGATCCTGTTTTTGGCGGTGATGCCCTATGTCGCACTGCAGTTGCAGGCGGTGGCCACCAGTATTAATACGCTGGTGGGCAGCGAAACCGGTGAGCATTGGTATACCGATACCGGGCTCTATGTGTGCCTGTGGATGGCGGTATTTGCGATGTTGTTTGTCAGCAAAAGTGCCAAGGCACACCAGCCTAACCCCGGCCTGATGACCGCCATTGCTTTTGAGTCTTTGGTCAAGTTACTGGCATTGCTGGCCATTGGGGCCTTTGTGGTTTGGGGCATGTTTGATGGCTTTGCCGATATTTTCCAGCGCGCGGCCGACAGCGAAGCCGTGCAGCAGGTGCAACAGCGTGCGCTGCCGGCACATACCTATTGGGTGCATGTGCTGCTCGGTTTTGCCGCCACCCTCTGTTTACCGCGGCAGTTTCACGTCAGCTTTGTCGAAAACCAGCGCCTGAGCCATTTACGCAGCGCGCGCTGGCTATTTCCGCTCTATCTGCTCCTAATGGGGATCTTTACGCTTCCGCTGGGGCTGGCCGGGGTAATGTTACTGGGCAGTCAGGCCAATATTGATTTGGTGGTATTACAACTGCCGCTGGCGGCTAACCGCACTGATATTGCGCTGCTGGCCTATCTGGGCGGCTTTTCGGCAGCGACCAGTATGGTGGTGGTGGCGTCGGTTGTATTGGGGATCCTGATCACCAACGAATTACTGGTGCCGCTGTTATTCCGGCGCCGCCGGCTGACCGAAACTCACCAGAACCCGATTAAAATTGCCACCCTGCGCCGGCTATCAATGCTACTGGTGTTGTTAATCGGCTTTATTTATTACCGCGCCGTCGGCAGTGGCACGGCGCTGGCACAGCTGGGTTTAATGGCCTTTGCCCTGGTCGCCCAACTGGCACCGGTACTGATCCTGGGACTGTTATCGCGGCGCATTAACCGCAGCGGCGCCATTGCCGGCCTGATTAGCGGTGCGCTGATCTGGGCCTATATCCTGCTGCTGCCCGAACTGGTACGAGCCGGTGTTTTCCACAGTGATTTGCTGCAGCAAGGGCCTTTTGGTATCGGCCTGCTGGCACCGCAGCAATTATTCGGCTGGCAGAGCGACAGCATTACGCTGGGGGTGGTGTTAAGCCTGAGTGTAAACTGTCTGATGATTCTGCTGGTGAGCCAGTTTAGCAAAACCGGTTTAGGCGAATATCTGCAGGGCAGCCGCTTTTTACGCCATAGCCGTGCCAGTGGCACTAAACCGCAGTTACAGCTGACCAGCGAGGAGTGTGTTTTACTGGTCAGGCGCTTTGCCGGCGAGCGCGAAGCGCAGCGGCTGTTACAGCGCAATCTTAAACAACCGGCAACTGAGCTGCAGCGCCAGGCGCCGGCTAATCTGATCCAGGCCACCGAGCGCAGCCTCGCAGCGGTGCTGGGTGGAGCCTCGATGCGTCTGGTAATAGATGCGGTGAGCCGCCATCATCCGCTGCCGATGGAAACGGTCGAACGCTTTGTCGATGAGGCCAGTCAGGTGTTTCGCTTTAACCAAAATTTGCTGTTATCAACCATCGACAATATCAGCCAGGGCATTGCTGTGGTGGATGCCGAGCAGCGGCTGATCGCCTGGAACCGGCGCTATATTGAGATGTTTGACTACCCGGCCGGTATGGTCGAAGTCGGCAAACCCGTTGCCGAGCTGATCCGCTTTAATTTGCAGCGCGGCCTGATCGACAGCGCCGATATTGAAGCTGAAATTCAAAAACGTATCGGCTATTTACGCCAGGGCAGCCCCTATAAGGTGCAGCGGCAGCAGCAGGATGGCCGGGTGCTGGAAATTCAGGGTAACCCGCTGCCCGGTGGCGGCTTTGTCACTACCTATACCGATGTCAGCTCCTTTATTGCCGTACAGCAACAGCTGGAGCAAAGTAACCAGTTGCTGGAACAACGGGTAACGGAGCGCACCAGCGAGCTGCAGCAGCTGAATAATCAGCTGCAAAAAACCCAGCGCCAGCTCGAGGCCAGTACCCAGGCCAAGACCCGCTTTTTTGCTGCTGCCAGCCATGATTTGATGCAGCCTTTTAATGCCGCCGCCCTCTTTGCCAGCTTATTGCGGCAAAAGTGTACAGAGCCTGAGCTGCAGCAGCTAAGCAGTAACCTTAGTCAGTCACTGGACTCAGCTGAAGAATTACTGACGGCCATTCTCGATCTGACCAAGCTCGACTCCGGTATTGTGAAACCGCATTATCAGCCGGTAGCGGTCACGCAACTGCTGCAGGATCTGGCGCGTGACGCTGCAGTGTTGGCCGAGCGCAAAGGGCTGAGTTTCAGGTTACATAGCAGCAAGCTAACGGTTAATACCGACCGCAAGCTGCTAAAGCGGGTGCTGCAAAACCTGCTGGCCAATGCGATTCGTTATACGCCAAGCGGCCGGGTGGTACTGGGGGTGAAACGTAGCGGCGGCCAGCTCAGAATTTGTGTGCTGGATACCGGTGTTGGCATTGCCGCTGCCGATCAGCAGCGTATTTTTGAAGAATTCCAGCAAGGCAGCCAACCCGACCAAAAGGGCCTCGGCTTAGGGCTGGCCATTGCGCATCGGATTAGTACCATGCTGCAGCATCCGTTACAGCTGCAGTCGATAGAAGGCCATGGCAGCTGCTTTAGTGTCGCGGTGCCGCTCAGCGCAGCCAGCCAGACCGCCGCCAGCAGTGCCCTGCTGCCAAATGAAGTCAGCGCCAGCTTTTCTGATAAAAAGATCCTGCTGCTGGATAACGAACCCCAGCTATTAAAGGCCGTACAGAGTCTGCTGCAAAGCTGGCACTGCGAAGTAAAGGCCGTAAGCCAACCCGCCGAGGCGCTGACGGCACTGCAACAGGGCTTTGTCCCGGACCTGTGTTTATTTGACTACCATTTGGACAATAACGCCACCGGCATCGAGGTCGCCAATCAACTCAGCGCCCATTTAGCTTTAACCGCACCGGTGATTATCCACTCTGCCGATCATGACCAACAGATCCGCGAGTTAGCGCTAAATAGCGGTTATTACTTTTTACTAAAACCGTTAAAGCCAGCAGCATTAAAGCGCTTATTTCAGCGGTTGTTGAAATAAGTACAGTTAGGTTTGGTTGCTGGCGCTGCACCACATTGACAGCCCTGCTGGTGATGACTGATCACTTCTACTGAAATTCACTGACCAGGCAGCTGTTGGTTTTGCACATGTTGGATAGAAAAAAGGACACCGGTTTATGGGTGTCCATTTGTTTAATTTATAGTTTACGAGCATTTATTGAAGCTCAAGGTTGCGTGGCCAATATTCCGAGGAAAGAGAACAGCAAAACAGGGAATGGCCATATGGACTGGTGCCTTTATAAGTACCGGCACTTGGTTGAGAACGCCGTTTTAAAGATTAAAAAATATCGGGCTATTGCTACTCGCTACGACAAACTGGCAAGAAACTACGCCAGTAATGTCGCGTTAGCCTTTGTCATGGTCTGGCTACCAATGCATTGCTGAATAAAGTTTGAGCAAAGATCAACAGCCTCTAGTGATCAGCTGCCTTTTTTATTTATCCCTTTTATTAGATCAATAAATAAATATATGAACAGTCTTAAGTTAACTAGCACTACTATGAAAAGCAGAACGAAAAGTAACACCCAGAAATAATAATAGCTCATACTCAAATCCCAACTATAAATAACGCTGAGAAGTAAGGTGCCAATTACGCTTCCGAAAGCGCAATACAATATAAATCTGAGAAGGGCTCTTAAAGAGCTCATACTTCTATCATTAATTTTGTTTTTCATATAAATCTGTCGCTATTGTAATTGATGCCTCTGTTGCTACACCTGCAGCAGCACCTACGCTCGCTCCTGGCTGCGAGCCGAAAATAGCATTCGCTCGGCTATCCCCTAAAATTCTTTGAGCAGCATCCGCTTGCACTGCACCATTTACTCCGCCAGCAACTCCTCCGATAACCGCACCGGCAGCAGTATCCTTCAAAAGTTTTCCTCCATCAACAGCGCCTGTATCTGCATACTGTGTCAGAGCGCTGGAAGTGGCACCTGAAGCAGCCCCTGAAACTAGTCCTTTCCCACCTTCAGTGAGAACTCTTGAAGCAGGTGAGCTTAAAGCAGTGCCCGTACCTCTAACAGCTGCATTTCCTGCAGCGGATGCTAGTCTAGAAGCTGCTCCTCCCACTCCACCAGAAACAGCACCAATAGCGGCAGACTGACCAATTCTTCCCGGATCTAACTGAGAAAAGCCTTTTCCCTCAACCATAACTTGAACAGCGATTTCTGCAGCAGCCCCGATCAATGCTCCTATAGCAAAGTTTACAAATTCGCCATCAGGATCAACATATTTATATGGATTATTATTGGCATAAGCATACCGATTAAACCCCATAGCCAGATTACCACGTTGCATATGCCCCAGAAAATCTACCGGGTCATTGCTGTAAAACCGACCAATAATTGGATCATAATACCGCTGCTGCATATAGGTTAACTGCAGGTCATTATCTTCTACATGGCCGGTATAACCTGGCTCATCCGATTGAGTCCGAGGATCTGCATACTTGGCTACGAGCTGGCTGCCTAAGTAGTAATAGTCGGTATAACCATTGCTTTCGTACGTACTCATCAAAACACCAGCGCTGTTATACAGACTATAGGTTTTTGCGCCGTTTTTGTTTTTGATTATCCGCCGACCATGGCCATCATAAACATAGCTATTAATACCCGAGCTGGCTAAACGGTTTGCCCTGTTAAATGTAAAGGCTCTTACCCCATTATTAATGACATTTCCACGACTGTCGTAGCTAAAGCTCTGGCTAAAACTGCCACTGATGCTAGTAAGTCGGTTACTGCTATTGTAGGTGTAACTGATATCCTGGGTACCCAACGTTTTACGCGTGATATTGCCAAGAGCGTCATAGTTAAAGCTGCCGGCACCCCAAAAACCGTTCGCGGTTTTTAAGCGGCCAAGTCCGTCATATGTCATGTTGGTAACACTATTGGACGGCGAGACTGAATCGGTTATCGAGGTAAGATTACTGTTAGCATCATAACTGTACTGCTGTGACAGTAAGTTAGCCGATAGACTTACCCGGCGCTGCTCTGGTCGTTGCTGACTATCTAGTGTTTGTGTAAAGGTTAATGCGTTGCCATAGTTGAAGCTTTTAAGTTGGCCATTTGGGAAGTACTGGGCATTGGTCGCATAACTACCACTGCTGAGTGTTCGACCTAAGGCATCAACGGTAAAGGTCACACTTCTGCCAGATGGATAACTTAAGGACGTTAACTGCCCCAGTGCATTGTATCCAGGGTCTAGCACAAAGGTTAGGTTGTCGACATTAAGTAATTCTTTCTCTATCAGGCCAAGTGAATTGTATTGATACTCCCACGCAGTACTTCCTGAAGTCAGACTACTCAGGTTACCCTGCGCATCGTAGGTATAAAGGCTATTGCCGCTACTATCCGGATAGGTAATTTGCCGAATATTGCCGATATTGTCATAGCTAAAACTGGTTTTCTCACTCGCGAGCACACTCGCCGTAGCACAGGTGTTATTGGCACCGGACGCCCCTTTTGCTTCCCAAAGAATATCGCCAACCGCATTATAATCGTATGCCGTTGCTCCAACATCCGGACGGTACAGACGGCATAGCCGCTGCTGCGCATTGTAGTAGCGTGACTCTGTTACGCCACCCTGAACAATACTTGAGACATTGTCGAACACGTTATAGCTAATTGTTGTTGTGACATTCTCAGGTTGACTGATAAGCGAGGGGAGTTTTTGCTCTGGCGAACCAAATGCTCGATAGGTGGTAGTGGTACGGTTACCTAACGCATCAACTGTTTCTACACGATTGTTCGTTAAATAATAATAATCAACCCCCGTATTATCGACGGTGGAGTACTGCCGCTTAACCCGTTGCAACCCATCGTACAGGGTTGCCTGACCATTTGATTCATAATCATTTTCACTTGGAAACGACTTAAATACGGGCTGGTTATAGGCATCAAACTGCTGACGTACGTACACATTAATATTACGCGCTGTATCACGCTCACGAGTTAACAATGGCCTGAATAACGCATCCATTTCGATGCGCTTTTCATAGGCGCCGCGCCTTATCGTTTGAATAAAACGACCACTCTGATTGCTGTAGCTTATTGTTGTCGGTGCCCACGGTGAGGGGGGAGTAATAGAAGCCAGTCGACCGATGGCATCATAGCTGTAACTCGTTGTGTAACCAAGGAAATTCGTTACGCTGGTAATTTCACCATAATTATTAACGGTTTGCGTTGCTGCTTGAGTGGGTGTAGCCGTATACCTCCCCGGTAACGTAATTTGTTGCGGAGTTCCCCGCATGTAGTTATTAAATTCAACCCAGCGGTTCGTTGCATTCAGGGATTGGCGCCTAACGCTCCCTGCTGCGTTACCAGTAGTATGATAGGTATAGGTGTTTATTAAACTCCCGAATTGATATTCTTGATGGGGTAATAATTTACTATCACTATTCGCTGCGTGGTAAGTCGTTTGCCGCACCGTTGTCCAATTTATATTATCCGCAGAAATCTCGACCGTTGTTGGTAGATTTAGCACCCAAAGCGACGTATCGTGCTGATAGCGTAATCGTTTGTAACGTACACCACTTGGCCCAGTCTCTGTAATCAACTCAGGCTGGCTAAAGATGTTATAAGCACTGTAACTTGTATTATAAGACGTTGTTGCGCCATTACTGTAAAGTGTTGTGCTCACCCGATTTGGATAGATATGATTGTCGTGTGAGTGATTGTTATCAAACGGTTGATAACCTAACATTTCACAAGTTTCCCTACGACTTACTGGATAGTGATCCGGCTTGCACGACTCCAGCCTGACTAAGCCGACCTTAGGCACAATGTGAAAGGTATGTTCTACAGTTTGAAGTAAAGTTGTGCCATCCGTATCAAAATACAAAGTCATCATTTCTTTGCCTTCTAATGCGGTGTAGCTGCGATTTATAACATGTGCCGTTTTACTGCCATCCGGATTACTTACTGTGGTCGACCTCAAGTCCATCAAATGGATACCATGAGGATACACAGGTAAGCCACTTAGTGCTGCTGGCTGAGGTGAGGATGTAGTAGTGCGCTTAGGGGAACCTGCATTTTGAGAGTAAGAATAATTCCAGACTAAATTTTGTTGATTAAAAATTAGCTCTTTTTTTATCAAAGCAAGATTAACAAAGCATCGACCTGCACCAGATGCAAGCGGTATCTGAGAGCGTCCAAATCTTGTTGGGCGGTGTGTTAGTCTAATCAAAGCCCCTTCAGGATGTTCAATGGTTGACATTGTTGTATGCGTACTGGGTGCCACACAATCACTAATCGTCGGGTCGGCGAAGGAGTAACCGCCTGTTACATTAAAATTAAGATTGAACTGCCAGCGTTTTCCGTCAGGTCTGGTGACCGACGTCAGCTTATCTTTATAACGGCCGATGGCAGATTCGTAGTAAGTTTGATATGCATAGCGCCATACACGGTCATGCTGGATAATTTCCTTTATACGTTCAGACGTAGCGCCTTGCTCATATACAATATCAATTACCCTAGCATCACTTGATTCAATCTTTACTAGTTTGTTTGAATATTGCACAAAAGAAAAGGGCATTTCACCGCCATAATCAACGGACTCATAGGTATATTTAACCCAGTTACCGAAACGGTCCTCGATTCTGCTCACCTGGATATTTATGGTGTAAAGATCCATCAATACGTTAGCGCCAAACTCCGGGTTCCACACTTCCCCTTCTTGAGCGACCGATATTTGGGTCGCTGGTACTAACGAAACAACATCGAACGTATAGGTCACCCCCTCTGGAGAGACTGCGACGAATCCGTAGCGCCCACTGAGGCATGAAACTTTCCAGTTATCCGCAATTCGAGTGCCAAATCCTTGACCTTGCTCAGTAGTATTTGTTTCCCGAAGTTTTTCATTTAACACTCCTGGAATATTAAGTGTATCTCCACTCCAATACTGTGACGCCCCTACAGTCGCGAAACCCGTATCGACGAAAGTAGGCGGTAAATTGTTACAGTTTGGTATATGGCTTAGTAATTTTTGGCCACTTGGCAAACGCGATTTATACTCTAATGTAGTTGATGAGATACTGGGCAAATCCAGTGACCAGTCTCCAAAGCTCAGATTATTTGAATAGTTACTTACTGAACCCCTATATGACCTTTGCACACCGACAGGTAAAGTATTGTTACCTTTTATAGAAACATCACTATGGATAAAACTAATAATACCAGCATTGACGTCGACTTTATCTCCAAATAATGCTGTTGTCTCAGGGGTGATCTGCTCATTCACTTTCATTCGCGCTAATGCAAGATCTAAGACAGTATTAGATGAAGCACTTGAGGTAGTGACATTTAATGGTGCAATGACACTCTGCGATTCAATGACGGAAGCGTTTTTTGCAGCCAGGATCGCGTTACTAAATGCTTCGAGTTCTTCATCGGTGTAAGCGTGCGCATGAGCAAAAAAACCACCTGCGACTAATAAGGTTAAGGTTCGTGTAAAATGCATCATTATTGCTCCTTGCGCTCACCGTAGGGTTTATGTTCCGTTTTCTTCAGCATAACGCCTGACTGATTACTCTCCCCAATCACACTGCCCAGAATGTCGGTATGAATATAAGTAACAGCAGGTGAAGTATTGATGGTAAGTACATATGACCAATCTGAGCATTGTGATGACGCATTACAGCCGCGTACCTGATAGCCGTAAATGTTATTTGCACTCACAGTAAAACTATGGCTGCGAGCTGTTCCTTTATTAATTTCGGCTTGCCAGACACCATTGAGATTTTGCTTTATAAAATATGTACTCCCATTAACAATAGGATCCCAACTAATACTTACTGAAGTACCGGATGTTATTGCCGTTAGATTTGCAGGTGCAGCCAAAAATATAGGAGCAGGGGCCGCTGGCACAGTAAAAGAACCAGAGTTATTAATTAGCAAATTGGGATGATTTACAGAAATACCATGAACGTAAACCGTTTTACCTTGGTGTATAGCTACGTCGGCACTAGGCATTTCAACAGTGAAACGATGAGGAATACCAGCTGTGTTACATGCTGATGATACAGCGGTTTCGCTTGAGAGGTTAGCATTCGCTGCCCTGTAAAGCTGCCCAGTTCCTGCAGCTCCATTAAAATAAATATGAATTGAAATCGAAGATTGCACTCCTGTATCACAAGCCCAGCCGTGAAGCCTAACAGTACCATTGGATTGTAGTGTTACAAAATCTAAAACGCCTTTAATAGCTGCAACACATTGCGACGAAACAAACAGTAATGAACAAAATAACACAAATATTAAATGATGTGACTTCACTTTAGCCTCCATGCAAAAGTAGCGAGAATACCCCAATATACCGTTAGTATTCAATGACGTTATCGAGTTTTTATGAAGGCCGAATTTCCTGCCATTTTCCTGTTGACGATCGCATCAGGATATTCTGGCGATGCCAATGGGCTATAACAGCCTGGTCGGTGATATGGGCAGTTCCTTATCCGGCGGTCAAAAGCAGCGCTTACTGCTGGCCCGCGCCCTATACCGGCAACCGAAGATCCTCTTTCTCGATGAAGCGACCAGCCATTTGGATGTGCAGCTGGAACACTATGTTAATAAGGCAGTGCAGCAGCTAAAGATGACCCGGATTATTATTGCCCATCGCCCGGAAACTATCTTAAGTGCAGAACGGATTTTACTGTTACAACAAGGGCAACTGATTGATATCAGTCAGAGCTACCGCGCGCAGTGTCAGAAATCATCATAGCGGCAGCTATCGCCAACCTATCCGCTCGTCCGCCTTAACGTTGCGCTGACCAGGCGACTTGGTTGGCCTGGTGACTTGGCTAACTTCCTTGCTCCGGCAAGCGCAGCTTATCAAATAGTATTCCGGCCAGGGTGCGGTTATTTACATTCAACTTGCGTAAAATCGCCGACACATGCTGCTTGATGGTGGTTTCCTGCACCTGCATCTCATAGGCAATTTGCTTATTGAGCAAGCCATCAGCAATCATTTTCAGTACCCGGAACTGCTGGGGTGTAAGTTGCTCCAGACGCTGGGCAAAATCCTGATCAATCAGCGGCCGGGCATTTTTTACATCTTCAGACAATTCAGCCGGCAACCAGCTATCACCATTTAATACCGCATTAATGGCTTCGGACAGCAATTCCAGTGGTGCCGATTTTGGAATATAGGCGCCCGCCCCCAGTGTCAGAGCTTGCTTAATAATCACTGGATCTTCTTCGGCTGATACCATTACCACCGGCACATCCGGATATTCGGTGCGCAGCGCGGTTAAGCCGGTAAAGCCGTCTGAACCCGGCATTTTCAGATCCAGAAAAATTAAATGGGTATCAGGATGTTGGCGTAGTAAGGGCCAGACCTGCTGCATGGTTTGCGCCTGCAGTAAGGTGGCATCACTGCCCAGTATGGCCGCACAGGCTTGAGATAGCGCGACACGGAATAGCGGGTGGTCATCTGCAATAATGGCAATCATAAGGTCACTTTGGGGTTTTTACCCAATAATGAACCGGGGCTGACGCCCCGGCAAGTGTTTTTACTTAGAAGCGATAGCCTACCGACAAACTCACCGTACGAGGATCAATGTAGAAACCTAACACTGAGTTATCCAGTACTGGTCCGGCAAAGTTGTAACCGGCGATCCTCGCCTGCTTATTACCAAGGTTTTTACCTTGCAGTGACAGGTCCCAATGTCCATCATTTGAATACCAGGTTACGCCGGCATTAAATAATGTGTAACCGCCGTAATCCAGTATAGATGGGATCTCGAAGATCTGAGTCTTACCACGATGCGCCATATTACCCGCTACCACAATCTCACCCACACTGGTAGCAATACTGTAGGTTCCTGCCAGGGTCGCGGTGACTTTAGGTGTATTAGCGAAAGACCATAAATTTGAAACGTCAATCACTCGCTGTTGATTCGGGTCGAAAAACTCAACTTCGTTAAACTCTGCGTCAACGTAACCCAGGATTAAGCTCAGGTTGAAATCACGGGTAGCGGCAAATGTTGCCTCCAGCTCGGCGCCTTTAATATCTGCGTTTGCCGCATTCAGCACCTGGGAGGCTACAGTAACAGAGCCGTTTAATTCTACTGAACGTTGCACTGTAACCTGCATATCATCATATTTAGACATAAAGACCGCAGCATTTAAGCGCAGGCGCTGGTTTAGCCACTCGCTCTTCATCCCCAGTTCATAGGTATCTACGGTTTCCTCGGTATAAGGCTTATTGGCATCCGGGTTAACCGCCTGATTGGCCCGCATATCAAAACCACCTGACTTAAAGCCATTGGTATAGCTACCGTATAACATCAGATCGTTACTGTGCTGGTATTCAACCCCTAAGCGCGGAGAGAAATGGCTAAAGCTGGCGCTGTCAGTAAAGTCTGTTTGCACACCGATACGGGTGCCGCCACTTTGCCGCGGAAATTTATAACCGTTGTAAACATAACGATATACAGAGGCGTCTTTATCATCTTTGGTGTAACGGCCTCCTAAGGTCAGAGACCATTTTTCATCCAACTGATAAGTCCCTTGAGAATAGAAAGCGGTACTGTCGGTATCAACGCAGCCGCCATTCTCCGTGGTTGTTAAGCCATACACCACCTGGCCGAAAGCACCACAGGCTTCACCGCTATAATAATAAAAGCCGCTGGCTAGCTTTAAGCGTTCGCCGCTATACAGCAGCTGTAACTCTTGAGAAGTTTGCTTATCTTCATAGAAGGCCGGAATATCCAAGGTTGGAAAGGAGGTTGAATCAAAGTCAATGTTAGTGTCCGTAACCCCTTCGCGTCTCGCCGTGACCGATTTAATCGTCCAGTTGTCCGTTAGATCCCAGTTCAGGGTTAATGACTGCCCCTCGGTTTCTACTTTATTCTTAACCGGCATACTGATATTGGCGTCGTAGACTTTGGTCGGCCGGATATCGGTTGGCGCTAGTGCACTTGGGAATAAGCGGAAACCGCCACGAGGATTAGAATCGTCTACGGTTTTGTCCGCAGCCAAATTAACCCGGAAGTTATCTGCCAGGTTCCATTGCAAGCTAACACGCCCTGACATCAAGTCTTTATTGTAGTTATCATCTCCCGTATTCAGGAACTTACCAAAGCCATCCCGATTAAAGGTTGCAAAGGCGCCACTAATAAAGACACTATCACTTAACCCGGTTTGCCCCGAAATTTTTAAATCGCGCTGATTATAACTCCCTAAGGTGCCACGAACGGCAAACTGGTTATCGCCAGTAAGTGTTTTAGTCACATATTTTACCGCGCCACCGATAGTATTACGGCCATAAAGCGTGCCTTGTGGACCACGCAATACTTCAATTCGCTCAACATCATACACATCCAGCGCCGCACCCTGCGGCCGGGCCAGATAGACATCATCGATATAGATACCGACGCCAGGTTCAAAGCCCCACAATGGATCCTGCTGCCCAATACCGCGGATATAAGCGGTCAGGGTGCTGTTGGTGCCGCGCGACACCTGTAAGGTGGTATTCGGTGAGTACTGTTGTACCGAAGTAATATTATCGATACCACGCTGTGCCAGCTGCTCTTCGCCTAATGAGGTTACTGCTACCGGTACCGTTTGTAGGTTTTCTACGGTGCGACGGGCGGTCACTTCGATGCGCTCCAGCTTAACCGCCTCATCATCGCTGCTGGTGGTTTCCTGTGCCAAAGCCGGCATGGCCAGACAGCTGCTAATTGCCAGTGCCAGCAGGCTCGGCTTGAGATTACGGGGATAAGTGGCGCGATAGTTAATCTTATTGTTGTTGGCCATAACCGGCCCTCCTGTTGTGTCGATGTTGTGCTGTCTGCTTCTTGTAACCGGAATCCCATGGCACTCCGGCGTTGTTATATGTTTAGAGTAGCCGCGATTGCAGAAATATTAACCTGTACCTTAGTACTATGGCTGACATGGGCAGACTGTATCAGACTAGAAAAAAACAAGAACAAGGATTATCCGATGTTAAGTTTGCTCGGTTTACTGCTTGGTCTGGGACTGCTGATTGTCCTGACCATGCGCGGCTTTAACCTCTTTATCACGGCCCCGCTCTGTGCCCTGCTGGTGGCGCTGACTAATGGTATCCCGTTCTGGCAGGTAGCCGATAAGATTGATTTTGTGCACGGCTATATGAACGGTTTTTCCGGTTTTGTCGCTAACTGGTTTCTGATGTTCCTGCTCGGCTCGCTGTTCGGCAAGCTAATGGAGCATACCGGCGCTGCCGATGCAGTGGCACTGGCGATTGTGAAACGACTGGGGCATAAGCGGGCGGTGCTGGCTATCGTACTGGCTTGTGCGGTATTAACCTATGGTGGCGTCAGCTTATTTGTGGTGGCGTTTTCCGCTTACCCGATGGCCGTAAGCCTGTTTAAAGGCGCTAACTTACCACGGCGCTTTATTCCGGCAACATTGGCGCTCGGCTCTGTCACCTTTACTATGACCTCTGCTGGCTCACCCGAGATCCAAAACTGGATCCCCATCCCTTATCTGGGTACCACTCCCTATGCCGGCTGGGAAGTCAGCTTAGTCGTCGCCGCCTTTATGGCCGTTGGCGGTTACGCCGCGCTAATGTGGATGATCAAAGGCGCGCAAGCCCGTGGCGAGCACTTTATTGCCCGCGCCACAGATCCGGAACTTAGCGATAAAGCCCTGCCGCATTGGTTAACCGGCTTAATCCCACTGCTGGTGGTACTGGTCACATCCTTCCTGTTGCACGACAGCCTGCAGCAAGCTGCGCTGATTATTGCACTGGCTGGTGGTGTGGTAAGTTTATATCTGCTGAATTTCCGCTTTCTGCACAACCCGGCCGCCGCAACCAATGAAGGCGTACTGGGTGCCTTGCTGGCCATAGGTAACACCGCTGCTGTAGTCGGCTTTGGCGGCGTGGCAAGGCTTACTCCCGCCTTTGGCGAGGTGGTCCATTTTATGACACACTTACCCGGCCCGGAACTGATTGGCGCCGCGGTGGCGGTAAGTGCTATTGCCGGTTTAACCGGGTCGGCATCTGGCGGTCAGGCTATCGCCTTGCCGGAAATTGCGCCAACCTATCTGGAACGTGGCGTTGATGCTGAGCAACTACACCGGGTGGTCGCCATTTCATCCGGTGCGCTCGACTCACTGCCACATAATGGCTATGTGGTCACCACCATCCGCGCAATTTGTGGCGAAACACACCAGAACGCTTACTGGCCAGTAGCGGTAGTCAGTGTGCTGATGCCATTACTGGGTGTGGTGCTGGCCATCCTGTTATTTCAATGGTTTTAATGGAGTTTAAGATGCTACTGCTGCAACTACTTGTGCAACTGCGGCTACCACTGCTTAAGGTGGGTTTACTGCTTGGCTTACTGCTGCTGAGTAGTTGCAGTCGGGCCGAATCCTTGCTGGTGGAAAAACAAGCCTTTGAAATCGCCAGTTTTACCACCCAATCCGGGCAGCTGATTGCTCCAGTACGAGTCGGCTGGGAAGCTTATGGCAAACTTAATGCTGACAAGTCCAATGCCATTTTGATCACCCATTTCTTTTCCGGCACCTCGCACGCTGCCGGTAAATACCAGCCGGATGATGCCGTAGCTGGCTACTGGGATGCCATTATTGGCCCAGGTAAAGCCATTGATACCAATAAATTTTACGTGATCAGTGTCGATACTCTGGTTAATGCGAATGTGTTTGATCCCAAGGTAATTACCACAGGCCCGGCGACCATCAATCCGGCAACAGGCAAGCCCTGGGGGCTCAGCTTTCCGGTGGTGACCATCACTGACTTTGTCGAAGTGCAACGCCAGCTGCTGGATAGCCTGGGCATTCAGCAACTACATGCGGTGATTGGCGCCTCTATGGGCTCGTTTCAGGCCATTGAGTGGGCGGTACGTTATCCAGAGCGGGTGCAGCGCTTGATCCCGGTAATCGGCACGGCCTATATGGACGCCTGGGCCGCAGTGCGGCTAGAGCGTTGGGCCTATCCGATTAAACAGGATCCAGCCTGGCGGGATGGCGACTATTATGCCTATGGCCAACCTGTGCAGGGCCTAAGCACGGCCGTGGCCTATATTACTCAGGATGCCCTTTATCCAACGGCTTTTAATCAGCGCTTTACCGATCCGTTGCAGGATCAGGCGCCGCAGCAGGATATCCGAGCGCCCTTTTCTGCCTGTCAGCAGTTAATGGCTCAGGCCGCTGAGCGCAGTAAATTGCAGGATGCCAACCATATCCTGTATCTGGTACGCGCCTCGCAATTGTATCGTGCTGGTATGGGTGATAACTGGCAACAAGCGCTGCAACAGGTTAAAGCGAAAACGCTGTTCCTGCCAGCCAGCGGCGACCAGTTGCTGCTACCGACGATGTCGCAGCACAGTGCCGCTGCGATGCCACAGGCGGCACAGGTGCAATATGCTGAGATCCCCGGTGACTATGGGCATCTGGACGGCGTCTTTAATATTCAGGCGGTGAGTGCCAAGATCGCAGCTTTTCTGAACTAACCCTCAGCTGCAACTTCGATGCTGAGATAATTTTTCTTCCTGGCGGTGCGGCTTGGCTTAGCGCACCTTTTTTTCAGTTTAAACCACTAACCGCGCCGAGGGTGCGCGGAAACAGCACCAGATGGTCTAAATCCAGACGGATGCCAATCTGCTCACCGACAGCATGGTTATGATGGCTGAGCGCCAGACAATAGACCAGTTCGCCACCAGTAAGCGCCAGCGTATACAGGATATGTGAGCCACGAAAGGCCTTATCGGCAACAGTGGCCTGAATCGCACTTTCATCATCGTGCACAATATCGTCCGGCCGGATCAGGACATCAACCTGGTCGCCCGCCTGCACATCCGGCAAATAGCGCTGACGGAAGATGCCAAGGCAGGTTTCCACCCGTTGCTGATCCAACATAGTGCCCGGTAACATTACTCCGCGGCCAACAAAGTCGGCGACAAAGCGGCTGGCCGGACGGTGGTACAGCTCGTACGGCGTCGCCCATTGCTGCAGCTGACCATGTTGCATCACGCCAATCATATCGGCCATCGCAAAGGCTTCAAACTGATCATGGGTTACCAGTACCGCAGTAATCTGTAGCTGTTTTAAAATTTTACGGATATCGCGCGCCAGCACTTCACGAAACTCAGCATCCAGACTGGAGAAAGGCTCATCCAGCAGCAGAACTTTCGGCTCCGGAGCCAGCGCCCGCGCCAGCGCCACCCGTTGTTGCTGGCCACCGGATAACTGATGGATATAACGCTCCCCCAGATCCGGCAAACCAACCAGCTGCAGCAGTTGCTTTACTTTAGCGGCCTTGTCGGCCTTACTGAGCTGCTTTAAGCCAAAACTGATATTGTCGGCCACGGTCAGATGCGGAAACAGCGCAAAATCCTGAAACACCATGCCAATTTTCCGCTGCTCGGGCGCCAGCTGCTGGTTAGCACAACTCACCGTTTGCCCTTGTAGACGAATTTGTCCGCTCTGCGGCGCTTCAAAGCCGGCAATTGCGCGCAAAATAGTGGTTTTGCCGCAGCCTGAAGGGCCGACTAAACAGCCGATCTGCCCCTCTGCCAGCGAAAACGAAATGTCTTTTACTACGGTATGCCGGCCATAAGCGATAGCCAGCTGCTCTAATGCCAACATTATTCTGTTCCTTGCATACGCCGCTCAGTAGAGCGCGCCAGTAAGATCACCGGTAACAAGCCGACCAGCACTATCGCCAGCGCCGGTAAGGCCGCGTCGGCCAGGCGTTCATCAGAAGCCAGTTCATGCGCCCTGACCGCCAGGGTATTAAAGTTAAAGGGCCTTAAGATCAGTGTGGCCGGTAATTCTTTTAATACATCAACAAACACCAGCAGCAGCGCGGTAAAAACACTGCCTTTTAACAGCGGCACATGCACCTTACGCAATACCTGCAGCGGACTATAACCCATAGAGCGGGCGGCGTTATCCATATTGGGTTTGATCCGGGCCAAACCGGCTTCAATACCATGTAAGGATACCGCCAGAAAGCGCACACTGTAGGCCAGCAACAGTGCCGCCAGGGTGCCGGATAACAACAACCCGGTACGGATGCCAAACCATTGCTCGGCCAGCAGATCGACATGACGGTCAAACCAGGCCAATGGGATCATCACGCCAATAGCGATAACAGTACCCGGGACCGCATAGCCCAGCGCCGCCAGTTGCACCGGCAAGCGCACCAGCGGATCGCGTCTTAATCGTTTGGCGTAGGCGAACAACAACGCCAGTAACACCGATAACAACGCGGCCATCGCCGCCAGGGAAAAGCTATTCCACACCAGCTGCCAGAAATTGGCATTCAGGGTCCGCTGCCAGTTGGCCAGCGCCCAGCTGAGTAAGCGCCAGGCCGGTAAGATAAAGCCCAGTACCACCGGTAATAAACATAGCGCCAACAACGTCAGCTGCCGCAAGGGCCCTACCCGCCTAAGCGCCGGCGCACTGTGCTTTTGGCCCTGATGATAATAGCGGACTTTGCGGCGTGACCATTTCTCCAGTAACAGCAAAAACAGCACAAAGCTGGTTAATAACGCCGCTAGCTGGGCGGCCGCCTGAGCACTGCCCATACCAAACCAGGTGCGGAAAATACCGGTGGTAAAGGTTGGCACGCCAAAATACTGCACTGTGCCATAGTCGGCAAAGGCCTCCATCATCGCCAGTGCCATGCCGGTTAAAATAGCAGGCCGGGCCAGCGGCAAAGCCACCTTCCAGAAATGCTGCCGCGGAGTCAGGCCAAGCGTGCGGCTGGCTTCCAGCAAAGACGCCGATTGTTCAGCGAAAGCGTTGCGCGCCAGCATATAAACATAGGGATAAAGTACCAGCGCCAGCATCAGAATAGCGCCACCGAGTGAGCGGATCTCCGGAAACCAATAATCGCCAAAAGACCAGCCAAACCAGGACCGGAGCTGACTTTGTACCGGCCCGGCAAAATCCAGCATGCCGGTATAGGTGTAAGCGATAATATAGGCCGGCATCGCCAGTGGCAGCAGCAACAGCCATTGCAGATAGCGGCGGCCAAAAAATTGATACTGACTAATCAGCCAGGCACTGCCGGTCCCGATTAACAGCGCCCCCAGACCGGTGCCACCAGCCAGCAGCAAAGAGTTCACCACATAGTCGGCCAGCACCGTTTGGCGCAGATGCCGCCAAATTGCGGTTTGCGGTTCCAGCCAGCTGGCGAAGATAATAATAACAGGCAGGGCTAAGAGTAGCGCGGGCAGTAATACTGCCCAGCGCCAACGATCAAACAACAGTGATTTTAGCAAGGGGTTAGTCCCCCTTGCTCTGGCGGTATAATGTTAGCGCCAGCCAGCACGATCCATAACGCGGATTGCTTCGGCATTAAGTTCACCTAACTGCTCCAGCTCTAAATTGTCTGCTTTAAAGGTGCCAAAACCTTCAAGAAGCGTGCTGATTTTCACATCAGCGCGAATTGGATATTCATGATTCGCTTCAGCATACCAGTGTTGCGCTGCCGGCTGTACCATATACTCAAGCAATTTTACCGCATTCTGCTTGTTTGGCGCAAAAGTCGCCACACCGGCACCGGAAATATTGATATGAGCGCCATTACCCTGCTGATCCGGCCAGAACACTTTGACTTTAGAGGCAGCAGCCTGTTCAGCCGGATCGGCTAGCATACCAGCCAGGTAGTAAGTATTCGCTAAGGCAATATCACATACCCCGGCTGCAGCCGCCTTGATCTGATCACGGTCGCCGCCACGCGGTGGCTGGGCAAAGTTCGCCACCAGACCACGCGCCCAGGCTTCGGCCTTTGCTACGCCGTCATGCGCAATAATGGCGGCAATATGCGACTGGTTATAGACATTGTTGGATGAACGCACGCAAATCTTGCCTTTCCACTTCGGATCGGCCAGATCAGCCATGGTTGATAACTGCTTCGGATCAACCTTACCTTCGACATACATAATAGGCCGGGCGCGCACGGTCAGGCCATACCAGACACCAGCCGGATCACGCAGATTAGCCGGGATCTGTTGTTGTAAGGTGTCAGAGGATACGGCCTGTAATACGCCTTGCTGCTTAGCGCGGGCTAACCGGCCAACATCGGTGGTTAACAGCAGATCGGCCGGACTATTGCGACCTTCGCTGCTGATGCGGGTGATCAGCTCATCAGCATTGCCGGTAATTAAGTTGACCTTGATCCCGGTTTCAGCAGTAAATTTGTCCAGTAACGGCTTGATTAGCTCCTCCTGTCGGGCGGAGTAAACATTCACTTCAGCCGCAAAAGCAGCACTGGTGTGTAAAGCACAGGATGCCAGGCTAGCGGCAACCAATAACAGCATTTTATTTAGTTTCATCACAGCTCCGCACTAGGTAATAACGATTGCGCACATCTAAACATAAACAAGAACAATTCTCAATAATAAACTTTGCGCTGGCGCAACTTTTCCGCTGATGTACCTGGCCAGAGCGGTGAATTAACGCTATCTTACATAAGGTAAAGCTAAACTGGAGTCAAAAATGCAAGCAAATGTTGGCGGTATTGATAAGGTAGTGCGCATTATTGTTGGTGTGGTGTTGATTGCAGCAGCCGCCACCAGCATGATTGGCTGGTGGGGTTGGCTGGGCGCCATCCCGCTGCTTACCGGGTTATTTAATTTCTGTCCGGCCTATACCCTGCTGGGTATTAAAACTAACCGCTAAACCTGTCGTTATGGGCTTTAAAATCCGGTACCTGGCGCTGGTAGTCCTGCTGGTACAAACTGGAATGGATAATAAAGTCTGCGGTGGCGATATTACAAGCCACCGGAATATTCCAGACCACGGCCAGCCGGATCAAGGCCTTAACATCCGGGTCGTGCGGCTGCGATGACAGCGGATCCCAGAAAAAGATCAGCCAGTCGATTTGCTGTTCGGCAATTAAAGCGCCGATTTGCTGGTCACCTCCGAGCGGACCACTGGCCAGACACTGCACCTGCTGTTGTAAGCGCTCACTAATCAGTTTGCCGGTGGTACCGGTTGCTACCAGCTTCTTATCCGCAAAAAACAGCCGGTGCCGGTCGATCCAATCCAGTAAAACGGCTTTTTTGCCATCATGCGCGACCAGCGCTATGGTTTTCATCTTGAACCCTCTCCTCTTCTAACCCGATATCCCTGACCTTACACCTAAACAGGGCGTTCTAAAATAGTATTGTGACAGAAAAATCGTCCGCAAATCGGCTCCTTGGCAAGCATCAGCAGCAAGGGGTGCCACCAGTAACAGGCCGCAGCCTTTACATCTGCGGTTATACGCTATAGACTTCAAAAATATGTAGCGATATCTACAAAATATGAATCTATTATTACTTATTTTAACGCTGCCCGCTCAGAATGCTACCGTTCGGATGCGGATATGGCGAACACTGAAAGCAGCGGGTGCCGCTGTATTACGTGACGGTGCTTATCTCCTGCCAGCCCGTCCGCAGCATCAGCAATTATTTGACAGTTTGGCGCAAGATGTGTCGAGTAACGATGGTACTGCTTATGTGCTTGCGGTAAATACCGAGAACCTGACGTTATATAGTAGCCTGTTTGACCGCAGCGACACCTACGCCTCGCTGTTAGCAGAGCTACAGCAGATAAAGGCATTGTCACAACATGCTTTAGCCGAAGCGCTCCGGCAGTTGCGAAAACTGCGTAAACACTTCAGCGCTGTCGTCGCCATCGACTTCTTTCCAGGTGAGGCTCAACTGCAACTCCAGCAGGCGTTACAAGATCTGGAACTCCAGTTAAATCGCCAGTTATCGCCCGATGAACCCCAGACTGGCACAGGTCTGATCCCGAGGTTAGACATTAACCGCTACCGTGGGTGCCTGTGGGCAACCCGAAAACGTCCCTGGGTAGATCGCCTCGCCAGTGCCTGGCTGATTAAAAGGTTTATTGATCGGGATGCCCGTTTTATTTGGTTAGCTGTACCAGAAGATTGCCCCGCCGATGCGCTGGGGTTCGATTTTGATGGTGCAGCCTTTACACATATCAACGGTAAAGTGACCTTTGAAGTGCTACTTGAAAGCTTTAGCTTGGCTCAACCGGGCTTACAGCGCCTGGCTGGGGTAGTGCATTTTCTCGATGTTGGTGGAATTCAACCCGCAGAGGCCAGTGGGCTGGAGCAAATTCTCTGGGGCCTGCGCAACAGTATTGATGATGATGACCAATTGATTACTGCTAGCTATGCGGTGTTCGACGCCATACTGGTCGCCTTTGCAGACAAGGAAAATAATGAAAGAGAGCAATAAAATCACCTCCGATGACCAACTTGATGAGCCGTCAGCCGTTAGCTTCTGGCAGGCCTTGCTCTTTTGGTTAAAGCTGGGATTTATCAGTTTCGGAGGCCCTGCGGGCCAGATCGCCATTATGCATCAAGAGCTGGTTGAACGCAGACGCTGGATCAGTGAGCAGCGCTTTTTACATGCGCTCAATTACTGCATGCTATTGCCAGGCCCGGAAGCACAACAGCTGGCCACTTACCTTGGATGGTTAATGCACCGCACCTGGGGGGGCATAGTTGCGGGTGTCCTCTTTGTTTTGCCATCACTGTTTATTCTTATTGCGCTGTCTTGGGCCTATCTTGTCTATGGCGATGTTGCCTGGGTGGCGGGGCTATTTTACGGCATCAAACCTGCGGTAGCGGCGATCGTTTTTCATGCCGCGCATCGCATAGGTTCGCGAGCGTTAACCAACAATCTGATGTGGGGTATTGCCGCCGCAGCCTTTGTAGCGATATTTGCACTTAACATCCCCTTTCCCTACATCGTTGTGCTGGCCGCTGCTACCGGCTATCTGGGCGGTCGGTGGCTGCCAGCCTACTTTGCAAGCAATAGCGGACACGGCAGTGCGAAAAAATCCGTTGCTAAAGCCTTGATTGACGATCATACCCCTACCCCAGCTCATGCGATTTTTCGTTGGCCGCGCCTGGTGATGATTCTGTGCTGTGGCATGTTACTGTGGGCTATGCCGCTACTGGCACTGTGGGCGTTCTGGGGTTGGGAGCATACGTTCACCCAAATGGCCTGGTTCTTTACCAAAGCCGCCTTACTGACGTTTGGTGGTGCCTATGCCGTGCTGCCTTATGTTTATCAGGGGGCCGTCGGCTACTATGGCTGGCTGACACCGACACAAATGATTGATGGCCTTGCGCTGGGCGAAACCACACCTGGGCCGCTGATTATGATTGTGGCTTTTGTCGGTTTTATTGGCGGTTATGTCAATGCCACCTTTGGTGCTGATATGGCGTTTATTGCCGGCGCACTGGCTGCTGGTATCGTTACCTGGTTTACGTTCCTGCCGTCATTTATTTTTATCTTCGCGGGCGCCCCCTTTATTGAAACAACGCACAACGATCTGAAATTCACCGCGCCTCTGACCGCAATCACGGCAGCCGTCGTTGGGGTCATTTTAAATCTGGCGTTGTTTTTTGGTTATCACATATTATGGCCTGCCGGCTTTGCCGGGCCCTTGGAATGGCTTTCTGCCGCCATTGCTGTGGTAGCAGGTGTAGCGCTGTTTCGCTATAAAATAAATGTGATCAAAGTGATTGCGGTCTCGGCATTCATCGGGCTGGCTTTGTCCTTGCTACAACTTACCTAACCCGCATCAGAATACGGTGCGACGCCGGGTGCCAAGCCAGACAAACTTGGCACAAATTGACCCTTTTTTGTCCTAACCTACGAAAACTAAGTTTGGGTAAGCTCACTTTTACCATCAATGAGGATAGTAAAAGATGCAGAACCCCAATATTACCCTGGCCGCTAGCGCCGCAAATACCGACAAAGGATCGCAGGTCTTCAACGTATTTTTTCTGCTAGGGGAGTCGGCCAACTTAATGGATACCGCCGGCCCCTGGGAAGTATTTCAGGACGCCAACTTATTTAGCTCCCCGCTGTCGTTTCGTTTACACACTATCGCCGCAACGGGCTCACCTCTGACGATGAGCGGTGGTTTTGTCACGGCTACTCATTTTGCCATCACAGACCCACATCCCACAGCTCATATCGTCGTGGTGCCGGCCCAGAAAATGGCATTAAGCTGCCAGGACTGGTTGATAACGCAGGCGAAAAACGGGGCTGTTATCCTATCGGTTTGTACTGGTGCCTTTCACCTGGCCAGAGCCGGTTTACTTGATAGACTGAAGGCCGCTACCCACCATCAGTTCTGGCAACAATTTTCGGATGAGTTTCCACATATCACTCTGATTCGAGATCAGCGATTTATCGATAACGGTCAGATCCTTTGCGCCGGAGGCCTAACCTCTGGTATCGACGCCGCACTCTACTTATTGACCAGGTTAGCAGGTCCTGTCACTGCCCAGCACACTGCTGAGTATTTAGAGCACCATAGTGTCGCGTGGCAGCATGCAGCACGTCAACACACCACGAATATGAAGTTCTGAGGACAACCTAAATGAAAATCTACAAAACCTTTTTAATCGTCACCATGATTATTACGTTAATTATTACCTTGCTCAGTGGTTGTAGCATAAAAGCCAACCCTCGCAACGCTATACATCAATGGCAGGATGAAGAGAGAGTCATCATAGATCCGCAAAGTGGCGTCTCATACTCTCGACAACAAGTCACGGTTACTTCGGGTCAGGATAAGATTGCCGCGGTCTTTATGAAACCCGTAGGCATTCATCAACCACCCGTGATGCTGGTCGTATCAGGCTCCAGAGACGGTATCCTTACACCCGAGAACCCACTTAACCGGGCACTGTTATCTCAAGGTGTCGCCATACTTAATTTAGGCAAAAAAGGCGTTATGCCATCAACCGGCAGTTGGAAAACAGAAAGCTTTTACGACCGAGCGAACAATGTGCTTGCTGCCTTAGATTGGCTGAGTGACCGGCAAGACATTAATCATCAGAAAGTGATTATCTATGGTCACAGTCAAGCCGGCTATGTTGTGCCGTTAATGGCAGACGATCCCAGAATTGCAGGTTTAGTGCTCGCGGCAGCGCCTGTAGAAAGTGTGCGGCAACAAATTCATAGCGACAAAGTAGAAACTGAGATCCGCCAGGGTAAGAGCCAAGCTGCTGCCTATGCTGCAGCTAGTCGCCAGCAAAAAATGCTCGATCTGTTGATGCAGCTTTGCCCGGTAATTAAAGCGCACTACCTCTGTAATATCTATCACTTTGATCCTAAGCCGGCATTGGCGGAAATCCAGAAACCAACCCTGGTACTCTATGCGTCAAACGACCCTATGGTCCCCCCCCGTCAAAACATGGCACCAATGGCCGAGTTGCTAAAACGCAATTCTGAAGCTCAAATAGTACTAATTTCTGGTGGTAATCATATGTTCTGGGACAGCAGAACAGGCTTGCCGGAGGAATATATGTCATTGATTGGGCCACCTGCGGAGTTCCCTCTCGCAAACCCCAATAACACCGATCACATCCGGCTCGCAGAATTAGCGGCAAATCGGGTTAAAATTTCTCCGGGTTTTCAGGAAGCCGTACTGCAGTTTGTGAAAAAGGTGGTGTTGTAACGCAGCTAAAAGGGAAAGCTAAGACTCAAGCCCATCTTCAATCATCTTGAGTTTTGAATGGCGCCAACGGAATGGCGCTGTAACGCCCGCCTTAAATGCTGTTCACTGCTAAAACCTGACTGTCGTGCGATATCTTTATGTGAGCTAACTCCCGTTTCCATTAACCGGAGGGCCTCTTCAGTTCTGACTTGATTGATATAGTCTGCCACTGTTACATCAGTGTGCTCCTTAAACTGTCTGGCAAAGTGTCTGGAGCTCATTGCCATTCTTTCCGCTAGGGAGTTTACAGTCAAATTACCAGCCAGATTTTGTAATATCCAAAGTTGAAGATCACCAAAGCGGTCCGTACGTTTCTCAGCCTCCAGAAAGCGACTTTTTTGTGGTTGAGTCGCGCCACGTCTACGCTCTAACAACAGTTGCTCAGCAACCGCCGTAGCGACTGATTTTCCATAATCTTGCTCAACCAACGCCAATGCCATGTCGATACCCGCGGTTACACCGGCAGAGGTAAAAATGTTGTCACTTTGCACAAACAGCACATTATTCCTGACCTCACAATTTTTAGTATTAGCGGCCAGGAGCTGCAGATACTCCCAATGTGTCGTGGCGGCATGGCCATCCAGTATGCCTGCAGCGGCAAGAACCAAGGCTCCCGTGCATATCGAGCCCAGCCTTTCACAATTCTGACGTTGGGCCTGTAACCAACGAAGAATTACTTCATTTTGCATTGCATTGCTAAACCCGATACCGCCGGTCACCAATAGCGTGTCACATCCGGTAAAGCTGGCAAAACTCTGCCCGGCTTGCATAGCTAGTCCACCGGAGGTCTTTACCAACCCTTGTTTCTCTGCCACCAGTTCGATAGTGTATGCCTGTGCGGAATAATGCCCCTGCAGAGTTAACCAGCGACTGGTCCTGGCAAAGACCTCTAACGGGCCGGCAATATCCAGAATTTGGGCATCCGGATACACTAACATTGCAACCTTATGCGTATCTTTTTTTACAAACATAAGCTTTTGTTCTGCGTTCTCACCTGATCAGATATTGGCACAATTTGACCGTCTTTTGTCCTAACCTGCAAAAAGAATATTTCGGTAAGCTGTCTTTCAGGGGCATATCGGACTTGCGTACTGATACCTGGCCACATAATGCCCACTACTGAGCCTAAGCTTGCAGACCTGAGGACGATCTAATGACACTGTACAAAGTTTTAGTCACAATAACCGCGATTATTGCGTTACTTATCGCTTTACTTGCTGGCGATAAGATCACATTAATCCCAAACAGCACGCTACATCAATCATCTGATAAGCAGAGCATCTTGTCAGCTCAACCAAGCGGCACATCTTACTATCAACTCCAGATTACCGTTGACGTGAGAAAGTGCGATTAAGCCTGGTGTTCTTCATGAAAATAGTTCGCAAAAATGAGCTAAGGTTTCGCTAATGACCAAATTTATCCTTTTTATCGCCTTTGTGCTGCTGGTGACCGGATGTGCTGCCAGTACGAAACTTACAGCCAGATATGCGCCCGACGAAGTAACCCTGGCGCTGACAGGGCGTCTGGTTATTGGCATAGGTAACCAAGTGCTGGAACAACAACAGCTGCTGTTGGCAGGGGAGCGCATTGTCTGTGTCGGTTCAGTCAAACAATGCCCATTGCCTGATGGGGTACCTCATATTGATGCCGGCGATGGCACCATGCTACCGGGACTAATTGATTTACATGTGCATTTACGCGCGCATTACCTTGACTGGTTTTTAGCTGCTGGCGTGACCAGTGTGCGGGATGCCAACAATGCCATGTCGCAGATAGAAACCTTACTGGCAATAGAAAAACGACCGCGGCTTTTCTGGACCGGGCCTTTACTAGATGGCAGTAACACTGTAATGCGCCACTTCGGCGCGGATGGCGTGGTAAAACCAGGCGCTGAGCAGCAGCACACCGCCTGGACTCTAGATGTGGCGACGGCGGCAGAGGCAGAGCAAGCCGTGCGTTGGCTGGCCAGTCAGGGGGCCAGTTTTGTAAAACTTTACGAGCAACTGGAACCTGAAGTGTATCAAGCGGCTGCCACAGAGGCCCGGGCGCAGGGCATGCGCATTATGACTGATCTGGGTATGCATAATACTCGGGGGTTAACCGCGGCTAAAGTTGATGCGCTGCAAGCTATTACGGCGGGTGTTCATACCATCGAGCATGCCAGCGGCTATGCACTGGCCTACCAGCGCTTGGGAGGCGATCCAAATCGCTTACCTTTCGATGAGGCTCTAATTGAGCAATTAGCGCAAGCCACCGTCCGTGCAGGTGTCGCTATAGTACCAACCCTATCTGTTTCCTACAGTTTTGCCGATGATGTTGACCAGATTGATGATTTACCCGCTGCGCGGCAGCTTAAAGCCAACCAGGAAATGTTCAGCTGGTATCAGCAAACTGCGCAGGGCCGGGCCGGGCACAATGAATCGTCCAAACTTAGCCACCTTCTGGCCGCGACGGTGGTAAAACGAGTACATCAGCTGGGCGGTATTATTGGTGCGGGTTCAGATGCGCCAGCCGGTGTTTGGAATCTGCCAGGTGGCGGCATTCACCGTGAGCTTGAGTTATTGGTTCGGCATGGTCTGACACCGATCGAGGCTTTAGAAACTGCCACGAGGACAGCGGCCGATATTCTGGGATGTCAGGATCTTGGTCGCATCACTGAAGGCGCCTTAGCGGACATTATTATCGTTGCCGGCAATCCGGTTTTGGACATTAAGCAGAGCCGTCAGCTAAGTTGGGTTATAAAAAATGGGGTGATTGTCAAAGCGCCCGCCTTCGCCGAAAGCCCAGAGGAATAACCAACCTAGCAGACTCGTTTCTGGACGAGAATATCAGAGAAAAAAAAGCCCCGACAAGCGGGGCAAAACAACCAAGGTCCACGTATAACATCATTATTGGTCAGGTGTCAGGCGGCACACTGTGTCTGGCCTGACGACCTGTAACCACATCATTCTTTGCGCGCTGGCTTAATTTGCCTCGACAATGCGTTTCATTGCTGTCATATAGCCGCGTAATTTTTTACCTACCACTTCCACCGGATGCTGGCGGATGGCTTCATTGACAGCAATCAGCTTCAGGTTATCGACACCATTTTGACTGCCGCTTAAACCCTTACCGATATATTCACTGCTTAAACTATTTACCTTATCGCGCAGCAAAGGTACTGCAGCATGAGCAAACAGGTAGTTACCGTACTCAGCCGTATCCGAAATCACCACGTTCATTTCATACAAGCGCTTACGGGCGATGGTATTGGCAATCAGTGGCGTTTCATGCAGCGACTCATAGTAAGCCGACTCTTCGATAATGCCGGCATCGACCATGGTTTCAAAGGCCAGTTCTACCCCGGCTTTTACCATGGCCACTAACAGGATGCCGCGGTCAAAGTATTCTTGTTCGCTGATCTGCTCGCTGGATACCGGTGCCTGTTCAAAGCCCGAGTCACGGGTTTGCTCACGCCAGGTCAGCAGGTTTTTATCATCATTAGCCCAGTCTGCCATCATAGTGCGGGAGAACTCGCCACTGATAATGTCGTCCATATGTTTCTCAAACAGCGGACGTAAGGTGCCTTTTAACTCTTCTGCCAGATCATAAGCTTTGATCTTGGCCGGATTGCTCAGCCGGTCCATCATATTGGTGATGCCGCCGTGCTTTAAGGCTTCGGTTACGGTTTCCCAGCCATACTGAATCAGTTTGGCGGCATAACCGGCTTCCATACCATCGGCAACCATCTTGTCAAAGGCCAGAATCGCGCCGGTTTGCAACATGCCACACAGAATGGTCTGTTCGCCCATTAAATCGGATTTTACTTCGGCAACGAAGGACGACTCTAATACCCCGGCCCGATCACCGCCGGTCGCGGAAGCATAGGCTTTGGCAATTTCCAGCCCCTGACCTTTAGGATCGTTCTCCGGATGCACTGCTATTAAGGTCGGTACGCCGAAGCCGCGCTTATATTCTTCCCGTACTTCGGTGCCCGGACACTTAGGTGCCACCATAATCACCGTAATATCAGGCCGGATCTGCTTACCCTCTTCGACAATATTAAAGCCGTGCGAGTAAGCCAGGGTCGCGCCCTGCTTCATCAGCGGCATAATGGCATCCACTACGCTGCTATGCTGCTTATCCGGGGTCAGGTTTAATACCAGATCTGCACCTGGAATTAACTGCTGATAAGTACCGACAGTAAAGCCATTGCTGCTGGCTTTCTGGTACGAAGCCCGCTTTTCGGCGATGGCTTCATCACGCAGCGCATAGCTGATGTTTAACCCTGAGTCGCGCATATTCAGCCCTTGATTCAGGCCCTGCGCGCCACAACCGACGATCACTATATTCCAATCTTTGATAAAGCTGCAGCCGTTAGCAAACTCAGCTTTGTCCATAAAACGGCACTGGCCTAACTGGCGTAACTGCTGGCGTAAATTTAAGGTATTAAAGTAATTGCTCATCGTCAGTTCCAACATTCGTGCTGTGGCTGTTGCCAACAGGAGCAGCGGGGTTTTCATCAGGGATGCGCTGCTTTGATGAAATTAGTCTATAACGCGACTTTTATTGCGTGAAGTGATATATTTTCAATACTGCATTTCATATTCTGCAATAAAGATGGATATCCGTAGCGCACAACTGTTTTTACATCTGGCCAGCAGCCTGAATTATGCCCGCACCAGCGAGCAAATGTTTGTTAGCCCCTCCACCCTGACTCGGGTGATCCAACGGCTGGAAGAAGAGCTTGGCAGCAGCTTATTTGAACGCGATAACAGAACAGTGAAACTGACCACGGCCGGCAGCCGCTTTCAACGCTTTGTAAGGCTGTGGCTGGATGAATGGCATCAGCTGCAACTGGATTTACAGCTAGCCAGCAGCGAGCTTAGCGGTACCTTAAGGATTTACTGTACCGTTACCGCCAGCTATAGCCATCTGCCGGCGCTGCTGGATAAATTTCGCCTGCACTGCCCAAAGGCAGAAATTCAGCTGAGTACCGGTGATGCGGCGCAGGCTATTGACCGCATTAAGCAGGATGAAGCCGATGTTGCTATCGCCGCCCGCCCGGAGCAGCTGCCAACTACCATGTACTTTCAAAGCATTGCCAGCCTGCCGGTGCGGTTGATTGCACCTGTGATCCCGTGCCGGGTTAATGATTTACTGGCCGGTGCAGAGGTAAACTGGAATGAGATACCGCTGATCCTGCCCGAGCATGGTCCGGCGCGTAGTCGTTTTGACCGTTGGCTGAAAGACTGCAATATTAATCCGGCTGTAGTGGCCAAGGTTGATGGCCACGAAGCCCTGGTGTCGATGGTGGCATTAGGCAGCGGTGTCAGCATAGTGCCGGATCCGGTGTTGCAGCATAGCCCGGTAAAAGAGCGGGTTCGGGTGTTGGAACATCAATATCCGTTTCAGCCGTTTGACCTGGGGATCTGTATGCTGGCAAAGCGGCAGCAGGAACCGCTGATAAAAAGCTTTTGGCAGCTGGCGCAAAAAAGCTGACAGCCAATGTTGGTCACACCGGCATCGCGCCAACTTTGCAGCAGCTAAAACAAGATTGGAAATACCTAACAGGATAAGATGCATAAAGCCGGGAAACCCGGCTTTATTGACTTACATTACTTCACGACTTTCAGGTGGCTGCCGCGCCCTGGCTTAGGCGGCTCTGGCGGCAAGTCATCCGGCGTAGCATCAGAAACAAAATCCTGATCATCCTCTTCGTCTTCCTCTAACGTAAAGACAGTGCCGGCACCGTTTTCACGGGCATAGATAGCCAGCACGGCTTTTACCGGAATCGACAGCGCAAAAGGCTGACCACTAAAGCGGGCATTAAAGGTGATTAACTCATTGCCCAGCTGCAGATTACCAATGGCAGAAGGCAGAATATTCAGCACGATCTGACCATTTTGCACAAATTGCTGCGGCACCTTGACCGCCGGATAGGTTGCATCGACCACCAGATAAGGCGTGCACTTGTTATCGACTATCCAGTCGTAAAAGGCGCGCAATAAATAGGGCCGGTTGGCCGTCATCTTTTGCATCAGAGCGGCATCCCCTTACGAATTTCGCGCTCAGCTTCTGTTAACGAGGCCTGGAACGCATCGCGTTCAAAAATGCGGTTCATATAGGTTTTCAGTTGTTTGCTACCGCTGCCGTTTAACTCAATACCCAGTAAAGGTAAGCGCCACAGCAACACAGCCATATAACAGTCAACCAGGCCAAACTCTTCACTCATAAAAAACGGCGCTTCACTAAACAGCGGTGCAATCGACAGCAGTCCTTCTTTTAACTCCTGACGCGCAATGGCCGCTTCGTCATCACCCTGCAGAATTTTCTCTGCCAGGCTGTACCAGTCATGCTTAATGCGATACATCATTAAGCGCGCCTGACCACGGGCAACCGGATAAACCGGCATCAGTGGTGGATGCGGGAAGCGCTCGTCCAGGTACTCCATAATGATATCTGCCTGATACAGCGCCAGTTCGCGATCCAGTAAGGTTGGCAGGCTGCCATAGGGGTTAACTTCGTAAAGATCTTCCGGCACGTTGTCCGGCGTTACCTGGAGAATATCAACCGTTACGCCTTTTTCCGCTAGCACTATGCGGACCTGATGACTACACATATCATCAACAGCTGAAAATAATGTCATCACAGGGCGTTTATTGGCAATGATCGCCATCTATTCCTCCGGTACAGTTAAAACGGCAAGGGGGCACAAGGCCCCCGATAGTAACTATTTTAAAAACAAATGCTTAGTGAACATCTTTCCAATATTCTTTCTTCAGCAGGTAAGCCAGCACGAAGAAGATCAATAAGAAGATCATCACCTTGATCCCCAAAGAGCGGGCTTCCAGTTTGGTTGGCTCGCCAGTGTAAACCATATAGTTCACCAAATCGGCCACTGCACGATCATACTCTTCCGGGCTCAGCTCACCGCTGCCGTCAGTACGGATACCAACGTAGATTTCTTTCGGCTGACCATCCACCAGGCGGGTTTCATACGCCTGATAAGGTACGCCTTGCAACTCTTGCAACACATGCGGCATACCCACCAACGGGAATACCTTGTTGTTAACACCAAACGGACGGCTGTCATCAACATAGAAGGTACGCAGATAAGTATATAACCAATCAGCACCGCGCACCCGGGCAACGTTAGTCAGATCCGGTGGTAATACGCCGAATGAATTTTCAGCATAGTCCGCTGGCATCGCATTAGTAATATGATCACCGACTTTTTCACCGGTAAACATCAGATGCTCCATGCCCAGCTCTTCCGGAATACCCAGATCCCGGAAAGTGCGTGAATAGCGTTGGTACTGCATCTGGTGGCAACCCAGACAATAGTTCTGGAATAACTTGGCACCATTTTGTAACGATGCGGTATCCCGTAGATCGATTGGCGCCTTGTCCAGCGGAATCGTCGGGCCCGCCGCCATTGCCAGCGATGAGGCTAATAATGCAACAGCAGAAAGTAACTTTTTCATCATCAGGTTAACCTCACTGGCAGTGGTTTGGTTTTCTCATTTTTACTGTATAACCACAGCAAACCGAAGAACGCGAAATAGGTAAATGAGAAGATCTGAGACAACACGGTATAAGTTGGTGTCGCAGGTAACACACCCAGAATACCCAGCGCTACAAAGCTGATGCAGAACATCACCAGGTTCCAGCGGTGCAGTTCACAACGGTAACGCACAGAGCGTACCTTGCCACGGTCAATCCACGGCAGTAACGCCAGTGCCAGGATGGCCAGGAACATCGCGATAGCGCCTAGTAACGGATCCGGAATAGCACGTAAGATGGCATAGAATGGCGTGAAGTACCAAACTGGTGCAATATGCTCAGGCGTCTTCATTGGGTTAGCCACTTCAAAGTTTGGCGGCTCCAGGAAGAAACCACCGCCCTCAGGCACAAAGAAGATCACAAAAGCAAAGGCTAACAGGAAGCCGGCAACACCCACTAAGTCTTTTACGGTGTAGTACGGGTGGAATGGGATCGCATCGACAATCACTTTCTTGCCACCTTTGGTGAAATACTGGTGGAAAGTAAACTTTTTGTCGGCTTCAGTCAGTTCAACAGAACCATCGTTATCGCGTTTGATATCGATACCGTCCGGGTTGTTCGAACCCACTTCATGCAGTGCCATAATGTGCAGGAACACCAGGATCACCAACACCAGTGGTAAGGCAATAACATGCAGCGCAAAGAAGCGGTTTAAGGTAGCACCAGAGATAACATAGTCACCGCGGATCCACAGCGTTAAATCATCGCCAATAAACGGAATAACACCGAAGATCGAGATAATTACCTGCGCACCCCAGAACGACATCTGGCCCCATGGCAGCATATAACCCATGAAAGCTTCTGCCATCAGAACTAAGAAGATCAGCATACCGAAGATCCACAGCAGTTCGCGTGGCTTCTGGTAAGAGCCGTACATCATACCGCGCAGCATATGCAGGTAGACCACGACGAAGAAGGCTGAGGCACCGGTTGAATGCATATAACGCAGTAACCAGCCGTACTCGACATCACGCATGATGTATTCGATAGAGGCAAAAGCACCTTCGGCTGATGGCTCATAGTTCATGGTCAGCCAGATACCGGTGACGATCTGGTTTACCAGCACTAACATCGCCAGCGAGCCGAAAAAGTACCAGAAGTTAAAGTTTTTTGGTGCCGGATACTGCATCACATGCAGGTTCATCTTATCCATAAAGGGTAAGCGGTACTCAATCCAGCTCATCATATTCTTAAACATCAGGCAGCCCCCTCGTCTTCACCGATCAGCACGGTGTTGTCATCGATAAACATATACGGAGGAATCATCAGGTTGGTTGGGGCAGGTACGTTCTGGAACACCCGGCCAGCCATGTCAAAACGGGAACCGTGGCAAGGACAGAAGAAACCAGAGCGGATGCCTTCAACCTGTGCCGCAAAGTCACTTGGCAGATAGGTTGGTGAACAGCCCAGGTGAGTACAGATCCCGACGGCAATAAAAATTTCCGGCTTGATGGAACGATGACGGTTCTGGGCATAAGCGGGCTGTTGCGGCTCCTTGGAACCTGGATCCCGTAAGCGGTTCTCGGTATCGGCCAGTTGGGCCAGCATTTCTTCGGTACGCTTTACGATCCACACCGGGCGACCACGCCACTCTACGCGGATTAGTTGCCCATCTTCGAGTTTACTGATGTCAGCACTAACTGCCGCACCGGCTTGTTTAGCCCGTTCACTCGGATTCCAGGACGCAATAAAGGGCACAGCAGCTCCTATGGCACCAACGCCCCCCACAACAGAGGTTGCAATGGTCAGGAAGCGGCGGCGACCATGATCTACAGGCGCATTGCTCATCCACTCATCTCCACATTGAAACGCTTAACGATTAAAAATTAAGCGGCTGAAATTCAGCATTATTATAATTACAAAATATTGCCGATCATAATGAAAAGCCTTGCGTTGCACAAGGATTAAGGCGCGCTGAACACCTAATATCTTAGTCTGATTGTAAAGTCGCAGTGCCAGCTCATCACGGTTGCTAACCGGCA